>NZ_VORU01000001.1 GCF_007997135.1 Aequorivita lipolytica | reverse complement strand
TGTCACCCGTCATCGAGCAATCGAACGATGAAACGTCAAGTGCATAGGTGGCGATACCACAGTTGTCCGTAGAGCCGTTGTTTATCTCGGCAGGGGTAACGGTAGCGTTTCCGGTTACCGGATCAAGGTCTACGGTTATGTTTTGGCAAACTGCCACCGGCAGTTCATTGTCAACCACGGTAACCGTAAAGTTACAGGTTGATGTGTTGCCGTCACTATCGGTAACGGAAAGCTCCACGTCGGTATCACCAACTGCAAAAGAACTTCCACTGGCAGGGGTCGCGATAATATCGCCCGAGATGTTTCCATCTTCAGTGTCAAAAGCTACTCCAGTAAAGTTTACCACAGCAGAACAAAGTCCGGCGCTGTTGTTTACCGTAATATTTGTAGGACAGGCAATTACTGGTGGATCACCCACAACAGTAATCACTGACATATTAAGACAGAAAGAATTTAAGGACCCGCCATCGCCAAAAGGAGCATTATCAACTATAGTTAGCGTCCAAATACCGTTGACTGCTTCACCAGCAAAGACGGTGTTCAATAAACCGCCTTCTGGTTGATAGTCTGCCAAAGGAGGTGCACTACCCCATGTGGTTACGTTATTTCCTGAGCTATCAGTAAACATTAGATTCTGTGCAGGATTTAAACCATTTTGTCCACCATTTCCAGAAGAAAGATCCAGTGTAGTTCCTGAAGGAGCTATCAATGTAAAGTCTAGGTCACTTGCCCATCCACTTGCAACATTAAGCATAACATCGTCAAAACGGTAATCGCCATTGGCAGCTCCAATCACGCCAGTTTCAGTAACATTGATAGTAGAAGTTATCGATGCCGGTGGGTCTATCGCTAAAGGAAGTCCTGTGGCGCATTCGGCAATGTCTCCCGGAGGTGGTGCCAAGGTAACAATTAAGCTCCAGTTATTTAAAGTACCACCATCTCCGGCAGCTCCATCCACAATTGTAAGTATCCAATCACCTATTGCGTTTTCTCCATTAAAGCCAGCAAGAGGATTATTGGGAGCAAACGTACCTTGCATTGCCCAAGAAGTTGGAGGATTTGTTGTACTAGTAGAGGGAGCGCAAACAGTAGAAACATTAATAGCCGCTGCATCATCTAATACAACATCTATATTGTTTTGCGAACAAGAAGCAGCAGAATCCAAAATAATCATGGTAGTTCCATTTGGTGACGTCAAAGAAACAACTAGGTCACTAACCCAAGTATGTGCAATATCCAGATCTACATTTAGATCTGTAATATTACCATTTGCAGGTACATTTAGCGTCGAGGTGTACGTTGCACCAGCCCCAGTGCTTATAGCAACTGGTGTGGACTGTGTATAAGTCTGCGCATTAGTTTGCCACGTCATACAGACGACAAACAGTACGAATAAAAACAGTGTAATTTTTTTCATAAAATTGATAATTTAAGATTAATAGTTAAAAAGTCCTTAAAAATACTTTAATTTATCATAAAAGACAAATAATTCACATACCTAAAATTTTATATATTTAGAAATTATTATAATTAATCAAAAAATATCCTTTTCCTGAACCTCTAAATCCTTGGATTTTTAAGTGAGTTAATCTTATGTATTATGAAAACAACAATTACCATCCTTACTTTCTCGCTGCTCTTATTTTCCTGTTCACAACCGCCAAAAGATAAGATCGATTCGGGGTACACCGATAACGCTACTGCTTTGTTCACTAAGGTAACTTCTGAAACATCACAATTAAATTTCACGAATGTTATTAAAGAAGATGTGGATTTCAACTTCTTGAATTATACCTATATATATGTTGGTGGCGGTGTGGCAGTGGGCGATATTGATAACGATGGATTACAGGATGTGTATTTTGTTTCAAGCATGGGACCCAATAAATTGTACAAAAATAAAGGTGAGCTTGTTTTTGAAGATATTACTACAGTTTCAAAAACGGAAGACTATAAAGGCTTTTCAACAGGTGCGAGCATGCTAGACATAAATAATGACGGCTGGTTGGATATTTACGTTTGCAAAGCAGGTTCCGTATACGACGATAATGGCAGAAGAAACCTTCTGTTCGTAAATCAAAAAGATGGAACCTTTAAGGAAGAAGCAAAAAAATGGGGCTTGGACGATCCCGGTTATTCTACGCAAATATATCAGCTGGATTACGATAAGGATGGCGATTTAGATTTATATCTCGTAAACTATCGCTATGATTTCAAAAACAATACTACCATAAGTGCCGAAATTCAGAACCAACTTGAAGAAATTACCAGCGATCAATTGTACCGAAATGATGGCGCCACTTTCACAAAAGTAACTGGCGAGGCGAGGGTTTACAACAAAGCTTGGGGGCTGGCTGGGGCTGTGGGCGATTTCAATAACGATGGCTGGGACGATATATATGTTTCCAACGATTTTCTGGAACCGGACCAAATGTACATCAACCAAAAAGACGGTACCTTCAAAAACGAAATAAACAGCCGCATAGACCATATCTCCTTCTACAGCATGGGTTCAGATTATGCAGACCTCAATAATGATCTTCTTCCAGATCTTATCACCGTTGATATGACTGCGGAAAACTACAAGCGCAGCAAGCAGAATATGGCTTCTATGAATACTGAAAATTTCAATAAAATGGTTGACATAGGCTATAACCATCCGTATATGGCGAATATGCTCCATTACAATAATGGAAATGGCAAATTTAATGAAACCGCACTACTTAGCGGCGTTGCCAAAAGCGACTGGAGCTGGGCACCGCTAATCGCCGATTTTGATAATGACGGGATGAAGGATATTTTTATAACCAATGGCGTTATTAAAGATTATACCAACCAAGATTTCAGAACAGAGATGAAGAAAATAATAGCCAATAAAGGACAGATGACTTTGGAGGCCGTACAGGCCATGCTGCCCTCACAGAAACTGAACAATTATATTTATAAAAACAACGGCGACCTAACATTTACCAAACAAATGAAGGAATGGGGAATGGAAGACCCAACTTTTTCCAATGGCGCAGCCTATGTAGATCTTGATAATGATGGCGATTTAGACTTGATAATAAACAATATAGACGACGAAGTAGGCTTATACCGAAATAACGCCAACACCAATTATCTGCAAGTAAAGCTAAAAGGTCCAAAAAACAATTCACTGGGAATAGGCGCTAAAGTATATGTAAAAAAAGCGGACACCATACAATTTCAGCAGTTGTACCTAGCTCGCGGTTTTCAATCTTCAGTAACAGACGTGCTTCACTTCGGGCTTGGAAAAAATAATAAAGTTGATGAAGTAGTAGTGCAGTGGCCCGATGGAAAAATTTCAAAGCTGAACGCTCCTGCAGCTAACAAAATGCTCACTGTAGATTACAGTACGGCAACTGCTGGAACCGTGGCGTATCAAAACCCTGCTTCAAGAAAAGAAAGTCTTGATCCAGCAAGCGTTGGGATAGATTATATGCAGAAAGAGAATGATTTTGACGATTTTTCCCTTCAGCTTCTTATTCCCCAAAAACAATCTACCAAAGGCAGCGGTCTTGCCGTAGCAGATGTTAACGGTGATGGTTTGGATGATTTTTTCGTAGGAAATGCCGCCAATGCCGAAGCTGCTCTCTACATTCAAAAAACAAATGGAAGTTTCATGAAAACAAATGAAGCTCTTTGGAAAAACAATGCAAAATTTGAAGATGCCCAAGCTCTATTTTTTGATGCCGATGGCGATGGCGACCAAGACCTCTACGTTGCGACTGCAGGTTATGAACTGGATGAGAACAGTCCGCTTTTACAGGATAGGCTTTTCATGAACGATGGCAAAGGCAATTTCACCTATAAAAAAGAAGCTTTGCCAACCATGTTAGTTTCTGGCAAAAGCGTTGTGGCGGCAGATTACGATGGTGATGGCGACCAGGATTTATTTGTTGGCGGCAATGTGATTCCAAGAAAATATCCGCTTGCACCACGCTCCTATCTTCTTAAAAATGAAAACGGAATCTTTAAGGATGCTACCGAAGAAAGTCCTTCGCTTAAAGAAATCGGGATGATTTCTGCAGCCGTTTTTACCGATTATGACAACGATAAAGACCTCGATCTTTTGGTAACCGGAGAGTGGATGGCACCAACAATTTTCAGCAATAATAACGGAAAGTTTGCCAAAAACGAAAATATAACCGGACTTGAAAATACCGAAGGTTGGTGGTTTTCCGTAACTGCCGCAGATTTTGATGGCGACGGCGATGCGGATTATGTTTTTGGAAATATAGGCGGAAACAATAAATTTCATCCTTCCGCAGAAAAACCGCTATTCATTTATGCCAAGGATTTTGACAATAACGGCAGCTTTGATGTAGCTATGAGCAAGATAAACGATGGTAGGCTTGTTCCCGTTCGCGGTAAGGAATGCAGTAGCCAGCAAAATCCATTTCTGCTGGATAAAATAAAAAGTTATAAGGAATTTTCCAACTTAGATATGGACGGAATATATGGGGCCGAAGAATTAAAAGAAGCTTATAAATTGACCAGTCATGATTTTGAAAGCATTTACGTGGAAAATCTGGGCGGTGGAAAATTTAAAGTAAGGCCATTGCCCAACGAAGCCCAATTGGGGCCTACACTATCTTTCATTTCCCGCGATTTCAACAATGATGGAAAGTTGGATATTATGGGCGTTGGCGCCATTTATGATGCCGAGGTGGAAACCATCCGTTATGACAGCAACTACGGTTATGTTTTATTGGGCGATGGTAAGGGTGGTTTCAACTATTCTAAGGAATATGTACCTTTTATAGCCAGCGATTCTAAAAATATGAAAGCCATCAAAATAAACGGTAAGGAAATGTTTATGGTAGTGAGCAACAATGCGCCCTTGCAGATTTTTAATTTTACGTCCCCCTAACCCCAAAGGGGCAATTTTAATTGTATTTAAAAAAAAGGTTTATACTGTTCCACGCGAAAATCAATTGTGGTTTTTTCGGGAAATTCGTCTTTCATTTTTTTATAGTCGGCAAGACTGCCAACAGCTCTATTTGCTGCTCCCGATGGTGCTATTAAAGAAACGGTTTTAACAATTCTCCCGCTCTCGGGCAATTCAAAATTATGGATTCTAGGTACTACATTGGAAACCAATTTCAGCGAAATATTGTAATCTTTTAGATTTCTTCGGAAGAAATATTCGGGGCCGTTTTTACTATTTCCACCAGTAAAAAGAAGCGTGTCAATATTAGGGTTTTGTTGAAGTACGGCAATCAAATCGCGCAGCTCCACATTTTGCATCCCAATATCTGAAGCATCTACTTTTTCGCGCTTTGCGGAAGCTACCACATCGCAAATACCAATGCCCATTTTCTTAAGAAAGTGTTCACGTTGAGTGATGGCTTCGGCAGTGGTTTCAAATTTTAAATTTAGGCTGAATATTTTGTCAAGTATTAACCATAACTGCCCGTCGCGGCTTCCGTAACAGAAATCCACATCACCTTCCTTTAATTCGCCAGTTGTAAATCTTGGCGGCGGCAGCGTTCCGACAATAAGTTTGGTTGCGTTTTTGGGAATATAGGGTGGGTATGGGTGGATGTGGTGAAACAATGGGATTGTTGATTGTTGATTGTTGATGGTTGATGGTTGATGGTTGATGGTTGATTTGATAGTTGAAATAAACTTTTCGATTTCGATTTCGATTTCAATTTCAGTTTCAATTACCTTATAAAAACAGGTTCACTTTCTTTGTATGTATATTCCTCACTATAGCCATAACCGTCATAATTAAAGGCTTTCAAATCTTCCAAAGTTTTCACATTAGTATCAATGGCAAAACGAGCCATGCTGCCACGCGCTTTTTTGGCGAAGAAGGAAATAATCTTTAGCTTGCCATTTTTGAAATCCTTGAAAACTGGTGAAATTATAGGTACTTTAAGTTTCTTTTCGTCAATCGCATTAAAGTATTCCACACTCGCAAGATTGAGGAAAAGTTCTTCATCTTCCAATTCGGCATTTAACGATTCCGTGAGTGTTTTTTTCCAAAAGGAATGCAAATCCTTTTTGCGGTTTACCGGAAGTTTGGTACCCATCTCTAAACGGTAAGGCTGCATTAAATCCAGTGGCCGCAATATTCCATACATTCCCGAAAGTATGCGCAGTGAGTTCTGCAAAAGATCAATTTTCTCAGAAGGAATGGTGTAAGCGTCCAGGCCTGTGTAAACATCGCCAGCAAAAGCATAAACCGCAGGACGTGCGTTTTCTTTGGTAAATGGTGTATTGAATTCTTTATATCGCTGGTAATTTAACTCAGCTAGTTTATCGCTAATGTCCATCAATTCCGCAACCGACTTTTTACTCTTGCGCTCCAGTTTGTTGTTTATCATTTCAGCCTCTTCCAAAAACTTAGGTTGGGTGCCGCGTGTGGTGGGAAGTTTGGATTCGAAATCCAGCGTTTTAGCTGGGGAAACTACTATTTTCATCTACTTAGCTTTTTCTTCAAAAATAACGAAAACTATTGGGATTTGTGATTCGTTAATTCGGAATTTGTTGATTTGGGATTCGGCGGTGAGTTATTTAGCTGTGAAAAAAATTGCAACTTAACTCTAAAGCACAAGTAGAATCTCAGATTTTGTATTTCGTATTTCGCACCTCATATTTCGCACTTCGTAGTTTGCACTTCGCACTTCGTATTTCAATCAATCCTTCTCCCAATAGTAGTAAAGCTTATACCTTGCGATCCTCTTAGTGAAGTCATAATTGCTTCAAAAAGCGGTTCGGGAGTTGTAGATTTTGTGGACCATTCAAAAATAAAATTTGCACCACTACCGCCGTGTTCGTCACTTTCGTCTATCACGATTTCAACGGTTTCCAATGGTTTCAAATAAATTGGTTTCTTAAAATAATGACGAATCAATTCGCCCTTGGTGTTGTAATAATCTGCTTTTGAAATGTAGATAGTGTCCGTAGCGCTCACATTTCTAAGGCTTACCATAGCAGTTAAATTCTGTGATTTCTCTAATGAAAAACTATAGATGTGCGAATAAATACTCAAATAAGTTTTCCCCTCCTGCAGCGAATCACTTTTTGTCCCTATGGCTTCGGGATCCACATAGTGATCTTCCCAATGATTTGCATGGTACGAGCTTATTTTCTTAGAATCATCGCAGGCCAATGATAATCCAAATAAAAAAAACACGCTTGTGATCTGTAATATGTAATAAAGGTTTTTCATCTCTCAATATTCCTAATAAAACTACGGCTTTTTATTTATTTCCGCCTTTGTTTCCAGCAGTTCATTTATTTGCCATTGCCGCGCTCGCTGCTGGTTTGCCAAATTTATAGCTTTGTTGATGGTTTCATTTGCTTCCATTTCATTCCCTTTGGCAGATTCAATTTTCGCCAAAACATTATAGCTATCAAAGTTATTAGGGTTAACTGCCAAGGCATCTTTCAATAACTGTTCAGCCTCCTCATAATCTTTGCTCGTCACAAGTTTTCCCGCTCTGTAAGTATTAAATAGCACAAAAGCATTCGGGTTCAATTCCTTCAAAGCCATCTGCACTTTTGCACGCTCTTTATCGTTTTTTTGAAGCATATAATGTGTGTTGCCCAAAACGGTAAACGGAATATTGAATATGCTCCCGTACTGTTTTTGCACTTCGGCATAATGTTTTTTTAGGGCCTCCGCAGAACCGAAGTATTCTTCCTTTACGTACCAATTTTTAAAAATGGCACCCAATGCCCATTTATAGCTGGAAAGACCTACGGAGTTGTGAATTTCAGTGGGGAACTCCTGATACTTTATATTTTTGTCCATTATACTTTTTGGTACTTTTTTCAGAAATTTATCCACGCCCATTCCCTCTTCATTTGCAAGCGAAATGTATAGGCTTGCCGTTGTGCTTTTGGTTTTGCCCCAAGTTTTTTCCATCACCTCTTCCATCGCATTATTTCCCCACCAAAGCGCAGGACTGATAGCGATATAATTGTTGAAAAGATCAGGATGGTTTATTGCAGTGTTAATTACAAATATTCCACCAACAGAATGCCCGCCTAGAATTTTATAATCTGCCGTTTTATAGTTTTTGTTTACATACGGAATCAATTCCTTTTCAATAAAACGCACCACTTCTTCTGCGTTGCCGCTATCTTCCACGCCCTCAATTTTGGGTTTACAGTTTTTCCGGTATTCATTGGTTCCTTTTCCTGAAATGGCTACCAAAATCATTTCTGGAATAATTTCACTTATAGCACCCTGCAATTCTAAAAAGCCAGCTACATATTGAAAATTGTAATCGCCATCCAAAATATAAAGTACGGGATACTTTTGGTTTACAGTAGTATTATATGAAGGTGGAAAATAAACCGAGAACTCACGATCCTGCTGAAGTATTTCTGAATGAAGTTTATCTCTTTTTCCTACAGAAATATCTTGGGCAAAAATAGTTAGCGAACAAAACAATGCTATAATAAATAGAAGCTTTTGACTTTTCATAATTATTTAATTATATGATTACTACGAATATAATTTATTTTTTATGGAATTCACGAAGCTGAAAACTCCTTAATCTTTAAAGCTTTGTACACTTTTCCAATTCCCTTTTTTGTTTCAGAAAGCACAATAAGCACGTCATCTGCATTAATTTCAGTACTCCCGTTGGGTGTAATGTATTTTTCATTTCTTTTTATCATTGCAATAATGGCAGTTCTGGGGAATTCAATATCGACAATTTTTTTACCCACAACCCTGTTTCCTCTTGCAATACCTATCTCGCGCATTTCTGTTTTGGGATGTTCTTCTAGAAATTTCTCTGAGGGAGTCAATTTTTTCTCTTCACTGGGAATACTCACTTTTAACCACTTCGCAACTACTGAAAGGGTAGTTCCCTGTATCAAAATAGAGGTAAGTGAAATGAAAAATACAATATTAAAAATCATATTTGCCTTGCCTATTCCAGCCAGTAAAGGGTAGGTTGCAAATACAATGGGTACAGCCCCGCGCAAGCCTACCCACGAGATATAAAACCGTCTGCGCAATTTCATTTTAAAGGGAATCAAGCTGATAAAAACCGCCACAGGACGCGCTACAAAGATTAAAAACAAGGAAATTATAAGTCCAATACCAATAACAGGAACAATCTGTGAAGGAAACACTAAAAGTCCCAAAGTTAAGAAAAGTACAATCTGCATCAACCACGCCAAACCATCATACATTTTAAGAATGGTCTTTTTGTGGATTAAGTATTGGTTACCCAAAAAGACTGCACAAATATATATGGCTAAAAAGCCGTTTCCTCCCACAAAATCGGTTACGGAAAAGGTGATGAACATTAAAGCAATTACAAGCACCGGATATAAACCCTCAAAATCTAAGTTGATTTTATTGATTATAATCTTGCTTAACTTTCCAAAGCCAAAACCAGCTATGGTTCCAATAATCATTTGTTGAAAAAACAACGGAATCATGGAGGCCAATCCTTTATCTTGATTGATTACCAATCCCAAAAAAGCAATGGTTAAAACATAAGCCATCGGGTCGTTACTCCCGCTTTCCATCTCTAGGGTAGGACGTAAATTAGAACGGAGTGCGAGATTTTTAGATCGCAAAATAGAAAATACAGCAGCGGCATCGGTAGATGATACTATACTGCCCAGAAGCAAACTTTCATAAATAGTAAAATCGGTAACAAAATAAACAAAGGTTCCCAAGCCAACAGCAGTAAGTAAAACACCCAAAGTTGAAAGCGCGAAACCTTCCTTCACTATGGGCTTTACTGCTTTCCAATCGGTGTCCAGACCCCCTGAAAAAAGAATAAAATTTAATGAAATTATTCCTATCAATTGCGCCAACTGCGGATCGTTAAAGCTAATACCGCCAATTCCATCCTCACCAGCAAGCATTCCAATGCCCAAGAATAGAACTAAAGTGGGAACGCCAAATTTATAAGAAGTCTTACCCGCAATTATACTTATAAAAAGCAATAACGAACCAACAAGCAGAATGTTTTCAATGGTTAAATTCAATAGCTTTTAGTTTAAATGTTTCGCATCTACGCAAAATACGAATTTAAACTTTCAAAAATAACCAAAATCAATTTTTGACACCCACTAAAAACATCTCCACGGAATTCTAGTTCCATATTCACAAATAACCCTAATTTTGCAAGCGATGACAATCAATAAAATAGAACTCCGCACCGTAAACGTTACGCGTTACATAACTCCACTACGAGAAGGAGGTTCCTTACCCGCTTTGGCCGAAGCGGACGACGATTTTAAATATGTTCTAAAATTTCGCGGTGCGGGTCACGGAGTAAAAGCATTAATTGCGGAATTGCTGGGCGGAGAAATTGCACGAACCTTGGGATTGCAAATTCCGGAACTGGTTTTTGCAAACCTTGATGAAGCCTTCGGCCGTAGTGAAGGCGATGAAGAAATTCAAGATCTTTTAAAAGGTAGCCAAGGGCTTAACTTGGCTTTACACTTTCTTTCGGGCGCATTAACTTTTGACCCTGTAGTTACAACTGTTGATGAAAAATTAGCTTCTAAAATTATATGGCTCGATGCTTTAATAACAAATATAGACCGGACGGTAAAAAATACCAATATGCTTATTTGGCATAAAGAACTTTGGCTTATAGACCACGGAGCTACCTTTTATTTTCACCATTCTTGGGGCGATTGGCAAAAGGCGGCGCTAAGTACATTTCCATATATTAAAGACCATGTTCTCTTGCCTCAAGCTACTTTAGTTGAAGAAATAAATAGCGAAATGATGGCGCTTCTTCCAGATGAAAAATTGCGTGAAATAACAAATTTAATTCCTACAGACTGGCTAAATTGGGAAGGCGCTGAAATGAATGCCGAAGAGATCAGGGAGGTGTATTACCAGTTTTTAGTACTTAGAAGAAATAATTCAAACAACTTTGTAAAACAGATTCAGGATGCCCGGGAAAAACTTGTATGAATACGCGGTAATACGTTTGGTGCCTCGTGTGGAACGCGAGGAGTTTCTGAATGTAGGCATCATACTTTTTAGCAAGGGTGCCAAATATCTAAACTGCAAATACCAAATTGATAACGAAAAACTAAAACTTTTTTCCTGCGAACTGGAGGTAGTGGATTTTGAACAAAACCTCAACGCCTTTGAAAAAATCTGCTCGGGATCAAAAGCAGGCGGTCCCGTGGCACAATGGGAAATACCAGACAGGTTCAGATGGCTTACAGCACAACGCAGCTCTTCAATTCAAACTTCACGGCCGCACAATGGGTTTAGCGAAGACTTGGAAAAAACGTTGGAGCGGTTATTTCAAGAATTGGTGCTTTGAAAAATTTTTACCACGAATTCACGAATGTTTTTTTAAATAGTCTCTAAGCTGACTTTTGAATAATTCTACAAAACTTTTGCTGCCAAATATTTCTGCACTTCGTAGATGTCTATGCTTTTATTGAATTTTTTGCTTACAGTTGGCAGATCCTCGCTGCTAATCCAGATTTTTAGTTCGGCGTCAAGATCGAAAGTGCCGGCGGTTTCTAAGGAAAATCTCGAAATATGTTTATAAGGCAAACATTTGTATTCAGCCTTACTGCCAGTTAATCCTTGCACGTCAATTAAAATAAGGCGTTTGTTTGTAAACATAAATACATCGCGGAAAAGTGAGAAACCGAGTTCCACAACTTCACCATCAATTAAAAGGCGACCGTATTTTTCATTTAATTTTTCGGCAGAAACCTCACTGGAGTTTCCCAATATTTTGTTGAATAAGCTCATTGTTAGATTGCTGGATTTTTAGATTGCTAGATGTTTAGAAGACGATTTATTCCCGGATACTTACTACTTCTCCTTGATAATCCATTATTTGACGATCATTTGTAGTGATGGAAAGTGTAGCATAACCAGAAGCACTTACTATAAGTAAAACAGTATAGGTCTCATTGTCATTTTTCACTTTAGCCCTGACTTCAAAACCTTTGCCCTGTTTTTCCACAGTAAAAATTTCTGGAGCATCTTTAAAACGCATTCCTTTGTCCCTACCGCTAACCATAGTAGTGCTATAGGAACGACCATAAAACGGCATATTGCTTATAATGAGATCTGGTGAAAATGTTACCGAATAATTACTGCCAACTAAATTTCTTGGAGGCTGCCCCAGCGGTAAAGCTGTATTTGCTATAAATTCGAAAGATTTGGAGTTCAATAAAATGTCAATTTCACTTTGCTCTGCTTTGTTAGCCAGTTGTGCTTTTACTTTTTTGTCTTGTGCATTTACGCTTCCAAAAATAAAGCAAAATAAAACTACAGATAAAATATTTGTTGTTTTCATAATTTACCATTTTTTAATAACGAGAAAGAAGCAATCATTATGCCGAAATCACGAGATCTTTTATTGAAACCATATTAAGAAATACGGTTGTTACTTGCAACCATAATATTATCGATATTCAGGATTCTCAAAATTCCAGCGGGTGCCATCGTCCCATTTTTTTCGAGAATTACCATAAGCGGGGTAACCATCTTGCTCTTTTAGCATTTTTGCTAAATGAAGCAAATTGTACGTCATAAAAGTGGTATTTCGGTTGGTGAAATCGTTGTTTTTTGCACCACTTTCCTCATCCCCATAACTTGGCCCTGGTCCAGCTTCGCCTATCCAACCACAATCTGCCTGCGGCGGAATGCTGTAGCCCACGTGCTGCAGCGAATACAAGATGCCCATAGCACAATGCTTTATTCCATCTTCATTTCCGGTAATGATGCAACCGCCTACTTTTCCGTAAAAATAATATTGCCCTTTTTCATTCTGTAAACTGCTCATAGCATACAGCCGTTCAATCAATTTACTGGCGATGGAAGATTTTTCTCCCAACCAAATAGGTGTGCCAATAATTAAAATATCTGCAGCGTCCACTTTTTTCCAAATTTCAGGCCAAGCATCTTCCTTAGCGCCGTGCTCGGTCATATCAGGATATACTCCGTAAGCAACGGGATGGTCTACTAAACGGATGTTTTCAAAGGAAACTCCTTCAGCTTCCATTATGTTCTGTGAAACATCTATCAATCCCTGCGTATGGCTCATCCGCGGAGATTGTTTTAATGTACAGTTTATGTAAAGTGCTTTCAGTTTTGAAAAGTCTGGTTTTTCCATAATTTGTTTATTTCTAAAGGTAGCGATTAATCATTACAGAAAAGAAGAGCATTATCAGTTTTAATCTCCAGTGATATCTAAACTTATAAACCCATAAACTCTTAAACCCATAAACCAATAAACTTTTAAACCTTCAAATCAATCTCCTTCAAATTCTCAATTCTATTGCGCTGAAGAAAATCGTCTATGCTTTCAAAATGCTCAATCACGCGTTTGTCCTTAAATTCAAAGACTTTTTCGGAAAGGCCTTGAAGAAAATCACGGTCGTGGGACACCAAAATCAAGGTGCCGTCAAACTGAAGTAAGGCTTCTTTCAGCACATCTTTCGATTTTAAATCCAAATGGTTCGTAGGTTCATCGAGAATCAAAACATTTACGGGTTCCAGTAATAACTTCACCATTGCCAAACGTGTTTTTTCACCTCCGGAAAGCAATGCTACTTTTTTGTCAATATCATCGCCACTGAACATAAACCTTCCGAGAATGTTTTTTATTTGTGTACGGATGTCGCCTTTGGCAACCTCATCTACAGTCTGGAAAACGGTGAGTTCCTTATCCAAAAGTGCGGCTTGGTTTTGGGCGAAATAGCCTACTTTGGCATTGTGGCCCAGAGCGCAGTTTCCCTCAAAATCAATTTCGCCCATAATGGCTTTAATCATGGTGGATTTCCCCTCGCCATTTCTTCCTACAAAACTCACTTTTTCACCTCGAGAAATGCTCATATTGGCATCCTTAAAAACTACAAGGTCGCCGTATTTCTTAGTAAGTCCTTCGGCTACAACCGGATAATCGCCACTGCGCTGTGCAGGTGGAAAACGAAGTGCCAATGCTGAAGTGTCTATTTCATCAATTTCAATTACCTGCAACTTTTCCAACATCTTTTCTCGAGAGTTTACCTGATTGGTTTTGGAGTAAGTACCTTTAAAACGATCAATAAATTGTTGGGTTTCCGCAATAAATCTTTGCTGTTCTTCGTATGCTTTTATTTGATGTGATCTTCTATCGGCTCGCAATTGCAAGTAATGGCTGTAATTTGCTTTGTAATCATAAATCCTTCCCATTGTAACTTCAATGGTGCGGTTTGTTATATTGTCAATAAATTTTCTATCGTGCGAAATTACTATTACTGCTTTTGCTTTATTCAGTAAGAAATCTTCCAACCAGATCACCGATTCAATATCAACGTGGTTTGTGGGCTCATCCAGCAAAATCAAATCCGGTTTTTGAAGTAGTAGTTTTGCCAATTCAATCCGCATTCGCCATCCGCCACTGAATTCTGAAGTTGGGCGATGTAAATCGCTTCTCTTAAAACCAAGACCGCGTAGGGCTTTTTCCACTTCGGCTTCGTAATTTATTTCTTCGAGTGCATAATATTTTTCGCCAACTTCCGCTACTTTGGTGATTATGTTCATATATGCATCACTGTCGTAATCTGTGCGGGTTTCCAGCTCTTTGTTGAGGCGATCCATTTCGTCGCGCATTTCAAAAATCTGCTTAAAGGCTTTTGACGCTTCCTCAAAAACCGTTGCAGTATCATCTGTTAACAAATGCTGCGGCAAATAAGCTATCACGGCATCCTTTGGTGCGCGCACGTTTCCGCGAGTGGGTTTCTGAACACCGGCAATTATCTTCATCATCGTACTTTTCCCAGCGCCGTTTTTTCCCATTAGGGCTATTTTGTCGTTCTCGTTCACCACAAAAGTAACATCGCTAAAAAGCGTATCACCACTAAACTCGACCGCTAAATTATCTATTGAAATCATATTTTATTTTAATACTTGTGAATTTTTCTTAAATGACGTAAGACTGTATGATTTAAGACATAGGACTAAATGCTTTCAAAAATAAATCTTTACTTAAAAGATTTATTTTGTCTTACGTCTTAAGTCTTTTGATCTTACGTCCTATTTTTGAGGCTGCAAAACTATTAAAAAGAAGTGGATTAGCTATTACAGCCCGAGACTTGTTATTGATTATCCGTCAATTTAGAAAAATTGGAGAATCTTTCTTTTGGTAGCTATCTTCCCACAGTAATTGGGACTGTAGTTCTGCCAACATTTTGTAAATTCACACTTCAATTTTCCTTTCCAAATCGAATAGCCCTTAATTTCCTACAAAAAACCTATGTGAAGTTTAATTTTTATTCACATTCTAATGTTATTTCAAAGTTTTTTAACCAATCGCCTATTACGCTTAGAAGGTAGATTGTACAGCGGCAACCTCTCAGAAGTTCAACATAAAATTGAAACTGCGCTAGACAGGACACCGTCCTTAATTTTAGATTTGGATCCATTGGAAAACCTTGATGCTGCAGGAGCCTACATGCTCTACATTACCACTGAAAAAGCGCGTGAAAACAATAAGGAAATTATACTGCTCTGCAGAAAGAACGAAATGGTAAAATTAACCTTCTCCTTTACTGGAATCCGTTATTTCAATAAAATCCCTAGAGTGCGGGTATAGCTGCTTTTAGTTTGCATTATTCCCAATAACTGAATATGTCTACTTCATCTAAAAAGATTTTCATTATGCCCTGTTTTGTTAAATTTGCCAAGCGCATTAGTAAGCCAACCGGGGGAAGGAAATCTTTGTTTTCATTCTCTAAGTTGAAATTCATCTTTCCGAATTAAGGCGCACCCACAAGTGTGCCGTAAGATTTCCTTTTTTAGGAAACCTATTAAAATCAAGAGCCCGCAACTTTACAGCACGGGCTCTTTTCAAATTAATTGGGGAGAAATAAGCCTAAAGGCTCAATCCAAATATAAGAAAAATAGCGTTATCATTAACTTTTTTTTCAGTGTTTAAAATTATTGCGGACACGACTAAAAATGTGCGGTCAATGAAAGAATAAAATTTCTTCCCGCACCAGATATTCCTGAACTGTATGGCCTGTAACGCTGGTCTGTTAGATTTTCAATTCCACCACTTATATCAAAAGTGGTTGTTAATTTGTAAAGCGCTTTAAAGTTGAGCGTGTACCAAGAAGGCGCAAATGCATTTCCGTCTTTATCCAAAGCATAGATTTCTGTCTTTTCCTTTTCACCTTCGGGAAGCTCATCAAAATCATACTTACCTTGATAGTTAACATTCAGTTCCATACTTAGCTTGTTTGCTTTATAATTTAATCGGGACACTCCAAAAAACGGCGCGGCGTGTCGTGAGGTACTGCTTTCTCCATTATCAAGTTCTTCTTCCCCTTTTTGGAAGTTGACATCTGTAGAAAATCCAAACCCCTTTGGCAGTTTTACCTCAACGCCAGCTTGCACTCCATAAACGTGTGCCACTGCTGCGTTTTGAATTGCCTGTACTTGGCTCAATTCACCTTTGTAAAGAATACTATCTTGGCCGTTCAGTTTAAAATCCCTGCGCACAAGAGCATCTTTCAAAGAGGTGTAATATCCTGTAATATCTACTTTCACTATATCTCCAAAAACCTTGGCAATACCTAAATCTGCATTGTAAGCGTATTCAGGTTTTAAATCTGGATTGGGAACAACGACGCTTCCAGGTTCCGAATCAAAAACCTTTCCCACATCATCTACATTTGGCGCTCTAAAAGCACTTCCAAGATTGGCACTTAGCACCCAAGAACCGCTAGGGCGGTAAACGCCTCCCAAACTACCCGTAAGCGCACCATTCTTTAAGTTGGCTTCGGTAAAAGGAAACGGATAAAAAGTAGTGTCAAATTCAGAATCGAGTAAAACATAGTTGTAACGCGCTCCACCGCTTAAGGTGAAATTATCTGTAGCCTTATATTCGTCGGTAACATAAACCGCCAAGGATTGCCACTTTGATTTTGGATATCGCGCTGGTCCCACTTCAGAAATATCTGTTGAAATATCGGTTAGTTCCCCTTTTGAGTTTACGTCGTTCAAAACATACTCAAAACCATAAAAGAAAGTATTTCTTTCTCCAGTTGCTTTAATAAAATCGAGATTAACAGAGTATGCCGCTACCTCTTCCTCTTGGGTGCTTCTTTCTGTTTTATTGAACGAGCGGTCTATCCTACTTTCCTCAAACCATTGATGTGCCAAACGTAGGCTCATTTGATCAAATACTGAATTGTTTGCAGTGTGATTAATGTTTAGATTGTTCATCATCCAAATCTGTGGGCCGTAGTCCCATTCTGCATAACGGGGCAATCCATGGCGAACCCTTTGGTGCCTGTCATATCTTCCATAAGGTGAAGTTTCCGAAAAATGGAAACCATATTGAAAATCCCAGCGTTCATTGGGCTGAAAACGTATTTTCTGCATCATATTTATTTGTGAAAATGCCGACGGAATCTGCAACAATTTATCTTCCTGTGTAATTACCACATCTGTACTGTCCTGTCTCTGCACATAATAATCTTTTATGTAATCTTCCGGACCGTGGCTTCCCTGGCGTAAATTGTCGTAATCCCAAGAAGTGACGCTGGTAACGAATGCCCACTTTTTAAAACCTAAATTCACATCAAAATGGCCGGTTTTTTCATTGTTGGCAGAAGAATAGCGCACATTTGCCTTCCCTGTTATTAAAGGCGAATTGCTCAGTGAAAGTCGTGGCGTCAAGGTTTGAAAACTCATTACCCCACCAATGGCATCACTCCCATAAATTACGGAGCCTGGTCCAAAAAGAACCTCGGTGCCCTCAATGGCAAAAGGATCAAGATTAATTACATTCTGAAGATTTCCGGAACGGAAAATTGCCGTGTTCATCCTTACCCCATCAACGGAATAAAGCAATCTGCTGGTTGCAAAACCGCGAATCATAGGGCTACCACCACCCTGCTGACTTTTCTGCACAAACACTTTTCCAGAAATACTCAAAAGATCGGCAGCTGTTTGTGGGTTTTGTAGCGCTACTTCTTTTGGCGAAATAGAAATGATTTTTGAAGGCACATCGTCACTACTCTGCCGCCATCGCGAACCTGAAATAACCACTTCATCTAAGTTGAAGTTGGAGATTTCGAGCGAAACAGTAAAGTTTTCCAACTCTAATTCGGCATAACTTTTTATGAGTGTTTTATGCCCTAAACTACGTATTTCAATATTTGCTATATTCTTGAATGCTGAAATATCGGCTTGACCTTTAGAGTCTGTAGTGGCGTATAAATGTGATTTGGTATTTGTAAGCGTAACCAACTCTATAGGCTCGTTGGTTTGATTATCTAGTATGGTAATGGTTTGGCCGAAGGAAGTTCCCGCAAAACCCAACAATAACCATAAAACAAATAGTTTCTTCATTTTATAATTGGTTTGTTTTAAGTTAACGTGTCAATTAATAACACAAGAGTACTCTTTCAAAATATATTGAAAGAGGTAATTATTATATCGTTTTGGACGTTAACTATGCCTGGGAGGAGGCGTTGGCGGACTTTTTTGAATTGGACTAAAATTGTTTAGATAGTTTGTATTATTACAATTCTTCACTGGTATTTCCGAAAGTGAAGCTTGCCAATCAAAAAGTGATACACAGAAAAATGATTGAAAAAAAACGTTTAGCTGCTTTTGGTTTCGCTGTTTGTTTTCGTCATTATCAAAGGCGCTGGCTACTAATTTTTGCAGCTTTTTGTTAAGTTTGGTTTCCTCGTGATCCCACCAACAACGGTAGAAAATAGAATCTCCCTTTATTTCTTTGGAAACAACATCATACATCTGCCCATCATATTCAAATTCTTTTGAATGTTCCCAGCGAAGTTTTGTTTGGGTTTCTTCTTTTGAAAATTTCAGAAGCACCAATTCCTCTCGATCCATTCCGGCAATCATTTTCCATTTTATTTCGCGCTTGATCGAGGATTTTTCATAATGAAGAAATAAAAACATTGTCACCACAGGAGCGAAAAGCACAAATAGGAATAATATGGCGGCAATTTGTTTTTTCAATCTGAAAATTTAAAGGTTTTCAAATGTCGTAAAATTGATTTGAAATTAGGGAGTGATTGACGGAATTCATCAATTCGCATTAAGAATTACTCATTATTCATTTGTCTTTTGCATTACTCCCCACGCTTTTTTAATACCCACCACTACAATCAAACAAAGAAAACCCACTAAAAGGCCTACAACAAATTCTGTAATTATTGAAGGTATAGATGGTAACAAATCATGAAAAAAATCGATATTGTGAACAAAAATTCCGCCAGCTACTAAGATTAATGCGATGGTTCCAATTATGCTTAGCGCTCTTATTACCTTCGGAAGTGCTTGAACCAAGAAGGTTCCTAATTTTCTTGAAAAACTGTTTTCCTCTTTGCTGTGCTTTATTAATTTGTAGCCAGCTTCGTCCATACGCACAATTAATGCTACAATACCATAAACACCTACAGTGGCTATCAAGGCAATAATGGTAACTACAATAATTTGTGTAGTCAAATTTTCTTTAACTACCGTTCCCAAGGCTATGATTACTATTTCTATAGAAAGAATAAAATCTGTAACAATAGCTGCTTTTACGCGTTCCTTTTCAATTGCTAATATTTCGCTTTCCGTAAGGCCTTCATCCACCAAAGATTCTTGGGTATGCGCATGTGGAAAAAGGAATTCATATATTTTTTCTGCACCTTCGTAAGCCAAATAAAGCCCTCCAAGTATTAAAATTATAGTGACGGCCCAAGGCAAAAAAGCACTCAGCAGAAATGCAATGGGGAGTATTATCAATTTGTTTAAAAAAGAACCTTTGGTGATGGCCCACAGTACAGGAATTTCACGCGTAGATGCAAACCCGGAGGCTTTTTCAGCATTAACCGCCAAATCATCCCCTAATATGCCCGCCGTTTTCTTGGCGGCAACCTTGCTCATCATTGCCACATCGTCAAGTAGTGCAGCCACATCATCTAATATTGCGAAAATTCCTGATGCCATAAATTCCTTTTTAAATATCCCCGATCAATTGAATTTTTTATTAATGCGCACTTTGAAGAAGCCCGTTTAATTGTTCAAATATAAAAATAGGCATTAACATAAGCTTTAATAATCCTCATATATCTTTGCCGCTTAAATCATTTAAATGAAGAACCCCACTTTTTTATTCTTTGCATTTTTAATATTCATCTCTTTCCACACCCGTGCGCAAGACATAAACAAATACCCAACGCTGGCAGAAACTTGGCAGCTGGATTCCACTTCGCAATCACAAAAAGTTGAATTCAGTATTCTTCCCTACAAGCCAGTTTATATTTTGTTCGCAAATTATACAACAAATGTAAATGACACCCCCACCAGTATTAATGAAAACAATGTTGTTGAGGAGCCTATTGGCTATGACAATATTGAGTTAGCTTTTCAAATAAGCTTTAAAACAAAAATTCTTCATAATATCTTTGGCAAAAAGATAGGCGGCGACGTTTGGGGTGCCTATTCCCAAAGTTCACGCTGGCAGATCTACAATAATACACTCTCAAGACCTTTTCGGGAAACCAATTACCAACCGGAAGCCTTTCTTATATTTGGCACGCCTTACCGCATAGGAAATTTTAAAGGGGTTTATATGGGCGTCGGGCTGAACCATCAAAGTAATGGCCGCTCAAACCCGTTGAGCAGAAGCTGGAACCGTGTTATTTTTCAAATGGGTTGGGAAGTAAACAAAGTACAGATTGTTTTAAAACCTTGGATACGCCTGCCAGAAGCCGAAAATAATGATGACAACCCAGACATTGATGACTATATGGGTCGCGCGCAACTCGATCTCAGTTATAATGCAGGAAACCACAATTTTGAATTGGCAACACGCCATTCACTCAGGGGCGGCAGTAACAGTCACGCAAGTGCAAGACTTGATTATAGCTATCGCTTTATTAAAAACCTAAAAGTACACGCACAGGTTTTTACAGGCTATGGCGAGAGCCTAATAGATTATAACCACAACCAAACTACTGTGGGAGTTGGTCTTTCGTTATATTAAAACTTCGATTTGCATTTAGTTTTTCCTTCCCAACTTTGAAAGAAGACTTCGCAAGAGAATTGGAATTTGCACATTTCTATTTCAGCTGAAAAAATAAAAAAACCACGAATCCCATAATTTAGAATTCGTGGTTTTTTTTAAAATGCCGCTTTTCAGAAGCTATAAAATTACTTCACCAAAGTCAACTCATCAATAATATGACTTGCTCCAGCAAACTTGTCTATCAAGAATAATACATAACGTATGTCTACATTTATGGTGCGCTGTAATTGGTCATCAAAAATAACGTCTCCTGCCATAGCTTCAATGTTTCCGTCAAAAGCTAGACCAATTAATTCCCCTTTTCCATTTAATACTGGAGAGCCGGAGTTTCCACCTGTAATATCGTTATCGGTCAAAAAGTTTACTGGCAAATAGCCATCAGCGTCTGCATACTGCCCAAAATCTTTTTTCTCATAGAGATCAATCAGTTTTTTAGGCATATCAAACTCATCATCGCCCGGTTGGTATTTTGCTACGGTGCCTTTTAAAGTTGTGTAATAATTTTTTATTGCGTCGTTACGCTTATCAGCTGGAAGTGCTATCACTTTCCCGTACGTTAAACGCAGGGTGCTATTGGCATCGGGATAGTATTTCTCGTCTGGGTTTTGCAGGCGCATCCCTTGAACCATCATTCTATAAGCACGCTCAAAATCGGCATCCAATTGTTTTTCCTCTTCAGACTGAAAGCGGTAGCGCGTCAATAAATCTGTAGAAAGCTGAAACAACGGATCGTTCTTTAAAACTTCAGCATCTGGATTTGCCATAAAGGCTTCCAACTTTTCTTTTGATTGAAAAATACTGTTCTCAAAAGCTGTGTTCAAATAATCATTCCAACCAGCGTCACTTTTGTTGTTTGCAGTGGCAACTCTCGCTACCATTGGCGCTATGTTTTCAGCTTTTGTAGAATAAAGTTTCATCTGTGCGGCAAGCACATCTTTTTCCAAAGGAATGTAAAGTCCTTCGTAAAGATCATTTATTTGTTCATCCAATTGAGGCTTAACCTCAGCCTGCTTAGCTTCGTTTTGTTGTAAATAATAATCAATCGCGTTACCCAATCGGTACGGAACGGTTGCCATACGTGTACGTAATAACAATCCTAGATAGTTGTCATGAGCGCTCGCCGCGTTCGTTTTACTGTAATAGTTATTAATAACAGGAATTACATCGGCATACTGTTTATTGGCCTTTTTACCGGCCCATTTCTGAAAAGCCTTTTCATCGTCGCGCTTGCTTTCGGCGGTTTTATGCTGCGTAAGTGCATCAATCATCCCTTGGCGGTTCTTCCAGTAATTGGCAATTCCGGCATAGCTGGAAGCATAATCAAGCTTTACTTGCTGGTCTTTATCCATATAAGTCTTCATCACGTCCATAGATGTTTTTGAAGCTTCTACCCAAGCGGGATATGCAAATTTCACATTCTGCTCAATACCACCGGCAGGCATCCAACGGTTGGTTCTGCCTGGATACCCTAAAATCATTGCAAAATCATTTTCCTCAAAACCTTTAATACTAGTTTTTAGGTGATATTTTGGTTTAAGTGGCACATTCTCTTTTGAGTATTCCGCAGGATTTCCGTCCTTATCGGCATAAACTCTAAAAAGTGAAAAATCACCAGTGTGGCGTGGCCATTCCCAATTGTCAGTATCGCCACCAAATTTCCCGATGTTTGCAGGAGGAGTACCTACCAAACGCACATCGTTATAATCTTGGTAAACAAAGTAGTAAAATTCATTTCCTTGGTAAAAAGATTTCACTGAAACGGTATATTTCCCGTCTTCGTTGTTTTCCTGCTCAATCTTGGCAATCTCACGGTTTATAGTTGCTTCACGTTCGGCTTCGGTCATTTTATCGTTCACCAAAGCTAAAATACGTTTTGAAACATCGTCCATTCTTACAAAAAAGCGAACGGAAAGTTTTTTCGGCTTTAATTCCTCAGCGTTATTTCCTGCCCAAAATCCGTTAGTCAAATAATCGTTTTCAGCGGTAGAAAGTTCAGCAATCTGGCTGTACCCACAGTGATGGTTGGTCAATACCAAACCGCTGTCTGAAATAATCTCAGCAGTACACCCACGGTTAAACTGAACAATTGCATCCTTGAGGCTGGCGTTGTTTATACTGTAAATTTCTTCGGGCGTAAGCTGAAGACCCATTTTTTGCATATCGCGGTAGTTTAACCGCTCAATGTGCATTAAAAACCACATACCTTCGTTGGCCTGAACAGGCAGCACGAAAGCAGCGAGTAGAAAACAAATAATTAATTTTTTCATTCGTAAAGGGAGTTTTATAATTAATAACAATACGATAAACACGCAGTATAACCAACTAAAATTTATCGAACGGTAAATATAAACGGAATCCCCATTTTTTATAGCTGCTCCATTCTAAAAAGAGCAAAATAAAGCAACTTTAACTTTTTGTTAAGAGTATGGGAATTTATAGAAAAGTAAGCGCTCCCCACCCTGAAAGCGAGGGGTGCCCGAAGGGCGGGGTGGGTACACGAGGTAAAACTAAAAACATCTGAAAACCCCTTCCGTCTTTTGGCAGAAAAAGCCACCTTCCATGAAAGAAAAAATGAACTTTTGATTTGAAATTATTAAGGGGAAGGAATGCATATAAGAAACGAGAAAACTAAACCTCATCCATTATTAAACTCTATGGCTTTTTATTATTCCCTAGTTTAAAAATGCGTAACCCCACAATGCCGCACCACAAAAATATAGAGAGCAGTAACAGCCGTTGCCAGAGGCCGGTAAACATTCGTGATTCCAGAGAAGCGAGCAGCGCCAGCAAAGACACAAACGAAATAAAGCAAGTGAATATAGAATACTTCCACAAAGAATAAAAAGCAGGTGTTCTTTTAAACGAAAAACCAAGTAAACCTGTACCCACTATTGCTGCCAGAAAAGCAATAGGGGCAACCGCATTATGTATCATATTTTCCATTGACCCTGCCTCGGGACAGCCGGCATCGCAGGAAAAGAAACCGTCAACCAAAATTCCCAGTCCAAAAAAGATGATTGATGCGGAACCAATCGCCGCATATTTTTGCTTTTTAAGCACCATTAAAAGTGAAATTCCGAAAACGGCAATCAAAATTCCGGAAGGTATAAAACCCGCAAAGTTCATCAATTGGGCGTTTGCCGTACCCGTTGCTCCCAATTCGCTTATAAATTGATGCATATGGTTATAGCCTAATCTTATACTTCCGAAATAACTAGTCATTACGATGAAAAGTATAGGTCCCACAACTCCGCCCAAGGCAAAAAATTTATTTATTTTCATAAGCACACTATTGGTAATTAGGAGATTACATGCTACAAAATACAAATTTTTGAAATAGAAATTTATAATTCAAAAGCATTTGAAAGTCCCTAATTATCTGAGGATGATTCATAATGTAAAACCCAATAATATTTAATAACTTTATAAAAACTGATTAAAGCAAAAACCCATGAAAAAAACCACTACCCTCCTTTCACTTCTATTCTTAGGAATAATTGCAACAACTAACGCCCAGCAACAGGGGAAAAAAGCTAGCCTCAATGAAGACGGAACCATTTCAGTTGAAATAGTTACACTGCCTGAAAATTATTACAATCAAGAAAAGTCACAAGTGTTTGACCTGCTATGGCGCTATGGCCAACCTGCAAACCCAACTTTTAAAAATACGCGCGGCACCACGCTTGCCGATATTGATAACGACGGTGTAGAAGAAATACTCTACGGAATCTGGAATACCCTCTATGCATTGGAAGGTGACGGAACTGTACTGTGGGAAAAACCAGTAAGTGGAACTATCCTTCTCCCGCCCACAGTAGCAGATTTGGATGATGATGGCACGTTGGAAATAATTGTAAACACTGGTGGTATTCCCAACGCAGGCCGTGTTTACCTTTTAGACCCCTTAGGCAACGACCTGCCCGGTTGGCCATTAAACTTCAGTAACCATTGGATGCTCAACGCCCCTGCCGCAGCCGATGTTGACGGAGATGGTGTGCTGGATATTATTACAGGAGAGCGAGTAGCTAGTGCGCAAGGATTTGTGCATGCTATTAAAATGGACGGCACTCCCATCAATGCCAATTGGCCCGTTGAAATAGCCGCCACTCCAGCCTTTACTCCTTCAATAGCAGATGTAGATAACGATGGTAATGCCGATGTGGTAATTGCGGCTTCTTCAGCTGGAATGTATATTTTTGATAAACAAGGCCAGGTTTTTCCAGGCTTTCCAGTGTTTGACCCAAACGTAAAATACTCTTACCAGTCCCCTATTCTTGCTGATCTTGATAATGACGAAGATTTGGAAATAATAGGTAGCAACCACGGCGATGCTCCAGGTTTTTACGTTATGGAGCACGATGGTACCTATAAAGCTGGCTGGCCAATTGCTACCAGCGAATGGACCTACTCCCCACCAACAGTGCTAGATATTAATGCGGACGGCACTTTTGAAATTTTTATGTCAGACAGAAATACGAGCGGTACTCCCGGCGCACAGCTCCCTACCGTGTATGGACTTACAGCGGAAGGCAATAACCTACCCAATTTCCCAATAGAAAAATATGGCGGCACCGAAGGCGTGCTCTCCATTGCCGATATAAACAATGATGGCGTTTTTGAAGTAATATTCCCGAGTGTTTTGACAGATGCGGCGGGTATTGGCTATATACACGCCTATTCCCTTGACGGAAGTGGTGAAGTACCAGGCTTCCCCTTACGCCCCCGCGGATTTACCTTTCTAAATGGCGCCGTAGTTGGCGATGTGGACAACGACGGACTTTTAGATCTTACCGCCAACAGTTATACCCAAACCTTTGGTTCAGGTGTTGACTCTACTTTCGTAAATGTTTACAACCTGAATGTACCCTATAACCCAGACAATATAAAACGAAACGGCTACAAAGGCAATAATACCCGCGATGGCTTTGTAGAAATAGAGGAGATTGTAGGCGTTACAGATTTCAATGCTAGTTCAGTAATCAGCATATTCCCCAATCCTTCGGAAGGAATCTTGACGTTTAATATTCCACAGGAAATATTAAATGCAAAAGTGAAAATATATAGCGTAGACGGTAAAGCGGTTTTTTCCGAAGAAAGAAATCTGGAAACTACTTCCACTTATAATCTGAAACATTTAAACAGTGGGTTGTATTTCGTTAGTATTTCTGATGGAAAGAAAACGATTACTGCTAAGTGGGTGAAGAAATAAATTATGTAAACTATTTTATAAGATACAAAAGCCTCTTTTCCATAGTAGCGAAAAGAGGCTTTTATATTTTATAAAAACAAGCTTTGAAATTTCATATATTTGAATAAAACCATATTCCATGACTACAATCCACATAGAAGAAGAGTTGAACCTCGACAAAACCCATTTTAAAACCATGGAGGAGTTTCAGGTGTATTTGATGATGCAAGAAAAAGAGCAACCCGAAGACTATTCTTTAAGTGATGCGCATAAAAAAATAATTGATGAGCGCGTTGCAGAGGCAGATGAGGCTAAAGAGCCCGGTCTATCTTGGGAAGAAGTGAAAGCCGAACTAAAAAAAGCAAAATAATTTGTCTATTCGTCCGTTGGCTAAAAAGGACTTACGTGAAATATTGCTTTTCTACAAAAAGATAAATCCCGAACTTGCCAATAAACTTCTTGAAGAAACAGAAGCTTCTATTTTTCATATTCAGAATTACCTAGAAGCTTTTCAAAGAAGAATTGAGGATGTTCGAATAGTGTATCTAAAAACCTTCCCAGTCGGGATATTCTACAAAATTTATCCGTCAGAAATAAGAATTATCGCAGCTCTACACACCAGCCGCGATCCAGAAATTTGGAAAATCGAAACGGCTAAATTTTCTACTCAACAACGTGCTGTGAATAATTTCGCCATTTTTCTATACACGCCTCCATATCTTCTGGAATAGGGCTTTCAAAACGCATAAATTCATTAGTAACAGGATGCACGAAACCCAAAGTGCGCGCGTGCAAAGCTTGCCGCGGCAGCACTTTAAAACAATTATCTACAAATTGTTTGTACTTACTGAATGTAGTTCCCTTTAATATCTTTTCGCCACCATAACGCTCATCGTTGAAAAGCGTGTGGCCAATGTATTTCATATGCACTCTAATTTGGTGCGTACGGCCTGTTTCCAATCTACAGGAAACCAAAGTAACATAACCTAGCCTTTCCAAAACTTTGTAGTGTGTAACGGCAGGTTTTCCTTTTTCCTCTTCGTCGTTTTCGTAAACGGTGTTTTGCAAACGGTTCTTGGGATGACGACCTATGTTGCCTTCAATAGTTCCTTCCTCGTCTTCCACATTTCCCCAAACAATAGCCACATATTCACGCTCCGTGCTTTTGTCAAAAAACTGTTTGGCTAGGTGCGTCATTGCTTCCTCAGTCTTTGCAACTACTAATAATCCGCTAGTGTCTTTATCTATTCTGTGGACCAGTCCCGGACGATTACTACTATTGTTAGGAAGATTTTCAAAATGGTACGTCAGCGCATTTATTAGTGTTCCACTGTAATTTCCGTGGCCGGGATGCACTACCATTCCTGGTTGTTTGTTCACTATTAGAACCGCATCGTCTTCATAAACTATGTCAATCGGAATATTCTCGGGCACCAATAGAAACTCGTATGGCGGATGCTCAAATAGCACAGTTACCACATCATATCCTTTTACTTTGTAATTGCTTTTTACAGCAACTCCGTTTACGTGAATGTTTCCAGCCGTGGCGGCTTTTTGTATTTTGTTTCTGGTAGCTTTTTCAATGAGATTCATCAGGTATTTGTCTACCCTAAGTGCGCCCTGCCCTTTGTCTGCCGTAAAGCGGTAATGTTCGTACAGATCATCATTACCGTCCGTATCATCAATTTCTTCTTCCTTAAAATTCATTGTTCTCTTCTTCACTATTAATTGGTGCTTCTGGATTATCTTCAGAAGGATCATCTTCAGATTGAATTCTGTTGAGTGATTGGTCACCAACAATCAGATCTATCTCTGAAGTTATTTGAAGCGGTGTGCCCACATCCAGCTTTTCACCTTTGTAGCGCATTTCCAAAACGTTATCACTAATGTGCGGGCGGTAACTTATTTTGCCAATTTTAAAACCCATTGCCAAAAGTGTCGGTCCCGCTTGGCGACGCGTACGGCCCAAAATATCGGGCACTTCAATTTTTCGGAAGCCAGACGGGTTTAAGGTCAGGTATAATTTTCGGTCTTCCTTCACAAATTTACCCGGTTTCGGAATTTGTTCTATTACGGAATACTTCGGAAAATCGGGATTGTAATTTGCAGAATCCAAAATCTCGTACCGAAGATCCATTTCGTCCAGTTTCTCTTCTACTTTGTCCAAAGAAAGTTTGGCGAGATTAGGCACTTCTATCGTTTCGTTATGGTTTGTACTGTAGCGTAACCACCAAAATATCAAAAAAGTTAAAATTAGCAATGCTACAATAGCCAAGAGCAACTGCTTTAAAAATGCCTTGGAAAATACGAACTGGAAAAAAGTCATAGGTTTGTTTGTTAATACACAAAAATATAAAACCCAAAGGTAGTATCTTTTGTTCAAATTAAAATCGAAATTGAAATCCATTGTCAACAGATAACTGACAACTGATAACGGACAACTCCAACTTTTTAATACTTTTGTAAACGCAGCATTTAATCAATTGTTATGGGTAAAAAACATATTGCCGTGGCTATGGGCGGTTATTCCAGCGAGTTCGAAATTTCAATAAACAGCGGCGGAGTAGTTTGCAAAGCGCTCGATAAAAATAAGTATGAAGTGTATCCAGTCCATATTATTAAAGAAGGCTGGTACTTCGTGGCTGAAAACGGCACTAAACATCCCGTAAATAAAGCAGATTTCAGTTTCAACAACGGCAGTGAAATTATTCGTCCCGATACTGTTTTCAACACAATTCATGGCACGCCCGGTGAAGACGGCTATTTGCAGGCCTATTGGGAATTGCTTGGCATTCCACACACAAGTTCAGATTATTATCAAGCGGCATTGAGTTTTAACAAACGTGATTGCCTTTCAGTTTTGAAAAATTTTGGGGTCCGTGCGGCAAATTCATATTATGTGAATGAAGGCACAGAAATTAATGTGGAAGAAATTATAATGAAAACCGGCTTGCCGTGCTTCGTAAAACCAAACCGTTCTGGCTCCAGCTTTGGAATTAGCAAAGTGAATGAAATGGACGCAATGATGCCAGCGATTAAAAAAGCATTTACAGAAGATTCCGAAATAATTGTTGAAACGGCTTTGGTTGGCGTTGAAGTTTCAGTGGGCGTTTATAATAATGGCGAAGAGATAATAGCGCTTCCAGTAACGGAAATTGTTTCAGAAAACGAATTCTTTGATTACGAAGCAAAATACCTCGGAAAATCGCAAGAAATAACTCCCGCAAGAATTTCAGAAGAAGAAACGGAAATGGTCAAGAAAGAAGCCGTTCGTATTTACAAATTACTGAATATGAAAGGCATCACCCGCAGCGAATTTATTATAGAAAAAGGAAAACCCTATTTCTTGGAGATTAATACCAACCCAGGCCTTTCAGCGGAAAGCATCATTCCAAAACAAGCCCGCGAAGCAGGAATGACATTAACGGAGTTTTTTGATATATTGATTCAAAATGTACTAAAGTAGTTTCAAGTTAAAAGTTACAAGTTGCAAGTTTTTTTTTGATGCAACTTGCAACTTGTAACCTGCAACCCATTAACCAAGAATAATGAAATACTACCTAATAGCAGGCGAAGCATCCGGAGATTTGCACGGAGCCAATTTAATGAAAGCCTTAAAAAAGGAAGATCCCGAAGCCAACTTTCGCTTTTGGGGTGGCGATTTGATGAAAGCCGTTGGCGGGACAGAAGTAAAACATTACCGCGAACTCGCCTTTATGGGTTTTGCAGAAGTGGTGATGAATCTTGGCACTATTCTGAAAAACATTAAACTCTGCAAGAAAGATATCGCCGCATTCAATCCAGATGTTATAATTTTTATAGACTATCCGGGCTTCAATCTTCGCATCGCCAAATGGGCGCGCCAAAAAGGCTACAAAACACATTATTATATTTCACCTCAAATCTGGGCGTGGAAAGAAGGCCGTATAAAAGACATAAAACGCGATGTGGATAAAATGTATGTTATCCTTCCTTTTGAAAAAGAATTTTATGAAGAGAAACATAACTTTCCCGTGCATTTTGTAGGCCATCCACTTATTGATGCTATTTACAACAGAAAACAAGTTGTGCCCAAAACCTTCAAAAAAGAAAATGGGTTGGACGAACGCCCTATCGTGGCACTGCTCCCAGGAAGCAGAAAACAGGAAATAAAAAAAATGCTGGAAATAATGATTTCCGTGGCAGAGGGTTTTAAGGACTATCAATTTGTTATTGCAGGTGCGCCGAGCCAAGAGAAATCGTTTTATGAAACATTTCTCAGTATTAAAAATGTGCATTTTGTAACTAACAAAACCTATGATCTTTTGAGTATTTCAGAAGCTGCGCTCGTTACTTCGGGAACTGCTACGTTAGAGACTGCGCTCTTTAAGGTACCGCAAGTGGTTTGTTACAAAGGCAGCAGAATTAGTTATGAAATTGCAAAAAGGGTTATTAAGCTGGACTATATTTCTTTGGTGAATTTAATTCTCAATAAAACAGTTGTTACGGAACTTATTCAAACAGATTTCAACAAAAAAAGGCTGAAAGAGGAACTGGCCAATATTCTGGATCCCTATCAACGCGCTTCCATGTTCTTGGATTATTACGATCTTGAAAAAGCACTCGGCGGAAGGGGCGCTAGTGAAAATACGGCTAAACTAATATATTCCGATCTAAAGGAGAATTAAATAATATTTCATATTTTTAAGCTTTAATCCGCTATCACAACCCGATGAGAAAACTACTCTTTCTTTCCTTTTTTACATTATTTCTCATATCCTGCGGAAGCACGAAAAACACCGGAAAAGTTCCCGAAGCGATTATTGGAAAAAATGAAACTAAAACCAAATCGACTCGAAAGGTAAACACTTATAAAAACAGTAAAATTACTACTCGTCAAAACGAAGAAGAATTAGATTCTAACAATTCTGAAGATAGTCCAAAAGAAATTAAGAAAGGCATTATCGACTTCGCCAAAACCTTTCAGGGTACACGCTACAAATTTGGAGGCACGACTGATTCCGGAATGGACTGCTCAGGTTTGGTCTATACAGCTTTTCAAAAGGAAAATATTACGCTGCCACGTATTTCGCGCGATATGGCTACTAAAGGAATTCTTATTTCTTTTAAGGATATTGAAGAAGGTGATCTGGTATTCTTCAAAACCAGCAGTAGGAACACCATTAACCACGTAGGCTTGGTGGTTGAATCAAAACGTGGCGAAGTGAAGTTTATTCACTCTACAACACGCGCCGGCGTGATCATTTCATCACTTGGTGAGAATTATTGGAAAAAAGCTTTTGTGGAAGTTCGCAGAGTTATTTAGCCAATTTTTTTCGTATCTTAGAGTAAAGTTTGAAATATGGAAACTGCGGAACTGAAAAAAAATTGATCGCCAAAATTAAAGATACGGAAAACAGTGAAATTTTGGAAAATATGATGCGCTTTCTGAATATTCATAATAATGAAGATGTTTACATCCTGAACGAAGCACAAAAAGCAGCTATTGAAGAAGCGCGGGAAGATTACAAAAACGGCCGTTATTTGACAAATGAAGAAGCAAATGCCGAAATTGAAAAATGGCTAAAAAAATAATTTGGTCACAAACTGCGCACAACGACCGGAAGGGAATTCTGGCTTATTGGAAAGAAATAAATCCAACGTTTATAGTTTAAAATTGTTTGAGTTGTTTAAAGAATCTGTTGATACAATTTCCTTAAATCCTAAAATTGGAAAAGCGACTGATATTGATAATATAAGATTTGTAATAGTTAAAGATTATTTAATATTTTACGAAAACAGCATTGATAAAATATTGATTCAAAGAATCTGGGATAGCAGACAAAACCCCGAATCTCTTAAAATCTAAAAAACATTCCCCCCAGTAAATTTTAAGTGTACCACTTAAACTATGGGGCATGAAATTTATAAACTTCACAGTTGTAAAGTTTTCGGTATTACTTGTGCTGGGTATTCTAACAGCGTACTTCCTCCCTATTACAACCTTTTTATTGAATTATCTTTTACTTCTTCTCTTAGGAGTTTATGGGCTTTGGTTATGGGCCAGAAAACAATTGATTCAAAACATTTATTTTGGAGTTGCTACTTATCTATGCTTTTTCGCCATCGGTTATTTTAGCTATCAAATGCGAATGCCGCAGTTTCAGCCGAATCATTATACACGCATTACTTCTGAAAATACACCCACATTGCTGCAACTAAAAATTGCGCAAACTCTAAAACCCGATAAATACAATTTAAAATATTTTACCACAGTAAACGCAATAAATGGCGTACCCACGAATGGAAAAATACTGCTGAATATCTCCAAAGATTCTTTGACGAAATTTGTATTCCCAGATGAAATGCTGCTGGTTTACACCCCAATTTTAGAAATCTCCAAACCGCTCAATCCGCACCAATTTGATTATTCGTCATATTTGAAATCTTTGGGTGTTTACAATCAGTTACGCATTTCAGAAAACGACATTTTGAAGACTAAAAAAGGTTCGAAAACCTTAAAGGGAATAGCGCAGAACCTACGAGCTGGCATTATTGAAAAACTTCAAAACACAAAATTGAAAACCGATGAGCGCGCAATTATACAAGCGCTCGTTTTAGGCGAAAAGAAAGACATTGATAAAAATCTTTACGATGAATATGCTGCCGCGGGTGCGGTGCATATTTTGGCTGTATCGGGACTCCACGTGGGGATTTTATACATTATCCTTGCATTTCTTTTCAAGCCATTGTTACGATGGAAATACGGTGTATTTTTCCAAGCTATTTTGATCGTCCTTCTGCTTTGGGGGTTTGCTTTGCTTTCGGGACTTTCACCTTCGGTAACAAGAGCTGTTACAATGTTCAGTTTTTTTGCCCTTGCCAAACTCTTTAATCGTGAAAGCAATTCCATAAATACTTTGTTCCTTTCGTTTTTGACACTTTTAATAATTAATCCGCTTTGGCTGTTCCAAGTTGGATTTCAGCTTAGCTATTTGGCGGTGTTCTTTATAGTTTGGCTGCAACCTCTTTTTTATAAAATAGGCTATTCCAAATATTGGGTTTTACGCAAAGTTTGGGCAATTGTATCGGTTACAATTTGTGCGCAAATTGGCGTGTTCCCTTTAAGCCTTTATTATTTTCATCAGTTTCCTGGATTATTTTTGTTGACTAATATTGTAGTCCTTCCGTTTTTAACAGTCTTAATGTGTGGCGGAATATTGATTGTGGTCTTAACGAGTTTAAACAGTCTGCCAGACTGGTTTGCAGAAATGTATAATTTTTTGATTGAAGGACTAAATGGTTTTATACATTGGGTTGCGACACAAGATGAATATCTATTCCAGAACATTCACTTTTCAACCCTAAAAGTTTTAGGCGCTTATCTTTTGATAGTTGCTTTGGCATTGTTTTTCACGAAAATGAATTATCAAAGACTGGTCAGTTCGCTCTTGGCATTTTCAGTTTTAATAACCATTTATATTTATGATGAGTTAAGTACGTCAACGAATCAATTAGTGGTTTTTCAGAGAAGCAAGCAAACATTGATTGGCTATAAAAGCAGACAGCATTTTATGGTTTTTAAAAATGATTCAACCAAAAATATTTCTGATACGTATCCTATTAAATCATTCATAACTGCTGTAAACATTAATACTTATTCTGAAGAAGAGCTTCCGAAGTTGTTTCGTTATAAGGATAAAAATATCCTCGTTTTAGATAGTTTGGGGATTTTTCCGAATCATCAAATTACACATACATTGCTGCTCACCAACAGTCCCAAAATAAATCTCAACCGAATTATAGATAGCCTAAAGCCTAAACAGATTATTGCCGATGGCAGCAACTATTTTACTTATGTGAAACGTTGGGAAAAAACTTGTAAATTAAAAAAGCTCCCGTTCTGCCATACTGCAAAACAAGGAGCTTTCCCAATAGAATAGCCCGAATATGAAACCGTAATGGCTAAACTAAAATGTAGGTTTAAAGTTTTTCTGATAATCTTCCCAAGCTTCGGTTGTTGTTATTTTTAGATAATCGTCTGTCTGTATCATTTTTAGAAAAATTTCTAGCTGTGGCGGTGTTCTGTATCCCGGAACTGCTTGAATTAAATCACCTTTTTCCGTAAAGAAAACTACACTTGGATACGCAGTTACTTTTAAGGCGTGCGCAAACAAATGTTGCGAATTTCTTCCTTTTCTCTCAGGGTCATAATTTGGATTGGTATATGTAAAATCATTAAAATAAACTTCCTCTGTCCCTTCGGCATTGAACTTCACTGAATAATAGTTTTTGTTTAAATATTCAATCACGTCTGCATCGCTAAACGTATTTTTATCCAGCATTTTGCAGGGACCGCACCAAGTGGTGTAAACGTCCATAAAAATCTTTTTCGGTTCTTTTTTTTGTGCTTCTAACGCTTCATTCATTGTCATCCAATTGATTTTTTGGGAATGAACTGTGGCTGCGGAAAAAACAATAAAAAGTAGTACTAAATATTTCATTCTAAAGGCTTTAAAAATTTTTGTATTTGAAACAAATAGCGTTCCATAAAAAGGAACGCTATTTTACTGTAAAGTATTGTGTATTAACGAATGCCGTGCATAAGTTTTTTTAGTACAGGATTCAACATCATTGAAATAAGACCAACGCCAATAGGAATCAAAGTAAATATTAAAAAGAAAGTTCCCATGGAATATTCTGCTGAAATTTTATCTATCATTCCACCCATAGTATTTGCTGCTTTTTGACCAACGGCTATGGCAAGATACCAAACCCCGAACATAAAGCCAATCATACGTGCTGGTACTAATTTACTTAAATAGGAAAGTCCTAATGGAGAAAGACACAACTCGCCCATTGTGTGCAATAAATATGCTAAAATAAGGAAAACCATACTCACTTTGGCGGTCATCGCGCCCGGAGGAATATCTGATGCACCGTATGATAGAATGGCAAAGCCCAATCCCAACAAAATTAAACCGATTCCATATTTTACGGCCGCACTTGGATTGTATTTACTTTCCCACCATTTAGAAAATATGGGTGCCAAGGTTATGATAAAAAACGAATTTAGAATTCCAAACCAAGTGGCATCTACCTCTAATTCGGTTTGGTTAAACTTGTCGTACAATCTAAAAATAACTAGCCCCCAAATACCTATAAAGGCAATTACGAGTGCAACATTGGATAGTGCTATTCTATTATGGGTTTTCTTAACGAGCAGATAGATTACATATGAAATTATAATTAAGGGAACCGTGGTTAAAAGCGCGTCAACTATTTTGAAAATAAAGGCAGAGTCACCGGTAAGATTTCTATCGGTATAGTCTTGCGCAAAAAGGGTCATAGAACCCAATGATTGCTCAAAAAATGCGAAAAAGAAAACGGTAAATAATCCGAAGATGGATACCGCAATCAATCTGTCCCTAACAATTGGTAAATAGCGTGCAATTCGAGTAACTAATAAAACCAAGAACATTGCCAAGGCTGCAAGAACTACGATATTAGTTCCGCTCATTCCACCAATTTCAAAGGGTACCAATGAGGTGCCGCCAATTTTCTCTAAAGGATCGTTGAATAGATAAAGTAAACCTCCAACGGATGATAATATTATTAAAACATAATCAAACATTGTAAACGGATTCATCTTTATTGGTGCCACTTCTACTCCATCTTCACGTAATTCTGGTCTTTCTTCATTTATATTTTGAGGTATTTCCACTTCGTGTACTTTGGAAGGTTTTGCACCAATTTCGCCAAAAATTTTATTCGCCAATAAAAATTGAAGCATTCCGAAGAACATAAAAATACCAGCAAGACCAAAGCCCCAAGCCCATCCATAATTTTCAGCCAAATAGCCACAAAGCATCATTCCGAAGAAAGCACCTGCATTTACACCCATATAGAAAATAGTGTAAGCACCGTCTTTTTTAGACTCTTTGCCTTTGTACATTTCAGAAATGATGGAAGTAATATTCGGCTTAAAGAAACCTGTACCTATAACTAAAAGGGCAAGCCCCAAGTAAAATGAAGCAGTAGTTTCCAGCGCCATAGATGCGTGACCCAGCGTCATAATTATACAGCCAATAACTACAGCCATACGATAACCCGTAATCTTATCTGCTATCCAACCACCAATAATTGGCGTTAAGTATAAAAGCGAAGCATAGGTACCAATAAGTGCAAGCGCGTGCTCTCTTGGCCAGTCCCAACCGGGGTTGTCACTTAAAAGTGGCGCGGTAAGAAATAGTACTAAAAGAATTCGCATTCCGTAGAAGGAAAAACGTTCCCACATTTCAGTAAAGAAAAGTATAAAAAGTCCCGCCGGGTGCCCTAAAACTTTGTCTTTAAATAGATTTTCTATATCTGTATTCATGGATCTTAACTTTAGTAAAATTATTTAGAGTTTATTGAACCTTATTGATGTTTGGATCTGCAATTTCAAATCCTTCGTTGTCGCCATCAATTTCGCGCTCATTATCCTCAGCTCCATGGGTAAGTTTTTCTAGTTTCTTTCTTATTAGTAAAACTAGTAATCCAAAGATAACACAGAAGACTGCTATTCCGGTAAACACGGTAAACTCTCCCAAATCTGAAGCAGATTCGCCTAAAAGACCAGCAACTTTGTTACCAAGACCGGTCATAGCAAAATAAACCCCCATCATTAATGAAGCGTATTTTAGTGGCGCTAATTTGGTGATATATGAAAGCGCAACTGGAGAAAGACAAAGCTCCCCAACAGTATGGAACAAATAGGCCAGCACCAACCAGTACATCGCAGAAGATCCATCGCTATTAAATTGTGCTGCAGCGGCGGTCATAAAAAAGAAGCCCATACCCATAATGATCAATCCCAAACACATTTTGAAAAGTGAGGTCGAGATTTTCCCTTTTAGCTTTCTATGTGCCCAATAACCCGCAACAGATGTACCTAAAATAATAATGAAAAGTGCATTCAGCGATTGAAACCAAGAAGCCGGAACTACCCAACCCATCAACATTCTATCTGTTTTTTCGGATGCGTATATATTCATAAGTCCACCAGCTTGTTCAAAAGCGCCCCAGAATACAATTACCAAAATGAAGGAAATGAACAAGACAATCATTCTATCTTTCTCAATTTTCGAGAGCGGTCTTTTCATTGCCGCTTGTTCCTCGGGATCCAAAGATTTGTTAGTGTTATTACCTACAAACTTTAAATGTTTTTGTCCAACCAAATACTGGATAAGTCCTAAAGCCATACCTATTGCGGCCAGTCCAAAACCATAGTGCCAGCCATAAACTTCACCCACATAACCCACGATTAAACTGGAAAGGAATGCACCTACGTTTATACCTATATAAAATATGGTAAAACCTTTATCCCTTCTAATATCTCCAGGCTTGTAAAGACCTCCAACCATTGTTGAAATATTTGGTTTTAACATACCAACACCCGCAACGATTAGCCCAAGGCCCGTGTAAAAGGCCCACATTTGTTCAATTGAAAGAATACCGTGACCTAAAACAAGTAAAATCCCACCAACGAGAACGGACTGTTTTTGTCCCAGAAATTTATCGGCAATCCAACCTCCTGGTATGGAAGCTACGTAAACTAACATGGTATATGTACCGTAAAGTGAAAGTGCGTCTCCATTGCTCCAACCTAGACCAGGGTTTCCGCTGGAAGCTTCCGCTACCAAATACAGCACCAAAATGGCGCGCATACCGTAGTAGGAAAAACGTTCCCACATTTCGGTAAAAAACAAGATATAAAGACCAACTGGATGGCCGAATAGTTCCTTTTGCTTTTGATATTGAAGTGCTTCTGACATAAGATTAATTGTTAGTTAGGGTTGATTTTTATAAATTGTTCTTGATAAAATTGGTCATTAAAGTATAAAGATGAAGGCGTGTATTGCCGCCGTAAATACCGTGGTTTTTGTCTGGATAGATTCTCCAATCAAATTGCTTTTTGGCTTGTACCAAAGCTTCTATTAAACGCATACTGTTTTGAACGTGTACATTATCATCAGCGCTGCCGTGTACCAAAAGAAATTTTCCTTTCAACTTATCTACGTGAGAAAGCGGTGAATTGTTATCATAACCCGAAGCGTTTTCCTGAGGAGTCTGCATGTAGCGCTCCGTATAAATGCTGTCATAAAATCTCCAGCTTGTAACTGGGGCAACGGCAATAGCCATTTCAAAAGTATCTGGCGCTTGGAAAAGACAGTTTGAAGACATGAATCCTCCATAGCTCCAGCCCCAAATTCCAATTCTGGAGGCATCGATATATGTTTCTGAACCTAGTTTTTTTGCAACCGCTATCTGGTCTTCCACTTCGTATTTACCCAATTCCTTTTGGGTGATTTTTTTGAAATCTCTTCCCTTATAACCTGTGCCGCGACCGTCAACACAAGCTATAATTATATCTTGTTCGTTTGCTAGCATTTCATGCCAATAATCATTTGTTCCCATCCAACTGTTGGAAACATTTTGAGAACCAGGACCGGAATATTGATACAGAAACAATGGATATTGCTTTGTCTCGTCAAAATCCAACGGTTTTATCATATACATATTTAAGTCTTCGCCATTTATGTTTATGGTAGAAAATTCTTTAGGCGAAATTTTATAGGAAGTCAAAAGGCTTTTTACGTCGTTATTGTTCTTTATTTCGCGAAGCAGTTTCCCAGTTTTAGCTTCGTGAAGAGTGAAAACATAAGGTGTAGTCGCGTTTGAAAATGTATTAATAAAATAAGTATAGTCTGCACTAAAATCAGCTGCGTTTGTTCCAGTTTGTTGCGTTAAACGCACTTTATTTTTTCCCGAAGGAAGGATGGAATACACATCGCGGTTAATGCTTCCGCTTTCCGTACTTTGGTAATAAACACGCCCAGTGTTTTGATCAAAACCGTAATAGGCTGTTACCTCCCAAGGACCTTTTGTTACTTGGTTTAATAGTTTTCCGTTTTTGTCGTACTGATAAATATGGTTCCAGCCATCTTTTTCACTAGTCCAGAAAAAGCTGTTGTTATTTAAAAAGGTAAGATTATCTGTAACATCTACATAAGCGTCATCCTTTTCAGCCAAAATCAATTTTGAAGTGTTGTCTGAAGCATCCACAAAAACCAAATCAATCACGTTTTGATGGCGATTGGCTAACTGCACGCTTAAAAGATTATTATCTTTTGTCCACAGCAATCTCGGAATGTAATAACTGTTGTATTTTGAAAGATTGACTTCAGAAGTCTTTTCGCTAACTAAATCATAAAAATGTAATGAAACTTTGGAGTTTGCCTCTCCCGCTTTTGGATATTTAAGAGTGTCTGCTGTTGGATATAACTGGTCGCCATAAAGATCCATATTAAATTGTGGCACTTCGGTTTCGTTAAACTTTATATAGGCAAGCCTATCGCCATCTTTACTAAATTCAAAAGCGCGTACAAAAGCGAATTCTTCCTCATAAACCCAATCTGTAATCCCGTTGATGATGCTGTTCTTTTTGCCATCGTAAGTTATTTGCTTGGTTTCACCTGTTTCCAAATTCTTTATATAAAGATTATTTTCAAAACCGTAAGCAACCTTGCTACCATCGTTACTGAAAGTTGGCTCCTGAATTTTATTGGTTGAAACAAGGCTAAACTTTTTGGAAGCTACATCGTAAACATAATAAGTACCACGGGAAGAATGGCGATAGATTTTCTGTAGCTCTGTTGTAAAAAGAATTTTAGATTCATCTTCACTGAATTCATAAGAAATTACATAATCAATACCTTTTAAATCGGCAGAATTTAAAAGCGTTCTGGCTTTTTCACCACTTTTATAATCGTAAACATCTACGGTTGAAACTTTGTTTTGCCTGTCATAATTTAACACTGCATATTCTTTTCCATTGTTCATGGAGTGCAGGGCATCAAGACCTTCGGTACGGAAAGTTCCACCCCAAATTTCTTCGAGGCTTATGTTTTTTTGTTGGGCAGTAAGGGTAGCAAAGGCTGTTAGAAACAGCAGCAAAAAAGTTAGGGAGTTAAATCTTTTCAAAGTGTTAAAATTTTAATACGCCAAGTTTACTAATTTTTTGTGAAAAAGCCCTTGATTTTTTTGTTAAATAAGCCTTTGAAGCGTTATTTAATGCGAATTTCAAATAGTTACAATGCCTTACAAATTGTACACTACTGATAAACCGTAAGCAGGCCCTTGAAAGGTATTTCGACCACCCAATACATAAGATAGGTTTAAAGCGGAACCGAAATGTTCTGAAAAAGATCTATAAAGCGTTCCTCCCACTTTGTGATAATCAACGCCCAATGCCCTGAAGTTCTGCGGCCTTGGCGTTCCCAAATAATCTATGCCTCCAAAAGAATGTTGGTAATCATAAAAGACATCGTAATACCAGTCGCCAGCTGCTTTTCCTATTTTGAAAGTTGCTGGAATACTATTTGGCGTTTCTTCAAATTTTAAAGAAAAGCCACTTTGTAGTGTCGCAAACCAACCGGAATTCCATTTATAATGTGCCATTGCACGGGTTTCAATGATTGTGGCCTGTTGGCCAAGATCATTTAATCCGCCAGTTTTATAATCAGAAATAGGCGTTGAAAAACCTAGGCCCAAACTAAATTCAATTTTTCCACTTTCAGAAACAGATTGAAAAAAGCGGTATTTCAACATTATAGAAATATCCTGAAAATTACTTTCTTTATTGCTATTGAGATATGGAAGAGAAGTGTTTACGTTCAGATTATCTGTTATACCATAAGCGGCAAATAGATTTATGTAGTAGAGATTTCGGCTCAAATCAATTTTTTCGGTGCCGGCAAAATAACTTTTTGGGTCTTCAAAACCGAGGCCTAAAACAATGGAGCCTTTATTCTTACTTTTATAAAAACCATCAATTTTGCCTTGTGAAAAAACATTTGAAACAACGAATAAGGAAAAGATAAGCGAGCTTAGTATCTTCATTGAACTTTTCTTTAAAAAGGATTATTTAGAATATTTACGTAAACAATGGCTTTTTGGTTGAAAGTAAAAAAAAATATACTAATCCCGAATAAGGGGCATAGTTGTGCAACGAAGCAAGCCTTCTTGTTTGGAAATTTCTGCATAGGGAACTTCTTCCACGGTAAAGCCTTGTTCACGCAGCCAAGTATTCAATCGTGTAAAGTTTTTCTCTGAAATAACAACTTCAGGTGAAATAGAGAACACATTGCTATTCATATTGTACATTTCTTCTTTGGTAATATGAAAACAATTTTCCTTTCCTAAGAAATTTACCAACCATTCATATTCTTCTTCAATCAAAAAACCTTCTTTGTGGATGATTGCCTTTCCTTTGCCAAGTGGCTGAAAACAGCAATCTAAGTGCAAAGCGTTTTCATCTGCAACTGTATTGCTTTTTCTAAGGTTGAAAGATTTTACCTTTTTATGTGGAAATAATTTCTGAAGATGTTTTACCGCATTCATATTAGTACGTGCCGTTATGAAGCTTGGGTAATCTTCGCCATAATAGGTGCCCACAAAAATGTACTCGCCCCAAGGCATTACGTCGCCACCTTCTATATGCGCATTCTCTGGGAATTCAATAATTTTTGAAGGATCAATTTGGTTAATTACATGCTCAATGGCCGCAATTTCCATAGAACGGTCATCGAGAATATTGGCAATTATAAATTTATCCTCAATTACAAAGGCGATATCGCGCGAAAAAATTTGGTTGTAATCTTTTATTGAATGAGGCCTAAAAACCTGTACCTCGTATTTTTTGAAAACTTCAGCTACGGCTTCCATTTCCTTCACCATATCTTCATCTTTTGGGTAGGTTCCCGCCTTTATGTGCTCTGCAGATTTTGGATCGTAGGCGTCTTCCAGTTTCGGCACCGGTCCATTACTATCTGCGCGGCCTAACACTACAGCTCGTAATCGTGAAATTTCGTCGTTGATGTTTAATTTGATCATAGGGCAAATATAAAAAAAGCACCTCGATACCGAAGTGCTTTCAAATATATAAAAATTAGCGTTTATCTTTTTTCTACCGGCAAAAATTCTCTGTGGGTTTCACCGATGTAAATTTGACGTGGACGACCTATTGGTTCCTTGTTCAAACGCATCTCTCTCCATTGTGCAATCCAGCCCGGTAAACGGCCTAATGCAAACATTGGAGTGAACATTTCAACTGGAATACCCAGCGCACGGTAGATTATTCCTGAATAGAAATCTACGTTTGGGTATAATTTTCTTTCTACAAAGTAAGGATCTTCCAATGCTTCTTTTTCCAAAGCTTTAGCAATATCCAAGACATCGTCATCAATTCCTAAATTATCCAAAAGATCATCCGCAGCTTTTTTGATGATTTTTGCACGTGGGTCAAAGTTCTTGTAAACTCTGTGCCCAAAGCCCATTAATCGGAATGGATCATCTTTGTCTTTTGCCTTTGCCATAAATTTCTTGGTGTCGCCACCATCTTCTTTAATGGCTTCAAGCATTTCAATAACAGCTTGGTTTGCCCCTCCGTGAAGTGGTCCCCAAAGTGCTGCGATTCCTGCTGATATAGAAACAAACAGACCTGCGTGAGATGAACCTACAATTCGCACGGTTGATGTTGAACAGTTTTGCTCATGGTCTGCGTGAAGAATCAGTAATTTATCTAAAGCTTCCAGAACGGTTTCATTGGTAGTATATTCGCCACTTGGTTTTTTGAACATCATTTTTAAGAAATTGTCCACATAACCCAATGAATCGCCGCCATAATCTAGCGGAAGCCCCATTCGCTTTCTATACGTCCAAGCAGTAAGAACAGGAAATTTTCCAAGAATTTTCACAATGGCTTTGTACATATCTTCCTCGCTGTCCACATTTACGGAAGAAGGATTAAACGCAACCAAGGCCGAAGTAAGCGAAGACAGCACTCCCATAGGGTGTGCGGCCTTTGGAAAGCCGTCCAAAATACGCTTCACGTCTTCATCAACGTGTGATTGTGCTTTTATATCTGTGTGAAATTTGCTGAGTTGTTGCTCGGTCGGCAGTTCACCAAAAATGAGAAGGTAACAAACTTCCAAAAAATGAGCTTTTTCTGCAAGTTCTTCAATAGCGTACCCGCGATACCTAAGAACTCCCTTTTCTCCATCAAGAAAAGTAATGGCGCTTTCGCATGCACCCGTGTTTTTATATCCTGGATCTAACGTAACCACACCTTTGGTGTCACTACGTAGACTTTTTATATCTATTCCTAATTCATTTTCAGTTCCTTCCACGATGGGGAACTCATATTTTTTACCATCTATCTCGAGGGTTGCCATCTTTGCCATAAAATATAGTGTATTATTTATTTGTTCAGAAATGCTAAGGTACAAAATATAGAACAAATTTTTTTAACATCTCCTCAATATCTTAGGTTAAAAAAACCTTAAATGATGCGTCATATAACGGATTTTTTCAGAAAAAAGAAACCCCGCACTTGGCAGGGTTTTTCAATTTATAAATTTTGGATTAAATCTTAAAAGCGTTTTGCTGCGGAAAATAAGCCACATCGCCCAACTGCTCCTCTATTCTCAGCAATTGATTATACTTTGCCATTCTATCGCTTCGGGAAGCAGAACCGGTTTTTATTTGGCCACAATTAAGCGCCACTGCAAGATCTGCAATGGTAGTATCCTCAGTCTCGCCGCTTCTATGGCTCATTACGGAAGTATAACCAGCATTGTGCGCCATACTTACTGCCGCAATAGTTTCGGTCAAAGTTCCAATTTGATTCACTTTTATTAAAATGGAATTGGCTATTTTTTCTGAAATACCTTTTGAAAGTCTTTCTACATTCGTCACAAACAAATCGTCGCCTACCAATTGTACTTTATTTCCGATTTTTTCGGTTAAATATTTCCACCCTTCCCAATCGTTTTCGTCCATGCCATCCTCAATTGAAATGATAGGATATTTTTCGCAAAGTTCAGCCAAGTAATCGGCTTGTTCTTTGGAAGTGCGCACTTTTCCTTTTTCGCCTTCAAACTTGGTATAATCGTATTTTTTCTTCACATAAAATTCCGCGGCAGCGCAATCCAGGGCTATCATTACATCGTCTCCTAATTTGTAGCCTGCCTTTTTCGTAGCTTTTGCGATTGTGTCCAAAGCATCCTCAGTTCCGTCTAGGGTTGGCGCAAAACCACCTTCATCACCAACAGCGGTGCTCAAACCGCGATCTTTCAATACTTTTTTAAGGTTGTGGAAAATCTCGGAACCCATTTGCATGGCATGCGTAAAGCTTTTCGCTTTTATGGGCATCACCATAAACTCCTGAAAAGCGATAGGCGCATCGCTGTGCGAACCACCGTTTATAATATTCATCATTGGCACGGGAAGCGTTTTTGCGCTCACACCGCCCACGTAACGATACAAAGGCATTCCAAGTTCATTGGCTGCAGCTTTTGCACAAGCGAGGGAAACTCCTAAAATTGCATTGGCGCCAAGTTTTGATTTGTTTTTGGTACCGTCCAAATCGATCATTGTTTTGTCGATAAGTTCCTGCTCAAAAACAGAGATTCCCAAAAGTGTCCCAGCAATTTTTCCCTGTACATTTTCAACAGCTTTCAAAACGCCTTTGCCCATATAAGCTTTTCCGCCATCGCGAAGCTCTACAGCTTCGTGCTCTCCTGTTGAAGCTCCCGAAGGAACAGCGGCGCGACCCATAAAACCGTGCTCGGTGATTACGTCAACTTCAATTGTTGGGTTTCCTCTGGAATCGAAAATTTGTCTGGCCTTGATGTCGATGATGATGCTCATTGGTTTATTATATATTGTTATTACTTATTGTTTACTATTAAAAAGCCTGAAAGGTTTTGGAAACCTTTCAGGCTTAGAATCTTATACAGTTTCCAATTTATGCTTTTCTATACTTTCGATGAATTGATCAAAAAGATACGATGCATCGTGCGGCCCTGGGCTAGCTTCGGGATGGTATTGCACGGAGAATGCAGGTTTATTTTTTAAACGTATTCCCGCAGCAGTATGATCGTTTAGGTGAACGTGTGTTATTTCGATATTTGGGTTAGCTTCCGCCTCTTCTCTACTTATTGCAAAACCGTGGTTTTGTGAAGTTATTTCTCCTTTACCAGTCACGAGGTTCATTACAGGATGGTTTATCCCTCTGTGACCATTGTGCATTTTATAGGTGGAAATGCCATTGGCCAAAGCTAACATTTGGTGTCCCAAACAGATCCCGAACATTGGCAATTCCTTTTCCAAAATTGTCTTTACAACTTCAATTGCACTGTGGAGCGGCTCCGGATCACCAGGACCGTTTGAAATAAAATAACCATTGGGATTAAAAGCTTCCATTTCTGAAAAACTTGCATCGTATGGAAACACTTTTATGTAGCAATCACGTTCAGCAAGCCTGCGAAGGATGTTTTTCTTAATACCCAAATCTAAGGCTGAAATTTTATATTTGGCATTTTCATCTCCGTAGAAATACGGCTCTTTTGTAGACACTTTTGAAGCGAGTTCCAATCCGTGCATATCAGGCACCTCTGCCAATTGCTTTTTAAGGTCTTCAATATTATCAACTTCGGTAGAAATTACTGCGTTCATTGCACCATTGTCGCGAATGTAACTTACCAAAGCACGTGTATCAACATCGCTGATGGCGAGCAAATTGTTTCTATTTAAAAATTCTTCCAAAGAATCATCGGCAGCAGGGCGGGAATAATGGTAGCTGAAATTACGCACAACCAAACCTGCAATTTTGATTCCTTCAGATTCCACTTCATCTTTGTTGACACCGTAATTTCCGATATGGGCATTAGTGGCAACCATAATCTGTCCGAAGTAAGATGGATCTGTAAAAATTTCTTGGTAACCGGTCATTCCTGTATTGAAACAAACTTCGCCAAAGGCTGAGCCTTCTTTGTTTCCAACCGCTTTTCCGTAGAAAATGGTTCCGTCTGCAAGTAAAATAAGTGCTTTTTTTCGTGTTTGGTATTTCATTCTTTTGAAGGGTTTCTGGTTTCAAGTTTCAGATTAAAAACATCAGTCATTCGACATCAAGCATCTAAGCATTTCCAAATTCTTTGCAAAAATAGTATAAAAAAAAGGGATAAACGAAAACGCTTATCCCTTTGTTATTTAGTTCTTAAAATTTATAAATTAGAGCCAAGTTTTATCAGCATTATTGCTTTATAAACTTTTTTGTTGCTGAACCTGTTTCAGTTTCTATCTTTATAAAATAGATTCCATTGGAAAGGCTTGAAATATATATTTTATTTTCAATTGAAGTTACATTCATTCTTTGTCCAAGTGAATTATAAATGCTGAAATTATAATCGCCTGTCTGCGTTTTAATATTCAAATATTCCGAAGCTGGGTTTGGATAGATTTTAAAATCGATTTTTGAGAAATCTTCGGTTGAAAGCGTTTGAGGCGTAAACCTGTAAACCATCCCGTCGGGAATGGCGCCTTCCAAATAATCGCCCTCATAAAAATCACCGGACGCAACGATCGCTGCTGTTGGGTTAGCGGGGTCTCCCTCCACTACATACCCATTATCCACCAATTCGCCCTCATCAATATTTAGCGATGTTGCCAAAGTAACCAACGGTCCTGAAATACCTTCAAAAGATTCGGCTGGATTATTAATTTGGTTTGGGCCATACCTATATTCAATAATGTTTGAACTTTCGTATAGCCAAAGCTGGAGATTCATAAAGTCGCTTTCTGTGGAATCATCAAGGAAACCAATATTGTTCCATTCAATTTTTAGGATTTTGTTTCCTGGCGAGCCTTCGGTTTTATAGGAAATATTTGATTGTGAAATTCCAGAGTTGAAGCCCAAATCTGCTATATCCTGTCCTATTGGTGATATCAATGTTAAAATTCCCGAATCAATTGGATTGTTTGAGAGCTCACCTCCAAAACTCCAATCCACAATGTATATAGTGCTGAACGTGTGCGTACTAATTGTAAAATTGAAACCTAGCGGAATGGTATATTCCGGGTCGTCCCAAACAGCACCGTTGTTTAGGGATGTGCTTCCCGTCAAATTTGTGTAAGTACTATTTTCAGTCTCAAATTCATAAACGCTCTGAGCATTCGCAAAAATAATAAAAAGCAGAAGCAGCGGTAGTAGTAATTTCTTTTTCATGATTTTCAAATTTTAAATTAATAAACACTTGATTTAAAGCCCGCAAATTTGCGCTGAAAATAATTTATTAACTAATTAAAAATGTTTTTTTATAAATATTAATACTGTAGTTTGCAATTATTCGAAAAACAAAAAAAGGGATAAACGAAAACGTTTATCCCTTTGTTATTTAATGAATTCAGGTTCATTTATTCTTCTTCTTTCTTCGCTTCTTTTTCAGCCTTTGCTGGAGCGGCTTTTGCAGCTGGTGCAGCAGCGGCAGCTTCAGTTCCTGTTCCGCTTCCACGACGACTTCTACGTGTGGTCTTCTTCTTAGTAGCTTTACCGGCATTGTAAATTTCATTGAAATCTACAAGCTCTATCATTGCCATATCAGCGTTATCACCTAAACGGTTACCCAATTTAATAATACGGGTGTAACCTCCTGGACGGTCACCAACTTTTGGCGCAACAGTTCTAAAAAGTTCTGCAACTGCATCCTTTTGACGCATTTTTGCAAAAACCAAACGACGGTTATGTGTGGTGTCTTCCTTAGACTTTGTTACCAATGGCTCTACAAACTTCTTCAACGCTTTTGCTTTTGCAACAGTAGTGTTGATACGTTTATGCTCAACTAGTGAGCAAGCCATGTTGGCCAACATTGAGTGTCTGTGGGCAGTTTTTCTACCTAAGTGATTTATTTTTTTTCCGTGTCTCATGACATTTTTGTTATCATCATCTTGCTGCAATATCCATTATTCGGAGAGCAAATTATGATGGGTTAATTTGATTTTAGATTTACGATTTTAGATAGACGATTTCAATAATTCTACAATCGTCAATCTAAAATCGTTAATCAACTAGTCTTTATCTAATTTATATTTTGCAAGATCCATCCCGAAATTTAGGCCTTTCACGTTTACAAGCTCTTCAAGCTCTGTAAGCGATTTTTTACCGAAGTTACGGAACTTCATCAAGTCATTTTTGTTGTAAGATACTAAGTCTCCCAAAGTATCAACCTCTGCAGCTTTCAAACAGTTTAGCGCACGGACAGAAAGGTCCATATCTACTAGTTTAGTTTTAAGCAACTGACGCATGTGAAGGGATTCTTCATCATAAGTTTCAGTTTGTGCAATCTCATCTGCTTCCAAAGTAATGCGCTCATCGCTGAACAACATAAAGTGGTGAATCAATGTTTTTGCAGCTTCGGTTAAAGCATCTTTAGGATGAATAGATCCGTCTGTAACGATTTCGAAAACTAATTTTTCGTAATCTGTCTTTTGCTCTACACGGAAGTTTTCAATACTGTACTTCACATTTTTAATTGGAGTGTAGATAGAATCTGTAAAGATGGTTCCCAATGGAGCGTTCGCTTTTTTGTTCTCTTCTGCAGGAACATAACCGCGGCCTTTTTCGATAGTGATTTCCATATTAAGGTTCACTTTCTTGTCCATATTGCAAATAACCAATTCTGGATTCAATACTTGGAAACCTGAAATGAACTTTTGGAAATCACCAGCCTTTAACTGCTCGTTCCCAGAAACTGAAATAGTAACGGTTTCGTTATCTATCTCATCAATCTGTCTTTTGAAACGAACTTGCTTAAGGTTCAAAATAATTTCGGTAACATCTTCCACTACTCCTGCAATGGTAGAAAATTCGTGATCCACGCCTTCAATGCGAACTGAAGTAATGGCGAATCCCTCCAAAGAGGAAAGTAATACGCGTCTTAATGCGTTACCAACGGTAAGTCCGTAACCCGGTTCCAAAGGACGAAATTCAAATTTCCCCTCGAAATCGGTAGAATTTACCATTATAACTTTATCAGGCTTCTGAAAACTAAATACTGCCATAATTGACTTTCTGTTTTTATTATTTAGAATATAATTCGACGATAAACTGCTCGTTAATGTTTTCTGGGATTTGGATACGCTCAGGTACAGAAACGAAAGTTCCTTCCTTTTTTTCGTCGTTCCAAGTGATCCACTCGTAAACATGATTTGCGTTTGCCAACGAATCGTTGATTGCGCCAAGAGATTTTGATTTCTCTCTAACGGCCACTACATCTCCAGGTTTCAACTGGTAAGATGGAATGTTTACTTTTTCACCATTAACGGTGATATGACGGTGAGAGACTAATTGTCTAGCACCAGAGCGACTTGGGGAAATTCCCATTCGGTACACAACATTATCTAGACGAGACTCCGCCAATTGAAGCAATACCTGACCTGTAATACCAGGAGCAGCTGTTGCTTTTTTAAACATATTTCTGAATTGACGCTCCAAGATACCATAGGTATATTTTGCTTTTTGCTTCTCCATCAATTGGATTGCATATTCAGATTTTTTACCACGGCGACGTGTGTTACCGTGTTGCCCCGGAGGGTAGTTTCTTTTTTCGAAAGATTTATCGTCCCCGAAAATTGCTTCCCCGAACTTACGGGCTATTTTAGTTTTTGGACCAGTATATCTTGCCATTTCTAATTTAAGGTTATGAAGGAAAACTAAATTAAGGTCATTTGTGGAGACGCAATACATTGCGCCTGTACTATCCTTTAGTTCTTTATTCCTTCAGATTGATACTTGTTATTAATTATTACTTATTATTATTATTTATTCTCTATTTATTTTTGCGCTAGGCAACAATAAAGAATGCTTTTTTTTGAAAAGCAATAGAGAATAAAAAATATTAAACTCTTCTTCTTTTTGGAGGACGGCATCCATTGTGCGGCATTGGCGTAACGTCGATAATCTCAGTTACTTCAATTCCTGCATTGTGGATGGAACGTATTGCAGATTCTCTACCGTTTCCTGGCCCCTTTACGTAAACTTTTACTTTACGTAAACCAGCGTCGTGTGCAACTTTCGCACAATCTTCTGATGCCAATTGAGCTGCATAAGGAGTGTTTTTCTTAGATCCGCGAAAGCCCATTTTACCGGCTGAGGACCAAGAGATAACATCTCCGTTCTTATTTGTTAACGAAACGATAATGTTGTTGAATGAAGCAGTAATGTGTGCTTCACCAACAGATTCAACATTAACCTTGCGTTTTTTAACTGTTTTTCCAGTTTTGGAAGTTGTCTTTGCCATAACTCTAGGTTTTATTTAGTTGCTTTTTTCTTGTTAGCAACAGTTTTACGTTTTCCTTTTCTTGTACGGGAGTTATTTTTAGTACGTTGGCCACGAAGCGGAAGACCCGATCTGTGACGAATACCTCTGTAACAACCAATATCCATTAAGCGTTTAATGCTTAATTGAACTTCACTACGTAATTCACCTTCGATTTTGAAAGACGACACAGCATCACGAATGGCACCGATTTCATCATCGTTCCATTCACTTACTTTTTTGTCTTCGTTAACCTCGGCTTTTTTCAGAATATCTTGGGCACGGCTTTTACCGATTCCGAAGATATACGTTAACGCGATTACACCCCTTTTGTGCTTCGGGATATCTACACCTGCGATTCTTGCCATAACTTATCCTTGTCTTTGTTTGAACTTTGGGTTCTTTTTGTTAATTACATATAATCTGCCCTTTCTGCGAACAATCTTGCAGTCGGCACTTCTTTTCTTTACGGATGCTCTAACTTTCATCTGTCTTTATTATTTAATTTTTAAAGGTCAGATGGAACCATCTGGTTTCATCTGTTTTCGTTTTTATAGTTCAATGAACCGCGAGGTACATTGTATTAATATCTGTATGTTATTCTGGCCTTTGTTAAATCGTAAGGGCTCATTTCCAGTTTCACTTTATCTCCAGGCAACAATTTTATGTAGTGCATTCGCATTTTACCAGAAATATGAGCGGTTACTACGTGACCGTTTTCGAGTTCTACACGGAACATTGCGTTTGATAGTGCTTCCACTATACTTCCATCCTGTTCTATTGCGCTTTGTTTTGCCATAATTATGCTACTGCTTTTCTATTTTTGCCGCTTTTCATTAAGCCATCATAGTGACGGTTCAATAAGTACGAGTTTACTTGTTGCATTGTATCGATAGCTACACCTACCATAATTAGGAGTGAAGTACCACCGTAGAATAATGCCCATCCTTGCTGGATACCCATTAATTTAACCACGAAAGCTGGAAAAATAGCAATCAAGGCCAAAAATACAGAACCTGGAAGGGTAATTTGGGACATAATTCGATCTAAATATTCAGCGGTTTGCGTGCCTGGTTTAATACCAGGAATAAACCCACCACTACGTTTTAGATCGTCAGCCATTTTGTTTGTTGGCACCGTGATAGCAGTATAGAAATACGTGAATATTATAATCAACACTGCAAATACCAAGTTGTACCAAAATCCGAAGATATCACTAAAGGTAGCTTGAATACTCTGTGAAAAGTCACTATCATTAAGACTAGCCACCGCTGAGGGCACGAACATAATTGCTTGGGCAAAGATGATTGGCATTACTCCGGAAGCATTCAACTTTAATGGAATAAACTGTCGTGCCCCGAAAATGTTCTTCTCATAACCACCACTAGCCGTTCTTCTTGCATATTGAACAGGTATCTTGCGTACTGCCATTACTAACATAATTGATAGTAGTATAATGACGAACCAGATAACCAATTCAATAAGTATCATAATTAAACCACCGTTTGATTCCATTACTCTTGAAACGAATTCTTGAGCAAAAGACTGAGGTAAACGTGCAATAATACCAACCATAATTAATATGGAAATACCGTTCCCTATACCTTTGTCAGTAATTTTTTCACCCAGCCACATTGCGAATATGGTTCCTGTTACAAGTATGATTACTGAAGAAAAGTAAAACATAAAACTCTGGCCCATTATAAAAGCTTCTGCTGGAACTCCCATTGCTGGAAGACCTGCAAGATAACTTGGCGCTTGTACCAAACAAATACCGATGGTTAACCAACGGGTAATCTGATTGATTTTTTTACGTCCACTTTCACCTTCTTTTTGTAGTTTCTGAAGATAAGGCACTGCAATTTGCATTAACTGCACCACAATAGAAGCAGAGATGTAAGGCATAATACCCAATGCAAAAACAGATGCGTTAGCAAAAGCTCCTCCCGTAAATGCGTTTAGCAAACCGCCAATACCGCCAGCATCAAACTGACCTGCAAAGTTCGCAAGCATATCTGCGTCAATCCCCGGAAGTACTACTTGTGCTCCAAAACGGTACACTAAAAGCATTCCAAGGGTGAGAAAGATGCGGTTACGCAGCTCTTCTATATTCCAAACATTCTTTAAGGTTTCGATAAATTTCATCCTTATCTATTGTTACAATGTTACTACTTCACCTCCGGCAGCTTCAATAGCTTCCTTTGCCGAGGCAGTGAACTTGTGTGCAGACACCCTTAATTTTGCTTTTATTTCGCCTCTTCCTAAAATCTTCACCATTTCGTTTTTACCAGCAAGACCCAAACCTACCAAGGTTTCAAAGTCAACGGTATCATTTAATTTTTTGTCGTCAACCAATTGTTGCAAAGTATCAATGTTGATTCCTTTGTACTCTTTACGGTTGATATTTGTAAATCCAAACTTAGGAACACGACGTTGTAGGGGCATTTGTCCACCTTCAAATCCAATTTTCTTGGAATAACCTGAACGTGATTTTGCTCCTTTATGTCCGCGGGTGGCAGTACCACCTTTACCGGAACCTTGTCCGCGACCTACTCGCTTGCCTTTGTTTTTCGCCGATCCTGCGGCGGGTTGTAAGTTACTTAAATCCATTTTTTCGTGTTTCCTTATTTGGTTTCAACAGAAACCAAGTGATTAACTTTATTGATCATACCAAGAATGTTTGGCGTATCATCATGTTCAACCGTTTGGTTCATCTTGTGAAGACCCAAAGATTCCATGATTCTCTTTTGGTTTTTTGGGCGTTTTATAACGCTTTTTACCTTTGTTACTTTAATTTTTGCCATCGTTCTGATATTTATCCTTTAAAAACTTTTTCAAGTGAAATTCCACGTTGGTTGGCAACGGTTTGTGCGCTTCGCATTTGCAAAAGGGCATCAAAAGTTGCTTTTACCACGTTGTGTGGATTGGAAGATCCTTGAGATTTTGACAATACATCGTGAACTCCAACTGCTTCCAATACGGCACGTACGGCACCTCCAGCAATTACTCCGGTACCAGGCGCAGCTGGAAGAAGGTTAACACGGGCTCCGCCGTATTTTCCTTTTTGTTCGTGTGGAAGAGTCACTTTATTAAGCGGGATGCGAACTAAGTTTTTCTTAGCATCCTCAATAGCTTTCGCTATAGCGCTGGCTACATCCTTGGATTTCCCAAGACCTTGGCCAACCACTCCTTTTTCGTCTCCAACAACTACAATAGCTGAAAATCCGAAGGCACGACCACCTTTGGTCACCTTGGTTACACGTTGTACACCTACCAAACGGTCTTTCAATTCAAGACCTCCTGGTTTTACTAATTCTACGTTTTTATAATCTTGATACATATTGCTTAGAATTTAAGGCCACCTTCGCGTGCACCTTCAGCTAATGATTTTACTCTTCCGTGGTATAGGTAACCGCCTCTGTCAAAAGCGATGGCTTCTACACCTGCTTTTACTGCTTTCTCAGCGATTGCTTTTCCTACCAATTTTGCAGCTTCAACTTTGTTTACTTTTGAAGCGTCAATGTCTTTATCTCTTGAAGATGCAGCGGTAATGGTCTTTCCATTTACATCGTCAATAATCTGAGCGTATATTTCTTTATTGCTGCGGAAAACAGCCAAACGTGGGCGACTTTCAGTCCCCTCAACCGTTTTTCTGATCCTCATGCGCAAGCGCTCTCTTCTTTCGTACTTTGATAATGCCATGTCGATTTTCGATTTTAGATTTCGGATTTTAGTCCCGATAGCTATCGGGAGACCGAAAAATATTTTTATGCAGATTTACCTGCTTTTCTTCTTAATTGTTCACCTACAAACTTGATCCCTTTTCCTTTGTACGGCTCAGGTTTACGGAAGCCACGTATTTTTGCCGCTACTTGCCCTACCAATTGCTTGTCGTGTGATGTTAGTTTTACGATTGGATTTTTACCTTTGTCAGATATTGTTTCAACTATCACTTCTGGAGCGATGTTCAAAACGATATTGTGTGAATATCCTAACGCTAAATCTAATTTTTGTCCTTGGTTGCTGGCGCGGTAACCCACACCTACCAATTCTAAAGATTTGGTCCAGCCATTGCTTACACCTTCAATCATATTATTGATCAAAGATCTGTAAAGACCGTGCTTTGCAGTGTGGTCTTTTGAATCTGAAGGCCGTTCAACCAATACCTGTCCGTCTTCTACTTTTACCGTTACATCAGCATACTCCTGAGTTAACTCGCCTAATTTTCCTTTTACGGTAATCACGTTGTCTTTTACATCAACTGTAACTCCTTGTGGAATTGCTACCGGGTTTTTACCTATTCTTGACATTTCTTTGTCTATTTTTTAGTAAACGTAACACAATACTTCGCCACCTACATTCTGTTCCTTGGCCTGTTTGCCGGTCATAACTCCTGAAGAAGTAGAAACAATGGCAATACCCAAACCGTTCAGAATACGAGGAAGTTCTGTTGAACCTGCGTATTTACGTAAACCTGGTTTACTTATTTTTTGTATTTTCTTGATCACCGATTCCTTGGTAATCTTGTCGTATTTCAACGCAATTTTGATGATACCTTGTGGGGTACTTTCGTCATCAAATTTGTAGCTTAAAATATAACCTTGATCAAAAAGGATTTTTGTAATCTCCTTTTTAAGATTTGACGCTGGAATCTCTACTACGCGATGTCCGGCTTTTGCAGCATTTCTAACTCGCGTTAGATAATCTGAAATTGGATCTGTATTCATTTATTTCAATTTTCGGAAGTGGTTTTTGGATTTCCCGATAGCTATCGGGACCAAACCTACAACCAGTTTATACTTTTCATTTTGAACAGAAACCTGTTCTTATTCTTACCAAGATGCTTTGCGCACTCCTGGAATTAACCCTGAATTTGCCATTTCACGAAAAATTACACGTGAAACTCCAAAAGTTCTCATATACCCTCTTGGTCTTCCGGTAAGTTTACAACGGTTGTGCAAACGTACTGGTGAGGCATTTTTTGGTAGTTTCTGCAAACCTTCCCAATCGCCAGCTTCTTTTAAAGCTTTGCGTTTGGCAGCATACTTCAATACCGTTTTTTGTCTCTTAACCTCGCGGGCTTTCATTGATTCTTTAGCCATCTCTTAGTTCTTTTTAAAGGGTAATCCCAATTCTTGTAATAATGATTTAGCTTCTTTATCGGTAGCTGCCGAAGTGATAAACGTAATGTTCATTCCTTCAATTTTCTTCACTTTATCGATATCGATTTCTGGGAAGATAATTTGTTCGGTGATTCCCAAAGAGTAATTTCCTCTTCCGTCAAAACCGGTTGCTTTAATTCCGTTAAAGTCACGTACCCTTGGCAAAGCTGAAGTAACCAACCTGTCTAAAAATTCGTACATACGCTCTCCACGCAACGTAACTTTCACACCAATTGGCATGCCTTTACGAAGTTTGAAGTTTGCAACATCCTTTTTAGAGTTTGTTGAAACCGCTTTTTGCCCGGTTATCTTTGTAAACTCATCAACCGAATAGTCAATAAGTTTTTTGTCTGCTACTGCTGCACCCACTCCGCGGGAAACAACGATACGCTCCAATTTTGGTACCTGCATAACGTTTTTGTAACCAAATTCGTCAGTAAGTGAATTGATCACTCTGCTTTTGTACTCTTCTTTAAGTCTTGGTGAATATGCCATAACTATATTGCTTGATTCGATTGTTTTGAAAACCGTACTTTCTTACCATCTTCCATTTTGTAACCTACTCGTGTTGCTTTTCCAGATTTTGGATCTACCAATGAAAGGTTTGAAATATGGATAGGAGCTTCTTTTTTTGCAATTCCACCTTGTGGGTTTTTTGCGCTTGGCTTCTCATGTTTGGAAACCATATTTACTCCTTCTACGATTGCTTTGTTTTTCTCAAGGAACACCACCATTACTTTGCCTTCAGAACCTTTGTGGTCTCCGGCAGTAACTACTACTGTATCGCCTGATTTTATTTTAAGCTTTGCCATCTTAGTTTTCATATTAAAGCACCTCTGGTGCTAATGATACTATTTTCATAAATTGTCTGTCACGAAGTTCTCTTGCTACCGGTCCGAAAACACGTGTCCCTCTCATTTCCCCTTGCGGGTTCAAAAGTACACAAGCATTATCGTCGAAACGGATGTAAGAACCGTCAGGTCTTCTAATTTCCTTAGCAACACGTACTACTACTGCTGTAGAAACTGCTCCTTTTTTAATGCTTCCGTTTGGTGTGGCTTCTTTTACAGAAACTACAATTTTATCACCAATAGAGGCATACCTTCTTTTGGTACCGCCCAATACACGGATGGTAAGTACTTCCTTAGCACCGGTATTATCTGCGACTTTGAGTCTTGATTCTTGTTGTAACATAATTACTTCGCTCTTTCAATTATTTCTACTAATCTCCAACATTTGGTTTTACTCAAAGGACGTGTTTCCATAATCCTTACAGTGTCACCTTCGTTGCAGTTGTTTGTTTCGTCGTGCGCCACGTATTTTTTCGTTTTCAAAACGAACTTTCCGTACATAGGGTGCTTTACTTTTTTAACCTCTGCAACTACAATAGACTTGTCCATTTTGCTACTGGTTACTACACCTACACGTTCTTTTCTTAAGTTTCTTTTAATTTCTTCCATCTTTCAGCTGTACAATTATTGCACTTCTCTATTAGTTAGTTCCGTCGCTATTCTTGCTATCGCCCTTCTGTGGGATCTTAGTTGAATTGGATTTTCCAACGGTGAAATGGTATGAGCCATTTTAAGGTCTGAATACGCCTTTCTTGATTCAGCGAATGCTTCATTAAGTTCAGCCGTTGATGCTTTTTTAATTTCTGATTGTTTCATCGTTCAAAAAAATTATGCTTGGAAATCCCGAGACATTACAAATTTAGTTTTAACCGGAAGCTTTTGTGCCGCAAGGCGCAATGCTTCTTTTGCCGTTTCAAGTGTAACACCGGATACTTCGAAAAGCATTCTTCCCGGTTTAACTACAGCAGCGTAATATTCTACAGCACCTTTACCTTTACCCATACGTACTTCAAGAGGTTTTTTGGTGATTGGTTTATCTGGAAAAATCATAATCCAAATAGAACCTTCCCTCTTCATAAAACGAGTAGCAGCGATACGTGCAGCTTCAATTTGTCTTGCTGTAAGAAATTCTGATTCCAACGATTTTATACCGAAGGTTCCGTATGCTAGCTGGTTGCCACGACCGGCATCGCCTTTCATACGGCCTTTCATTTGTTTACGGTACTTTGTTCTTTTAGGTTGTAACATTTTCTTCTATTTAAAAAATTACTTTCTGCGACGTGCTTTGTTGCCACCGCGTCCTGCTGGAGCTCCTTTACCACCACCTTTTTTGCCAGTTGATAAACCAACAAGTGGGGAAAGCTCTCTCTTTCCATATACTTCACCTTTCATAATCCATACTTTAACACCCAGTCTACCATAAGTAGTGTGTGCCTCAACTAAAGCGTAGTCAATATCGGCTCTAAAAGTTGATAAAGGAATACGACCCTCTTTGTAAGATTCTGAACGTGCCATTTCAGCGCCATTCAAACGTCCTGAGATTTGAACTTTAATACCCTCAGCATTCATACGCATTGTTGCTGCAATCGCCATTTTGATTGCGCGACGGTATGAAATACGGCTTTCAATTTGGCGTGCAATACTCGCAGCTACCAAAAATGCATCAAGTTCAGGTCTTTTAATCTCGTGGATGTTGATCTGTACTTCTTTATCTGTAATTTGCTTGAGCTCTTCTTTTAGCTTGTCTACTTCCTGACCACCTTTTCCGATAATGATACCGGGACGGGCAGTGGTTATAGTAACGGTTACAAGCTTAAGCGTACGCTCAATAATTACTCTACTCACACTAGCTTTACTTAAACGAGCATGGATATACTTCCTGATCTTGTAGTCTTCGGCAAGTTTATCGCCGTAGTCGTTCCCTCCGTACCAGTTGGATTCCCAACCTCTAATGATACCTAAGCGATTCCCGATTGGATTTGTCTTCTGTCCCATTTAATTAATTGCTTTGTGTGTTATCGTTAGCTGCCAATACCAGTGTTACGTGGTTGGAGCGCTTTCTAATTCTGTGTGCGCGGCCTTGCGGTGCTGGGCGAAGTCTTTTCAACATTGTTCCACCATCCACACGGATTTCCTTAACAAAAAGATTTGCATCTTCTACTGAAGCGTCTTCGTTTTTTTGTTGCCAGTTATTGATGGCAGACAAAAGTAGTTTCTCCAACTTGCGCGAAGATTCTTTTGAACTAAACTTCAAAATATTAAGTGCTTTGTCTATTTTCTCACCACGTACCAAGTCTGCCATTAAACGCATTTTTCTTGGTGAAGTGGGGCAATTATTCAATTTGGCAAAGTACATTGTCTTCTTTGCTTCCTTGATTGCTTCTGCTCTTTCTCTTTTACGAACTCCCATGGCCTATTATTTTTTACCTTTGTTTTTAGCACCTGCGTGACCACGGAATGATCTGGTAGGTGAAAATTCTCCTAGTTTATGCCCAACCATGTTTTCTGTTACATATACAGGAACAAATTGTCGCCCGTTGTGTACAGCGATGGTTTGGCCAACAAAATCTGGAGTAATCATAGAAGCACGTGACCAAGTTTTGATTACGGTTTTCTTATTATCATCAACGTTTTGTTGAACTTTCTTGTCTAGTTTGTAATGAACGTACGGTCCTTTTTTTAACGATCTTGCCATAACTTATTTCTTTCTACGTTCTAAGATATATTTATTACTTGCTTTCGTTTTAGTACGGGTTCTGTAACCTTTTGCAGGGATACCTTTTCTAGAACGTGGGTGACCTCCAGAAGATTTACCTTCACCACCACCCATTGGGTGATCAACAGGGTTCATAACTACTGGTCTTGTACGTGGTCTTCTGCCCAACCATCTACTTCTACCAGCTTTACCTGAAACTAATAATTGATGGTCACTGTTAGAAACGGCACCAATGGTAGCCATACAGTTCACCAAAATTAATCGGGTTTCACCTGAAGGAAGTTTAACGGTAGCATATTTACCATCACGAGCCATAAGTTGTGCGAATGCACCAGCACTACGAGCCATAATAGCTCCTTGACCGGGACGAAGCTCGATGCAGGAAATAATAGTACCTAATGGAATAGCTGAAAGTTGCATGGCATTTCCAATCTCTGGAGCTACTGCTTCACCGGATAGGATATTCTGCCCAACTTGAAGTCCGTTCTGTGCAATTACATATCGCTTTTCACCATCTTGATAGTTCAAAAGTGCGATAAACGCAGTACGGTTTGGATCGTATTGAATACTTGCCACGGTAGCAGGAACCCCCACTTTATCGCGTTTAAAATCGATAATTCGATATTTCTTTTTATGACCACCACCTATGTAGCGCATGGTCATTTTACCTGTACTGTTTCGACCACCAGATCGTTTGTTCGGAGCGAGTAAAGACTTCTCCGGCTTATCAGTTGTAATGGCGTCGAAACCATTTACAACTCTAAAACGCTGACCTGGGGTGATTGGTTTTAATTTTCTTACTGACATTTGTGTCTAATTAATCTAAGTTCCCTTAGATGTTACTGTAAAAATCTATTGTATCACCTTCCGCCACCTGTACGATTGCTTTTTTGTAAGCATTCGTTTTACCAGTTTGGACACCTGTTTTTGTATAACGGGTCTTCCTATCAGGGCGGACATTCATTGTGCGAACTTTTTCAACAGAAACTCCGTAAGCAGCTTCCACCGCTTTCTTGATTTCTACCTTATTCGCCTTTGGGTTCACTACAAAGCCAAAAACATTTTTGTCTTCAGCATCTTTGGTAGCTTTTTCCGTAATTATAGGTTTAATTAAGATGTTCATCTTGTTTCTATTTACTTAAGTTTGTTTCAATTCCTTCCAAAGAACCTTCAAACAGCACTAAACTGTTTGCATTCATAATTTTGTAAGTACTTAATTGTGAGTTAGTTATAACTTCGGTACCTTTCAAATTGCGAGAGGACAAATATACATTATTATTTAAGTCTCCCAACACAAATAAAGATTTTTTGTCATTAAGCCCTAAACTGTTCAAAACCGCAGTAAAACTCTTGGTTTTTGGAGCGTCAAAATTAAGGTCTTCTAGTACAAAAATAGCTTTATCATTTGCCTTCATCGTAAGGGCAGATTTACGTGCCAAACGCTTTAGGTTCTTGTTCAATTTAAAAGAATAGCTACGTGGACGAGGTCCAAACATTCTACCACCACCTTTAAATATACCAGACTTGATGCTACCCGCACGGGCAGTACCAGTTCCTTTTTGTTTCTTTATCTTTCTGGTAGAACCAGAAATTTCAGCACGTTCCTTAGCTTTGTGAGTTCCTTGTCTTTGATTGGCAAGGTATTGTTTCACATCAAGGTAAACCGCGTGATTGTTAGGCTCTATTCCAAACACATCTGCAGAAAGTTCAACTTTCCGGCCTGTGTCTTTTCCGTTTATGTCTAATACAGCTACCTTCATTATTTCTCGATCATTACATAAGCGTTTTTATGGCCAGGAACTGCTCCTTTTACCACAAGTAGATTCTTTTCAGGAACTACTTTCAAAACTCTTAAATTTTCAACTTTTACTCTTTCGTTCCCCATCTGGCCAGCCATACGCATTCCTTTGAATACTCTAGCAGGATAAGATGCAGCTCCAATGGAACCTGGCGCACGTAAACGGTTGTGCTGACCGTGTGTGGCCTGACCAACACCGGCAAAACCGTGACGTTTTACAACCCCTTGGAAACCTTTACCTTTAGATGTACCCGCGATGTCCACGAATTCACCTTCAATAAAATGTTCCACAGTAATTGTGTCACCTAATTTGTATTTTTCTTCAAATCCCTTGAATTCAACAACTTTGCGTTTTGCAACGGTTCCTGCTTTTTTGGCGTGCCCTTCGGCAGCCTTAGTTACAGTCTTCTTGTCATCGAAACCAAGTTGAAGAGCATTGTACCCGTCAACCTCTATGGTTCTGACTTGGGTGACAACACAGGGTCCTGCCTCAATAACGGTACACGGAATGTTCTTTCCGTTCTCGTCAAAGATGCTGGTCATCCCTATCTTTCTTCCAATTAACCCAGACATATTTAATTATTTATTGATTATTACTTATTTAAATTTCTATTCAAAAAAACAGGGTCAAAATAAATTCAACCCTGAATATTACTTTGTTTCCGTTTTTCCCCAACCATCGTTGAGGACATTTTCGATTTTTTTGTTGGCGAGCGATTAATCGACCGCCAACAAAAAAACTATACTTTAATCTCTACCTCAACACCACTTGGCAACTCCAATTTCATTAGAGCGTCAATTGTTTTTGAAGAAGAACTGTAGATATCCAAAAGTCTTTTATAAGAACTTAGTTGGAATTGCTCTCTACTTTTCTTGTTCACGTGTGGAGAACGCAATACGGTAAAGATTTTTTTGTGTGTTGGTAAAGGAATTGGTCCTGTTACTACAGCACCAGTACTCTTTACAGTCTTTACGATTTTTTCAGCAGATTTGTCCACCAAATTGTGATCGTAAGATTTTAGCTTTATTCTTATTTTTTGACTCATTGCTGAAATTATTATGCGTTAGCGGTTCCTCTTGCTGCCGCGATTACTGACTCAGAAATATTTGAAGGAGTTTCAGCGTAATGTGAAAATTCCATAGTGGAAGTTGCACGGCCAGAAGACAACGTTCTCAAAGTGGTTACATAACCAAACATTTCAGAAAGTGGCACTTCGCCTTTGATAACTTTTGCTCCGGCACGATCGCCCATGTTACTGATTGTTCCGCGGCGACGGTTCAGGTCACCCACAATATCACCCATATTCTCTTCTGGCGTAATCACCTCAAGTTTCATAATAGGTTCAAGGATTACAGCTCCTGCTTTTTTGGCAACTTCTTTGAAACCAATTTTTGCGGCAAGCTCAAAAGATAGTGCATCAGAATCCACAGGGTGGAAAGATCCATCTTTCAAAGTAACCTTCATACTGTCAACTTCAAAACCTGCAAGCGGGCCATTAGCCATTGCTTGTTTGAAACCTTTTTCAACTGAAGGTATAAACTCTTTTGGTACGTTACCACCTTTTACGGCGTTTACAAACACAAGTCCTTCTTTAGCATCATCTTCTCCATCTGCTGGACCTAAGGTAAACACGATATCAGCAAATTTACCACGACCACCAGATTGTTTTTTATATACTTCTCTGTGATCGGCAACTTTTGTAACCGCTTCTTTATACTCAACCTGCGGCTGACCTTGATTTACTTCAACCTTGAATTCGCGACGTAAACGGTCAACAATAATATCCAAGTGAAGCTCACCCATTCCAGAAATGATTGTTTGTCCAGAAGCTTCGTCTGTACGTACTTGGAATGTAGGGTCTTCTTCGGCAAGCTTTGACAAAGCCATACCCAATTTATCAACATCAACCTTTGTTTTAGGCTCCACCGCGATACCAATTACTGGATCGGGGAAGTTCATACTTTCTAATACAATTGGGTGTTTTTCGTCGGACATGGTATCACCAGTTTTAATATCTTTAAATCCAACTGCCGCTCCAATATCTCCAGCCTCGATAAAATCGATAGCGTTTTGTTTGTTGGAATGCATTTGGTAGATACGAGAGATACGTTCTTTTTTTCCTGAACGGTTGTTCAAGATATAAGAACCTGCATCCAAACGACCGGAATAAACACGGAAGAAAGCTAAACGACCTACGAAAGGATCTGTAGCAATTTTAAATGCTAATGCTGCAAAAGGAGCAGTAACATCTGGCTTGCGAATTTCTTCTTCTTCAGTATCTGGATTAATACCTATAATACCTTCTTTATCAGTTGGAGCTGGTAAATAACGACATACAGCATCTAAAAGAAACTGAACCCCTTTATTTTTGAAAGAAGAACCACATACCATTGGAATGATACTCATATCCATAACAGCAGCACGAAGCGCAGCGTGGATTTCATCCTCGGTAATGGAGTTTTCATCTTCCATATATTTTTCGAGCAAATTTTCATCGTAAGCGGCAACTTCTTCAATAAGTTTACCTCTTAGCATTTTTGCCTCAGCCCTTAATTCTTCAGGAATATCAATAACGTCAAAAGTAGCACCAAATGAGTCATCATGAAATATAACAGCACGGTTCTTAACCAAATCAACAATTCCTCTAAAATTTTCCTCGTCACCAATGTTCAAAACAATTGGCACTGCATTGCTACCCAACATGTCTTTTACCTGTTGGCAAACTTCCATAAAGTTAGCACCTTGACGGTCCATTTTATTTACGAACCCAATACGAGGCACCTTATAGTTGTCAGCAAGTCTCCAGTTAGTTTCAGACTGTGGCTCAACACCATCTACTGCACTAAAAAGGAACACCAAACCATCAAGCACTCTAAGCGAACGGTTTACCTCTACGGTAAAATCTACGTGACCAGGAGTGTCAATAATATTAAAGTTGTATTCTTTTGTTTCTGGAAGCACCTCGGCGTTTTCCATTGGAAACTTCCAAGTACAAGTAGTAGCAGCCGAAGTAATAGTAATACCTCGCTCCTGCTCTTGCTCCATCCAGTCCATGGTTGCAGCTCCATCATGAACCTCACCAATTTTATGGCTTACGCCTGTATAAAAAAGGATACGTTCTGTAGTTGTGGTCTTACCAGCATCAATGTGCGCAGCAATCCCGATATTTCTTGTGTATTTTAAATCTCTTTGTGCCATTTTTTAGAATCTGAAATGTGAGAATGCTTTGTTAGCTTCTGCCATTTTGTGAGTATCCATACGTTTCTTTACAGCAGCACCTTCTTCTTTGGCAGCAGCAAGAATCTCACCTGCAAGTTTTGCAGCCATGGATTTCTCGTTTCTTTTTCTTGAATAAGTAATCAACCATTTCATTGCGGTTGCAATTTTACGGTCTGGACGTATTTGCATAGGAATTTGGAAGGTTGCCCCACCAACTCTACGGCTACGCACCTCTACGTGAGGCATAACATTGGAAAGTGCATCTTTCCAAAGCTCCAACGCAGTTTTTTCTTCGTCTTGTTTCTTTTCGTCTACAATGTCAATGGCATCATAGAAAACTTTGAAAGCCACACTCTTTTTTCCGTCCCACATCATATTGTTTACGAAACGCGTAACCAACTGGTCGTTAAACCTTGGATCTGGTAAAAGGGGTCTTTTTTTGGCCTGTCTTTTTCTCATTTGTTGTTTTGTTAATGGTTAATCCTAATTGCTAGTTGTTCTGCTAACACTTAACATTAACCCGTTTTCATTTTTCTTAAAACGCAAGCATTGCGTTTCTACTTCTTTGGGCGTTTTGCACCATACTTAGATCTACGTTGTGTGCGGCCTGCAACACCTGCGGTGTCTAAAGCTCCACGAACAATGTGATACCTAACTCCTGGTAAATCCTTTACCCTTCCACCTCTAACCAATACTATCGAGTGCTCTTGGAGATTGTGACCTTCGCCTGGTATGTATGCGTTTACTTCTTTACCATTTGTAAGCCTAACCCTTGCTACTTTACGCATAGCAGAGTTTGGTTTCTTAGGTGTAGTAGTATATACACGCGTACAAACACCACGACGTTGTGGGCACGAATCCAAAGCAACCGATTTACTCTTCTTGGTTATTTTGGTCCTTCCTTTACGTACTAATTGTGAAATTGTTGGCATATAAAATATGTATTATTACTGTTTAAAAATAAAACACCCCTATTTTTAGGGGATGCAAATGTAGAATTTTTTTTTCATAAATCAAACCTTACCGAATTAATTTTCCGCCTACTTTTAATATTTTTTATTTTTAGATATGAAATGGCAAGTTGAAACGTTAGTTTTGGGAATGCTGCTTGCTCAAGAAGTAATGTTATTTATTGAACATTGAATACTGAACACTGATTTGAAACACCCACTTTACTTTTTTCTGTACCTTAATATATATAGCTGTTTTATCTTCGGAATAAAAGCACAGGAGCTTTCGCTTTCCATAAAGGCTGAAAAGGCTATTTCTAAAAGCATGGCAGATTCACTGCGAATGCAAACTACTTTCAAAGACTTCACTTCTTTGAAAAGCGAAGCAGATACGCTGTATTTGAAACTTCAGCGCATGGGTTATATTGAAAGCGAACTGCTTGAACTGAAAAAAGAAAACGATAGCAGCTACAGCGCAGATTTTTTCCTCGGAAGAAAATACAGCGAACTGAAAATTTTTTATTCTGAAGAAGATTTCACAAAAAAAGAACTTCAACAAGTGGTTTCAGAAATTGACGAATCATATTTTGTGCTGCCCTTTGAAACCATTCCCAATTCATTGAGAAAACTAACCGCACTCCGCAACCAAAAAGGAAATGCTTTTGCACGGGTAAAACTTACAGGTTTCCACAAAGATGAAAATAATGGCTTGAGTGCAACCTTGTTTATAGACAACGGAAAGATCAGAACGATAGATTCCATCGTAGTAAAAGGATATGAAAAGTTCCCGCGATCATTTCTGAAATATTACTCAGGCATCCGCAAGACAAAAATTTTCAACCAGAAAAAATTGGTTTCACAAAATGAAAGTTTAAACAGCCTTGGGTTTGTGTCCACTATAAAACCCCCAGAGGCATTATTCCGAAAAGACTCCACTGTAGTATATTTTTATCTGGAAAAACAGAACAACAATCTATTTGATGGAATATTAGGTTTTGCCACCGATGAGGAAACTCAAAAATTAACATTCAACGGATATCTAAATTTAGAGCTAAACAATAACTTAAACTACGGCGAGCAACTTTTGATTAACTATAAAGCAGATGGAAAAGAGCAAGTGAATTTTAGAACCAAGCTTACACTACCCTACCTATTTGCCACCCCATTCGGTTTGAGTGGAGAGCTGATGATATTTAAAAGAGATAGCACCTTTATTACAACCGAGCAACAAGTTCGCACTACCTATCAGCTTAACCCAAAATCCACTATTCATATTGGCTACAAAGGTTATGATTCTAGCAACCTACTGGATGAAGCAGTGGCAGGTGTTCCAATCGAGGATTTTAAATCTCAATTCTTCATTTTAGGAGGCAACTACATAAAACCCCAAAATCGAAAACTTTTTCCTGTAAAAACATCAATATACTTGGATATGGGCTTTGGATCCCGCAAAAAGGAAGATAAATCTGAGAGTCAAATTAGCATTGAAGCTACAGTAAACAATATTTTCAATTTGAATTATAGAAACTCCATATTTGTAGCAAATAGCACTAGTGTTCTTTTTAGCGAAAGCTATTTGACCAATGAGCTATTTCGTTTCGGAGGAATTAATAGCATTCGCGGTTTTAACGAGAACAGCATTGACGCCTCTCTTTTTTCCATACTGAATACAGAATATCGCTATCAATTTAATGACGGGGTTTACGTTCATAGCATTATAGACTTTGGCTATTTTGAGAACGAAACCATCTCAGTGAAACAGAACATCTACAGTTTCGGTCTTGGTCTTGGGCTGAGCACTCAAGCCGGGTTATTTCGTTTTAACGTCGCCAACGGTAATGCGCAAGATGGAGATTTCAGTTTTTCTAATACCAAAATACACATCAGCATTTCATCAAAATTTTAGCGAAGATCACCTTAACCCACGGGATTTAGCCAAATAAAACATAAAATTGGGAGCAAATACTTGTGTAATTAACTTTTTATTATGATTTTTGCCGTTGGCTAATTCAAATAATTTATAAAAATGAGAACAAAGTTTAGTGGAATTTTAACGCTATTATTAGTGTTAGTTGTGCAGCTTACCTTCGCGCAGCAAAAAACTATTACAGGTACAGTGACAGACGATACAGGTCTGCCATTGCCTGGTGCAAACGTTATTATTAAAGGTACAAGTAGTGGTACACAATCAGATTTTGATGGAAATTACACCATCTCTGCAAATGTGGGCCAGACACTTACTTTTAGTTATGTAGGTTTTGACACCAAGGAAGTAAAAGTAGGAGCCCAAAATTCAATAAACATTACATTGATGCCTGGTGCGTCTTTGGAAGAGGTTGTTGTTACAGGGTATTCTACACGAAATCAAACGGTACAGACATCTGCAGTTGTATCAATTTCCGCTTCGGAATTGTCGCAAATGGCACCGACCACCAGTATTGATAATATGCTGCAAGGTAAGGCGGCCGGAGTGCAGGTAACTGCTGCTAACGGTAAACCAGGTCAAGGAGCTTTTGTTCGTATTCGTGGAACGGGATCATTGACAGCTGGAGCTTCTTCCCCATTATATATTGTAGACGGTTCTCCTATTAGAGAGCAAGATCTTGCAAATATTCCTAATGAGGACATTGAGAATATCACAATTCTTAAGGATGCCGCAACTACTGCTCGTTATGGATCGCGTGGTGCTAACGGAGTTGTGGTTATAACCACAAAGAACGGTAATCGTAATAAAGATGCTGTAATTCGTTTTAGCTCCAGATATGGAGTTTCATCGATGATCGATCCAAACTACACTATGATGAATGCATCCCAAAAATTGCAATATGAAGCGGAGATGTATGCATTGGGTGTTACTGGTGCTGCAACCTTACCGGGTGTTACAACCCAACCTGGATCTCCAGAACGTCAACAACTTTTGGATAGAGAGGTAGATTGGAGAGATATTATTTTAAAGGATGGTATTGTCCAAAACAATAGTGTTGCTATTTCTGGTGGTGCTGAAAAAGTGGATTATTACTTTTCTGTATCTAATGACAGAAACACTGGTATTATTGATAATATTGACGGTTTTGAAAGATTGGGTACTCGTCTTAACGTAAACTTTGATGCCAAAGAATGGCTTTCTGTTGGTGTTAACGTTGGTTACTCAAGATCTATGAGCGATGAACCTCGCGATAGAAACAATACACAAAACCCTTTCCGCGGTATACTTGATTATAACGCATATGAAACAGAATTCCTTTTAGATGATGAGGGGAACACCGTAATTGATGATAACGGAAATCCTGTTTATAACCCAACACACACAGGTTTCCCAATTCGCGGTGCTTTATTATCTGAACCTAGCGAGGATATAGACAACCAAACTATAGGTAGCGTTGATGCAGTAGTAACTTTCAGCAAAAACTGGAGTTATGGCTTTAATGTGGCTGTTAACTGGGGCGCAACTAGAAGAGAGAGTTATTCAAAACCTGGTGGAATATTGGACGTAATATTAGAAGGTGCTGATAATCCTACAGGAAATAAATTTGATGACCAACAACACAGACTAGATTTGACTGTAAGTAATCGCTTGGTATATAATTTAAACAAAAACAATCACAACTTGAATGTTTTGGGTTTATATGAATATAACATGAATGAGTTTAACCGTTTATTTGTTAGAAGTAAAGGATTTCCTTCAGCTTTGTTAACTACGCAAACAAATGCATCTACCCTTGATAATGGTTTTACCAATAGAAGCAGATTAACATTAGTTTCTTACGGAGCATTTGCAGATTATGACTACCAAGAAAAATATCTTCTTTCTGCATCTGTACGTCGTGATGGTTCTTCTAACTTTGGTACTGATGTAAGATATGGAACCTTCTACAGTGGAAGTCTTGGTTGGAACATTGCAAAAGAAGATTTCTTTTCAGTTGACGCAGTAAATGACTTTAAGATTAGAGCTGCTTATGGAACTGTAGGTAACAGAACGGGTATTAGCCGTTACGCCTCTCAGGGTACAGTAGGTTTTGATTCTTATCCAGGTGGATCTAGTACAATTCCTACACGTGTTGCAAACCCTGAACTACAGTGGGAAACTACAGAAACCTACAACATTGGTCTAGAACTTAATATGTTTAATAAAAGAGTTCGTTTGGTGTCTGATTATTTTATCAGAAATACAACAGATTTGCTTTTCCCTATTCCAACAACTTATGAATCAGGAGTAGGTTCAATCGATGGTAACTTAGGAGAAATTCAGAACAAAGGTCTTGAGATTTCATTACAAGCTGATGTTTTCCGCAGTCCTGATTTCACTTGGACTTTGGGAGGAAATATTATATTCTTGGACACAGAGATTGTAGAGCTTCCAGACGGTGAGGATATAACTCCAGAAGATGCTTTCAATATTCGTTTTAAAGAAGGTCAGAAAATTAATGAACACTTCCTAGTACGTTATGCCGGTGTAGATCCTGCAACAGGACGTGGTTTATTTTACGGGGCAGATGGTAACGTTTATACAGCTGATAAATTACCAACTGATGAAAACGATAACCGTGTATTCCAAGGTAAATCTACCATTGCTGATAAAGAAGGAGGTTTCTTCTCAAATATTACTTATAAAGGTTTTGGTCTTCGTACTGACTTTGTTTTCAAAGCAGGAAACTGGATAAATAACTTTGTTCGTTCGGACCGTGAATCAGATGGTTTAGCAATTGAAGACAATCAGTCTACGAATGCTTTCAATTACTGGCAACAACCTGGAGATACTAATGTATTGCCAAGTCCAATTTATTCCACTGAAGATGCAACTGTTATGGGAAATTCAGACAGATGGCTAGAAAAGGGAGATTATATTCGTATGCGTAATGTTACTTTATCATACAGTTTCCCTAGTAAGTATTTAGACAAGACTCCTATTAGCTCTTTGAGAATTTATGCACAAGGTCAAAACCTTTTGACCTTTACTAAATTTTGGGGAGATCCAGAAGTAGGTCTTTCATCTGGAGAAACCATTTCTTTTGCAAATGCAGTTGCTCCTGGTGAAGCTACATTATATAGCTATCCAAATACCAAGTCAATCCAATTTGGTTTGGATGTAAGTTTCTAATTTTTAAAAAAAATTGATACAATGAAAAAAATAATTTATAAAATAACAGTTTTAGCATTAATTATAGGAGGCTTCACCTCTTGTGATAATGAACTGGATCAGGTACCGTTTGATGAATTTGGTACTGAAAATGCTTACGTTACAGCAGCTGATTTTGAAAATGCCATCCGTGGTGTTTATGCATCATTAACTTTTGGACCTCTTTACGGGGGTAGCGATGCAGGCGGCATGCTTGATGCGCCAGATGTATTGGCAGACAATGTTACTTTCGCCCAAAAGGGTCGTCAAACTAGAAGAACACTGCACAATTGGCGTTATGGAGCTTCAGATGAGCCGATGGGAGGCTTATACATTCGTGCATATGAATTAATATATCGTGCGAATGTACTTTTATCGAAAAGCGAAGGTTTTGAAGGAGATAATAAAGCTAACGTAGTTGCTGAAGCGAAAGCTTTACGAGCATTGGCGCATCTTGACGTTGTAACTTTCTTCGGAAAAATACCAACCCAATCTGGTGATGCTAACGGAAGTTTAGGTATAGCCTATGTTACCGAACCTGATCCACTTATTGAGCCTGCTAGAGAAACAGTTGGGGCTGTATATGATAAATTAGTACAGGATTTAACAGACGCCGCAGCAAATATCAATGATGATAACGGCCCCGGAAGAATGGGCAAAGATGCAGTGAATATTTTATTGTCAAGGGTATATTTATATATGGGTCAATGGCAAAATTCAATTAATGCAGCTAATGCTGTTGCCACTCCAATAGCTCCTCGCGATAAAGTTGTGGGTGTATGGGAAGATGCGAATCAGGCAGGCTTAACATTTTACATACCAGTTGAGCCACCAATTTTGAACAATAGCATTGGCGTTACTTGGAGCCAAGGAGGTGATAATACCTTAATTCCAGAATACGTTGTTTCCTTCGATCTTTATACTCTTTTTGCTGATGATGATATTCGTAAAGATGCGTATACATTTCAAGCATCAAATGACGATCTAGATTTCAATGCAATTAAAAAATTATACAAAAGAACAGGTGGAGCTCCAGGAAAAGTAGATATTAAAATTTTCCGTGCTGCTGAAGCTGCTATGAACAAGGCTGAGGCTCTTTATAATCTAGGTCAAGAAGGACCAGCAAGAACTGCTTTGGATGCTGTTAGGACTAAAAGATACTTAACACCTCCAAGTGGCGAAACCGGTACTGCTTTACGCGATGCAATTCGCTTAGAAAGAAGATTGGAATTCGCTTTTGAATATCAGCGTTTCTTTGACTTAAAAAGATGGGGATTGCCTGTAGAACGTGAAAGTTTTGGCGACTTGGCTGACGGTTCAGGTACAGCATCCGATCAATTATCATTACCTGCTGGTAGCTTTAAATTCCAATTACCTATACCCCAAACAGCAAAGGATCTAAACCCTAACCTTGTTCAAAATCCTGGGTATTAATAATTTTTAAAATCTATAAAAAATGAAAAAAGCTAATATAATAATGGTCATTCTTGCCATAGCGATAGTTGCCGTTTCTTGCGAAACTTACGATGATTATAACGCAGATCGTAAAACGGTTGTAGGTTTTACAACTGCTACGAAGAATATTAACGGTATTCCAGAAGGAGGTACCAAAAGTACAACCGTAGATTTATTCGTGTCTGATATATCGAGTTCAGATAGAACGTTTTCAGTCACTACAGTACCTGTAGACACTCTAGGCACAGCGCCGGATAACTATACGTTTGAAACTACTGTAACTTTTCCTGCAAATACGCGTGAAGCAAGCATTGAGGTTACAGGAGTAGACAATTCCATTACCGAAGACAGATCATTTTTCCGCCTTGCAATTCAAGGGGAAGCTGACGTTGTATCTGGAGGTAGAACTTTAATAGGTGTTAGGAATTAATTTCTAATTAGAATACAATTCAATTTATAGAGCATCCCTTTCAATTAAGGGATGCTTTTTTTATGCCAAATTTAAAATAACATAGAACGAATATTCTATTTACCTTTACCGAGATTTAAATTATAAGCAACACATCAATGCAAGACAAAACCAACACCATCTTTGGCATTTACCCTATTAAAGAAGCATTAACCTCACAGGTTGTCTTTGATAAGGTATTCGTTCAAAAAGGAATAGATAGCGATAAAATTGAAAGCCTCGTTAAAGATTTGGAAAAGGCAAACGTATCTGTTAGCATAGTTCCTTTTGAAAAACTGAATAGACTCACCAGAGGTAACCATCAGGGCATTGTCGCCCTCACATCTCCTGTTGCATTTCATTCGTTGGAATCAGTTGTTGCAAAAGCCCTAGAGAGCGATAAGCCCCCATTATTCCTAGTTTTAGACCAGATAACGGACGTTAGAAACTTTGGAGCCATATTGCGCACAGCAGAATGTACTGGCGTTGATGCCGTTATTATTCAGAAGTCTGGAGGAGCTCCAGTTTCAGGAGATACCGTAAAAACATCGGCCGGAGCTATTTTTAAAATACCAATCTGTAAAGTAGAACATATTAAAGACGCCATTTTTTACCTACAAGGCTCTGGAATTATAACTATTGCCGCAACGGAGAAAACGCAAACAGAAATATATTCTTTAGACTTAGCAAGACCAGTGGCCATTATAATGGGTTCTGAAGGAAAGGGCGTGTCCAAATCTGTACTTGGTTTGGTAGACGAGAGAGCCTCTCTACCCCTACTTGGCGAAATAAATTCCTTAAACGTCTCAGTTGCATGCGGAGCTTTTTTATATGAAATAACAAGACAGAGACGTTTATAATGTTATTCAGTCTTGGTGTCAGTACTTTTTTTTATACTGTACACTATTTTAATGATCTTCTTAGTTCCATCTGCAGTTAATTCTTTTATTGATTGTTGACCATCTGTAGCACTGGTTTCTTTTGCCAATTCAATAAAATTTCCATCTTCGTCAAACTGTTTTAAAAAAGGATCGTTCTCTGGATTGTAACTTTCCTTTTCCCATTCATATTTTTTGTTCTCAATAGGATTACCCTTAAACAAGAACGCAAATAACAACCCCACAAAAAAGCCGGACAAATGTCCTTCCCAAGATATCTCTGGATCTACAGGAAAAACATACCACAGCAATCCACCGTACAAGAAAACCACTACCAACGCCAGTGCTGTTAGTTGAAATTGTTTCGAAAAAATTCCCTTGAAAAATAAAAAAGCGACAAGCATATAAACTACCCCACTCGCGCCTATATGTAGCGACGGACGGCCAATAGCCCAAGTCGCCAAACCGGTCAATAATAAGCCATAGCACAAAACCTTCCAGCGAATATCATTATAAAAATAGAAGAGTGCGGCAGTTAATACGAAAAGCGGAACCGAGTTATTGAAAAGATGCTCCAGACTGCCATGGATGAAAGGACTAAAAATAACACCCTGTAAACCTTCCAATTTGCCGGGATATATACCGAAAGAATTGAAATTAATATTAAAACGTGTCTCAACCCAAAATACCACCCATAGCACCATCACAAAAAATAATGGATATCCAAAAACTCCCGGGCTAAATTGTAATTGGTTTGAATTCGACATAAAAGACAGGTTACAAAAAACAATCCTAAAATCAAATTTATGATAAATTGTCAGTGAAACCGATATATTAAAATTGTAATTTTGAAATGCCCATTAACGAATTGCAAAACAAACGAAGTTATTATCTGGGCATTCCATCTTCTTATTTCTGAAATATTTTATAAAGATGAAATCTATGAACGCACCTCTTGCCGAAAGAATCCGCCCAACGAGCCTAGAAAGTTATTTAAGCCAGCAACATTTAGTTGGGCCAAAAGGCTCACTTACTTCACAATTAGCCACTGGAATGATTCCCTCTATTATTTTTTGGGGACCACCGGGAACCGGCAAAACCACCCTTGCGAACATAATTGCCAATGAAAGTGGCAGACCATTTTATACGTTGAGCGCCGTTGATAGTGGTGTGGCTGCCATTCGGGAAGTGATAGAAAAGGCAAAAAAGAGCGATAGTCTATTTTCAACTAAAAATCCAATTCTATTTATTGATGAAATACACCGTTTCAGTAAATCGCAGCAGGATTCGCTTTTGGGTGCTGTTGAAAAAGGATGGATTACCCTAATTGGAGCTACTACTGAAAATCCAAGTTTTGAAGTAATTCCCGCATTATTGTCGCGCTGTCAGGTTTATGTTTTGGAATCTTTCACTCGTGAAGATATGGAGGCATTACTTAAAAGAGCTTTAAAGGAAGACGAAGTTCTCTCCCAAAAAAAAGTAACTCTCAAGGAAACTGAAGCGCTTATAAGACTTTCTGGAGGCGATGCACGCAAGCTTCTAAACATTCTGGAACTGGTGGTACTTTCAGAAAAAGATGAAAAGATTTCAATAACTAACGACCTGGTTATGCAAAAAGCACAAAAAAACACTGTGCTGTATGATAAAACCGGAGAACAGCATTACGACATTATTTCGGCATTTATAAAATCTATTCGTGGAACTGACCCAAATGCTGCTGTTTATTGGTTGGCAAGAATGATTGAAGGCGGAGAAGATATAAAATTCATTGCTAGAAGAATGGTAATCTTAGCGTCTGAAGATATTGGGAATGCAAATCCAAATGCGCTTTTATTGGCAACAAGTACTTTTCAGGCCGTTAATACCATTGGTTACCCCGAAGCGCGTATAATTTTGAGCCAGTGCGCTATTTATCTGGCAACTTCACCAAAAAGCAATGCTTCGTATAAAGCCATAGGCGAAGCACAACAACTGGTTAGACAAACTGGAGACTTATCTGTTCCCTTGTCTATCAGAAACGCTCCAACTAAACTTATGAAGCAATTAGGTTACGGAAAGGAATATGAGTACGCGCACAATTACGAAAGCAATTTTGTTCCGCACGAATTTTTACCCGACGAAATAAAAGGAACAACTTTTTACAAGCCTGGGAACAACCCAAAGGAAAATGCGCTGAAAGTTTATTTAAAGCAACTTTGGAAAGATAAATACGATTTCTAATTTACAGATTTATAAACAGTCGGTGAAGAATCGCCTTCGATTATAAGATTTCCAGAGGGATCAAAAGATGCCTCTGAAACTTTTCCAGAAGTATCTATATACTTAACCACTTTTTCAATCACTATTATTTTTCCTATTAAAAGAAGCCCATCCGCCGTACTGGTAGATTCTTCATATAAAGAATATCCATCAGCAGTTTTCCGAAGCAGAAATGTTTTTCCAGAATTAGCGTAGTTAGAAAATTTTGCATCGGGCAGTAAATTCCCAGATACTCTTGAAACCTTTGGCTTTGTAAGTTCTTCCATAACCGGATTTTGATTTGTTTCTTTAGAAACTACCACGCTGTTTGGAATATTTCTCAAAAGAACAATATTTTTTTGTTTTACGTTCATAGCTTCTAAACTATTGAAAGCTTTGCGGAGAGCGTCCTGGTATGTCTTGTCAAATTCCTTATACTTACTTTTTCCCTCTTGACTTCTGTAAATTTCAACGTTGTTGCAATCCTTTAAAACTACTTGAAGTTTTGTTCCGAAAATACTGCTCAATTTCTCTACGTCTGCATATAGACCATCGCAACGGTTGGCGTTGGGTGTATCTGCAGACCAATAGGTGTTAAAACCGCTTTTTTCCAAGTAAAATTTTGTCATGGAGTTTACTTGATACTTATCCTTTTCATTGAAAAAACTAAACTGTTCGGGAACAACAACGTAGCTGTAATCACTTAAATTTGTAGTCTGTGCACCAACGCTTGTAGTTAAAAAGAAAGCAATTGCGAGCATTAAAAATCGTGTCATTCTTCGTCAATTATTATGTTGAAACCTAGTTGTAAAGATACACTTTTTGCTTTTGCCAAATTGCTATACCTTATTAGATTATCCGCAGCGAGGTAAAAATTGATCTTACCGATATCTGCCGAAATTCCCAAACCTACATTTGAAAAGGAATAGGAATCTACGGTGTAAGTTGCCTTTGCAGATAGATATTCTGTGAGTCTTCTGTGGTAAAAGAGAGTTCCCGCCATTTGTGGGCCTTTCGGTCTAAATATAGCGTAGTATTGCAATCCGAGGTTTTGTTTGTGAAGCTTTCCACCGTCCATATTTAAACAGTCGCAGTCCCCAGACATATCAAATCTTCCAAAGCCAAAACTCAACCCAGCATTTATTTTTACAGGTCGAAATTGGGTATATGAATTTTGAATTGTATCTATTGGAATCTCACGTTCTATTTCATCTTCTAGATCATCATAATACGGAAAAGTGGGATCTCCTTCATTTAGTGGTGGAAAAATCAGGTTTATTCCATCTAAAGTATACGTTCCTTGGGCGCGATAGCTTTCCACGTCTTTGGAGTGAAAAATAGCGCCAACGTCCAATGCACTTGCAGAAAGTGACCACGCCTCATTAATATCGTAATTGAAACCTAAATCTACTCCCACTCCAATGTTTCCTCCAAAAAAGGCTCTACCTAAAATTTCACTGGTTACTTGTGAAGCGCCGTCCAAATCGCGCAATGAAACATAGCCGGAAGTTTCTACACTAACATCAGCATTTTGGACTGTGTGTTCGTAAATATTTTCAGAATTCTCATCACCCAATCGGGTTGTAAAAGTTCCGGTATTATTAACGCTTCGGTAACTGAACATACTGGAATATAGTTTCAAACGCGCACCGACTGTTAGTTTATCGTTGATTTTTTTGTTCAACCCAAAATGGTAAACAGTCATAAAATCGCCTGTGGTACTAATCTCACCTAAATCAAAAGAATAGTTCAGGTAGTCTCTATTTCCTTCCCACGCGAGTATTGCCAAGTCTCTTGGGAAATAGGCGATAAAGTCAAACTCTTGGTAAATTCCGCCCGAAAAATAGATTTCGTTCCTTGCCCTCCAACCAAAATTAATGAGTTCCAATTGTTGTGTTGCCGTGAAGAAATCTGTATTCTTCATTTCAAATATCTTTTGTGTAATGCGATCGTTGATATTATCATTTCCATCTTTAAAAATATCATAAACCGACACGCCTGAAGAGCCACCATTAAAATGGATTTGAGACAGAAACGGAATTCCGTAATGTTTTTTCTGGGTTACTTTACTGCCGGGATTCACCAACAGTGATTGCGGAATATCATCAAAGCCGTAAAGTATTTGCTTATTCTGGGAAATAGCAAAAAAGCCCACGAGGGATAGTATGTAAGTAAATATATTTCGCATTGTATTAATATTCCAAAAAGTAGGTTGTTTTGGATTTTAAATTTAAGGTGCCCTCCAAATTTTCATTGGAAGAGGGTATCGTTACCGAAACCACAACTTTGTTAGCCTGTGTGAGGCTCAATATATCATCCCCTTCTACATTTTGTATATATTCCGTAATTACGGGAGCGGCTGGCAGACCTTCAGATACAAAGGTACCCGCAACGTATGTAGTGTCATTGGTTTCACTTAAAAATTGGAAATCAACCTGGAAATTTCGAGGAATACTGTTGGTAAACTTAAAATAGAATTCTGCGCGTTTCAAGCTTTCCTGAAGAGTACTGTCGTCCAAAAACCTAATCTCCGTGGTATCGCTAACTGTAAGTATGGGGGTAGAATTTATGGAGTCAAAAAAATCAGACGCTCGAAGATTGAAGTAAATCAGATCCAATTCCACGACTGGTGTCAAGGCAATATCTTCTGTTTGATCAAAATCGGTGTCCTTAATGCATGCCGTAAAAAATAGGCATACACAAACCAAAAAAATGGATTGGTATAAGGTTTTATTCATTAGTAGGGATAGTTTATCTGTTAGTAACGTTCGTTTATGCAGGATTATTACTACAAATGATTTTTTATTTCTGCCAGATTGTTAATAATGAAATATGGGTCGGTTACAATTTCATTTCTGTAGTTAAATAACAACGTATGCATCCCTACATTTTTAGCTCCAATAATATCAGCTTCCAGACTATCGCCAATCATAATGCTTTTTCCGGCCAAAACCGAAGCCTTCTTTAAAGCTGTTTCAAACATGACAGGATGTGGCTTCTTTAATCCTACCTCTTCGGAAGTAGTTATGGTGTTAAAATATTTTTTTATACCACTGTTCTGAAGTTTCAAATATTGCACTTCCTCGAAGCCATTTGTAATAATATGAAGTTTATATTTTGCCGAAAGATATTCAAGAGTTTCAACCGCTCCCAAAAAAAGATGGTTGTTTACAGGGAGTTCCTCAATGTAACAATGCGCGAGCGAGTCAATAATATCAAGCGAAAATTTGATTTTGAAAATAGCAAAGGTCTCCGTCAACCTTCCACGACGCAATTCTTCTTTGGTAACCCGGTCTTCGCGATATTTTTTCCAATAATCAAAATTAATTGGCTCATATTCCTTTAAAAAATCTGTGAGTGGTAATTCAATTTTATGTTTTTTGAAAACTCTTTCAAACGCCAAGCCTGAATTTTTATCAAAATCCCATAGGGTGTGGTCCAAATCAAAAAAAACATCCGTTATTCCCCTATCCTTCATATTGCTGCAATTTTTCTGAAAAGATTTGGCGCCAAACTTTGTTGTTTTCTTCAGAAGAAAAATCCTTGTTTGAAAAAATCATCGTGAAAGTTCCGTTTACTCTTTCAATTGAAGCAATTGTATTATTAACTGTTTTTTCAATATCTAAAGCATACTTTTTTTGAAAAGCAAATGTTGTCATTGCTGCGGGATGCACTAATAATGGGGTTTTAATTTCATAATCCAAATCATAAAACAGAAACGGCGTACAGGTTCCGGCCCTAAAACCAACTGTGTCTCGAAATACCATGGTATAGTCGCGCTTTACTTCCAGCTCTACCAAATGCCTATAAATATCAGGCAGGTTTACCAAAAACTCAGAATTCATCGAGCTGTCTAGAGAACGGTTTGTTATTTCCTCCATACGGCGTATTTCGCTTTTTAAAATTTCGTAATCGCTCAGCGCATTAAATGAAAAGATAAGCCCCACTTCCTTATAATCCGCTAAGAATTTAATTAGCAATTTAATTTTTTGCCGATGGGTGTTCATACTTTCATTGAACGACAATGCATTGCCCAACATAAAGAAAACGGTAAGCTTAAAATTACTGCGGTTCGCTTTGTTCACGATCCACTTAAAAGTGTCCAAAGGATCGCGTTTCAACCCTACAATTACTTGAGCTCGAGTTATAATATTTCGAAATTTTCCGTGGATTAGACTATCAAAAAAACCAACGACAGAGCGAAAAATACCTTTTTGTTTATAAGCGTAAGGCTGGGAAGCTTCAATGACTGGATGGATGATAATTTTCTTCTTCGGAAAAACAATTTCAGCAAATGCCTCCAGCAGTTTTTCCTTAAAAATATACGCCCAAATATCTACAACGGGCTGCTGTAAAAACCCTTCTTTAAAAGCTAAACTTTCCGAAGCCATAAATCTTCCCATTTCATCCTTTACATGTGGAAGATATTCCTCATAGCGCGTTAACATAAAAAAGGTGGAGGCGAAAATATCAAAAGGCAGAGCGCTGCTATTCGAAACCGAAAAGAAACCATAGGTGTCACCCCACTTTTTTACGCTAACCTCAATGGCCTCAAGCCCCTGCTGTTCCAAAAGTCCGTTGCTTTGAAAAAATAATTCATTGCCCAAAGGCTTTTTACCGTATGAAATTTTTGGCCCAAGGTGCGCAATAAACTCCTCTATAACTGAAGTAAAAACTGCATCAATACCCAAAATACGCAAACAAATATGCTTAAATATATAGGATATACGTGGAGTAAGTTTTTGGGTGTAGATTAAAAGCATAGGAGATTACAGCATATTTTCATCGGCAAAGCTAAAATACGCTTTTTCGGTAATTATAAGATGGTCCAGCACTTTTATGTCCAAGCTTTCTCCCGCTGTTTTCAGCTTTTTGGTCAATTGAATATCGGCTTGGCTGGGTTTAAGCGCACCCGAAGGATGGTTGTGAGCCAAGATAATACCTACGGCCCCAAGTTGTAAAGCCTCTTTAAAAGCCAAGCGAACATCCACAACCGTACCCGTGATACCGCCTTTGCTAAGCTGTGCACTTTTAATTATTTTGTTTGAATTGTTGAGATAAAGAACCCAAAATTCCTCGTGCGGAAGTTCGCCAATAATAGGTTGAATGTATTCAAAAACAGAATTGCTTGAGGTAATTTTTTTTCGTTCCAAAGCCTCTCCTGCTCTTCTCCTTCGTCCAAGTTCCATAGCAGCAGCTATACTTATTGCCTTGGCTTCACCAATACCTTTGAACTCCATTAACTCTGGAATGGAGAGCCGTCCCAATTCGCTTAAATTATTATCTACTGAAGCCAGAATGCGCTGGCTAAGTGAAACCGCACTTTCATTTCGACTGCCGGAGCTAATAAGTATTGCAATCAATTCGGCATCGCTCAGGGCAATGCGCCCTTTTAGCAAGAGTTTCTCACGTGGGCGATCGTCTTCGTTCCAGTTTTTTATGGAAAAGGAATTATTTTCTTCCAAAGTTTTTCTGTTTCCTTAAAGATAATAATGAATAGCTAAATGTGAATTGTTTTTTGAAAACAATCTTTCGGTATGATACAATTTTGCCAATTATTGAATAAATTTATTCTTTTAATTTCAAAAATCTAAATATGAAATCACTTTTTGATGACGAAGCATACACAGAAATAAAGAAAAGACTTAAAACGCTGAATTCAGAAAGTGAACGAAAGTGGGGAAAAATGGATATTGGCCAAGCTCTTCATCATTGTCAGCAACCGTTGAATGTTTCTTTGGGCAAAGGAGATGTAAAAAAGCAATTCATTCCACTAGCATTTCTTTTTAAAAAATCGCTATATAATGACAAACCGTGGCGACAGAATTTACCTACTGCCAAATCTTTTAAAATTTCGGAAAGCAAGGATTTTGCAACCGAACAAGAAGCACTTGAAAAGTTAGTGGATGAATTCCACACAAAGAAAAACCAGACACAATGGGACCCACATCCTATTTTTGGAAAATTTACGCCGCAACAATGGGGGCAAATGCAATACAAACATCTGGACCATCATTTGAAACAATTTAGGGCATAAAATTAAATCTCTGTTTGAAGACTAAAAGGTAAAAAAAGCATGCATTCACGAATGGGATTATCTACGGTGATCCCTCAAAGCTCTCCCGATAGCTATCGGGATTGAAAATAGAAAAGGCAAATCTAAAATTGAGCTCGCTCAAAATTTTAGATTTGCCTTTTCCATTTATTCGTGACCGCGAAGGGATTCAAACCCCCAACCCTCAGAGCCGAAATCTGATGCGCTATTCAGTTGCGCCACGCGGCCGGTTCAATGTTCAATGTTCAATGTTCAATGTTCAATGTTCAATGTTCAATGTTCAATGTTCAATGTTCAATGTTCAAAAATAAAAATTATGGATTCAACTCAGTGAACAATTAACTATTAACCAATAACTTTTAACTAAGCCTTGATTTAACTGCCGTTGATATTGTTTTGCCATCAGCTTTTCCAGTAAGTCTTGCACTTGCCAAGCCCATTACTTTACCCATATCTGCCATAGATGAAGCACCGGTCTCCGCAATTATTTGATCTACAATCTTACTCACTTCTTCCTCGCTTAACTGCGCCGGTAAAAACTGCTCTATTACCTTTGCCTGTGCCAATTCTGGCTCCGCAAGATCTTCACGGCCTTGTTCTTTGTAAATTGCCGCACTATCCTTACGCTGCTTAACCTGTTTCTGAAGTAATTTTAATTCTTCCTCCTCAGTTAAATCAGCCTTTGAACCAGTTTCGGTCTGTGCCAAAAGCAGGGCAGATTTAACAGAACGCAAGGCTTCCAAAGATTGTGCATCCTTCGCTTTCATTGCGGTTTTCATCGCATCCATAACTTTATCCTGTAAGCTCATTGTCTGTTTTTAATAGATTGCGAAGATACTTAATTAAGCCGAAATGGGAAACTGTAAAAAGTAGATTTATGAATGAAATAAGGATTCACAAAAAAGACCCAAACTCGATTAAGAAATTTGGGCCCCTGCTTTAAGTGAAATAAAATCACCTAGTCCACATTGTCGTGCAGAAATGAATTGTTTTTGCGCAACTCAATGTCATCGTCCTCTGTATTTACTGAGGTTCGAGAAATGTTCGATTGTTCTTTAGTTTCATTCAGATCAATCCCCATACGTTTGTAAGCAGGTTGTTTTTCAATCTCGTCAATTCGGGAAGGACTATTTTTAAACTTATAATTGAACTCCTTCATTTTACGCTTACGCTCCTCGGTACGATCGCTCAAAATTTTTGCTATTGGAGAATTCATCGGATCGTCCAATTCTCGCGAATCTTTTTGTTTCACATTAGGCTCAGAAACAGTTCTTTTTTCGAAAACAATCTCTTCGTCTTCAACTTCTTCAGCAGTCAATTTTGAAGGTTTGGCACTGTTCAATCTATTTTCGACTTCTTGATAATCGTCAAGGCTGTAACGCTTTATCCCCTCGCCGGAAACTTCTGTTATGGGAACAATTTCAACGTGATCCTGTACTTCTATCTGCCCTAAATCGAAGATAACATTTTCATCTTTTTTTTCCTTTTCAGCACTCTTTTTGGAAGCTGAATTTATAGGAAGGTCAAACATCAATATTTGCTCATCAGTATCTTCAAAAGCAATTTTCGGAGTGTTTACTTTGTCCGCTTCTTGCTTTTTTGGTGCTTCAATAATTACAAACTCATTAACGTTTATTTTATTTACTTCTACTTGATTGAATTCCTCTATATTTTTAACTTCAACCTCTTCATAGGAAACACCTATGTTTTTAAGCAATTCCGAAGTTTTGATGTAACCATCAAAAGGCAACTTTTCTTCAACTTCCGCTTCGTCAAATAGTGTGTGCGTTATAGCTGAAGTATCAGACTTAAGCTGGGAAGGCAAAGGATTTTCAGGCAATCTTACAGCTGTAGCAGTTGTTTTGGGCGTTAAATCATGTTCAGCTTTTTGCTCGTCTTCCAGGGTGTGGATTATTTTTTTTGTTTCTGTATTTACTATTTCGTTCTGTTGCTCAAAGTTAAAACCCGTTGCTATTACGGTAATTGAGATTGATCCCTCTAAGCTTTCCTCTTCGCCCACACCCATAATGATATTTGCGCTGTGGCCAGCTTCATTTTGAATATGGTCACTGATTTCACCAATTTCATCAATAGTAATTTCATCTGTTCCGGAAACGATAAGCAGCAGCACGTTTTTGGCACCTTTAATTTTATTATCGTTAAGCAATGGAGAATCCAAAGCTCTGCCAATGGCTTCTTTAGCCCTGTTAGCTCCAGAAGCTGTGGCGCTTCCCATAATGGCGGTTCCGCTGTTTGCGAGTACAGTTTTGGCGTCGCGAAGGTCAATGTTTTGTGTGTAGTGATGTGTAATTACTTCGGCTATACCACGAGCAGCGGTGGCCAAAACTTCATCAGCTTTTGAAAATCCTGCTTTAAAACCAAGGTTTCCATAAACTTCACGTAATTTATTGTTATTGATAACTACCAAAGAATCTACATTCTGACGCAGTTTTTCTACTCCAATATGCGCTTGCTCATTTCTGGTTTTTCCTTCAAACTGAAACGGAATAGTTACGATCCCAACCGTAAGAATGTCCATGTCTTTCGCCATTTTTGCAATAATAGGCGCGGCACCAGTACCAGTTCCGCCACCCATTCCGGCAGTAATGAAAATCATTTTTGTATTTGTGGTAAGCATACTGCGAATCTCTTCCATGCTTTCCACGGCAGACTGTTCGCCAACCTTAGGGTTTGCGCCAGCACCCAAACCTTCAGTTAAGGATACTCCCAATTGGATTTTGTTTGGCACAGGGCTATTTTCCAATGCTTGCGAATCTGTATTACAGATTACAAAGTCTACTCCCTTTATGCCCTGGCTGAACATATGGTTAATGGCATTACTCCCTCCGCCGCCAACTCCGATAACCTTTATCACATTTGATTGGTTTTTCGGCAGATCGAATGAAATGTTTTCAAATTCTGTTTTGCTGCTCATAATTTTATTTTTTATTGCAATTTTTTATTTTTTATACTTATTGTATTCTGTTACTAAAAACTGAACACTTTTACTCAGCGTTGTCAAGAAACTCCTTAAACTTCTCTGCCCATTTATCAAAAAACCGTTTTGAGGTTTTCTGTTCCTTTTCTTTGCCTTGCTCTTCTTTATTTTCCTCTTCCGTCTCAGTTACGTTTTCCTTTACCTCTTTATCTTTTTCAGATACGTCGTGCGAAAAGCGTTTCATTAATGAAGATTTTTCTTTGCTTTCCAAACTATTCAACACTAAACCTACTGCAGTTGCGTACATTGGGCTGGTGGTTTCGGCATCGCTATCGCCGGCCAAATGCTCGTTTGGATAACCAATGCGCGTATCCATTCCTGTAATGTATTCCACAAGTTGTTTAATATGCTGAAGCTGTGCTCCTCCTCCAGTTAAAACAATACCAGCAATTAGTTTCTTTTTTTGATCTTCGTGTCCGTAATTTTTTATTTCCATATACGCCTGCTCGATAATTTCAATAACGCGTGCGTGGATTATTTTTGAAAGGTTTTTAAGACTGATTTCCTTTGGCTCTCTTCCTCTTAACCCAGGAATAGACACAATTTCGTTGTCTTTATTTTCTCCCGGCCAAGCAGATCCGAATTTTATTTTCAGCAATTCTGCCTGCTTTTCAATGATTGAGCAACCTTCTTTTATGTCTTCGGTAATTACATTTCCTCCGAAAGGAATAACCGCTGTGTGTCGAATAATTCCATCTTTAAAGATTGCCAAGTCCGTCGTTCCGCCACCTATGTCTATCAAGGCTACACCAGCTTCTTTTTCCTCTTGGCTAAGTACTGCTTTTGCAGAAGCCAATGGTTCCAAAGTAATGGCTGAAAGTTCTAAACCAGCACTCTTTATGCATCGCCCCACATTTCTAATTGAGGAAACCTGCCCAACAACCACGTGAAAATTAGCTTCCAAACGTGCACCGTACATCCCGATGGGTTCCTTTATTTCTGCTTGTCCGTCAACCTTAAAATCCTGTGGCAAAACGTGTAATATTTCTTCACCGGGAAGCATTACCAATTTGTGAACCTGGTTGCAAAGACGGTCAATATCTTCTTCCTGTATTACGTCTTCACCATTAGCCCGGGTAATGTAATCACTGTGCTGAAGACTACGAATGTGCTGCCCTGCAATACCAACAACCACTTCCTTGATTTTCAAACCTGAGGAAGTTTCCGCATCTTGTACCGCTTGCTGAATGGATTGAATGGTTTGGGTAATATTGTTAACAACCCCACGGTGCACACCAAGGCTCTTCGCTTTTCCAATTCCCAAAACTTCCATTTTGCCATAATCGTTTTTTCTACCAATCATAGCAACTATCTTGGTAGTTCCAATATCCAATCCTACAGCAATATTATCGTTTTCCATGGCCTTACTTTTTTGTGGCAATTACCTGACTTTCAAATTTCAAGTTTATTCTGTCGTACCCATAAAGAGTACTATCTTGCTTTGTTTTTTTATAAAATGCTTTAAAGTTTTGAAACTTTTTTTCAATGTCTTCCGGCTTTCCGAAGAGCACTTTAAAATTTACCTTTCGAAGTTCCAATTCTATATCGCCATCTACTTTTCGGTTTACACCCACCACGCTTCTTTTCATAAAATCATCTTCTCCAATTTTAAGCAGCAATGACGTAACTTCATTAAAATTATTTTTTGAAGCTCCTGTAATTATTGGCACTCTTGCTGAATAAACATCTGACAGGGGCATCTTTTTCCCATCTGCATCTAAGTAATAGTCCGGCGAAGCAGATACCCTGCCGATAGGTTTGCGCTGCTCAATTTTTGCCCCCAATGTACCGTCAACCGATATATAGACCTGAGCGTCACGAACCATAGGATTTTCCTGCAGTCTTTGCTCCATCTTCTTCAAAACTAAAGTTTCTTTGCCTATGCTCGTAACCTTCGCTTGACTTTGTATCAACAATTTATTAACCGTATTGTAGGTGATAAATGGGCTGTTGTCATCTACAAAAACAACGTCCACTTTAGTAATTTTTCTGGCGTCATTCCGCTTTTTGGCAAAGCTGAAAAGAAAAGCCATTATACCAAGCAGAACAATAAATTTGATGATTTCTAGACTACGCTTCATTTTTTAATATTTTAGTTAGCTTATTTACCTCTGCACCAATGTCACCGGCACCTACGAGTAACTTTATTCTACACTTGGATTTCAATAAAACTTCGGGCAGCGCAGATTTAAAAACCAATCTTTTGTGCTGTGCCTCAACTTGATTTAAAAGCCATTCTGAAGTAATTCCCTCAATAGGCTCTTCCCTTGCGGGATAAATATCCAGCAATACTACTTCATCAAAGTTTGATAAACTTTTTGCGAAACCTTCAGCAAAGTCACGGGTTCTGCTGAAAAGATGCGGCTGAAAAACAATCTGTTTGTGATCGTTCGGGTACATTTCATCCACCGCTTGAAACAGCGCGTCTAGTTCTGTGGGATGGTGTGCATAATCGTCTATTAAAACCAATTCATCAGTTTTAATTTTATACGAAAAGCGACGTTTTACACCTTTGAAAGATGCCAACGCTTTGGGCAGACAATCGGTTGGGGATCCTGCTAAAATTGCCATGCCCAAAGCCATTATGGCATTTGTAAGATTATGATGTCCGGGAAGATGAAAGGTTAAATTTTCCAAAGTTCCATTCGGAGTTTTTAAGTCAAAAAGATACGCGCCGTTTTCAATTTTAACATTTTGAGCTTCATAATCTGCGGGTTCTTCAACGGCAACGGTCATTCCGTCCAGCGGAAGATTCCTTTTAATAAAAACGTTTTCTTCGTTCTCAACCAATTGAGCAAAAGATCTAAATGCATTTTCTATTTCCACAACATCGCCGTAAATATCCAAATGATCTGCGTCCATCGAGGTTACGCAAGCAATATCTGGACGCAACTGAAGAAATGAGCGATCAAATTCGTCTGCTTCCACAACGGTAATTTCGCTGCCTTTGTAAATAAAATTTGAATTGTAATTTTCTGCAATTCCTCCTAAAAATGCAGTTACCGGCATATTGCATTCTGCCAATAAATGTCCTAAAATTGCTGAAGTTGTGGTTTTTCCGTGGGTTCCAGCAACCGCTAAACAAAGTGTATTTTTTGAAACTTCACCTAAAAGTTGGGCGCGTTTTAAAATTGAAAATTCTTCAGAAAAGAAATAGTTTAAAATTTTGTTGCCCTTCGGAATTGCTGGCGTATAAACCACTAAAACGTTTTCCTTTGAAAGTACCTCCTTTTGAATTTCTGAGATTTCATCATTGAAAGTAACCGGAATTCCTTCGGCTACCAATTCATCAGTCAAATCGGTTGGAGTTTTATCATACCCAAAAACAGACTTCCCCTGCATTTTGAAATAACGTGCAAGCGCACTCATCCCAATGCCGCCGATGCCGACGAAGTAGAAAGTTTGTATGTTTTTCAGGTTATTCATTTTTCAGTTTAAATGTTTAATCGTTTAAATGTTTATAAGCGTGGAGTGTATTAAAAGCACTTAAACTTTTAAACACCTAAACTCATAAACTCATTTCAATAATTTCTCAATTTCTTCAACTATATCTTTTGTGGCATTTGGTTTTGCAAGTTTTTTTATGTTTGCTGAAAGCATTTTTTGCATTTCTTCTGAACTAATCACTTCTGAAAATTGATTTTCAAAATTTGCATCCAAATCGCTTTCCTTAATCAACAAAGCCGCCTTTTTTTCTGTAATTGCCAATGCATTTTTTGTTTGGTGATCTTCCGCAACGTTGGGTGACGGAATGAAAACAACTGGTTTTCCAACCAAACACAATTCTGAAACAGATAGCGCGCCCGATCTTGAAATAATGAAATCTGCCGCAGCATAAGCCAAATCCATTCGGTTTAAAAATGCGTGCACTTGCACATTTTCAGAACCTTTGCTTTTATAGGTTTCCTCGTAATATTCGCCGCATTGCCAAATGACTTGTAGGTTCTGCTTTTCAAAGAACGGTAGTGATTTTTCAATCAATTCATTTATTCTTCGCGCACCTAAACTTCCACCTAAAACCAACAATGTTTGCTTTTCCTTTTTCAAGTTGAAGAAAGCAATCGTCTCTTCTCTTTTTGAAGAAATATCCAACAAATCTTGCCGAACTGGATTTCCGGTAAGTTTTATTTTTTCTGAAGGGAAAAATTTCTCCATCCCTTCATAAGCAACACAAATTTTTTGAACTTTACTGCTCAACCACTTGTTTGTAATTCCCGCGTGGCTGTTCTGCTCTTGAATGAGGCACGGCGTACCGCGCAATGCCGCCATTCGCAGTAACGGAGCGCTTGCATAACCGCCGGTTCCTATTGCTACATCGGGTTTAAACTTTCGGAGAATTTTTTGGGATTTCCGAAGACTTGAAACAAGTTTCAGCGGAAACGCCAAGTTCTGCAAAGACAGATTCCGCTGAAGTCCAGAAATCCAAAGTCCTTTTATTTTATAACCTGCTTGCGGCACCTTTTCCATCTCCATTCTATCTTTTGCGCCTACAAACAAAAATTCAGCATCGGGGAAACGAGTTTTCAGTTCGTTCGCAATCGCAACCGCGGGGTAAATATGACCTCCGGTTCCTCCGCCTGATATGATGAATTTATATTTCAAATCTTAACTTCAATTTTGTATTTCGTATTTCTAAATAGCTTCGCTTAAAATATCTAATGGGTTTTCTTCTGTTTCTTCTTTAACAGACACTTCTCTTTTTGCACTTACGCTCAAAATCATTCCGAGCGCTAAGCACGTCATCCATATTGACGTTCCTCCGCTACTTATTAATGGTAAATTTTGTCCCGTTACAGGGAATAGTTCCACTGCAACCGCCATATTTATCATCGCTCTAAAAACAATAGGCAATCCAACGCCAATGACGAGTAATTTTCCAAAAATGGAGGTTGATTTGTGTGCAACAACAATAATTCGGAAGAGCAAAAACAAATAAAGAACCATCAAAAACATACCGCCCAATAGACCAAATTCTTCAACTATTATTGCATAAATAAAATCTGAGGAAGACTGTGGTAAAAAGTTTTTTTGAACACTTTTACCAGGGCCTAATCCTGCTATACCGCCAGATGCAATTGCTATTTTTGCTTTTTCTATTTGGTAGTCGGCTTCGGTATCTTTATTGTCGCTAAAATTTTCAACACGGCTAATCCATGTATCAACCCGATTGGGAAATACATCTGGAAAGGCTTTAGCTGTCAGCACAAAGATTGTTAGGAAAACCAAACCCACTCCGAGAATTATTCCCAAATATTTAAGAGGATATCCACCCACGAAAACCAGCATTACAATCATTGAAAAAAAGATTGCAGCCGTAGAAAAGTTTGCGGGAAGTATTAATGCAAGTACTATAAAAACAGGCACCCAAAGTGGCAAAATTGTTTCTTTGAAGGTTACCGTTTTGTCTTTTATACGTGACAGATATCGCGCTACATAAGTCATTAAAACTACACCCGCCAAGGTTGAAGTTTGAAATGTTATACCTACGAACGGCAAGCGAATCCAACGGCTGGCATTTGCGCCGTCAATAGTTGTTCCTTCTGCCATTGTGATAATTAATAACAAAATAATTATCGGTAAAGCAATAATGGAAAGCCCGCGGAAATAATGATACGGTATTTTATGAACACCATATAAAATTCCAAAACCTAAAACCAAATGTGAAAAGTGTCGCAACAAATAAGGAAGCGTGCTACCATCGCCATACAAATAAGCAAGGTTACTGCTAGAACTATAAACCGGCAAAAAGGAAAATAGTGCCAAAAGACCTACGATCCCCCAAATTGCTTTATCGCCCTGTATGTATTGAAAAATGTTTTTCATTTAAAAAGTTTCTGATTTCTAGTTTCTAGTTCCTAGTTCCTAGTTCCTAAAATTTCCGTTTTAGCATTTCGTATTTCACATTTTATAAATTTCTAACCGCATTTTTAAATTGTCTTCCGCGGTCTTCGTAGTTTTCAAATAAGTCAAAACTTGCGCAGGCGGGAGAAAGGAGAACACTATTGTTTCTTTCGGCAAGTTTGTAAGCAACTTGCACCGCTGTTGCCATTGAATCTGTTTCAACAATTGTATCCACAATATTTCCGAAGGCACTAATTAATTTTTCGTTGTCTACTCCCAAACAGATAATTGCTTTTACTTTTTCATTCACTAACGGCAATAGTTCGTTATAATCATTGCCTTTATCCACCCCGCCAACAATCCATACCGTTGGGTTTTCCATACTGTCCAAAGCAAAATAAGTGGCGTTCACATTCGTGGCCTTAGAATCATTGATGTAAAGCACATTATTGATTTTTAAAACTTTCTCCAGTCTATGTTCCACCCCCTGAAATCCTTCCAGACTTTCGCGGATGGTTTGTTTTCTAATTCTTAATAATGTGGCTACCGTAGAAGCCGCCATTGCGTTTTTTACATTGTGTTCTCCCTGGATTCCTATTGTTGCGATTGGCATATTGAATTCTTTATTATTTATTTTTATTATTATTTCGTTGTTTCTTTTGAAAGCTCCTTGATTCAATTCTTTTTTGACTGAAAAAGGCAGCGGTTGCGATTTTATGGGGTTTTGCGACAACCATTTTATAATTTCTACATCGTCAGCATCGTAAATAAAATAGTCTTGCGACGTTTGGTTCATTGTTATTCTGAATTTTGAAGCGATATAATTTTCGTATTTGTAATCATATCTGTCCAAATGATCCGGACTTAAATTGGTCAAAACTGCAATGTGTGGTGCAAAGGTTTCAATTCCGTCGAGCTGAAAACTGCTGAGCTCGAGTACGAAACTTTCATACTTTTCTTCGGATACTTGTTCAGCGAAACTTTTACCGATGTTTCCTCCCAAAGCCACATTTAATCCTCCGTTTTTCAACAATTCATACGTCAAGCTTGCGGTTGTGGTTTTTCCGTTGCTTCCGGTGATTCCCACGATTGTTGCTTTTGTATATTTTGCAGCAAATTCGATTTCAGAAATTACCTTCACTCCTTTCTCGTGCAATTTCTTGATGATTGGCGCCTTATCGGGAATTCCCGGACTTTTCATCACTACATCTGCGGAAAGGATTTTTTCTTCGGAATGACCTTCCTCTTCCCATTCAATCCCATTATTTATAAGAACTTGTTTGTACTTCTCTTTTATTTTTCCAAAGTCTGAAACCAATACTTCAAACCCCTTCTTTTTTGCTAAAATGGCTGTACCTACTCCACTTTCGCCTCCGCCCAGAATTACGATTTTCGATTTATGATTTACGATTTTAGATTGTTTGCTCATTTTGAGTTTAATCTTTTTCGAACTGTATTAATCGATGCAATCGTTATTGATAGTAATTCATCCGCCTCTTTGTGCAATCGGTCAATTTCCGTGTGATGCATTTCTGACATTTCTTTTAATATTTCCAAGAAATACATACTCTCATCTGCTTCCTCTTCGACTATTTTCAACTTATTTATAAAATCTTTATCAGACTTTCCCCTACACGCAGCCGTATAATTTGCACCCACTGAACTCGAACATCTAATCAATTGATTGCAGTAAGCATTATATTCCCGTGAAATTGGAAATTGCATACATAACTTTCCACAATCAACCGCAAAGCGTAACATTCTTTTTTTAATCTCTTCCTTCATAAATCGTAAATCTAAAATCGTATATCTTAAATCCTTCCTATCTAATCTTAAGTGTTACAATCGTAATGATTGCCAGAAAAATCCCCACAATCCAAAACCGTGTTACAATTTTACTTTCGTGAAAACCTTTTATTTGATAATGATGATGTAGTGGCGCCATTCTGAAAATGCGTCTTCCTTCACCAAACTTTTTCTTCGTGTATTTAAACCAGCCCACCTGCAAAACCACCGAAAGATTTTCCATAAGAAATACTCCGCAGAGAATAGGTATCAATAATTCTTTTCGAACTGCTATTGCAATTACTGCTATAATTCCACCAATGGTTAAACTTCCGGTATCGCCCATAAACACTTGTGCGGGATAGGTATTGTACCATAAAAAACCGATTAGTGCTCCCACAAACGCCGTGATGAAAATGGTCATTTCACCCGTGTTTGGGATGTACATAATATTGAGATAGTCAGACAGTATTACATTGCCCGAAACCCAAGCAAAAAGTGCGAGCGTAACTCCAATAATCGCAGAAGTTCCCGCGGCGAGTCCATCTATTCCATCGGTGAGATTAGCTCCGTTTGACACGGCGGTGATAATAAAAATTACGATTGGAATAAAAATTAGCCACACGTAGCTCTTATAATTTTCGCCCGCCCAGCTAATTAGTTCAGCATAATTGAACTCGTTTTCTTTTACGAAAGGAATAGTGGTAAGCATCGCTTTGTCCTTTACATAAAATTGGTTGGTAACACCTTTTGTAATTATTTGGGTTTCGGTCCCAGGGTTTTCGATGGTACGTTGAACAACTATATCTGGGTGAAAATACATTGTTGCGCCCACGAACAAACCCAATCCAATCTGCCCAATCACTTTAAATTTTCCAGGCAGACCCTGTTTGTCGTTTTTGAATTTTTTGATATAATCGTCAATGAAACCAATGGTTCCCATCCACAGCGTGGTTACTATCAAAAGGATTACATATATATTCTCGAGTTTCGCGAAAAGAAACACTGGAACTAACGTAGCAAGAATTATGATGATTCCTCCCATTGTTGGCGTTCCGGCTTTTTCGTTTTGGCCATCCAAACCGAGATCGCGAATAGATTCACCTACCTGCTTTTTTTGTAAATAATTAATTATTTTTTTACCGTAAACCGAAGCAATAAAAAGTGAAAGAATAACCGCCAAGATAGCACGGAACGTAATAAAATTAAACAACCCAGCGCCCGGCAAATCGTACGTTTTATCTAAATAATCAAACAGATAATACAGCATTGGCTATTTGTTTAGGGTTGTTAAAAGTTGATTTACTATTTTGAAATCATCAAAATCGAATCGCTCTCCGTTAATTTCTTGATAGGTCTCGTGGCCTTTTCCTGCAATTAAAATAATGTCGTTTTCCTGCGCCATCTGGCAGGCAGCTTTTATGGCTTCCTTTCTATTGGTGATTGAAATCGTCTTTTTATAATGTTCTGCAGGTACGCCTGTTTCAATTTGTTCTATAATTTTTTCGGGATTTTCCGTACGCGGATTGTCGCTTGTAAAAACCACTTTTGTGCTTAACGAAGCTGCTATGTTTCCCATCACCGGGCGTTTCTGTGCGTCGCGGTCGCCGCCGCATCCTACAACGGTAATTACTTCTTCGTTGCCGGTACGGATGCTGTTTATGGTTTCCAAAACATTTTTCAACGCATCGGGTGTATGTGCATAATCAACTATCGCGGTGATTTTCTTTTCTGAAATTAAATACTGAAACCGTCCGCCCACACTTTCTAACGTGCTCATTAATTGAAGGGTTTCAAGCTCTTTCAATCCTAAAAGCTGGGCTGTTCCATAGATTGCCAACAAGTTATAAGCGTTGAAACCGCCAATCAATTTCACCCACACTTCTTGGTTGTTTATTTTCAAAAGTTGTCCAGTGAATTGACTTTCCAAAACCTGTGCTTTATAATCAGCATAGGTTTTTAGGGCGTAAGTTTGTTTTTTCGCTTTCGTATTTTGAAGCATTACCACGCCGTTTTTATCGTCCACATTTACCAATGCGAAAGCGGTTTTGGGCAAGCCGTCAAAAAAATATTTTTTCACATCACGGTATTCTGCGAAATCTTTGTGATAATCCAAATGGTCGTGCGAAAGATTTGTAAAAACGCCACCAACAAAATGAAGCGCCTCGGTACGTTTTTGATGTATTCCGTGAGAACTTACTTCCATAAAGCAATATTCAACGCCAGCATCCACCATTTCACGCAAATATTTATTTATTGTCAATGAATCCGGTGTTGTATGCGTTGCTTTGAATTCAGTATCGCCGACCATAATTTTTACAGTGGAAAGCAAGCCAGTTTCCAATCCCGCTTTTTTGAAAAGTTGATATAAGAGTGAAGAAACCGTAGTTTTTCCATTGGTTCCGGTTATGCCAATTAATTTTAATTCTTCTGAAGGATTTCCATAATAATTGGCAGCCATAATTGCCAATGCGCTATGCGAATCGGCAACTTGAACGTAGGTAATTCCGTTCACGATATTTTCTGGCAGCGTTTCACAAATAATAGCCAAAGCGCCTTGATCTGCAGCTTTTTTTATGAATTGATGTCCGTCTGAAAGTGTTCCTTTAATTGCAACAAAAACATCATTCAACGATACATTTCGCGAATCAAATTCTAGATTATGTATGGCCACGGAAGTATTTCCAACGACACTTTCGATGGTAACTTTGTACAATATGTCCTTTAACAATATCACGATAAATTCAAGGTTATTAATTGTCCTTTCTTAAGATTTTCGCCAGATTTAATGGATTGGCTGGAAACAGTTCCGTTACCCACAACCTGTACTCTAAGCCCAAGATTTTCTAAAATGGAAACCGCGTCCATACCCGCCATTCCGGTTACATTGGGAATAGTTTTAGAGGACTGTTGCAGTTTTGAATAATATTTTTCAAAATCCTTCTCAATTATTGGATCTGTTTTTTCAATTTCTTCTACAGAGTCAATATTCCGAGATTCGGTAAATATTTTCTGTGCTATTCTTTTAAAAACTGGCCCCGAAACATCAGCTCCGTAAAAACCTTTTTTTGTACTCGGCTTGTGGATAATCACAATGCAAGAATATTTTGGATTTTCGGCGGGAAAGAAGCCTGCAAAAGAAGAAATGTAACGTCGATTGCTGCTCCAATCTGGCATCCAATATTCAGTTTGGGCGGTTCCAGTTTTTCCTGCCATTGAAAAATCTGGGGAGTAAAGTGATTTTCCCGTACCACGAATTACGGTGTTCTTCATAATTTCCCTGATAGCTCCCAAGGTTTCATCAGAACAGATTTTAGGATTTATAATCTTCGTATCGTAAATTGTAACTTTTTCATTCCAAGCCCGCACTTCCTTTATAAATCTGGGTTTCACCATCACACCATTATTTGCAATGGCATTGTAAAAAGTCAAGGTTTGCAGCGGCGTAATCTCTAAGCCATAGCCGTAAGCCAAAGAAGGCAGGGCATTCTTACTCCACTTTTTATCGCCTGGTTGTGGAATCATTGGCTGTCCTTCTCCTTTTATTGCAACTCCTGTTTTTTCCGTGAGATGCCAGCTTTTTAAGCGGTTGATAAATTTATTTGGGTTTTTGGAATACCCGTCGTCAATAATCGTAGCGAGCCCAATATTTGAAGATACTTCCAACGCCTTTGCCGCAGAGATTTTTCCGTAACCACCACGGTGCGAATCGTTGATGGCCTTTCCGTAAAATACTTTTCTACCGTTTCCGGTATCCACAACGGTACTGGTATCTATCACTTTATCTTCTAATGCAGCCATCATTGCCATTACTTTAAAAGTTGAACCAGGCTCGTGAGATTCGCCAATTGCGTAATTCAATTTTTCGTAATATGTCCCGTCAGAAGTGCGCCCTAAATTTGAAACAGCCTTAATCTCGCCCGTAGCCACTTCCATAACTATAACTGATCCATGCTCAGCTTCATAATATTCAAGCTGTTTCAATAGGGCATGGTGCGCAATATCTTGCATGTTCACGTTAATAGTTGATACAATATCAAAACCATCCTGCGGCTCTATCTCGTTGTCATCAGAAACAGGTTTCCATTGTCCTTTTGCAATCTTTTGTTTTAGGCGATGTCCTTCTTTTCCTGTTAATAAATCGTTGAAAGCTCCTTCCAAACCGACCGCGTAATAGCCGGGACGATCAAAAGCTTCGTCGCCAACGGTGCGTTGTGCAATTTTTCCAATGGGATGTTCCCGAACGGTGCGCTGCTCTACAATGATTCCGCCCTGATACGGTCCTTTGCGGAAAAGCGGCAAATTCTTCACTCTTATATAATCTGAATAGCCTAAGTTTTTAACGATTAGCAAATACCTATTTTTATCTGCCCGTGCTTTTCTAAAAATGTTTTGATAATGCGAAACTGGCTTACCAAACATCTTGCTCAAACCTTCGGAAAGCGGCTTTAAATTTTCTTTGAAATCTTCGGAAGTAACTGTTACAGCATCAAAGCGGATATCGTATTTAGGAACCGAAGTAGCTAAAAGACTGCCATCATCTGCATAAACATTACCTCTATTTGCAGGAATCACGAAGTTTTTTGTAGTGTTTTCCTTAGCTAGCTCACGGTACTTTTCACCGTCAGCAAACTGAATGTTCATCAACTTAATACTTATAGCAAGCGCGAAGAGAAACATACATCCGGCGATGATGTATAAGCGGTTTAGTATGTTTTTCTCTTCAAAAGCCATTATTGGTTGTTGGTTGTTGGTTGTTGGTTGTTGGTTGTTGGTTGTTGGTTGTTGGTTGTTGGTTGTTGGTTGTTGGTTGTTGGTTGTTGGTTGTTGGTTGTTGGTTGTTGGTTGTTGGTTGTTGGTTGTTGGTTGTAAAATAATTTTTCTCTTTTGGCTCTTCGCTAACTCCTATTCTTTCTTTTCGATAATTCGGATTCGCTTGGGCGGTGTTGACGACGGATTTAAGCCACGACTTTCCATTGCGGCAATAATTTTGCTTTCCATCCGCGCTTGCATCAGCAACATTCTTATGTCCACATATTCGCTTTTTCGCTCCTTCACTTCAGCGTTCAATTTTGAAATTCTGTGAACTTTCTTATCTGCACTATGTGAACTGCCAATCATCACCAAGGCCAAAACAGAAAGGAAAATGATAAAACGCCAGTTTTTTAGGGCATCATCACTTACCAAAAATTTCCCCTTTATTATGTTGTAAAAGCCTTCTTTCATTTTTTGAATTCGTGAATTAGGTATTTTTGATATTTCTTTTTTCTTTACTCTTTCCTCTTTTTTCCAAAAAACTAAACTTTTTCTGCAATGCGAAGCTTGGCACTTCGGGCGCGATTGTTTAGTTTAATTTCTGCTTTGGAAGGAATTATGAATTTTCCCACTGCTTTAAATGGCACTTCAAAATGACCAAACGCATCTTTCTCTGGCTCACCCTGAAATAAACCACTGCGGATGTACCTCTTAACCAGCCTGTCTTCCAAAGAATGATAGCTAATTAAACTGATTCTTCCTCCGGGTTTTAAAACTTCATTGGTCTGTAATAAAAATTCTTTCAGCGCTTCCAATTCTTGATTCACTTCAATCCTGATTGCTTGATAAATCTGAGCCAGAATTTTATTCTCTTTATGCGCCGGCAGAAATCTGCTGAGTGCTTTTTTTAGCTGTTCGCTTGTTTTTATTTTTTCTTCTTGTCTGGCCTCGACAATTACTCTTGCCATTGCCGGTGCACTTCTTAATTCACCATAATTTGAAAGTACGTTTCGCAATTGTGCTTCTTCATATTTGTTGACAACCGTATATGCCGAAAAATTACTGTCGCGGTTCATTCGCATATCCAAATCGGCTTCAAAACGGGTTGAAAATCCTCTTTCGGCAACATCAAACTGATGGGAGGAAACACCAAAATCGCCCAAAATTCCATCGACTTGTTTGAAGCCGTGAAATCTTAAAAATTGTTTCAGAAACTTAAAATTCTGATTGATAAGCAGAAAACGTGCGTCGTCAATTGCGTTTTCCAAAGCATCCTTGTCTTGATCAAAAGCAATAAGTTTTCCATTGGGCCCCAGCCGCTTCAAGATTTCGAGGGAATGACCACCACCGCCGAAGGTAACGTCCACATAAACACCATCCGGCTTTATGTTTAGTCCATCGACAGTTTCTGTGAGTAAAACTGGATTATGATATTCCATCACCATCATTACTTTTGTCTCCCATTACTTCTTCGGCTAAGTCTGCAAAATCATTTGCAGCATCATCAATAGCCTGTTCATATTTGTCTTTATCCCATACTTCCACAATATTTATTGCAGAAGAGAGCACTATTTCTTTGCTAATGCCTGCAAAAGAAAGTAGGTCTTTCGGAATCAATAAACGCCCCGTAGCATCTAGCTCAACGGTTTTGACACCCGCCGTAAATCTTCGAATAAAATCATTGTTTTTTCTACTGAAACGATTGAGTTCGCTCATCTTCAGCATTAAAGCCTCCCATTCTTTCATTGGGTAGATTTCCAGACAAGGCTGAAAAACGGCACGCTTAATCACGAAGCTCTCGGGAGCCACAGAAGCCAACTGCTTTTTTAAAGGCGCGGGTACCATGACCCGTCCCTTTACGTCTGCTTTACACTCGTATGTGCCTACTAGATTGAGCATTGTGGATATTCCCTGTTTGTAATTTATAGTTTCAAATATATATAACTTTTACCACTTTTTACCACATTCTACCACTTTGTTGATAAGTTTTACCGCTTTGTAATAAATATCTACTCCAAATTTGAAAAAACAAAGGCTGTGTTTAAATGAACTGTATGAAATAATTTTGTTTACTTTTGTCATTCTAAATTGCAGCAACCAAGCATGTCAGAAAACTTAAAGAAAGAAGGAAAATTTTCATATTTAGAAATAGGTAAAGGCACTCCAATTATTATCCTTCACGGACTTATGGGCGGGTTGAGCAATTTTGACGGAGTTGCAAATTTCTTTCCACCAAAAGGATATAAAATTCTTATTCCCGAATTGCCTATTTATAAGATGACCTTATTGCGCACAAACGTGAAAAATTTTGCGAAATATGCGGCGCAATTTATTGACCATTTGGGTTATGAAGAAGTAATTCTTTTGGGAAATTCTCTTGGCGGGCACATTGGCTTGCTCTGCACAAAAATGTATCCTGAAAAAGTCAAGGCTCTGGTAATAACCGGAAGTTCTGGGCTTTATGAAAGTGCAATGGGCGAAAGCTATCCAAAGCGTGGTGATTACGAATATATTAAGAAAAAAGCTGAGAATGTTTTTTACGATCCAGCCATTGCTACAAAAGAAATTGTTGATGATGTTTACGAAACAGTAAACGACCGAAATAAACTTATTAGAACCTTAGCGATTGCCAAAAGTGCAATAAGGCATAATATGGCAAAAGACTTGCCCAAAATGCATACACCAACCTGCATTATTTGGGGAAAAAACGACAATGTAACACCACCAGAGGTAGCCGTGGAGTTTGATGAACTGCTGCCAAATTCAGATCTTTACTGGATTGACAAATGTGGCCACGCAGCAATGATGGAGCATCCTGATGAGTTTAACCAACTGCTTAATGCTTGGTTGGAAAAGCGAGGATATTAAGCCACAACATTCAAATTTTAAAATAAATACTTAAGCAATGCAGATTAAATCGGCGGAATTTTTAATGAGCAATAGTGATGTTGCCAAATGCCCAAAAGACCGCCTACCAGAATATGCGTTTATAGGCCGAAGCAATGTGGGAAAGTCTTCCCTAATCAACATGTTAATGCTGCGCAAAAGTTTGGCAAAAACTTCAGGAAGGCCTGGAAAGACTCAGCTTATTAATCATTTTCTCATTAACAAAAACTGGTATTTGGTAGATTTACCTGGCTATGGTTACGCCCGCGTTTCAAAAAGCAGCAAAAAGGTTTTTCAGAAATTCATCACCAATTATTTCGAAAAGCGTGAACAGATGGTGCTCGCCTTTGTTTTGGTAGATTGTCGCCACGAACCGCAACCTATAGACCTTGAATTTATGGAATGGATGGGCGAAACAGGAGTGCCTTTCAACATAATCTTCACAAAAGCAGATAAGTTGAAACCAAAAGCGTTGGAAAGAAACCTTGAGGTTTACTCCACAAAAATGTTGGAAACTTGGGAAGAAATGCCCCCATTTTTTATTACTTCTGCAAGCGACAGTACTGGCCGCGATGAAGTTTTAAAATACATAGACCAACTTAATGAACAGTTGAACGTTCAATAACAAGCGTGATCAATTCTTCTGCATTTTTAAGATTGTCCAATTCTTTTTTACTTACAGCAATCTCAAGTTCCCCGTGATTTTCAGCCAAAATTATGGGCAAGTCATATTTCAGTAAAAATTTTGATTTGTATTTTGTATAAAATTCATTCTTGTGCAAAAATTCGAAATCTATGGCACTGCTTTGGCGAAAATTTTTCCAAATTTCTTTTTCTTTAAAAACGCCATAAGTAATGTCGCAAAGACTACACTGATAGGTGCTTGGACTTATAATTTTGTGAAGCATATCTTTGTAGGCATTCAACTTTCCAGAATCTGCATTGTAAACAAATATATACTTCATTATTCGCGCTTCAGCTCCAGTTTTTCGGCAAAATAATCGCAGAAATCTCGCATCGTAGCGCTCATTTTTTCATCATTGGTGGCACGCTGAAAAGTATCTGCCATTGCGCTCAAGGTTTGGTGAAAGAAAATCTTCATCTCGTCCACAGGCATATCTTTTGTCCAAAGGTCTATTCTAAGCGATTCCTTTTTTTTACTATCCCAAACAGAAAGCATTATTGCTTTGGTCTCTTCATTTGATATTCCTCCGTCTTCGGCCGTCCAATGAATGGTTTCAGGAATTTTGTTTGCATCAAGCTCTATGTTGAGTTTTATTTCAGAAGTGTGTTTTATTGCCATTATTTCTTTGGTTTGTATTTTGAATTTAAAAATATTTCGTCTGCATCCATAACCATTAATCGCTGAACGTCTGTTTTGTTATTTTCCATATAGGCACGGACAATTTTCCAGCCCAAATAGCGACCCAACATTCCAGGGGATTCATTGTCTATTTCAAGATAAAATTTTGAAAAAGGCGCCGGGCTAATAAACCGCGCACCCATTTTGGGATCTGTGCTGTAAAGCAATTCCTTTTCAATAAAATAGCGCCACATATATTCTTCATTCTCCGCTGCCCATTCAAATTCTTGCTCGGTGTATCCTATCTTTTCAGCATCGGTAGTATTTGGCAGCCAAAGATCTTTCAAATAAAGCTCTTTTCCAAAGTAAATGATCTGTCCCAAAAATGAAGCTTTGGTTGGCGGTTTTATATATTGTCTTGCATAGGTTTCGGCCACATCGGGACCAATTTGGGATGGCTTCATTTCCTTCGAAATATAATTATCAATGCCTTCGTAAAAACGGTGCTCGGCCCCCAGATAATTATCCAAACCAATAACCAGCATACCATCTGCAAGTATCACTTTATTGCGATAATCTACATCTGAAGTTGTGGTCACAACCACCGGAGTCATAAATTTTGGAAAATAATATTGTATATGTTGAAATAACGGAACAAGTAGATCTTCCAATGTTTCATCTTTTGGAAAAGTTTTAATAACCTCTTCTTCTAGTTGGTTTTGAAGTGTGTCACTCAGTTTTTCAAGCCAAATACTATCGTTGTATTGCTTCGGAAAAAATGCTGGAAATTTCGCCTTTAACGATGAAAGGTCTGCCGGAGTGGCTGCTGCAAATTCTTTATCGAAGCGGATTATTTCAATGTTTATAGGAATTTTTTCAATTTCACCCTCAACTTCACTTCTATTACTACACGAAAAAAAGAAAGCTCCCAAAAAAACCAAAACGAAATACTTCATAGCAGAAAAAATGTTATTATTGGTTAACGCCATTCCTCTTTATTAATTTTATCTTTAAAAACTTTTGCCGTGCAAAGGTACTTTTTTGCTCAATGAGTTTATGGTTTATGAGTTTAAAAGTTTAGATGTTTAGATGTTTAGATGTTTAGATGTTTAGATGTTTAGATGTTTAGATGTTTAGATGTTTAGATGTTTAGATGTTTAGATGTTTAGAAATAATAAAATCCGTTATATTGTTTCAAAGTTAAATTTCAAAAAAAAATGCAAACCGAAAAAGTTATAGATCACATTGTAAATTGGCTAAAAACCTATGCTGTAAATGCAAGAATGGATGGATTCGTGATTGGGATTAGCGGCGGGATTGACTCTGCCGTAACCTCAGCGCTTTGTGCAAAAACAGGAATACGTACCCTGTGTGTAGAAATGCCCATTCACCAAGCTCCAAACCAAGTAAGCCGCGGGCGTGAGCATATTCAGCTATTAAAGGAAAAGTTTGCGAATGTGAGCAACACCGAAGTGAACTTGACTTCCGTTTTTGAACAGTTCAAAAACGAAGTACCACAAACTGGAGAAGATAGTTTTCTCGATCTTTCTCTCGCCAATACACGAGCGCGTTTACGGATGACAACCCTTTATTATTTTGCGGGCGTGCATCGCTATTTAGTTGCAGGAACGGGCAACAAGGTGGAAGATTTCGGCGTTGGTTTTTACACAAAATACGGCGATGGCGGCGTAGATTTAAGTCCCATTGCAGATTTAATGAAAAGTGAGGTTTACAAACTTGGCGAGGCTCTGAGCATTCCAGATTCAATTTTGAAAGCCGCGCCAACGGATGGATTGTTTGGCGATAGCCGATCAGATGAGGATCAGCTAGGCGCGAGTTATGACGAATTGGAATGGGCAATGAAAACGATGGAAGCCGGCAAAAACGGTTCTGATTTTTCTGGTAGACAAAAACTGGTTTTTGAAATTTACAAAAGACTTAATAGAGCCAATCAGCACAAAATGACTCCAATTCCCGTTTGTGAAATTCCTAAACATTTGAAGTAATCGTGCTATTTATCGAATAATTTAACCATTAAACGAAAGGTTTGATATTCTTCATCTAAAGATTTTATAAATTCAGAATGTAGTACTAATATTACATTGTTAAAAAATTAACAAATCCCAAATCTGAGAGTTTTATAAATCTGAACATATAAAATATACATAGATGAAAAAAATTGTAATCGCAGACCATCACCCCGTAACAAGAGAAGGCGCATCCGTTTTACTGGACAGCACCAATGAATATTCCATCGTCGGAAAAGTGTCTCGCGGATCGGAATTGTTGAGATGTCTTGAAAAAGAGCGTCCAGACATTTTAATCCTAGAATTGAACATCCCGGAAATAAACGGTTTTCATGCACTTCGAAGCATTCGTGACGAATTTCCAAAAATGCGAATTGCTATTTTTTCATCCCATCCTGAAGAGATTTATGCACTGAGATCCATAAAATCTGGAGCTGCAGGTTATATCCCAAAAACATCTTCTTCCGAAGTATTCCTTCAGGCTATTAAACGTATTGCGCTAGGCGGTGTCTTTTTGAATGACGAGCTGGCAGCAGCTTTCAATAGTCGTTCAGTTAATGATAATACGATTGTAGGCAGATACAAAAAACTTTCCGCACGCGAGATAGAAGTGCTCAACCTTCTTTCAAACGGCAAACGAAATAAAGATATAGCGTCACTTTTAGAGATAAATGAAAAAACCGTGAGTACTTATAAAACGCGATTATTGAAAAAACTAAACGTTACAAGTCTTGCAGAATTGATAAACCAAGCGCGTATGTTTCAGTTTAATTGATTTACAGCACTCTATTTAGTTTGTTGGAAAGCACTTTTTTAAGGCTGATATAATCTACGATTTCCTGTAGGCCGGATTCTTTTTCCAGATTCTCCTCCTGCTTCATGGTTTCTGACAGTTCGTTAATTTTTTGGGAAACCAGATGGCGGCGTAGGTTTAGAATGGTCTCACTTACCACTTGCGCGATGGTTTGCTTCTTTTCCTTCACATAAATTTCCTTTCGTTCCCAATCGTGTAACACATAGCGCTCCTCTTCCATTAAAATATGGGTTACGGCAGAAGCCATTTCAGGCTCCAGATCATTTATAAAAGTTTCGGCTTTAGCCTCCGGGTTTTGATTATAGCGGTTTACCACTTCAAAATACAAATCTTTAAACGCTGTGTTTGTAAATTCAATTTCATCATCCTGCAGATCCAAGTAAATTTTTTCAAAAACGCGCGACTTGTGAATTTCAGGTCTTAGGGTAATTTCACCTTTTTCATCCGCTTCCAAAATTAATTCCTCAAAATCCTCTTCTACATTTCCATAAAGTAGAAGCAATTCAATTATTTTGTGTTCCAACTGAAGCTGGACATCTACTTTTTCTATCTTTTTTTCTGAAGGAATAACTTCAAACGCCTGCTGGGGCATTTCCGCTTTTTTGGAACTATCTTTTCTTTCTTTCTGAAAAATCTGCGCCAAGGTGTTAAAAAGCACTTGTTCTGAAATATCCATAATTCGCGAACATTCCTTTATATACACTTCGCGCTTTATAACGTCGGGAATTTTGGCAATGCTGTTTACCATATCGTGAATGGTTTCCGATTTTTTTATCGGGTCATTCTTTGCTTCTTTGGCGAGCAGCGATGCTTTGAAAGTGATGAAATCTTTAGCGTTTTCTTCTAAATAAAGTGTGAGTTCTTCTAAAGAATTTTTGCGTGAAAAACTATCTGGATCTTCGCCTTCTGGGAAGGTGCAGATTTTCACGTTCATTCCCTGCTCTAAAATTAAATCGATACCGCGAAGCGAAGCTCGAAGCCCTGCCGCATCACCATCAAAAAGAACGGTAATGTTTTTTGTGAGCCTATTTACAAGCCTAATTTGTTCTGAAGTAAGCGCCGTTCCCGATGAAGAAACCACGTTATGAATACCTGTTTGGTAAAACTGTATAACATCAGTATACCCTTCAACTAGATAGCAATTGTCTTCTTTGGCGATGCTCTGTTTTGCGTGAAAAATTCCGTAAAGCACTTTGCTTTTATGGTAAATATCGCTTTCGGGAGAGTTAAGATATTTTGCCGCCTTTCTATCTGAAGTTAAAATTCGCCCGCCAAAACCAAGCGTGCGGCCGCTCATACTGAGAATTGGGAACATTACCCTTCCCTTAAAACGGTCAAATTGTTTTTCTTCTTTTACAATTGATAAACCTGTTTTTTCGAGAAACTCTAGCTTGTAACCTTTTTTAATGGCGTGCCCGGTAAAAGCATCCCAAGAATCGGGCGAATAACCGAGTTCGAATTTTTTGATGGTTTCATCTGTAAAACCTCTTTCTTTGAAGTATGAAAGACCAATTGCTTTTCCTTCTTCGGTTTTTAGCAGTGTGCCGTGGAAATAATCTTTGGCGAACTCGCTTACTAAATAAAGACTCTCACGTTCATTGGCATTTTCTTTGTCTTCTGGGGTCTGTTCGGTTTCCTCTATTTCAATTCCATACTTTTTCGCCAAAAATTTTATGGCTTCGGGGTAGGTGAAATGTTCGTGTTCCATTAAAAATGAAACTACATTCCCTCCTTTTCCGCTGCTGAAATCTTTCCAAATTTGTTTCACTGGCGAAACCATAAAGCTTGGCGAGCGCTCGTCGGTAAAAGGACTTAGGCCCTTATAATTGCTTCCGGATTTTTTCAGTTGTACAAAATCGCCGATTACCTCCTCTACACGGGCGGCTTCAAAAACGTTGTCTATGGTGGTTCTAGAGATCAGATTTTTCGAATTTTAGATTGTTGGATTGATCGATTACGGATGTGTAAAAATAGGGATATTAAAAAAAAGAAACCTACAAGGTTTTGAAAACCTTGCAGGTTTATAAACAAACGAATAATGAAACGATTTTTGGCTAATCTACATCAAAACGAAGTCCGAGTGAAACGTTGCGCTGATCTATAGGGTTGCTTTTAAAAATAGTATTTAGATCGTACTTTGCATAGAGCGCGACACCTTGCCAGCCTATGTAACCACTAAGACCGTAGATGAAACTGTTCGTGTTATAATTTGCTTTCAGTTTTAATTTTTGGTCTTCACCGTCTTCTTCGAATTTAAGCTTTTGGCGGGAGCCTAGATTTATTCCGGCATAACCACCAAGACCAACTCTTACTTGATTTTCAGTAGAATAACGAAAATAATCATCGTTTTCTATCTTTTTTGAAGGACCAAATTCAAAGTGAATTGGCACCACGAGATTGTCCATTCTAAATTTTGACTTGTCTAAGTTCAAAGGGTAGTTTTGCAGTTCAGTCTGTTCTCCAGTATCTACATAAAAACGGTTGTCCGTTGGCTTCAATCCATTGAACTGAAAAGACACGCCATACTTAACGCGCAGCCAATTAGTGTTTTTGAAAACGCGGGTTTTCCACGTCCAGCCAAGTTCGGCAAAACGGCTTCCGGCAACTTTGAAATCTGAATCTTGTAGTGATTCACCTTCGGTAATTACGTTGTTAAGTCCGAATGCGAAGACAAAATCTGAAGATGTGCGACGGTCGTATTTACGTTTTTTGTTTTTGGGGCCAATGTAGAGCACGTTGTCGTTTTCACTATTTTTACCAGTGGAACTAATACGGATAATCATTCCGCCTTCTTCGTCTTCAATATTGCCGTTTCTCTTTAGCAATGCTACTTTATTATCAATAATTGCCAAACGGTTTTCGATGTTTAGCGCATGATTTTCAGCGGCCTCTTGTTTTAGAGTTTCAGCTTCGGCTTTATTAAGGCTTCCAGTTTCAAGCCGCTTGTTGATGTTTTCCACATCAGCCAAAAGAGCATCTTTTTCTTCTTGAATTATTTTTTCTTTCAATTCCGTTAACTGTTCTACAGCTGTCTGGGTGTCGTGGTCAATTTCCTGCGCTTCTGCGTACATTGCTGATAGCCATAAAGAAAGAGCGATGGTGAATGTAATTAATTTCATAACTGTTCGATTTTTGATTAATGATGAATTTTTATTGGTGAATTTGTGAATGAGTGAGTTTGTGAATGAGTAAGAATTTATTAGTGCTGGCTGGAGTTTTATTATTAATTGCTCATTACTCATTATTAATCATTCCGCTCTGTTACCGCAGTTCTTATCTTGTTAAAGCCTTCCCCAAGTGCATCAAAGACTTTATCTCGGAAACTTTTTTCCACTTTCCACTCTACATCCTGCAATAGCGCGGTTGCATCTACTTTTGGGTTATTTAAGATTCGTTGCGTTTGGATATCGCGGCGGGCGTCATTGAGTAATTTTTCTACTTCTGCCACGGTTACTGCCTGGTTGTTTTCATTAAGCTTTTTTACTGAGGCAACTACCTCATCCACTTTATTATTGAACAGACTTTCTTCTTCAACCTTCGCTAAAGTTTTAGAAGACTCATCTGAAATAATTAGATTTTCTTTTTTTACAGACTTTTGTTTTTCTGTTTCTGAAATTTTTGCAAGGGCCTCATTCTTCTCTATCTTTTTATCGATTGCAGACTTTTTCTGCGGAAGTGGTTTCAGTTGAACTGAATTCTGCTTTTGTTTCTTTTCAGATTCCTTTTTTGAAGTTGTGGATTCAGTTTCTTCTATAATATTTTCTTCAGAAGCAATCTTTTCGGTTTCGGAATTGGTGGGAATAATTTCAGTTTCGTTTTCAATGGCAGGTTGCTCTACATTTTCGATGACTATTGGATTGCTCACTTCAGCATTATTTCTGCTAAAGAAAACCGAAGCTAATATCAAGAATCCCACGAAACTTGCGGCCACGTAATACCAAAGTACAGGTTTCTTTTTAGGCTGGGCTGCATCTAGCTTTGCCTCTAGTTTTTTCCAAGCATCTGCGGAAGGTTTTACCTCTCTCGCCTCTAGCTTTTCGCGGATGTTGTCTTCCAGTTTATAAGGTGCCATAACTAATGTTGTTTTGTTGTTTAACCATGTTTTGAAGCATTTTGCGCGCTTTAAAAAGTTGTGTTTTTGAAGTGTTTTCACTTATCTGCAAAAGCTCTGCAATTTCACCGTGTTTGTAACCTTCCACCGCATAAAGCACGAAAACTGTTTTGTAACCGTCGGGCAGACTATCTATCATTTTTTGTATTTCAGCTGTTTCTAATTCGGTTTCAATGTAAGTGGAATGTTCGGCAGTGTTCTCTATTTCAGTTTCAGAAATGAATTGTAATTTTTTGTCTTTTCGCAATTGTGAAATACTTTCGTTCACCATTATCCTGCGAATCCAACCCTCAAAACTGCCTTCGTTTTTAAAATCTTTTAAGTGGGTGAACATTTTCAAAAACCCGGAAAGCATCACTTCTTCTGCCAAATCGTTGTTTTTTAAATACTGCCTGCAAACGCCCAGCATTTTTGGCGAAAACATTTCAAACAATTGATGCTGCGCCCGGCGTTCGCCCTTGGATGCTTTTGCAATCAGGCTTGAATAATTTTTATGTAAGGATATAATTTTCAAAATACGCTTCGCTGTTAGATGCTTCTATTTTAATAGACGCAAGTTTTTGAAGAATGGTTGCCTGAAGGTAGAAAAAGATTATTGGATTGTTGGATTTTTAGACTGCTGGAAGGATTTTACTTTTTCCTGTCAATAACGTAATTCACCATCAGCTCTAGTGATTCTTTGTAAGGTGAAGCGGGATAAGTTTCCAAAAGCTGAAGCGCTTGCTGCTGGTATTCCTTCATTTTTTCAACAGCATAATTAAGACCGCCGTTGTCTTTTACAAAGGTTATAACTTCATTAACACGCCGCTTGTCCTTATTATGATTTTTAACCGAATTGATAAGCCATTTTTTTTCTTCGGAAGTAGAATTATTTAACGCATATATTAAAGGTAGCGTCATTTTTTGCTCTTTAATGTCTATGCCTGTAGGTTTGCCGATATGTTCGTTGCCATAATCGAAAAGATCATCCTTTATTTGAAACGCAGTACCGATAAGCTCGCCGAATTTGCGCATTTTTTCAACTTCTTCATCGGGCGCCATTACGGAGCGGGCACCCATCGCGCAACAAGCGGCAATAAGGGTTGCCGTTTTTTGACGGATTATTTCAAAGTAGATTTCTTCAGTGATATCAAGTCTGCGGGCTTTTTCAATCTGTAACAATTCGCCTTCGCTCATCTCGCGGACGGCGACTGAAATTATTTTTAGCAGATCAAAATCGTCATTATCTATGGAAAGCAGCAAGCCTTTTGATAACAAATAATCGCCCACGAGGACGGCAATTTTGTTTTTCCAAAGGGCATTTATGGAGAAGAAACCACGACGGCGGTCACTGTCGTCCACCACATCGTCGTGCACTAAAGTTGCTGTGTGTATAAGTTCTATAACAGAAGCGCCGCGATAGGTGCGTTCGTTCACATCTCCATTGCCGGTCATTTTTGCAATTAAAAAAACGAACATGGGGCGCATCTGTTTTCCCTTTCGGTTTACTACGTAATGCGTTATTTTATTAAGGAGTGAAACTTTTGAAGTCATGGAAGCGGAGAACTTTTTTTCAAAAAGCTCCATCTCCTTTTCAATGGGAAGTTTTATGCGCGAAACTATCTTCATAAAGCTTCAAAGATAGTAAAAATTGAATGATGGTTTTTAAGCCATAGTGCAAGTAAAACTCAATGATTTTAGAAAAACAGAAACTGGTTTAACAAAAGTTTATCAAGACGCTTTTTGAACAACAGATGAGAAAAATCACTAAATAGACTTTTAAGCTTATAAATGTTTAAAAAGGCTGTTAATAAAAATAGGGAAAACTCAAAATTTGCTTCATGTTGTCAGAATTTCTAAAATGACGTTAAAATCTTCTGAAGCACCCAAAGACAAAGAAGCAAACCTTATTTTTGGAAAATAATTTTAACCCTAATTAATATTTAAAATGAAAAAAATTACATTATTGGCCGCATTATTTGCTGGCTTTGCAATGAATGCACAGATTACAATTTTTGAAGATGATTTTGAGTCTTATGATGATTTCGCAATTGACAATGTTGGAGATTGGACATTATTAGATCTTGACCTTTTACCTACATACGGATATGCCGCTTATGATTGGCCAAATATCTACGAACCAATTCCGTTTATCGTTTTTAATTCAACTGCTACAACTCCAGCATTAGAGCCGGATGCAAATCAAGATTGGACTGCATATAGTGGAGCAAAAGCAATGACATCTATTGCATCTGTTCCAGATGGTACAACCAATGCTAATAACGATTGGCTAATTTCTCCACAAGTTACTCTTGGAACTTCTGGAAACGAGCTTACTTTTTGGGCAAAAGCTACAGATCCGTTATTTAACACTGAAACTTTCAATATTGCAGTTTCTACTGTTGACGCAGACCCAAGTAACTTTTCTATAATTGAATCAGGTTTGGTACCACAAGCAATGGACTGGGAAGAATTTACAATTAATCTTGATGCATTTGCTGGACAAGATGTTTACATCGCTATAAACCACATAGCTGCTGACCAATTTGGTTTCCAAGTTGATGATTTTAAAGTTACTGCTGATGTATTGGGCGTTAATGATGAAGTTTTCCAAGGTTTCAAATACTTTGTAGCAAACAACCAATTAAATCTTTCTGCTAACACTGCTATGGAGCGCGTAGCTATCTACAATATGTTAGGCCAAGAAGTGGTTTCACAAAAACTAGCTAGCAACAACGAAACTGTAAGTATTTCTGGACTTCAGTCTGGTGTTTACATCGCAACTGTTTCTATTGAAGGAGCAAGCAAAACTTTCAGAATTGTAAAAAACTAATTTACATTTTATACTGAATTGAAAAGAGCGGCTTTTGGCCGCTCTTTTTTATTGCTTATTTGCCAATTGCCCGCAGGCAGCATCAATATCTTTCCCTCTGCTTCGGCGTACTGTTACAGGAATTCTATCGTGTTCTAAAGCTTGAATATAATCTTCAACTACTGAAGATGAAGCCTGCTGAAAATGGCCATCGTCAATGGGGTTGTACTCAATAATATTCACTTTGCAGGGCACGTATTTACAAAAAGTAACGAGCGCTTCAATATCTTCCCATTTATCGTTGATACCTTTCCAAACTATATATTCGTAAGTAATTTTGCGGTTTGTTTTGCTGTACCAATATTCTAAGGATTCGCGCAAATCTGGCAATGTAAAGTTTTTCGCAAAAGGCATAATCTGCTCGCGGGTTTCCTGAATAGCAGAATGCAATGATACGGCGAGGTGGAATTTTACTTCGTCATCGGCAAGTTTCTTTATCATTTTTGGCACCCCGGAAGTAGAAACCGTGATTCGCTTAGGAGACATTCCCAAACCTTCTTCTGAAGTAATTTTTTCAATGGACTCCAGCACATTTTTATAATTCATCAACGGTTCGCCCATTCCCATAAAAACAATATTTGATAGCGGTTTGTCGTGATATAAGCGACTTTCCCTATCTATTGCTACAACTTGATCATAAATTTCATCTGGATTTAGATTTCGCATTCGTTTCAACTTTGCGGTTGCACAGAACGTACAGTCTAAACTGCAACCCACTTGCGATGATACGCAGGCAGTAGTTCTCTTTTTTGTAGGAATCAAAACTGATTCCACCACCAAATCATCGTGTAATTTTACGGCATTCTTTATTGTGCCGTCGCTACTTTTTTGAAGATGGTCAACCTTTATGTGATTGATAACGAAATTTTCATTTAAATGCGCTCGGGTTTCTTTGGAAAGATTGGTCATATCCTCAAAATTATGGATGCCTTTGCTCCAAAGCCAATCGTAAACCTGCGTTCCTCGGAATGCTTTATCTCCAATGCTTTCAAAAAAACTTCTCAGTTTCTCTTTTGAAAGCGCCCGTATATCTTTTTTTTGTGAAACCATCGTGCAAAACTACTGTATTTAAAAGAAAAAAGCCCCCTTCTTTAACAGAACAGAGGCTTTTGGCTTTATAGAAATATGATTTACTTTTTAACTATAATTTTTTTAGTGATGGAATCTTTGCTGTCCTCATCTGTTAAGTGAAGAAAATAAACTCCTTCTGAAAGATTATCAACCGCAATAGTATTCATTGTATTACTCAAGGATCCCGAATGTATGCGCTGCCCCATAATATTAGAAAAAACATAAGATAAATGTGGATAACGATTGTTCATAACGGTTATGGATGTACTTGCAGGATTTGGATAAATTTTAAGATCCCCAATAAATTCGAAATCGGGCACATTCAGAAGATTCTGTAATGTTTCAATAGAGGTAAGCCCAATATTGTTTGGATCTAGCCAGTCTCTTAAACGAGTCTGGGAAGTGTTTCCCGCATTCCAAGAAATAGCAAACCTTCCATAAATATCGAAATCCTTATTGTTCTCTAAACCATTACAGGCAGATTGCCCGGCATACAATTGGCCAATTATCTTTCCACGGTCATTAAACAAAGGCGATCCTGAAGAACCGCTTTCGGTGGTTCCTATTTCCCAACCATCACCAGATCCGTGGGTTCCACCTCCAATTAGCCAAACTTGAGTGCCGTTTGCGTCAATTTTCTGTGCGCCAGTATCATCACGGCATATTTTCATAATATCTCCATTGGGGTGATGTATTCCCACTCCAAACAAGGGATTGGTGTCTGAATTATCCCAACCGGCAAATACTACATCCCAAGAATTGGGTATGGCATCAAAAAGTTCTACAAGGGCAAAATCACTCAGGCTGTTGTGCGCTTTCAGTTCTGCACCGCTCAGTGTGAAGTTTGTTTGAATATCACCACTTTCATCTCCGTTGCCACAAGCTGGCGTTGGACTTACCCAATTAAACCGAACTGACCAAAGTGCGGGATTGCTATTTTCCAAACAATGATTTGCCGTTAGCAAATAGGGGGTTTTATCATTTCGGGCATTATTCGTTAGTGCTGCAGAGCATAAATGTCCATTTCCTAAATTTAACAAAGCCACTGCTTTTTTTACCAAATCCTTGGTGGCGTCAAAATCATTTCCAATGGAGCAGTTAACGTCGTAATTACATTCCCCTGAATCATTCAAACCACGGTTATCATTAAAAAGAGCGCTAACCCTTCCCATTCGGTAGCCGTGAATAACACTATTTATTTGAAGTCGTGGCGTTCCTTGAAAACCTGGAGGTTGATAATATTCTATCCAAATAACATCACCTTCTACAAACCAAGTACCCAACTGACCATTTATTCTGTTTTGCGAATTAGTATATGTTCTGGTAACATCTGTATGTTCATGATTATAAAGCTGAAGACGAGCGCCCGGCGGTAAAAAGAAATCATCAAAATTAACACTAAGATTAAGCGCTCCTTCTGATTTGATGGTGGCTTGCCAAATCTTTCCGCCGTTTGGCAAAATCGTCCAAAGACCGCCGTGCTCCATATTAATGGGCACAGGTCTTTCAATTCCGTAACGCCAAGGCATGCTTTTATCCAAGTCGTTTATACTGTCTTGGTGCATGATTGTTTCAAAATTCAAAGAGGGTAGCCGAATAATGTTGGGGTACTGCGCTAAGTTTAGATCCCAGCTTTCAGGCAAATCCTCACCCCCACCTTGTGGATAGGCGGTGAAAATCGCAAAGAATAAAATGAAGGAAAGTATTGTTTTTTTCATTCAAATAGCTGGTTATTATTCAATAAGGGAGACTAAGGTATATTTTTATTCTGAGATTTGAAAACCAAACGCCTATAAAATAAAAAATCCCGATTTATATCGGGACTCTTCATAGTTTATGTATTATTTATTAGATGATCAACATTGCGTCACCATAGGTGTAGAATCTGTATTTTTCTTTAATTGCCTCAGCATAAGCTTCCTTCATAAATTCGTGGCCAGCAAAGGCAGCAGCCATCATCAACAAAGTAGATTTTGGGGTATGGAAATTAGTAATCATTGCGTTTGCAATACTAAAATCGTACGGAGGGAAAATAAATTTATTGGTCCATCCTTTGTAAGCATTTAGCGTATGGTTTGAAGAAACTGAACTTTCCAAAGCACGCATCGCAGTGGTTCCCACGGCACAAACACGTTTTTTCTTTTTTATACCAGTATTGATAACACCAACGGCATCTTCCTTAATTTCCATCTCTTCCGAATCCATTTTGTGTTTTGAAAGATCTTCTACCTCAACAGAGCTAAAAGTTCCCAAGCCAACGTGAAGTGTAACTTCGGCAATGTTCACGCCTTTAATTTCAAGACGTTTCAAAAGATGCTTTGAAAAATGCAGACCGGCAGTTGGCGCTGCAACGGCTCCTTCAATTTTTGCGAATATAGTTTGGTAACGCTCCGCATCTTCCGGCTCTACTTCTCTTTTAATATACTTCGGAAGTGGCGTTTCTCCCAATTCGGTCAACTTGCCACGGAATTCTTCATACGAACCGTCAAAAAGAAAACGGAGGGTTCTTCCGCGTGAAGTTGTATTGTCTATAACTTCGGCTACCAAGGTTTCGTCATCACCAAAATATAGCTTGTTTCCGATTCTAATTTTTCGGGCAGGATCTACCAAAACATCCCAAAGACGGGTTTCTGGATTTAATTCCCTTAAAAGGAAAACTTCAATACGCGCTCCTGTTTTTTCTTTATTTCCGAACAAACGCGCGGGAAAAACCTTGGTATTATTGGTAACCAAAACATCGTCTTCATCAAAATAATCAATAAGATCTTTGAACATTTTGTGCTCAATTGTTTTAGTTTTTCGGTCTAGCACCATCAATCGTGATTCGTCACGGTTTGGAGCTGGATATTCGGCCAATAATTCCTCTGGAAGGTTAAAGCTGAAATTTGAAAGTTTCATTCCCATAATGCGTCTTGTCTTTTTATTTTAAATACACTTCGCAAAGGCTTCGGTGTACGAGGGCGCAAATATACAACCTCAAAACAGGCGTTGTCAAGTAAATGGCTGTTTATTATTTGAAAATGTTTTGTGATGGATGCTGGATGCGTGATGAAGGACGCTTAATGATAGAAAGTTGCTAATTTGAGGAATCGTCTAAAACACACGCAACACCAACTTTTTGTATGTCTTTCCAAAAATTGGGGTATGATTTTGAAACTACTTCTGCATCGAGTATAGTCAGTTCCGTTTTTACGGCTAATGGCGCAAAAGCCATTGCCATTCTATGATCTTGATAGGTTTCAATTGTTTTGTTTGAAATTATTTCAGAAGCCATTTCGAGACTAAGTGAATTTTCGTCTATTTGAATTGTAGCGCCCAATTTTTCCAATTCATTTTTTAAAGCTGAAAGTCTATCCGTTTCCTTAATTTTTAAAGTATGAAGACCGGTCAGTCTACAACCTAAGCCCAAACCAAAACAAGTTACGGCAATGGTTTGCGCCAAATCTGGTGTGTTTGAAAGATCGAGCATTAAGGAATCTGGCAATTCAATATTCTTTTTTGAAAGCGAAATGCTTTTCTCAGAAGTACTAAAAACCGTCCGCACGCCCAATGAATCGTATATCTGTACCAAAGCAGAATCGCCCTGAAAACTTTCTTCCAAAAAACTGCCCAGAGTAATTTTGCAATCTTCAGAAAGCGCAACCAAGCTATAAAAATAAGACGCCGAACTCCAATCCGATTCTACGGTTACTGCTGTATTTTTAATCTGTTCGGCTAAAGGAATAACTATTTCATTATTTGTAAAATCTCCAACAACTTCTATGTTTTTCAAAAGGGAAAGTGTCATTTCAATATATGGCACAGATGTGGTTTTTCCTTTTAATGAAATCTTCAATCCATTTGGAAGAATCGGAGCAACGAGCATTAATGCAGAAATATACTGACTGCTTACATCGGCTTTAATCGATACTTCATTCTTCTGAAGTTTTTTACCTTTTATCTTTAATGGAGGAAAACCTTCATTCTTCAGATATTGAATATCTGCGCCCAAAGTTTTTAGCGCATCCACTAAAATCCTGATAGGTCTTTCCTGCATTCGCTGGCTTCCTGTGAGTGTTATTTCAGCATTTGGTTTAGCCGAATAATAGGCTGTTAAAAACCGCATTGCTGTTCCGGCATGATGAACATCTACAATTCCGTTATTTACTTTTAAACCTTTTTGAAGTACGGCAGTGTCATCGCTTTCTGAAAGATTGTCAATAGTGATATTTGGAAATTGTGCCTGCAGAATCAACAATCTGTTTGATTCACTTTTAGAACCACAAATGTTGATTTTTACACTTTCTAAAGGAAATTTTCCGTGTTTAAGATTGGCTTTCATTGTCCCGCTTCTTTTTCTTTAAGCTTTGCCCTAAATTTTCCGAAAGTCACAAAAAAGCCATAAACAAAGCCTGCAAGAAGTAAAGTGAGTATAAAGATTAGCGGGTTTCTTTCCGTAAAATAAGCCATTTCAAAACCATCAATTGCCCATTTAATAAATGCAAAAAGCAATGCAAAAGCTACTGCTAGTGAAAGTACTGATTTCCAAAAACCTTTTGTATTTATAACTTTTTTGAACATGCTATTTCAATTTTTTATTGCTGTGGTGCCTGTCGTGATCTCGTTTTGTTTTTAGATCCAGTTTTTTCTCAAAAGCTTTTTCAAGGTCAATTCCAGTTTGATTGGCAAGACAAAGCACTACAAAAATAACATCTGCAAGCTCTTCGCCCAAATCTTTATTTTTATCGCTTTCCTTTTCGCTCTGCTCTCCGTAACGACGCGCTATTATACGCGCCACCTCGCCCACTTCTTCACTGAGCTGCGCCATATTTGTAAGCTCATTAAAATAGCGGACACCGTGTTCCTTTATCCAATCATCTACAGCTTGTTGTGCGTTTTTAATATCCATTATGCTTTTGAAAGTACAACTTTTTCGTTTTCTTTCGCTATTAAAAGTTCGTAGAATTTTTTCAAATTTCCATATTGGTCGGCCGCGATGAATGATTTATTGATCGCAAACTCCACAGAAAGCTGAAGCTTATTGCCTACTTCGGAAATTAAATAGCGAAAACTACCAGTATCTTCTCCTAAGTTATAAACTGTGTTCTCAGGCAGGGACTCCACTTTATATCCTTCAGGGATGGATATATTGATAATATATCTATCTTTCATCGGGTAGCCGTAGTCAATTGGATACAGTCGCGTATCTGGCGTGAATGGGTTTTCTTTAGTTGCCATAAAAATCATGGGTGAAAAATATAATTTGCCGGCAACATCCTCTACGGCATCCAGTGACTCAAAATCATATTCCAAGGAGACAGGTTTTTCCAAAGAGTTCAAATTTTCGAATTGAAGGTTTGATAGTTCTGCTTGATTAGCTTCTTCTTTCTCAAATGTTTTGCGTTGCGCGTCTTCATTTAAACTTTTATATTCTGTTCTGTATTCGAAAGCATAATTGCCCGTAAATCTGTTTTGTGCTTTCCCAACAACTGAAAGATCAGGTTTTATTTCTGCATTTACCATAGCACTTTTTACGGCCGGGATCATTGAACTTAAAGAAACCCAACCAGAAGTGCCATCTTTTTTAATAACACGACCCTGCCAATTCAAGACACTTGACTTTAGCACTCCAATTTGTGCATCTTTATTAGTTGCATCCAGAAGTAAAACTCCTTGCGGAAATTCAACAGCGGCAATTACGTAATTAAACCCATTGCGGGTTGGGAACAAAGGAATACCGTGAGACTTGGTACTAACCAATACGGGATTTGCCTCTAAATTTGCGTAACGCAACATGGCTACCAACATTAAGTTTATATCGGCTACATTGCCCGAACCTTTTTTATATGCAGATTTAACGCCTTCATTTGTAAAAAAGCCGGGGTATCCATTCCAGTTCATTTTGTTTGTGACGTAAGCAAAAATACGGGCTGCTTTTTCTTCAGGTTTGCTAATGCCGCTCAAAAGATTCTCAATATCATCTTCAAAATAATTATTGCGTTCCAGCTCATTGCCAAAAGTATCTATTCTATAGATACTCTTAGAAACATCTTCCCAAGTAGTGGAATATGTTTTCAACGGACTTCCAGGAAAATCCATAAAACTCATTTCAAACTGAAGTGCGGTGGTGTAATTATTAAGGTTTCCCACATAAGCTTCTTCCTTAATGGCAGGAACGTTATCCAACTCTACGGTATAGGTATCTTCTTTAAATTTTACTTCCCTGGTTGTAGTTTCTGGAATGCCTATACCTTGTAAAGCAGTTAAATCCTGCGTGGTCATTCTATAGGTCATTGTTCGTTCCCTTGTTTCTGAATTAACCTTATAAGGCACCCAACCTCTTTGGTGTGTTTTGTAAACGAAATATTCAGGCGTTGTGAAGAGCACTTTTACTTTATCAACCGGAATTGTTTCTTGAAATCTGAACTCATCAATACTGAATATGAAAGGGGAATTGACGGTGTATTTATATTCAATAACGCACCCTTCGCGCACATCTGGCATGGTTATTTTTGTTTGTGTAAGGTATTTAGTGCTCTCTTCTTCAAATATACCTTCGTTGCGCAGTTTTACCTCTTCAACTTTGCCATCTGAGCCTAAATAATAGGTGTATCCCCTTAGTCCCAAAAGCTTATCCTCTCCATCGCCTTTGTAAAGATCTATTGTTGTATTGGCCCAATCAAATCCTTCTTTATTATAAATTTTAATGCGCACAAAATAATCTGTTACCATATACCAGCCAGAATCTTGTGTGTATTGAAAGTCAGTTTTGGTTTCGCGGTAAAGAATGGCGGCATCCGCAGTTGGGTCAGCCGGGTGTTCCTTTTGAAGCAATTCTTCTTTTGAAACTTTTCCAAATTTATAGTTCTGGGCAACTGATGTGTTCAGAAAGCATAAAACAGCAAGAATAGTGAGTAAGCCTGGTTTCATATGGTTTAGGTGTTTATTGTACATTTTGTTTTAAAAGTATTTTTGTTTTGTCCAAACGGGCAATGGTTCTTAGAAAATCGCGGTAGTTTTCATATTCCGAAGGAGGATATTCGCCTTTGTTGATGGTTATATTTCGGCTATATATTACTTTATTGTCTGAAGACTGACTGAAGCCCATTTGGTATTTTCCAAATTTTGTCTCTAAAATGGTTTCTTCCGGAAGCCCGTCAATTGTAAAATTTTCAGGTATTTCCACTTCAACAAGGTCTGTATCCACAAAGCCATGACCTATATACAAATTTTGCTTGCGGTTTTCAATACGGGGTGGAATGTATTGGTTCTGGTTGAAAAGATTAGCGCAGAAAAGATAATCACTGCCCACAGGATTCGCATAGTTTGGAATATTGAGTGATAAGTTTTCCGTAAAGACCACTTCTTCCTTATTATTGTTGAAATTTATATTCTCAATGGAGAAACCGTTTATATAACCCCACTTCTTTTTGTAATGTTGGTCTATATCGTCTTGTTTTTGTTTGGGAAGTAAATACTTATCGTCATACTGAAGCCCTTTTGAAACGCTTTTAAAAGTTGCAGTTATATTACCCTCCACATCTATCTTAACTTTTGAATTGTTTTCTTGGGTGTTTTCTTCAGTTTCATAAATTTTGGTATGTGCAATTTTTCCGCCCTCTGGGGTTATCATTAGCACATCCCTATCGTCTGTAAAATCACCTATATATCCATAAGGCGTATCTTGGCTTGTACATTCCAGCCAAGTTATTTTATCGTTATTGGGTATTCCTAAAATTATGTGGTTTCCTTGTATAGATGAAAAATCTTCCAATATGTCCCACTGCGTAGTATCGCCATATACAACTGTGTAATAAGAAGGCACACCCACAGCGTCTAGCAATACTTTGGTATAGTTGGTAAGCGCTTTACAGTCGCCGTAGCTCAGTTTGTCTACATCTGAAGCGAGCATAGGTTTCCAACCACCAATACCTATTTGAATACTGATGTAGCGAACCTTATCTTGAACAAATTGATATATCTTTCTAGCCTTGCCTTCATTAGTTGTTTCATTCGCAACAAGACTTTTTACACGCGCCAGCGTACCTTCGGGAAGATCATTTACATCTGAAAGAAGACTTTTATTCATCCAATCTCCAAATTCTTGCCAATTCTTACCAGAACCCGAATTTCCTTTTAGTTTAAATGAATTTAGCGCTATTGTTACATTTGGTAAGATTTTGTGGATTGAAGGACTATGCTCTTCTAACCGAATGGCTTTCAGGTTTTGTACTGAAAAAATAAGCTCCTCGGGTGTTTCAGAAATAGAAACATCAAAACCCTCCAAATTTTGCGGTTTGTATTTTGGTTTGTTTGCAGGATCGAATTTTATTTTTAACTCACTATTTTTAACACTTTCAGCATAACCGCGAAGAGGATACCAAGGATTAATAAAAGCAGAGTCACCAGATTCTGTTTCACTTTCAAAGACCACAATATAAGGATAGGTTGTTGGTGTGTATTTTAGGCCCAACACACGATCATCGCTATATATACTAATGCCCGTGCGGCTCACGTCTATAAAATCCTTTTTCTTGAAATGTTCAATTTCTTTTCCAGAGGCATTATAAACTGTTACTTCTATATCTTTTACGCGGGAGTTTGTGTCGTAGAACTCATATAGCCGTGCATCGCCATCGCCAATCTTGTTTAGCACGGCAATCACACGATGGGTTTTCCGTTTCATTTTATCGATATTGGTTACATCTACTTCAACCAACTCATTTATAATTACACTATTGGAATATTCCCTCAATTCTTCGGAAATGGAGGCTATGGAATAATCCGTTTGGGAGAAAATATGAGCCGAGCACAATAGCAATACAAAGCAGAAAATTTTTTTCATCCGTATTATATATTCGATAAATAGGAAAATGGAATGTCCAAATAATTCATTTCAACAAGTGTCAAAATTGGGATAGGACATATCATGAATTCATCGTATTGCTCGGCAATATATAAAAATTCGAAAGGTTAAAAAAAAGTTAAAGAGATTATTCTCTTTTTTTTGAATCAATCCAGATTGTAACGGGACCATCGTTTATTAGAGCTACATCCATCATAGCTCCAAACGTGCCCGTCTCTACTATTCTACTTGTTTCATTATCAAGCTGAAGCACGAATTTTTCGTACAGAGGGATAGCAATTTCAGGTTTTGCGGCTTTAATAAAAGAAGGGCGGTTTCCATTTTTTGTATTTGCGTGAAGTGTGAATTGGCTTACAACCAAACAATCGCCATCTATGTCCTGAACGGAAAGATTCATAGCATCGTTTTTATCTGAAAAAATCCGTAAGCGGGCAATTTTTCCGGTCAACCAGTTTATGTCTTCTTGAGTATCATCTTCTTCAATACCCAAAAAAATAAGAAGCCCCTGATTTATTTCGGAAAAAATCTTTTCATCTATGGTTACAGAAGCTTTTTTTACTCTTTGGATTAATACGCGCATTTAGATTGTTGGATTGCTAGATTTTCGGACTCTTGGATTTTATTGTTTCTGAGGAAATTACTTCATATTAAAAATACCAAATCTTGAATTCGGATCTCTGAACATTGGACTTTGAACACTATTTCTCATAAATATCTTTTCGAAAGTGCTCTTCCTCGCCTTCCAAAATCTGCAAATAACTTTTGTAACGCGACCAAGCTATTTCTTCGTTTTCAAGAGCTTCTTTTATTGCACATTGCGGTTCTTCCAAATGCAGGCAATTGTTAAACTTACAGTTTTTCCTTAACTCAAAAAACTCAGGAAAATAATTTCCCAACTCTTCTTTGTCCATTTCAACAAGCCCGAAACCTTTAATTCCAGGCGTGTCTATTATTTGTCCACCGAAAGAAAGATCAAACATTTCAGCAAAAGTTGTAGTGTGCTGGCCCTGTAAATGCTGATCTGAAATTTTTGAGGTTTTCAACTGCAGACCTGGCTCTATTGCATTTACCAATGTAGATTTTCCCACCCCGCTGTGACCAGAAAACATTGTTACTCTGTCTTGCATTAAAGCTTTCACCTTGTCAATATTCTTTCCAGTAATTGCTGAAATACCGATGCACTCATACCCTACTTTTCGATAAAGTGCAGCAAGAAGTTTTATCTCAAGTAATTCGTCTTCATTGTACGTATCAACTTTATTGAAAAGAAGCACAGCTTTAATATGATATGCTTCCGCAGTAACCAAAAATCGGTCAATGAAAGTGGTGAAAGTTGGTGGATTGTTCAGCGTGATTACTAGAAAAGCCACGTCAATATTGGCTGCAATAATATGGGTTTGTTTGGAAAGGTTTACAGATTTACGAATTATGTAATTATCACGTTCGTCAATATGTGAAATTATCCCAACAGTTTCATCACCCTTCTTTTCAACTTCAAAATCAACGTGATCTCCCACCGCTACAGGGTTTGTGCTTTTAATTCCACCCAAACGGAATTTGCCTTTAATACGACAATCGTAAAAAGTTCCATTTTCGGCTTTTACGCTGTACCAGCTTCCGGTAGATTTATAGACAAGGCCTTTCATGCCACAAAGTTGCAAAACTTTTTAGTTATTAATAACTTTTTTCTGGTGATTGATGGATTCTTGGTGAATGGCCTTAAAAATTTTCAGAATAAATTCTTCGCTCAATTGATTTTCTTCACCTTCCAGAATCATTTTTCCCAAAACCTCATTCCATCGTCTAGTTTGAAGAATAGCCACATTGTTTTTCTTTTTTAAACCGCCAATATCATCCGCAATCCTCATGCGTTTTCCCAGTGATTCTATAAGCTGATGATCCAGCACATCAATCTTTGTACGCATTGTGTTCAGCTTGTTTTGAAATTCAATTGCATCGCCTTCCTGTTTCCGAATGCGCAAATCAATTGTCATTTGCTCTAAGCTTGCTGGCGTAATTTGTTGTGCCGCGTCGCTCCAAGCGTTGTCTGGGTCGTAATGGGTTTCTACCATTAAACCGTCATAATTTAGATCTAGAGCGGTTTGACAAAGGTCAAAAATAATATCTCTACGGCCTGCAATGTGTGATGGATCCAAAATTAAAGGTAAATCTGGAAATTTAGTCTGTAGATCAATCGGTATCTGCCATTCGGGATTGTTGCGGTAACGCATCTTTTCATAAGTAGAAAATCCGCGGTGAATTACGCCAAGATTTTTCACATCACTTTCATAAAAACGCTCCACCGCGCCTAGCCATAGCGCTAAATCTGGATTTACTGGATTCTTTATTAAAACAATTTTATCCGTTCCTTTTAATGCATCCGCAATTTCCTGCACTATAAATGGCGAAACCGTTGTGCGCGCGCCAATCCAAAGAATATCTACGTCGTGCTTAAGAGCCAAATCTACGTGATTGGCATTGGCCACTTCTGTTGCGATCATTAATCCAGTTTCCTGTTTTGCCTTTTGAAGCCATTTCAATCCCAAAGCGCCAACGCCCTCAAAATTTCCTGGACGGGTTCTTGGTTTCCAGATTCCGGCGCGCATAACCGTGGCATCAGTATCTTTTAATTGATGGGCTATTTTTAATACTTGTTCTTCCGTTTCGGCACTGCAAGGCCCGGCGATTACAATTGGGTGGGCCAGTTCCATTTTATTGAGCCAGTTGCGAAGATTTTTATTGTTTTCCATTTAAAATTGCATTTGAAAATTGAGCTTGGGCATGTGTTTCATCCTGTTTGTAAACGCCCAATATATTTAATTCTTTCACTGTTTTTTTAAGCATTTCCATTACTTCAAAAAAGAAATTTTCATCCTCAAAAACTACATCTACAAAAAAAGCATAATGCCAAGGTTTCCCAACTATCGGGAGCGATTGTATTTTTGTGAGGTTTATATTGAATGTCGTTAAAAGATTGAGCACATTACCTAAACTTCCCACATTATGCTCTAATATAAACTTAATAGAGGCTTTATCCGCGTGTCGCTCTGTTTGCTTTTCTTTTTTGCCCAAAAGTACGAAGCGCGTATGGTTTTCCTTTATATCTTGAATATTACTATCTAAAATTTTCAAACCAAATTTATCAGCAACCTGTTTTCCAGCAATTGCAGCAACACCAGTTAAATTTTGATCCTTTATTTTTTTTGCTTCGGAAGCAGTATCTTTTCCTTCAATCACTTTAAATTGCGGTGGAAATTTATTTAAATAGTCCCTACATTGAAGCAATGCAACGGGGTGTGAATGTATTTCTTTTATATCGTGGATGGATTCGCTCTCCAAAGCCATTACGTACATTTGGATGTTTAGAACCGTTTCCGCCAAAATTTCAAAATCGCCCGTGTCAATCAATCCGTAATTGGGTAAAATGGAGCCAACGATAGTGTTTTCTATAGCAATCACCCCATAATCTGCAGCTGAATTATTGACTGCATTGGTAACTTTCTCAAAAGAATCGCAAGTTAAAAGGGTTATTTCCTGATTTGGAAAAAGTTTCTGCACGGCTTGGTGGTGGAACGAACTTTCGATTCCTTGAATGGCTACTTTTAGGCTCATAGTTTCAAAATTTAGGTTAAAAAAAAAGTCCCGGAAATTTTTTCCGGGACTTTTAATGTTTTATAGTTCGATTAGCTATACAACAATCCCGGTTCTATCGTTAAAATAGAAAAACCAAAAATTGTTGAAAGTAAAAATTGTATTCATTTGTCTTATAATAGAATGCTAATGTAGTTAATTCTTAAAAACGAAAAAGGCTTTTTTCATTTTTTTATTTGCTTAACTTTGTTCAACTTCTGTAAATATGTCAATAAAAGTAGAAAATATCACCAAAACATACGGCGAACAAAAAGCGCTGAACTGTGTTTCCTTCACTATTGAAAAAGGAGAAATAGTAGGGTTTTTAGGCCCAAACGGTGCCGGAAAATCTACAATGATGAAGATTTTAACCACTTATCTTCCCGCTTCGGAAGGTATTGCAGTTGTAAATGGTTTTGAAGTATCTAAGGATGATATTTCGGTGAAAAAGAGCATCGGCTATCTTCCTGAGCACAATCCGCTTTATCTTGATATGTACGTTCGCGAATACCTTCTCTTTAATGCTGGAATTTATGATATTCCAAAAAGTGAAGTAGAATCGGTCATTGAAAAGACAGGCTTAATGCCTGAAGCCAACAAAAAAATTGGGCAACTTTCAAAAGGTTATCGGCAACGTGTTGGGCTTGCAAATGCACTCTTGCACAATCCCGAGGTTTTGATTTTGGATGAACCCACAACTGGTTTAGACCCCAATCAGTTGATTGAAATTCGCCAATTGATTAAAAACGTGGGAAAAGAAAAAACTGTTTTGCTTTCCACCCACATTATGCAGGAAGTAGAAGCTATTTGCGACCGCGTAATCATTATAAACAAAGGTGAAATTGTACTCGATAAAAAACTGAAAGATTTAAAAAATAACAAACAGCAAATTATTGAAGTAGAATTTGATTACCGCGTAGAAGAAGTAGCATTGCAAAAGCTGCCAAAAATTCAAAAAGTTGAAAACTCAATCGGTTTTGTGTATCAACTTTACTTTGAAACTGAACAGGACATGCGCGGAAAAGTCTTTGATTATGCGCACGATAATGGATTAAAAATTCTTCAATTGCATCAAAAAAATACGACGTTGGAAAAATTGTTTTCTGAATTGACTATTCAAAAATAAGTTTGCCGCGATACAGCTCTTCAACCTCAACAACGGGTGGTCTGTTTTTGGAGATTACATTGCCCAAACTCACTATTTTCCCTTTAATTGATTGTTGTGGATTCACAACCATTTCAGCAGTACTTCGGTGATAAAGGTATAAATTCTGAACAATTAAATTTTCGGAAAATATTCTGCAATCTCCTGCGTAAAATCCAAAATTTGCGTTTTTAGCACTTCCCATTAAATAAAAAATAGAAAGACCATTCGCCACAATATTTAAGTTTTCTACTTCCAAATTCAGTTTGAAATCGCCATCAATGTGGAATTCATCTTCATTTTTTTGATCTTCAGATAAAAGGGTCAAAGAAGGATATCTAAGTACCCCAATACTTTCAACTACATAGCCTGTGCTGCTTCTTATTTCAGTAATATTGGGCGAAGTTATATATACTTTCGTAAGCTCATAATCACGAACCAGATTGCAACTGTTGTAATTGTGAATTTCGAGCCTGCCGTCAGTAACCATAACTTCCACATCGCTCATCAGGTTTTCACCGGTTTCAATTACTATTTTTTGTTGATCGCCCTGCTGAATAAATATTCTGGTACGTTCCCAAGCTATTATCTTAGTGAAGGGCTGCACGGTCACTTCCTTCTTCACTATATCGCCAGCCGTTTGGATACAATCCCAACCTTTTTCGGAACTGCAGCCTGCAAACAAAAGCACCAATGCTATGTAAATTATTCTTTTCATTTAAATCAGTATTTCTGAAAAATTTCAGAATTGTTATAACCTATAGCCTACTCCGAATTCAACAGCTTCAGCTTTGGCCCAATGCGCGTGTACGGTTACAGAGGCGAATATTTTATCATCGAAAAAATATCGCTTCAATCCCAAACGATTGTAAACACGATTTTCAAAGGCATAGGGCCAATAAACATAATACCCCAATTGGCTTACAAATGCCACTTTATTGAAACGCCATTCGTGCCCAACAAAAACACCAACACGCTTGTAATCTTCATCGCCAGAAAGTCCCCCTTCGGGATAGGCGATGGAGCGATAATTAATTAATTCTTTCAAAAATGTTGAAAAGAAAACATCTACTCCAGCCTGTACTGTGCTTTTGTAATTCAAACGCTTGTCCGCAAAAACAGAAGCAACATAAAACGGCTCTTGCCCAAGACCAACTGCATCACTTTCGTTAATTCCAGTTCTAAATGCGAAGTTGTATTTTATCCTTTCGGCATGTGTTTTACTAAGTGAATCTTCTTTGTGAATGTATTCGGGAAATTCTTTATAACCCAATTGATAGCTAACACCTGCATTTAGGGCGAAGGTATTTGTACTGTTATTGGGAGCTTTAAGATTTGCATTGCTATAATGGATAATGGTAAACCCGGCGTGAAAACCAAGACCTTTCCAAATATTTTCTCTAACAAAATTTCCTTTTAAAAATGTAGTACTTAAAAAATGTGTGCCGTAAGCATTGTTATTAAAATTGGTTTCTTGGTCGTACGGACTTCCGGAATAAGCGATTCCCTGCCCTACACGCAACATAAGATACCTGTTTAGAAAATACCAATTCATGTGACCATAAACACCCACTGCATTTCCTAAATATTCATTATGCATATCTTGATAGGCAACCGTAACGCCCCAATCTGGATAGTGATAGCGGCGCTCCCACTCATTAAAACCATACGTTTTTCTGTTGAACGAAAGTATAAAACCTGTAGGGTGCCCGGTAATTAAATGCTCAATATCTGGATTATGTTCTAGAATACTTCCATAGAAAAAATCTGCTTCCAAAGAAACAGGCTTCAATTCTTTTTCTTGTGAAAAAAGTGGGAAACTTAAAACTAAGGCTGTCAATAGGGAAAGAAAGTGCTTCATATTTTTTTCAACGCCGGTAAAGATAAACTAATCTTTAAAAAATGGGCATTCACACATATTTTCTTTTTTCCTTAAAATACTCGAGAAGCTATCTCTTTAATATTGCTGCTTTTCCCCATTGAATAGTAATGCAAAAATGGAACACCAGCCTTTACTAGCTCCTGACTTTGCTGAACGCACCAATCAATGCCAATCTCTCGAACAGCTTTATTATCTTTCGCTTTAACCACTTCCATCACCAATGAATCTGGCAAATCAACTTTAAAACGATGCGGAATTAGGTTGAGATGTGATTTTACCGCAATCGGCTTCAATCCAGGAACAATTGGGACAGTAATGCCCCCTGCCCTACATTTTTCAACAAATTTGAAATACTTTTCATTGTCAAAAAACATTTGGGTAACAATGTATTCTGCGCCGTTTTTTATTTTCTTTTTAAGGAAATGAATATCGCTCTCGCTGCTTGGAGCTTCCATATGTTTTTCGGGATATCCAGCCACGCCCACACAGAAATCTGTTGGGAAAGTATGCTGAAGAGCATCGTCTAAATATTTGCCTTTATTCAAAGCATTTATTTGCGAAACAAGATCGCAAGCGTATTTATGGCCGTTCTTTTCAGAAGTAAAATAAGTTTCACTTTTCACCGCATCGCCGCGTAAAGCCATAACATTATCAATCCCCAAAAACTGAAGATCAATTAAAAAATTCTCGGTTTCTTCCTTCGTGAAACCTCCGCAAAGAATATGTGGCACCGCATCAACCTGATATCTATTTTGAATTGCCGCACAAATCCCAACCGTTCCAGGACGTTTGCGAACCACTTTTTTCTCTATCAAACCGTCCTTCAATTCCTTAAAAACATATTCCTCGCGATGATATGTCACGTTTATGTACGGTGGTTTAAATTCTAGTAAGGGATCTATATTTTCAAAAATGGAATGTATATTTTCTCCCTTTAAAGGCGGTAAAATTTCGAACGAAAACTGTGTTTTTCCGTTGCCGTTTTTTATGTGTTCGGTTACTTTCATCTAATCTGCTAAGTTTGTTTTCAGCCATTTTGTGGCTTCATCTAAGTTCATATTTTTCCGCTTTGCGAAATCTTCAATTTGATCTTCCTTGATTTTTCCAAGGCCGAAATAGCGCGCTTCGGGATTAGCAAAATAATATCCCGAAACCGAAGCCGCTGGCCACATAGCCAAACTTTCGGTAAGTTCAACGCCTATGTTTTCTTTCACTTTAAGAAGCTCCCAAATGGTAAGTTTTTCTAAATGGTCGGGACAAGCGGGATAGCCAGGTGCTGGACGAATACCTTTATATTTTTCTGAAATCAAATCGTCGTTGGAAAGGTTTTCTTCGGAAGCGTAGCCCCAATATTGAGTCCGCACTTTTTTGTGAAGATATTCCGCAAGTGCTTCTGCCAAACGGTCTGCCAACGCTTTTACCATTATGGAATTGTAATCGTCGTGTTCCTTTTCATATTTTGAAGCCAATTCCTGTGTTCCAAAACCGGTGCTCACACAGAAACAACCAATGTAGTCCTGAGTTCCGCTTTCTTTTGGCGCAATAAAATCTGCCAGAGCTATGTTGGGTTTGCCTGCTGCTTTTTTGGATTGTTGGCGCAGGGTTCGGAAAGTCCCCCCAGCCCCCGTCCCCCTAGCCCCCAAAGGGGGGACAAATTCGTGTGAGTGGGCAGTTCCCCCTTTGGGGGCTAGGGGGACTAATTCGATATCATCATCATTCACCGTATTCGCCTCAAAAATTCCAAAAACCGCTCTTGCCTCCAATAGTTTTTCTGAAATTATTTTTTGAAGCATTTTTTTTGCGTCCTCAAATAATTCCGAAGCTTGCTCGCCTACAACTTTATCTGTCAAAATGTTTGGATATTTTCCGTGTAGTTCCCAACTTCTGAAAAACGGAGTCCAATCTATAAATTCTTCCAAAAGACTTAAATCAAAATCCTTTAAAGCTTGAACGCCCAATTGTTTCGGCTTTGTTATTTCAGACGTATTCCAATCAATTTGATATTTATTTTTTCGCGCTTCGGAAATTGGCAAATAGATTTTTACTTTTTGACGTTTCAAAAAATCTTGTCGAAAAGTGTTGTATTCCGTTTTCAAATTATCTTTATAGGAAGCCGAAGTTTCTCTTTTAAGCAAATCGCCAACAACAGTCACCGCCCGCGAAGCGTCATTTATATGAACAACCGCGCATTCGTATTCTGTATCTATTTTTACTGCCGTATGTGCTTTGCTTGTTGTGGCACCGCCAATGAGCAATGGAACTTTGAAATTTTGCCGTTGCATTTCCTTCGCCAAAAAAACCATTTCGTCCAACGAAGGTGTAATCAGCCCGCTCAAACCAATGGCATCCACGTTTTCTTCTTTTGCGGTTGCTATTATCTTTTCCGGCGGAACCATTACTCCCAAGTCAATTATTTCATAATTATTGCACGCCAAAACAACGCCAACAATATTTTTACCAATGTCGTGAACGTCGCCTTTTACGGTTGCCATCAGGATTTTCCCCCTAGCCCCAGAAGGGGGAACCGATGTTTCGGAATTTTTTAAAGCCCCCTTTGGGGGTTTGGGGGACTTCGCTGCCTGAACTTTCTTTTCTTCCTCTATATATGGAAGTAAATACCCCACCGCCTTTTTCATAACCCGTGCCGATTTCACTACTTGCGGCAAAAACATTTTTCCGCTTCCGAAAAGGTCACCAACTACATTCATTCCAGTCATTAAATTCCCTTCGATTACTTCAATCGGTTTATCTGCCGCTTGCCTTGCTTCCTCAATATCTTCAAGAATAAATTCGTCAATTCCCTTCACCAAAGCTCTCGTTATGCGTTTTTGCAAGGGTTCTTCTCGCCAAGACAAATCAATTTTACTTTCTTTGGCGGTTCCTATTACGGTTTCGGCAAAATCCAATAATCGCTCCGTGGCATCTTCACGACGGTCGAACATCACATCTTCCACTCGATCCAAAAGATCCTTTGGAATATCATCGTAAACTTCCAGCATCGCCGGATTTACAATCCCAATGTTCATACCTGCCTGAATGGCGTGGTACAAAAACACCGAATGCATTGCTTCCCTAACGGGATCGTTTCCACGAAAACTGAACGAAACATTACTCACACCGCCACTCACACTCACGTATGGTAGATTTTCCCGAACCCAGCGCGTAGCTTCTATAAAATCGATTGCGTTTTTTTTATGCTCGTCCATTCCCGTGGCGACAGGGAAAATGTTTAAATCGAAAATAATATCCTCCGGCGCGAATTTTACTTGATTCACCAAAATATCATAAGATCGACTTGCGATTTCTATTCTTCGGTCGTAATTATCGGCTTGGCCTGTTTCATCAAAAGCCATTACGATTACTGCGGCTCCGTAGCGTTTTATGAGTTTTGCGTGATGGATAAATTCTGCTTCGCCTTCTTTTAAGCTGATAGAATTTACTACACATTTCCCTTGAACAACCTGCAAACCGGCCTCAATAATTTCCCATTTAGAACTATCGATCATTATTGGGACTCTCGAAATATCGGGTTCGGCAATCACAAGATTTAGGAATTTCACCATCGCCTCTTTCCCGTCAATCAAACCATCGTCCATATTGATATCGATGATCTGTGCGCCGTTTTCAACTTGTTCGCGCGCTACGGAAAGTGCTTCTTCAAAGTTTCGGTCTTTTATAAGTCGAAGAAATTTCTTTGAACCTGCCACATTGGTACGCTCACCCACGTTTATGAAATTGCTTTCGGGGGTAACGATAAGCGGTTCTAAGCCTGATAATTTCAGGTATTTTGGTTGTTGGTTGATAGTTGATGGTTGATGGACTTTCATTATAATTTTTTGTAATAATTTATAAATCCGTTCAACAATTTCTTGCAACTTTCAATTTGAGAAACGATTTCATTTAATTGCTCTTCGCTAATAAAGTTTTGATCTAATGCCAGAAATAATTGCGTTTCTAATTCATATAAAGATCCACGTGAAATATATAAAAACTGAATTGTGTCTTTTGAAGTTCTTCTTCCGCAGCCCTCTGCAATATTTGATGGAATGGAAACTGCGCACCTTCTTATTTGATTGGTGAATCCATATAATTCTTCTTTCGGAAAACCTTTCGTCAACTCGTAAACAGAATTGACCAATTTTCGAGAAAATCTCCAAACATCCAAATCTCTATATTCCATATTTATTTTTTTTCCATCAACCAACAACCAACAACAATCAACTAAAACGGTAAATTCTTCAAATCCACATTTCCACCGGAAAGGATGATTCCAACTTTTTTATTTTTAAATCGTTCTTTTTCGCGAAGTAAAGCAGCAAATGGTACAGCGCAACTCGGTTCTATTATTATTTTCATTCGTTCCCAAATAAGTTTCATTGCTGAAATGATTTCAGTTTCTTCAACCCTTATTATTTCTGAAACCAATTCCTGTATGATTGGAAAATTGACATCGCCTAGAAAAGTTTTCAGTCCGTCGGCAATGGTATTTGTGGTTTCGTTGAATTCTATTTTTCCAGTTTTTAGGCTTCGGAAAGCATCGTCAACTTCAAAAGGTTCGCCACCAATTGTTTTACAATTATTTCCGAAATATTTTACAGAAAGTGAAGTGCCTGCAATCAATCCGCCACCGCCAACGGGCGCGAAAACGTAATCCAAATCGGGATACGATTGCAATAACTCTGCTGCGGAAGTTGCATTTCCAAGAATCACATTTCTGTCGTTTGAAGGATGAATAAACGTAGCGCCAGTTTCCTTTTGAATTCTTTCGGCTTCGGTTTCGCGAGCGATTGGCGTTGATTCTGATTCTGTTATAATTCCACCGTAGCCTTTAACTGCTTCCTTCTTTACTTGTGGCGCATTTTCGGGCATAACGATATACGCTTTTACGCCAAGATTTTTTGCCGCCAAAGAAAGTGCCTGCGCAAAATTTCCCGAGGAATGTGTTACAACTCCCGCTTTTTTCTGTGCTTCGGAAAGTTGTAAAATTGCATTGGTTGCGCCGCGCATTTTGAAAGCTCCCATCTTCTGAAAATTCTCACATTTGAAGAAAATTTCAGCGCAGGAAAGTTCATTTAAATACGAAGATTTCAGCACTGGCGTGTTATGAACATACGGTTTTACACGCTCACACGCTTCTTCAACTTCTTGTTTCGTGGGAATCATAGAGCAATATTTTCAGATGAAAAAACAGGTCGCGGTGAGTATTGCGAAGCAATTTCGGCAATGGCTTTAATGTGTTCCGGAGTTGTTCCGCAGCAACCACCAATAATGTTTACCAATTGTTTGTCCAAATATTCCTTTACTTGCTCAGCCATTTGCGACGGACTTTCATCATATTCGCCAAAGGCGTTTGGCAAACCGGCGTTTGGATAGGCGCTCACGGCAAGATTGGTGCGGTTTGCAATCACTTCCAAATGGGGCGTGAGTTGTTTGGCGCCCAAAGCACAATTAAAACCTACACTCAAAAGTGGAATATGCGAAATTGAAATCAAAAATGCTTCAGCAGTTTGACCAGAAAGTGTTCGTCCGGAAGCATCGGTTATTGTTCCGCTTATCATTATTGGAATGTCCAGGTTTCGTTCTTCTTTTATTTCATCAATTGCAAAAAGTGCCGCTTTGGCATTCAGCGTATCGAAAATGGTTTCTACCAAAAGTAAATCCACGCCGCCGTCTATCAAAGCTTCAGCTTGTTGCCTGTATGCAACGCGTAATTGTTCAAATGAAATGGCGCGAAAACCGGGGTCGTTCACATCTGGACTCATACTTGCCGTTTTGTTGGTCGGACCGATGGCTCCAGCTACAAAACGGGGTTTGTTGGGTTCTTTTGCAGTGAATTCCTCCGCAACTTTTTTTGCGATTTTGGCGGATTCGTAATTTAATTCGTAAACCAAATCCTGCATATCATAATCTGCCATTGCGATTGTGGTGCTGGAAAATGTGTTTGTTTCCACAATATCTGCTCCTGCCGCAAAATATTTTGAATGGATTTCAGCGATTGCCTTCGGTTGGGTGATTGAAAGCAAATCATTATTTCCTTTAACCGATTTATGAAAATCCTTAAACCGTTCGCCACGGAAATCTTCCTCGGAAAATTTATAGCGCTGAAGCATTGTGCCCATAGCGCCGTCGAGGATCAATATTCGGTTTTGTAATGCTTGTTGTATTTTATTCATCATTAGTGCCCGTGAAAACCGGTGTCTTTTCTTTTATTATTTTCTTTTATACCTACAAGGAGCCACGCTGAAAAAGCGGGGAACACCTTGCAGGAAAATCCATAGTCGACTAAAAACATCCCACCCCAGCCCTCCCTTCAAAGGGAGGGAGCGGAATTATAGTATACAATTTGACATTCCCTAAAAAAATATGGGAATTCAAAAAAATTTATATCAAGAAAAGGTGAAGGAAAAACCTGTTTGTTGTTATCTATATCGCCAAAGACGAATAGAATGTAGCACCTTCCCCGAAAGTTCGGGAGGTTGCTAAGGCGTCAAAGGGTCTATTCCCTCGGCCTTTCTTGATAACTTTTCAATATGAATATGAACTAGTACAAAGTAACAGTATAAAAAATTAATACACAAGCCCCCTAACCCCCAAAGGGGAAACTGTGGCCAAACTAATTTAATTTCTCTCCGTTTAAAATGATGCTGTAAGTAATTTTCACCGAAGCCTCCAGCGTGATGGAAACCGAACAGTATTTTTCAAAACTAAGTTGCGCCGCGCGGATGGCTTTTGCCTCATCGATTTTGCCTTCCAAATAAAGCGTTACGTGGATTGCCTCGAAAGGTTTTGCATCGCGGACTTCCTTTCGCTTGCCCACCACTTCCATTTTATAGGAAGTGATTTCCTGTCTTTGTTTTTGTAAAATTGAAACCACATCTATCGCACTGCAGCCGCCAACGCCCATCAACAAAAGTTCCATCGGGCTTGCGCCTTTTGAGGGTTCATCGGTTTTGTTATCGATTAAAACAAGAACGCCGGAAGCGCCTTTTGCTTCAAAAAGGTAGTTGCTGTTTACTCTGTTCAGTGAAACTTTCATTGTTTTAAATTTTTGTTATCATTTAATTAGAAATGGCATAGGACGTAGGACTTAAGACTAAAAAATTTGAACTCATTTTTGTCTTACCTCTTATAGTCCCAAGACTTCGGGATGGTCTTACGTCTTTTTTCAATCTTTATCGCTAATTCGCAAAATATACTTCTCGAACCCATAAGGAATTAACCGTAAAAAATGTACACAAGCACTCATGTCAATCTCTATTAATTATAAATATATGATAATTACTCTATGATAAAATGGGAGTTTGTTATGATATTAATGGCTTCAGAGTTAAACTATTCATAATTATATAGTTAAGCTATAGATCTCCTTTTTTTTATCCATCAAAACAATTATATTTATGTAAATAATATTGATCAAAGAAATTATCTCTTTTATACTCCAATCAGATTTAGTTCTCCTACCATTGATCATTACTGGATCATAAGCACAAAGTAATTTCAACCAACTTTTTGTAGCCACTGTATCTAACAAATGGCTGCCAAAATTAAAAAAAATTTAATGATTTGAGGAACATTCAAAACAGAAGAATTTGAAACGTTTTCCAACACTTATTTGAAGGTAGACAAATGTTGAGAAACTGTCTTATGAGTTGGAAGAGGAAATTTAGCTGTATCATTTGAGGTTCTAACTGCAAGAATTCATTCGAAAAAGGATTGTTTTTATTTAGGAAAATTCTGTTTAAGATTCAATGTATTCAGTTAATATACAAAATAAAACATGACACAAGAGAACAAGAAGAAAGCGATAATAAATAATAAAACCATCAAGGTTCATGAAGAGGAATTAAATATCACTAAAAAGGATGTAGAAACCGGTAAAGTAAACATTCATAAAAAAGTGGATACCGAAAACTTTTCGGAGAAAATCCCCTTAGCTACTGAAAACTTTATTATAAAACACATAGACTTTAATAAAGAAGTAAAAAAGACCCCAAAAATTCGTGAAAAAGGAAATATAACAATTATACCTGTGGTAAAGGAAGTAGCTGTTATAACCAAAAAGTTGATGCTAATAGAAGAAATACACATCATTAAGGTACGCACAGTAACTAATAAGATTATAAAAACAACCCTTAGAAAAGAAAAAATAATAATAAATAAAGAAGACTAAACAAGAGCTCAAAAAGTTTGAGCCATTAATAATAATTAAATAAAAATAGTTATGAATTACACAATAGTAGGAATGTTCAATGAGAAAAATGAGGCCATTACAGCTTCGAAAAAACTGTGCAACGACGGATTTAACGATTCGCAGATAGATGTATCTCACTTTAAAACAAAAGGAGATTATAAAGACAACGATTACCACTATGAAGAAGAGAAAGAAACTTCTGGATTTTGGGATTGGTTGTTTGGTGATGATAATGATGAAATCAGGGATCGTCATAGCAGAGTGGGTGCCCGCACCAATATACTATCAGTTTATGCAAAAGATAGAAAAGAGGCTGAAAAAGCCACAAGAATTATGGACAATTGCGGTGCAGTGGACGTTGACGAATACGATAAATCTCTTCGGGAAAACAAAGCTTACAAAGCTAACACCGATGACTCTTCTGAGAGCATAAAAGTGATGAAAGAAGATATATCCGTAGGAAAGCGGGAAGAAAAAACGGGCGGTGTCAGCATTAAAAGCCGTATTATAGAAAAACCTGTAAAAGAAGATATCCGTTTACGTAAAGAAAGAGTTTATGTGACTAGAAAACCAATGGATAAAAAAGTTTCGGGCGATAAAGCTTTTCAAGATAAAACGATAGCAATGACTGAAACTGCTGAAAAAGCTGTAGTTGGAAAATCAACACGTGTTGTTGAGGAAATTTCTCTCAACAAAGATGTAAAACAAAAAGATAAGACTATAAAAGACACTGTCCGTGAAACAAAAGTTGATATCGACAAGAATGTAGATAAAAAGAAAAAAACTGAAAAGAGTACATTCTAATTATCCCATTACTTGAATTAAATTGAAAGACCGCACAAATTCGTGCGGTCTTTTTTATTGATAATGATTTCAGGGTAAATGATGACATTTAATAGTGTGGGATGCTGCCATAAGCGACATATCCTATAATGCCATTGTGGCAAAGGCATTCTCTAGAAGATAGTTGTTGTTTATTCTGTTCAGTGAAACTTTCATGATTTATGTATTTAGACCTACAAGGAGCCCCGCGGAAAAAGCGGGGGACACCTTTGCAGGAAGTTTAGTTTTCTTTGTCGCTAATCCGCAAAATATCCCCGAAAACGCCTCGTGCCGTAACTGCTGCTCCCGCTCCTGCGCCTTGGATAACTATTGGATTTTCGCCGTAGCTTTCGGTATAAATTTCAAAAATTGAATCGCTGCCGCGAAGTGCTCCCAACATACTATTTTTTGGAACCGAAGCCAAACTCACATCCAAAAGTGCGCCTGTTTCTTTTGAAAGATCGCCGTGCAAATCTGCAACGTAACGAAACACACAGTCCTTCGATTGATTTTTCTTTTTTATTTGAAACGGAACGTCCAATTCCTGTAATCGCGTTAAAAATTCTTCTTTTGAAACGCTGCGCAAATCCTTTGGAATTAGATTTTGTATTGAAATATCAGCGAACTCGTTATGCAAATCCAATTCACGAGCCAAGATAAGCAATTTCCTTCCAACGTCATTCCCGCAAAGGTCTTCGCGGGGGTCTGGTTCTGTAAATCCTTTATCGATTGCAGATTTTAAAACTGAGCTGAACGATCTGTCTTCTTCCGAAAATGTATTAAAAATATAACTTAAAGAACCCGAAAACACCCCGCGAATTCGCGTGATATTTTCTCCCGAAAGATGTAAAAGTTTGATTGTATCAATCAACGGAAGTCCTGCGCCCACATTCGTTTCATATAAATACTGACGTTTTTTGGAAGTCAATTTTTGGCGAAGTTCTTTATAAAAATTCAAGTCCAACGTATTGGCGATTTTGTTTGAGGAAACCAAATGGAAACCATTTTCAACAAAAGCCGAATAATTATGGACAAAGCCAGCATCTGCTGTATTGTCAACCAAAATCAGGTTTTGAAGATTGTTGGTTTTTGCGAAGTAAATTACATCTTCTACATTATACGCTTTTCCAGACTTTCCTTTTTCTTCCAACCAATTTTTCTTCAAATCTTTTTGCTGAAGTAAAACGGTTTTTGAATTGGCAATAGCGAAAATATTCAGCTCCAAATCGCGTCTTCGGGAGATCTCCTCCTTCGAGGAGATAATTTGATTCACCAAATGGCTGCCCACATTTCCGTGGCCAAAAATGGCGATGTTTATTTTTTTCTTTTTTATATTGTTTAGGTCAATTCGGTCCAAAACCGGATTATCTAATATTTGCGTGCTCATGATTTTTTGTTTTTGTAATTTTTTCTGAATTAAAAATGGGGTCCAGAATTCCCGCCAATTGTTCGTATTCTATTAAAAATGCATCGTGCCCGTGAATGGAGTTTATTTCAGCAAAATGCACGTTGCTTTTTATAGGTTTTAATAAAGAATAGGTCTCTTTTATCTCTTCATTTAAATAAAGTCCGTCACTGTCTATTCCAACCAAATAAATGTTTCCTTCAATTTTTGAGGCTAATTCCAAGAATTCATCTTCTGTTTCACAAATCGCCGTCATCAATAAGTGATTCATCAATTTATAGGCTTGCAACTGAAAACGTTTGTCTAAAGTTTCACCGTGATGGAGCAACCAACTTTCCACATTATAAATGGGCGCCGTTTCACTCAAACTTCTTTTGAATTTCTGCTTAAAAGATTGCGGCGTTCTGTAGAAAGTCATTGCGTGAATACGTGCATCGTGCACAGGATTATCAGAATTATTTAAAATCTGTTTTTGAACTCTGCATTGCGCAATCAACCAATCTGTAGCTTTCCAATCGGTTGCAATGGGAATTAAATTCTGAAACAATTCAGGTTTCAAAACTGCCATTTGCCACAAAATACTTCCACCCAAAGAACCGCCGATTCCTGCAAAAACCGACGGTATTTGTAGTTTTGCTAATCCTATTAAAAACAATTGGGCAACATCATAAATGGTAAAATCTTCATAATTTTCAATGAAAAAATCATCGTATCCATTCCCGGGAATATTAAAAGCAAGAATGGAATATTTGTTAACATCAATGCACTTTTCAGTACCAATCAAAGATTTCCACCAACCGTTTTCACCACAAACATTGCTGTTTCCGGTAAGTGCGTGCGTCACTAAAACAATGGGCGCCGTACCCAATTTCTTTCCAAAAACCTGATAGGTTAATGGAAGGTTTTTAAAGTGAAATCCACTTTTGGTGGTGTATTCTTTTATGGTTAGACTTGAGATTTGAGACATTAAGTGTGAGATATTAGACGTGAGATATTAGACGTGAGATTAAAACATTAAACCAATTCCTCTTTAAAAACACTTTCGAAAGCTTGCTCCAAATCTGCCGTTAAATCTTCAATATTTTCCAAACCAATAGAAAGTCTTATCAGATCTTGACTCACGCCAGATGCAGTTTGATCTGCCAAACTTAATTGTTGGTGGGTTGTACTTGCTGGATGAATTATCAAGGATTTTGTATCGCCGATATTTGCCAAAAGTGAAAATAATTTCACATTATCAACTACTCTTTTAGCGGTTTCAAAACCACCTTTTACGCCGAAAGTAACTAAACCACTTTGCCCTTTGGGAAGGTATTTTTGTGCGAGGTTGAAATAAGGATTTTCCTCTAAACCGGGATAATTCACCCAAGCCACTTCTTTGCGACTTTGAAGCCATTTTGCAAATCTTAGTGCATTTTCGCTGTGTTTTTTAATTCGAATTTCCAAAGTTTCCAAACCTTGAATAATTTGAAAAGCACTAAACGGACTCAACGCAGCGCCGAAATCGCGAAGACCTTCAAGACGTACTTTCGCTATAAAAGCTGCTTCCTTTAAAACTTCGGAATAAACCAAACCGTGATATCCGGCGGAAGGTTCCGTGAATTCGGGAAATTTCCCGTTGGTCCAATCAAAATTACCGGCATCGATAATTGCGCCGCCAAGGGTTGTCCCGTTTCCGTTAATGTATTTGGTTAGCGAATGGATTACAATATTTGCACCGTGCGCAATGGGATTCAATAAAGCTGGAGAAGCAACCGTGTTGTCCACAATAAGCGGAATTTTATTTGCTTTCGCTTCAGTTGCAATCGCTTCAATATCTAAAACATCCAACTTTGGGTTTCCAAGAGATTCAATAAAAATTGCACGGGTATTTTCTTTAACTGCTTTTCCAAAATTTTCAGGCTCCGTAGCATCCACAAAAGTGGTTGTAATTCCCAAACGCGGTAAAGTAACATTCAACAAATTGAAAGTGCCGCCATACAAACTGCTAGATGCTACAATGTGGTCGCCAGCACGAAGCAATGTTAAAAATGTGGTTGAAATGGCAGAAGCGCCAGAAGCTGTAGTAACTGCGCCAATGCCACCTTCCAAAGCCGCCAAACGTTTTTCCAAAATATCGCACGTTGGATTGTTTAAGCGCGAATAAATAAATCCGGGTTCAGAAAGATTGAAAAGGTTTGCAGCGTGGTCGCTGTTTTTGAAAACGTAACTTGAAGTTTGATAAATTGGCACCGCTCTGGTTCCTCCGTTAGCGGTTACATCGTGTCCTGCGTGCAACAAGTTTGTTGCGAATTTGTTTTGTGTACTCATTTTTCTAGTTTTTTTGAGTTAATAAAAAGATTAAAACAAAAGCCAAAATGCGCCTTGCGACGTACTTTAATAGAAAAATGTTAAAAAGAATAAATGAAAAGCAATTTCAGATTAGAAATTGTCTTGTCGTTATCTATCGTCAATTCTAAAAATTCCAGAATCGTTGTAGAATGTAGCACCTTCTTTCCTGAGAAAGGGTTGCTAAGGCGTCATAGGGTCTAATCCCTCGGCCTTTCTTGATAACATTTCAATAAAGGTTTGAACTTTGTGAGCGCAAATATAACGTCAGAAAAATTTAATAACCAAATTTTTTTGAAATAAATATAGAAATTCCCAACCCCAATCTAACGATCCTCCAAATTCTATGGGTTGCCAGAACACAAAAAATTTAATTGCACCGAGGATTTATTATCATAATATTAGGAAAAATAAAACTATAAAGTATTATATTCCAACGTTCATTTTTCCCCTCTTCCAAGAGAACTAACCAAAGTAATTGAACCATTTAAAACAACATCTTGGGCAAACCATTAAAGAACCTTACAAAATCTGCTAACAATTTCCCAGTAGTAGGCATTGGCGCCTCCGCCGGTGGCCTTGGCGCATTTAAAAAATTAGTAGAAGCCATCCCGGAAGATTCGGGTATGGCTTACGTACTTGTGCAACATTTAGATCCCAACCACGAAAGTCTGTTGGCAGAGCTGTTGCAAAAGGTTACAAAAATCCCGGTGCTGGAAATCGCAGACGATATTAAAGTAGAACCCGATCACATATACATTATCCCCAGCAACAAAATGCTGCTGGCCAATGATGGGGTTCTGGAACTTAGCCCGCGGCCTACCCCCAATAAGAGCGTGCGAAACCTGCCCATTGATCTCTTTTTCAGATCGCTGGCAGAAGTGCACCAAAATCATTCCTTGGGCGTTGTGCTTTCCGGCACAGGGTCTGACGGTACCGCGGGGCTAATGGCCATTAAAGATAATGGCGGGATTACCTTTGCACAAGACCAACAATCTGCCGAGTGGGACGGGATGCCCCGGAGCGCTGTAGATGCTGGCGTGGTTGATTTTATACTCAAGCCTGAGGAAATACCAGCCAAAATTTTGGAACTGGTTAGCACCTTGGATAGAAATGGGTTTGAGAAAGAGGATATTTCGCATCAGGAAGAAGAGGTTTTCCGGAAAATCCATTCGTTGTTGCGCATACGCAAGAATACAGACTTTACCTATTACAAACAGACCACCATCCGCCGAAGGATACTCCGCAGGATGGCCCTCAATAAAATTAAAAAGCCAGCAACCTATCTTTCCTATTTAAGGGGAAACAAGGATGAACAGGATTTGTTATACCAAGATTTGCTGATTCCCGTAACATCATTTTTCAGGGATGTGGATGTTTTTGATACACTATGCGAACGCTTAATACCGATGCTACAGCAAAAAAAAGGCAATGAATCCTTACGCCTTTGGTCAGCAGGATGCAGTACCGGCCAAGAAGCATACTCCCTTCTTATTTGCTTGAAGGAATACTTAAATGCGAACCCGACATTAAATGGCGACAAATCAGCTAAGGCAGGTATTAAAATACAGTTATTTGCCACAGACATCAGCGAACCCGCCATAGCAAAGGCAAGAAAAGGGCTCTACACAACCAGTGAAGTGGAAAATGTAAGCCCTAAGCGGCTGAAGGAATTCTTTACCAAAACCAAAACAGGCTACCAGCTTAACAAAGAAATCAGGGAAATGTGCGTATTTGCGTTACATAATTTCCTGAGCGATCCCCCTTTTGGCAATATGGACATTATAAGCTGCAGAAACGTACTCATCTATTTTCAGCCATACTTGCAGAAAAAAGCGCTTGCCACGTTTCATTACTCCTTAAATGAAAATGGATATCTGTTGCTTGGAAAATCGGAAACTAACAGCAGTTTGTCTGAGCAATTTAGCCCAGCAAATAAGAAAGACAAGCTATATATGCGGAAAAACTCGGCGACTTCCGTTATAAAGTCCTCCACGAGATATAGCGAAAAAAGGTTGCATACTAATGAAGAATCTGAGCCCGAAACCGAAAAAAAGCGTACCGATTTTAAAAAAATAGCAGACGAGCTATTATTAAGCCGCTTTACCCCTGCCAGTGTTGTGGTGAATGAGGACATGGATATTATTCTTTTTAATGGAAACACCAACAGTTATTTAGGGCAGCAAAGTGGCAAGCCCAGCCATAACCTGTTCAAAATGGCAAAAGGAACTTTGGCGATTGAGTTGCGAAACATCATCCATAAAGTAATGAAGGAGGGCACTTCGGTTACAAAAGAAAATATCGCTTTTGTTGAAAATGACGTCCGGCAGATGATTTCTTTGGAAGCCGTGCCGCTTCCAAATGTGGTTGAACCGCATTATTTGGTACTGTTTCACCAGCAGTTAGCAGCCCAGGAAGATCTTACCCTAAATAAAAAAGATTCCGAAAAAGATGAAAAGGACCTGCGCATCAGGCAATTGGAAAATGAGCTTGAGCAGACCCTTGAAGATATGCGCAGCATCACCGAGGATCAAGAGGCCGCCAATGAAGAATTGCAAAGTGCAAATGAAGAACTGCTGAGCGGAGGCGAGGAACTGCAAAGCCTGAACGAGGAACTGCAAACCAGTAAGGAGGAACTGCAAAGCACTAATGAAGAAATAACAGTAATAAACCACGAGCTCATCAACTTAAACGAGCTGGTAACCGAAGAGCGCAATTATGCCGAAAGCATTGTGGAAACCATCCATGAACCCTTGTTGGTTTTGGACAAGAACCTCAAAGTAAGCGCCGCTAACAATTCTTATTATAAAACCTTCCATACTAAAGAGAAGGAAACTGAAGGCAAGTTGATTTATGAATTGGGCAACAAGCAATGGGACATCCCCGAATTACGGAGGCAGCTTGAAACCATTCTGTCCAAAAAAAATAGCTTTGAAGATTTTGAGGTAGTCCATACTTTTGAACACATTGGGGAACGCAGCATGTGTTTAAATGCCACGGAGATTAAACGCGAGGACCGATCTAAGAATTTGATCCTCTTGGCAATTAAGGATATTACGGTACAAAAGCTTCATTGGAAAAGAAAACAAGAACTTTTAGAGAAATTTAAAAACTTGGTAATGCAGGCCCCCGTGGCCATCATGTTTTTAAAAGGTAAAAATTATAAAGTAGAACTGGCCAACGATCTTTTCTTGCAGTTGGTTGAAAAAGGGAAAAACTTTGTGGGTAAGCCCATTTTTGAATCGTTGCCAGAACTTAAAGAACAAGGCATTAATAAACTTCTGTACAAAGCACTAAAAAGCGGGGAACCTTATTACGCGAACGAAATGGAAGTGAAAATGGGCAGGGGCAAAAAGTCCGAACCGGGGTATTATAATTTTATGTGCCAACTCATGTACGATCAAGACAGCATTATTACCGGGATCATGGTGATCGTCAACGAAGTAACCGACCAGGTAATTGCCCGTAAAAAAGTAGAAGAAAGCGAGCACAAGTATAAAGAAATGATCAATTCTTCCCCCTCCCTTATTGGTATCCTCGAGGGTGAAAATTTTATACTTACGGTGGCTAACGATGCCCTGTTAAATCAACTGGGAAAAGGGAAGGGAATTATCGGTAAACCATACCTAGATTCGGTACCAGAACTGGAAGAACAAGGATTTGGCGACCTTTTACGTGATGTCTATAAAACCGGGAAACCCTATAGCGCACATGAAGTGCCCGTAACCTTAGTGCGGCACGGAAAAAAGGAACTCTCCTATTATAATTTTGTGTATCAGCCCCAAAGGGATGTTCAAGGAAATATTGTGGGTGTGGCGATAATCCTCAACGTGGTCACGGCAGAGGCAGAATTGAATAAAGAAATAAGGGAAAGTGAAGCCCGTTACCACCAAATGACCGACTTGGTGCCAGACATGATAATCAATGCAACTGCAGATGGGGAAGTATTTTTTTTCAACAAAGTCTGGACCGATTTTTCGGGATGGAATCTAAAAAAAATAAAAAAAGAAGGCTGGGGGAAATTAATGCACCCAGAGGAGTTGCCCACAATTGAAGAAAACTGGATGAGAGCAGTGAAAACTGGGAACGATTTTGATATGGAATTTAGAATTCTTGACAAAAATGGCGATTTTAAATGGCATATTAACCGCGCCGTTCCCGTGAAGGATGAAACCGGAAAAATAAATATGTGGGTAGGTGCCAGTACCCAAATACAGAAATTAAAGGATGAGGAAAAAAATAAGGAGGATTTCCTTAAAATGGTAAGTCATGAGCTCAAGACTCCGGTTACGTCCATTAAAGGATATACCCAATTGTTGTTGAGCATGTTGGAAAGTGGGACGCAGGAAACCTTGGGCGCCATTCCAATGATCCCTAGCCTGGAGCGCATAGACAACCAAGTATCGCGACTTACCCGACTAATTTCAGAAATGCTGGATCTTTCGCGTGTGGAGGAGAGCAAACTGGAATTGCAAAAGGAAACATTCGGCATAAACCAATTCGTGGAAAGCAATGTTCAGGACATAAAATATACCAACGCCGAATACAAAATAAAGATAACCCATGATGATACATTCAGTGTATATGGCGACAAGGACAGGATCAACCAAGTCCTTATCAACTTCATTACTAATGCCATCAAGTATTCCCCAGATGATAAAAACATTACTGTTCGTGTTTACAAAGTAGATGAAGAAAATGGGGCCGTAAGCGTAAAAGACAAAGGAATCGGGATCGACAAAAAGGATCACGAACACCTCTTTGAAAGGTTTTACCGTGTAAGTGGAAAAGACGAAACCAACTTTACCGGGTTTGGGATTGGCCTCTATTTGGCCAAAGAAATTATAGAGCGTCATAATGGGCGCGTTGACCTAAAGAGCAAAAAAGGAAAAGGATCTGAATTTATTTTTACCCTTCCCATTATTTCTGGAAGCGATAAAATAAAGGATGTATGAAGAACATTTTAATAGTTGAAGATGACCGCATAATTGGGGAAATGTTAAAATATATGTTTACTTCTAAGGGATATAAAGTTTGGGTGCAACAACACCCGGGCGAAATAGATAATAATATCCAGGAAAATAGGATAGACTTGGTGCTCTTGGATAAGTTTCTGGGCGGTTTGGACGGTTTGCTAATATGCAACAAAATAAAAACCAACAACTCCACGGCACACGTTCCCGTTATTATGATGTCTGCGCTGGAGGAGGCAAAAGCAGAATGCATACAGGCTGGAGCCCATGATTTCATAACAAAACCGTTTGATATGAATGACTTTTTTAACAAGATTGAAAAGGTCTTCAACCAAACCGACTAAAAATAAAACAATACTAAACAACCTACCCAATGAACAAGATACTAATAGTAGAAGATGATCACAATTTGGGAATCATGATCGAAGAAATGCTTGGGTTTAGCGGCTACGATGTTATGCTGTCTAGAAAACCCCTGCACACCAATGAAGATATAATTGAACATGACATAAAACTTGTGTTGCTGGACAAACTTATCTACGGGGTGGACGGCACGGACGTTTGTGCCAAAATCAGAAAAACAGCCGCTACCTCCAAAACCCCTGTACTAATGATGTCTGCACTTAGCAACGCACGAGAAAACTGCATGAAGGCAGGAGCTTCAGATTTTATCTCCAAACCCTTTGATATGGCCGATTTGATAGCAAAGATTGAACAGCTTTTACCTAAATAGGGGGTAATTCGATTATAAGGTTTTTAGTAATAACATAGATGCATACTTGTTGGTATTGCACCACTACTAATTATTTCGCCAAAAAACTTCAAATAAAATTGCTATTCATTTAATTTTTTTACTTTTGCCCAAGACAAATTAAGAGGACAGATTTGACTGATTGCAACCTCATTAAAAAATGCTAAAGGCAGTGAAAACTACCCTTCGGCACTTTCGTCAAATCTTCTGTAATAATGACATAAGACTATTATATATTTAATCCATATTAAGAAATAATTTTAGTCTTACGTCTTACGTCTTTTTATCCTGCGTCGTTTTCAATTTTTTAAAATTTAAAAAACATTTTATGGCCTATTTATTTACTTCGGAAAGTGTTTCTGAAGGACACCCAGATAAAGTTGCGGATCAAATTAGCGATGCGCTTTTAGATAATTTTTTAGCTTTTGATCCCGAAAGTAAAGTTGCTTGTGAAACACTTGTTACTACAGGACAAGTTGTTTTGGCGGGCGAGGTGAAAAGCAACACGTACCTGGATGTACAGCATATTGCCCGGGAAGTGATCAACAAAATTGGTTATACGAAAGGAGCTTATAAATTCAGCGGTGATTCCTGTGGTGTAATTTCCTTAATTCACGAACAATCCCAAGATATTAATCAAGGTGTGGATCGTGAAAATAAAGAAGAACAAGGCGCTGGCGACCAAGGAATGATGTTTGGTTACGCCACAAAGGAAACCGAAAACTATATGCCTTTGGCGTTGGATATTTCGCATAAAATTTTGATTGAATTGGCTGCGCTTCGACGTGAAGATTCTGAAATAAAATATTTGCGTCCCGATTCAAAAAGTCAAGTAACCATTGAATACAGCGATGATAATGTTCCGCAGAAAATAGTTGCGATTGTGGTTTCAACCCAACACGACGAATTTGATGCAGACGAGCCGATGCTGAAAAAAATCAAAAAAGATATTGTTGAAATTTTGATTCCGCGAGTGAAAAAACAATTGCCAGAATACGTTCAGGAATTATTTAACGATGATATTACTTATCATATAAATCCAACCGGGAAATTCGTAATTGGCGGACCCCACGGCGACACCGGACTTACAGGAAGAAAAATTATCGTTGACACTTACGGCGGAAAAGGCGCTCACGGTGGTGGAGCATTCAGCGGAAAAGACCCGAGTAAAGTAGATAGAAGTGCAGCGTATGCTGCGCGGCATATTGCTAAAAATCTTGTGGCTGCCGGCGTTGCGGATGAAGTTTTGATTCAAGTTAGCTATGCAATTGGTGTTGTAGAACCGACTTCCATTTTTGTAAATACTTACAATTCTTCAAACGTGAAAATTTCCGATGGAGAGATTGCCAAAAAAGTTTCAGAAATTTTCAATATGCGCCCAGCGGCTATTGAAAAAAGATTGAAATTGAGAAACCCTATCTATTCTGAAACCGCTGCTTATGGCCATATGGGTCGTGTTCCTGAAATGGTTTCAAAAGTTTTTGAAAGCCCTTACAACGGAAGAATAGAAAAAGAAGTTGAGCTTTTTACTTGGGAGAAGTTGGATTATGTTGATAAAGTGAAGGATGCATTTGGAATTTAAATTCCAAAATACAAGCACCAAATTCCAAATAAATCTCAAAATCCCAAATTCCAAAAATACAATTGGGATTTGGGATTTGTTATTTTGGAATTTTAAGAATATTTATATTCCCCCTTTCCTCTCAGGAACTCTTGGCGTTGGCCATGTTTGTGGCTCTCCGGTTTTTTCATTCATTGGCAAAATAACTTGCTCACGAGAGGTTTTGGCATCATCTTCCGAAGCCATATAAGCAAGAATTGCAGTTAAAATTACATTGCTCTGCACGTCGTCAAAAACAATTTTGTCATACGTATCGCGGTTGGTGTGCCAAGTGTAATTCCAATAATCCCAGCTCAACGAACTTAAACTAAAAGCCGGAGCGCCGGCAGCCACGAAAGAAGCATTGTCTGAACCTCCGCGCGCAGGTCCTCCCGGAAAAGTAGTTTCAATATGCTTACTTATGGTATCGGGTACAGCTTTTAACCAACGCGAAATATAATCATACGATTGTAAAAAACCTGCACCGTTAATTTTTGTTACCCTTCCGGTTCCATTGTCTTGATTAAAAACTGCCTGAATATTACTAACAATTTCGGGATGGTCCGCAACGAAAGAAGACGAACCGTTCAAACCTTGCTCTTCACTTCCCCAATGGCCAACCAAAATAGTTCGCTTTGGGTTGGGATATACTTTTTTCAGAATTCGCAGCGCTTCCATCATTACCAAAGTTCCCGTTCCATTGTCGGTTGCGCCTGTTCCGCCGTCCCAAGAATCAAAATGCGCTGATAGAATTACATATTCCTCGGGTTTTTCAGTTCCTTTTATTTCGGCAATTGTGTTGAAAGTTGGAACAACTCCCAAATCTCTCGATTCCGCAACTACGTGAATTTTCGGTTTGTCACCGTGTTCCACCATTCTGTAAAGCATAGTGTAGTCTTCCAATTCCATATCTACGGAAGGAATTTTTTTAGTTCTTGCACCGAAAATTTTGTTTACACCAAATCCTTTGGACCAATAAGAATCTACAATTCCAGCTGCGCCAGCTTCTTCCAAAGCGGGAATAATACTTCTTCGGTCATAGCCGCTTCGTTTTACGTTTTCATTCCAAGCTTTCGTAGTTTCTTCTCTTTCATTCTTCATCTTTTCTAAAGATTCAGGTGTGGCCCACTCTTTCCAGTTATCGTCTGGTCTTCCGGTGGATTGTTTCATAGCAATCATCACGAATTTTCCTTTCACATTCGGCAACCATTTCTGAAATGATAAAGAATCTTTTATTTCGGGAAGCACAATCAATTCCGCAGTAACGCCCTTTGAAGAAGTGCCAGGGTTCCAAGCTAATTGCGTTCCGTCCAAAGTTTGCACTCTTGGATAAACCATATCAACATGGGTGATACCGCGCTCCCAGCCTTTCCACTCGCCCCATTGTTGATTCTCTGCGGAAATTCCCCACGTTTTATATTTTGCTACTGCCCAATCGTGTGCTTGCTGCATTTGTGGCGTTCCAACCAATCGTGGGCCGATATCGTCAAGTAATTCGTGTCCGAGAATTTCGAGTTGGGAATTGTTGTAAGCTTCTTTTTGAATGTTTTCAATTACCGGATTTTTTTCTTGGGCGAAAGCTGAAAAGGTTACTGATAAGAGAAAGATAACTAGGAATAATTTTTTCATAATGAGGAGTTTAAATTTCAAGGGATTTTTTCAGAAGTAAAACCTAAAACTACAATATATTTTAGACTACTGAAAACTTTATGAATGCACCTGAAATAAACGCAATAATTAGTCACAGAGGCACAGAGAACACAGAGAAAAATAGTGGCCACAGTATCTATAGCAGCAACAGTAACCCTTCCTAAATAATATTATGATTTTTCGCCTTTTGAACCGCTTCCATTTTGCTGTGCACTTGCAGCTTTTTGTAGATATTTTCAATGTGTTTTCTTACCGTGCTGGGTGAAAGGAAGAGATGATCAGCAATCACGGTGTAGCTCAAACCTTTACTTAATTGTTCCAAAACCTCAACTTCGCGGGTTGAAAGTGAGATTTCTTCTTGGTCCCGCGGATTTTGAATATCGATTGGGTTTCTGAGCAGTTTTAAGGTTTTCATTGCGATGGAAGGATTCATCGCCGCACCGCCATTTAAAGTTTCACAGATTCCGTCGTATAAATCTTTTGGATTTATTTCTTTTAGCAGATAACCGTCTGCGCCTGCTTTTATGGCGTTGAAAATATGTTCATCGTTATCAAAAGCTGTGAGCATGATTATTTTGATGTGCGGATATTTCTGCTTTACTATTTGTGTTGTTTCAATACCGTTTAGAACCGGCATTTCAATATCCATTAAAATCAAGTCGAGTTTATGGCTTTCCTGTAGTTTTGTTAGTAGCTCACTACCATTCAAAGAAGTGTGTTTTACCTCCACGTCATCAAAAAAGGAGAGCTTCTCCTTGACGGCGTGTATAAGGAAAGAGTTATCGTCAACAATTGCAATCTTAAGCATCCTCGGTTGGTTAGTGGTTTAAAGATACTAAAAATACGTTTTAAGGAGTAACTATAAAATAGGGCAATTGCCGTATTATTTATTGTTAGAAATTATTTCGGCACTCTCAGCAGTATACGAGTTCCGTGGTTTGAAGACTTTATTTGAAGTTTCCCCCCAATCTCTCTTGCGCGTTTTTTCATATTATTTAGACCATTACCCATTTCTATTGAAGCTTGATCAAACCCTACACCGTTATCTGCAATCTCAATGAAGTACTCACCTTCCTCCTTTAGTATATTCACTTCAATTTCGTCTGCGGAAGCGTATTTCAGGGCATTGTTTACAGCTTCTTGAATAATCCTATAGATATTCATTCCTTCTACCGACGAAAACACGTGTGTTTCATTTACAGTTTCATCAATTGTGAAAGAAAATTCTGTTCTTTCCGAAGCATTTTTAGCCTGCTCTATGAAATTAGCAATGCGCGCCTGCAAATCTTCAAAGGTTATGTTTTCTTTGTTCATTGCCCAAATAGTGTCGCGCAATTCATAAATGGTCTGGGAAGTAAAATTGCTGATGCTGGTTAATTTATCGCCTAATTTTTCACTGATGTCCGTAAATCCATATTTCAAGTTATCGATGCTAGAAATAATGAAGGTTAGTTGCGCGCCAATGTTATCGTGAAGATCGCGAGAGATTCTTAAGCGTTGTTCCTGCAATTTGTTTTGGGTTTCTATTTGCGCTAAAGCAGTTTTTAATTCGCCCTCTTTCTGTAGCTGACGGTTTTTTAATTTCTGCTGATTGTAAAGTAAATAACCCAAAAGGCCCAGTAACATTGCGAAGCCTAAACTGCCAAAGATAAAAGTGTTCTTGCGGCGAACCTCCAAATCTTTTTCTGCCAGTTGGGCGCGCTGTTTTAGGATTTCATTTTGCTTTTTTTCGGATTCGTATTTTGCGCCTAGTTCATTGGTGATATTTAACGCTTTTTCGCCAACTATCTCTTCTTGAAGTTCGGCATATTTTGCACTGTAATATCTTGCGCTATCAGGTCTTTTTTCACTGGCAAAAACCGTAATATATTGCAAGTAAAGAGTTGATAGCTTTTCTTTGATTCCTTCCCTTTTATAAAAAGGTCTAATTTCATCAAGTAGCAATCGTGCCTTTTTGTATTCTCCCAATGTATTATGGATTCCTGCCAAAGTTAGCTTGGAACTTGTTAAATCAGCATCCATATTTGAATTACTGCGGTATTGAATTGATTTTGACAATGCATCCTTTGCCTGTTCAATTTTATTCTGCGCCATGAAAACTTCCCCGAGATTATTGTAAGATGCACCTAGGGTTTCAACATTATTTATGGCTTCCGAAATTTTAATGCTTTCCTTTAGTGTTTTTACAGCTTCTAAAGTGTCTTTCATCACTAGCTGAATGCTCGCCTTATTGACCAACGCATTTCCCAGAAGTTTGCTTTGGTCGGTCTTTCTAAAAAAAATAATATTCTTGTTGAAAAAGCGAAGGGCTTCATTATAGTTTTTCTGGTTGAAATGTAATGCACCAATATTACTCTCTGCAGAATTTGCCAAAACTTCATTGCCAGTATCTTCATAAAACTTCAACGCTTTTAGATAATAGATCATCGCACTGTCAAGCTGGGTTTTTTTGTGATAAGCAGTACCCATTTTATAATGAAGCGAAGCAATGCCGATAGAATCTCGCTGTTTTTCCCTAATTAATAGAGATTTTTTATAATAATCAAGAGCTGTTTTCAAATCTCCTTTACTATAATTTACCACAGCAAAATCACTTAAGGCTTGTGCAATTAGGGTTGAATCCCCAATCTTTTTGGCACTATATATAGATTTTTTTCCATAGACATAAGCTGAATCGGTATTTACCATGCTATAATACCAAGTTAAATCTGCTATTATCTTTGCCCGATCAATATCTTTTGTCGCTTTATTTAGTTGAATTTTTAAACTGTCTATTATCTGAACAGGATTTTGTGAAGTGCTTACAAAAAAAAGCAAACAAAAGATATAAAGAATAAAAAAAGATTTTTGGGCCATCTATTTGATTTTCTGATGCTAATGTAAGATAATTTTTGGCTGTATAACAAGCGCATCATTTAAGTTGTATTCTAAAAAATTGTAACGGCCAATTTCAGTATTCCTATACCTTATCTGTTCAGAATTCAATAAAAAATTACGCTTTAGGCTAGCAATTTTTTTAAGATGCATTTTGTTCATCGAAGAATTTTTGAGATGAAAATAAATGAAAATACCTATTCCTGCGGAAAGGCATATGATGATAATTAATATTTGAAAAAACATTTGACTACACATAATTCAATCTTAAAGATAAATCTCTTTTACGATTTTGGACATAGGGCATCTGCCTTATTTATTAAATGCTATTCTGAAAACTCTTGATATTTTCTCTTCATCTGTAAGAAGTGATCGTGACTTTTTGAATATTTCTTCATAGTTGCATCAAAAGCTGGCGACTTTTTTTCAATTGAAACTATAATTAAATCTACTGGCAAACGAAGGAAAATAAGTAATACCGCCGCGGCATAAGCTGCCGAAAAAACCACAAAGAAAAATCCTGCAAATACAACAACAAATTGCTGAATAAAGATTCGCACGTAGGGTCTAAAGAAAATTTCATCCGCAGCATATTCGCGAAATTTTTCATTAGCTAAAAAATTATTGTAGAAATAAGCCAAGTTTGTAAAAAAGATAGAGGTCAATATTACGCCCATCCCCTTTTCATTGAGCAAAATTCCAAAGTTGTGAATAATATTAAAACCATTACTGATGCCGGGAACAGAGGATTCAAAAAAGCTAAACACAAAAATAGATTGCACGAGCACAAACATTCCGTAGTGGAAAATAAAAAAAGGAATTAGTCCAAAACTTTTCGACCTTTTGCCGTTTTGTTTGTTCGAACTGCCTTTGGTAATAACCAACCAAAGTTTCAAAATATGAAAAATACCTATAATTATAGTTTCAAAAAAGTATGCAAAAACGATTGTTATGGGTTCCGCTAAATTGACGGCCAACAACAATAGCATCAAAAGACTATTAATCCACACATAATAATTGGTGCTATTTGGAAAAAATACTTTTTTTAGCATATAAAATTTTTAAATAGTAAACCCCATATTTTACTATGGGGTTTTAAAACCTCAAGTGCTCCTCACATCACTTTCAGTTTGAAATATAATCTGGTTAGTAGATTATTTTGTTAAATCGTAAGCAAATATGGAATTGTTATCTGCTTTGTAATAAAGAATCCCTCCTATTTCGTCCACTAAATATTCCGGCTGCTTGTCTTTTAGAACAATTTCCTTTTCCTTTTTACCGGTATCCTTATTTACTTTTACAAGTCCTACACCGTCTTCAAGTTTTGTAAGAATGAATTGGTCGTTTTGAGTTGCAGCCGTTGCCTTAAAACGTTTTAGCATTTCTGAAATCGATGCGCCAGCTGCTACTGCCATACCACCGGCCAAGTCTGCATCGCGCTCAGACTGACTGTCATATCCTGCTAGTTTGTTTTGCATAGAGGAGTTTGCGGCGGCTGTTGCAGCAGCCATAGAAGCTACTGCCGCTACTCCTGCAATGATTGCTCCCATTGCACTTTTACCGGGCGCTCTGTAATATTCCTGCCATTGGTTAGCGCCTTTCCAATCCATTAATAACATATTTTGATCGCTGGTAAGTAAAATTCCACCGTCACGAATCTCAACATGGGTCGGTGCTTCCTTCCCATCAAATTTTGATTCTGCAAGTGTACTAACCTCACCAGAAGTGGCATCTACAGCAAACAATTCATCATCTACACTTATTAAATACCGATTGTTCTTTTTATCTAAAGTAGAACTTACGGCATCTGCCCTTTTATATTTAAGTGGTTTATTCCACACTTGCTCGCCAGTTTCTAGGTCTACAATATTTGCATCTTCGGTAGTTATATAAATCAATCCCTGTGGTGTATGTGCCATTGTAAGAATATTTTCTCCTGTCTTTAAGGGTTTTTTGAAAAGTGTCTCCCCTTCAAAAGAAATTTTATTGATCCCGCCTTGGTAAATTCCGAAGAGAATTCCGTCTTCCATTACATAGAAATGCTGTACGTAGCCTTTGGTTTTAGGAGCTTTGTCCCAAAGGTCTTCCCCATTGGTAGCACTTAAAAATGAAATGTTGGATTCATTGCTGGGTGCAAAAACACTGTTGCTCCCGCCATCGCTTTGGTTGCTTACCACAGCGATACCCTTAGGCAATATTTGGAAGTTAACCACCTGCCCTTTTACTTTATGATCATCTTTCCAAAGTTCTGCGCCATTTACACTTAATTTGTGGATGCGGGTGTTTTTTCCTTGGTTTACTTGTTCAAAAGCGTAAATCTCAGTTTCTGTAACATCGGCAACAAGCGCATTCATATTCTTCATATCGTTTTGCCAAATAAGTTCTCCAGTTTGAGCTTTCATATTAAAAACCCCTTGCGAAGTTGGCACTACCAGACTATTTTTTAACAAAAGTGGTATTCCGGTTACCATATACGTCTTTGCAATACCTACTCGTCCTGGTTCGCCAATATCGAACCTATAATCTTCTTTTCCAGTGTTAAGGTCATAAACAGCAACTTGTTGTGCATATTTTTCTTTTGAGGTCCTATTTCCGCTTACCACCAATTTGTTTTGAGGCATCATAACGTTCAATGTTATAACATCTTTCCATCCATTACTTTCAGTACTAAAAAGTGTTTTTCCGGAAATATAGTCAATGACCGTTTTTTTAGAACTCAAATTGGCAAAGCCACCTTGGTAAATGATTACATAAGGTGCGTTTGGAATAAATGTGAGTTCTTCTGGTTTTACCCTACCGTATTCCGTAAAATTAAACAACAGTTGGTTGCTACCTGGCTTAATCCCCACTAGGCCATCATTTGTAGCAACCACCATTGTTCCTCCTTGGGTTAAACTCATTTCGTTTATTTTGGCTCCCGTATCATACCGAAAGTCTGGTTGTTCTGCCTTTTGTGCAAACATTGGGTTTTGCGTTATAAATGCGAAGCAGATTAAAGTGTAAAAAAATATTGAAGTTTTCATAATCGTGGGTTTTATAAGTTGATAGTTCAAAGATGTTTCTTTAAAAAGGTGAAATCAATAGGGCATTTGACGTATTGTTGAAGTTTTAGGCTTTGAGTTTCAAAAACTGAAAAGGCATGTGGATGTCACACCCAGCGACTTTTTTAAAAAAAACCGAGAATAAACCTTTCGATTTATCCACGGTTAAAAATCCCTAATTAGAATTATTATCAGTTGAAAACTCTATTTATTTTACAGTCAATTCAATATTAAAAGCACCTTCCGTTACCGAAATAGATTGGGAAAGATCATTTAGGTTGTAGGCCGTAAAACTAAAAGTTCCTTTTGCTACGTTTCCTTCAAAACTTGAAACCTTAAGTTGACCGTTTGAAGGTTGTCCGTTCCCAGTAGTGAAGATTACAACGGAACTTGGATCAGGATTGCTAGGATCTGGCAAATAACTGTACGTACCAATATTTGTGAAATTTAGATCGTATGTGCCCACTCCATCAAAGGTAGTAACGATCATTTGTAAATTTTGAGATCGGCTAGTACCTGCTGAAATTGCAAGAACTTTTGTTGGTCCTGCATCTGTTAATTGACCGGCAACAGTTCCGTCTAATGATGTAAAGTTGGCCCCATCTACTTTTGCAGAAAAAGTACCTGTACCACCACTTGGGTCATCACCACCATCATCGTCCTTACTACAAGAGGTTAAACTCACGGCAATAACTGCCATCAATACTAAAATTGTTTTGTTGAATATTTTCATAATATTTGGTTTTAGTTCCCCGCCGTAACGAGTACGTGATTATTGTTGAAGCAAAATTGGCCCAAATGAGAAGTTTTCACAATAGGGCAATTGACGTATAATGATTTACGAAGTATCATTTTAGAATTACGATTTCTAAAACTGGATATGCGGAAATTGTTGCTGAAGTGAAGAAATTTTTAGTTGAAGTTTTTCTGAAAACCGAAGATGTTCGTCGCTTTCAGAGTTGAATGCCTTATGAAGCAAAGCACTTTGAATGGAGGCAATTTCTTTTTGAATTGATTCTGTTTCCGAAGCAATCCACACGTTTGAGAATTTCTGCCAAATAATTTCGATGGCGGTTTTGTTGGGATGAAGCATGTCTTCGGCATAAAACCGGTAATCGCGCAGCTCGTCCATCATTATTTCATAGGAAGGAAAGTAAAATGGTTGATGGTTGATGGTTGATGACGACGCACAGAGCCTGTCGAAGTGTTGATGGATTGCTGAAAGTAAGTGCGCTTTGCTAAGCGAATTTTCCGCAAACCCATCTTTAATATGCCGAACGGGGGAAACGGTATTTATTATCGTTGCTTCCGGGTTTATTTCTGAAATTCTTTGAAATGTATTTTGAATAATTTCTGAAATTACAGCAATGGACAGCAATTCTTTTGTGAAATCTTTCTGCGGAAGTTTATGGCAGTTGGCAACAATTTCACCGCTTTCAATATTTCTGTATACCCACGAGGTACCGAACGTAAAAATAATATGTGTTGCCGAAAATAAAGCTTCCCGTAAATTTTGAAGCGCTGAATTAAGATTTCGTAAAAATTCAATTTTATCCAACGAAGAGAGCTCAGAATGTACTTCAAAACATTTCCAGATTTCGTTATGCTGAAAGATGTCTTCTTCGGAAAAAGGCAGATTTTCAATTGCACGAGCAACCAGCTTTTCAATGGAAACAGGATTAAAAATAATCCCAAATGGATTCTGCAAATTCTGAAACTTATAATAATCAAACTTCCCCCCAATATTTTCCGAGAAACAACTTCCCAACAAAAGTATTCTTGAAGAATAATCAATTTGATTTTCTTCTTGATTAAGGGGTATTTCGGTAATTAGTTTCATTGTTTTATCTCGCAAAGGCGCAAAGACGCTAAGTTTTACAGGTTATTTACAATTCTTTTAATTCCATTTTTTATTAATGGACTCCAATAATCCGGGTCCCAATTCAACATGAATATGATAACAGCAATCAACAATTATTGAAGCAATTTGATTCTCTGTTAAATTATTATTTTGCTCCATGATTTTTAAAATACAGTTTTTTCTCTCGCAAAGACGCGAAGTCGCAAAGTTTTTTCTTAGCGTCTTTGCGCCTTTGCGAGCCTATTTAACGTATTGCTTTGCCATAGATAGAGCCTCATCTATTCCAGCAGGATTCTTCCCTCCCGCAGTTGCAAAGAATGCTTGTCCGCCGCCGCCGCCTTGAATGTATTTTCCAAGTTCACGAATAATTTTTCCGGCATCTAGGTTTCTGTCGGTTGCTAATTCTTTTGAAATATAGCAGGCCAGCAAAGCTTTGCCATCGTGCTCAGCTCCAAAAACCAAAAATAGATTTTCAGTTTCGCCGCCAAGTTCAAAGGCTAAATCTTTCATTCCGCCGGCGTCAAGATCTATCTTTTTTGCTAAGAAATTTACACCGTTTATTTCTTCTATTTCAGCTTTCAATTCACCTTTTAAATTCTTGGCTTTATCTTTCAATAATTGCTGAATTTGTTTCTGCAACATATTATTTTCTTCCTGTAAACTTTCAACAGCTTTTACAGGATCCTGCGCGTTGTTCAATGTTTTTTGAAGTGATGCAAAAGAGTTACTTCTGTCAATAAAATATTGCTTTGCAGAATCGCCCGTTATAGCTTCAATTCTTCTAATTCCCGAAGCAACCGCACCTTCAGAAGTAATGATAAAATGCCAAATATCATTCGTATTTGGCACGTGCGTTCCGCCGCATAGTTCCATCGATTTCCCAAATTTAATCGCACGAACGGCATCGCCATATTTTTCACCGAAAAGTGCAATTGCACCTTCGTCAAGAGCTTGTTGGTATGGAATATTTCTTCTTTCTTCCAAAGCAATGCCTTCACGGATTCTTGCGTTTACAAAATCTTCAACTTGTTTCAATTCCTCATCGCTGACTTTAGCGAAGTGGGAAAAATCAAATCGCAAATTGCGGCTATGAACCATACTTCCTTTTTGCGCAACGTGTTCGCCCAGAATATTTCGCAAACCTTGGTGTAGCAAATGCGTAGCTGTATGATTTGAAGAAGTTCGGCTTCGTTGTTTTTCATCAACTACAGCTTTGAACGTAGTTTCGGGATTTCGAGGAAGCGTTTTTGTAAAGTGGATAATTAAATTGTTCTCCTTTTTGGTATCAACAATATAGGTTACACCACCATCCACAGCTTCCAAATAGCCTTTATCGCCAACCTGTCCGCCGCCTTCGGGGTAAAAAGGTGTGAGATTGAAAACCAATTGGTACATTTCACCATCTTTTTTGCTTTCTACTTTTCGGTAACGGGTAATTTTTACTTGGGTTTCCAGTGTATCGTAACCCACAAATTCTTCCACATCGTCTTTTTCCAAAACAACCCAGTCGCCAGTTTCTACTTTTGTTGCGGCGCGGGAACGGTCTTTTTGTTGCTGCAGTTCGGTATCGAATTCTTTTTCGTTTAAAGAATAACCACGTTCGCGCAAAATCAGAGCAGTCAAATCTATCGGGAAACCGAAAGTGTCGTAAAGTTCAAACGCTTTTTTTCCAGAAATTTCTTTAGAATCTGCAGTTTCAATCACATTTTCAAGTAAAACCAAACCTTGGTCCAGCGTGCGTAAAAAAGAATTTTCTTCTTCGCGAATAACGTTTGTTATTAAATTCTTTTCAGTAATAAGTTCTGGAAAAGCATCGCCCATTTGTGCGCTTAGCGTTTCAATCAATTTATAAATGAAAGGTTCCTTTTTGTCCAAAAACGTAAACCCATAGCGGATTGCTCTTCTTAAAATTCTTCGTATCACATATCCCGCACCGGTATTACTTGGAAGTTGGCCATCTGCAATAGAGAATGCAACGGCACGAACGTGGTCTGCAATCACCCGGATTGCGATGTCTTTTCTCTCGTCTTTTCCGTAATTCGTATTTGTAATTGCGCCGATTTCGCGAATCAAAGGAGTGAAAACATCGGTGTCGTAATTGCTTTGTTTGTTTTGCAAAACCATGCACAAACGCTCAAAACCCATTCCCGTATCAACGTGTTGGGCAGGTAACTTTTCGAGGCTGCCACTGGCTTTTCGGTTGAATTGCATAAAAACCAGATTCCAGATTTCAACCACTTGCGGATGGTCGTTGTTCACCAAATCTTTCCCTGGAGTTTTCGCTTTTTCTTCCGCCGAACGAATATCAACGTGAATTTCACTACACGGTCCGCAGGGACCTTGATCACCCATTTCCCAAAAGTTATCCTTTTTGTTTCCGTTTAAAATTCGGTTTTCGGGAACAAATTGTTTCCAAAGATTGTATGCTTCGGTATCGCGTTCCAAACCCTCACTTTCGTCACCTTCAAAAATGGTTACGTACAGAATCTCTTTGTCAATTTTATAAACTTCAGTCAAAAGTTCCCAAGCCCACTCAATAGCTTCTTTTTTGAAATAATCTCCAAAACTCCAGTTTCCGAGCATTTCGAACATTGTGTGATGATACGTATCCATCCCCACTTCTTCAAGATCGTTGTGTTTTCCGCTAACGCGAAGACATTTTTGGGTATCGGCAATTCGGTTGCTTTTGGGCTTTCCATTTCCTAAGAAATATTCCTTAAACGGAGCCATTCCACTATTGGTAAACATTAGCGTTGGGTCGTTCTTAACAACCATCGGCGCTGATGAAACAATAAGGTGTTGTTTCGATTTGAAAAATTCTAAAAATTGGGAACGGGTTTCCTTCGAGTTCATTTGTTATAAAATTATACTAAATTAATGGTTGGGCGCACTGGCAAACAATTTCTATATTTGTAAAAACGTTACCTTTACTTCGCGCTGACAAGCAAGGCGCAAAAATAGCAATTTTTTAACGCATGTCTAAGGTTAAATATTACTACGATAGCGAAACGCTTTCGTACAGAAAAATAGAAAAGAGAAAAGGAAGAAAACTAAAGATTTTCGCCCTTAGCCTTCTGGGTATGTTTCTGAGTGGTTTTTTGCTGCTTTTGGTGTACATAAATCTTCCCTCAGTGCAGACACCGAAGGAGTTGGCGCTGCAGCGCGAGCTAAATAATATGGAACTGCAGTTTGAACTTTTGAATAAAAAAATGAATCAAGCACAAGCCGTGCTTGCTGAAGTAGAAGATCGCGATAATAACTTGTACCGCGTGTACTTTGAAACCAATCCCATTCCTGAAGAACAAAGAAAAGCAGGTTTTGGAGGTATAAACCGTTATAAGGACTTGGAAGGTTTTAACAATTCAAAATTGATTGTGAACACAAGCCGTAATCTGGATATTTTGACGAAGCAGATTGTGGTGCAATCAAAATCGTTAGACGAAATAGCAAAGCTTGCAGAAGAAAAAGAAAAACTCTTGGCTGCAATTCCTGCAATACAGCCGGTAAAAAACGAAGATCTTACACGAATGGCTTCAGGTTTTGGGTACAGAACAGATCCTTTTACCAAAGCGCGAAAGTTTCATTACGGGATGGATTTTACTGCTCCACGAGGAACGCCTGTTTATGCAACGGGTGACGGGAAGATTACACGTGCCGACAATACCGCCACAGGTTACGGAAACCACGTTGTAATAGACCACGGCTATGGCTATGAAAGTTTGTATGGACATTTGTACAAATACAATGTTCGCGCAGGACAAAAAGTGCAGCGCGGAGACATTATAGGTTTCGTGGGAAGTACCGGAAGAAGTGAAGCACCCCACTGCCATTATGAAGTTTTTAAAGACGGCGAACGCATTAACCCTATAAACTTTTACTATGGAAGTTTAACTTCAGAAGAATTTTCAGAGATACTGAGAAAATCGCAAGAAGAAAATCAATCCCTTGATTAATTCAGAATTCTGAATTCAAAATTCATAATTAGAAAAAAATGCACATAGACCTTCCAGAAAAATTATATTACGGCATTGGCGAAGTAGCCGAAGCTTTCAGCGTTAATACTTCGTTGATTCGTTTTTGGGAAAAGGAATTTGATGCATTGAAACCGAAAAAAAATGCCAAAGGCAACCGCAAGTTTACACCACAGGACATCACAAATCTTGAGCTTATCTATCACTTGGTGAAAGAACGCGGGTTTACGCTGGAAGGCGCTAAAATTCATTTAAGGGAAAACAAACAAAAAACACTGGACCAATTTGAGATTATCAGAAAATTGGAATCGGTAAAAGCAGAACTTTTAAAAATTAAAGAACAACTCTAAAATCCAATCGCATCATGAAAAAATGGTTACCCATTATTATTATTCTCGGCCTAATTTTAATTATTGGAGGCTATTTGGCGAGTGTCAACAACAAATTGGTAGTTTTGGACGAGAAAGCCGCGGCACAGTGGGCTAATGTGGAAAGCTCCTACCAACGCCGGGCAGACCTGATTCCAAATATTGTAAGCACAGCAAAAGGCTATGCCGAATTTGAGCAGGAAACCTTGATAGCCGTTACCGAAGCACGAAGCAAAGCTACATCCATAAACATTGATCCTTCAAACATTACCCCTGAACAGTTGGCGCAATTTCAACAAGCACAGGCTGGTGTTACTTCTGCCCTTTCGCGCTTATTGGCTGTTTTTGAAAGATACCCAGATTTAAAAGCGAACGAAAATTTCAAGGAATTGATAAACGAACTGGAACGCACCGAAAACCGCATCAATGTAGAACGAAACAGATTCAACGAAGAGGCGCGTATGTTCAATACTGAAATCAATCAATTCCCTACAAAAATGTTTGCTGGACTTTTAGGCTTCCACGAAAAAGCTTATTTTGAAGCAGATGCCGGTAGTGAAAATGCTCCAAAAGTAGATTTCGACTTCGGAAAAGAATAGGTGTCAGTGTTCAGTGCTCAGTCGCAGTAGTCAGTTTATACAGCTGAAAGTATTTTGGAATTTAAAGAAATAATAGATGTCTAAAGTTGAAGATTTTCTTACTTCGGAAGAAGAAGCCGCAATAATTGAAGCCATACGCATATCCGAAAAAAACACCTCTGGTGAAATACGAGTGCATATAGAACCACGTTCCATTTCCGCCGAAGAACCAAACGAACACATTGACGCCTTTGACCGTGCAGCGGAAGTGTTTGATATGCTTAATATGGAAAACACAGCAGAACGCAACGGCGTGCTAATATATGTAGCCGTAACTGACCGTACACTAGTAATTATGGGTGATAAAGGCATTAATGATATTGTTGGCCAAAATTTTTGGGAAAGTACCAAAGATATTATTATAAACCATTTTAAAAATGGAGAGATGAAACAAGGCTTGGTAGAAGGTATTTTAAAAGCAGGCGAACAGCTTAAAAAGCATTTCCCTTTTAAAAAAGACGATAAAAATGAATTGCCGAACGATATTTCGGTAGGTTGATTTTAAAGTATTCAGTGCTTCGGCTCCGCTCAGCAACCAAAAAAGTTGGCAGTAAACAAATTCAATGAAAAACTTTCTTCAGAAATATAAATTCCTATTTGTTTTAATCGCTATTACATTTTGTTCTCAAAATGTTTCGGCGCAATATGAAATTCCGCCGAAGCCTGAAAAACAGACTTCGGTGTACGATTATATTAATCTGTTAACACCAGAACAGAAAACTGCATTGGAGAGCAAATTGGTACGGTACGCAGATTCTACTTCCACACAAATTGTTTGCATTATTATTGGTTCCTCAAACGGGGAAGATATTTCTATTCTTGGTGCAGAATGGGGCCAGAAATGGGGAATTGGCCAAGATGGCGAAGACAACGGGATTGTAATCACCCTCGCCAAAGACGACCGCAAAGTTGACATAAACACAGGTTACGGAATTGAATATAGAATCACTGATTTAATGTCTGAACGCATTATAAATCGAATAATGATTCCACAATTTAAGGAAGGGAATTATTATAACGGCCTAGATCAAGGAAGTGACGCAATTTTTGCAGCATTAAAAGGCGAATTCAAGGAAGATCGCGATTTTGGGAAGAAGACAGGCGGTAAAATTCCGTTTTTTATCATCTTTATTTTTATCATTATTGTTATAGCGCTTATTAGTAAAGGCGGCCGCGGAGGCCGTGGAGGCGGACGTGGAGGCTTGCTAGATATTATTGTGCTAAGTAGTCTTGGCCGAAGTGGAGGTTTCGGTGGTGGTGGCGGAAGTTTCGGCGGTGGAGGCGGTGGCGGCTTTGGTGGTGGTTTCGGAGGTGGAGGCTTTGGTGGTGGTGGTGCTTCTGGAGGGTGGTAAATTTTAATGTATATGTTAATTATGAAACTATCATTATTATCCTTTGTAATTTTTGCATCAATTTTTTCCTGTAAAAGTCAGGGTAAAGAATACTTAACAATTTTTCAAGACAACCCAAATTCTTTAGCGATAGTAGATAACTCTAATATATTTTCAATCTCAGAAAATATAGACCTTGCCACCAAACTAGTTCAATACGGAGATAAAACAACGCGACAGATAGCAGTGGTAACTGTAGACTCTATTTCTCCTTATAATGACATTCAAAAATATGCTAGTGATTTAGGAAATTATTGGGGCGTTGGGCAAAAAGATATTGATAATGGTCTTTTAATTGTTTTTTCAAAACCACTGAGAAAAGTTGCCATAAGCACGGGCTACGGAACAGAAAAAGTTTTAACCGATTCCATCTGTAAGCAAATAATTGACAGTGTTATGATCCCAAAATTTAAAGAAGATAAATATTATGAAGGAATAGATATGGGCGTTAACGCAATAATAAAAATATGGGATAATAGCAATACCCCATAAATCAAAGCAACTAGAATGGCATCAAAAAGTTTAAGAAAAATATCCTAAAAAATTAATCTAACTCAAACCTACTTCTTCCTAAAATAAACCGTAATCGGAACCCCCGAAAAATCGAAGTTTTCCCGAAGTTTATTCTCAATAAAACGTTTGTACGGATCTTTTACATACTGCGGAAGATTACAGAAAAATGCAAAACTTGGATAGGGCGTTGGCAGCTGTGTACAGAATTTTATTTTCACATATTTTGCCTTATAAGCTGGCGGCGGATAAGCTTGAATTATAGGAAGCATAACTTCGTTCAATTCACTTGTCTTAACTTTTTTACTTCTGTTTTGGTAAACTTCAACCGCAGTTTCAATAGCTTTATAAATACGTTGTTTTGTAAGTACAGAAACAAAAACAATAGGCACATCTACAAAAGGTTCGCACTGCTGGCGGATGTATTTTTCATAATCCTTCACGCTGCTACTTTCTTTGTCTTCCACCAAATCCCATTTGTTGGCTAGAATCACAATCCCTTTATTGTTGCGCTGTGCCAACCAGAAAATGTTTTCAACCTGCCCGTCAAAACCACGTGTAGCATCAAAAATAAGGATGATTACATCGCAATGCTCAATGGCGCGAACGCTTCGCATTACAGAGTAAAACTCCAAGTCTTCTTTTACTTTACTTTTTTTACGAATCCCGGCCGTATCAACCAAGTTAAACTCAAAACCAAAACGGTCGTACTTAGTATCTATACTATCTCGGGTCGTTCCCGCAATGTCAGTAACAATATATCTATCCTTGCCTATTAAGGCGTTTATGAAAGAAGATTTTCCGGCATTTGGACGACCAACCACCGCAAAACGTGGAAGCTCACTATTATCTTCTTCTTCGCGGTCTGGTAATGCTTTCACTAAATCGTCAAGCAATTCACCGGTGCCACTGCCATTAATACTTGATAGGTTATATTGATGCTCAAAACCTAGTGAATAAAACTCCAAAGCAGCGTTTACACGCGAGGCTGCATCAACTTTGTTGATTGCCAAAAAAATCGGTTTCTTTGAACGACGAAGCAGTTTTGCAACTTCTTGATCCATTCCGGTAACGCCACTTTCCACGTCAACCATAAAGATTATAGCATCAGCTTCGTCTATTGCTAGCTCTACTTGTTTATCAATTTCAGCTTCAAAAATATCGTCGCTTCCTTTTATATATCCGCCGGTATCTATTAACGAAAATTCTTTTCCATTCCAATCGCTTTTTCCGTAATGACGGTCACGAGTAACGCCGCTAGTGGCATCCACAATAGCTTCTCTACGCTGAATTAATCTATTGAAAAAAGTAGATTTCCCTACGTTTGGTCTTCCTACAACGGCAACAATACTCATAATCTTAATTTTAGGGTGCAAAAATAGCTTTTAGTTGGCAGAAAAAATATTATTTTAACCGCTTTAAAAATAAAAGGTAAAAAATGCTTTCAAATGAAATAGTATTGCGCCCACGTTTCCAAATGGAACTTGAACAGCCTTGTTCACAACTGATTATGAAATTTTCAGAAGCAAAAAAATCACAAGACAAATTTGTTGTTTCCTGCGTGGACGACCACGTTTTTATAAAGCTTCCGAATAACCAGCAGCATTTTTGGTCGCCACAGTTGCATTTGGAAATTTCTGAAACTTCAGAAAATCATTGTTCGCTTCACGGTTTTTTTGGGCCGAACCCAACCGTTTGGACGCTATTTATATTTCTTCACGTTGCCGTGGGAATTCTTTTTATGGTAGATTTAACTTGGTTGTACTCCAATTATAACTTGGGAAACCCAATAGATTTACAAATAGGATTAGCTGTATTCTTAATAATAGCTTGGGTTTTACTTTATGTAGCAGGAAGGATAGGAAAGAAAAAAGGCAAGCCTGGAATGCGGGAGCTTTATGATTTTATGCTAGAAACTTTAGGCTGAAAAATTTCAAGTTTCACAAACAATAAATTACACATCAGCATTTTTAGTCTTACTATCAACAGAATTTTGCTGAAAGCATTTAGAAAGCATTTGGTATAAGTCTGGATGTTTTTTTTCAAATAAATCTGGGCGTTCAAAGAAATATTCTGAAGCAACAGCCAAAAATTCTACTTGATTGGTTCCGCCGTATTTTCGAATGTCAGACTTATTATTATTTATAGCTTCCATCTCCTGGTGAATCAACTTTAGCCAAGGTGCTATGTATTGCCGTTGCAATAATCTTTCAGGCACTCCGTCTGTCACACCGTCCATTTTATCTATTAAATGCACAAATTCATGGACTCCTGTATTTGCTTTATCGGTATCGTTTTCAAAACCGTAATATAATGCCTTACGAGAAAGAATCATTTGTTTTTCAAATCTACCAGAACCTACCAAACCACTGATTATTTTGGCATCACCACTTTGATCAAATTCTAAATCGTCGTTAAAATCATTTGGATATAGAATAATCCCACTAAGATTATTATAATGCCACTCTGGAAAACCAAAAACTGGAATAACTGCACTTGCCGCAATAAGAATCTTGTCTAATGTTTCCAACTTCGTATTAACCGTATCAATGTAAACCTCGCTCAAAAAAACCATCATCCGTTTACGAAATCTGTCTTTTTCAGTTTCAGAAAGCTCTTGATAATAATATACTTTTTCAGATAAAATACTTTTCCATGCTTCTGGGAAATTTTCTACTGGACGTTTTTTATTTTGAATGTAAGCATATACAGCGAAGGCTACAAGCAGTACAAATAATATAAAATAAATCATTTTATTTGTTGTTATATCCAAACCTACGTAGCTGTCTTTCGTCGCTACGCCAGTTTTTATTGACCTTTACGTAAAGTTCTAAATGAATTTGTTTTCCAAAGAATTTTTCCAAATCCTTTCGAGCCTCAGTCCCCACCCTTTTTAGTGCCGAACCTTTGTGGCCGATAATAATTCCTTTTTGCGTTTCGCGCTCCACCATAATTACACTGCGAATGCGGATAATGGTTTCATCTTCAAAAAATTCCTCGGTATCTATTTCAACGGAATAGGGAATTTCCTTTTTGTAGTGGATCAAGATTTTTTCACGAATGGCTTCGTTCACAAAAAACCGTTCGGGTTTGTCGGTCAGTTGGTCTTTTGGATAAAAAGCTGGCGACTCGGGAAGCAATTCTATAATTCGATTGAAAACTTCGGGCACACCAAAATTTTTAAGTGCGGAAATTGCAAAAATTTCAGCATTCGGAACTTTTTCCTGCCACAGTTGTAGTGCTTCAGAAAGCAGCCCTTCATTGCCTGTGTCAATTTTATTTATAAGAAGTAAGACTGGAATTTTGGAATTGGTTATTTTGTTGAAAAACGCTTCATCCTTCAATTCCTTTTCACCCAATTCAACCAAATACAATAGAATATCGGCATCTTCAAAAGCAGATTTTACAAAATTCATCATACTTTCCTGCAACTGATACGCAGGTTTTATGATTCCTGGCGTATCGCTTAAAAGTACTTGAAAATCATCACCATTCACAATCCCCAAAATACGGTGGCGCGTGGTCTGTGCTTTGGAAGTGATTATGGAAAGTCGCTCGCCCACAAACGCGTTCATCAACGTACTTTTACCTACGTTTGGGTTTCCTATAATATTTACGAATCCGGCTTTGTGTTTTGTCATTTCCTTAGAATTGGTTTTGCAAATTTAAAGCTTAAATCTTAAAACATTGGATTTGGTTCAATTTTAAAACTTTCAGCATTGAAATCCTTACTTTTGTATAATGCTATTTCCAAAGAAAAATACAATCATTGAAGAAGGCGATTATTACATAACGCCCGAAGGTTATAAATGCTTCACAGAGCAATACCATTTAAAGCGTGGCTATTGTTGCGAAAGTGGTTGCAGGCACTGTCCGTATGGATTTGATAAGAAAACTGGAAAGCATGAATAAAAATACTTTTAAAAAATGACTTTTAAAGAAGCAATACAACAAGGCATTCCTTCCCTTTTACCTGAAAAGAAGCCTTACGATACATCCATAAATCACGCGCCAAAACGCAAAGATATTCTTACTAAAGAAGAAAAGGAATTGGCACTTCGCAATGCGCTTCGCTATTTTGAGCCAAAACACCACGCCACACTTCTACCCGAGTTTCGCGAAGAACTTGAAAAATATGGTCGGATTTATATGTATCGCTTCCGTCCCGATTATAAAATATATGCCCGTCCCGTTGATGAATACCCAGGGAAATCTCAGCAGGCAAAAGCAATAATGTTAATGATCCAAAACAACTTGGATTATGCCGTAGCACAACATCCTCACGAATTGATAACTTATGGAGGCAACGGCGCGGTTTTTCAAAATTGGGCGCAGTATCTTTTAACGATGAAATATCTTTCGGAAATGACTGACGAGCAGACTCTCGCAGTGTATTCTGGGCATCCTATGGGTTTATTTCCTTCACATAAAGATGCTCCACGAGTTGTGGTCACCAATGGAATGATGATTCCGAATTATTCAAAACCAGATGATTGGGAAAAATTCAACGCACTTGGCGTAACCCAATACGGTCAAATGACAGCGGGAAGCTATATGTACATTGGTCCGCAGGGAATTGTTCATGGAACTACGATTACTGTTTTGAATGGTTTCAGAAAAATTAAAAAAGAGACAAAAGGCGGTTTGTTCCTAACCTCCGGTCTCGGCGGAATGAGCGGTGCACAACCAAAAGCTGGAAACATTGCTGGATGTGTAACAGTTTGCGCCGAAGTGAACAAAAAAGCTACTGAAACTAGACATAGCCAAGGTTGGGTTGATGAAGTGATTTCAGATTTGAACGCCCTTTCAAAACGTGTGAAAGAAGCAACGGCAAATAAAGAAACCGTTTCTATCGCATACGATGGAAATATAGTTGAAGTTTGGGAAAAATTTGCTGAAGATAATATTCACATTGATTTGGGTAGCGATCAAACTTCCTTACACAATCCGTGGGCTGGCGGTTACTATCCCGTTGGCTTGACTTATGAAGAAGCCAATGAAATGATGGCCAATAACCCAGAACAGTTTAAAAAAGAAGTTCAGAAAAGTTTGCGTCGCCAAGTAGAAGCAATCAACAAACACACCGCAAAAGGCACATACTTTTTCGATTACGGCAATGCTTTCCTATTGGAAGCTTCGCGTGCCGGTGCGGATGTACTTTCAGAAGATAAAAACAAAGAATTCAGATATCCTTCATACGTACAAGATATAATGGGCCCAATGTGTTTTGATTACGGTTTCGGGCCTTTCCGCTGGGTTTGTGCTTCAGGCAAACCGGAAGATCTTCAAAAAACGGATGAAATAGCTTCTGAAGTTTTGGAAGAATTAATGAAAAAATCACCTGTGGAAATCCGGCAACAAATGCAGGATAATATAACGTGGATAAAAGGTGCTCAGGAAAATAAGTTGGTGGTTGGTTCGCAAGCGCGCATACTTTATGCTGATGCAGACGGGCGTGTGCAGATTGCTTCAGCTTTCAACAAAGCCATTTCCGAAGGGAAAATTAGCACTATAATTTTGGGGCGCGACCATCACGATGTTTCGGGTACCGATTCACCTTATCGCGAAACCTCAAATATTTATGACGGCAGCAGATTTACCGCAGATATGGCCATACAAAACGTAATTGGCGATAGCTTTCGCGGCGCTACTTGGGTTAGCATTCACAACGGCGGTGGCGTTGGTTGGGGAGAAGTGATAAATGGCGGTTTCGGAATGGTTCTTGATGGAAGTGATGATGCGCAACGACGCTTGGAAAATATGCTTTTCTGGGATGTAAATAATGGAATTGCACGGCGCAGTTGGGCACGGAATGAAGAAGCTGTTTTCGCAATAAAACGTGCGATGGAAAACAATCCGAGTTTAAAGGTTACGCTTCCTAATTTCGTTGATGATAAATTATTCACTTAAAAGAAAAGAAACAACCACGAATACACGAATAAAATTTAAGGAAGAATGCTCTCGATGGCTATTGTGAGAAACCTACTAAAGGTTTGAGAACTTAAAAAATATACGTGTATTCGTGGTAAAAAAACAAAATTATGAAAGCACTTAAATTTTTACCACTATTATTGCTTTTTGTATTCGCATCCTGCTCCACTGTTCGTGTGGCGACAGATTTCGATAAAGAAGTAAATTTTAATCAGTACAAATCATTCGCATTTTTCAAGCCGGGAATAGACAAAGCTGAAATCAGCGACCTTGACAAAAAACGTATTCTCCGCGCAATTGAGGAAAATCTTTCCATTAAAGGAATGGCAAAATCAGAGACCCCAGATTTGCTTGTTAGCATTTTCACCAAAGAACGTGAGCGCCTTGATGTTTACAACAATAATTTTGGAATGGGCTGGGGCTGGAATCCTTGGTATTACGGCGGCTATTATGGCGGTAGCAATATTTCTCGTTCCACTGAAGGCACGCTTTACATAGATTTAATTGACGCAAAAACCAACAATCTTGTTTGGCAAGGTATGGGTAGCGCAGACTTGGTGACTAGTAGTATGGAGAAAAAGGAAGAACGCATCCGTGAAATAGTGATGAAAATTTTAGCGGAATATCCGCCAGGCGTGAACAAGAAATAATTTTTTAAAAAGGCTTTTATGGTAGATCTGTAAAAGCCTTTTGTCTTTAATCGTTTGCGACTATGAAAAAATAAGAACCAAAATAGAAGTCCTAAACAATTAAAAAGAAGTATCACAAAAAAAAAATTTCAGAAAAATAAATTCCCGAAACCTTTTCTGCACACCTTACGGCATACGCTGAAAAAAACTATATCTCTATATAAAACCCCTCCTCAAAGGCTGAATATGTTTGGATGTAGGACTTGGATATATTACTGATTAGCAAAAATTACGACACTAAAGGCAGAGTCCTTTGCTGCTCCATTCTCATTAAATATTTTCGCTTCAAAACTATTTGCAGAAACTTGATTGAAACCAGTTATTTCTCCAGCTCCAGAAGCTGTATTGGGAGTTATTAAAGGAATTAAAGCATCACTTGTAGCTGCTGAAATATCTAAAGTCACTAAATAAATACCTGTTCCTGTTCTAGTTACTGAAGTTATTCCATAACCGGATACAATAGATCCACCCGTAGCTATTTTCCCAAAGGCAACAGGCACAGAATTTCCATAAATTCTGTTTAATGCTGGTGTAGTTGTGGTCTGAAACACACCTAAGTGTCCATAAGTTTGCAAAGTTCCGTCATTTAAATTGATGCTTAGTTGCCTAAATCCATTATTTAAAAATCCTATTTTATCTTGAACATCGTCATACTCAATGCCCCAGTTAGGAAGTGCAGGAGAATGCTGAATTATCATTTTATTGGCGTTTGATGATCCTGATCCATAAATCATTACAGAACCACTGTTTTTACTGTACAAAGCACCGGGCACACTCGCCATTTGGGTTTCACCTACATTGGTTCCGTTAAGTTTAACCTGTAACCATGGGTCTAAACCTGCCCAGTTTACTCCTTCAAGTGAGGTGACCGCACCAATTTGTGCTGAAAACACGCCGTTGGCATCTGTAGTAAGGCTTTGGGTTTCATTGAAAACGGCTGATCCTCCTGCACCATTTCTTATTTCAAAATCTATAGTTATGGCGGCATTCGTCATAAGGGCTCCCCCAGCATTTCTTGCAACTGCTTGATAGTTTATAAGCTCAGCAGCGGCAGACCTGTTTGCAGTAACTGTAGTTGCTACTCCTTCTTCATTTTTATTTTGCGCAACCATTCCTGAAAATGTTAGTACGGATATTGCAATAGCGATACTTGTTTTTATTGTTTTCATAATTGTAAAATTTATAAGTTGAAATTTTTAGTGCTTGATTATTTTAAATGATTTTGATTTTTTGGTAGCGTTTTGCGATATATTCAAAATATACAAGCCACTACTAAACCCACTAAATTCTATGGTTTCATTGGAAGCGCTATTTGTAAATTCTTTTTTATAAACCTGCTTACCAGTAACGTCATAAACCGATATACCAAAAACTTCTCCAGCCATATCTTTAAATTTGATATTAAGGTGATCTGTAACCGGATTTGGATATACCGTCATTTGTGCTTCAAGGGTGAAGTCTTCATTGCTCAATACCACTGCTTCAATGGCGCCCAGCCAAAAGCCTTGGCCCAAGGTTGGGCCGTTGGAGATTTTTCCAATAGCGGCTTCTCCAGCGGTAAAGCTTAATGTGTTGGACGCTCCACTAATGGTTGCTCCAGAACTTGCTATTACTACTTGACTCAAACTCTGCGCCTGTGTCATGCTTATTGCTAGTATTGCAATAACTACTAAAAAGGATGCTTTTTTCATAATTAAATTTTTTATGGTTAATACATTCCAAAGGTCAGTTTATCGCTACATTTTTATCTCACGTAAAAGGGTGATTTTTAGATTACTGATAGAATAATTGAAAAATAATCGCAAATCTTTGCCTACATTTATTTCAGTAAAACTTTAGAATATGAGACAACTACTAACACTCTGCATTGTTTATTCTTTTGGGATTTTCATTGGCTTTTCGCAGCAAACGAAACCCAAAATGACTGAAGCGCAATTTCAAGAAATGCGTGATGAAATAAGCAAAATTCAAACAAGCAATAAAGATTCTGTACTCGTTCTGGTTGAAGAAATGATGAAGATTGCCCATTCCTTTAAGGACGACCAGATTCTGGCAGGTGCACTTTTAGCAAAAGCGGATGTTGAAAGCAAATATGTAGATCAAGACCATGCTATAGCCACGTTAACTGAAGCCTTAAAAATAAATAATAGGCTAAATAATACATTAGAACTTGCGAAAAATTATATCAGTTTAGGCAGGTATTATTCTAGAAAATCCAGTCATGTAGAAGCCACAAAACACTATTTAAAGGCGGTTGAAATAACAAAGGAAAATGATTCAGTAACCACAGCAAAAGCATATTCTGGATTGTCCATGGTAGCTGTTGCCCAGGGTAATTATCAAAATGGACTGAAATATAATTTATTGGCAGAAAAGTATACAACTAAAAGTACTCCAGAAGTACTTACTGCACACAATTCAATGATGACTGGAGTTATTTATAGGTTTTTAAAAGACTTTAAAAAAGCTGATACTTATTTAAGTAAAGCAGCAACCTCGTTTAAAAAATTAGACGAGAAATTCTATTTAGCGGGTACTTTAAATGAACAATCAGATATATATTATGAATCAGATCCATTAAAAAGTATTGATCTTAAACTTGAAGCTAAAGCTCTTTTAGATGAAGTAGCACCGGAAAGAACAACAACTGCCTATTGTTTATCGTATTTGGGTGATTTATATGTAATCGTGGCAACAAATGATTCGCTTTTAAAAAACATTAAAAACCCGATAGTTCCTAAAACTAAAATTGGATTATTTAATGATGCCGAATCATTTTATTTAAGAGCTTTAAATATTTCAAAAAAAAGCAATAACATCCAAGCGGTTGGCGATATTACACTTTACCTATCTAAACTGCAAGGATTAAAAGGGGATCATAAAAATGCCTATGAAAATTTAGTAATAGCAACAAAAATGAACGACTCGGTATTTTCACAAGAAAACAAAAACGAGATCGCTAAATTAATGTCTGAAAAAGAAGTATTCGAGCTAAAAACAGAAAACGAAAAAAAAGCAAATCTTAATAAAATCCTTATTGGTTCATCGATAGCTTTATTGCTCATCGCCTTTTTAATCTATTGGAATTTTAAAAACAAACGGAAAGTACAAAGCCTGAAAATAGCTGAGCTCGAAAAAGACAAACAACTTCTTACCGTAGATGCCATGCTAAAAGGCCAAGAAGAAGAACGAGGCCGCATTGCAAAAGATCTTCACGATGGCTTGGGCGGTTTGCTCTCTGGCACAAAACTATCCTTTATAAACATGAAAGAAAACCTAATACTTACCCCAGAAAATGCTGTTCAGTTTGATAAATCATTGAATATGCTAGACAATACTATCGTAGATTTACGAAAAGTAGCACAAAACCTTATGCCAGAAGCACTTGTGAAATTTGGCCTCAATGAAGCCCTTCGCGATTATTGTAATGGCATACAGTCTTCATCTAAGATCACTGTTAACTATCAGAAAATAGGCGTTAACAGAAAACTAAAAAATACCGCTGAAGTATTTGTATATCGAATTATTCAAGAACTAACAAACAATGCTGTAAAGCACTCAAAAGCTTCAGAAATAATTGTACAGTTGGCTTTATCAGAAAGCAAAACTTCCATAACGGTTGAAGACAATGGTATTGGCTATGATAAAAGCACTCTTGAAAACAAAGAAGGAAGTGGTTTAGACAACATTGCATATCGCGTTCATTATCTTAACGGTATTATAGATACCGAAACATCACTAAACAATGGAACTTCAGTAAACATTGAACTACATGTGTAATCCAATAAAACTTTTAATAGTTGATGACCATCAAATGATTATTGAAGGAATACAATCTTTACTGGAAGACCAAACTACAGTTAAAATTGTTGGCACCGCAACAAATGCCAAACTTTGCGAACAATTTTTCATTACACAAACTGCCGATATTGTTTTTATGGATATAAACTTGCCCGATTTAAGTGGCATTGACCTCACCGCTTTACTGTTAAAAAAATATCCCACACTAAACATTATTGCCCTAAGCACATTTACACAAGGCACTTACGTTCGGAAAATGATTGAAAGCGGTGCAAAAGGTTACTTGCTTAAAAATGCATCTAAATTTGAAATTTTGAAAGCCATAGAAGTTGTGCATTCTGGACAAAAATATATATCCCCAGAAGCGCAAGAAGCACTGAATTATGAGCTAAATCTGCAGAAAAAATTACCGAAAATTACGAAGCGGGAAAAAGAAATACTAGTTTTGATTGTTGAAGGATTAACAAATAGTCACATAGCTGAAAAGCTTTTTATAAGTATTGATACGGTTGATAGCCATAGAAAAAATCTCTACTCAAAACTAAATGTAAATAATACAGCCAGGCTTGTTGGTTTTGTAAATGAGAATAAATACTTGGATTATTTATAATTTATTTGAAGCACAAATAATCGTGTATGGCAAGGTAATGGATGTGCACATTTAGTTACACAAAATAGGGAACGAAAAGAAGAACGCATCCGTGAAATAGTGATGAAAATTCTTGCAGAATATCCGCCGGGGACTAAGAAATAATAAGAACTTACTTGCAAATAAAAATATTGCAGACTTAGTGTTTAACTAGTTTTATGCCAGTTTTAATTCCTGTATTAGTAGAGACATTCATAAAATAAATCCCTTTATTCCAATGTTGGGTATTTATGTTAATTGAACTTTCGTCATTGTATTTGGAGGCGAATATTTGCTGTCCTAAAACATTGAAAATTGAAACTTCTTCAATCGGGGAATCGCTACTAATAAACATTTCTTCTTTTACAGGGTTGGTTAAGAATATAGTTACATTTGAGAAATTCTCAACTCCTGCCGTTTCATCAATCACATTTTGCGCGTAGATTTTTTGGCCATCACCCTTGTCTTCAGAAAAAACGGCTACACTTTGCGTGGCAGCTTGCTTAGTAAATCCAATTCTACTTTTTGAGGCTGAAAATGTAGCAACAGGCCGTGTTTCTTCCGGCCAAGAAAAATCACCGTTTTCATCAAGATAAACTGAATGTAGCGTTACGGGTGAAACACCATTATCTAAACCATCCTTAATAATAAACAAAGGACTATTGTTTCTTAGTTGAAGACTTCCAGCATGAATTTTTTCAGAACCGATTGGAAATAGTTCTTTTGCATTATTGGTAAATGCGCGTGCTCCAGTATCTTTATCAAACTTTTGAACATATTCTCCGTGTTCCCCTTGGCTTGTATTTGAATAAGTTGCAACGGCCCAAATGTTTTGTGAACCAGTTTGGAATGCAATTTTGGTATCCATTTCGTAATCAGTTTCATTGGTGTCAAAATCGGCACCATTAACACCCCAAGGCAATGATCCATCTGGGTTTATACGTTGTAAATAAGAGTCAAAACGTGTTCCAGCGGAAGCCGAATAACCCATATAAACTACATCACCGTCTTGTAAACCTGTATATGAGCGGTTAAATGCAATTGCTCTGTCTGCAATTTGCACTGCATTTGCCCATACTGGGTTTCCATCTACATCGAACCTCTGAGCATATAAAAATGAGCTTATACCACTTAGAACTTTATGGAAAACAGCAACGTATTCTCCACCAGAAACTTCAAAGAAATTTCCTGGTGCTGCAAGTCCAGCACCAGTTGTAAGTGGTTGGGTGGCTGGCCAGACTGGGCTACCATTGGCATCAAGTTTTTGCATAACTGCACCACTTCCAGTAAGCCAACTAACAATGGCTCCACCTGAAGAAAGCGGTAAAACTGTTACAATATTTCCGCTCCCAACCTGAACTCCATTAGCACCTATATAAAGATTGTCGTTATTATCTACGGTAGTAGTCATTATTACAGTAAAAGTACTCATTGGTAATAAATCACTTACCAGAATACCATCGCTACCAAGTGTTTGGTTGCCATCAGCATCCATAACTTGTATTCGCAATTCAATATTAACCGGTGCTGATACATTTTTCCAATATACAACATAAGTTTGTCCGTCAGATGTGCCACGTGACTGTACGTCTAGCTCTCCAGACTCACCTACAAGTGTGTTTACATCGGTATCATTTGTCCATTGGGCTTGTACTAATGTTACCGCGAAAATTGCGAATAGAGTAAATATCGACTTCATAAAGAATATTTTTTAAGTTATTTTTATATTCATCAATCAAAATATCAATTTCTTAACTTAACTGTCGCCTTTTGAAATTAGCTAGAAGCAATTAATAGTTAAGTACTTCAAGTATTTTCTTCTTCACTTTTTCGGTGGAAGGGATCATCGTTTCTTCCAAAGTGGAATTAAGCGGAATCGCAGGCATATTTTCTGAACCAATCAGCATCACCGGTGCATCCAATTGCTGAAAACATTCCTCTTGAATTCTTCCCTGCAAACCTCGGCTAAATCCATTTTCTGAAGGTTCTTCGGTGACAACTAGACATTTTCCACATTTTTTGACAGAATTAAAAACCGTGTCATAATCTAAAGGGTGAAGTGTTCGTAAATCAACCACTTCAATTTTGTCTTGCATTCCAAGCTCCTCGGAAGCGTTCATCGCCCAATGCACGCCCATTCCGTAGGTGATGATTGAAAGCGTTTCCTCTTCTTCCTGTTTCCAGATTTCCTGTAAAACCCAAGCTTTTCCGAAAGGCAAAATATAGTCTTCATCGGGCATTACAGAAGTCGCCCCTTTTGTTCCCTTCACTTTACTCCAATACAAACCTTTGTGTTCAAAGATTACCACGGGATTTGGATCGTAATAAGCAGCTTTCAGTAGTCCTTTTAAATCGGCACCATTACTTGGATACGCAATTTTCAATCCACGAATGTTCGTAACAACACTTTCCACGGAAGAAGAATGATACGGGCCACCGCTTCCGTAAGCTCCAATAGGCACTCGTAAAATCATTGAAACTGGCCATTTTCCGTTTGAAAGGTAGCAGCTTCGGCTTACTTCAGTAAAAAGCTGATTGAGTCCGGGCCATATATAATCCGCAAACTGAACTTCAACAATTGGTTTTAAGCCCACAGCGCTCATTCCCACTGTACTTCCAACTATAAATGCTTCTTGAATTGGTGTATTGAAAACGCGATTGTCTCCAAATTTTTGTGCTAAAGTCGCGGCTTCACGAAATACACCGCCTAAACGTCCGCCCACATCTTGGCCGTAAAGCAAACATTCTTTGTGCTTTGCCATCAATTCCTCAATGGCGAAAAGGGCGCAATCTACCATTACCACTTTTTCACCGCCTTTCGGACTTCTTTCACCTTCTTCTTCAGTAATTTCAGTAGGTGCAAAATCGTGCGTAAATAAATCTTCGGGTTTTGGGTCTTCGGCTTTCATTGCGTTTTTCAACGCTTTTGTCACCTCGGCGTAGGCCGAGGTCTCAACCTCAGCTAGCTCCTTCTCCTTAAAACCATTTTCAATCAACAACTTTTTCAACTTCGGATACGGATCGCGACTTCGAGCTTCATCCAAATCATCACGATAAAATTCCATGCGAACTCCGGAAGTATGGTGATTTAAAAGCGGAACTTTAGCATGAACCAAAAATGGTCTTCTCTCTTTCCTAATCTTTGAAATTACATCTTGAATGGTATTATAGCTTTCCTCAAAATCGGTTCCATCAATTGAAACAGCTTCCAAACCATGAAAGCCTTTGGCATATTCAAAAGCATCCTGCGCGCGAGTTTCTGCTGCATTTGCTGAAATATCCCAGCCATTGTCCTGCACCACATAGAGAATGGGCAATTGCTTTAAAGCTGCCATTTGGAAAGCTTCTGCAATTTCACCTTCGGTCACTGAAGCATCGCCCAAAGAGCAAACTACAATGGGTAATTCTGAATTCTGAATTCTGAATTCTGAATTAAAAGATTCTTTATACCAAAACCCCATCGCAACACCTGTTGCAGGAATGGCCTGCATTCCCGTAGCGGAACTTTGGTGCGGGATTTTTGGTTTATCGTCATCCCGTAAACTTGGATGACAATAATAAGTCCTTCCGCCAGAAAATGGATCGTCTTTTTTCGCCAAAACCTGAAGCATCAATTCATACGGTTTCATACCGATTGCCAGCAACATCGAGTCGTCGCGATAATAAGGAAAGGCATAATCCTGCGGCAAAAGCTGCATTCCCACAGCTGTTTGAATTACCTCGTGTCCACGAGAAGTGGCGTGCACGTATTTTGAAACGAGTTTGAAATTTTCTTCATAAATCTCGGTCATCGCCTTTGCTGTGACGAGATTTTTGAAGGCTTTTTTAAGTATGTCTTTATTCATTTTTTCATTTTTTGAATCACGAAACACGACGGTTTGAGACACGACTTTTTTATTTTGAACCACGAACCACGACTGTTTGAAACACGACTTTTCGACACAAGACTTTCGTGATTCGTGCAGTGAGCATCAGCGAACGGTTCCCGAAGAATTTTCGGGACAGGCTGTGGTTCAAAACGTCCTTTCCATATCAAACTGTTCCATATAATCAGCTATCCTTCTTAAAAAAGAGCCCGCTAAATACCCGTCAACAATTCTATGGTCGAAGGAAAGTGAAAGATACATCATCTGTCTAATTTCAATAGTGTCGCCGTCTTTGCGCTCCATCACTTCAGCACGTTTTTTTATGATTCCAGTCGCCAAAATTGCGGCTTCGGGTTGGTTTATAATTGGTGTTCCCATCAAACTCCCAAAGGTTCCCACATTGCTTATAGTGAATGTGCTTCCTTTGGTATCGTCGGCTTTTAGTTTGTTGTCTCGGGCTTTTCCGACCAATTCATTTGTTGATTCAGCCAGTTCTTTTAGATTCATCTTATCTGCGTTTTTCACTACTGGAACAATTAAATTTCCCGAAGGAAGCGCAGTTGCCATTCCAATATTAATTTCATCTTTTACAATGATATTTGTACCATCCAAAGTTGAGTTTATCATTGGAAAATCTGTGATTGCCTTTGCAACGCATTCAATAAACAAAGGTGTGAACGTAAGTTTTTCGTTGTATTTTTTTTGAAAAGCAGCTTTGTTTTTGTTACGCCAATTTACCATATCGGTTAAATCTGCTTCCACATACGCGGTCACGTGTGGCGCAGTGCTGGCGCTGAAAACCATATGGTCCGCAATCATTTGGCGCATGCGGTCCATCTCAACAATTTTACCTTTTCCTTTGTCGAATTTTAAATCGGGAATTTGAAATCCAGAAACTTCGGGAACAGCCTGTGCAAACTGAAACGGACGACCGTTTTCCAAATAATATGAAACATCACTTTTTCTCAAACGTCCGTCTTTTCCAGTACCAGAAATTCGAGCCAATTCTTCGTAACTGATGTGGTTTTTACGGGCAATATTGTCAACCAAAGGTGAAATGAAAACGTTTTCATTTACTTTGAATGACTTTGAAAGCCCCCTAGCCCCCGAAGGGGGAACTACAGATGAAATTGAATTTGGAGTTGAAACTGAAGTTTTCGCCTTTTCCTTTTTTTCTGAAGATTTTGAAATCGGTTTTTCAAAATTTTTATTTTCTGAAATTTCCAAAACGGCAATCACTTCGCCAATCGGAACAATATCTTTTGCTTTAAATTTATGTTCCAGCATTTTTCCAGAAGCGGGCGCGGGAACTTCGTTGTCCACTTTATCTGTCGCAACTTCCAGCAAAATATCGCCTTCCTCAAAAGAATCGCCTTCATTTATCATCCAATTGATGATGGTTCCTTCGGCAATTGATTCGCCCATTTTGGGCATTTTGAATTCTGTTTTATTCATTTTATATTTCAATGTCACACTGAGCGCAGTCGAAGTGCTTTATTGTTCCAGTCAATATTTAACTTCCAAATGACCCCTCGACTGCGCTCGGGGAGGCATCAATTTTCTTTCTCTTGTCTGTATTCAGAAATAGTTTTGTAAAAATCTTCCTGCACCGGTCTATTCTTGGGAATTTCACGCAACGGCTCTACTTCTCTTAAACTTTCGTGGCAATCGTTTGGCAATTGTTGATATAATCGTGTACCGGCTGTTTTCCACGAAATCATTTCATCAGAAATATCTTTAATTGCTTTTGCAGGATTACCAACAATCAGTTTTCGCTTCGAAAATTTCTCCTCTGCCTTCACAAAACTCATTGCGCCAACTATGCATTCATCGCCAATTTCGGCATCGTCCATTATTACGCTATTCATCCCAATCAAGCAATTTCTGCCCAAATTCGCTCCGTGAATTATTGCGCCGTGGCCCACATGAGCACTTTCTTTTAGCACTATGCTTTTACCGGGAAACATATGGATAGTGCAGTTTTCCTGTACGTTCACACCATCTTCCAAAATAATTTCGCCCCAATCGCCACGAATGGCAGCTCCGGGACCGATATAACAGTTTTTGCCGATAATTACGTTACCTGTTACTGCTGCCAAGGGATGAACAAAACTACTTTCGTGAACTACGGGAATATGGCCTTTGAAGCTATATATCATAAATTTTCAATGTAAAATGATAAAGTAAAAAGTGAATTTAAAAGACTTTAAACTTTTACATTTTGCGGTTTATTATTCAAACTTTTTTAATGTTTCTTTTGTAAAATCACTCAAAACCAATCTACCTGAAATCACAGCTCTTTCAGCAAGTAATTCATCCCAATCTTCCGTGCCGCTCCAAAATACTTTTTTCATCTCTTTCATTGCCTCCGGATTATAATTGCACAGATTTTCTGCGAATTTCTGAACGGCATCGTCCAATTCTTCTACAGAATCATAAACCTGATTATACAATCCTTTTTGTCGTGCCCATTCGGCTTCGTAAAAGGAATTAGCATCAATCGCAATTTGGCTCATCCCGCTCAAACCGAGTTTTCGTTCTACAACAGGACCCACCACAAACGGGCCAATTCCAATGTTTAATTCACTTAGTTTAATGGCTGCAAACTTCGTTGCCATACAATAATCTGTCGCCGAAGCAACCCCAACGCCGCCACCAACGGTTTTTCCTTGAATTCTTCCAATAATGAATTTTGGGCATTTGCGCATTGCGTTGATAACATTGGCAAAACCGCTGAAAAAAATTTTTCCGGTTTCGGCATCGTTGATGCTTATGAGTTCATTAAAACTGGCGCCCGCACAGAATGTTCTGTCACCGCCACTTTTCAGAATAATTACTTTTACAGCATCGTCCTTTCCAGCTTCGGTGATTGTATTTGCCAGTTTTGCCAACAAATCTCCCGGCAGACTGTTGTGTGCTGGGTGGAAGAATTCGATGGTTGCGATTCCGTTTTCTGTTTTTATGTTTACGTGTGGTTTATCCATTCTTTCAGTTAAAATTTTTCTTATAATGTCAATGCGGATTTATTCCGCATTCGCTTTATTCCTTGTTCGTTTCAAACTTAGAAAGATCCCACCCATCACTCAAATCTTTCCATTCAGGGTTGTTTTCCGTTATAATATTTATCTTCCATTCCCTTTTCCACTTCTTTATTGTTTTCTCTCTTCGTATTGCTTCTTGAATCCATTGGTGTTCTTCAAAATAAACCAATTTTTTGATATTATAATAGCCTGCGTGCGTTTTGTGTGTTGCTTTTTTATGTTCAAAAATCCGTCTTTCAATGTTGTTTGTTACGCCTACTTAAAATATATGGTTCCTTTCGTGGGTTAGGATGTAGGTGTAATATTTATGGACTTTGGGCATTTTAATTAACAATTAGGATCGCATTTAAGCGAATGCGGAACAAGTCCGCATTGACAATTTAATCTAAAAGATTAAACTGCTCAAAATGATGGTTCAAATGTTTTCGTTCCAACAAATACCACTCAAATTTATTCAACTCGCCAAACACTACATTTTTGGTTTTTGCGTCTGGATTTTGTTTGAAATATTTCAAATAATCTCCCCGAGCTTCCTGCATTTTGGTTTTTGCCGTTTCCAAATCTGGATGATTGGTCTCTTTTATTTTTGATAGTTCTGCCAATGGAAAATCATATTCCCTTGGCATTTTTCGGTAATTGTATAATGTTGAATGTGTTTCTTCTAAATATTTTTCTGGCGTTGCAATTTCAAAATCCTGAATTTCCCCAGAAGCAATCCTGTATGTATATTCCAAATGCTCGAGCATATGCTGCGGTGTCATTGTTCCCCATTTCGGCTTCGTTTCTTCTGAAAGTTTATTCAAATATTTTTGAATTGATTCCGAAGTCATTTCGGCAAAAACAGTTTGCTTTTTTTGGACCATTGTTAAAATGGTAGCTACGGCAAGCAAGGGGTTTTCTTCGGAAGCGTTCTCGACTGCGCTCGAACTGACATTGATATTCGCATCAAAAACCTCAACGTACCATTTTACAATTCCAGAAGGCAATTCGGTTCCTTTTTGCTCGCGATCTACTTTTTGTTTGCAGGTCAACCGCACATAAACCGTGTCATTGTGATAGATGGGGCGAAGAAATCTACATTCCTCCAAACCATAATTTGCAGCTACCGGACCTTTATTGGGATACACGAAAAGTCCTGCTGCAGCGGCCAAAATAAAATAACCGTGCGCAGTTCGTTTTTCAAAAATGCTTCCTTCCAAGGAAGTGATATCGGTATGGGCGTAAAAATGATCCCACGTAACATTTCCGAAATTAATAATATCCGTATCGGTAATAGTTCGGTTATGGGTTTTAAGGGACATTCCCGGCTCAATGTCTTCCCAATGGTATTTGAACGGATGTTGTTCGGCTTCTTTATATTTTGCATTAGGCTGGTAAATGCCTGTCACTTCTGTTAAAGTTGTTGGAGAACCTTGAATTGCACAACGCTGCAAATAGTGCTTTACTCCACGAATGCCACCCATTTCTTCTCCGCCACCGGCACGTCCGGGCCCACCGTGAATAAGGTTTGGTAACGGCGAACCGTGACCTGTACTTTCTTTGGCACTTTCCCTATTCAAAATTAAAATCCTGCCGTGATGGGTAGCTGCAGAAATAGTGTATTCCTTAGCAATTTTATCGTCGTTGGTAAAGATGGAACTTACCAAAGATCCTTTCCCCATTTTTGAAAGTTTGATGGCTTCTTCCAAGTTTTTATAGGGCATTAGTGTGCTCACGGGACCGAAAGCTTCGGTTATATGTGCAGCTTCATTCTGTAACGGATTGTCTTCGCGAAGCAAAATAGGTTTCATAAAAGATCCTTTTTTTGAATCAGCCCCTGTTACTTTAAAATCATCAAAATCTCCGTAAACTATTTTTGCGGTTTTTGTAATTTTTGAAATCTGTTCTTTTACTGAATTGCGTTGTGCATCGTTTACCAACGATCCCATTCGAACTTCTTTAAGTCTTGGATCGCCTATTGTTACTTTTTCGAGTTGTTTTCCTATTGCGATTTGTACCTCCTCAATCAAATTTTCGGGAACGATGATTCTTCGGATTGCCGTACATTTTTGTCCGCATTTTACGGTCATTTCGTTTCGCACTTCTTTTATGAAAAGATCGAATTCAGGGGTTCCGGGAATTGCATCTGCACCTAAAATAGCGGCGTTTAAACTATCGGCTTCCATCGTAAAAGGAACCGATTCTTCAATCAATCGCGGATGTTTTTTCAAAATTTTTCCAGTGCTTGCAGAACCTGTGAACGTAACCACATCCTGAGATTCAACAGTATCTAAAATATTTTTGGCAGTACCACTGATGAGTTGCAACGAACCTTCAGGAAGAATTTTTGAAGCGATGATTTCTTTAACGACTGCCTCGGTTAAATAAGCTGTTTGCGGTGCTGGCAGAACTACAGCTGGCATTCCTGCCATCCAGTTTACAGCACATTTTTCAAGCATTCCCCAAACAGGAAAGTTGAAAGCGTTTATATGTATCGCAACACCTTCTCGAGGCACCATTATGTGGTGCGCCATAAAACGTCCACCGCGCGAAAGATCGATCGGGTCGCCTTCCACGTCAAAAGGTTGGTTTGGAAATAATTTCCGAAGCGAAGCATTGGCAAACAGATTTCCGAAACCGCCTTCTATATCTATCCAACTGTCAATTTTTGTAGCTCCGGTTCTATAACTTATTTCGTAAAATTGGTCTTTCTTTTTAGTTAGGTACATTGCCAATTTTTTCAGCATTAAGCCACGTTCCTGAAAGGTCATTTTCCGAAGCTTCTCGCCTTTGTTGCGACCGTACTGAAGAATTTCAGGAATATCCAGCCCTTCGGTGGTGACGTTCGTAAAATGATCGCCGGTTACCGAATCGAGAATTGGCGTACCTTCACCCTTGCCTTCCGCCCAATTTCCTAATATGTAATGTTGTGTTTTCATCAAATAAATTTTAAATGTAAAAGGCAATAAACTTTAGACTTTAGAATTTTACATTTTTCGGTTTAAACTTTTTCTATTACGGCAGCATATCCCTGTCCCACACCCACGCACATCGTAATCAATGCGTAACGTTTGTTTTGTAGCTGAAGTTCCAAAGCTGCAGAATAAGCAAGCCGCGCTCCCGTAACCCCAAGCGGATGCCCGATGGCGATGGAACCACCGTTTGGGTTAATACGTGGGTCGTCATCTTTAAGTCCCCATTCGCGGATGCACGCCAAAGCTTGTGAAGCAAATGCTTCATTGAGCTCAATCACGTCCATATCTTCCATTTTTAAACCCGCTTTTTTTAAAGCTTTGTTTGAAGCTTCAACGGGGCCGATACCCATTATGCGAGGTTCAACTCCAACAACTGCAGAACTTACAATTCTAGCGATTGGTTTTAGATTATATTTTTTAACGGCATCTTCCGAAGCAATGATAGTCGCAGCAGCGCCGTCATTCAAACCCGAAGAATTTCCTGCGGTTACACTTCCATCTTTTTTAAAAGCGGGACGTAATTTCGCTAAAACTTCTTTGGTTGTTTCGGGTTTTATGAATTCATCATCCTTAAAAATAATCGGATCTTTTTTTCGCTGCGGAATTTCCACAGGAACAATTTCTTTTGCCAGCCTTCCACTTTCTTGTGCTTTTGCGGCTTTCATCTGACTGTGATAAGCAAAAGCATCTTGATCTTCGCGGTTAATATTGTGTTTTTCAACTAAGTTTTCAGCGGTGTTTCCCATTCCGTCTGTACCGTACATTTCGGCCATTTTGGGGTTCACAAAACGCCATCCAAAACTGGAATCGTACATTTTTGCATCGGTTCCGAAAGCGGAAGAAGGCTTTGCAATTACATACGGACCACGCGTCATATTTTCAACTCCGCCGGAAATAAACAGATCGCCATCACCCGCTTTTATAGCTCGGTTGGCGTGAATGATTGCTGAAAGACCACTGCTGCACAATCTGTTTACCGTTTCCCCCGGAACCGTTACGGGCAAGCCAGCCAACAAGGCTGCCATTCTCGCTACGTTTCGGTTGTCTTCCCCGGCTTGGTTTGCACAGCCGAGAATTACATCATCGTAGGCTTCTTTTGGGATATTCGGATTTCTTTTTACTATTTCAGCTATTACCAAAGCCGCTAAATCGTCTGTTCTTACAGCGCTAAGTGTTCCTTGGTAACTACCGATTGGGGTTCGTATTCCGTCTATAATATATGCTTGTTTCAAAGTCAAAATTTTAAATGTTAAATGCAAAAGTTAAAAGTATTATAGAAATAGACTTTTATATTTTACTGTTTTATATTTTTAATTATTTAGTGCTTTATTAATCACATATTTGATTTTGCCTTAATAACCACTTGCTGTAAAAATAGCAACGAGTTCATTACATTCTTTTATAATATTTTTATATTTTTCCTCATCTCTTACCAATTCAGCTTCCGAAATGATTTGTAAATTAACCTGGGATTCCCTTAGTTCTTTTAGACATATTTTCATCTTATGAATAAAATCTTTCCTAGATTCCCCAGATTGAGCTTCACCATAATTTAAAGCTGCAGCCGTGGAAGACCTAATCAATTGTTTGATTAAGTGTTGGGAAGCATAATTATTTTCTATTAATGATGTATTCTTAACTACCATTGCTGAAAATTTCACCAATCGCTCCTGTAAATCATATTTATTTTAACTTTTCACTTTATCATTTTACATTTTTCGGTTTTACATTTTTCGATTTTAAAGGCAAAATTTTAAATGTTAAATGCAAAAGTTAAAAGTATTACTCAAACTGACTTTTACATTTTTAGTTTTACATTTTTCGGTTTTAAATTTTTTAATTTAAAATTTCCGAAAAGGTATCACCCTGCTTTATATCGCCAGTTTTATAGCCTTTCATAAACCATTTCATACGCTGTTCAGAGCTTCCGTGGGTAAAGCTATCTGGCCTCACGCTGCCTTGGGTTTTTTTTTGAATGGCGTCGTCGCCCACTGCGTTTGCCGCACTCATAGCCTCTTCAATATCGCCTTCTTCCAAATATTCTTTATTGTAATGCGCCCAAACCCCTGCATAAAAATCAGCTTGAAGTTCCATTGCCACCGAAAGTTGATTAGCTTCGTTTCTGTTTTGCTGTTGCAATTGTCTCACTTTTTGCGAAGTACCCAACAAGGTTTGCACGTGATGGCCTATTTCGTGTGCAGTTACATAAGCAATGGCAAAATCGCCTCCCTGCGCACCAAAACGTGTTTTCAATTCATCAAAAAAAGCCAAATCCATATACAAGTCTTGGTCTGCTGGACAATAAAATGGACCGGAAGCAGAACTTGCATTTCCGCAGGCTGTGCTCACGGCATCGGTAAACAAAACCATCTTAGGATATTCATAGTCGCCCAAGTTGTTGTCTTTGAAAATTTGACTCCAAACATCTTCCGTATCTGCCAAAACGGTAGCCATAAAATTTCCCATTTCTTTTTCCTGAGCAGTAAGGTCTCTTTGCTCCGTTTGTTGCGTTGATTGGCTACCTCCCAATTGCTCCACAATAGGAGCGAGTTGTTGCCCGGTTTCACCACCAAAAAAATTTAGAGCTAGTACAATCAATGTAACCACTATACCGCCACCTGCTGCCAACTTGCCTTTACTCATTCCACGTCGGTCATCCACGTTCCCGCTTTGTCTTCTGCCTTGCCATTTCATAATTTATTTGTTTATAGTTGTTAGTTTAATTTAAAATCAAGCATCAAACCTACAAGGAGGTTTTCTTTTCCGCTATCGCAAAAAGAAAACAACACCTTGCAGGTTAGTCTTCTTCCCAATCTTTTGATGTTCTGTAAACAACGCCTTTAAAAAGCGCAACCAATTCATCACCACGCTTTACTTCAACGATATTAAAACCGAGTTTGTTATTTACTTTTTCGATCACGGATTCCGCCGTTAAGTAATCACCTTCGTTTAATGCTTCAATATGGTTTATGGATGTTTCAATGGAAACAGCATATTTTCCATGCGTGTTTGCGGCAAAGCCGAACGCGGTATCGGCTAAACTATAACTGATGCCGCCGTGGGCTTTTTGCATACTGTTCAACATATCTTTCCGAACAGTCATTGCAACCTTACAAGTTCCTTTTTTCACCTCTAAAATTTCAATACCGAGCCATTGGCTGAAAGCGTCTTGGCTGAGCATTTTTTTGGGAATTAATTCAGCTTTGAGCCGTGAGCCGTGAGCCGTGAGCTTTGAGTCTTTAACCATAAATTTACTTTGTTACTAATTTACGCCGCAGCGCTGAAATCATTTTGCCCAATTCGGTTAGTTCTTTTCTGTTTTTTTCAAATTCTTCGTGAGTTATATATTTTCTAAAATAAGCTTTTGAATTCCAAGTGACACATTCGTGGCTGGAATCCCAGGCCATTTTTAAATATCTATTAAAATTAGGGTCAGTACTGCCCGAACCTTCTGAAATATTTGCTGCAATAGAATCTGCGGCGCGACAGAATTGGGTGGACAATCGATACATTTCTTTTTTCGGAAAAGACTCAACCATTTTATCAATAGTTTCTCCGAAAACCATTGCTTTTTGATATATCAATAGATTCTCAAAACTAAACTGATATTCACTCTTAAACATATTTTCAAGAATTTATTATTTCTCTATACTCATAGCTCATAGCTCACGGCTCAGAGCTCAGAGCTCACAGCTCAAACCTTAAGCCCTCTTTTTTCATTTTCCGCAACAACGGTGAACAACGGTAGCGATCTTCGTGATATTCATTATAAAGCTCGTCAATTTTTTTAACGCACCAATCAATTCCTTTTTCATTTGCCCACGCCAATAAACCTTTTGGATAATTTACGCCTTTTGTCATCGCATTGTCTATATCTTCTGCGGAAGCAATGTTCCAAAATAAGGCGTCGGCGGCTTCATTGATGAGCATTACGAGAATTCTTTCAAAAATAATTTCATCTGAAATTTTCTCTCCAGAATTCGTTCTCGACTGCACTTCGGCTTCGCTCAGTGGAACCGCTCGAATTGACATTTTTCCTTCTTCCGAATAATCATAATACCCCTTTCCGCTTTTTCTTCCCAAATAGCCAGCTTCGGAAAAACGTTTTTGGGTGAAAGAAGGTTTATAACGCGGATCGTAATAGAATGCTTCAAAAACGGTTTCGGTTACTATGTAATTTACATCGTTACCAATAAAATCCATCAGCTCAAACGGGCCCATTCTGAAATTTCCAATTTCCTTCATAGCTGAATCAATTTCTTCAAATGAAGCAATTCCTTCTTCATAAATACGAAGTGCTTCACCGTAAAATGGGCGGGCAACTCTGTTCACTATAAATCCAGGAGTGTCTTTTGCCACGGCAACCGTTTTCCCCCAGTTTTTAATAGTTTCAACGGAAATCTTTAAAATCTCTTCGGAAGTTTGGATTGCAGGAATAACCTCAACCAATTTCATCAACGGTGCGGGATTAAAAAAGTGAATCCCGATGCAGCGTTCAGGTTTTTCAAGAGATGAAGCTATGGACGCAATGGATAATGATGAAGTATTTGACGCAATAATACAATCATCACTCACAAACTTTTCCAACGTTGAAAACACGTTCTTTTTTACTTCCAAATTTTCAACAATCGCTTCAATAGTTAAATCAGAATCCTTCAATTCTTTTAGGGAACTGACGTATTTTATATTGTTTTGGATACGTTTTTTTTCTTCGGAATCGATTTTACCCTTTTCAACCAAACGGTCCATTATTTTTTCCAAATCAGCTTTGGCTTTTTCCAAAGCTTCCGTTTTTGTATCGTATAATTTCACAGAGCAACCGGCCGTGGCAGCCACTTGTGCAATACCAGCACCCATTGTTCCGCTTCCTATAATTCCAACGTTTTTAATCATAAATTTTAAATGATAAATGTAAAAGTTAAAAGTATTGTTGACAAACACTTTTACATTTTACATTTTTCGGTTTTACATTTTTCGGTTTTTTTACTTTCCTTTAAAATTCGGTTTTCTTTTGTTCACAAATGCATCAACACCTTCTGCATAATCTTCGCTTTGGGCAGATTCTATTTGAAGTTTGCTTTCCAAATTTAATTGTTCTTCCAAAGAATTGTTCATCGAATTATTCAATAATCGTTTTGTCAAACCCAATGCCTTTGTGGGCATATTTGCCAATGTGTTTGCAATGATATTTACTTCTTCAGAAAAATTTTCTGAAGAAACTACTTTGTAAACCATTCCCAGTTTTTCGGCTTCTTCGGCAGAAACTTTATCGCCCAGCATCATCAAAGCCGAAGCTTTTTGAAAACCAATAAGTCGCGGCAAAAAGAACGTTCCAGCACTGTCAGGAATCAATCCTATTTTACTGAAGGCTTGAATAAAACTTGCGTTTTCCGATGCAATTACAACATCACAAGCTAAAGCAATATTTGCTCCCGCTCCGGCGGCTACGCCATTAATGGCGCCAATTACAGGTTTTTCAATACTTCGGATTCGAGAAATGATTGGATTGTAATGTTCTTCAAGGATTTTTTTAAAACCCGGATTCAAATCTGGGGAAGTAACCTCTTTTAAATCCTGTCCGGCGCAAAAAGCTTTTCCACTGCCAGTGATTACTATTGCCCGAACTTCAGGGTTTTTTTCACAGGCATCAAGTTCTTTTTGAAGCAACAATGCCATTTCGCGATTGAAACTATTAAAAACCTCGGGCCGGTTCAAGGTTAAGGTTGCTATTTTGTTTTCTATATGGGTGGTTATAGTCATATGTATTTATTTAGCTTTACCCCTTCCGTACCCAACGAAAAAGTCGGGGCCAACTTCCCCTGAAAAAGGGGAAGGAACATTGGGAGTTTAAAGTTAATTTTAAGCTTTCTCATATCTCATATCTAAAATCTAACGTCTATTTAAGACATTTAAAATAATCAAAAGGTTCTAGGCAATCGTCGCATTTAAAAAGTGCTTTACAGGCCGTGGAACCAAATTGACTTACCAAATGCGTGTTTGTGCTTTGGCATTGTGGACATTTTACGAGTTTTTTACTATTTAATAAAACATCAATATCGTTTGATTCTGAAAGCGGACGCGCAATGCCGTATTCTTCCATTTTTTGCAGACCTTCTTCGGAAATCCAATCACTGCTCCACGCTGGCGAAAGTACCAATTCGACTTTTGCTTGCTTCCCTATTTCTGAAAAAGCCTTTTTTAAATCGTCGCCGATAACGTCCATTGCTGGGCAACCTGAATAGGTTGGCGTTAATTTTATATAAATTATTCCATCTTTTTCAATTGCTTCGCGAATTACGCCCAAATCCAAAACAGTAAGCACGGGAATTTCCGGGTCTGAAACGGATGATAATGTTTCGACCAAAGAACTATCGATATTTAAATTTTCAATTTTCAATTAGCAATACTCAATTTTCAATTTTTCTTAGCTTTTGCGGTTTGAATGCTTTTCGCGAAAATTGCAGTCAATTCTTCGCACTCTTTTAAGCATTTTTCAGCTTTTTCGATTTCCTTTATAAGTTCTGCTCCAATTTAGATTTTAAGATTTACTCTCGATTCTTTCAATTCTTTTAAAACTATTCCCATTTTATGGGTAAAATCCTTTGCAGATTCTGCTCCTTGCACTTCTCCATAATTTAGTGCAGCTCCTGTTGCTGAACGGATAAGCTGTTTAGACAAATGGTCTATCGCATAATTATATTCCACTTTAGTAAAAATTTTAATGCACAAGATTGCAAAGCCAATAAGTCTATCTTCTAAATCAAATTTCTTTTCCATAATTCATTTTTTAATTGAACATTGAAAATTGTTAGTTGAACATTGAGCATTGCCTACCACTGCATATTGGGATAAGTACGCTGCATATATTGCAAATCGGCCAAAATATAGCCCATATGTTCGCTGTGAACTCCTTCTTTTCCACCTTTAGTGAAATATTTATTTTCGGGAACAGTGAGCGTGGCTTCTTTTAAAACTTCAGAAACTTCTTTGTAATATTTTTCTTTGAAGGTTGAAACATCAATGCCTATTCCTTCTTTTGCCATAGCCTTTTCAGCTTCCGTCATAAAGAAAAGTTCATCCGTAAAACGCCAGAGATCATTTATTGCTTCTTGCATTTTTTGGTTACTTTCCTCAGTTCCGTCGCCCAAACGTTTTACCCAATCGCTTGAAAATCGTTTGTGGTAGCTTACTTCCTTTATTCCTTTTTTTGCGATTGCTGAAAGTGTTTCATCCGGACTGTTTTGCAATTTTTCCATCAACATTAAATGATAGACATCAAATAAAAATTGTCGCCCAATTGTATATCCAAAATGTGTGTTTGGTTGTTCAACAAGCAAACAATTCTTGTATTCCCTTTCAATTCTTAGGAAAGCGATGTCGTCTTCGGTCTTGTCTTCACCTTTTAACTTGGCGGCATATTGATAATAACTTCGTGTTTGACCGAGCAAATCCAAAGAGATATTGGTTAGCGCAATATCGGTTTCCAAACTGGGGCCGTGACCGCAAAGTTCACCCAAACGCTGCGCTAGGATTAGGGAGTTGTCGGCGATTGTTAGGATGTAGTTGTATAGATTGCTCATTTTAAAAGTTTGAAATCGAAACTGAAATCGAAATCGAATTTATTAGTTATATTTTTTAATAAGTGTAACGACGATTATAATAAGTTCGTCATTTTCATTTTTTACTGAAGTAACTGCATTGATATCAATAAGTCCTGCATTGATTTGAATGTTTAAATTTCTAAGTGACTCACGTAATTCTTTCAATGAAATTCTAAGTTTGTTGGCTCGATCTTTGTCAGAACCGGCTCCTTCAAATTCGCCGAAGTTTAGTGCAGATGAACAGGCTGATCTTATAAGTTGCTTTGCTAAATAATCTGCGGCAAATGAGTTCGGTTGTGTTTTGAAAAGAATAACAACTGAAGCAGCAAAATCTTCAAAACGACTATCTAAATTATAATTTTTCATCAAATCATTTTTTTTGATTTCGATTTCGATTTCAGTTTCGATTTCATTTACATGTGTTTCACCTCGTCAGGCAAATCATAAAAAGTGGGATGACGATATACTTTATCTTGGGCAGGTTCAAACATTTCACCATTATCTGCAGGATTTGAAGCAGTAATATTTTTGCTTTCCACCACCCAAATGCTCACGCCTTCGTTTCTGCGAGTGTAAACATCGCGGGCATTTTCCATTGCCATTTCGGCATCAGCAGCGTGAAGGCTTCCGAAGTGACGGTGCTCTAATCCGTTTTTACTGCGTACAAATATTTCCCAAAGGGGCCAGTTTTTTTTCATAAACAAAGTATTGAGTAGTTAGTATTTTGTACTGAGTTATTCATTATTTCTCTAAAGATTTAATTAATGCGTAATTCATTTTTTTTACTTCTATTACTTCTTTAAGAATAGGTTCTACCAGATTTTCAGATACTAAATTAAGTTTGTGTGAAAGTATTAACTGAGTAAAAAGCTCATAGGCTGAACCATTTGCAATGCTAATAAAGTTTTTAAATTCACCTTTTGTAATTCTCCCTGCACCTTCTGTGATATTTGACGGAACAGAAACGGCACTTCGCCGTATTTGACTTGTCAATCCGTATTTTTCTTCTTTTGGAAATTTTGAAGATAATTTATACGTTTCAACCGCAATGTCCATTGCTTTATTCCAAACTTTTAAATCATTCAATACATTCATAATCGTAAAGTTCTAATTACTAATTTCTCAATACTCAATACTTACTTAACTTGCTTTAGCTACTTTTTTGTTTGCATTTTTTTCAGCGTGAGCCATTGCGGCATCACGGACCCATTCGCCATTATTCCATGCATTTACACGGGCATTCATTCGCTCTTTGTTGCACGGACCGTGACCTTTTACAACTTGCCAGAATTCGTCCCAATCAATTTCGCCGAAATCGTAATGTCCGGTTTCCTCGTTCCATTTTAAATCTGGATCGGGAACAGTAATTCCCAAAAGGTCTGCTTGTGGCACTGTTTGATCTATAAACTGTTGACGTAATTCGTCATTACTTTTTCGCTTCAATTTCCATTTCATCGATTGCTCTGTGTGAACTGATTCCGCATCGGTTGGTCCCAACATCATCAAACTTGGCCACCACCAACGATTTAGCGCATCTTGCGCCATTGCTTTTTGCTCTTCGCTGCCACGGCAAAGGGTTAACATAATTTCGAATCCTTGGCGTTGGTGAAAACTTTCTTCTTTACAAACGCGAACCATCGCTCTAGCATAAGGCCCAAAGGAAGTGTTACAAAGCGGCACTTGATTAATAATCGCAGCGCCATCAACCAACCAGCCCACTGCCCCCATATCGGCCCAAGTTACTGTTGGATAATTGAATATTGAGGAATATTTTGCCTTTCCGGAATGCAATTGTTCGTAAAGTTCATCTCTGGAAATTCCCAAAGTTTCACAAGCAGAATACAGATATAATCCGTGCCCGGCTTCATCCTGAACTTTTGCAAGCAATGCCGCTTTTCTTCGCAATGAAGGCGCTCGGGTAATCCAGTTTCCTTCGGGAAGCATCCCTACAATTTCAGAATGGGCGTGCTGGCTCATTTGCCGAATATGTGTTTGACGGTATTTCTCTGGCATCCAATCTTTCGGCTCTATTTTTTCGTCGCGCGCAATGCGGGCTTCGAAAACTTCTTCGAGATTCTTTACTTCTTTTTCGCTCATAACCTATTCTTTTATTATTACAGATGAAGTGTTTTCAGAAACTTCAATCATAAATTTAATATTTCCTCTATTTACGCTATCAATCATTGGCAGAATCTCTTTCATAATCTTCAAAAGATTTTCGTTTGAGATATTTCCCAAATCAATCTTTATCAATTTCTTCGGTTTCGAATTCAATAAAAATGAATTTCTAAAATCCTGATCCTTGGTTATTAAAATGAGATTATTTTTATCTACATAACGTATTATTTCATCGTCGGTTGTATTCCACTTTCTTAGTATTCTACTTTATGTGTTCACATTTATAGCCTGAATCTTCAATTGATTTTGCTATTTTTATAGAAATATGAACATCACATAAAAATTTCATCTAACTCGCTTCAAGAATTGATTTTCCCGATACAGATAGTTTGGCATATTGCAAACAAGCGTGAATATCTTCTAATTCAAGTTCGGAATGATCCGAGACGATTTCTTCCTTACTCATCCCCGAACTCAACATATCTAAAATAACCTCTACAGGCCAACGCAAATTTCTTACCACAGGCTTGCCGTGGCAAATCTTTGGGTTGATTGTTATTCTATTTAATGCTCCTTTTTCGCTCATAATATTATTTTATATAGACCTACAAGGTTTTTGAAACCTTACAGGAAGATTCATCATACATCAAAATCTACTTTTACTTTTTTGGAAGTTGGAACACTTTGGCAACTCAACACAAAGTTTTGTGCCACTTCCTTTTCTTCCAAAGCGTAATTTACTTTCATTTCTACACTGCCTTCTAAAATTTGACATTTGCAAGTGCTGCAGACGCCGCCTTTACAGGCGAATGGCAAATCTGCACCAGCGGCTAAGGCGGCATCGAGAATATTGTCAAAATCTTTTGTCATTGTAAACTGGAACTCTTTTCCACCATCCACAATAGTTATTTCAACACCTTCAACATTTTGCTGCGCCAAACGTTCGGCGCGTTTTTTATCTTCTTCGGTTAATCCTGTTACGAACAATTCAAAATGAATCAATTCTTTTGGCAAGCCAGCTTCAATTAAATAGTTGCTCACGTAACTCACCATTTCCTCGGGACCGCACAAAAACACTTCGCTGGTATCAGGTATATCGATAAAGGTTTTGGTTAAAACCTCCATCTTTTCATCATCAAAACGACCATTCAGAAGTTCAATATCGCGGCGCTCTTTAGTTAAAAAATAATAGATTTCCAGCCTTCCAAAATATTCGTTGCGCAACTGTTCCAAAGCTTCTTTAAAGATAATGGATTTCGCCGTTCTATTCACATAAAACAGCTTGCAAGTTGCATTTGGCTCCAATGCCAAATGTGTTTTAATCATTGAAAGTACTGGTGTAATTCCGCTTCCGGCCGCAAAAAACAGATAGTTTTTTTCCTTGTCTGGTTCAATTTCAACCCCAAACATTCCACTGGGTTCCATGATTTCAAGCGTGTCTCCCGTTTTTAATTCTGAATTTACAAAGGTTGAAAAAGTACCACCGGGAATCACTTTTACGGCAACCTTCCATTCATCATCTACCGGACTGGAACACAAACTATAGGAACGGCGGGTATCTTCGCCATTTATATCAGCTTTCAAAGTTAAGTGTTGACCTTGGCGGAAGTGGAATTCTTCGGCCAATTCTTCAGGAACGTCAAATGTGATTACCGAACAATCGTCGGTCTCTTTGTAAACGTTCTTTACTTTTATTTTATGAAATTTCGCCACGTGTTTTTGTCGAATTAGGTTAACAAAACTAACGCTTGTTAGTTAGAATTGCAAATTATTAACTTTGTGATAAATTGCCCCTCACACAATACCCTTTATCAATACCGAAACCATATCTTTTTTCAGAATATTCACATCCAATTTTCCGCGTTTTTGATACCACAAATAAAGGGTTCGCAGTGTAGAAAGTATTGAAAACAGTATTACTTCGGGATGATATGGTTTTATTTCACCCGCTTCAATTCCTTGTTTTATGATCCTTCGGAAATTTTCTTCGTAATCTTCCCGCATTTTTACAAACGCCTTTAAATCTGTTTCCTCCAAATGCATCCAATCGTTATTCAAAGCGGCAAGTGCATCGGAATGGTTTACCGTTATATCTATGTGAAGCTCGATTACTTTTTCAACTTTTTTAATCGCCGAACTGTTTTCAGCAACCACGTTTGTCATTCCCTTTGTAAATTCCTCAGCAACTTTTAAAATAATTTCCGAAAGTATTTCCTGCTTTCCGTTAATGTGATTGTAAAGACTCGCAGCCTTAATATCCATTGCCGTGGCGATGTCGCGCATAGAAACTGCTTTATAACCTTTTTCGTTAAAGAGGCGAGCTGCGGTTGTTATTATTTCTTCTTTTCTGGAAATTGCTTTCATTGTTGATGCAATTTACAAAACAAGACCCAATTACCCCTTCCGTCTTTTAAAATCTAAAAAGATTTTAAATCCACTTTGCATTCCTCTAGGTCGTGCCTCCATCGTCGGATGCAAGTGAAAAAGAGGAAATACCCCTTCCGACTTTTTTGCGGAAAAGCAAAAAAGCCACCGTGCATTCCTCTCGGTCGTGCCTCCCTCGTCGGATGCAAGTGAAAAAGGGGAAGGAGCTGTACGTTTTCAAAACAAAACTCAGTACTTTTGATAATTATGGAAAGCAAGATTGAAACCAACGAATTGTTAGACCGGTTACCACCGCATTTAAAACAGTACATAAAGCCACAGAATTATGAGCAATATACGCCCATAAACCAAGCCGTTTGGCGTTATGTAATGCGAAAAAACGTGGATTATCTGGCAAAGGTTGCCCATGAAAGTTATTTGGGAGGTCTTAAAAAAACCGGTATTTCCATAGACGAAATTCCATCCATGTACGGAATGAACCGTATTTTGAAGGAAATTGGTTGGGCAGCAGTTGCGGTTGACGGATTTATTCCGCCCAACGCTTTTATGGAATTTCAAGCGTATAAAGTGCTCGTGATTGCCAGCGATATCCGCCAACTTGAAAACATAGAATACACGCCTGCGCCAGATATTATTCATGAAGGTGCCGGACACGCACCTATTATCGCCAGTCCGGATTATGCTGAGTATTTGCGACGTTTCGGGGAAGTGGGCGCAAAAGCTATTTCCAGTGCGCACGATATTGATATGTATGAAGCCGTTCGTGAACTTTCTATTTTGAAAGAAAGCCCCCACCCGGCCTCCCCCGAGGGGGGAGATGAAAATATGGCGCTAAATAGCCATCTTCTAAAAATTGAAATAGCCGAGAACCGCGTTGAAGAACTTCAAAACAAAAAAGTGAAACCTTCCGAGATTTCTTTGATTCGAAATTTGCATTGGTGGACTGTGGAATACGGAATGGTCGGCACGGTTGAAAATCCGAAGATTTATGGCGCAGGGCTGCTTTCTTCCATTGGCGAAAGCGTTTGGTGTATGAAAGATGAAGTGAAGAAAATTCCCTATTCCATTGAAGCGGCCTATCAAGATTTCGATATTACAAAACCACAACCGCAACTTTATGTAACGCCAGATTTTGCTTATTTACAGGAAGTTTTGGAAGAATTTGCAAATACAATGGCTGTTCGAAAAGGTGGATGGCGCGGATTGAAAAAACTTATAAAATCAAAACAACTTGGCACTATTGAAATTAGTACCGGACTTCAAATAAGCGGTCATTTTTCTCGAATGATCAAAAACGAGGACAATGAAGTGGTTTATTTTGAAACTGAGGGAGAAACCGCACTTAGCTATCGCGAAAAAGAAGTGATTGGCCACGGAATACTTCGGCATAGAAAAGGATTCCGTTCGCCTTTGGGGAAATTGAAAGGCATTAATTTATCTATTGAAAATATGGGGCCGCGCGATTTGCAGGCGTATAATTTTTATGACGGAAAACCTATTGCTTTTGAGTTTGAAAGCGGAATAACCGTAGCAGGTTTGAACGTAACCGGAATGCGAAATTTAAGAGGAGAATTGATGTTAATTCAATTTACAGAATGCACCGTAAAATATAAAAACGAAGTATTGTTTTCCCCAGAAATGGGCGATTTTGATATGGCCGTGGGCAAGGAAATTGCTTCAGCATTTGCGGGTGCAGCGGATTATAATTCTTTTGATTCGGTGAACCACGTTTCCTCAAGCGAGACTATTCGTGTGCAGCTTTCGGAAAAAGAAAGAGAGTTGAATTCACTTTATAAAGAAGTTCGGGAGATTCGGGAAGAACATCCTCCCCTAACCCCTCCTTCGAAGGAGGGGGACAGATTAGAAGTAATTTTTAAAACTGTAAAAGAAAACCATTCAACAGATTGGTTGCTTCCGTTGGAAATTTATGAATTGGTTGCACAAACTGAATCAGATTTTTCCGAAGAAATCTTGAAACATCTTTTACATTTGAAGCAACAAAAACCAAAAGTGGCACATTTGATTGATGGTGGGTTGGGGCTTATTGAAACTTCGGCTTCGCTCAGTGTCCAAAATAAAGATTAATTAAAAAGTTGCCCGACTTCTCGGGCAGTAAACATGGGACTATTTGATTTTTTATTCGGAAACAAAACAAAGAAGATTGAGGATTTTAAAAGCCGCGGTGCCATCATCGTTGATGTGCGCAGCAAAGGCGAATATGAAAGTGGAGCAATTCCGGGTTCCAAAAACATTCCGCTTCAAAAGATATCTTCAAAAATGGGCGAAATAAAAAAATGGGACAAACCCGTAATTACCTGTTGCGCTAGCGGAATGCGCAGTGCAAGCGCCGCGACCATTTTAAAAAGCAGCGGTGTAGAAGCGATGAATGGTGGTGGTTGGTTCAGTTTGAGCCAGAAACTTTAGTCCCACCCCTAACCCCTCCCAAAGGGAGGGGAATAAATATTTAAAATATTCAATCGATTGAATTTCAGTTTTTTGTAGCTTTATACAACCAACCAAAAAATCTGAAATTATGTATCATTACAAAGCAAAAATTATCGCCGTTTACGATGGCGATACAGTTACGGCTCTAGTAGACCTAGGGTTCCTTCACACTCAGGAAATGAAACTTCGTCTTTATGGCATAAACACTCCAGAAATTCGAGGAGAAGAAAAAGAGCAGGGTATTATAGCCCGAGATATTTTAAGGGAAATGATACTGGATAAAGAAGTGCAAATTCGCTCTTATAAAGATAAACAGGGAAAGTACGGCCGTTATCTTGCAAACATTATGCTTGGAGATCTAGATGTAAATATTTGGTTGGTAGATAATGGATACGCCACGGAATATATGTTATAATTTCAACTTCTTAAAGTCTTGTTCTTTTTCAATTGGGTTTCCATTATACTTTAAAGTCCAACCCATAGAATTGGTTAAAATATAAATTTTCTGAAGTTCTGAAATCAAACGGTTTTCAGCATTCGTGCGAAGTTCCGAAGCCTCTATTTTTTTTCGAAGCGATTTTTCAACGCGTTGTTTTATTTTGTTGTAATCTGAAGCCGTGAACTGATTCAAATAATCTTGGGTAACATCGTAATACTGAATATTTGGGTTTATGGAAAGCTCGGGTTCGGGAATATTTGTGATAGTTACGGTTTTGGTGGCTTCATCAACTTCGGTATTCACTTGGCTTAAATCATACGCAATCGTTGCTTTCGCATTTACAACAATCAATGCTTTTTTTCGGGCATCGAACAGGCCGTACATTAAATCTTTGCTGTCATTATAACTGAAAACCTGCGCATAACTTCCTTCGGTAACAATTAGTTTGCCCACGTTTTTAAGTTCTTTTTGAATGAGGGCCGTATTTGCTTCCAAAGTTTCACGGGTATCCTTCTGGTTTTCACAATAACGCAAACCAAAAACGATTACAAAGGCAATTACAATTCCTAGGAGGATGTTTCGCATAAAGTAGATATGAGACCGCTGCGCTATTAGATTTGAGATATTAGACTTTTAGGGCTACGTAATTATGTGTCAAAAGTAAAGATTCTTCGCTTGCAATGACGTTTACAAATCATATTTTATAACGAACATTACAATACGTGGCAACACAAAATACTGCGAAGTAGTATTGAATTGATCATTAAAACTGTCATTGTTTATGGATTTGGTATCCAAAATATTGGTCGCACGCACTGAAAATTCCCAAGAACTCTCGCCGTGCTGATAATATAAATTTGCATTGAAAAAGGAATAACTGTTTTCAATAGTTTTGGCGTCGTTAGTGTATTTATAATAATCCCACTCCGCAAAGAAATTGAAATCTTTCAAAAACCGAATATTCACATTTGCATACGGACGATTTGTAAAAAATGTTTGGGTCGAGCCACCATTGTCGTAATCATTACTGATAAAACGGTAGCCCACTTCAAAATTTGGAAAGCTTTTGAAATTACTTTGTACACTGGCGTTATAGTTCTGCGTAAGACTTTGGCTTTCCTGTATTTCATTATTTATAGTATTGTTTGTTTTGGTTAAAAACACAGCGGCATCCAGCTTAAACTGAACTTTTTTTATGGTTTTGCTGAATCTCCCCACTGCTGAAAATGTTTCGTCTGGGAAGTTGCTATCAAAATTCAAAGGGCTACTCACTTGATTGATGCCTACCAATTCAGTATTTGCTTTAATGGCATCAATTCGGCGGGTGTAGCTTAAATTCCCGCCAATGTTTGTATAATTGAAAAGATTAAAACTGAAATACGTTAAATTATAACTGTGTGAAAGCGAGTTTTCCAGCTCCCTATTTCCTCGGAAAAGACGATTGTAGTTATTGAAAACATAGGCTTGGGCATAATTGTTTACATCGCTGTACTCTGAAGTGATAGCATAGTTGAATCGCAAATTTTCGCTTTTCTTCAATTCCAAAACCACATTCATATCTGGCAAAACCATCCAATCGTTCTGAGTTGCAGTCGTTCCCAATTGCTCGTTTTTTAAATTGTAATTGTGGAGCGTAACGCCCGGAGTGAAAATGAATTTCCCGCTTTTCAATTTATAATGAAGTCCGAAAAAAGCATCCGTAAAAGTATAGGTTACGTCGTTGTTGAAATCATTTTCAGTGAAATCATTTCGGTTACCATTATCCAAAATCTGAAAAATACTAGAGTTGAATTTTTGGTTACTATAGGTAGTTCCAATCGTAAAATTAAGATTACTAACATTGTTCAAAACATAATAATAATCAACCTTTGCATCCAGCTTATTACTTTTTACGGTTTTGTTTTGATTGACACTGTATCGGTCAGATTGTTCCAATGGATCAAATGTATCCGAATCACTATTGAAAGGATCCAGCGGATTTATAACTGTAAAAACACCACGAAACGGAATGGAATCCTGCACCGCTTGGTAAAACGGATCTTCGTTTTGATACAAATGCTGCACTTCTGCTGCGAAAATGTTCTTATCGTTTAAAGTAAAATAAGCATTCGCCGTTTGATTTATTGAAAATGGCTTGTTCTCCTTCACTTCGGAAATGTCGTTTTGGTTTCCGCCAACAATAGAAATTGTGGCATCATCCTCGGTTTGCTTCGAAGTTTTGATCAGCGCATCATAATCCAGCTGAAAGTTTGTATTTGGCTTGTAAGTGCTGCTCAGTTTCAGCATTGCCAATTGGTTGCGCTGATCATTGCTGGTATTTGTGTTTTCAGTAATTCCAGTCAAAATATATTGACGAATGCTATTGTTAACAATGTTCGTTTTGTTGTCGCTCAAAATTCCAAAGCCGCTTATATCCAGTTTTTCATTTACCGCATAACTGAAATTTCCGGCGACAAATTTCGCGTCAATACTTTTTGCACGATCGTTCTGTGAAACCGCAAATCCGAGGTCACTATCGCTAATTCTAAAATTGGTTCCACCGCCTTTGTTGAAATTTTTAAATCCACCAGTAAAGTTGAAATAATCCCTAAACGTAAACGGCACTTCCCCAATATTGTTGAAATCAGTAATTACATTTATGCTGTATTTCGGGCTGTAATAGAAAAGTTTTGGATGCACTAAATAGCGGCCATTTTCTTCACCGTATTCATCTGCCAATCCCGCTCCGGCTGTAACCTCCCCGAACCAGAAATTCTTCTTTCCTTCTTTTAATTTGATGTTTATCGCAACGTTATCGCGGTCGTTTCCAAGACCACGCATTTGATCCACTTCGTTGTAGTTGCGGAGCACTTCCACTTTGTCCACTGCATCTGCGGGAATGTTTTTGGTCGCAAGTTTGCTATCGCCGTCAAAGAAATCTTTTCCCTCAACCATTACTTTGGTAACGGTTTTACCTTCAACCTGTATTTCACCATCTTCGTTTACTTCAACTCCGGGAAGTTTTTTCATCACGTCGCCCAGTTTTCGTTCATCGCCATTTGTGAAGCTATCTGCGTTATAAACAATGGTGTCGCCTTTTACCGTAACTGGCATTTCATAAACAATTTCCACATCATCCAATCGGTTTTCTTGCGGATTTAAGATGAAATCCAAATCGATATTTTCGGCGTCGGCGGGAACATCTACTGTTTGTTCCTTAGTTTCATAACCTAAAAAACTAGCTCTTAAAATATAGTTATTTCCCTTGGGAAGATCTAATTGATAGCGCCCTTGGTAATTGGTAATGCCGTAAGATTCAGTTTTACCCGTAGCTTTTATACTGGCAATAACATTTGCAAATTCCAGCGGATTGCCGATGCTGTCTTTAATGGTACCCTTGACCTTAATGCTTTGTGCGGAAAGGGAAAATCCCAAAAAAAAGAGAACTAAACAAAGGATTTTGCACATAATTTTTATTTGGATTTTCAAAATATAGGAGGTAATAGATGAAAGTGATCAGGATTGAACCGCAAAATGTAAAAGGATAAAGTGAAACGTGAAAAATGGATAAAAACTCAAAGTGTAAAATTCAAAGATAATTTTAACCAATACTTTTAACTTTTACATTTATTATTTAAAATTTATTATTAAAAAAGCAGGAATAATAGAATTTTGAAAAAATTATTTATCCGCCAAATCCGCCGCCGCGGCGGCCATTGCCACCACTATTTCTAAAATTCTCGCGCAGCTCGTCTGTTTTTTCCTTTACTATTTTTACGTATTCGGCACGCGTTACTTCCTTTCCTTTTTTGGGGGGTTCAATTTTTTCGGCATCTTTTGGGTTCATCACTATTTTGGAGCACAAAAGGGTTGTTCTGTAAACGTTCAACTCCAAAATAAGTCCGGGAAGTCCCGCAAATTCGCCCGGGCCGTTGCTTACTGGGATTTGTGGTGTAAACCAAGCTGTAACTTCAATTTCCTTTGGAATTTCAATCATATCCATTGGGTCTTGCGGTTGGACGGAATCCTTTTTTACTTCAGCATTTTCCTTTCCTTCGTCATCTTTAGCTTTAGCGGCAGATGATTCTTTCTTTTTTGGACGCGCCATGCTGTAATCATTCGGATCAACCTTTTTCATTGCAGTAGCTTTAAAAGCGATGTATTGTCCAATTTGTTTTGACTCATTCGTTGTTTGCCAATCCAAGGTTTGGATGGAGTCTGTCACCAAAAATTGTTTTCCGAAGAATTCATTTTCCTCAACAATTTGGTTAGTTTTCAGGTTTTTATACTGGGCACCCGGCGTATAACTGCTCATCATCATTTTAAAACCGGGATTTACTGGACCTGCATCCAGCGTTTCCTGTTCTTTATAGATAGATTCGTATTGATTGAAAGTGAGAATATAGGTTTTCTCCAGTGCGCTTTTCATCATTTGGCCCACTGCCTTTTTCATTTCTTCAGACATTTCACCATTACCACCTCCAAATGCGTCGAGATCTACGGTGGTTTTGGATTCATAATAGGCTTGGCCGCTAATGTTTTGGGCTTTTATTCCGAAAGAAAACAGTAGTAGAAAAATAAAGATATATCTTGTCATAGGAATTTATTGATTGTTAAAGTCAAAGTTAAGATACTTTGACCAAAACGTTTAAAAATAGTTTAACTTGTTTGAACAAAAATAGTTGTTATCACTAAGACGAACCAAGTTATAATCTGTTACATTCTTTTTCGTTTAAATAAAACCTTCATTTTGTAACTTGCGGAATCTATGAAACAGCTCTTCCTTCTTTTATTGCTTATTTGCCAATTAAGCATTGCGCAAAGTCTCGCTCCCTTGAGCAAGGTTCCGCTTATTGCAGATAGGTTTATAGGTTTCGACAATTACAAAAACAGTTATTTCGTAAAAAATAGGGTAATCAATAAACAGGGTCCGGACGGCAATTTTATTTTCAATGATCTGCAATTGGGGCGGATTACTTCCGTAGATATTATAAATCCGCTGAAAGTGGTTGCGTTTTTTCAGGACACCAATACTGTTGTGATGCTGGATAACAAGTTGAACGAGATTGAGCGCATCAATTTTAACAACCTCCCACTGTTTTTGAACGTGAGCACTGCTACAAATGCGGGCAACAATAGCTTGTGGCTTTTTAATGTGGACACCCAGCAATTAGAAATGTACAATTACGGTTCGAAATTGCAGACTGTGGTTTCGCAACCCTTCCCGGGGAAACTGCTTTCACAGGCAAGTAATTTCAATTATTGTTTCACATTGACAGAAAAGAAACTTCGCGCTTTTAATATTTACGGAAGTATTTTGAACGAAGTACCTTCGGAAGGCTATGAAAAAATCATTCAACAGAATGAAAATTTGGTCGCTTTGAAAGAAAATTCACTATACTACATTCCCGATTTCGCGAAGCGTAATGATGCCATTTCCCGCGAAACCGTGAAGCTGTCATTCCCCGAAATAACAATTAAAGATTTGCAGCTTACCAATGATTTCCTGTATATTTATGACGGCGAAATTTTGCACACTTTTAAATTAACCCCACCAATTAAAGAATAACTATGCACGTTGCAATTGCAGGAAATATAGGTTCCGGAAAAACCACCCTTACCCGTTTATTGGCAAAACACTACAAATGGCAAGCCCATTATGAAGAAGTAGATGACAACCCTTATTTGGACGATTTTTACAACCAAATGGAGCGTTGGTCCTTTAACCTTCAGATTTACTTTTTGAACAGCCGTTTCCGCCAGATCCTTGAAATTCGGGAAAAGGAAAAAAGTGTAATTCAAGACAGGACCATTTACGAAGATGCCTACATCTTTGCGCCAAATCTACATGCCATGGGCCTAATGACTAACCGCGATTTTGAGAACTACCGTTCGCTATTTGAGCTAATGGAAAGCGTTACCGAAGGTCCGGATTTGTTGATATATTTGCGAAGTAGCATCCCGAATTTGGTAAATCAAATTCACAAACGCGGCCGCGATTATGAAAACTCTATAAGCATTGAATACCTAAGCCGTCTGAACGAGCGTTACGAAGCTTGGGTCCACGGTTACGACAAAGGCAACCTTATAATTCTGGATGTAGATAATCTAAATTTTGTGGACGATCCGGAGCATTTGGGTCAGGTAATCAACAAGATAGACGCAGAGCTTCATGGATTGTTTTAGCCCCCTAACCCCCAAAGGGGGAATTACAGAATTCAGATTAATCATAAGATTTAATTAAAACATTTCGTTTTAAAACAATTACTACTAATTTGTGAGCTAACTATTTATTTCCCCTTTGGGGATGAAAGGGGCTTATGGCATCACTCTACAACACAAAATTCTATCATCGCGACCTTTCTTGGTTGCGCTTTAACCATCGCGTGCTCCAGGAAGCGGCAGACCAAAGAAATCCGCTTTACGAGCGCATCAAGTTTTTAGCAATCTTTTCCTCAAATCTTGATGAATTTTTCCGTGTTCGTGTTTCAGACATTCGGCAAATAAAGAATATTGAAAAACCGCTTCGGAAAAAACTAATATCCAAACCCAATAAGGTTTTAAAAGAGATTAAAGAACAGGTTGATATTCAGCAAAATGATTTCGGAAAAATCTTTAATGAAGAAATAATTCCGCAGTTGGCGTCAGAGGGAATTCACTTGATTCGCCACGAAGATTTTTCGGAGGAACAAAAGGAAATTGCCACTACATACTACGAAGAGAGCTTAAAACAAATCACCGAAATTAGTTGTAATCCCTGTACGGAAGATCATTCTGTCTTTGTAAAAAATGAAAGACTCTATTTGGCGGCACAGACTGCGGAAGATGAATTTTTGATGGTGGAAATACCCGAAACAGAACCACGGTTCTTCGTGTTTCCTTCAGAAAGTGAAAAATCATTCCACATCACTTTTATTGATGATATTCTGAAATTCAATCTGCAAAAGGAGTTTTCGGAAAAAAGGGAAACGGCATTCCATTCACTAAAAACTTCCCGTGATGCGGAACTTTATATTGAAGACGAATTCTCCGGCAATTTGATGGAAAAAATAAAAGAAGCACTTCCCAAACGCGACACCGGACAGGCTACGCGGGTTTTGATAGACCCCGAAATGCCAGATCACTTCCGCGAAATTCTGAAAAAGGCGCTGGATGTAAACCATACTGATGTGGTTATGGGAGGACGCTACCATAATTTCAAGGATTTTATGCAGTTTCCAAACCCAACGCAGAAAAAGCTTTCATATAAAAAACTGCCACCGCTTCCCCACCCCATTCTGGCAAATTGCGAGTCTATTTTTGAAGTAATAAATAAAAAAGACCAACTGCTGCATTACCCCTATCAAAGTTTTGAACCAGTTATAAAATTGATGCAGGAGGCGGCAAACGATCCTTTGGTGACCACCATAAAGATGACTATTTATCGTGCCGCGGATGAATCTGCCCTAAACGATGCCATTGCCCTAGCTGCAAAAAACGGAAAAGATGTAACTATTTTTATTGAGGTGAAAGCACGTTTTGACGAACACAACAATTTAAAATGGGGTGCTATTTTCAGAAAAAATGGAGCACGCGTTATTTACAGTTATCCAGACATTAAAGTACACTCAAAAATACTTTATATTGAAAGGGAAGTTGAAGGCAAACCCAAGCGCTACGCATATATTGCCACAGGAAACTTCAACGAAAATACGGCGACCCTTTATACAGATTTCGGCCTGATGACTGCCCATAAAAAAATCACCAAAGATTTAAAGAAAGTGTTTATGGTTTTGGAGCGCGATATGATTGTGCCCAAAACCAAAAAACTGTTAGTTTCTCCTTTTTCTACCCGTGAGCGGTTCACCGCTTTAGTAGAAAAGGAAATAGAACTAGCGAATGAAGGTAAAAAAGGTTTGATTATTTTAAAAATGAACAGCCTGCAGGACGAAGGAATGATAAAGGAACTTTACAAAGCCAGCAATGCGGGAGTAGAAGTGCGATTGCTAATTAGAGGAATGTGTTCCCTAGTTCCCGGGATTGAAGAGCAAAGTGAAAATATTTACGTTACTAGCATAGTGGACAGGTTTCTGGAGCACGGGCGGTTGTATATTTTTGGAAATGACGGCGACGCACAAATTTATATTGGCTCTGCAGACTGGATGACACGCAATTTAACGCACCGCATAGAAGTGGTTGCACCTATTTTGGATGAAGATCACAAAAGAACTATTCTAGACCTTATAAACATAGAATTGGAAGACAACGTAAAAGCCCGCATTATTGATGCAGAGCAGAAAAACGAATATGTGAGAAATTCAGAAAAGAAGGTTCAGTCGCAGCTTGCTACTTATGAATACTTTGAGCGGATGCAATAAAAAGGACTTTTGGAACCACGACTTGAAAACAAAAGCATCTATAGACTCTAGTTTTCACCCATTTTTCAACTTTTTTTAGTCGTAGCAAAAAAATGACGCATTCTCGACTCTTTCTCGAAAACGAAAATTTTTCAGCTTAAATAAATTTCATCTGCTTTGCGTGTTCAATTGCAGCTTTGCTATTTTCAACTAATAATACAGGCACGGTTTCATAATTTTCAAAAAGGCCTTTTACACGTAGCATCCTCTTTTTGTGGTTTACGTTTCGCAAATAGATTGCGAGAATACGTTCAGGATGTGCTTCGGCAATTTCGGTATAAATATCTGGGTCGTGTTCGCCGCTATCGCCAATTAAAATGAAACGCAGCTCGGGATAGGTTTCCAGAATATTGATAATCTCCTTTTGTTTTTGCGGTTTTTCGGGTTTGTATTTTTTGGCGAAAGGATTCACGAAATCACGTAGAAGAATTGGGCCTTTCGGAAAATTGTTTTTCTCGAGGAATACTTCCAAATATCTGTAAAGATTCCACGGGCCGTGGCTTACGTAGAAAATTGGATTGTGGTCATTGCCCGATTTTCCATTTTTCAACTTTTCATAAAAATCTGCTGCACCTTCCAGCGGAATTCTTTTTTCGGCGCGTTTAAAAACAGTATTCTTCGCAACTTGCCATTTAAATCGGGAAGTAAGGCCTGTGTGCATAATGGTATCGTCAATGTCACTGATTAAACCGAATTTAGCAGTTTCGGACGGAATCATTACTTCACCAAAAAAAATATTATTCTCCTGAATTATTCTTTTGGGAAACTTTTCAGCAAAAGAAATTTCATACTTCAACCAGCCGTTTTCATCAATTAAAGGCAGCATATTTTCGATGGTTTCATCAATTAAAAAATAACCCTGCTCGTCGGTTTTGGTTTCAATTTTTCTTCCGTCGGGAAGTTTTAAAACTAGCGGTTCGTTTTTTACCAAATCGGTTTTGAAGCGTTTGTAGGTATTCCAAAGAAGATTGAAAAACCCTTTTTTTGAAAGGTCTATATTTTCATCTTCCAGAGCGCGGCCCTTTACATACAAATGGTTTGGTGTTCCGTAGCTTCGGAAAGTGATGATCTGGATTGGGTCTTTTTTGAACATACGCAATTATAAGTGCCAAGCCTCGGGCCAAAGCCACATTAGCAACAACCCAAAGACGATTGTGATTCCAAAGGAAACTCCTATCCACTTGGCCAACTGTCGCGTCCCGAGAACGGCCGCCATAATTCCCTTAAAAAGTAGATTGGACAGAGAGGCCAAAAGAATAAGCCGCCAGCCTGTGGAAGTGTTTAAACCACCGCCTTTCATAAGTTGTGATAGTGAAAGTGTTATTGCGTCAACATCGGTTAGTCCGCTGATGATGGCGACTATGTAAAGGGCGTCATTTCCAAATTCCTGTTTGGTAAAGGCTACTGCCAATAAAATAGCTCCGTACAAAAGCCCGAAAATCAAAGCACTTTTAAATTGTGCGGGATTTTTGGGCTCGGGCATTTTTTCATCCCCACCATTTTTATTGGTGAAATAGAACAACCCTATACATATCAAGACCATTAGAACAAAAACTGTTATTAGTGGCAACACCAGTTTGGGCAGCTTTTCGGGAATAACCACTCCTACTTCAACCATGACCCGAACCAATGCAACAGCCGAAGCCACTGTAATTACAAATGCTGCCATTTTGCTTATAGATTCAGTATCCTTTGTTTTTCGGGCATAGCTTACGGTGGTGGCTGTACTACTAATGAGACCGCCCAGAATTCCATTGGAAATAATACCGACTTTTTTGCCAACAAATTTATAGATGAAATATCCAACAACACTTATACCGACAATAAGGGTTACCATAAACCAAATATTCTGCGGATTCAATACATCCAGGGGGCCATAAGTTTTATTAGGCAGCAGGGGTAGGATTACAAGAGATATACCTGCAAAAGTCATAATAGCTGCAAGATCCTTTTCCTTGAGGTTTTCAATAAAATTGTGAAGGTGTTCCTTCAAATAAAGTAGAATGGCCAGGGAGCCTCCCACAATAACAGCGACCACGCGATCGCCCATAACCAAGTAAGCTCCGACCGCAAACATAAGCAGGGCGGCAACTTCTGTAGTCTGGCCCACATCAATGTCGTTTAGTTTTTTAAGTTTTATAATATTGGCGGTTACCAATAAGGCGGTTAAACATATTCCCAACAAGGGAAGAATAAATGGGTTGTTGTAGTCCCGAGCCAAAAAAGCTGCAATAACCCCCATAATTGAGATAAGGGTAAAAGTGCGCACACCCGCCATTTCGTGTTTGCTTTTCTGCCGTTGGAGACCCACAAGCATTCCCAAACCAAAGGCGATTGCGAGTGTTATTAAGTCTTCGTAATCCATAGCAAGGCTAAGATAGGAAAATTTTAAATTATCAGTTACGAGTTATTGGGTTATTGGGTTATTGACATTAAAAAACCTGTCAGGTTTTTAAAACTTGACAGGTTGTGATTTGGAATTTGTTATTTGAGATTTTCCCTTTATTCTTTATCCTTTATTTTGATTTTCATTCCGTCAACGTCCTTTAGTTGCGCACGAACTTCTTCTTCGGTGCCGGTGAAAGTTTTGGTTTCTGTAGTTTCAACGCCATCCACGGTTTTTGAGATTGTAACATTTGCAGTTACTTGGTCGTTATTGTCGTTCTTTAACATTTCAACCATTGTTTCAGTTTTATCCTTTAGGTCTTCACCTTCTGAGATAGTACTTCCGGTTTCAATATATTGAACTTGCTTTTCGGTCAAAATGGTTTTATTTCCTTCGGCATCAATAAAGTAAACTTCTTGGGAAGAAGTTTCAGTAGCCATTGTTTCATTAGTGTGGCCTCCAAGAATTGGCGCTATTACAAGTCCAATTAAACACGTAAGTTTAATCAAAATATTCATAGATGGTCCTGAAGTATCCTTGAAAGGATCACCAACGGTATCGCCAGTTACGGCTGCTTTGTGGGCATCACTTCCTTTGTAGGTCATTTCACCGTCAATCAGTACTCCAGCTTCAAAAGATTTTTTAGCGTTATCCCAAGCACCACCAGCGTTGTTTTGGAAAATAGCCCAAAGCACACCACTTACGGTAACACCGGCCATATAACCACCAAGCATTTCGGCGATTGCCATATTGTTCATTCCGAAAAGCATCGGACCGAAAGCAATAAGTAATGGAAAACCAATGGTTAAAACACCAGGCAACAACATTTCTCTTAAAGCTGCTTTGGTAGAAATATCAACACATTTAGCGTATTCTGGTTTGCCGGTTCCTTCCATAATTCCTGGAATTTCACGGAACTGTCTTCTTACTTCATTCACCATTTGCATTGCAGCTTTACCAACCGCATTCATTGCCAAGGCAGAAAACACAACCGGAATCATACCTCCCACAAAAAGCATCGCTAAAACTGGAGCTTTAAAGATGTTAATTCCATCAATTCCTGTAAAAGTTACATAAGCAGCAAAAAGTGCTAAAGAGGTTAACGCAGCAGAAGCAATCGCAAAACCTTTTCCTGTAGCAGCAGTTGTATTACCAACAGCGTCAAGAATATCGGTACGTTCACGAACAATTGGTTCTTGTTCGCTCATTTCGGCAATACCACCTGCGTTATCGCAAATTGGACCGAAAGCGTCAATTGCAAGTTGCATAGCAGTTGTTGCCATCATTGCAGAAGCTGCTAGTGCAACCCCATAAAAGCCAGCAAAAGCATACGATGCCCAAATAGCACCAGCAAAAAGTAATACTGAAGGGAAAGTAGAAATCATTCCCGTAGCCAAACCTGCTATAATGTTTGTTCCAGCACCAGTTGATGATTGTTGTACTATTTTAAGAATTGGTTTTTTACCCAAACCAGTGTAGTATTCGGTTACAGATGAAATTACAGCACCTACAACCAAACCAACCAATGTAGCATAAAACACACGCATTGAAGAAATTTCTTTAATCCCTTCGCCGAAGAAACTCATATTCATAGTTTCTGGAAGCATCCATTTTACAAGAGCAAAACACGAAACAGCCACTAAAACTATAGAAACCCAGTTACCAACATTCAAAGCACCCATAACTTGCGATTCTTTCGCATCGTTACTTTTTATCTTCACTAGCATAGTACCAATAATTGAAATGATGATACCTGTACCAGCAATTGCCATTGGCAATAAAATAGGACCAATACCGCCAAAAGCGTCTGTAATGGCGCCGCCCATATCTTTTATAACATAGTTTCCTAAAACCATTGCTGCTAGCACTGTTGCTACATAACTACCAAATAAATCGGCACCCATACCGGCAACGTCACCTACGTTATCACCAACGTTATCAGCGATTGTAGCTGGGTTACGTGGATCGTCTTCTGGAATTCCAGCTTCAACTTTACCTACTAAATCTGCACCTACATCGGCAGCTTTTGTGTAAATACCACCACCTACTCTTGCGAACAATGCAATAGACTCTGCTCCAAGAGAGAAACCTGCTAATGTTTCAAGAACGATAGTCATATCCATTGTATTTGTCCAAACACCGCCCATAAAGAAGTGAAAGAAAAAGATAAAGAATGCTGTTAGACCTAATACTGCAAGACCTGCAACACCAAGACCCATTACGGTACCACCGCCAAAAGATATTTTAAGCGCGTTTGGTAAACTTGTACGGGCAGCTTGTGTGGTACGAACGTTTGTTTTGGTTGCTATTTTCATTCCCATATTACCTGCAAGGGCTGAGAATATAGCACCGAATATAAATGCAACTACTATTAATATATGTGTTGTTGGAACAACGTATGAAACAACTGCTAAGGCAATACTTACAATAACTACGAAAATAGCAAGTAATCTGTATTCAGCGTTAAGGAAGGCTAAGGCACCTTCATAAATGTGGTCGCTTATTTCTTTCATTTTACCATCGCCCGGGTTTTGTTTCATTACCCAAGAGCGTTTAACGGCCATAAAGATTAAGCCTAATACCGCCATTGCTATAGGCGCATAAATCATCATTGATTCCATAAATTTTTAATTAAGGTTGGTTTTCAAATTTGCGATTGCAAAAATAGGGAAATAGGTTGGGATACGAAACAAGAAAATGACATAGGAGGATAAGACTTAATATATATGACTCAAGAATCAAGAATCAAGAATCAAGAATCAAGAATCAAGAATCAAGAATCAAGAATCAAGACGTGAGACGTGAGACGTGAGAATTGAGAATTGAGAATTGAGAATTGTAATATATCTTATGCCCTTTAATATTTAGTCATTTTTCTTTCAATAAAGTAATTTTCTTAAATACTGAAATGCCCTTGAACTTCTGGCGTGTCTTTATAGCGTTTTACACATAGATTATAAATATCTATTGCTTCACTTGCATCTCCCCAACCGCCTACATCTACTTTTTTCTTTTCAAGATCTTTGTAAACTTGGAAGAAGTGTTCTATTTCGCGCACTAGATGTGGGTTTATATCAGAAAGGTTGTTCAGGCTGCTCCAAATAGGGTCGGAAACTGGGACGCAGATTACCTTTTCATCCGGGCCCTTTTCATCGGCCATGTGGAAAACGCCTATGGGCTTTACTTGCATCACGCACATTGGGAACGTTGGTTCGCCTCCTAAAACCAAAACATCCAATGGGTCGCCGTCCAGTGCGAAGGTTTCTGGAATAAAACCATAATCGGCAGGATACATCATACTGCTGAAAAGCATACGGTCAAAGCGGATTTTCTTTAGTTCAAAATCGTATTCGTATTTGTTGCGGCTTCCTTTTGGGATTTCTATTAGTACGTCGAATGTCTTTTTCATTGTCTTTTCTGTGAATTATTTTGTGGGTGCAAAGGTATTGTTTTTTTTACGTGAGTTTGTGAGTATGTGAATATGTGAGTATGTGAATATGTTAGTGCGTGAATATGTTAGTTTGTGAGTTTGTGGGTTTGTGGGTTTGTGGGTTTTTGTTGCGGAAATCTGTTAGTTGTTGATTAAAATTTATTGCCTTAAGCCTTTTGTGCGCTGACTTCTTTACTTATTTTTTTTTGATTTGTGATTTTCGGTCATTTTGATTGTATATTAGTAATTGGGGATTTGGGATTTGGGATTCGTTAATTTGGGATTTGGGATTCGTTGATTTGGGATTTGTTAATTCGGGATTTGTTAATTCGGGATTTGGGATTTGTTGATTTGGGATTTGTTGATTCGGGGATTTGGGATTTGGGATTCGTTAATTCGGGATTTGGGATTCGTTGATTTGGGATTTGGGATTCGTTGATTCGAGATTTGGGATTTGTTAATTCGGGATTTGTTGATTTGGGATTTGTTGATTCGGGGATTTGGGATTCGTTAATTCGGGATTTGGGATTTGTTAATTCGGGATTTGTTAATTCGGGATTCGTTGATTTGGGATTTGTTTACTCTTTTTTGATATGATTTAGCATTTAGCTTTACGACTATTTAAACCTTCTCCATTTCTTGAGTTTAGCTGGACTTGATCTAGACCTCAGCTGGACTTTGTATTCCTTAAGTATTAAAGAAAGCTTCTTTAAGGTTTAATTATAATGGTCGATTCTTTGATTTGTACTACTACAGTTTTGTTTACTAAAACTGCTTTTATTTGTTTTTGTTTTGGAAAATTTGGTTTGTAATTTCTCTTTAAAATTTAAGTGTTAACACCCTTAGTTCTTTATTTTGGCTGGGTGCATTTAAACGAGTTTTGGAATTGGAATTTGCTTAGTTGTAAAAATTAATTTAGTTTAGATTTTCAAAGTGTTTTATACTGTGGGCTTCTGCCTGCTTGAAACGCTACTTTTATTCTCCCCAGTTGATAGGCATTAGCGCTTTAGGTGTTTTTGCTATCTTTTAAAATTTCTTGTTTAACCAATTATTGGCTTGCGTTGTTTATTTGCAACTCTGGACAATAATTAAAAACGCTAGATATGGCACGACTAAAGAATGATCTTTTGAAACTGACCGGCAGTATGGGTGGGATGAGCTTTAGCCAGGATGAAAAGGGCACTATTGTAAAACTGAAAGCTACGGTAAGTAAGCAGCGAATACTGAAAAATCCAAGAAGTAAAGGTACGCGTGACGGTATGATGGAGATGGGCGGAGCGAGCAAAGCTGCCAAAGTATTGCGATTGGCTTTTTTGCAGCAGAAGGAAGGCATAAGCGACCGTTACTTTTCTGGCAGGCTGAACGGAGCGATGCGCTTGGTAGTTGGCAAAGGCGAAGGTTTACGCGGACAACGGAAACTGGATCTGCGAAAAAACGGAGGAATGCTGGAAGGGTTTGAATTTATAAATGCGCGGCCATTGGTGTATAGCATTGGCGGAATAAAAGAAAAACCCACTTTGAACCCCGAGCGGAACGAGGTGTATTGGACCTCGCCTACCCTAAACCGAAAGGAGCAAATAACGGCGCCCAAGGAAGCCACTCACTTTAAATTTATATTGGGTGCCGCTACCTTGAGTAATTATGAATATAGCCTAGAGCACGAAAAATATTTGCCTTTGGAGCCTAAATTTAAAACGCCAGCTGTCTTTGTGGAAAGTGAGCCGATTGCTTTGAAACAAAAGACTATTGCACCCATTAGCCTAAACTTAAAATTAACCGAGGCTACTGCCATACCTGAGGAAGTGGCGGTAGTGAGTGTAGTTGGGGTTGTGTTTTTTAGGAATGTGAATGGGGAGTTGTTGGAGATTAAGGATACTGGGGGGATGCGGGTTTTGGGGGTATTTTAGAAGAGAGCAGGAGAATCAGGAAGGGACAGGTCGCGACCTGTCCGTGCACGTGATTTGTTTGTGTATAGAATTTGAGATTTATTGAGAGATTAAAATTAAAATAAGATATTGCTGATTTATTTACTGTCTTTTTTAAAACTTTTTTTGTGAGACACCTAAAAAATGTGATTATTAGCAATGAAAAAAATATTTGATGACATTACGGTTTCCCTCAATTTAAATCGAAAAATGATTATTAGCTTTACCAATCATCTGTTATATTATTCATATTAAGAGCCCCGGATATATAATGAACAGCTTATTTAAGACTTTTCAGTAAAAAATTAATAGATTTGACATAACATAAAATTGAACATGTCTTACAATTTCATTGACTTATTTGCAGGAGCAGGGGGACTTTCTGAAGGCTTTATCCAAGCTGGTTTTGAACCGGTTGCACATGTGGAAATAGAAAAATCCGCTTGCAACACTTTAAAAACTAGAACTGCATATCATTATTTAAACCTTTCAAAAAAAAAGGAAATCTATCTTTCATATCTTAAAGATGAAATTTCCCGTGAGAATCTTTATGATCAAACACCAACGAGCCTTTTAGATTCAGTCATCAATCTTCCAATAGGCACTGATCACAACAAAACTATTTTCACACAGATAGATAAACTCTTGGGGAAAAGAAAAGTTGACTTAATAATTGGAGGTCCGCCCTGTCAGGCCTACTCGCTTGTCGGTAGGGCACGGTCTAAAACAGGAATGGCAGGAGATTCCCGAAATTATCTATTTATTCAGTATGCTAACTATTTGGAAAAATATCAACCAAAAATGTTTGTATTTGAAAACGTTCTAGGTCTAAAATCCGCACGGAAAGGTCACTATCTAGCTGAAATGGAAAAACTCTTTAATGAGAAAGGCTATCAAATAAAATTATTCACATTGGAAGCCCGAAACTTTGGAGTTCTTCAAAATAGAAAAAGAGTAATTATAATCGGCTGGCAAAAAGATAAGCAGTTGAACATACCCAATTTAGAAGAAATAGTTATCGAAAATAACTTTGAAGTAGAGGATCTATTGAAAGATTTACCATCTATTAAAGCTGGGGAAGGAAAGGATAAATTTTTAAATTATCACACTTCCACTACGGATTATCTTAAAACTCATTCCTTAAGGAATGGCATTGATATTTTAACACAACACGTTGCAAGACCAAATAATACTCAAGATAAAGAGATCTATGAAATTGCTGTAAAAAAGTGGCAAAAGAATCAAGAACGCCTAAATTATAATGATTTACCCGAGAGGCTAAAGACTCATCATAATCGCACTTCATTTATCGATCGATTCAAAGTTGTGGCTGCTGACTTATCTTATTCACAGACAATTGTTGCACACATTTCAAAAGATGGCCATTATTATATCCATCCAGATATTAAACAAAATCGTTCTATTAGTGTGCGAGAAGCCGCACGATTACAATCCTTTCCAGACGATTATTATTTCGAAGGAGAAAGAGAAGGTGCTAATAGAACTGCGGCATTCAAACAAATTGGAAATGCTGTTCCACCATTGATGGCTAAGGTTATAGCTGAAAATATTAAGGAGATATTATGAGTGATAATTTGACATACAGAATCAGACCAGCAGCAAGATTAATTCACACAATTGGAAGTGATCTAATTGGTGATTCTTATGCTGCACTAGTTGAGTTAGTTAAAAATTCTTATGACGCAGATGCAGCTAATGTTGACATAGTATTTAAATATACTAAGATCGAAAATGAAAATGCTTTGCTTATTTCCATTAAAGATAATGGTCACGGGATGGATTTCGAAACGGTAATAAATAAATGGTTAGTGCCTGCGACTGATGATAAGCTGAAAAGAAAAATAAGTAAAAAGGGTTCAAGAGTCTTACAAGGAAGAAAAGGAATCGGTCGTTTTGCTGCATCAATTTTAGGGCAAGAAATGACACTTTCGACCGTTGATGAAACAGGTGAAAAATCAGAAGCAGTTATTGATTGGAGAATTTTTAAGACAGATGAATTGCTTGAAAACATAGAGTTACTTGTCGAAAAAAAGCAAACCAAAGAATCATCTGGGACAGAATTACTTATAATAGCAAAGGATGAAAAGTATACTGAAACGGTGTTATACGACAATGGAGATGAAGAAATTGTTGAGAAAATTGATGCTAAATTATCCTATTGGAACAAAGATACATTAGAGCAGTTAATAAACGAATTGCGAAAACTCATTTCACCTTTTGAGGAGTCTACAGATGATGAATTTAAAATTAATTTATATTTTGAAAATTCACCATTTAAAGATATTGATGAAAACATAAAAATTGATACTTATCCAATTGTTCAATTCTATGATTATCGTATTTCGGGAATTATATCAGAGAATGGAAAAGCAAATCTTTTATTTGAAAACAATGTTAATCCTGAAGTTGTACAACAAGAAAAAATTTCGACAGATTTTGAGTTAACTGGAAACAGTAAATACTGTGGAGTGCTAAAAATCGATTTTAGAGTTTTTGATAGAGAACCTGAAGCAATAGATAATTTAATAAATAAAGGTTTAATCAACCCTGTTTCAAAAAATCTAATGGGGAAAAGACAAGCTAAAAAATTGCTTGATGAAGTATATGGTGTCAATGTTTATAAAAATTCATTTCGAATTAGACCATATGGAAATGCTGGGATTGACTGGCTGGATTTAGATAAAGATAGAATACAAAACTTTACATTAAAAATCAGTAACAATCAAATTGTTGGTTTTGTAACAATTCAATCCGAAGAGAATTCTGGATTAGAAGAAAAAAGTGCGAGGGATGGTCTTAAAGAAAATGAGCATTATTTTGGCTTAAAAGAACTTGTCCAAAAGGCTCTATTAGAACTTGAAACAAGAAGATTGGCATATAGAATCAAAAGCGAGAAAAGTCGTGGAAAGTCTTCTAAGGTTCAAGATACGATTAACTCATTATTTAGTTTAGCAGAAGTTAAATCAACTATTGGTAAAAAGCTATCGGAACTTCAAATAGACAAAAAAGCTATTGATGAAATTAATATAATTTTAACCAAGGAGGAAGAGAAAAAGGCAGAATTAAAAGAAGAAATCGAAAAAACAATTGCGATTTACCAAGGACAAGCAACTCTAGGTAAGATTGTGAATTTTATTCTACACGAAGGCAGAAAGCCATTACAATTTTTTAATTCTGAAACTAGAGTAATGGAACGATATTTAAAGTTTTATCGAGCAACAAAAGATGAGGGAAACCTCGATGAACTAACTAAAAGCATAAATGGTTTTAAGGTAAATAGTAAATTCATCTCAGAATTATTTAAAAGAATTTCACCATTAGCCAAGCAAAAAAGAGATAAGAAATCTGATTTTAATGTAATTCAAATAATTGAAGACAGTTTTGCCGTTTTCAAATCTCACTTGGAAGACGAAAGAATAAAAGTCACAATTACTGGAAGTAAAGGCATTACAATATTTGGTTGGTCTGAGGATTTGTATATTGCTTTAACCAATTTAATTGAAAACAGCATATATTGGCTTGAATTGTCAAAATCTGGCAAAAGGGAAATAGAAATTACAGTACAAGAAAATGTCAATTCAGTTTTAATCGACTTTAAGGACTCTGGTCCAGGATTATCAAGTTTGGAGATTGAGTCAGGTGCGATATTTGAACCAGGATATTCTAAAAAAATAAACGGAACAGGTTTGGGACTTGCCATAGCTGGCGAGGCAATTGACAGATTAAATGGCGACCTATCTGCTAGAAGTTATTCCGATGGTGCATATTTTCAAATAGAAATAAGTAAAATATGAAAGAGCTAAAATTACTTATTGTAGAAGATGACACCAATGTAATAGAAATTTACACAAGGGATATTGACTCTTACAATAAAGGTAATAAGAAAATAAAAATTATTGAAACCATAATTTCTGACAAAGACCGAGCCTTGGCAATACTTAAAAATTCTGATAATATTTTTGATGGGGCAATTATTGATTTAGATTTAAAACAATCGGGAGGGACTGATAGTTCTGGTAATGAGGTTATTAGAGAAGTTAAAGATAATTTAAGGTTTCCTGTTTTCGTAATATCAGGCACATCACATAATCTTGAGGAATCTCTTAGCGAAGAAACGTCATTTTTTAAGGTAAGAGATAGAGATGCTGATTTTGATTTTATTGAGGAGCTTGTGGCTATCTATAATACTGGAATAACAGAAATTTTAAATCGAAAAGGAATAATTGAAAATTACATAAATGATATATTTTGGAATCATTTATCAAACTCCCTTGACTTATGGACTAATGATTTAAAAAGAAATCCAGAGGAAAAACAGAAGTCTTTACTTAGATATACATTGTTACATTTACAAGAATACTTAGAAATAACTGAAGATTCTGAATTTGAAAATTATCATCCTTCTGAAATATACATTACGCCAGTTATAAAACCTCGAGTTTTTACTGGAGACATAGTCCAAAGCAACGAAGACAGTTCAAATTACATAGTTCTGACACCATCTTGTGATTTAGCACAATCGAAAGCAAAAGATATTTTATTGGTCTCAATTGAACCTATAAACAAAACAATAGCGGGAGAAAAAATTAGCATCATAAAAAAAGGGAAAGTAGAAGTTGAAAAAATAGCAGAAGCAAAACTAGATTTGCAAAAAATTGTTCATAATGCATACTCAAATAAATATCACTTTCTGCCTAAGTACAAAGACATTGAAGGGGGATTAATTAATTTTCAAAAGCTACATTCATTTCGTGCTAAAGATTTTGAAAGTAGTTTTACAAGAGTTGCATCAATTAACGGAGGTTTTACTAAAGACATTGTTTCTCGATTTTCATATTATTATTCAAGACAAGGTTCGCCTGATTTTGAAACAGATGAAATAATTGATTCATTACTGTCGTGATTGATTACACCAACATACAATCCACCTCCGCTGAACCCGAAGCCAGCTCAATGATTGAAACATTTCGAGCTATTGGCTACTCTATTGAAACTGCCATTGCTGACATAGTCGATAATTCAATTACTGCTGGCGCAAAAAACATTTGGGTAGATTATGATTGGAAAGGAGGTAAAACTACTTTGTCTATTCTAGATGATGGGACAGGAATGAATAATGAGCAACTTATTCAAGCTATGCGTCCTGGTAGTAAAAATCCATTGGACACTAGAAATGAGGATGACTTAGGAAGATTCGGATTAGGACTAAAAACAGCATCATTCTCGCAAACTAGAAAATTTACTGTAGTTTCCAAAGCCGTTGACTACAAACCAGTTTTTTGGAGTTGGGATTTGGATTACGTAAACCAAGAGAAGGCCTGGAAGTTGATTCGTTTCGTACCCAATGAAAAGGCTTGGATCGATAAAGTTGATCTAAGCAACGCTGGAACTTGTGTAATTTGGTGGGATCTCGATAGGTTGACACAAGACGTTAGAGAAGAAGATGAAATTGCAAAAAGCAAATTTCTCGGAATTATGGACTCAGTCAAGTCTCATCTATCAATGGTCTTTCACAGATATATGAATGAAGGATTAAAAATTTATTTTCGAGATAGATTAATTACTCCTTGGGATCCATTTATGATCGGAGTTGATGGACTTCAAACAAAACCAGAAACTCGATTGGAAGAAGGTAGAATTAAAATTAAAGGATTTATTCTGCCACACCGCTCCAAACTTTCTCCGGAGCAATATTCATACGGAAAAGGACCTAAAGATAGTTGGACTTCCCATCAAGGATTTTATGTTTATCGTAACCGACGACTATTAGTTGCCGGTGATTGGCTAGGCCTTTTTAAAAGAGAAGTTCATTATGATTTATGCAGAATACAAATTGACCTACCCAATAATTTTGATGATGATTGGCAGATTGATATAAAAAAATCTATCGCTCGTCCTCCCTCTCGTTTCCGAGAACAAATTTTAGCATTAGCTAAAGAAGTACGAAATCAAGCAGTAGAAGTCTATCGTCACAAAGGAAAAGTTTTAAAAAGAAAACTAGCTTCGGATGAATATTTTCCATTTTGGGAGGAACGGACAAGGCACGGAAAAAGATTTTATAAAATTAATCGAAAGCACCCTCTTCTAGATGATTTGCTTTCAAAATCAGGAGAACTAAAAAAGGATATTGAAAAGGTAATTCAGTTCATTGAGGAAACAATCCCTGTTCCCTTAATCACACTTCAAGAAAGTGAGAACGAAAAACCACACGGCCAACCTTTTGAAGGGATTGACCACAATGCTATAAAAGAAACGATGCAAAAGCTTTTTAATGGATTTGTTTTTAGTGGATTGTCAATCGAAAAAGCAAAAGCGCGAATACTGAACACAGAACCTTATAATTTTTATCCAGAGTACATTGAATTTTTAATAAATGAGTAAAAAAGACCCTATAAAAAATATTAGACAACTTTTATCTGATAGTTCCTCATATACTCGAGAGGAAATTGAAGATGCAGTGGATGAAGTTCTGAAAATGAAGTATTTCATAAATGAGAATCGTGAAATGTTAATTAGAAGGATTGAGGAACTTTATACCATTAGACAAGATGAGTTTGGAACGATTCTAAAAGAAGACGAAAATAATCCTTGGTTAAATGAGAAAAGAGCAAATATTGACTTTGAAAATGGTTTCTGGGGGAGATATAGAGAGTATTTGGAAATTGAAAAGAATTTCGCCCCTGATGTTATAAATAAATTAGACAGAATAACAGATAGCATTCTTGACAATTTTTTTGACCCAACACTAAAGGCTACCGTCAATAAGAAGGGCTTGGTAGTTGGTCAAGTACAATCAGGTAAAACCGCAAATTATACTGGTCTTATTTGTAAGGCCGCTGATGCTGGGTTTGGGCTAATTATAGTTTTGGCAGGAATTCATAATAATCTTAGAAGTCAAACGCAAATAAGAATTGATGAAAGTTTTTTAGGATTTGATACTCAACACACCAGAGCTTTTGATCAACGAAGTATTCAAATAGGTGTGGGCGATCCCTATTTTGGCTCTCCAATAGTGGCTCATTCTCTAACGTCAAGCATTGATAAAGGAGATTTCACACAAGGTGCTGCAAATGCTTTAGGTCTAAACTTTAATACATCTGAACCGATCGTTGCAGTTATTAAAAAAAACCCTCACGTCCTTAGAAGAATTCATCAATGGTTAGCAGCACAAGCTAATGAGGATGATGATCTTGGTCGGGTAATTCGAAATAAATCACTATTACTTATAGATGATGAAGCTGATAATGCTTCAATCAACATTTCAAATGACCCTGAACGTCAAAGCACTATAAATAGTTGGATTACCAAAATATTAAATCTCTTCGGAAAGAATGCTTATGTCGGTTATACCGCAACTCCATTCGCCAATATTTTTATTCCTTTGGATGACAAAAATCTATTTCCGAGAAATTTTATTAAGAATATACCAGCGCCTACAAATTACATTGGTCCTGAAAAAGTTTTTGGTTTCAGCCCTCTTAAAGAAGACGAAAAATCCAATACCGTACTTCCTATTGTCAACAGAATTAATGATTATGGAGATTTTGTACCGGATAGACATAAAATGAGTGACCAAAAACCTTCTACTCTTCCTGAATCCTTAAAAACAGCAATTCGCTGTTTTATAATTACATGTGCCATAAGAAGATTGAGAGGACAAACTACAGTTCATAACTCTATGCTTATTCACGTTTCAAGATTCGTTTTTTGGCAGGATCATATTTCCGAATTAGTTGATAATCAATTTCTGTATTACAGAAGAGGGATTGACCAAAATGATTCAGAAATTATAAATGAGTTTAAGAGAACTTTTGAAAAAGATGAAAATGGATACAAATCTTATGTTTCCGTTTCAAAACAGATTTTGGAATCGGAACTTAAAAGTCTAGATTCTCAAATACAAGTCCATCAATGGTCTGAAGTATTAAAGCATTTGAACGATGCAGCTGCACCAATTGTAGTGAAATCAATTCACGGTGGATCAGGGGAAGCATTAGACTATTTTGATCGAAAAAACGGGCTTTCCGTAATTGCTGTCGGTGGAAATAAATTATCCAGAGGGTTAACCTTAGAAGGTCTTTCCGTAAGTTATTATTTACGAGCATCAAGAATGTATGATACTCTGATGCAAATGGGTCGTTGGTTTGGTTATCGAGGTGGTTATGTTGATTTATGTCGTCTTTTCACAAGTAGAGAACTGAATGAATGGTTCTGCCATATTACACATGCATCTGAAGAAGTAAGAGAAGAATTTGATTATATGACGGATGTTGCTGGTTCGACTCCAGAGCAATATGCTTTAAAAGTTAGAACACATCCTGGAGTTCTTCAAATTTCTGCAACAAATAAAATGCGTTCGGCAATTACTGTTCAGATTTCTTGGGCAGGAAGATTAGTTGAATCTTACGAGTTTAAAAAAGACATTTCGATTATAGATAATAACCTTAGTAACATTAAAAAATTCATATCAGTTTTACCTGATAATTTCGTTTCTAAGCCAAGTGCTTTTGTTTGGTATGACATCCCAGCGGAACAGGTCATTAATTTTTTTGAAGGAATTCAATCTGTAGAGAACCTTAAAAAAGCAGAACCCAGAAAGTTAATTCAATTCATTAATGCTCAATTGAAAAATGGAGAATTAACTGATTGGAGAATTGCTTTAATGTCAAAACCAAATGCTAAAAATCATTCACAGTTTGACATTAATCGTAATAATGTTCAAATTGGTCAATGGAAAAGAACTGAGGATGATAAGAATTCAAGTGAACAACTTTACTATTTAAGAAAATCACATATTATAAGTCCTTCGGACGAATTTATCGATTTTACTGAAGCTGAAAAGTCAAGAGCAATGGAATTGACGAATCTTCACAGAAAAAAAGAAGGCGAACCTATGTATCCTAACGGACAAATAGTAAGAAATGAATTAAGAGACCCAAGAAAACCATTATTGATATTCTATTTGCTTGACCCCGAAGAGAGTCTTGAAAAATATCCTCTTCCCACGGGAACTAATCCATTTGTTGGATATGCAATAAGCTTCCCGAAAAGTAATTACAACGCACCAGTATCTTATGCAGTAAATGAAGAGTTGCTCGATAGGTTTGATGTTGTTGAAGAAGATTTTGAAGATTATGGAGATGACGAAGATTGAAAATATTTGGATAGGTTTAGAAAGTGATAATTCCAATCACTCTGGTTTGCTTTATAAGCGGTATTCTGCAGAAGTAATGCCTGATATTTTTGTTGGTTTAAAAGCTCCAGAAAAATTAAGATGTATTGCATTTAGAATAAGTCATGCATTCTCTTTTGACGAAAACCAATGGAATAAACTCAAAGACATCAAGATTGAAACACTTCCTGACGAAAGAGATAGATCAAAAAAATTTCTACTCATTTTGTTGCTTAATAAGCAACACAAAGATATTTTCTCAACTTTATGTGAAGACTTGATATTCGGAGTATCAGATGTAACTACCGAACAAACCTTGGTTGAAAAATTACTTGAACGATTGGCAAAATGGCAATCCTTGTTTGAAAAAGTCGGAAAGCAAGGGTTATCAGACGAAGCCCAAAGAGGGCTTTATGGAGAAGGCTATTTTCTGCGTGAGTTCTTGAATAATTCAACAGATAAAAACTATTGTTTAAAGTCTTGGCTTGGTCCAGAAAAGTCAATTCAAGACTTCCAATATACAAATTGGGCGGTTGAAGTAAAAACCACCCACGGAAATAACCACCAAAAAATCCATATTACCAGCGAAAGACAACTAGATGATTCTATAATTGATAGTATTTTTCTATATCATCTATCTCTAGATGTTCGGGAAGGGAATGGAGAGTCCTTAAACCACATTATTAAACAAGTCAAGGAGTTATTGAATGACCACACATTAGCCTTGAATTTATTTAAGCTTAAACTTCTTGAATCAGGATATTATGATACTCATTACTCTTTATATGAAGAACGAGGTTACACTATTAGGCAAGAAAACATCTATCGTGTTTCTGGAAATTTCCCAAGAATAACCGAAAGTCAGATTCCTACAGGGGTTGGAGATGTAAGATACTCAATTGTTTTATCTGAATCTGAAGAATGGAGAATAGACAAGTACACACTTTTCAATGAAATAAATTAGGATTTATAATGGAAAACAGAGAACTGCAAAAATTTTATACAAACATTCAAGAAGAAGTAAAAGCAAGTTTAATTTCTGAAGAGGAAGGTACTAACCCTGAACAAATTTTCACTGAACTGGTATTGTCATTTCTGTCAGATGCCGGTGAAACGGAGAACTTTCGTGTTTGTTTCGATGAAAAATTGAGTAATCGTGGAGTAGAACATAAAATAAATGGATACTCTTTATATGAAAATTACGAGACGTTGGATTTATTTGTTACATGGTATCATTCTGAGTCCAAGATTCAATCAACAAAAAAGACGGATTTAGATTGGGCTATCTCCAAAGTCGAAAATTTCTTTCGGAATTCCATATATAAAGACTACATAAATTCGATTGAGGAGAGTTCTGAAATTTTCGATTTAGCCCAAACTCTAGCAAACGTTCCTGAAGTAAAAGAATTTTTAACTCGCGTAAATATCTTTTTAATCACAAACGGAGAAGTAAAAGCAGATTTAAAAACGTCAGATACTGTCGCGGGATATCAAATTTTCTATAGAATAATAGATATTAATTATTTGTACAACCTCTCTGACAAATCCAGAATCCCTATTGAAATCAATTTTGAGCAATTAGGATATAAAATTCCGTGTATTGCCAACGAAACGGAAAATAAAGATTATCAATCTTGGTTAGCTATCATTCCTGGACCTGCTTTAGTAGATATTTATGAACAATATGGAGCACGACTTTTAGAGCAAAATGTTCGTTCCTTTCTTCAATTTACCGGAAAGATAAACAAAGGTATTAGGAATACAATTCTTAAAGACCAGCATATGTTTATGGCTTTTAACAATGGTATCGCTGCAACAGCCGAAGAAGTGATTGTTACAAATTTGGACAACAACCAAGGAAAAGCAATTGCACAAGTCAAAGATTTTCAAATAGTAAATGGAGGGCAGACAACCGCTTCCATATATCACACTTGGAAAAAGGACAAAGTAGATATCTCGAAAGTTTTTGTTCCCGTAAAACTTACGATTGTTAAAGACAGAGAAAACTTCTCTGAGATAGTGGGACGAATCGCGGAGTATGCTAATACTCAAAACAGAGTGTCAGCTTCTGATTTAAGCTCGAATCGTGAAAATCACGTTTTAATTGAGAAACTTTCAAGAACTATATGGGCTCCCCCAATAGAAGGACAATCTTTCCAAACACGCTGGTTTTTCGAACGCTCAAGAGGTCAATATAGAAATGAAAGGGGACGCCATGGATTAACTACCTCCAAGAAAAAACAATTTGACAAACAGAATCCGCGAAGTCAAGTGTTTACCAAGGAGTCATTGGCAAAGTATATTAATACTTATGAAGAAGTCTATAATTCAAAAAAACTTGTGGTTGGGCCACATATTGTAGTAAGAGGAAGTCAGAAAAACTATGCCCAATTTCTAAATTATAACTTCAGTCAAAAACCAGACAATATTTGGTTTGAAGATGCTATATCAAAAGCAATTCTATTCTCTCAAGCTGAAAAAGTTTATGGAGTGAAACCAAATGCAATTGGTGATATGCGGTATATAACAGTTCCATATTCATTATCTTGGCTCAACTACAAGCTAGATTATAAACTCGATTTATACAAAATATGGAAAGAACAGAGTTTAGATGAAGTTCTTAAATCTAAACTTGAAGAGATTATGATCAAAGTTGAACAGTTTATTAAATCAAATGCCCCAGGTTCTCTATATGGAGAATGGGCAAAAAAAGAAGAATGTTGGTCCAAGATTAAAGATAACTCACTAAATATTGACCTATCCAGTTTAAAATCCCTACTTATCAATCCCGTTCATTTAAATAAAAGAAAACAGCTTACCGAAAGAGATGTGGATGATAGGATTATTGCGAGTGAAGAAGCATTAATTCAATCTATTCCGATAGAAAAATGGAGTGAGATTAGTAAGATAGGTTCTGATATAGAAGAAATGACACAGCATCAAAAGGATAGAGCAATTAATATTTTATCCACTCTTAAATTAAAAAAGATCCTATCTGATAATCAACGAAAAGACGCGATGAAGATATTGGATATAATTTTAAAGGATTCTCCTCATTTTTTTGATGAAATTTCTTTGGACAAAGGGATATTGAAGTCCAAAGAAAACTCAATAGAGATTGTTAATATTAATCTACTCATAAAAATGGTTCTTTGGGACACCAAAGCAAAGGTTCTTTCCCCTAGAGAATTGGAATACGTGTCTAATTTCGCATATGGTTTCACAAAGCTCAACGATTTTCACATTCAAAATATTCAACGTCATTTATCAAAGTTGCAGGATGCGGGATTCGTTCTTTAATTTTGATGTTTTATTTTAAAATGAATAGTGATATAAAATACAATTACTCCTGGGATTATATTTTAAATTAAGATACTCGTGAATGCTTCGCATTTCTGAAAACAATTTACAACTGAACCAAACAGATAAGTTGTTCCCCTTTGGCACAAACCTCCTGGCCCTGCCCCAAAGCACAATCAACACCACCTTCCGTCTCCCTCCGAAAAGGTCGGGAGCCACTTCTTTGCTAAAAGATATGAAGCGCAAAGCACCATCCCCTGTAATTTATATTCCGTTTTATATTATGAATTTTACTAATGGCATTTTGGTGCTATGTACTAGAAAATAGTAACGAAGCTTATGTGATGTTTGTTTAGGGTTTGAATTGTGACAGGTGAGCTACGCACCAAAGAGGTTTTCAACTGCGCTCAACCTGACAACCATAGAAGGATTCGGAAATTGTAATCATTAGTTAACCACTTCCATAAGATTACTAAAGCGTATTTTATATTGAGCTTTTCCGCTAAATTAAAACATTCAAACTGACTTGGGATGCAAGTTTGGCATACTCACATATTCAATTATTCACCTACTCACCTATCCCCCTCATTTCCAATCCATTTTCTGCAATCGCACAGCATTCAAAATTGCCAATAAAGCAACACCCACATCAGCAAATACCGCTTCCCACATAGTGGCCAATCCGCCAGCGCCCAGGATTAAAACCACTGCTTTTACCCCGAAGGCCAAGCCAATATTTTGCCAAACGATGCGACGTGTGGAACGGCCTATTTTTATTGCTTTTGCAATCTTGCTGGGTTGGTCTGTTTGGATGATAACGTCTGCCGTTTCAATGGCTACATCGCTACCTAAACCGCCCATTGCAATACCAATATCGCTCGCTGCCAAGACTGGGGCATCGTTTATTCCGTCGCCAATAAATGCCACTTTATTGTTATTTTCGGACATCAGTTTTTCAACTTCGGCCAATTTATCTTCCGGAAGCAGACCTCCTTTGGCCCAATCCACACCTAATTCTGTTGCAACTTGTTGGGTTATGGAATCTTTGTCGCCAGAAAGCATTATTATTTTTGTAATGCCTGCATCGCGAATTTGTTTAATGGCTTCGTGGGCATCGTCCTTTAATTCATCTGCAATGATTACGTAGCCAGCGAATTTATTTTCAATGGCAATCATAACGATGGATTCCACAATAGTGTCCGTTTCTAATGGAACTTCTATGTTATTTGAAGCGAGCAACGCTTTGTTTCCAACCAAAACGGTTTTACCATTTACGGTTCCTTTTAATCCTTTGCCGGCAATTTCAGAAACATTGGATGCCTTAAAATTATCACCATCGGCTTTATATTCCATAATGGCCTTGGCGATGGGATGTGTGCTTTGCGCTTCCATTGCCATTAGGTATTTCATCATTTCGGCTTCGCTCAATACAGGCATTTCGGCTTCGCTCAATACAGGCATTTCGGCTTCGCTGGATACAGGCATTTCGGCTTTCTCCGTGCCAATGGATTTTATTTCCTTTATTTTGAAAACACCTTTGGTCACGGTGCCGGTTTTATCCATTACTACGGTAGTCACTTTGGTCATTTCATCTAAAAATGAGGCGCCCTTAAATAGAATACCATTTTTTGAAGCCGCGCCCAAGCCACCAAAATATCCCAAGGGGATTGAGATTACTAAAGCACAGGGGCAGGAAATAACCAAGAAAATAAGGGCTCTGTACAACCAATCCTGAAATACATAATCTGCTACAAAGAAGTAAGGTAAAAAGGTAAGTCCAATTGCGAGAAATACCACGATGGGGGTGTAAACCCTTGCAAATTTCCGAATGAATAATTCAGTCTTGGATTTCCGTGCCGTGGCGTTTTGAACCATTTCAAGAATACGGGCGATGGAACTATCCTTGAATTCTTTGGTGGTTTCAATTTCGATTACGCCATCCAAATTGATACTACCTGCGAATACTTTTTCGCCTTTTGCAATGGTGCTGGGTTTGCTTTCGCCTGTTAAGGCTGCTGTATTGAAGGAGCCTTTTTCAGAAAGCAGGATGCCGTCCAAAGGTATTTTTTCGCCCACACGTACTTGCACTTTTTCGCCAATGGCAACCGTTTCTGGATTTACTGAAATATAGTCGTTGTTTCGATATACTAAGGCTTCGTTCGGCCTTACATCGAGCAAAGCTTTTATATTGCTTTTGGCGCGATTTACCGCTGCATTTTGGAATAATTCGCCTACGGCATAGAATAGCATTACTGCAACACCTTCGGGATATTCGCCTATAGCAAACGCACCGATTGTGGCGATGGACATCAATAGAAATTCCGTAAAGAAATCGCCTTTTTTGATGCTTTTCCATCCTTCCTTAATCACGGGAAAACCTACGGGAAGATATGCTACCGAATACCAAAGGATACGAACCCAGTCTTTGAAAAATGCGACACCAAAGTAATCCATCGCTATACCAACTATCAGTAATATAAAACTGAAGATGGCAGGGAGGTATGCTTTAAAATTAGCCTTTTCATTGCCGTGTGAATGGCCATCACCTTGTGAATGTTGTTCTGAATGGTTGTTAATATCCCGAAGGTTCATTTTTTTCTTTATCATTTGTGCGGGATTTTTAGTTGGTTGGATGGTTGGATGGTTGGATGGTTGGATTTTTGGATGGTTGGATTTTTGGATTTTTGGATTTTTGGGTGGGAAATTATTTTTTCTCGAAACTGCGATAGTGTGAAAGAAAAACATAAAAGGTTCCGTAAGATACAAAACCTATAGCGGTAATGGCCATTAAGATTCTACCGAACGTAGATTGGTCTAAGAAGGCAAAGGCCTCTTGTATGCCTTTTATGTTGTTACTGCCACTGTAAATTCCTGCGCGTAAAAAGAAATAGGCAATGATTGCCACCACAAAAGCACGAGCATAAAAGCCAAACATACCTAGACGCCTAACATACCGTGAATACTTTGCACCTTCCAGATTAAACTGATCTAGCAGACCGCCCTTAAAGACCCCGACAATTAAAACCGCGGCTTGTATTCCTAAAATCACGCCTATAATAATAAAGAGAATGGAGATTAAGGAGGGGCCAAGAAAATCTATATATGAAATAGCTGAATCTCCACTACCCATTAACGTAAACAAATGGTAAAATGTAAGTATGGCTATGAAGGTGTACACAAAACCTGTGATGAAGAGGCCGAAGCGGCGCATTAATGCCTTGCCGTCCGTACCAATATTTTCCGGATCCGCAATGCTCTGAAAGAACATCCAAAAGGAGTAACACAACAGGCCGGCACCCAAGAGCAGCAACAATAACTGCCCAAAGGGCTGCTTTTCCAAAAAGTTGAGCGCTTGGCTAGTACCAGAACTCTCACCTCCCATATTAAGAGCTGCCAAAAGTGACAGAACGCCAATCACCAAATAGATTATGCCTTTGGAGATGAAGCCTATGTTGGCGATTGTTTTATATGATTTTTTCATGCGCGCGATTGTTTCTAGGCACTTAATATACAAAGTTACGATTAGAAAATTAAAAATGGTTGATGGTTGTTGGTTGATGGTTGTTGGTTGGAATTCGGGTTTTGGAATTTGGGATTTGGGATTTAGAATTTTTACTCCAGGTGGTCTATTAGTTTTTCAAAGGCTAAAATGTTATCTTCCATTCCTATTTTTCTTCGGAGATTTGTTTTCTTCGATTCTACCTGGTCCGGACTTATACCCATTAGGGAAGCGATTTCCTGGGTGGAAAGTTGAAGTTTTAACATGCAGCAAAAAGCCACTTCACTATCTGAAAGAGTGGGAAACATTTGGGAAAGCTGTGAGGCGAAAATAGGATGTACTTCTACAAATTTGCCCTTAAAGTATTTCCAATAATTATTTTGACCCAGAAGCTCCGTCAATTTTGTGACAAATAATTCTGAGCTTTCGGGATTTTCACGATTTTCTATAAGATCTAATATTCTGTTTTGTACATCAGACATCTCTAAAGATACTTGTACCAGTTCCTTTTCCTTATTGGCCAAAGTTCTTTCCTGTTCCAGATGCAGTTCACTTTCCAAAGTGTTCTTCTCTTTCAAAACCTTTTGGGAGTTTTCTAAACTTGCTACCAATTCACGTTGCAGATTTAGCTTGTTTCTATTCGACCTGAAAAGAAAAAACCCAATAATAAGTATAAGCATAAAACTAGCTATGCTGAGCATTAGCATTTTATCTTTTGTACTGTTATTTTCAACCAAAAGTTCGTTGTTTTTTGTCAATACAAGATTTTTCTCGCGCTGCAGATCGTTTTGATAAGCTTCCTGAAGTTCCATTGACTTCTCTTGATTGATAACGGTGTTGAGTGAATCGTTCAAGAAATCCATACGCTCAAAAGATTGCAAAGAATTTTCTACCATTCCTTCTTGGCTATAGGTAGAAACAGCCTGTTTTAAGAAGGCTATTTCGTTATCGGCATTCATTTTAAGCCTAGACGATTTTGCCGTGGCTTTTACCCTGTCTATTACATTTAGGGCATTAGCGTATTGTTTTTGGCTGTTTAAAAAGTCTAAGTATTTTACGCTTAGCTCCATAAAGCGAGGGGAGTCTAGCTGATATAATCCTTCATAGGCGTTCTGAAATGCTTCTTGTGCTTTTTGTGTTTTACCGGTAGCCCTATAAACTTGCGCGAGATTGCCCACGCCTATCCACATATATTCTTTATGGTTCATTGCCCGAAAACCGCTTTCTACTTCTTTTAATGCTTCCTCGGCGGCCTTATAATTTTCTTCCAGTTTAATCAAACAATCTGCATAACTTAAAAGAGTAACATAATAATTGGTGCCCTTATTTTTTGCAAATACCGGTAGAATTTCTTCGTATAAATCTCTAGCAAAAGCGTAGTCCGCGTTGTTATAATATAGGTTTGCCAATTTTTGTTTCACTATATACAAATCTCTTTTATTGCCTACTTCTGTAAGAATAGCAATAGCTTTTTTGAGATATTTAAGTGCTTTGGAGCTATCCATCATATAATTATAGTTGGAAGCCATTTCGCCATAAGCTATGCCCACACCTTCTTTGTTATCTGCCTTTTTATACCAAATGATGGCATTTTCTGCTGCTTCCAATGATTCGTCATAACGCGAACCGATTCGATAATTGATGGCAAGGTTTATATACATTCTGGCGTGCGACAAAGGGTATTCTTCAGTGTATTCCAGCGCTTTTTTCATATAGAATTCCGCGGAATCTGGAACTGCCAATTTGTTATACTGTATGCCTATATTGCTATATGTTTTGCCTACTACCGTATCGTGCAATTTTGAAGAATAACGCAGCAAACGAATCAAATAGATTTTTGTAGAATCGGGGTTTGTGCGAAAATTGTTTTCTATCTGTTGGTTGAGTTTTTCTATCTCGGGAGTTTGTGAATGGGAAGCCATAAAAAGGCAAAAGAATAGGGCAATAAGAATTGTTTTTTTCATAAGTAGGATCAGGGCATAAATATAGGATAATTCTTATGACTTTTGGCGAAAAGGGATGGGCGAAGAGAGATTAGCTCAGAGGAAAAAATGTGGTGAGTTAGAAAATGACGACCTACAAAAAACGAAGTGCGAACCTGTTAGGATAGATCAACAACGAAGTCTGGTACGAGAAATGGGGGTAATAGCGCTTTTTATGTTTTCCCATATTTTAAAGACTGCGGCTGTTTTGCAGTTTCTATCGGGAGAGCTCGTCAATTGCGGCTTCCATATCAATTCCCTTACCCAAAACGGGTTTAAACCAATCGCCTGTTTGTTGGATTCTCTCTGGCATATTTTTTATAGTGAAATCCAAAATTTGTAAACCCGGCCTCACCTCTTTCCACGAAAGGGGGGCGGACACGGGGGCACCAGGTTTTGGTCTTGCGCAATAGGGAGCCGCGAGGGTTTGGCCACGTCGATTTTGGAGATAATCCAAATAGATTTTGTCTTTGCGGTTCTTTACTGCTCGTTCCATACTGGTTAGTTTTGGCAGTTTTTCGCGAATGTAATAGCAGAGCAATTTGGTGAAATCACGCGCCTCATCGTAACCGTATTTTCCGTCCAGTGGAATGTAAATATGTATTCCGCTGGAGCCGGAGGTTTTGCAATAGCCTTTTATCTTTGCCAAATCTAGGATTTCCTTTGCTGCCAACGCCACTTCTATTACCTCCTTAAAACTATTTTTATCTGAAGGATCTATGTCTATTACCGTATATGTCGGGTTCTCAAGTTGGTTTATGGGAGAGTTCCACGGGTTGATTTCTATGCATCCCAAATTTGCCATGTATAAAAGTGAGGCCTCATTTTGGCAGAGCAGATATTCAATTTCCTTTTTGGAGGATTTGGAATAAATTTGCACAGTTTCTACCCAATCTGGCAGGGTATCGTTATCTTTTTGATAGAAAGAGGGTTTATTGATGCCATTGGGATGACGGTGTAGGTTTTGTGGACGGTCTTTTAGATAAGGTAAAATTATTTCAGAAATATTGAGGTAATAGTCAATCAAATCGTATTTAGTATATCCTGCATCGGGCCAATATACTTTTTCAAGATTTGATAATGGCACAGAAATATCTCCCACCTGCAAATGTGATGAACTATTTTTGGCACCTTTTGCATTAGTCTTTTTTGATTGCTGCGGCACCACTTCTTCCAAATTCTTATCATTTCGAAGTCCCTTGTAACTGGGATGGCGCATAAGCCCGCTTTTAGTCCATTCTGAAAATTTTATCTCACAGATCAGTTTTGGCGCTACCCAATGTGGCGTTCTTCCTTTAAGCGAAATTTTTTTACCAAAGGGATTCGTTTCTGTTTCCAGCGTTTGCAGTTTTTGCAAAAGCTCTTTTTGTTCCGAAGCTGAAAAGCCTGTCCCACAATTACCAACGTAGGTGAGTTTTTCTTCTTTGTACATTCCCAAAATTAGGGATCCAAAAATAGAACCGCCCGTTTGGGAATCTGTGTAGCCACAGATTATGGTTTCTTCCGTATTACTGTGTTTTATTTTTAACCAATTTTCGCTTCGATAACCGGGTGTGTAGAGGGAATTGGCTTTTTTGGCAATTACACCTTCCATTCCCGCCTCAACTGCCCGTTTGTAGAGCGTAGGGCCCATAGCTTCAATATGATCGCAGAAAAGAACGTTTTCCAAACCATCCAAAATTTCGGGAAGCAGGCTTTTTCGTTCCAAAAGCGGAAGGGAAATTGTATCGTGGCCGTTCAAGTGAAGTAGGTCAAAAACATAATACCGAAGTTGGCCCTTGGTTTTTTCAGCATCGTATTTTTGAAGTTTTTGGAAATCTGGCGTACCGCTTTTGTCTACAATTACCACTTCCCCATCCAAAATACAATCGTACGGAATGGCTTGCAATTCATTTTTTATGGATGCGAATTTACTGTTATATGAAATTCCGTTACGTGAATATATGGCTACTTCACCATCGTTTATGTTTGCCAAAACGCGATAGCCGTCCCATTTAAGTTCAAACACCCAGTCTGGGTCGCTGAATATCTTTTTCGCTGGGCTGGCGAGCATCGGTTTTATTAATTCAGTTGGGTTGAGAGGTTTTATCTTTCCGGGTTTGGTTCCTTGAGTGTCCGATAAAAAAACCTCAGCATCGTATTCCAGATCGGTGGCATAATTGTCTTTTTTTTTGATGAGCAGCCATTGGTTTTGTTTCTCTCCCCGTTTGGTATGTACCAAAGCGAAAGCGCCTTTTATTTTTTTTCCGAAGAACTCAATTTTGAGATCGCCTTTTTTAAGTTGTTTTAGGGGATCATTACCTTCCTCGCTTTCCATAATCCGAAAGATGCCATCGTCCCAAATATCCATAACGCCCGCGCCGTAGTTACCTTTGGGAATGCTACCGTGGAAGGTGAGATATTTTACTGGATGGTCTTCGGTCATTATTGCCAGTCTTTTATCTCGCGGGTTCATTGATGGTCCTTTTGGCACTGCCCAACTTTTGAGCACCCCTTCCATTTCCAGCCGTAGATCGTAGTGCAATCTTCGCGCTTGGTGGCGTTGGATTACAAAACGGTGTGCGTCGTTTTTATCCAGATCACCCTTTGGCTCCGTTGTTTCATTGAACTTGCGCTTTTTTATGTACTCGTCTAGCGCCACGGTTAAGAAGCTTTAGATTTCTTTTTGCGCTCAAGGCTGGCTTTCAGTTTTGCCATCAAATCGTCTGCTTGCGTTGGAGTGGTGTCCACTTTTTTCGAGCGCGTTTTCTTGCCCGATACTTTATTGTTAATGATCTTCATCAACTGTTTGTTGTATACGTCTTTATATTTATCGAGTTTAAAACCGGTAGTATAGTTCTCGATTAAAGAAAGAGCCATATCCACCTCTTTTTTTGAAACTTTGGTGGACGGCAATTTTAAATCGGCTGGGTCGCGAATTTCTTCCGCAAAGCGAATAACATGAAGTACCAAAGCATTTTTATAGACACCGATGAGGCTCAGTTGTTCTTTCTGTCGCATCACGAAAGTTGCTACGCCCAATTTGCCTGTTTTTTTTAGGGCATCGCGCAGCAGATTATAACTTTTTCCACCTTCCTTTTGCGGTTCCAAAAAATACGGGCTCTTAAAGAGTAGATCGTTTACTTCGGCTTCTTCCACAAACTCTTCAATGTCGATGGTTTTACTCTTTTTCATATTCGCCATTTCAAAATCCTCTTTTTCAAGAATTACGTAAGCATCATCTTTCTTAAAACCTTTTACAATATCTTTCCACTCCACTTCTTTGCCAGTGTCTTCGTTTACGCGTTTATAGCGAATGCGGGCATTGTCGTGCACGTCCAGCATATCCAAATCCAGCCTCCTATCTTCGGAAGCACTGTACATTTTTATGGGGATTGATACTAGGCCAAAACTTATCGAGCCATTCCATATTGATCTCATTGTTTACTTTTTCTTTTAAAATTAGAATTAAAGTATGAAAAACGCAGCTAATTTCACGATACTTTAACCATAGCTTTCTAGTATATAAGGTTAGGTATTGAGGGGGAATTATGAAATTATAAAAAAACAAAACCCCTTGTGCAAATAGCACAAGGGGTTTTTATAATTATTTAAAAAGAAAACTATTCCTTTAACAGGCGTTTGGTTATCTGACCATTTTTGCCTTTGATAATCACTACATAGGTAGCGGCAGCAAGGTTATCTACATTTAAGGTCTTGGCAGTTGCCATTCCCTTTAAATTGAATGATTGTACCAATCTTCCCGTTAGGTCGTAAATATCTGCACTCTCAAGCTCAAGGCTTTGTGGGTTGCCGATGTTTACATAACCCTTTGCTGGGTTAGGATACATTGCGATGCTTCCAAGATTTTGGTTGTTATCACCAGCTCCCAGTATCGTATCTACCGTTAACTCAAAGCTACAGCTACCGGTGTTGCCATATTCGTCCGTGGCAGTAAGGGTAATTGTATAGGTGCCATCAGGCAGAGCTGTTCCAACTGCTGGGTCTTGGCTTGTAATTGTTACGGGATCGGTACAGTTATCGACTGCCGTTGCTTGGCCCGTTGCAAAATAGTCCGGAACAATATAAAACAGGTTGCCAGCTCCAGGATCAACTGTTTGATCTGCTGGACAGCTAACCACTGGTGCAAGATTGTCAACAACCGTTACCACTGCGGTACAGGTAGCAAGGTTCCCATTGTTGTCCTGGCTGAAAATCTGTACTGTTACCGGCGTACCGATATCCGCACAACTGAACTCCGTAATGTCCACTGCTACCGTAAAGATACCACAGGCATCATCGTTACTTGCTATCACATCACTTGGATCAAGGGTAGCAGTTCCGTCCGCTCCAATTTCAATTGTGAAGTCCTGGCAAACAAGTACTGGACTTGTATTGTCCTCTACCGTTACGATTGCTGTACAGGTTTCGGTATTTCCGTTTACATCGGTTACCGTTAGTACTACCATGTTATCGCCGATGTTAGAGCAGTCGAAGGTATCGATGTCAAGATCATAGCTGGCGATGCCACAGGCATCTGTACTGCCGTTGTCAATATCTGTTCCCGCGATTGTAACTGTTCCTGTTACTGGGTCTAGTTCTACCGTGATATCCTGGCAAGCAACTACAGGTGCGGTTATATCTTCTACCGTTACGATTGCCGTACAGGTGCTTGTGTTTCCATTTACATCTGTTACCGTCAATACAACATTGTTGTCGCCAACATTGGAACAATCGAAAGTGTTCACATCAATCGCGATACTTGCCACACCACATTGGTCTGTGCTTCCGCCGTCAACATCGCCCGCAACAATACTTGCGTTTCCATTGGCATCCAACTGGATGGTGATGTTCTGGCATACGGCCAATGGCGCCTCGTTGTCAACTACCGTAATGGTGAAGCTACAAGTGCTTGTGTTTCCGTTTACATCGGTGGCGGTGAACTCAATAGTATTCACTCCTACTGGGAACTGGCTTCCGCTTGGAAGTCCTGCTGTCTGCACCACAGTATCCACACCGCAATTATCCAATGCTATAGGCATAGAGAAACTTACCGTTGCAAAACAGTTGCCCGCATCTGTATTGGCGGTAATGTCCGCTGGGCATATTACTGTTGGAGCGATACCGTCCTCTACCGTTACTGTTGTGGTACAGGTTGAAGTGTTTCCGTTTACATCGGTTACCGTTAGTGTCACTGTGTTTGCGCCTACATTGCTGCAGTCAAAGGTGTCAATATCTATCGAGGTGCTCGCTATTCCGCAGGCATCGGTGCTGCCATTTTCAATATCAGCAACCGTAATGCTTGCATCTCCGTTGGCATCAAGTTGAACCGTGAATGGCACGGCGCAATTGGCTACTGGGGCCACATTGTCCTCAACAGTTACCACAGCGGTACAGGTTGAAGTGTTTCCGTTTACATCTGTTACCGTTAAAGTCACTGTATTTGGTCCTACATCGGCACAGGTAAAGTCGGTAATATCTATCGTGGTGCTCGCAATACCACAGGCATCGGTGCTGCCATTTTCAATATCAGCAACCGTGATGCTTGCATCTCCGTTGGCATCCAGTTGGATGGTGAACGGTGCGGCGCAATTTGCTACTGGTGGAACATTGTCTTCAACATTAACGATAACATCAATTATTGTTTCATTTCCAACTGCATCTGTTCCCGTTAATTGAATGGTATTGCTTCCAACATTTGAACAGTCGAAATCAGTCATACTTAATGTTTGAGTTACAACACCACAATTATCGGTAGGCGTTAATCCAAAATCGGCAGCCGATATGGTTACGTTTCCTGATGCGTCAAGCTGTACTGTGATTGAAGTACTTTCAATACTGGCAGAAGGAGAAAGATCACCTTTTACCCAAACACGATGAATGGTACTAAAATTATTATTTTCAAAATCATCGACTTCCCAACGATTTCCTAAACCTCTAATTCCCCAGTGTGCCTGTCCGGCTCTCCAAAAAGGAAAATTGGTCAAAGCAAAATCTCCTTCATTTGAAAAGAAGTCCGGAGCATTTTGTGGAATTGAAGCATTATGACTTGCTCCCAGCGTATAGTTTGAAGGATTATTTATTCCAGAAAAACTACCATTACCAGTTTTCACATAGTCCAAAACTGCGGAATAGTCTGTAGTGAAATCAATTATATTATTTGGATCTCTTGAGGTTTGTCCATAGAAACGCACTTCTGCAAAATCGATGTCGGCAGCCAATGCATTTCCAAAGTGACCCCAAGAAGGTGAAGCTGCTTCGCTAGTTCCCAATATGGATGCGCCTAATAGCGGAAGATCTGTATTTCTTACCTGAAGGTTTGAGTTATCTCCTGCTTGATGCACATAGTTAAGGATCATTAACCATCCACCACCATCAGTATCGTTGTCCAATGCTCCTTGGAAAGTATTACCATTATAACTAAAGTAATAAGTTCCAGTTGGTACACTTCCAACTATCTCTGGAAGTATGGAAGTAAAAGGATTAGATAAAGTTCCATCTCCATAAATATCTGCAAAAACAGGAGCTTCGTTATCATTTATTGTAACATCAAAACTGCAGGTGGTTGTGTTTCCACTTGCGTCTGTTGCTTCAAAGGTATTGGTCGTAGTGCCGATTGGGAATGTTTCTCCCGAGGCCAAACCGGCAGTTTGAACTACATTAATGGTTGGTGAAGAGGAATTAAATGCAAAATTTAATAGCGCCTCGTGGTATCCAGAACCTAAAGTGGTCCATGCTGGAAAAGGCGATCCTGCAAATTGTCCAGATGACACCCAGGCAATCTCTCCACCTGGCACATCATTAATTCCCCACTCAGCACCACCTGGGGCACTCCCTGGGAGCACAACAGTTACTGTGGGAGCCAATCCGTTTAAGTTATCTTGATCTCCGTTTGGAGCAATTAAGCTCATTCCTGTAGTATCAGCAAATCCAGCTGTAATGCTATTAGGACCAATTAATGTTCCATTCGACGGACCAACGTCATTTGATGAGGTACCTCCCAAAAAGGTGATTAGGTTAATATCTACTGGACTAACAATTACGTCATATCCGGTGACAAAGACATTTCCACCATTAGCTACGAAAGCATCTAAGTTTGTAAAAGTTGATGAATTATGTGTTTCTCCAGAACCATTTGCACCTGAGGCGTGCCAATAGATAAGTTCATACGATGACAATGACCCTTGTAATGTGGCATTATCTCCTCCTGAAAAATCATTGTACACTGCAGTAACAGTATATCCCTCAGAGGTAAGAGCCGTTTCAATTTCACTTGCATCTCCGTTGTCTGAAACAAATAAGATATTTGATGACGTTGAACCACAATTATCAGTAGCAGTAGGAATAGTATAAGTTACCTCTGCGCCGCAAATACCAGGGTCATTATCCTGTGTAATATCACCAGGGCAAGTGATTACCGGTGCTTCTGTATCATTTACTGTTACATCAAAACTACAAGTTACTGTATTGCCATCGCTGTCGGTAGCTTCAAAAGTATTGGTTGTAGTACCCACCGGAAATTCTGAGCCAGAAGGAAGACCTGCTGTTTGCGTTGGGGTTAATACACCATCTTCAGCATCAGTTGCTGTTACTGTATAATTTACTACTGCACCACAGATACCTGGGTCGTTAGAAACTGTAATATCTCCAGGGCAGGTAATTACTGGAGGAGCATTTAATAAGGTTATTATTACTTGTCCATGGGACATAGTAAATTCATCATTAGAACTTAAAATATTTATCTGATTAACACCATTATTATAAGATGCTCCACCGCCGCCAAAAAAAGGAAAACTTACAGCACCTTGACCGCCGCTATAACCGCCGCCGCCGCCGCCATACGTATTTGTAACACCGCCGCCGCCGCCAAAGCCGCCGCCAACTTCATCGCCCGCTCCATTATTTATAAAAGCCTGTGGAACAGTGTGAACAGTTATTCCAGGAGGAGGTGTTGAAACTTGATTATTACCAACAGTTCCATTACCTAACAATCCTGCACCATCTCCACCTTGACCTCCCGTAGCTCCAAAGCCATCTGGCCAAGTACCTGTACCTGCTGATCCGTTTTTTCCACTAGTACCCGTGTTTGCATTTTGTTCAGTAAGACCTTGATTTGTAAGAGAAGTATGGCCAGATCCACAGCCTCCAGCTACTGCCAAAGGGGTATTGTCTGCTTGAGTGATATATGAACCACCTCCACCGCCCCAACCCGGACGCGTGCTTCCCAAATGGCCATGTTGACCTACTAAAATTTTGAGAGTTTCACCTGCTGTTAAAGTGAAATCGCCGCTAATATCGGCAGGATGTCCAACTGAAACTGTAGTTTCATTTTGGTTTCCACCTGTTGATCCTATTACTTGAATACGATACTCTCCACTAGAGGGAACCGTCCATTCTTGAATACCCTGCGTATTTATAGTAACTTGACCATCCAAGGTTGTGGCTGTATAAGCTGCATTTACCTGTCCTTGTGTGGGGCCGTTGCTGCCGGATGCTCCGGCATTTGTAAAAGTGTAAGTTTGTGCTTGCAAAGGAAGAACAACCATTGCAAGAATCAACACAACAAGTGTGTGTAGAATTTTTTTCATCGATTTGGGGTTTAAGTTAAAAAGCGGCTAAAATATAATATTATGTTAAAAGTTCTGTACGTAGTAGTACGTATAAATTTTTTCAACTTCATCATCAATCGATCAAACAATTGTTTTTTAAGGTTTTAAATTTTAAAAAATATAGATATTGTAATCGCAATCTTACGATAAAATTTAAAAAAGAACGATGAGTGGAATTCTGAGTGCTGTATTTTCATCATAAATATTTGGATTATTTCCATTTAGCAGGAAATATTCCAACGAAATTAAATATGTTTTTCTACATTTGTATTCCCAGCAAAAACCATAGATGCATTCACAACTTTTCGCAATTATTGACGTAGAAACCACCGGCGGTGGCATTGCCGGTAATCGCATTACAGAAATTTGTATTGCCCTGTTGAAGAATGGCGAAGTGGTTGATAAATATACCACTCTTGTAAATCCAGAGCGGGATATTCCACAGCATATTACTGCGCTTACAGGGATTGACAATGAAATGGTCGCGGATGCTCCCCGGTTTATTGAAGTTGCTGAAAGAATAGAGAGTTTTACAAAAGACACCATTTTTGTGGCGCATAACGTTAGCTTTGATTATAACGTAATCCGCGGCGAGTTTCGTCTTTTGGGGCAGCATTACAACCGTAAAAAACTTTGCACCGTCCGGCTTTCGCGTAAATTGATTCCGGGCTTGCTGTCGTATAGCTTAGGAAGACTATGCTCTTCCATAAATATTCCACACTTAAATCAGCACCGCGCCGAGGGCGATGTAGATGCTACTGTAATTCTTTTTCAAAGATTGCTTTCGCTTGATGAAGATTTGAGTGTAATCAATACATTTTTAAACCCACTTTCCAAACAGGCCACCCTCCCACCCCATTTACCTGCAGAGCAGATAGAGGAACTGCCGGAGGAAGCCGGGATCTATCTTTTCAAAAACCAAAAACATAAAGTAATTTATGCGGGAAAGGCGAAGAATATAAAAAAGCGTGTGCTTTCTCATTTCTACGATAAAAAAACGAAGGAATACCATCTTGGTCAGGAAACACACTTTATAGATTATGAACTTACAGGAAATGAACTGCTGGCTCTGTTGGTAGAATCTGAACACATTAGAAAGCATTACCCAAAATACAATCGGGCGCAGAAATGGCCGGCCACTACCTACCAGATTATAAGCTATGAAAACCAGCGCGGGGTAATTCAACTGGCTTTGGGAAAAACGAAAGTGCTCCACGATTCTGTAAGCACATTTTACAATAGAACTGAAGCTACTGAGAAACTAGAGGAAATTTGCGAAATATTTAAGCTTTGTCCGCGCTTTTGTGCTTTGCAGAGCAGTTCTGAAAAATGCTCACATTACCGCATAAAAAACTGTGAAGGCATTTGTGAAGAAACCGAAACTGTTGAAGAATACAACCTAAAGGTGCAAGCCGCAATTCAATCTTTAAAAGAGAATAATCTGAGTTTTGCAATACAGGGAAAAGGGCGAACCGAAGGCGAAATTGCTTTTGCACTAGTTGTTGATGGACAATATAGAGGTTTCGGCTTTTTTGACCGTAGCGATTCTATTTGTACTATTGAAGATTACGAACCTTTTATGAAATTGCAGCAAGCTAGTTATCACACCCATGCTATTATTAGAAGTCATCTTAAAAAGAATGGGGAACGGAATTTGGTTTATTTTGAAAAGCCTCTTCAGCTTGCGAACCATAGAATTAATACGATGAAAAAGAGTGCTTTAACTGATAGTAAAGAGGATGTTTTTGCGCATTGGGGTGAGACCCTTTAGATTGGAAAAGAATCTGTCAGCTTGGAAAACAAGATCTCATCAAAACTCATAATTACCCTATCTGCTTTACTATAATTCTGATTAACAGAATGGGGGCTTTTGAAACCTACGCAGTAAATGTTTGCAGCTTTTGCAGCGGCAATACCGTTTGTAGAGTCTTCAATTACCATACAATTATCTCCGTGCTCATTGGCAAGTTCGGCAGCTTTTATAAAAATTTCGGGATGAGGTTTTGATGCTTTTAAATCGGCGCCGCTTATTTTCGCATTGAAATATTTGTCGAGATCAAAGCGTTCAAAAATCCGGTTGATGTTTGGCATAGAGGCCGAAGACGCCAAGATCAGGGTAAGTCCATTGGCGTGGTAATCTTTTATAAGTTCATGAACGCCATCCAAAAGCGCTAGTTCGTTATCGTTTTCAAAAAGATATTTAAAGTGTTTCCGTTTTATTGAAACAAGATTTTCAGGGGTTTCGGAAATACTGAAATGCTGACAAAGTGTTCTGCAAATAGGCAAGGTTGCCTGCCCCGTGAAAGAATCATAAAGTGCTTCACTCACGTCAATATTTACTTCCTCAAACATTTTGAAATAGGCTTTCCTGTGCAACGGTTCGGTGTCTACAATGACGCCATCCATATCAAAAAGTACGGCTTTTAGCATTTTTCTTTTTTTTGCGAAGGTAATATAGATTATTGGATTGTTGGATTTTTGGATTGTTGGATTGTTGGATTTTTCAATATTGATTTCCAAATTCTTAAATATCTTTATTTAATTGCGAAAGAAGTTCAAAAGAGCGTAAGCGTGCTGTTTGGTCATAAATATGGGCTACTGCAATAATTTCATTTACTCGTGTTTCGGCTACAAAATTAGTTAGTTTTTCACGCACCGTTTCTTTGCTTCCAACGAAGGAATATTGCATCATTTGCGAAATATGCGCTTCTTCCATAGCGCTCCAAATTTCTTGAATATTTTCTATCGGTGGCTGTAAAGGTTTTCTAGTATTTCGGATTATATTCAACATAAAAAGTTTCATGCTCGTTGCCAAACATTCAGCTTCTTCATCGGTATTGGCAACCACTACATTTACGCAAGCCATGGAATACGGTTTTGTGAGTTGTTTGGAAGCTTCAAAATTGCTATGGTATAAACTCAAGGCGTCGTGGAGGTGGGTTGGTGCAAAGTGGCTGGCGAAAGCATAAGGCAAACCTAGCGCGCCTGCCAATTGCGCACTATAAGTACTTGAGCCCAAAAGATACAAAGGCACTTCTAATCCTTCCCCGGGAATAGCTCTAACGGGACTGTGAGTGTTATTTTTTGAAAAATATTTTTCAAGTTCCTGTACATCTTCTGGAAAATCATTTACGGTTTCAGCACGTTCGCGCCGTAAAGCACGAGCAGTTTGCTGATCCGTTCCCGGCGCTCGACCGAGCCCTAAATCTATTCTATTCGGATAAAGAGTGGCAAGCGTTCCAAATTGTTCAGCAACTACCAAAGGTGCGTGGTTTGGGAGCATTACTCCTCCCGAACCTACACGAATGGTTTTTGTGCCTTGGGCTATGTAACCGATAAGCAACGGGGTGGCGCTACTTACAAGGCTTTCGGCATTATGGTGTTCGGAAATCCAAAAGCGTTTGTAGCCGAGTTCTTCAGCGTGCTGTGCCAAAGCAAGACTATTTTCCATTGCGGTTTTATGGGTGCTTCCTTGAATTACGGGAACCAAATCCAAAACAGAAAAAGGGATATTTTTTAAATTTTCTTCTTTATTCATTTTGCTCATATTTTGGCCCTTTCATACTGTAGTGGCCATTCCACATCTACATTTAATTCTTTTGCGGCGTGTAAAGCGAAATACGGTTGTCGCAGACTTTCGCGGGCATAAAGAATCAAGTCCGCTTTTCCTTCTTTTAAAATTTCTTCGGATTGTTCGGCAGTTGTTATTTGTCCAACAGCTCCGGTTAAAATATTTGCTTCTTTTTTAATCTGTGCCGCAAAAGGAACTTGATAGCCCGGCTCGCTGGGAATGGTTGCTTTTGGAACATTTCCGCCGGAAGAAGTATCGATTAAATCCACACCCAACTCTTTCAGTTTAATTGAAAGTTTTACCGAATCTTCAATAGTCCATCCGCCTTCGGTCCAATCTGTGGCTGAAATTCTAACGAAAAGTGGTTTTTCATTGGGCCATTCTTTTCGGACTACTTCTGTAACTTCCAATAAAAAACGGATTCTATTTTCAAAACTGCCGCCGTATTCATCCGTGCGTTCATTGGCCAAAGGCGAATAGAACTGATGGAACAGATAACCGTGGGCAGCGTGTATTTCAACAACATCATAGCCTGCTTTTTCGGCTCTATGGGTGGCGGCAACGTAATCGTTTTTTACTTTTTCAATTCCAGCGGCATCCAATGCAACGGGAGCTGGTTCACCTTCCCGAAATGGCAAAGCCGAAGCGGAAACTGTTTGCCACCCATTCTCTTGCTCGGGAGCTATTTTTCTGGCTCCATCTTTTGGCAATTGGTAGCTGGCTTTTCGTCCGGCGTGCGCCAATTGAATTCCAATCAAAGCATTTTGTGAATGAACAAAGTTGACAATCTGTTTCGCCTTTTCAATATGTTCATCTTTCCAAATGCCCATATCGGCGTGAGTAATTCTTCCTTCGGGCGAAACGGCAGTTGCTTCCTGGATTATCAATGCCGAACCACCAACGGCACGGCTTCCCAAATGGACGAGATGAAAATCGTTCGCGAAACCGTCAACGCTGCTGTACATACACATTGGCGAAACGACCATTCGGTTTTTGAAGGTTGTATTTTTTATTTTTAGGGGGGAAAAAAGAATGCTCATTTAGTTGATAGTTGATAGTTGATAGTTGATAGTTGATAGTTGATAGTTGATAGTTGATAGTTGATAGTTGATAGTTGATAGTTGATAGTTGATAGTTGATAGTTGATAGTTGATAGTTGATAGTTGATAGTTGAAAAATTATAAAAATTTGAAAAACCCGTAGGGTTTACGCTTTTTTAAATAGAACTGGTCGCTTTCGTGATGATATGCTTCCCTTTCAAACGAAATGTTTCTGTAAGCTTTATAACGATTCCTGTACTGAATGAACCTATATAAAAACTCAAGTCCGTACCACAAATAGAAAAAAACAATCAACAATTCTACTTGCTGGCGAAGATGAATTTTTTCGTGGTTTAAGAAAACCATGTCCTCTTTCATCAAATGATGCTTTACTACTACAAAAGGCCAAAGGGTCATTCCGTTGAAGTTTTTTCGGAGTAGTTTTGGGCGGACGAGTAGGATCAAAATAATGAATAATGAATAATGAATAATGAAATTTATTTTTTCAAAAACTGTCGCAATACATATTGTAAAATCCCTTCATTTTGGTAATAGGCAACTTCAATTGGAGAATCCAGCCTTGCAATTGCCTTGAATTCAATTTCCTTACCATCGCTGTTTTTGGCAGTTACGGTCACTTTTTTTGAAGGGGTTAAATCCTTTTCAATGCCTGTAATGCTGAAATATTCCTTTCCGCTCAAACCGTGCGATTTTGCGCTTTCGCCTTCCAAATATTCCAACGGCAAAACGCCCATCATTATAAGATTGCTTCGGTGGATGCGTTCATAGCTTTCTGCCAAAACGGCTTTTATGCCCAAAAGAAAGGTGCCTTTGGCAGCCCAATCGCGGGAGGAGCCGCTTCCATATTCTTTTCCGGCCAAAACTATGAGTGGGGTTTTATCTTTTATATATTTTTGGGCTGCTTCATAAACCGTCATTCCCTCGCCCGATGGAAGATGGGTGGTGTAGCCGCCTTCTTTATCTGATAACTGATTATTGATGCGAACATTTGCAAAAGTTCCTCGAACCATAACCTCATCATTTCCGCGGCGAGAACCGTAGCTATTGAAGTTTTTCTTTTCCACCCCTCTCGATATCAAATATTGTCCTGCGGCGGAATCTTCGGAAAACGCTCCCGCTGGGGAAATATGGTCGGTGGTAATGCTATTGCCCAAAACCAAAAGGGCTCGAGCGCCTTCAATATTCTTCAAATCTTTAGGTTCATCGGAAAGATCTCGGAAAAATGGAACTTCTTTAATATATGTTGAATCATCATCCCATTTGTAAATTTTATCATCCGGAACATCCAGATTTCGCCATATTTCGTTGCCTTCGAATATTTCACCATAATTTTTTTCAAAATCTTTTGGGGAAAGCACTTTCTTCATCACTTCGTGAATTTCATCATCAGTAGGCCAAATATCTTTTAGAAAAATAGCTTTTCCGTTGTGATCGCAAGTCAGTGGTTCCGTGGTCAAATCTATATCAACCCGGCCTGCAATTGCGAAAGCAACGACCAGCATTGGCGACATCAAAAAGTTCATTTTTACTTGTGGATGGATTCGCGCTTCAAAATTCCGGTTTCCCGAAAGTACCGAGGCTACAACAAGTTGCTGCTCTTCAACAGCTTTAGAAATTTGCGGAGGCAACGGTCCTGAATTCCCAATACAGGAAGTACAGCCGTAGCCAACCAAGTGGAACTTTAAGGCTTCCAAATCTTTCAAAAGGTCTGCTTTTTCAAGATAATCTGTCACTACTTTGGATCCTGGCGCCAACGATGTTTTTACCCAAGGTTTCACATCTATTCCTTTTTCGCGTGCTTTTTTGGCAACCAAACCGGCGCCAATCATTACAAATGGGTTTGAGGTATTTGTACAGGAAGTAATGGCCGCAATGGCTACGGAACCATCAGAGAGCATATATTTTTGATTGCCATTGGAAATCCAAACCGTTTTTAGGCCGTTCTTGGTTTTTGTCTCTATTTCAACATCTGGGCTGGGTTCTTTCGGAGGGTCTACAGGCTGGCTTCCGCCCTCCTCCCTCCAACGGGTTATGGCTTCTTCGCGCTCGGAAGGTTTTATGTATTTTCTGTCAAAACCACTATCCAGCAGTTCCACAAATTTATCCCTAAAGTCCTTTAAAACTATTTTATCCTGCGGTCTTTTTGGTCCTGCAACGCTTGGTTCAATTGTTGAAACATCCAGTTCCAAAACATCAGTATAATTTATTTCGTCTTCATCTTTTCGCCATAGCATATTGGCCTTGCAATAATCTTCAACCAACTGAATTTGTTCTTCGCTTCGGTTGCTGCTTCGCATATATTCCAGCGTTTTATCATCTATTGGGAAATAGGTAACGGTACAACCAAATTCTGGCGACATGTTTCCAATGGTCGCTCTATCCGGCACGGAAAGGTGGCCTACTCCTGGACCGAAGACTTCCACAAATTTCCCTACCACACCGTATTTACGAAGCAAGTTGGCAATAGTAAGCACCAAATCGGTTGCCGTTGTTCCAACCGGAAGTTTTCCGGTGAGTTTTAAACCAATTACTTCGGGGCTGATAAAATAAATGGGCTGGCCGAGGATTGCGGCTTCGGCTTCTATTCCGCCGACGCCCCAGGCTACTACGCCAATTCCGTTTACCATCGGGGTGTGGCTGTCAGTTCCCACAAGCGTATCGGGAAAAACCATACCGTCTCGGGCAATAGCTCCTTTGGAAAAATATTCCAAATTCACTTGATGGCAAATGCCCATTCCGGGGGGCACCACGCTGAAATTATCAAAGGATTTCTGTGCCCATTTCAAAAAAGTATAGCGCTCTTTATTGCGCTTGTATTCTTCTTCCATATTTTGCTGATAGGCGTATTGCGCCGCAAAATAATCTACCTGAACACTATGGTCTATCACCAAATCCACAGGAATCAATGGATTTATTTTTGAAGCATCACCGCCCTTTCGCGCCATTTCCGAACGTAGAGATGCAATATCAACAACCGCCGGAACACCTGTAAAATCTTGCATCAGAACACGCGCAGGTTTGAAGGCCACATCCTTTTCGCTTTTTTCAGGCTTCCAATTTAATATTGATTCCAAATGATCTTTTGTCACCGAAAAATCGTCGTAATTACGAAGCGCGTTTTCAAGAAGAATTCGAATTGAGAAAGGCATCTTTTTTATACTGTGCCCCTGTTTTTCAAGTTCTGGAAGGCTGTAGTATGTAAGTTCTTCTGTTGTGGTTTTTAGGGTCTTTTTGAGGCTGTAGATGTCTTGTTGCATGGCTGAATATTTTATGACAATTAAAATTACGCAATAAATACCGTGTTGAAGCGGTACATAATTTGTTTAACAGGGCATTAACAGGTTGGTTGGGCAAATATTCTTCAATAAAAAAAGCCTCCGGTTTCACAACATCCCGAAAGCTCTTTCCCCTCACATTCAAAAACTTAAAACTATTCCTTCACTATCTTTCTTGTAGTAGCACCATTTTCAGTTTCCAGCTGAAGCATGTACATTCCTTTGGTAAGATTTTCAATATTCATTTCGCTATTTTCAAGTGTAGCTCCTGTATCCCTTCCCAAAACGTCGTATAATTTTGCGGTTTTGAGAACAATTCCATTGGGATTATAAATATGTATAACACTAGATGCCGGATTTGGATACACACTTAACCTATTTAAAGAAGTATCATTAATCCCCAAATTATCACTTGCAATGGCAAAAAGGTTATTTCTTCGCGATAAGCCTTGACCCAGATGAGTAAGTGTACCAGTGGCGAGATCTACTGTATAATATTGATTCCATATCACACCATTTCTATAAGGCAGAGAAGCATACATTACATTGGTACTACGATCTACTGATAAACCACTCTGTACAGGGTAGAATCCATTAGGGCTCATATTGCCAAGTACTGTCCCCAAACCTGTGTTAATATCAATTGTATAGAGATTGCCCGTGTTGGCATCTGCGGCGTAAACAATACCGTTGTTATCAATTTCCATCGCCACACCATTAGCCAAGCCTGTCCCCGAGCCTATAGGAGTTAAAACACCCGTATTGATATTTAGGGAATAAAACTGCGTGCCCGTGTTGTTATTTGGGTCATGACTAAGCACATAATAGGTATCATTGGTAAAATTGTAGGATAGCTGAGATAAAAATTGTGGAGCAACTACCCCAGAAAGCGTTGCCGCATAATTTACTGTCCCTGTATTTAATTCAACAATTCCCAATAAATAATCGGGATCAATATATACAATAACGTACAAAACATCTTCATCATTAAAATCGCCACCAAGCATGGTAAATGTATTTGTGGAGATTACATTGTCTGGTGGATAATAAGGTCCGGCAAGTGGAACAGTTCCGTATTCCCCAAATGAATTTTGCACATATGCATGGGAAGCAACGCTTCTAAAATTATTCTGAAAATCTTGCGCCCAAATATTTTGGGCAAACAAGGAAATTGATAGCACGGAAAAGAAAATAATTTTTTTCATGATTTATGGTTTTTAAAGGATTATAACCACACATCGAGCGAGGGTATGAAATGTCATCACTTTTTGTTTGCAGAAAAGAAAAAAACCTTGTTTAGCAATTAATATAAACCCAAATCTCAGAATTGGCAATTGGGGATGCGGTTGTTTTCACAAAGAATGGAAAAATCGTGGACGGGAAAATCATAGGACTAAAAGATAATTCCGTAATAGTTGAATACGGTAAAAGGAACAAAAAAGTTGAATTAAAATATGATGAAGTGACACAAACCCAATCTTAAATAATTGGATAAAATATATGTTAAAGGCTATACTTGCAAAAGATTATAGCCTTTTTTGTAGCCTAATCGCCTCTATAAATTCCCTTTTGGGCGGTGTGGCAAGCAGCATACAATAACTTTCTTCCTTCTTCGCTCGCTCAAAAGGAAAAACCGCTAAAATTTTAGCAATCGCATCTGCCGTTTTCACAAGCACTGGAACTTCACAACCAAACTTCTTCGTTATTTCCTCTGAGATTTTTAAGAAAAACCCTTTTCTTTCTTCGCAGAAAAAAACACATTTCCACTCTGTATATATGTAACCACATTATCAAATCTCAAAACTTCAAAAAGAAGTTTAAGGTCGGCCATTTTCAGTTTTTTATGTCCGCCAATGTTAATGCCACGGAGAAGGGCGACATAGGTTTTCATATTAATAGGATTGTTGTTGGCTTAAAATTCTAAGCACAGTTATTGTATTATCAACGATGTTGTAATGGATAGAGTATTTGAAATGCTTTAAATGAACAATCCTGATATTTGCATAACGCACTTGAAACTGAAATGGATTAGATTGTATCCGAATCATCTGCAAGTGAAAATCTTTATGAAATCTCTCACCTATACCTATTGCACCAAAAAAACAATCAATCGTATTAAATTCAATATCAGCCTCCCGAGAAAATTCTAAATCAAAATCCATATTTCTTTCGGATTTCCGAATAAGGAATAGTTTCTAAGGTGCCATTTTTTTGTCTTTCCAGCATATCATCCATCATAGCCTTATATTCTTCCGAAGGTTCCCTAAAGTTTAGCGCCCTATCCTCAATCATAAATTCAAGATAATTTTTTAAGGAACGTTTTTGGAGTTTTGCCTGTTCTTCAAGAATAGCTATAGCCTTATCATCCAGCTCGATCAATTTTTTTGTCTTTCCCATTGTATATAGATTATATATATCAAATATATAACATAGCCCCCTAAACCCCAAAGGGGGAACTACAAATTTTTCGCAACAATAAAGCCACTAGTCCACGCATTTTGAAAATTGAAGCCGCCCGTAATGGCATCTATATTTAGCACTTCGCCAGCAAAGTAGAGATTTTTACAGATTTTACTTTCGAAAGTTTTGAAGTTTACTTCCTTTAAATCTACACCGCCGGCCGTTACGAATTCTTCTTTGAAAGTACTTTTTCCTGTAACTTCAAAAATTGAAGAAATCAGTTGGTTTGCAATATTCTGAAGATTTTCGCGGGTAGCTTCTGCCCAAGTTAGGCGTTCGTCAATTCCGGCAGCTTTAATAATACTTTGCCAAAGGCGTTTTGGCAAATTGAACTGGGCGTATTTAAAAATAGTCTGCTTTCCCTGCTCATTCTTCAATTCCTTCAAAGCGTCCAAGACATCTTCTTCGGAAAGATTATTCAACCAATTCACTTCAATATTGAAATGATATTTTAAAGGCTCCAACACCCGCGCGCCCCAAGCCGAAAGTTTCAGAATTGCTGGTCCGCTCAGTCCCCAATGGGTAATTAACAGCGGGCCGCTACTTTCCAAAATCGTTTTCCCCTTCCCATCCAGCACTTTCACGGATGCATCAGTACTCAATCCGGGCAAATCTACAATCCGCCCATCTTTAATATTAAATGTAAAAAGCGATGGAACGGCAGGAACAACGGTATGTCCCAAAGCTTCAAGTAATTGCCAAATCTTTGGGTTACTTCCTGTGGCAACTACAATCTTTTCTGCGGAAAAAGTATCCGTGGTTGTATTTATTATGAAATGATCCACCTCTTTTTGAATTGTTTTTACAGATTGATTCAGAAGAACATCAATTCCAAAACGTTTCGTTTCAGAAAGAAAACAATCAATAATAGTTTGTGAAGAATTTGAAACCGGAAACATTCTGCCGTCTTCTTCAATTTTCAGTTCTACTCCTCTTTTTTCAAACCAATCAATGGTATCGCCCGTCATAAAGGTATGGAATGGACCTAAAAGTTCTTTTTCGCCTCGGGGATAGTTTTGGATTAATTGGTTCGGAATAAATTCTGCGTGAGTCACATTACAGCGTCCGCCGCCAGAAATTTTTACTTTGGTAAGCACTTCTTTTCCCCTTTCGAGAATTATAATTTTATGATTGGGATTTATTTCCGCAGCATTAATTGCTGTGAAAAAACCCGCTGCGCCGCCGCCAATTATTATAACATCGGCCTGTTTCAAGCGGGTACTTTTTCTTCTGCAAAAGATTCGCAGAGCGCGATGGTTTCTTTTACATCGTCAAGCGTGGTGCGCGGGTTTATCAAGCACATACGCAATACAACTTGTTTGTTGAGCACCGTAGTTACCAACAACGCTTGTTGAGAATCTACTACATTTTTAGATATGCGTTGGTTCAGCGCATCAAGTTTTTTCTCTGAAAGTTTGTTGCCAATCGGGTTGTATCTAAAATTGATTACCGCCAAAGTAGCTGGCGAAATGATTTCCCAATTGGAACTTTTCCGAAGAAAACTTTCGGTGGCTTCCGCTAATTTTACGTTATAGGTAATTGCCTTTCTGAATTCACCCATGCCAAATGTTTTCACTGACATATAAAATTTCAAAGCTCGGAAACGACGCGTTAATTCAATCCCGTGATCGTAAAAGTTTATTTCAGAAGTGTTGCCTTCAATATCGCGGAGGTATTCAGGTTTCTCAGTGAAAGTTCCTTTCAGCCATTTGTGGTTTTTTATCAAAAGACATCCTATTTCATAAGGCTGAAAAAACCATTTGTGCGGGTCAATTGTAAGTGAATCAGCTTTTTCAATTCCTTTTAAAAGTTGTTTTCCATCATCGGCAAGAATTGCAAAACCGCCGTAAGCACCGTCAATATGGAACCAAATGTCTTCTTTTTTACAGATTTTCGCTATGTCTGAAAGTGGATCAACCGTTCCTGTGTTTGTAGTTCCTGCAGTTGCAATCAAGCAGAAAGGCTGTAAACCTTCCAAACGGTCTTTTGCAATGGCATTCTTTAATTTATTTAGTGAAAATTTGAATTCGCCATCGGTTGGAATAATTCGGATTTGCTCTTTTCTAAAACCAAGTACGCGGATTGCTTTTATGTTTGAAGAGTGCGCTTGGTCTGAAAGATAGATAATGGCTTTGCTAAAATCATCGCCACATTTTACTGAGCGCGCTGTAACCAAAGCCGTTAAATTTGCCATAGAACCACCGCTTGTAAAAATTCCACCACCTTTTTTCTGCGGAAAGCCGAACATTTTTAAGAGCCAGTTCATGGTTACTATTTCCATTTCGGCAGCAGCTGGAGAAGCTTGCCAACCCCCAGAAAATATGTTGAAGCCAGCCGTTAAGCTATCTGCCATTGCACTAATGTAGTTGCTGGGCCCCGGCACGAATGAATATGATTTTGGGTGCGAAACAATGTTGCTTTTAGTCATCACTTCTTCCAAAACAAAGTTTAAAACTTCGCGCGGGTCGCTTGGTTTTTCTGGCGCATCTTCAAGAAACAATAGCTCCATTTCTTCCCTAGAACCCGAAACCACGGGTAACTTTTCGTTCTGTGTTGCAAAGTGTTCAACAATGGCATCAACTACTTCATAGCCATAGGTTTTCATATCCTCCTGGCTCAACTCCAATGTTGCTTTATTCTGAATATTCACGTGTTTGTTTTTTATTATTTTGAAAGTGCAAAATTACGGTTTTAACAAAGGAATTCAGGCTTTAAACCAATAAAAAATGCCTTGACGAAAAGCCAAGGCATTGAATAAATTATTTGGTCAATTGCAGTAAAACTTTATTATTCAGTTTGAGAAATGGTCTTCGACTGCGCTCAGACTGACATATTTATTATTGAACAATCATTTTCTTTGTAACAGTTTGCGCATCATTGCTGAAATTCACAAAATACAATCCCGAGGGAAGATTTATCGGCAAAGTGTTCTGCCCTTCGGAAATACTTTTAGCAATAATTAAATTGCCTTGAATTCCAAAGATTTCAACTTTTTCGAAAGAAACTATATTATTGAAATTGATTTCGTTTTTTGCAGGATTTGGGTAAAAACTGAAGTTTTCAACCGTATTATCAGCAATTCCCAAAACGCCACAAAGGAAAGGATTAAAAATAACTTCACCCAAAGTTGGGTCGTCCACACTGTGAAAAATAACGTCTTCCACTTGCTGCTCTGTACTTTGCTGACCTTCTATCCAACAGTTGTTTTTGGCTGAAATGGTGTTCGCTGTATTATTATAAAGTGCATAAGTTTCGCCACCGTTTTCGTTTTCTGCAAAAATATTGTTGCCAGGATTGGTTGCATCGTCCCCAAGATTTATGGAAGCCGAGCCTTGAAGGGTTATTCCCCAAAGATTCCTGCGTATTTCATTTCCAGAGACAACTACAGCCGCACTTACCGTTGAACTGTTTAGGTTAATACCGCTTCCGCCAAGGTTTGGGTCACCTTGAATATTATTGTCTTCAATAATGTTATTTGTTATTTCCACCGAATCGTTTATACCAAGAATAGTAATTCCGTAACGGTTGCCGCGGATGGTGTTAGTTGCAATAATCACATTTAGATTGCCGCCCACAAAATTGGCAACGGCAATACCTCCAGCTTGGTCTAAGGCAGAATCGCCGATGATGGTGTTTTGGATAATTTGTAAGGGTTCGTTTGCTAAGGTAGTACCCAGATTAATTTGCGGGCGGTTGCTGTTGGCTTTATTATTACCTTCAATTGTATTGTTGAAGATAAAAGCCGATACCGCTGAATTTGCGGCAGAACCAATAGCGGGATTATCGTTAAAAGAAATTGTATTGTTTGTTATTTGCGGCATTCCACGCGAAAGTTGGATTGCTGCACTTGTAGTCGCTCCCGAAACATTGTTAATAATTGTGCAATTATCAATCGAAAAAGTTTCGGTCAAAACGCGAAGTCCGCCGCCGTATTGAATGGTTGCATTATTAATATCTATTTCCGAAAATTCTTCGAAACGAAATCCTTCATAAGGAGCGTTTTCATCCAAGGCAGTAATGGTGACTGAATTGGAATCTATCGTAAATGCTCCGAAAACGGTTATCAGTTTGTCGGCCGCAATTAAAAGCGTTAAGTCTGAATCGATAATAACCGCATCGTTCGCTGCAATAGTTAAATTTCCCAAAAGCGTATAATTACTTCCGGAAATTGTGACGGTGGTAGGGCTTGCCGCCGCAATGTCGTCCAGCGTCCAAGTTACGCCCGTGTTTGGGGTTGTATAATCCTGCGCAAGGACAAAAGCGCAAGTTAAAAGAGTAAATAAAGTACTAAAAATAATTTTTTTCATGGTTTGTTTTTTTTGAAGCCGTAAAAGTAGGAATATGAGGTTAGGCAAAAAAGCTATTTTAGTTGTTTTACATTTTTCTAAAAGAAGTAACTTTGAAAGATGATTTTATATATATTGATAATATTTTTTATTGTCAGCCCCTTTCTTCCGGCGACCCGAAACCCGCATTGGTTTTTCAGAACTGCAGATTTTGTAAGGTTGCAGTCCTTGTTTATCCAGTTTATTTTATTGGGATTGTTTCTGTATTTTGAAGAAAGCTACACTATTTTTAGTTGGGTATTACTTTCAGGTTTGGCTGTTTCCATAATATATCAACTCTTTAAAGTTGCCCCCTACAGCTCACTTTTCCCCAGAAGAAGATCGCACGCTACCAGTGACGGCAAAGTTTCAATTTTAGCGGGAAATGTGTTGCAGACCAATTCGTGTTATCCAAATTTTTTAAATGAAATAAAACGTTTTGATCCAGATTTGGTTCTCACCATGGAATCTAACAAAGACTGGGAAGATTGTCTTTCAGAGATTGAAAAAGATTATCCTTTTACCGTAAAAGTTCCTTTGGAAAATTTTTACGGAATGCATCTATATTCAAAAAGAGAATTACAAAATGTAGAAGTTAAGTATCAAATTGAAGATGATAAGCCTGCTATTTTTTTCGATTTCCTTATTGATGGATATTCTCCCATCTTTTTCTGCTGTCTGCATCCTGCACCGCCCAGCCCAACGGAAAATGAAACCTCAAAAGAGCGCGATGCAGAGTTAATGATTACAGGAAAACATATAAGAGAATCAGATAAACCCACTGTGGTTTGTGGAGATATGAATGATGTGGTGTGGAGCCGTACTACTAGACTTTTCAAAAAAATGACGGGAATGATCGACCCGCGTATAGGCCGTGGCTTCTTTTCAACTTATAGTGCCAATTACTTTTTTCTTCGGTTTCCGTTGGACCATCTCTTCCACACACCCGATTTATATGTAAAAAAAATGATTCGTTCCAAGAATTTTGGCAGTGACCATTTTGCGATGTATTATGAAATTCATCACAAAAAAAAGGTCCAAACCCCAAAAAACCCTAAACTGAACGGGGATGATGAAGAGGAGGTTGAGGAGTTGATTAAGGATGGAAAGGATAAAAAATAAAAAGCAAAGGCCCTTCGGCTGCGCTCAGGGTAAACTCCGAGACTCACTTTTGTAAAACAAAAAAAGCTCCAGTTTTCACTGAAGCTTTTTACTTTGTACAGGCGGAGAGACTCGAACTCTCACACCTCACGGCACTAGATCCTAAGTCTAGCGTGTCTACCAATTCCACCACGCCTGCATAATTTCAATTTCACAAGTTACCTAAAATCTATAGGAGCTTGCCATCTGTAGCACAAAGTGCGTAAGAGGGTGCAAATATAAACAAGTATTACAATTTACAAACTAAAATTTTATAGAAATATTCCTGTTTGCTAAAAGTGCGTTAAAGCGCATCAGCAAATAGGCTCCAAGCCCTATTGTTTTCAACAGGTTTTGTACTTTAGCAGTAATTCAAAAATCATAAAATGAAAAGTGCAAAACCTTACATTGAAAAAAACAAAGAACGCTTTGTGGACGAATTGGTGGAGTTGCTGAAAATACCTTCCATCAGCGCCGATTCAACTTATAAAAAAGACGTACTGAAAACTGCAGAAGCCGTAAAAAAACAACTTAAAAAAGCAGGTTGCGATACAGTGGAAATCTGCGAAACGCCTGGCTACCCAATTGTTTATGGCGAAAAATTAATCGACAAAAAACTACCAACTATTCTGGTTTATGGCCATTACGACGTACAACCGCCAGATCCGTTGGATTTATGGGAGAGTCCGCCATTTGAGCCAGTTATAAAAAAAACAAAGCTGCATCCCGAAGGCGCTATTTTTGCCCGAGGTAGCTGTGATGATAAAGGCCAAATGTATATGCACGTGAAGGCTTTGGAATATATGACCGAAACCGACCAACTGCCCTGCAACGTCAAGTTTATGATTGAGGGCGAAGAAGAGGTAGGAAGCAGCAGTCTGGAATGGTTTGTATCCAAAAACCGAGAGAAACTTGCAAACGATGTTATTTTAATCAGCGATACAGGAATGATTGCGAAAGACGTACCGTCAATAACTACGGGTCTTCGTGGCTTAAGTTATGTGGAAGTGGAAGTAACTGGTCCAAACCGCGATCTACACAGCGGACTTTACGGTGGGGCGGTGGCAAACCCCATAAATATTCTAACAAAAATGATAGCTTCACTTCATGATGAAAACAATCATATAACCATTCCTGGATTTTATGATGACGTTGAAAATCTTTCAAATGAAGAACGTATGAAAATGGCCGAGGCACCTTTCAACCTTGAAAATTATGAGGAATCAATAGGTATTAATTCAGTTTACGGCGAAAAAGGATATTCAACCAATGAGCGCAATTCCATTCGTCCAACCTTGGACGTAAATGGAATTTGGGGTGGTTACATTGGCGAAGGCGCAAAAACTGTGATTGCCAGCAAAGCATCTGCAAAAATAAGTATGCGTTTGGTTCCAAATCAGGATTGGAAAAAGATTACGGAACTTTTTAAAAACCATTTTGAAAGCATTGCTCCAAAAGGCGTTCGGGTTAAAGTAAAACCGCATCACGGCGGGCAAGCTTACGTTACCCCAATTGACAGTTTGGGTTACAAAGCCGCTGAAAAAGCGTATGAAGCAACTTTTGGAAAAACGCCGATTCCACAACGAAGTGGCGGAAGTATCCCAATTGTTTCTTTGTTTGAAAAAGAATTGAAAAGTAAAACTATTTTAATGGGCTTCGGTTTGGATAGTGATGCCATCCACTCGCCCAACGAGCATTTTGGCGTTTGGAATTATTTAAAAGGAATTGAAACCATTCCGCAGTTTTATCACTTTTTTACGGAGATGAGCAAGTAAATGTCGTATCGAGCGCAGACACGAGACTTTAATTCTCGACTGCGCTCGAACTGACATTATATTTTCTTCACAAAGTCAGTAATAATAACAATCTGCTGGCCGTCAACTTTACCTTCAATATATTTTTCGTTTTCGTGATCTAGAGAAATTCTGCGCACGGCTGTTCCCTGTTTTGCAACCATACTGCTCCCTTTCACTTTTAAATCTTTTATAAGAACTACGGAATCGCCTGCTTCCAAAATAACGCCGTTGCTGTCTCGGTGAATAACAACATCGCCTTTTTCTTCTGCAACACCAGCTTTTGCCCATTCTTTTGTTTCATCTTCCAGATACATCATATCTAGCAGATCCTGCGGCCAGCCTTCGGCTTTTAATCTGTTAAGCATACGCCAAGCCATAACCTGCACTGCGGGCACTGTGCTCCACATACTGTCGTTCAAGCAGCGCCAATGATTAGTGTCTACTTTTTCCGGGTCTTCAATTTGTTCTTTACATATTTTACAAACCCAAATGCTTGTTTCTGCCACATCTGTTGGGGAATTGGGCACTTCAAAAATACTTAGGTTTTCCTCCGAACTGCAAAGTTCACATTTATTACCGCTACGTTCTTGTAGTTCTTTTTCTGAATTCATTTTTTAAATTTTTTACTCCGTCGCCAAGGCTTTGGAGATTGAGGATGCAAAGGTAACCGATTCAATTAAAAGGGTCATTTGGAATTTCGGATTTAATCTTTTTGAAATTTTCACCCTCTATACTTGTAGAATTAAAATATTTATTCTACGTTTGTAGAGCAATAATTAAAACTCCAATAATGGCTTTGTCTAATTCCGAAGAACAATTGATGCAGATTTTGTGGAAACAAGAACGTGCATTAATGAAAGATTTAATAGATGCATACCCAGACCCAAAGCCTGCAATAACAACCATTGCCACGCTTTTAAAACGAATGCAGGATAAAAAATTTGTGGATTATATTCAACTTGGGCGTTCACGCGAGTACTTCCCTTTGGTAAAAAAGAAAGATTATTTTTCGAAACATGTTAATGGATTGATCAAAAACTTTTTCAACAACAGCCCTTCGCAGTTTGCGTCTTTTTTTACTGAAGAAACCAATCTTTCCAAAAAAGAGTTGGAAGATCTCAAAATGTTAATCGATTCAGAAATTAAAAAGAAACATCCATAAAAATAATGATGATTTTAAAACTAAACATTTTTGGATGTTCAATCAAACCATTAAAAAAATAATATTAACGATTGATTAATTGATTATGGAACTATACATTTTAAAATCCGCCGCTTGTCTCGCCCTATTCTTCGCTTTTTACAAACTGTTTTTGGAAAATACTTCCATTCATAATTTTAAGCGTTTTTATTTATTTGGAAGTTTATTGGCGTCCTTTTTAATTCCGCTGATAACTTTTAAAACGTATGCCGAAGCTTCGCCATTTATTGCAACTTATACCGCAGCCGCACAACAGCAGATTTTTATTGAAACCAAAGCATCAGTAAATTACTGGCCGTTTGTTTTATGGACGGTTTACGGTTTGGGTGTTTTGTTTTTCAGCTTGAAATTTTTCAAGAATCTTTTCAGTTTAATTCAAAAAATTAGGGAGAATCCTAAATACCGAAACAGTAGTTTTATCAATATCCTCTTAAATGAAAACGTCATCCCGCATACTTTTTTCAGCTATATATTCCTGAATAAAAAGCAATATGAAAACCATGAAATTCCTGCGGAAGTAATGCTTCATGAAGAAACGCATGCGCGTCAAAAACACAGTTTGGACATTGTTTTAGTTGAAGTTTTACAGATTGTTTTTTGGTTCAACCCACTGTTTTATTTTTTAAAAAGAAGCATAAAATTGAATCACGAATTTTTGGCAGATCGCGCCGTTCTGAACGCAGGTGCCGAAACTTCAGATTATCAAAAAATATTACTTGCATTCTCATCAAATGTTATTACGCCTACGTTGGCACATTCACTCAATTATTCATCCATCAAAAAACGTTTTACAGTTATGAAAACACACACCTCAAAAAGAGCCATTTGGTTTCGAAGTCTTTTATTATTACCATTGCTATCACTGTTAATTTATGGATTTAGCACGAAAGAAGTTGTTGAAAGAGAACTTACGAAAAAGGAAGTTCAATCAAAGATTGTCCAACAAAAAGCTACAAATGCCGAAATAGACGAATACAACAAACTGGCAAAAAAATACAACATTGTTAATATTGAAAAGCGAATCATCAAAAAGAATGATTTGGAACGATTGGAAATTATCTACAATAAAATGACCGATGATCAAAAAGTAAATGCTGAGCCATTTCCGAAAAATATTCCACCACCACCCCCAGCTCCAAAAGTTATGAAAGGTGAGAAAAGCGATATTCCGCCGCCGCCAATACCTCCAACTCCACCAAAATCATCTTCGCCCGTAAAAACGAATATTGATCAAAATAAACCCCTAGATAAAGCTGTTTATTATTATAACGATATGGTAATTGCTCCAGAAAAAGCAAACGATTTACTCAAGAAAAATGACAAACTAAGAATTTACATAACCAAAACTGAAAATGGAAATGGAACTGTTACCTTATCTGAAACACCAATTTCTGAAACTACAAAAGCATCTTCAGCAGCTAACGGAAATTTGTATATGGCAGCCGAGGCACCATCAGCGCCTAATGCAAATAAGTTAGAATACGTAAAGGAATTGGCAAAAAGAGGAGCGATATTCTATATTGGTCCGGATAAATACACGTCCGAAGAAGCAATTGAACTTGTGAAAAAGAGCACGAACGATGTTACTATAGATGTTAGCAAATATCCAATTGTACAATTAGGTGGCTGTTAAGTTGACAATAATTTCAAGAAAAATGCTTCCAAAGTTTAAAGTTTTGGAAGCATTTTTATTATTTCGGAAATATTACTTATTCCACGTATCGTTCAAAAGATTGACATCCGGCAACATTTTGTTGGGGTCCAAAACCACGCGTTGCACTTGCTTGGTGGTTTTTAAAAGATGTTCCCAGCTATTACCGCGCTGCCAAATTTCAACCGGAAGGCTAATGTTTTCGGTTGTATTGTCAGAATAAATAATTTGAAGCTGAACCGGCATCGGGATTTGCCCATCATTTTCAACGGTAATTAAATAATTGCCTTTATAAGGTTTTACATCAGAAATTCCCAAGTCAATATTGCCATTTCCATAAAACCAACCTTTCCAAAACCAGGAAAGATCTTCGCCCGCCACGTTTTCCATATGGTTGAAAAAGTCATTGGGCTGCGGATGTTTGTACGCCCACGTGTGAATGTAACTCTTAAAAGCGTTATCAAAACGATCGGCCCCAAGAATGTACTCGCGAAGCAGATAAAGTCCAACTGCTGGTTTGTAATATGCGGTGTACGCCAAATTCATAGCATTGGCCATATCTGGGTATGTATCAATGCCTTCACGGTTTTCAAGGGTTAAGTAACGTACTAAACTCCTCGGATTATCAGTACTAGTAGGAAATTCACCATTGTTGAAAGCCGTGGTACTGTAATGATTTATAAAAGTATTGAAACCTTCGTCCATCCACGGATAGCGACGCTCGTTACTTCCCACTATCATCGGGAACCAGTTATGGCCAAATTCGTGGTCGGTAACATCCCAAAGGTCAGCATCTCTGCTTTGATAATGACAAAAACTAACACCGGGATATTCCATTCCACCAACGCTGGCAGCAACGTTAATTGCATTATGATACGGATAAGTAAAATATGTTTTTGAATAAAACTCTACAGAAGCTTTTGTAAATTCGGTAGATCGTGCCCAAGCATTTTCACCATCACTTTCTTTTGGATAGACCGATTGGGCCAATCCCGTTTTTCCTTCGCCAAGATTCATACGGGCGGCATCCCAAATAAATGCTTTAGAAGAAGCCCAAGCCACATCGCGAGTGTTTTCCATTTTAAAATGCCAAGTAAGCATTCCGCTAGTTTTAGAATTTGCAATTGGTTTTCCAACTTCTTCTGGCGTTATAATGTAAACGGTTTTATCGCTTTTTTCAGCTTGCGCCCAACGCTGTTGTTGCATTTTTGTGAGCACTTCTTTTGGGTTTTGCAAAACGCCGGAACAGATTACTGTTTGATTTGCTGGAGCCGTGATTTTTACATCATAATCTCCGTACTCGCAATAAAATTCGCCAGCGCCCAAATATGGATCTGTATTCCAGCCTACAACATCGTCAAAAACGGCAACACGCGGGTACCATTGTGCAATGGTGTAGATGGTTCCATCCTTTACTTCCAAACGGCCCATGCGGTCCATTCCTTCTACTGGAACTTTAAATTTGAAATTCATTTTTATATCAACTTCGCCACCTTTTGCAGCCAAAGGTTTATCCAGCCAAAGCTGCATACGTGTATCTGTAATAAGGTATTTTGAAGAAGTTCCTGTTTTTGTCTTTGCTGAAACATTATTCAATTCAAAACCACCTTCCACATCGCCGCTGTAACGATTTCCTTGAACTGGTGTTGTTAAAGTTCCACGGGAATTTTCGGTGAAACGGTCCTGCTCCAAATAGATCCAAATAAAATCTAAGGTCTCGGGGCTGTTGTTCGTGTAGTGAATGGTCACATTTCCCGAAATAGTGTGACTTTTATCGTCCAAAGTGGCTTCCAAGTTATAATCTGCGGAATTCTGCCAATATTCTGGCCCCGGTTTTCCAGAGGCAGTTCTATAAACGTTGCCTTGTCTGTACGAAAAGTTATCGAAAAGATTTTGATTGTCCGGTTTTTCTTCCTGTGCAATTAGCGTAAAAGAAAATGTGGAGAGAAGCAGCGTTATAAGTAGACTGCTAGTGAAATATTTCATTAGTTTTAAATTTTAAAATAAACGGCTAATGTACTAAATGCAATGTGAAAATGATGTTAATGAGTAAAATTTGAAGTCGGCGTGGAGAACGTATAATTCAACTTTATACCGACGCACAAACAGTAGTTGCATATTCTGAAAAATTTGAAAAAACCTCATTTAAAGTGGCTGTGAAATAGGAATTCTGAAAAATTTCCAGGTAAATAGAAGTTTAGTTTACTTCCTCAATAACACTTCCACAATCCAGCATTTCATTTCCAAAATACGGATTTCGGATTTCCTTTTCACCACTTAACCAATATGCACCTACATTGTTATTTGCCATTGGGCAAAAATCCACGTACACTTTTTGGTTGATGCCAAAGGTTTTTACGGCATTAATTAAATGTGCTGATAAGTGAATAAAATGTTCCCGTTGCTTTTTAATATCTGTAGTTTGGGATATTGACGAAGCGGATGATTTCAATTCTTTTTCCAACTGCATCCAATGATTATGTGCAGTATTTTCTTTTAAGAGTTTCATATCCACCGCTGAAATAGTATTAAGCAACTGACTTGCGCCTTTCTTTGCAGATTCAGGATTATCTTTTACCAAGGCATTTTCTATGGCAATATAATCGTCAAAAACAGCATTAAGTTGTGTTTGGAATTTTGAGGAAACTTTTAATCTTTTGGTCTGCGCTATGTGGTCTGTGGTTTCTGTATTGGTTGTGCTTTCCATTCCTGAATGTCCTTCGTGACCCGTCGTTGTTTTGCCTCCTTTGGTATTCATCATACTTTTTTTGCCTTGTAACTGTGCTGCGGCATCCACCGTAAACGTACCATTGGTTACTACTTCTTCTCCATTATTTAGACCTTCTACAATGGTGTAAACATCGCCATTTTTAGTACCCAAGGTTACTTCGCGCATTTCAAAAACGGGTTCGTTGGGATTTGTTTTTACATATACTAAAGACCTGCTTCCTGTCCAAAGGACTGCGGTTGCGGGTACAGTGATTTGCGTTTGGATTGCATTGTCTTTGGACATCTGTACTTTTGCCGTAACGAACATTCCAGGTTTCAATATATCTTCTTCATTATTTAAGGTAGCCCGAACTGAAACCGTTCTGGATTTGGTGTTTAATGTTGGGTCAATAAAAGATACTGTTGCTTCAAATTCTTTATTGGCGTATGCGTTTGTAGTTACCGTAATTTTTTGTCCTTCCTTTAATTGTGAGATTTGGTTTTCATAAGCATCAAACATTGCCCAAACCGTACCGAGATCACTTACTTTAACAATAGGTTGCCCTTGTTTTACGTAATCGCCTTCCTCTGCCATTTTTTGGGAAACCGTACCTGAAACCGTTGCGTAAATGGGGAAGTTTTCCCGCACTTTCCCCGATGTTTCAATCTGATTGATTTGGCTTTCCGAAAGTTTCCAAAGTTTTAATTTGTTGCGAACTGCATTATAAAGCGCTGGTTGCGATGCTTTCATAGAAGCTGCCGTTAACAATTCTTGTTGCGCAGCGACGAGCGTGGGCGCATAAATAGTGGCCAATAATTGTCCTTTGCGAACTTCTTCGCCCGTAAAATTGACATTCAGTTTTTCGATTCGGCCTTCAAAATAACTGGCCTGTACCGCATTGGCTTCTTCATTCGCCATTATTTTGCCCGAAAGCGACATTTTATTCTCATCATTTCCTGAAACATTTCCAACAATGGTAGTTTGGATGTTTGCCAATGCCATTGCGTTGTCGCTCATTTTTATTTCGTTCATTGCAAGTCCGTCTGCACCAGTTTCCGCAGGAATTAAGTCCATTCCACAGATTGGGCAGTCACCGGGTTCGGGTTGCATAATCTGTGGGTGCATGGAGCAGGTCCACATTTGGTTATCTACTTCAGCGTTATCGGACATATCCGAAACGTTTTTGTTGTTTGATGAACCTTCCGAGGAAGTCCCAAAGAACACATAGCCCAAGACGAGACCTACAATTAGTATTGCGATGTAAATGATGTATTTTTTCATATTTATACTGTTTTTAAACCTAACAGGTTAGATTACTTCGTGCCTCGTAATGCCTGTTAGGTTTGTTTGACACTCGTTATTCAGCTTCCAATCGTTTTATCATCGCTTTCATTTCGCCGATTTCCTTTCTTTGTGCTTCAATGATATCCTCTGCCAATTGTTTTACTTCCGGATCGGAAATAGCTGCTCTTTCGCTGGTTAAAATCGCAATCGAATGGTGCGGAATCATTGCTTTCATCCACAACACATCGCCAACTATGGGTGCTTGTGCGCGCACTAAGCCTAATGCACTTACAAAGAGAGCGATGCTTCCTAAAACTATCGCGATATTTTTCTTTTTATTTTTATACATACCGCGCATCGCTACATACATAATAATCGCCATTGCAGAAATTCCCAAACAACTCATATAAAAACGGGTCAAGCTGAAATATACGTGATCCCAAGCATAGGTGTTTAGATACATTGTGATGTACATTGCCACGAAGGAAGCTGCGAGCATTCCAACAAATTTTGTGTACTGGTTTGTCTTTTTTGAATCGTGATTCATTTTGTCCCTGTCTTCCATTTTTTCTTGATTTTTGTTAGTTATTAGTTGATTGCTTTTGATTTTAATCTCAATGCGTTTGCAATTACCGATACAGAGCTAAAACTCATTGCCAATGCTGCAATCATAGGCGATAAGAGTATTCCGAAAAATGGAAATAAAACCCCTGCAGCGATTGGAATGCCAAGTGTATTGTAGATCAATGCAAAAAATAGATTTTGCTTGATATTTCTCATTACGGCGTGACTCAAGTTTTTTGCTTTTACAATTCCGTGTAAATCGCCTTTTACTAAGGTGATCATTGCACTCTCAATAGCGACATCGGTTCCTGTTCCCATTGCGATACCTACATCACTCTTGGCAAGTGCTGGTGCATCGTTAATGCCATCGCCAGCCATTGCTACCACTTTGCCTTGTTGCTGTAATTTTGTTACTTCCTTCAGTTTGTCTTCCGGTAACATTCCCGCTTTAAAGTCGGCAAGGTTCAGTTCGCTGGCTACGGCTTGAGCGGTGTCGTGATTATCGCCCGTAAGCATAATTACGGCAATTCCTTTATCTTGAAGTTCTTTAATGGCTTTGGCACTTGTTTCTTTTATTTTATCTCCGATAACGACGTAGCCTGAAACTTCGCTATCTATTGATAAATAGGAAACTGTTTTGCCTTGTTTTTGAAAGGATCGTGCTTCGGTTTCCATTTCTGAAGAAATAGTAGCTTTTGCATATTCCATCATTTTGGCATTTCCTAAATCGAGTTTTTTACCATCAACTGTACCTTCTACCCCTTTACCGGTTACTGCGCTGAAGTTTTCGGTTTTTGAGATTTGGGTTTTCTGTTCTTTGCCATATTTTACAGTGGCTTCTGCAAGCGGATGTTCGCTGGAACTGTTTAGGGATGCGATGAATTTCAGTATTTCGCTCTCAGAAAAATTTGCACCGAAAACGCCTATTTTTTCAACCGTTGGTTTCCCTTCAGTAATGGTTCCTGTTTTATCTATGATGAGTGTATCTACTTTATCCAATTTCTCAAGGGCTTCAGCATTTTTGATAAGGACGCCATTTTGGGCTCCTTTTCCAACGCCAACCATTATGGACATTGGTGTTGCCAATCCCAAAGCACACGGACAGGCAATAATTAAAACCGCAATGGCATTGACCAACGCAAATACATACGCAGGTTCTGGGCCCCAAATTGCCCAAACGGCAAATGTGATCAAAGATATTATTACCACAACTGGAACGAAATAACCTGAAACCGTATCTGCTAATTTCTGAATAGGTGCACGACTGCGGCTGGCATCGTTTACCATTTTTATTATTTGGGAAAGTAGCGTATCGCTACCTACTTTTTCGGCTTTCATTAAAAAAGATTGATTGCCGTTGATGGTTCCGCTACTTACTTTGTCATCTTCAATTTTATCAACCGGAATAGGTTCTCCTGAAATCATCGATTCATCAACCGTGGTATGTCCTTCGGTAATAACGCCATCCACAGGAATTTTATCGCCTGGTTTTACCCGCAGAATATCTCCTTTTTGAATTTTGTCAATACTAACTTCTTCTTCGTTGCCATCAACAACTCGCACGGCTTTATTCGGTGCGAGTTTTAGTAATTCTTTTACTGCTGAATTGGTTTTACTATGGGCGCGCGCTTCCAAAACTTGTCCCATTAATACCAAAGTGAGAATTACGGTTGCCGCTTCAAAATAAACGTGGACTGCGCCAGATTCGGTTTTAAACTGTACGGGAAAGAAATCTGGAAACAACATCCCAAAAACACCGAACAGCCAAGCGACGCCAGCTCCGATTCCTATTAATGTGAACATATTAAGATTCCACGTTTTTATACTGCGATAGGCACGTTCAAAGAACATCCACGTGGCATAAAACACCACGGGAATCGATAAACCAAACTGAATCCAGTTCCATCCTTTTTGTTCCAAAACACTATATAACGGATTATTAGGAATCATTTCGCTCATTGCTATCAGAAAAATCGGAACGGTAAATGCAACCGCTATCCAGAATTTCTTCAATAGTTTTTTATATGTTTTCTCCTCTGCAGACTGGTCGGGTTCCATAGGCACCAAATCCATTCCGCAAATAGGGCAAGCTCCAGGTTCGTCCTCTACAATTTCTGGATGCATTGGGCAAGTCCATTGTTCTGAAGTGGTTGCCGATAGGTTTTGCTCTTCTACCAAATCCATTCCACAAACTGGGCAATCGCCTGGTTTGTCGTAGGTTTTGTCGCCTTCGCAGTGCATTGGGCAATAGAAAGTGCCTGTACCAAGGCTGGAAGTTGGAGGTTGGAGGTTGGAAGAATTTGATTTTGTTTCTGTCTTTTCAGAAGAATGAGTATGTTCGCCAAGATTATGAATACTATAGCGATCGCCATCATTTTTTAAAGCTTCTTGAAATTTTTCGAGAGGAATATGTTTGTCCATTTCGATAGTAGCTTCCTCTTTTTCCAAATCGACAGCTGCATTTGTAACACCTTCTACTTCAGAAAGTGTTTTTTCTACGTGGCTTCTGCATCCGTTGCAGGTCATTCCGTGTATGTGATAGGTGTGTTTCATAATTATCTTAATTTTTTTCTCATTGCTTCCGAAATATTTTCGGCATATACGCCATAGGCATCTACCAACAAACCTTTAATCCCTTTTTTAGAATGAATGGCATACAGCACACTATTATCGTCTGTGCTGCTCATTCCTTCGAAACGATGGATCTCATCAACTTCGAAATCTTCTGGGTGTATTTTTAGTTTTAGTGCATTACATTCTATATGCCCTGAACATAAATTAAAATCATAGGTGTAGCCTTGCTTTTGCAATTGCTCCATAGTTGTTGAAAGAGTGTCGTAATTTTCCATTTTAATTGTCTTTAATACTTTTCAATATAAAATCCACACGTTCCAATGGTGGTAATACTGGCACGTGAATTACTGGAAAAGATAAGGATTCATAAACTTCGGTAATAAAATTATGTATTTGTTTTTGGTCATTTTTGCTTTCCAGTCGAGCATAATCATTAACCAAAGGCAATTTGTCCAAAATGAAAATCTTTTTGTAATTCACATTGCTCATTGCCTTTTTTAAAATTTCGTCAACTTCCAAACCTAAAAATCGATAATATGCCAATGCATCTGGGATTGCCCTGTCCAGAAATACAACGTCGTCTGAATTTAGGGATGCTTCCTGTTCAATTTGCATTTTTAGCACACCAAGTTGGAATTCCCGCTTATTACTTCGCAATTCCTCAACGGTTTGTCCCTCAACACGCATTGTGTCTATGTAATGCCTTGCGTGTTCTATGGTGGTTTTAAAGCCTCGATCGTTCAGCATATTAATAGTGGTAGTTTTACCAGTACTCGGGCCACCCGTTATGACATACCAATTGGTTTGTGCGGTTTCGCTATTCTTCATTTTATTTTAATGGTTACATAATTCATTCGCTTCTTCTAAAATGCTTTTCTTTTTAGATGCCGTAATACCTAAATCATCCAATAAGGTTGGGGTATCACATATTTCCCTGCATAACACAATGCCTTTATTTAAAATCTTTATTTTTCCTTTTTTGCTCAATGATGATAAGGCTGTAAGTGGGTATAATCTTGACGAGTCAATTTTATTTTTAAGGCTGTTTTGTTCGGGATAATCCCAACTTACCAATCCAAGTCCTGCACATTCGCCGAACTTTATAGCATCGGATGAAAACCTTGTGTTTGTATATATCCAACCTTTATGAAATTTGCCGGAATGATCCTTTTGTTTTAACCATTGTGTTTCCAAATCCTTATACCGTGACTGTATGTAAAGCGGAATTCTCACATTGCAAATACTACCTTGGTCAATATGGAATTTACACTCCACTAAATAATGGTCATTCGCTTTCAAAGCCGATACATCTACCTCGTGGGTTACGCAATGGCCTTGCATTACAACACCTACTTCCGTTTTGAAACCTTCATATTCAAGTATTTTTCCGATGAATTTTTCAAAAGGAAAGCCAGTAGGACCCAACTCCATAATAGCTTTTTTAAGTTTGTATCGGGCAGAGCCTGATTTTGATTTGCGCTTCAATATCTTATAAGCCATTTCGTAAATATGCTTGGTTGTCATCCCTTCAGTCAACCGTGTTTGGATTTCTTGGGCGATTTCAGCAACAAGTTTCTCACTCGCTTTTGATTGTCTCAAAGAGTGTTTTAACTTTTCTATATCGAAGGCTTCAACTTCGCCAGAATACTTTATGATATTGACTGTTTTTTCCATTTTAAAGGTGAACGGTCATCACAGGTTTTTTTGAATGGTTTGTTACATTTTCAGCAATACTTTTTGAAAATATACTTGACAGTCCCTTTCTGCTGTGGGTGTACATTACTATTAAATCCGCATCATTGGAATCTTCAAATTTTTCAATGCCACTTAGTACGTTAGGTTCGTTATAAACGTGCATTTCATAGTTTTCCAGTTTTGGGAAGTGCTTTGAAAAATCCTTGATTGATTGCAACCCATTTTCAACACTATTAAAATCTGATGCTGTGTTGATGTTCAGCAAATGGATTTTTGCATTGCATTTTTCAGCTATATTCACAATCCCTTCGAAAGCAGTAGAAATGTCTTCCTTAAAATCGGACACGAACACGATATTTTTGAATGGAAATGTTACTGTATCTTCCTTTACTACCAAAATAGGCACTCGTGCATTCCGAATGATTTTTTGGGCATTGCTTCCCAACAATTGATCTAAAAATCCCTTTCGTACGCCTTTGCTTCCCGTAATAATAAAATCGTGATGAAAATTTTGGGAATGTGCAGTAATTGCTTCATCATCTGACACAAATTCCAAAAAAGTTCTGGATTTCAATCCTTTGTGTTCCGCCTCTATGTCCAAAGCCCTCAATTTGCTTTTGGCAACGCCTATTTCTGCAACGGTTTTAGGATAATTATGTTCCTCCGTTTTATCGAGTTTTACCCAATTTACAGGTGTATTGAGTTGATGCAAAAAATGGATCTCTGAATTAAAAAGTGCTGCCAATTCAATAGCCAACTTTGCTGCTTTGTTGCAATTATCTGAAAAGTCTGTGGGTACTAATATATTCTTCATTTTAATTATTTTTTAATTTGCCAATTATACAGTGATGCGATGCAAGCACCTACCAACCAACCCAGAATGAACGTTTGAATAATACCCAAACCAGCTTCCCAAAGTGGGATATCCATTCTCATTATGGTTGAAACATCGAGTCCGTGCAATAAACTGTTGAAGAATTTTACCGAACCTTCGTGTCCAACTGTAAGCATTATCACAATACATCCCAAATAAAGCAATGCTCCAGTAATGCCTATGGCAAATCCTAACTTTTTGATGTTTAGTTTCATAATTTTAATGGTGATCTTTATTCCCCTCCATCATTTTTGAATCGCTCCCGTTCTTCACTTCCACTTCTATTCCATCCATCATTTGCATACAGGATTGCATACAATCTTCGGTCATCATACCTTTTTCGTGCATCATTTTCATCATTGTTTCCATGGTTTTGCCATCGTTCATCATTCCATTCATCATTGAGTGCATCATTGTACTATCCGTCATCATCATTTGCATTCCTTCTCCTTGCATCATGGAGCCCATCATTTTTTTGTTACCCTGCATCATTTGCATTGCATTATTATTGTTTTGCATATGCTCCATAAATTCGGTCATAAAATCGGGATTATTGGTAATTGTTTGCATAATCTCATTTCTTGTTTCTGTATTTTCAAGCATTGCTTGAACGTTTGGTTCTTGCTTGCAACTATTAAATGCCATCAAGCCTACTATTGATAAAAAAATTACTAATGTTTTCATACTGTTTAATTTTAAGGTTACTAATATGCTGTTTTGTTGCCTTGATTATGTTTTACTGTTGACTTTTTGATTTCTCCTGTACCTTTTCCGATAGGATAAATTTTTCCGGCAAGGCTCTTTTTAAGGTTTCTGTAGCAACGTGGCTGCTCATTGTAACTTCGGCTTCCGCTTTTTCAAGGTTTACAGAAACATTGGTAACATTTTCCACGTTACCCAAGAACTTTTCCACAGATGCTTTACAGCCTCCGCAACTCATTCCTTTTACATTATACGTGTGTGTCATTAATTTTAGTTTTTAAATGATTATAACACAAAGTTAGTTTTCCCAACCCAGCTTTATTAGTACAACCTAGGATATTCCTTACACAATTCGGTCTATGGATTTTCTGTCCCATTTTTGCAGATTTTTAAATTCTGTCATAGACATTCCCGTTACATTTTTGAACTGTTTCGCCAAATGGCCACTGCTATTGTAATCTAAACTGTATGCTATTTCTGAAAAATTCAATTGTCCAAACTGTATCAGTTCTTTTACCTTCTCAATCTTTAAGTTGATTTCATATTTTTCAAGGGTCATCCCTTCGGTTTTACTGAACAGCTTGCTCAAAGCCGAATAGGATTTATTGAAGGTTTTAGCCAAAAAAGAAGAAATATTTTCATTGTCGTGATTTTCAATTTTCTTGATAAGTGCAATCTTTATATCTTCAATCAATACTTCCGTTTCTACTTTTATGATTTCAAAGCCGTGTTTTTTAAGGATTTCTTCCATTATAGAATTATCGTTAGGTATATTTTCATTTAGAACTACCTGACCTAATTCGAGCGAATCAATCGTATAACCCAATTTTTTGAGTTCGCTTAATACAGTCGACTTGCAACGGTCGCAAACCATGTTCTTGATGTGAAGAATTTGTGTCATGTTATTTTAATTTTTTTCGCATCGCTTCTGAAATATTTTCAGCATAAACGCCATAGGCGTCAACCAAAGCACCTTTTACTCCTTTTTTTGAATGTATGGCGTAAAGAACGCTATTGTCGTCGGTACTGCTCATGCCTTCAAACCGATAAACCTCATCGACTTGAAAATCTTCTGGATGTAGTTTTAATTTTAATGCATTACATTCAATATGCTCGTGCTTCAAATTAAAATCATAGGTATAACCACGTTTTTGCAAACTGTTGATGGCTTCTGAAAGGGTGTCATAAGTTTCCATATGTATTTTATTTACTGTTGATTATTCTAAAATATCCATTAAACTATTCATGTAATTTTCTATCGTATTCTTATCTGAATCACTTAAAATTGCATCCCTATGAATCAATGTGTAAGAGTATAATGGCATTTCATCATCTTTCACTTGATTGGTTATTGATTTTAATTTGCTCTTTTTCCTTCTATCCGATAGCTCATCCCAAGTATTAAAATTCAATTCACCTTTACCATGTTTAACATGGTCTTCCAAAAACCAAGCGACAGGTTGGATTTTGTTGTACCAAGGATAGTCTGTGTTATTACTGTGGCAATCATAGCAGGATTCTCGCAATATTGTACTAATGTCTTTTGGTGATTTGTTTACTATCAAAAAATCGGTTCTTGCTACAATATCGCTTTCATTCCTTTGCGTTGGAAAGAATTGGATAGCGATGAATGCTACCAATAAAACCAACAACAATATTTTCAGAATCCTATTCATTTATTAATAATTAGTCTAAACCTACAAGGTTGCCTCGTGCCTCGGCAACATACTTCGGCAGGCTCAGCACGACGCGCCTTGCAGGTTATCCAACTTCAAGCATCCAGCATCCAGCATCTAGCTTCCAGCTTCCAGATTTCAGCCTCTAATTTATCTCCTTTTGCACTTTTCCGCAGTTCAGCATTTTACTGCCGTAATATGGGTTTTTAACTTCTTTGTTCATACTTAACCACGCACTGCCACCATCGTACATTGGGCAAAACTGTTGGTATAAAGTAGTTTCCGTGCCGGTTATGGCAACCAAATCCATAATATCTTTACTCAAGGTCTTGAAATGTTCGCGTTGGTGGTCCATTTCACTTTTGCCAATATGTTCTGCGTGTTCCTTTGCATCTGCGATAATGTCCTTCAATTCTTTTTGTTGTTCTGATGTATAGCTGCTAACATTAAAACCGTTCAAAGTGCTTACCAATTTTTTCCCAGCTTTTGCAGCATCCTCTTTATTGGTCGCTACCAAGGCATCTTTAAGCGTCATATAATCTGCTACTACTTGTTTGGCATCAGCGTTCTGCATATTGGAACCCATCCTATTATTATCCATATTGTAGTGGTTCATCATAGAACTATCGTGATCCATTATTGAATCATTGTGGTCCATCATTGAATTATCGTTATCCATCATTGAATCATCCTGATGACCCTCTTCCTGCATTTCGGAATTCATAGAGTCGTTCACTTCTTCCTTTTTAGTGTCTCTACAAGACATTACTGTTAGGCTTAAAAAAGCCATTGCCAGAATTGCTGTTGTTACTCTTACTTTTTTCATTTTGTTTTGATTTAAGTTTGTGATTATAATTTGTTGTTTATCCATTTTTAAAAAGCCTTATAATTTTTCAATTACATTTTCCAAAATTGAAGTTATTTCATTGGAAACGTCGTTAAATTTTCCTTTTCATTTTCATTTTCTGCATCATTTCAGGGTTTTTTTCCATTATTTTCTGCATCATTTCTTCCATCATTTCAGGATTTTCATCCATCATTTGCATCATTTTTTCTTTCATCTCATTTTTCATCATTTTGTTGTTGTGGATTGTATCCATTAGCATTTTACGACCCATTTCACTCCCCATCATTTTATCGAGCATTTTTGATTGCATCTTTTGCATCATTTCAGGGTTTTTTTCCATCATCATCTGCATTTTGGATTGCATATTTTGCATCATTTCCGGATTTTTTTCCATCATCATCTGCATATGGGATTGCATTTTTTCTTTCATTTCGGGATTTTTTTCCATCATCATTTTCATATTTCCAGATTCCATCATTTGCATATGGTTCTGCATCATTAACGTTCTTGCCCCTTCATCTTGTTGTGCTAGGTTTATAAATTCACTGAATTGGCTTGGGCTCGTAATAATTTCTTGATATAGCGCATTACGATTTTCCTGAGTTTCCATTGCTTTGGCAGCATTGAAGGTCGACTTACAGCTAACCACTGTACCGACTAAAGCAATAACCATTAGAGTTTTTACTATTGTTTTCATGTTTTTCATTTTGATTTAAATTTAAATTAATACTTATTGTTTATTTATTAGAATCTTATTGATAGTCCGCCACCAGCACCAAAACGGTTATCGTAGCTTGCCATCAATGAAAAGTTTCGTGATAAAAAATATTCGACACCTGCATTCCAGGTGACTTCGTTTGCGAAATTATCTCCCGCAGGAAGGTCATTCACCCATCCGAAATCTGCTTGATATTCATAACTTCCGAAAATGGCTGTTCGTGGGAAAATCAAGATTTCGCGACTTAAACTGATTTGCGGCCGCAATTTGCTATCTATGCGTACATCAAGATTAAAGAGGTATGGTGTTAAAAATCGAACTCCTGCAATTGCCGTGGTTGAAAGCTCATCCAAACTATCTTCCAGTTCGTTTTCAATGTTAACACCACCAAAGACCCTCAAATAATCGTGCAGATAGCGTTCGTAGGTTACTTCGGCTTCAAGGTTTTTGTTCCATCCGTATTCTGCCATTACATTGAACTGATTACGAATGTTGGAAGTTGTAAAATTCAGCTCGGCCATATGCGATGCAACATCTACCATAGCCCAGGTATAATATTTATCAGCTTCGGTAATCAAACCGCTTATGGGGTAACCTTTTAAACGGTCGTCCCGCGGTGTGTCATAACTGAAAACCCTTGCCATACCGCTCATCATATGGTACAGAACGTGGCAATGAAAGAACCAATCGCCATACTCGTTCCCATAAAATTCAATCGTAACTTCCTGCATCGGTGGCACATTAACGGTATGTTTCAATGGCGAATATTCGCCGTTCTTGTTAATAACCCTAAAAAAGTGTCCGTGCAAGTGCATTGGGTGGTGCATCATCGTGAGATTGTTCAACGTTATTCGCGTGACCTCTTTATGGTTTATTTTAATCTGGTCGGTTTCCGAAAGTGGCACTCCGTTCATACTCCAGATATAGCGATTCATATTACCAGTGAGGTTCAGTAAGATTTCCTTAACCGGAATAGTTTTGTCATAGGTTGTTTTTTCAGGCGACTTCAAGTAATCGTAATTATATTCTGAAAACATATCCATTCCTTCCATACTGTCCATCTGCATACCTTTCATTTCAGAATGTTCCATTTTCATATCATCCATCTTCATTTTTGAATCTTTGGGCATATCCATATTCATCTTTGAATGATCCATTTTTGAATGGTCCATCTTTTCATTCATCGTTGAATCTTTTGGCATATCCATTTTATTCTCTTCGTGATTCATTTTCATTTCGCCCATATTCATTCCGTATTCCTCTTTCATTTCAAAACGTTCATCTTTTTTTGGTTGGAATTTTAAGGCGTGTGCACCCATCTTCATCTTCATTTTTGCCATTTGCTGCATCATTTTTATTTTATCGGGTTTGGCAACTACTTCCGCGGGAAGCACTTTGCCGTTTCCAATAAATGCAGTGGCAGTACCAGAACCGTCCTGTGCCATTGCCCTGAACTCAATCTTACCATTTTGTGGAATAGTAACTATAAAATCATAGGTTTCCGCAACAGCAATAAACGTTTTGTTCTTTTGTACAGGTTCAACATTGAGTCCATCGGCAGAAACCAATGTGGGCATTTCTCCACCAAAAGTCATCCAGAATTGGGTAGATGCCGAACCATTTATGATTCGCAACCTCACTTTTTCTCCTGCTTTAAAACTGCGATATTCTGGCTGTTGTTGTCCATTTACCAAAAAGGCTGGGTAATAAATATCTGCTATGTCAGCACCTTCCATTCGTTGTCTCCAAAAGTCGAGCTGTGCATCAAATGCGCCACGGGCAATTACTTGGTTTAAAGGTGTGGACGTTCCTTTTTTCATTCCGTACCACTCGTTGCCACGTTTCAGGTTTCGTAATACATTCATTGGTTTTTCATTTGTCCAGTCTGAAAGCATCAACACCAAATCTTTGTCATAATCCAAGTTTTTTTCTTTGGGGTTTATAACAAGAGAACCAAAAACACCACTTTGTTCCTGCAACATTGTATGTGAATGATACCAATAGGTGCCTGCCTGTTTTATTGGAAATTCATATTTAAAGGTTTCTCCGGGGCGAATGGGGGGCGTGGTTAAATAGGGAACACCATCCTGAAAATTGGGCAGCAAAATTCCGTGCCAATGGACAGATGTTTCTACGCTCATTTCATTTTTTACATAAATAACCGCATATTCTCCTTCCGTAAATTCCAAGATCGGACCTGGAATAGTGCCGTTTACGGTCATTCCTTTTACTTCCTTTCCAGCTTTATTTACCATTTCTTCCTTGATGGTCAATGTGTATTCGTGAACTGGTAGATTTTCATTGTTTCCTTCCTGGGACTGCTCATAAATGTTTTGACCAAAAATGGTTTGGCATCCCATTATAATAAGCAGTGATATGTATTTTATCTTTTTCATTTTTGATAATTTTTTTAAATCAACCTATGAGTTGGTTAAATAATTGATGACAGCGGACTGCACATAATAATTTTTCAAGGCTTCGATTTGCTGAAGTTGAAATTTCAATTGCAATTCCTGAATGTCCAACACATCATTGAAATCAATAGTCCCCGTTTCATAATTTTTGATTAATATTTCTTCGGCTTGCTCGGCCTGTTCAAGATTTTTCTGTTGGGTGTTGAATTTTATCCGTGCTTGGTTACGCTGTGATATGGTTCTGGCCAAATCTGACTCCAACATATTTAACCGTTCATCTTTTTGGGATTGGATCTCCTGTTGGCGTAAATCATTCTGTTTTGTAATGGATTTATAGCGATTATTGAAAATGGGAATTGTGATTGAAAACATCGGCATTACAATGTCTTTACCGTTATCTATCATATTCATATCCGTTCGTTCAGAAACGGGAATGTAATCCAACCCGAAACCAAACATAGGCTGGGCTTCACGCAGATTGAGCAATTCAGATTGTGTTACAGATTCATAAAGCTTGTCATATTTCAGCAATTCTGGATTTAGCGAAAGTGAATCAAATGATAGTTGCATATCTTCCATCGGCATATCTAAACTGTCAACTACCGTAATATCCTTATCATAATTGCGGTTCAATAAACTGTTCATAGCCGCCTGAATGCCCTTTGACTGTTGGGTTAGCACTTCTTTTTCCTGTTGCAGTTCATTTTGTCTAATCTGTAATCGCAATACGTCCACCGCAGATGCCTTACCCACTTCCACGGAAGTGAGCGCAAGGCGTTCATAAGTTTGAAGCAGCTCAATGTTTTGGTCAAGTACAAGCTGTTTTGCCCTTATTTCATAAAGTTGATAGTAGAATTGGGATACTGAAAGTGCAAGCTTGCGTTTTGCAATCGTAACTTCCACGTAATCGGCATCAGCCATTGAAGATGCATAATTTTCCCTTGCAGTGATAGTGCCAAACCAAGGCAACATTTGTTTTACAGAAAACCGGGCGCGTTGCGCTCCCACACGTGTTTCAGGTTCACTCACAAAATACCCTGCGCTCACTTCGGTATTGGGAATCCAATTGGCTTCGTTGACCTTTTCAGAAGAAATATCATATCGCAACTGAAATTTTTGAATTTCCGGACTGTTGGAAATGGCTTCGTCTATGTAGGTTTGTAAGTTTTGAGATTGGGCTGAAATACTGAATATTAGGAATAGGATGAGGCTAGAAGCTAGAAGTTGGAAGTTAGAACAATTGAAGCTGGAAGCTGGAAGCTGGAAGTTGGAAGATTTTGTAAATTGGAAGCCAGATGCTAGAAGCTGGAAACTGGATTGATTATCTCTTTCAATGAAGTTAGAGTCTGTAGTTTTGTATTTCGAAAAATCAATAGCAAGTCTATATCTCTGAAAAGCCGTAATAAAATTAAAATCTACATTCTTTAATAGATAACATAAACTTCTAAATATTCTTTGAGTTGTCATAATAATAATATTTTTTTTATCCAATTTCAAGCCTCTAGCATCTAGCATCTAACTTCCAGCCTCCAGTATCTAACTTCTGGCTTCCAGCCTCCAGCATCACTAAAAAGTTTTCCAGGTCTGATGCAAACGATTAATCTTTTTGCCGATTTCAGAATTCTTATTGATTAAATCCAAATGCGTTTTTTCATCCAAATAATTACAATCCTTCGCAAAATCCAACCAAGTCTCCGTTTCCCCATTTGAACCTAAAGATGTAATTAATTGCTGTTTAAATATTTGCTCGTAATTTCTTTTAGACCAACCTTCGGAAATATTCGCTGCTACCGACCGGGATGACCTTACCATTTGTGAAGTCAATGAATAAACCTCCTCTTTTGGGAATTTTCTTGATAGCCAAAAAACTTCCATTGCCAATTGATATGAATCATTATAAATATCTAAATCCGTAAATGTCTTAATCATAATATTGAGTTTTAATTTATATTCCTTTTTCAAAATTCAGCATCTAATTTCTAGCTTCCAGCTTCTAACCTCTAGCCTCTAGTTTCCAGCTTCTAGCTTCATCTTTTTCTTCGCAGCGCGCTCCTTCTTCCAACTATATAATACTGGTACAAGAAAATAAGAGGTTGTGTCCAAAAGCATTCCTCCGAAAATGGGAATGGACATCGGTATCATAATATCACTTCCTTTTCCGGTGGAAGTCAAAACTGGTAAGAGCGCCAAAATGGTTGTGACCGTGGTCATCAAACAAGGACGGATTCGTTTTGAAGCAGCTTCCAAAGTAGATTTTCGAATTTCTTGTATATCTGTAGGATCATTTTTATCGAATGTTTGTTTCAGATAGGTGGCCATTACCACACCATCGTCCGTTGCAATCCCGAAAAGGGCAATAAAACCTACCCAGACTGCCACACTCAAATTGATGGTTTTTATATTGAAAAGATCTCGCAGGTTTTCGCCAAAGAAACTGAAATTCAAAAACCAATCTTGTCCATAAAACCAAATCATCACGAAACCACCTGCAAAGGCCACTGCAATTCCTGTAAAAACCATAAAGGTTGTGGAAACCGAACGGAACTGGAAATAGAGAATCAAGAAGATAACCAACAAGGCTAAAGGAACAATAACCGATAGCGTTTTTTCGGCACGTAATTGATTTTCATAAGTTCCCGTGAATTTATAGCTGATGCCTTTGGGAACTGTTAATTCGCCATTATCAATTTTTTGCTGAATAAGCGCTTGGGCGGTTTCAACCACGTTTACTTCCGCAAAGCCATCTAATTTGTCGAATAAAACATAGCCTACCAAAAAAGTATCTTCGCTTTTGATGACTTGCGGACCTTGCTCGTAACGAATGCTTGCCAATTCGCTCAACGGAACAGGACTGCCCTTTTCAACAGGAACGTAAATCTTTTTCAAATCGGAAGGGTCTGCACGAAGTTCCCTAGGGTAACGAATGCGAACACCGTAACGCTCCCTGCCTTCCACGGTCTGGGTCAATGACATTCCACCTACAGCAACTTGAAGTACATTTTGAACTTCTTCAACGGTAACTCCGTAACGCGCCAGGTTTTCCCTGTTAATGTCAATAAGAAGGTAGGGTTTTCCAACGATGCGGTCTGCGAAAACGGCTTCCTGTTTTACGCCTTCGGCCTGTTTCAAAATATTTTCAAGCTCGAGACCAAAAGCTTCAATCTGTTTTAAATCCTGCCCTTTAACTTTTATACCCATTGGCGCACGCATTCCGGTTTGCAACATAACCAAACGGGTTTCTATGGGTTGCAATTTTGGGGCAGATGTCACGCCTGGAAGTTTGGTCACTCTTATGATTTCATTCCAAATATCGTCCGGGGAATTGATTTCCGGACGCCAATTTCTGAAGAACTCGCCATCATCATCGGCAATCAGTTTATTAGGTGATTCATTAACGGTAATTGAAACTTTTTGGCCGTTTTTTCGATAGTTCTCGACTGCGCTCGAACTGACATCTGTATTAGGATTGGCCACCAGACTACTGTCTTTTCGAATAAAAAATCCGTCATCGTTTACTTTATAGCGTTGCCGTTCGCCTTTATCATTCAACATATATTCAGATTTATACTGAATCATATTTTCATACATCGATAAGGGGGCAGGGTCGAGCGCGGATTCGGTCCTTCCTGATTTTCCAACTACGGTTTCAATTTCGGGAATGCTCGCCACTGCCATATCCAATTGTTGCAATACACGTTTGTTTTCTTCAACGCCTGCGTGGGGCATCGAAGTGGGCATCAACAAAAATGAGCCTTCATTGAGGGATGGCATAAATTCTTTCCCTGTATTTTTATAAATGATAAAACCAAGGATTAAAAGTGTTGTGGGAATGGTTAAAAATAACAGTCTGTTTGCCAACGCCCATTTAAGGATTCGGGAATAATAATTTTTGAAAAGTGAAAAACTTGCCAGCAGCCCAAAACAGATAATGCTCACGAAAATAAGATTCCAGAAAACATTCTTATCAACTCCCAATGGCCGCCAGTACTCCGCTAACAGAAATACAATAGCCGCCACTGAAAGATAGATGCTGTATTTGCTTGAGCGTTCTTTAGACCACTTTCCACGAAGTTTCGCAAAGGCCAAAAAACTAAAGCCGATCAAAATAAGACCTATCCAATGCCCGAATATTACAGCAACAAAGCCAGCAACCAACAATAAACCGCCAATCCCATAATTTGTGCTTTTTCTTATATTTCTACTTTTGAACAAAAACGCCGCAAAGGGTGGAATCAAAAACAAGGCTATAATAATGGATGCTGTAAGTGCGAATGTTTTGGTAAATGCCAGGGGACGGAAAAGTTTTCCTTCTGCACCAATCATCGTAAATACCGGAATGAAACTTATGATTGTTGTCGCCACCGCCGTAACGATAGCTCCTGAAACTTCGGCAGAGGCATTGTAAACGATTTTGTTTATTGGAAGACGTTGGAAGTTAGAAGTTGGAAGTTGGAGGCTGGATTCGCTCTCTTCCAGCTTCTGGCTTCGAACCTCCAGCTTCTGGCTTCCAGCTTCCAGCTTCGAGTTTCGAGTTTCGAGCTTTTCATTTTCTTCATCAATATGCCGAATAATGTTCTCCGAAAGGATAATTCCTACGTCCACCATCGTCCCAATTGCAATAGCAATTCCCGATAGTGCAACGATATTAGCATCAACACCAAAAAACTTCATTGCGATAAAAACCATCAACACTGCCACGGGTAACAGTCCCGATATAAGAATAGATGCTTTAAGGTTGAATACCATCACAATAATTACAAGAATGGTAATCAGTATTTCCAGTGTCAATGCCTCATTTAGCGTACCCAAGGTTTCTTGAATGAGTTCTGTGCGGTCGTAAAAGGGAACTATGGTAAGCTGTGAGGTTCTACCATCGCTCAAAATTTTGGAAGGCAAACCTGTGCTCAATTCCTTTATTTTTTCCTTCACATTATTGATGACCTCCATCGGATTCGCGCCATATCTTGCTACCACGACAGCTCCAACCACTTCGGCTCCTTCTTTGTCCAAAATGCCACGTCTAGCTGCAGGACCTAAAGAAACATTCGCGATGTCTTTTATGGTAATGGATGTGTAGTTTTCAGATGTTACGACAGCATTTTCAATATCCGCAACAGATTTTACATAGCCCAAGCCACGCACTAAATATTCTGCCTGGTTGATTTCCAACGTCTGTGCGCCAATGTCTTTATTGCTTTCCTTTACGGCTTTTACCACTGCGCCCAAGCTAATGTTGTACTGCCGCATCAATTCAGGGTTAACATCAATTTGATATTCCTTTACATAACCACCAATGGATGCCACTTCCGAAACGCCACTTGCGGATGCCAAAGCATATTTCACGTAATAATCTTGAATGCTACGTAGTTCTTGTAAATCCCAACCACCCGTAACGTTGCCATCTTTATCACGACCTTCAAGCGTGTACCAGAATATTTGTCCCAAACCGGTTGCATCTGGGCCTAAAGCAGGATTTACGCCTTCGGGCAATAATCCACTTGGTAAGGAATTGAGTTTTTCGAGGATGCGGCTTCGGCTCCAGTAAAACTCTATATCCTCTTCAAAAATGATATAGATACTCGAAAACCCGAACATAGAAGAGCTACGAATCGTTTTCACACCAGGAATACCCAACAAGCTTGTAGTTAATGGATAAGTAATTTGGTCTTCAATATCCTGTGGTGACCGACCGTCCCATTTCGTAAATACGATTTGTTGGTTTTCGCCAATATCCGGAATAGCATCGACCGCTACGGGGTCACTTGGCAAAATTCCCGTGTTCCAATTAAAAGGTGCGTAAACAGTTCCAAAACCCACAAAAACGATGAGCATTAAAACGGCGACGAGTTTGTTTTCTATGAGAAATTTGATGCTTTTATTTAGCATTTTTTATAGACGTTTGAAGTTAGAAGCTGGATGCTGGATGCTGGATGCTGGATGCTTTATATTAAAGATTTTTAGTTCCTTAAATATAGCATATAACAACTGCCTTTTCAACCTTTTAAAAAAAGATGAAAATAATTACGCTAAAAAAAAATCAAATTAAATAAGTCTCGTCAAGTTTGTAGAGCTGCCTGACTATAAGTGGTGCTGGATTTGCTTTTAAAGATGGTCTAGCTTCTTTTACAGAAGGAAATAGATTGATGTAGGTATGAAAAAAGACAGCAACAAAAGTTTGTTGGTCAAAGGAAATTTTATCGAAATTTATTTTTAGCTCGTCCTGCCCTTTTATAAACTCGGTTTCCTCGCTACAGCAATTCTTTTTGGTAATAGAACAATCTGAACTCTTTAATGTGTTGTCGGATTGATATTCAGATTCCATTCCACAGGTTTTCGCTTTTAGAAAAATTGAACTGTCCACCAAGCTGTCTCCACAATAATGCGAACTTATAGTAAATGACATCGTAGAAAATAGGACTACGAATGCCATTAAAAAAGAAATTGCTTTATGGAATACTTTTTTCATTATCTACGAAATTATGAAATATAATAGTATTTACTCTGTTTTTAACTTATTGTTTTTCTTTAAGAGGCTTAATAGTAAGTATTAAAAGAAAGAATATATTCCTAAAAACGGTGAGAATTTAATAAGCTGAACAAGAATATCAAAAAATCTATATGGCTATTGACATAATCTAAACTAGAGTCGCAACAGGTCAAACTAACCGAACGCGAAAGGTAAAGTCCCCTACTTATTCTGTATTTTGTGAAATAAAAAAAGCTCCACATTTCTGTGAAGCCTTATCTTTTTTTTCTAGTAGCGGGAACTGGACTCGAACCAGTGACCTTCGGGTTATGAGCCCGACGAGCTACCTACTGCTCTATCCCGCGATATGGACGGCAAAGATACAAAGTTTTTAGAGTTTGAAAGAAATATTTACTGATTTTTTCAAAAATAAACTTCATCCTGTTTTTTCAACCATTCTTTACTTATATTTAGGTTATGGAAAAAGGTTTCAAAAATTCGGTTTATGCCATTCTTGCTATAGGCGCGTTATTTATTATCGGAACCATTTCGATAAACATAGTGCTGAAAAACAAGCTTGAAAACTTTATACAAGAGCGGCTACCTGATAATATGATCCGCGCTTTTGAAGATATTACTGTAGAAACTTTCGGAGGTTCATTATCGGTTACAAACGCTTCCCTAATAATCAAAAACAAAAATAATAATATAGAGCACACTTTCATAAATGTTGAAAAACTTAAAATTTCCGATATAAGTTACTGGGATTATTTATTCAATGACGAAATACATATCGAAAACATTACGCTGGAGAACCCAACAATAGCATACTACAAAGACAGGGTGGAAAAGAATAAAGATACCCCTAGCAATGGGATTATTTCAATATACAAACCCATTGTTATAGACCGTATAAAAATCAACAATACAAAGCTTGCCATTTATGAAAAAAGCAAAGACTCTACAAATCTTTACACCAAAGGACTTTCAGTAGAATTGGATGGAATAAGAATAGACAACAACACTATTATCCGGAAAATTCCAATTGAATACGATACTTATAAAGCAAAAAGCGATACCGTTTTTGTGAAAGTGGGACCCTATGAAAATCTTACGGTAAGAGATTTTTCTATTGCAAACCGAAATGCGCGCTTTGAGAAACTTACGCTAAAAACAAAATATTCCAAAAAAGAACTTTCAAGATTAATTACAAAGGAGCGCGACCATTACGACCTTACACTGCAATCCCTATCTATTGATAATATTGATTTTGGATTTGAAAGCAATCGCTTTTTCGCCAAGAGCGATATGGTTTCTTTGGTGGCTCCTATACTTGAAGTTTACCGTGATAAGTTAGTGGCGGACGATCCTAAAATAAAACCGCTTTACGGCAGGATGCTTCGTGACTTACCCTTTGAATTAACGGTGGATTCTTTAAAGATTACTAATGGAAAGATAAAATATGAAGAGCGTGTAAAATCTGAAAACATGGGCGGTTCCATCAATTTTGTTGAGCTTAACGCAACTATTTCAAATGTGAGCAATACTTACGAGAAACCCGAAACAACCAATTTAAAAATAACGGCAGATTTTATGGATAATACTCCATTTACAGCGTTCTGGAGCTTTGACGTTAACAACAAGAATGACGCTTTTCTCTTCAAAGCAAACGTAGGAGCACTCGTTGCTGACAAGATGAATAGTTTCACAGAACCAAATTTGAAGGTTAAACTTGAAGGCCGAACCAATAAAACTTATTTCACCATTGATGGAAACAACGAAAATGCTACCACAGATATGAAAATAAATTACTCGAACTTCGATGTTACTTTGCTAAGAAAAGACGGAAAAGGTGAAGATAAATTTCTTTCCGCTATCACAAATATTTTTATTTCGAAAAACAGCAAAAATAAAGAAGATAACTTTAAAGAGGGAACCGCCGAAGCAACAAGAGATAAAACCAAATCAATATTTAATTTTCTGTGGATTAGCGTAAAAGCTGCCCTAACAAAAATAATGATTTAGAATATTAATGGCTTATCCATTGAATAGCTTGAAGCCTTTGCTCTGTAGTAAAAACGCGAAGATCCGCATTAAAAAAAAGCTTTTCAAGTGTACTTAATAGTTGCAACCACTTTCGGTCCGTAACTACTGCAACTCTTTCAAAACGATTTGCTGTTTTAATTTTAAAAGGAAAACTTTTCACAACAGCTTTTAACGAAATATCCGCATTAACAGTATCCTCAATATATAGGCTTACTTTATCATAAACCTCTAGTTTTTCGTAAACTTGAGTCTGTATTTTTTCAATTGAAATTTCGTTGTATGGACCGTCAATTATAAATCCAATAATATTATCAGAAAGGCTGAAAGAGGAGAGCATAGGGGATTTTGCTTTGTTTATCGCAATAAATTTATAAAAATTAAATTTACTGTCCAATATTGTTCGCTGAAAAACCAATAAGTTCGCCATCTTGAAAGGAAACGTCAAGTTCAATTGGGTTACAGCAAATCTCGCAGTCTTCTATATATTTTTGTTGCCGTATAGAAGAATCCAGCAACATTGATATTTCTTCCCAACAGTGCGGGCATTGAAAAAAATGTTCGTGCATAACTTAGGCTTTAGGCTTTCAAAATAAAATAATTGGCGCTATTTTGAAGGATATTTTCACCCAATTCTTTTTTAAGCATATCAAAAGTCTGATAATTTACGATAGGGATTCCACCGTTTCTTGAAGCAACTCCCATTCTTCCATCAGCTTTTTTAGCTTCTTTTTCTTTTCTTGGTACTTGTCGAAAAAGTGAGGTTTGGCTATGGTTTCTTCGTAATTGATTAGCAATTCTGTGTCGATAGTTGCAATCTCTTTTTCCAAAGAAGCAATAGACGATTCCACATTGCTCAACTTATTTTTTACTGATTTTAGCTTTTTCTGAATTTCGTATTCTTCGCCTGCGCTTCTTTTTTCCTTTACTGCGGAAACAACCGTTCTTTTTTCAGCTTCGCGTAGATTTTGAAGATTTCGCTGTTCAAGAAAATAATTAATATCACCCAAATATTCTTTAATGTGATGGTCCTTGAATTCATAAACTTTATTGGTCAAACCTTGTAGAAAATCACGGTCGTGGGAAACCAAAAGTAGGGTTCCCTCAAAACTTTTCAATGCTTCTTTCAAAACGTTTTTAGACTTAATGTCAAGGTGGTTTGTAGGCTCATCCATCACCAAAACATTGAAGGGTTGCAACAGAAGTTTTGCAAGCGCCAAACGGTTTCTTTCGCCACCGCTTAGAACGCGCACGTATTTTTCAACTTCGTCACCACGGAAAAGGAAAGAACCCAAAATATCACGCACGCGGCTTCGGTTTTTTTCATTTGCGGCATCAATCATTGTGTCGAGGACGGTTTTACTGCCATCCAAATAATCAGCTTGGTTTTGCGCAAAGTAGCCAATTTGCACATTGTGGCCCAATGTGAGTTTGCCGCCGTACTCTATTTCCTCGACAATGATTTTCGCCAAGGTAGATTTTCCCTGTCCGTTTTGGCCCACAAACGCAAGCTTGGTATCCCGATCGACCCTTAAATCCACTCCGGTCAAAACTTTTTTATCTCCGTAACTTTTTGAAATGTTCTCCGCGTCAATCACTACTTTTCCAGGCGTGATTGAAACAGGGAAACGCAACGTCATCACACTGTTGTCATCCTCATCAACCTCAATCCTATCAATTTTATCCAGCTTTTTAATTAATGACTGCGCCATTGTAGCTTTACTAGCTTTTGCACGGAATTTATCAATCAGCTTTTCAGTCTGCTCTATCTGCTTTTGTTGGTTTTTTTGCGAAGCCAATTGCTGTTCGCGCAATTCATTCCGAAGTACCAAATACTGCGTGTAAGGTTTGTTGAAATCGTAAATCTTCCCAAGGGAAATTTCAATCGTGCGATTGGTTACGTTATCCAAAAACATTTTATCGTGCGAAACGATAACAACGGCGCCTGTATAGCCTTTCAAAAATTCTTCCAACCAAAGAATGGATTCAATGTCCAAGTGGTTTGTAGGCTCATCCAGCAGCAAAATGTCATTATTTTGAAGCAATAGCTTTGCAAGCTCAATTCGCATTCGCCAACCTCCGGAAAAGGTTTCGGTAAGTTTCGTAAAATCTTCTCTTTGGAAACCCAAACCTTGCAAAATACGTTCGGTTTCGCCCTGGTAATTGTACCCGCCGTGTATTTCATATTGATGCTGAACATCGTTTAAATCTACCATTAATTGATGATAGCTATCGCTTTCGTAGTCTGTGCGCTCGGCGAGTTGGGTGTTTATTTCTTCGAGATTTTTTTCAAGTTTTTTGATTTCGGTGAACGCTTCATAAGATTCTTCCAAGACCGATCTTCCTTTTTGAAAATCTATATCCTGTTTTAAGAAACCGATTGAAATTTCCTTATCTGTCGCTATCTGGCCAGTATCGTACTCCTGCTCTCCCGCGATAATTTTCAGAAGAGTTGACTTGCCCGCTCCATTTTTACCAACCAAACCAACCCGATCTCCGGGTTTTAGTTGAAAGGTTATTTTCTCGAACAAATAGTCACCTTGAAAGGAAACCGAAAGATTGTGGATATTGACCATTGGTTATTTATAAATTAGGAAGTATGAATTACCGCCAAAATTTCTGCAAAGATGCTTATTTTTGCGGTGCTAAAAAAACCGATAATGCAATTACTTAAAGGCTCTAAACTCTACAGTGTTTTTACTAGCACTTGTCCTGTTTGTCACGAGGGCGATATGTATTTGGAAAACAATCCTTACAAAATTTCGCAACTCATGAAAATGTACGACCGTTGTAGCCATTGCGGGAAAAAGTTCAAAATAGAACCATCGTTCTTTTTTGGGGCAATGTATGTAAGTTACGGTGTTGGTGTTGCAGTAGCCGTGGCGGCGTTTATTATTTCATTTCTATTTATTGGGCTTGATAGAAATTACTCTTTTCTAGCAATTATCTTAACATTAGCCATTTTATTTCCACTCATAGTAAGAATTTCACGTAATATATGGATCAACTTTTTTGTGGACTACGATAAAAATAAAGCAAAGTCTTAAAATAAGAAAATTATAACATCCTTTGAATGTGCATTTCTTTTGGAAGTGGTCTTTCATTTTCCAAGGCGTCAAAAAGTATTTCGGCAAGCAAGGGAGCCATTAAAAACCCACGAGATCCTAAACCATTAAAAAAGACCAAGTTTGAATTTTCCTCCAAGCTACCCAATAGTGGCCTGTGGTCTTTGGTTGTTGGTCGCACTCCAGCGGTTTGCCCAATTATTTTAAAAGGACAATTTATAAAGGTTTTCAACTTTGAAATTATCTCTTCCTTCGCCGCTTCGGTAGTGGTAACAGTGTAATCGTCGCGGCTATAGGTTGCTCCCACTCTATATTGATCCTTTCCTGCGGGAATGACGTACAAGGAGCCTTTTAAAAGGGCGTCCAATTTCAAACTAGGTGCTTTAATAAGTACATATTCTCCTTTATTGCCTATAATGGCATGTTTTGGGAAAAAGGGATTTTCTATTGCTTTGGCACCTTCGGCGAAAATGATTTTTTTTGCTGAAATATTTCCGTAACGCACGCCTTCCTCATTCTGTTGAAGCAATTCATAATTAAAATCTTCAGAAAGTAAAGCGTCACAGTTTTTTAAATGACTCCTATAACTGACCAACAGTCTTTGGGCAGAAATTTGAGCAGTTCCCAAAACCGCTCCAAATCCCAATGGAGCTTTAATTGCTGGATTTTTATTCTTTAAAAATTCGGAAGACAGAAATGGCTGCAAATCCTTTTTATCACTCGCAACCGTCCAATTATTTTGTTCTTCGGCAGTTTTGAAAATTCTTAAAACCGGAGTTTCAACGAAAAAATCTTCCTTTAGTTTTTCCGAAAGCTGCTTGTAGAAATGAACTGCAAAAGGAAAAAAAGCGGAAGCATTCCAAGCGGCTGTAAAGCGTTTTAGAACGGTGGGATTAAAAACCCCGCCAGATTTTGCGGTAGCGCCTTCGGTGCCGTTATCTACCACCACAAAGCTTCTGTCTTGTTTTTGAAGTTGCTCGCACATACTAATGCCGGCAATGCCTAGGCCAACTACTATATAATCTGCTTTCTTCATTTTAAAAATTTAAGTCCCCAAGAATATTTCACTCTTAATCCTTTTACATCTGATTTTGTGGGAATTAAAAAACCCTTCAGTTTCCAAAATGGAACTTGAAGGGCTTTCTTCAAATAATGGAGTATTAAAGGATTAATAATTCCACAAATCTATTTCGATATTACGTATTTGTTCTTTGATTCTTTCAGATTCCAATAACTGCATAAGCGCATTATCATTGATGTATTCTTTTACATCTCTATCGCCCTGTACGTTATCTTCTTTATAGATTACAGCGTTAAAGCGTCTTGAATTCAGCAAGTGATCGTATGAAATTGGCTGCGAGGTATTCTTTCTATTAAATGCCTGTGCCTCGTGCAAAACCTCACGGGCTCCTGGAAACCACACCCAAAATAATTGAACCTTAGACTCCAAACCGTCTTCTGGAAATGCTTTAGAACGAGCTTCATTTGCTACTGGGCAAATACCTAATAATCGGTATTTGAGCTCACCTTGACGTTTGTCAAGATACCAATAGCCGCGAATGTGCCACTCCTCAATATCGCCTGCATCCAATGAAAAACGACGTACATATTGTGGATCTACAGTTCCTTCAGCGTTATATTGCTCGATACCTAAATCTGTAGTATCACTATAGACTAGGGACGCTTCGATATCCTGTAAGGTACGTTTTTCAGTGAAATAAGAATCCGCATAAACATCTTGTATTTTTCCGTTTTTGATGTTTTTCACCAAAACATCGTATAAAGAACGTCTATTTGAACCTATGTTATTTGTGTCTATAGGGTAATACAATGGGAAGTTTACTCTTTCATCAAGATCAATAATTTCCCAAGTGGTTTTAGACCACAGCACATCGCGCTCGTCCGTATAGCCATAAGGCAACGGCTTATCGTTATCATAAGCAATTTGCGCTTCGGTCTTTTTGCCTATATCCTCAGGGGTTTTGGCATTTAGAATATTTACTTGCGCCGAAGCACTAGTAGCCATTCCAAGACCAAAAACACATAAAACAACATTTTTCAAATTCATACCTATAGGGGTTTTATACTATAAATTAGTTTGTCAATTCAATAATTACAGGAGATGTCTTCTTAAGCATTACACCGCTTCCAGAAACATTTGCATTAATATCAAAAATTTGGACCGTTTCACCTCTTCCTGCTCTTCTTAAAGCACCTTTGGCGGCACCATCTAACTTGGTTCCATTAACACGAACGGTTGGCTGTCCAGATACTTTAAAACTGAAGCCTGTAACGTTAAGATTTACATCAAAATCGAAATCTGGCAATACTGCGGAAATTGAAGAAATTTCAAGACCTCCACGTTCCATTCTAACAATTCCAGTTTCACCACGGATTGCACCTACTGGTGCAGGAATATCTTTAATACGGAATTCAGATTTTGAACCTACTGGTTTGCCATCAGGTAATGTTCCATTAGCCGAGATAATAACTGTTCTACCAGCTCCTGGACGCATAACGTATTTGCTTCCGGAAATTTTTGAAAGACCTGCAGCGGATGCGTTCACTTTATTATCAGGAATACCAGGAATAGAAACCGTCATTGGGTTATCAACTCCACGATATACTACGTTCATTTTATCTGCAGCGATAACTGCTGAATTAGGCAATGAGATTGTAGCGAACGAACGGTTTACCTCTACTGGAGTTAATTCTCCACCCTCGCCATAAAACAAAGTTCCCTCTATTTTGTGGTCGCCAGGTGACCCAGCACTTACATTCATTTTTACTCTACCCCCCTCAAATGTGTAATCCGTACCCTCTACAAGTTTTCTTCCATCCAAAGTAAGTTCAGCCTTACTAGGTTTTGTACTCTCATCGGTACGGCCTAAAACAATTGAACCGTCAAATTTCTCACCTGAATAATATGCAGACTTTGAAGTTTCCAGTAAGGTTGAATAATTACTAAAAGACAATGCCGCCGCTTGTTGACCAGCCAACATTCTCTGCAATACTTCGCTTTTTGTTGTTTTAATATCTGCTTGAATCTGTGTCAATTTTGTTAAAGAAGCTACTAAAGGAAATCCTTCATAGTTATAGTTTAACCAAGCTACATTTTTACCGTCACGGTTAGTTACTTCCGCGGTAGAAAAATTAGATTCGATAGATTTTTTAATATCCTCAATACCGGCAACTTTAGCTAAAGCAGTATCAGATAATACAGCCATCATCTCGGTTCTGTACTTATCCATTTTATTCAAAAATTCTTGTCCTCCTTCTTTATATTTACCACCAGTAAAAAACAGATTGTTAAAGTGATCGGGCTTGTCCATTACTTCATAATCTGAAGGATCCTCAATATTTTCTATAGAAGCAGATTTTATATTCGAGATATATGTATCAAAATCGTCTGAGATCCTTGAAATTTCATCCGCTTTAGCTTTTACTGCCGCATATTGCGAAGGTTCGTCATTGGCCTTAACAGCCAATCCTTCCATAAAAGAAGTGTTTCGCTGTGAAGTGGCCACATTAGCATCAGATATTTTTTGATTAAGAAGTCCAAAAGCAGACAATACTTCTTTGGACATGTTCAGTGCAAGCATCGCGATGAAAACCAGATACATTAGGTTAATCATCTTCTGCCTTGGGGATAGTTTTCCTCCTGCCATTTTAATTCTTTTTTAAAGATTAATAATTAAGGTGAAAACCTATCTTAGTTTCTATTAGTCATTGCAGAAAGCATACCTCCATAAACACCGTTCAATGAAGAAAGGTTGGTAGCCAAGTGCTGCATTTGTTGTTTTAGTTGTTCCGCATTTTCGGCAACCCTTTCATTGGCTTCAGCTTGACGACTTGTAGATTCTATCTGTACTTTATACAAACTGTTCAATGAATCCATTTGTGCTGCAGCAAGTGCCATTTCCTCACTGTATTTTTTAGTAGAGTTCATTGCATCTGCGGTAGGTGCCATACTTTTTGTAGCACCTTCAAAAGAACGGATGCTAGTTGTAAGGCTGTCCATTAATTCAGAATCTATGCGTGCATCCTTAAGCATTTCGTCAAGTTTTTTAGACAAAAGTCCTTGTGCATCTTCTGTTTCCTTTGCAGCTACTTTTCTCATACCTCCAGCACCACCAGCTAGCTCTGGATAAACCAGTGACCAATCTAGATCGTCATCTACTGGTTCAAAAGCAGAAATAGCAAAAATAATTGCCTCTGTAATAAGTCCTACTGCCAATAGAATATTCCCATCAAGAGGTCCTAATTCCCAGTGAAGAATTTTAAAAAGCGCTCCAATAATTACTATCGAAGCCCCAAGGCCATAAGCCATATTAAATAATTTTTTTGATGATCTTGATTGTGCCATAATACTTTAGTTTTTTAGTTGAGAGTTTTAATTTAGGTTAATTCAATTTAGAAAATAGGGGGAATATTAGCGAGCATCGCCAAAGTTTTGATTTAAAACAACGTCAGTTCCCATGTAATCCTGCACAGTTCTAAAGCCAATGTAACTTCTGGCTGAATCTGCATATTCATAATCACGGGTACTTACCTGCAAGAAATAAGCAACATCTTTCCAAGAACCGCCACGAACAACTTTTCGCATATTGTCTGGATCGTTCACATTAGGGTTCATTGTGGAAGTATAATCGTAAGAGGCAGGGTCATAAGACGAAGCTACCCATTCCGAAACGTTTCCAGACATATTGTAAAGGTTGAAATCGTTCGGTTCGTAAGCATCAGCCTCTACGGTGTACAGTGCTTGGTCTGCAGCATAATCTCCACGAAGTGGCTTAAAGTTGGCCATAAAACAACCACGGTCATTTTTAGCATATGGCCCACCCCAAGGATAGGTTGCGGATTCCAGACCGCCACGTGCGGCGTATTCCCACTCTGCTTCTCCAGGAAGACGGAACGAGTTTATAAAATTCTTGCTTTTTGATTTTTGGTAGGAGTTTTTGTATAAGGTTCTCCAAGCACAAAATGCTTTGGCTTGTTTCCAAGTAACTCCTACGACTGGATAGTCTCCATAAGCTTCATGCCAAAAGTAATCATTGTGCATTGGCTCATTATATGAATAGTTGAAATCTTTAATCCAAACTGTAGTATCAGGATAGATGTTTAATTCTTCTTTTTTAATAAAATCCTTACGCCTCTTGGTTTTGTCCCTAGCCGCAGATTCTATATCCATATAAGTATATTGAAAATTCAATTTATTAACATCAACGGTGCGCTGCCCATTATATGCTTCTTCCGTTGGAATATACATAGTATCCATAACTTCAGAATAGTATTCATCTGGATATTCAGAAGTATCCCAAATTAAATCTACCTTGTCATTCAACTTTCTTCCGGCGTAGTAGTCTTCTCCCATACCGAAGTAATTATCATACATATACTGTTGATAGGGAGTCATTTCTTCGCTTTCTTGGTCTACAAATGCAAATTCGCCCACACCACCGTCACCCGGAGTTGCCCCAACTTCATCGGCCATAATAGCAAGACGCAATCTTACTGTAGAATCCCGCACCCAGTTAACAAATTGACGGTACTCGGCATTGGTTATTTCGGTTTCGTCCATATAGAACGAACGCACGGTAACGGTTTTGGTTGGCGCATCATTTACGGCAACAAAATCGTCATCACTTTTACCCATGATGAAGGATCCACCTGGGATAAGCGTCATTCCGTAAGGTTTTTGAGGATACCATTTCTTGCCTTTTGCCCCAACCAGTTCTCCTCGGTCTCCAGAGTTACAACTGAACAAAAAGGCAACGATCGCAGTTAATGCAATAAACTTCTTCATAGGTATTTAGGTTAAATTTCGAGATTCAAGGGCGTAAACCTATCTATAAAAATCCAAAAAAACAATTTTATTTTTGAAAATCCAGTGATCCCAGTTTTTACTCGTGTTGTTTGATTATACTTCATTTTTGTGGCGGGCCTTTAGCCACCGTTCAGGAATTTCCTGATTGCATGCACCCAAATATTCGCCATAAGTGCAAGGTAATAACGTACGCCTTTTTAATTTATTATTTACGGTTGAAATAAAAGGCAAAACAATCCACCATCTTTCGGTCTTATTGCTTTTTTTGAATTCCAAAACTTCTTCTTCTACAGGTACTTTATAAGTAGTGAAGAGATTTTCATTGTTAAAGTCATCATCTTCAGCCCTAAAATTATAGCCTTCTATAAAATACCAAAGTATTTGTGCCACAAGCATTGCACCACTCCTACTTTCAATGGAGTTGCTTAATTCGTAAACGCCAAAAGATTTCACTTTATTGCTGATACCGGCGTATCGGGAAATGGCGCAAATTTCACGGCCATCAAATCCGTTGGGACTGTCGTTGTTTTTATAACTTAATTCTGCGCTTTTTATTGCAGTAACATCCAAAGTCACCATATCTGCGTCCCGCATAATTGGTTCTACCGAAGTTATATCGGCAGTAATTTCGCCTAGACGATAGGCATCAAAAAAAAGCTTATCCATTAATGCGATTTCTTGGGGAGCGTTGAAGAAAGATTGATACCCCAAAACACTATAATTGAAAAGGTTATAAGGCTGATCGACAACCATTTTCCCAACATAAGATTTATTTGAAATTGGCAACTCGGCATTTCCGAGATCGAAGCGATTATCAATGTTTACAACATTCACCATCTCTCCCATACCATCATAACCTCGGTATTGTGAATATGCCAAATCCTGGCTTCCACCGAGTATAAGCGGAACAATTTTTTTTCTTAAAAGAGCGGCTATAACTTCTTTTGTTGCAAAGCGTGTATCCTCGGCCGTTTCACCTTTTTCAATATTGCCAAGGTCAATAATTTTGTAGTTCCAGTTGCCTGGATAAAGCGAGTACAGTGCTTTTCGATAGGGGTCAAAAGATATTTCTGCTCCTATAAAATTCACATCTGCACGATTCTCGTTGACTCCAAGAATTGCAAACTTCACCCCTTTTAAATTAGGCAATTCGGCAGTTTTACTGTGGGTCTCAATTTGTTTTCCCAATGTTCCGGGCGGCAGAATTTCCCGATGCGCCATTACTTTTTTTGAAACTGGAGCTAAAAATTCTATCATTATTTTTTCTTGGCTGTAGCTTTTTTCTTAGTTGTAGTTTTCTTTTTGGCAGCGGCTTTCTTCTTCGGACTTTTCTTTTCCAGTAAGTCCTTCGCTTCTTCCAAAGTTATTTTATCAGCCTCAGTGCCTTTGGGAAGTTCCACTTTTGTTTTCCCTTTTATAAGATTGAAACGTCCCCAACGGGCTTTTTCAATACGTATTTTTTCCTCTGGCCATTCGTTGATCAGCTTATCAATTTCCTTTTGTTTTTTATCATCTATAAGCTGTTCAATATCTACATTTGAAAGATTGTCAAAATCATATTTTTTGTTCACGTTAATGAACATATTGTTCCATTTTAAGAAAGGTCCAAAACGCCCAACCCCTTTTTGAACTGGCAGATCCTCATACATATATATAGGAGCATCGGCCTTTTTCTTTTCTTCAATAAGCTCTTTTGCGAAGGCCATATCCACATCTAACGGGTCCATTCCCTTTGGAAGCGAAATAAAGACTTTTCCGAAACGAACATAAGGACCAAAACGACCGTTATTTACCTCAACTTCTTCCTTTTCAAAAACACCTAAAGTCTTTGGAAGCTTGAAAAGATCCATCACTTCTTCAAATGTAACCAAATGTAACTGCTGGTCTGGGCGAAGGCTGGCAAATTTTTTCTCCTCATCGTCTGGTGCGCCAATCTGTGCTATTGGGCCGTATTTACCAAGACGAACCAAAACGGTTCTTCCCGTTTCTGGGTCTTCGCCAAGAAAGCGCTCGCCACTTTCGCGGTCGGCGTTCTCTTCTACATGTTCTACGCGGGGGTGGAATTCGGCATAAAAGTCTTTCATCATTTTTGTCCACTCCTCCTTGCCTTCAGCTATGTCATCAAAATCCTGCTCTACTTTTGCAGTGAAATTATAGTCAAGGATATTTTCAAAATGCTCAACCAAAAAGTCGTTCACAATCATCCCGATATCTGTGGGAACCAGTTTCCCCTTGTCCGAACCAACGGTTTCAGTCAAAGTTTTATCTTTTATGTTTTCTTTTTGAAGTGTTAACTGAAGATATTTTCGCTCCACACCTTCCACAGTTCCCTTTTCAACATAATTTCTACTTATGATTGTTGAAATGGTTGGTGCATAGGTTGAAGGTCGGCCAATGCCAAGCTCTTCCAATTGTTTTACAAGTGAAGCTTCCGTATAACGGTACGGCGGACGCGTAAATCGTTCGGTTGCGGTAACATAATTGTTTTCAAGAGAGTCGCCATTTTTCATATTTGGCAACATTCCGTCTTGTTCTTCTTCCTCAAAATCGGTTCCTTCCAAATATACTTTTAGGAAGCCGTCAAACTTTATCATTTCGCCATTTGCGGCGAAATTTTCTGAAACTTTCTCTTTGGAAAGCACATCTATCTTAACGTTGGTGCGCTCCAATTGTGCATCACTCATTTGTGAAGCTAGGGTACGTTTCCAAATCAAATCATACAAACGCGCTTGGTCATGATCGCCAGTAATTGTGTGCTGACTCATATCTGTTGGGCGGATGGCCTCGTGAGCTTCCTGTGCGCCCTTACTTTTTCCTTTGTAATCGCGAGGTTTGCTGTATTCCTTTCCGTACGAACGATTAATCTCTTTTTGCGCCGCATTTTTAGCATCGTTGCTAAGGTTAACGCTATCTGTACGCATATAAGTTATAAGTCCAGCTTCGTAAAGACGTTGTGCGATTGTCATTGTTTTTCCAACCGAAAAATACAGTTTTCGCGCTGCCTCCTGTTGTATTGTTGAAGTGGTAAAAGGCGCTGCTGGCGATTTACTAGCAGGCTTTTTAGTTAAATCTGAAATTTTATAGGAAGCACCCAAATTCTTTCGAAGAAACTCGCGAGCTTCTTCTTCAGTTTCAAAATTCTTTGGAAGTTTCGCTTTAAATTTGCTACCGTCAACAGTCGTGAACTCTGCATCAATTCTATAGGATCCTACTGCTGTAAAACCTTCTATTTCGCGCTCGCGTTCCACAATCAATCGCACCGCAACAGATTGTACACGGCCTGCGGAAAGACCGCCCTTCACTTTTTTCCAAAGAACCGGAGAAAGTTCATAACCCACCAAACGGTCCAGAACGCGACGGGCTTGCTGCGCGTTCACTAGATTATAATCAATTTGTCGCGGGTTTTCAATAGCTTTCAGAATGGCAGATTTCGTAATCTCGTGAAAAACAATACGCTTGGTTTTGCTTTTGTCTAGTTTCAATTCTTCTGCTAAATGCCACGCTATTGCTTCTCCTTCTCGGTCCTCATCACTCGCCAGCCAAACCATTTCAGCTTTTTTGGAAAGTGCCTTCAGCTCTGCCACCAGCTTTTTCTTATCGCTGCTCACTATATATTTAGGTGTGAAATCTCCCGCTACATCCACGCCCAATTCTTTGGACGGAAGATCTGCAATGTGTCCAAAACTGGAGGAAACCTTAAAATCTTTTCCAAGAAATTTTTCAATGGTTTTTGCTTTTGCTGGGGACTCAACTATCACTAAATTCTTTGCCATATCCTATATTATTATGTTTGCAAAAGTATATGAAATTTTTAATACCAATGATTAAGGTTGTAAAAATCGAAAATGTGTTTGTAAAATTTGGCCACAAATACACGAATAATTTTATGTTCAGGTGAGGTTCATTTTAAAAGCGAATATTCTAATTTTGGTACATTTTATTGAGGTATTCGCGTTGATTTTTATTTTGAAATAAATTAATTACAAAAACAAATCTGCCACTTTGACAGCGCAACAAATTAATAGTATCTTTGCAAGTTCAATGAAAGAGCTTTGAATTTGCAATGAACAAAGATTTTTATGGAAAAGATTATTGATGAAAAAACGCAAGGAAATACGCTCACTTTGGAAGCACGTGAGAGCAATTCCCGAAAATTATATATTGAAAGTTACGGCTGCGCTATGAATTTTAGCGACAGCGAGATTGTGGCTTCTATTCTTGCAGACCAAGGTTACAACACTACAAATTTACTGGAAGAGGCAGATTTAGTTTTGGTAAATACTTGCTCCATCCGTGATAAAGCCGAGCAAACAGTACGCAAACGTCTTGAAAAATACAACGCTGTAAAACGAATCAATCCAAAAATGAAAGTCGGCGTGCTTGGCTGTATGGCGGAGCGTTTAAAGGAAAAATTTCTTGAAGAGGAAAAAATTGTGGATTTGGTGGTTGGGCCAGATGCTTATAAAGACATTCCAAATTTGCTGAAAGAAGTTGAAGAAGGACGTGATGCCGTGAACGTTATTCTTTCCAAAGAAGAAACCTATGGCGATATTTCTCCCGTGCGTTTGGGTGGAAATGGCATTACAGCTTATGTAAGCATCACTCGCGGTTGCGACAATATGTGTACCTTTTGCGTGGTTCCTTTTACCCGCGGACGCGAACGTAGCCGCGACCCACAGAGTATTCTAGGGGAAGTAAATGATTTAGCCGAAAAAGGTTACAAAGAAATAACCTTGCTCGGCCAAAATGTGGATAGTTATTTATGGTACGGCGGCGGACTGAAAAAAGATTTCAAAACTGCTACAGAAATGCAACAAGCAACGGCTACCGATTTTGCACAATTGCTTGATATGGTTGCTACAGCACATCCAAAAATGCGAGTTCGTTTTTCAACAAGCAATCCGCAAGATATGCACGAAGAGGTATTGCACATTGTGGCAAAACACGATAATATTTGCAATCATATTCATCTTCCGGTTCAAAGTGGAAGCACACGGATTTTAAATGAAATGAACCGTCAGCACACCCGAGAGGAATATATGAAGTTAGTTGACAGGATTTGGGAGATCATTCCCGGTTGTTCCATTTCTCAGGATATGATTATTGGTTTTCCTACGGAAACTGAGGAAGATCATCAAGAAACCATGAGCCTTATGGAATATGTAAAATATAGTTTTGGCTATATGTACAAATATTCTGAAAGGCCCGGAACTATGGCGGGCAGAAAGCTAAAAGACGATGTTTCAGAAGAAACAAAAAGCCGAAGATTAACTGAAATTGTAGACCATCAACAAAAACACAGCGCCATACGCACAGCAGGATTTTTAGGAAAAGTGGTAAGCGTTTTAATTGAAAAAGAATCCAAAAAAAACAAAGACGAATGGAGCGGAAGAACGGAGCATAATAATGTTGCGGTTTTTCCGAAGGAAAATTATAAAGCAGGAGACTTTGTAAACGTGAAAATAACAGATTGTACTACGGCAACGCTCATTGGTGAAGCAGTAGGATATAATGAAAATAATTAATGTGGCGTTCAATGTTCAATGTTCAATGTTCAATGTTCAATTAACAACATTCGTATCAGAAGAATCCACAGAATCAACTTTTAACTTTTAACTTTTAACTTTTAACTAAAAAAGGTGGAAAGCATACAAGCAACAAAACAACGATTCGGAATAATAGGCAACGACCAGAAATTAAACCGAGCCGTAGAAAAAGCAATACAAGTAGCACCAACAGATATTTCGGTATTGGTAACGGGCGAGAGTGGGGTTGGAAAGGAAAGTATTCCAAAAATAATACATTCCCTCTCGCACAGAAAGCACGGAAAATACATAGCCGTTAACTGCGGCGCCATTCCCGAAGGAACAATTGACAGTGAACTTTTCGGTCACGAAAAGGGATCTTTTACGGGAGCTACGGCAACCAGAAGCGGTTATTTTGAAGTAGCCGATGGAGGAACAATTTTTCTTGACGAAGTGGGCGAATTACCACTTCCTACACAAGTACGCTTACTTAGAGTTTTGGAAAATGGCGAATTTTTAAAAGTAGGTTCTTCCGCAGCGCTAAAAACCGATGTGCGCATTGTAGCCGCAACAAACGTAAAAATGGTTGAAGCCATCGAAAAGGGAAAATTCCGCGAAGATCTTTATTACAGATTGAGCACGGTAGAGATAAACTTACCGCCATTACGCGAACGCGAGGAGGATATTCATTTGCTTTTTAGAAAATTTGCAGCAGATTTTGCGCAGAAATACAAAATGCCAACCATTCGTCTAAACGATCGAGCCACAGATTTACTTTTAAAATATCGCTGGAGCGGAAACATCCGGCAGTTGCGAAACGTGGCTGAACAGATTTCGGTTTTGGAACAGAGCCGCGAAATTACCTATGAAACTCTAAAACATTATCTGCCAGATATGGGCAGCAATCTTCCTGCAGTTGTGAATACGAAGAAATCTGAAAGTGATTTCAGCAGTGAACGCGAAATACTTTACAAAGTACTTTTCGATATGAAACGCGATGTGAATGATCTTAAAAAGCTTACTTTGGAATTGATGAAAACTGGCAATGCCGCCAAGGTTAAAGAAGAACAATCTTCACTTATCAATAAAATTTATGCCGATGATAACGATGCCGAAGAGGAACTGGCTTCGATTATAGAAGATGAAAACAACGGAACGCAAAACGATGTAGAGGTTTTAAATATTCCGGAACACACCTCGGATCAACGAAAGGATAAATACGAATATGCAGAAGATATTGAAGAGGAAGAAAATCTTTCGCTTCAGCAAAAGGAGTTGGAACTCATTAAAAAATCGCTCGAAAAATACCAGGGTAAACGAAAGGATGCCGCGGATGAATTGGGAATTTCTGAAAGAACATTGTACAGAAAGATTAAACAATACGATTTGTAGGCTCGCGATTTATCGCGTGCACGCCAGTGTTCAGTTAAAAAAAAGTAGCAAATGTCAAAAATAGTTTCAATTTTATTTTTTTTAATCTTAGCTTTTTCTTTAAGTGGTTGTGGACCTTACTCTTTTACTGGAGCAGATATAAATTACAACACTACTAAAACGGTACAGGTTAATTATTTTCAGAATAACGCACCTATTGTAGAACCAGGAATTGCACGCGATTTTACACAGAAGTTGCAGGATTTACTTTTAAACCAAACCAGTTTAGACTTGGTGAACAGCAATGGCGATTTGGTGTACGAAGGTGAAATAACACAGTATTATATTGCGCCAATCACGGCAACTTCAAACAGCACAGCAGCCCAAAACAGATTAACCATTGCAGTAAGCGTAAGGTTTTATAATACAAAAGATCCGCTAAAAGATTTTGAACAACCGTTCAGTTTTTATTACGATTATCCGGGAACAACGCAACTAACAGGCTCAAAACTTGATACTGCAGTTGATATTATTTTTGAACGTATAACGCAGGATATTTTTAACAAATCGCTTGCAAATTGGTAGCATTTTGAACACTTCAAATTTTACATATCTACTCTCCAATCCACAGAAAATAACTTCTGAAGATTTGGCTGCGTTGGATTTAATTATAAAGAAATATCCTTATTTTCAAAGTGCTCGGGCGTTACAGCTTAAAGGCTTAAAAAACCAGGACAGTTTTCTCTATAATGACGCCTTGAAACTAACTGCCGCACACACCACAGATCGCGACATTTTATTTGAATACATTACTTCGGAAAAATTTATTCAGAATGAAATTTCGCAAACCATTCTGCAACACGATGCTTCGGTAGAAGAAATTAAAGTGGTTTCCGAAAATATTTCAGAACAGATAAGCTTCGAAATAGATAAGCAAATTAAAGCCGAAATGCAAAAGGCTGAAAATATTCTGAACCCAGAGCTTTTCCAAAGAAAGGTGGAATCTGTAAGCAATTTGGTTAAAAAGAAAGACGACCAAACCAGTGACAGCATTAATGCAACCGAAGAAGCATTGCAACCGGACAAACCTTTGGAATTTACAAAAAGTGACACACATTCCTTTTCGGAATGGTTAAAACTGACAAAGGCAAAACCCATTGAACGTTCCAAGGAAATTTCAGAAAAAGAGGATGTGTCCTCCGAAGCCTTGGCGCAGGAGGAAAAAGAGCGAAAATCTGAGCTAATTGACAAGTTTATACAGGAACGCCCTAAAATAATCCCTTCAGAAAACACGACAAACAGCAATAAAAAGGAAGAACAAAAAAATCTGGCAACGCCTTATACACAGCCTTCAGATTCACTGATGACGGAGACTTTGGCAAAAGTTTATTTGCAACAAAAGAACTATAAAAAAGCAATTCAAGCATATAAAATTTTAATTTTGAAAAATCCCGAAAAAAGTGGTTTCTTTGCAGACCAAATTCGGGCGATAGATAAATTGATTAATTCAGAACAATCATGAGTACTTTTACAATATTTTTAATTTTGATAATGATAGTGGCCTTTTTATTGGTCATAGTAATAATGGTTCAAAACCCAAAAGGTGGCGGACTTTCATCGTCGTTTGGCGGTGGCGGTGGCGCACAAATTGGTGGCGTACAGAAAACCAGTGACTTTTTGGATAAAAGTACTTGGACCCTTGCAACCATTATGCTCGTGTTGATTTTAGGTTCCAATATTTTTATAATGGGAAGCAACACTATTCAGTCAAAAACTTTTGATGAAAACGCGATTCCTGCTGTACCAACAACACAAACTCCAGCACCTGCTGCAACAGATACTACAAATTAGTATTTAGTTTTTAAGATATTTTAAAAATGCCAGCTTATGACAAGCTGGCATTTTTTGTTTTATAAAATGTCAGTTTATAGGCAGTGGCACAATTTCTGCCAATTAGCAATCACAAGATTAGAACATAAGTTTAACCAAGAAATTCCCGTCGTAATTTATCCTGAGCGATAGTCGAAGGACTGGAATAATAAAATTAAAATTTTACTATGGCATTAAAAATTCAACCACTTGCAGATCGCGTTCTGGTAGAACCACAAGAAGCAGAAACTAAGACTGCGTCAGGTTTATACATTCCTGATTCTGCAAAAGAAAAACCACAAAAAGGGAAAGTAATGGCCGTAGGCAAAGGCAAAGAAGACCACAAAATGACCGTTAAGGTTGGCGACACCGTTCTTTACGGAAAGTACTCGGGCAGCGAACTAAAGTTTGACGGTAAGGATTATCTTATTATGCGCGAAGAAGATATTTTAGCTATCATCTAACATTTCATAAATAAATTCAAAAAATTAGTTTAACCAAAGCTTAAGGCATAAAGCCAAAAGCATAAAGCATTTTAAAAAAATGGCAAAAGATATAAAATTTGACGTAGATGCCCGCGACGCTATAAAGCGCGGCGTTGACGCATTAGCAAACGCAGTAAAAGTAACATTGGGCCCAAAGGGGCGTAACGTAATTATCAGTAAATCCTTTGGCGCGCCACAGGTTACAAAAGATGGCGTTACCGTTGCAAAAGAAATTGAATTGCAAGATCCACTTGAAAATATGGGCGCGCAAATGGTGAAAGAAGTAGCTTCAAAAACCAACGATCTTGCTGGTGATGGAACTACAACCGCTACCGTTCTTGCACAAGCAATTGTAAAAGAAGGTCTAAGAAACGTTGCTGCTGGCGCAAATCCAATGGATTTGAAACGCGGTATTGACAAGGCTGTTGAAGCCATCGTTAAAAATTTGGAAAGCCAATCCACTAAAGTTGGCAATTCTTCAGAAATGATAAAGCAGGTTGCTTCCATTTCAGCAAATAACGACGACGTTATTGGTGATTTGATCGCAAAAGCATTCGGAAAAGTTGGAAAAGAAGGTGTTATCACTGTTGAAGAAGCAAAAGGAACTGAAACTTACGTTGACGTTGTTGAAGGAATGCAGTTTGACCGTGGTTACCTTTCTCCCTATTTCGTAACCGATACCGAAAAAATGCAAACTGAATTGGAAAACCCAATGGTTTTGCTTTATGATAAGAAAATTTCGTCAATGAAAGATTTGCTTCCTATACTTGAGCCAGTGGCACAACAAGGAAAATCTCTTCTAATTATTGCAGAAGACGTTGACGGAGAAGCTTTGGCTACTTTGGTAGTAAACAAACTTCGCGGTTCGTTAAAAATTGCAGCTGTAAAGGCTCCAGGTTTTGGTGATAGAAGAAAAGCAATGCTTGAAGACATAGCAGTTTTGACTGGAGGAACCGTTATTGCTGAAGAGCGCGGCTTCACTTTGGAAAATACTACTATTGATATGTTGGGTTCTGCGGAAACTATTACAATTGACAAAGACAATACTACAATTGTAAATGGTGCTGGGGACAAAAAAGACATTAAAGGCCGTGTGAACCAAATAAAATCTCAAATAGAATCTACAACCAGCGATTACGATAAAGAAAAATTGCAGGAGCGTTTGGCTAAATTGGCTGGCGGTGTTGCCGTTCTTTACGTAGGGGCAGCTTCAGAGGTTGAAATGAAAGAGAAAAAAGACCGTGTGGATGATGCACTTAATGCAACCCGTGCGGCTGTGGAAGAAGGTATTGTTGCAGGTGGTGGTGTAGCTTTGGTTCGCGCTATCGAGGTTTTGAAAAAACTTACAACTGAAACTTTAGACGAAACAACCGGAGTGCAAATTGTGGCTCGCGCCATTGAAGCACCACTTCGCACCATTGTTGAAAATGGTGGTGGTGAAGGTTCTGTAGTAATCAATAAAGTTTTGGAAGGAAAGAAAAACTTCGGTTACGACGCCAAGACTGAAAAATATGTTGATATGCTAAAAGCCGGTATTATCGATCCTAAAAAAGTAACCCGTATAGCGCTTGAAAACGCTGCTTCGGTTGCTGGAATGATTCTTACTACCGAATGTGCTTTGGTGGACATCAAAGAAGACAATGCCGGTGGCGGAATGCCAGGCGGTATGGGCGGTGGAATGCCCGGAATGATGTAAATTCAGTTTTGCAGTATTGAGTATTCAGTACACAGTATAATTATACTAAACCTCAAAAGTCTCTGAGACTTTTGAGGTTTTTTTTGATTAAAATGTAACCTCAAACTCTTTCAGCTCGCCGTCTCGATTAATAGTAACACTTTCAGTTTGTCCCTTTTCAAATTTTGAAAGGCTTTTCATATAGCTCATCATATCGGTCACTTCAAACTCGCCCATTTTCACTACAACATCACCTTTTTGAAGTCCTGCTTTTTGGGCTGGTTTTTCTTCACTTACCCCATCGATCCGCATTCCTTTTCCGCTGAAAAGATAATCGGGCACAACACCTAAAGTCACTTTAAAATCTGGAACCACTTCGCTTTCGTTTTTTGTTTTTCTGAAAGGAAGTTTCTTTTGCGAATCCAAATCTTTAATGATGCTGAAAATATAATTTGAAACAATTTCCATTCCCGCAAAATTTACCTTTTCGGTGTCATCACTCGGTTTGTGATAATCCTCGTGCTGTCCGGTGAAAAAGTGCAGAACTGGAATATCTGCCAAATAAAAGGAAGTATGGTCGCTGGGCCCAACACCGCTTTCGTTTTCTACAATGTTTAAATCGCCGGCGTTTGCCTTTACTGTTTGCTTCAAAATAGGCGAAGTTCCCAAGCCGTAAACCGCCAAAGTATTACCAGAATTCAGCCTTCCCACCATATCCATATTCAGCATATAGGTTACTTTTTTTGTATCGATTGTTGGATTTTTTACAAAATAATTTGAACCCAATAATCCTTCCTCTTCCCCAGAAAAAGCGATGAATAAGAAATTATTATTTTTCGGTCGCTGAGCGGAGTCGAAGCGGAGCGAATCTGCCAGATGAAGCATCATTGCCACGCCGCTCGCATTATCATCAGCGCCGTTGTGGATTGCTTCGCCTTCGCGGTACAGTGAACCTTCGCCGCCCATTCCCAAATGGTCGTAATGCGCGCCAATCACAACAGTGTTTTCTGCCTTGTTGTCCAAATATGCAACTACGTTTTCACCTGTTTCAACCCTGAGCCCAGTCGAAGGATCATTTTTTTCTGAAGTAAATTCTGCTTCCTGATGCGGATTTTTGCTTGCCTTAAAAGTAAATTTCTGAAAATAGCCGTCGGTTCCTTTCGGCTGCAATCCTAAATCTGCAAACCTTGTCGCAATATATTCAGCAGCCTTTTTTTCACCTTCAGAACCCGTTTTTCTCCCGTTAAGACTATCGTTAGCTAAAACGGAGACGTCTTCTTTCATACTTACTGATTTCACTTTTGTTTCCTTGCAGGAAAAAATAAGCATTGCCAGAAATATCACTAAAATTGTACGCATATTGTTACTTTTGTTCAAAAATACATAATACACACAAATGAAAATAGTTTACGCAATCATTATTATATCTCTTTTCGCAAGTTGTAAAAATGGAGTAAAAGAAACATCAAAAGAATCAAACAACGAAATTGAAAAAACGGGAATGGCCGTTCTTGATCCACAAACAAATGACACCCTAATTTATCCCGAAGAAAAGCACTTCAAAAATATTCGGCAAGTTACATTTGGGGGCGATAACGCTGAAGCCTATTGGAGTTTTGACGATAGCAAACTCATCTTCCAAAGTAACTATAAAAACTGGGGCGTAAACTGCGACCAAATGTTCTTGATGAACGCTGATGAAAATTTTCAAGAGAAACAACCGCCGATGATTAGTACCGGACAAGGCCGAACTACCTGCAGCTATTTTCTGCCGGACGGGGAACATATTGTTTACGGAAGCACACATTTAAAAGACGAAAATTGTCCCGAAGTTCCGCTGAAAAAGGAAGGAAAATACGTGTGGCCCGTTTATGACAGTTTCGACATTTTTGTAGCGGATTTGAAAGGCAATATTACTGCTCAACTTACTAAAGAACCTGGCTACGATGCCGAAGCGACCGTTTCACCAAAAGGAGATAAGATTGTTTTCACCTCTATGCGAAGTGGCGATTTGGAGCTTTACACGATGGATCTTGATGGGAAAAATGTAAAACAAATCACTAACGAATTGGGTTATGACGGTGGCGCGTTCTTTTCACCGGATGGAAGCAAATTGATTTTTCGAGCTTCCCGCCCAAAGACCGAAGAAGAAATAAAAGAATACAAAGATTTGCTCGCCCAAGGTTTGGTGCAGCCCACCGAAATGGAGCTATTTATTTGCAATGACGATGGCAGCGAACTCAAACAGCTTACTCATTTGGGCAATGCAAATTGGGCGCCTTTCTTTCATCCTTCAGGAAAAAAGATTTTGTTTTCCAGCAATTTTGAGGCAGAAAGAGGGTTTCCATTCAATCTGTATTTGATTGATCTTGATGGTAAAAATCTGGAGCGTGTGACACATGGAGAAACTTTTGATGCTTTCCCCGTTTTTTCAAATGACGGTAAAAAGTTGGCGTTTTCAAGTAACAGAAATAATGGTGGCGGCCGTGATACCAATCTTTTTATTGCTGAGTGGCAAGACTGACGAGATTTACGATTTTAGATTGCCGATTTTAGATTTTAGATTTTTGAATTTCTATTAACGATTAAAATAAAACGGTTTTTGAATTTCATTAAGCTATATAAAATACCGCTTCTCTTCGCGATAACCTCCATCGCTTTTTATGTAAGTTTCGCTTATAATTTGGAGCGCAGTGATTTTGTAAAACTCATATCTCTTTACACTGCACTTTTTTTCACGGCCTATCTTTTTATTGAAAAATTAAAGCTAAACTTTTGGCTTTTAGCTGCATTCGGAATTGCTTTTCGATTTATTTTTATTGCTGCAGTCCCAAATCTTTCGCAGGATTTTTATCGGTTTTTGTGGGATGGAAGATTGCTGTTACAGGGCGTAAGTCCATATTTATTTACTCCCAACTTTTCAACGGAGCCTGTCCTGAGCGGAGTCGAAGGGCTCGAGGTGACAGTTGAACAATCCCAACAATTAATCGATGGGATGGGGGGGCTTAATGCCAGCCATTTCAGTAATTATCCGCCTATCAATCAATTATTTTTTGCTATTGCTACACTGTTTGGAGGAAAAAGTATTTTGGGTTCCGTGGTAGTTCTTCGAGTGCTTATTATTTTTGCAGATGTTGGAATACTTTACTTCGGAAAAAAAATATTGGAAAAATTAAATCTTCCAATCAAAAATATTTTTTGGTATTTTTTAAGCCCTTTTATAATAATTGAACTTACCGGAAACCTCCATTTTGAAGGCGTGATGCTTTTCTTTTTTGTTTGGGCTTTGTATTTACTATTTAAGGGAAAATGGTTTTGGGCGGCGGTTTTGATTGGGGTTTCTGTTTCGGTGAAGTTGATTCCGCTTTTGTTTTTACCTTTGTTTTTGAAATATTTCGAAGTTGAAAATAAGACCCCAAAAGTTCTAAAAATCTTTAGAATCTCTGTGAAAAGATTATTGGTATTCTATTTTATAATCGGAACGACTGTAATACTTACTTTTTTACCCTTTCTTTCTCCAGAATTTATTCAGAATTTTTCAGCAACTACCGCTCTTTGGTTTCAGAATTTTGAGTTTAATGCTAGTGTTTATTATGTAATTCGTTGGATTGGATTTCAGATTGTGGGGTGGAATTTAATTGAAACCGTTGGGAAAATTCTTCCGTTTTTAGTGTTGCTTTTTGTTTTGGGAATTGCTTTTTTCAGAAAAAATAAAACTCCGCAGCAATTAGTTATTGCTATGCTTTTTGTTGTTTCGTTTTACTTTTTACTTTCAACAACTGTTCACCCTTGGTATATTGCCACTCCCCTTTTACTATCCGTTTTTACAAAATATAAATTCCCGATTATTTGGAGTTTTATGGTCATGTTGAGTTATTCAGCCTACGGAAAAGTTGGTTTTGATGAGAAGCTTTGGTTGGTGGCTTTGGAATATTTTGTGGTAATTGGGGTTGCGGTTTGGGAGATTTACCCCTTCCGACCCCGACCAAAGTTGGGGGCCACCTTCCCCTGAAAAAGGGGAAGGAGCGTTATTTATGAACTTTTATTTTTTTACCCTTTCCAACCTATAAAAATCTTTTCTTCTATCCTTTAAATTTCTGACCGCACCAAAAGTGTGCAATTCGCGTAGTAAATCTAAATCTACATCTGCCACTAAAATCATCTCGGTATTTGTGGTTGCTTCCGCTTTTATTCCATTGTTGGGGAATGAGAAGTCGCACGGGGTGAAGACAGCGCTTTGGGCGTACTGTATATCCATGTTATGCACTTTTGGTAGATTGCCCACACTTCCTGCAATGGCTACGTAACATTCGTTTTCTATGGCTCTAGCTTGGGCGCACAATCTTACGCGGGAATAACCGTTTTGGGTGTCCGTTAAGAATGGGACAAAAAGAATGTCCATTCCTTCATCCGAAAGTAATCTCGAAAGTTCGGGAAACTCGGAATCGTAACATATCAAGACACCGATTTTTCCGCAATCGGTATCAAAAGTTTTTAGAGAATTTCCGTTCGACATTCCCCAAACACGTTCTTCATCTGGAGTAACATGGATTTTTTCATAACGTTCAACACTTCCGTCGCGACGGCATAAATAGCCCACGTTGTAAAGTTTGCCACGAACCATTTCAGGCATGCTGCCTGTTATGATATTGATATTGTATGAAATTGAAAGTTGGGATAGTCTTTCGGTAATTTCTTTGGTGTACTTTGCTAATTCTCTAATAGCGTCTGGCTCGCTCAAATGGTTATACTTTGCCATCAGCGGCGCGTTGAAAAATTCTGGAAACATGGCGAAATCGCAACGGTAACCTGCAACGCAATCTATAAAATACTCGGCTTGGTGCATCAACTCTTCCATTCCCGAATAGCTTCGCATTTGCCATTGAATAAGGCCAAGGCGCACAATACTCTTTATTGCTGAAGGCTTTGGTTTTTTCTCGGGTTTGGTGTAATATATATTGTCCCATTCCATCAAAACCGCGAATTCCCCGGAAGCTTTGTCTCCTTCCAGATAACCTTTTAGAACACGCACCGGGTGAAAATCGTTTGAAATTTGAAAGTTTAAAACTGGGTCATCAATTTGTTTGCGCTTTACTTTTTCAATGTATTGTTTTGGAGAAAGTTTATCGGAGTGTAAATGATAGTTTGGCATTCTTCCGCCAAAGACGATACTTTTTAAATTTAAGTTTTCACAAAGTTCTTTTCTATAATCGTATAATCTTCTTCCCAAACGGAGACCTCGAAAGTCTGGACGGATAAATACGTCTATTCCGTAAAGCACATCACCTTCAGTGTCGTGAATTGTGAAGGTGGGATCGTCTGTAATATCTCTGTATGTGTGTTTTTCACCTAATTCATCGAAATCAACAATGATGGAGAGAGCGCAACCGGCTATCTCGCCATCTGCCATAATAACCACTTGTCCTTCAGGGAAGATTTCTATCAAATTTCCAATTTCATCTATCTTCCAATAGCTGTTAGGCATACCACCATAAGACTGTATGGTCGCCGATTTTAGCGCTTCGTAGTCTTTGAGAGTCAAAAACTTCAGTTCTATATTTTCAATTTTTTGTGGTTCCATATAATTTTGATATTCAGTTACTGATTAAATATTCTTTTGTCAAACGGGAAATCGACTATTTCAATAATTTTCACCTTTTTAAAATCATGATGATTAGGGTTCAACAGATAATTGAAATCGCCTTTCACTACTGCAGAAGGTACTTTGAGTACACAGTATTTATTTGAATAAATGAAGGCATTTCCTATAGTTTGAGTATTCAATTTTGGAGGATAGGTGTTCCAGCTATTGTCCAAATACTTTCGTTTTGGGATTTTGATTTCAATGCTGTCTGGAACTTCAATTTCAATCATTTTGTAATCATCGGGCAAGCTAGCAAGGCTTAAATGTACGATTACTTCGGCCATTGCAAGTGCCCTGCTTTCAGCAGTATATAGCATTTCAATACCTTTGGAATTCCAACGATTTCCGTAAAGAGCTGCACCTTTACCGCTTAAATCCCTTTCATACTTCTCTCGAGACAGCCTAAATACCCGCATTAGGCGAAAATACCATGTTCAATGCGGTTAAGTTCAGCCATTACCATTTCCTTACCGTAAGAATCTTTTAATAGTTCACCAGGTTTATAACCATTTAGTGCATAGGAATGGGCGTTTAGCCACCCATAGAATTTTTCGGAAGAACCGAAAACTTCCATTCCAAAATTAGTAACCTCGGCAAGTTCAAATATTTTCTCAGTATGGATAGGCTTGAAATAAAAATCCTTATCATCCCGATACCGCTGCAAGCTTTTTAGAGAAAGATCCAAATATTCTGCCCAATCAGCGTCGCTAAACGGAGTAAGTGATTTTATTTGATTGAAAATTTTATAGGGAAGTCCCTTTCTAATGGCTTGAACGATGAGCATTTTGTCTAGAAAAAATTCTGCGAAAGAAAGCTTTCCAGACATATCATCAATACTTTTTATATAAAGGCTTAGAGACTCATTTACTTCATTAATTGTAATATTTTGTTCATCGTAACTCATAACAAATACATTTGTCTTCAAATTTACGACATTTGTCTAGGTTAAAAAACATTTTAACTCAATTTTTTACATATCAAGTAGATATGCAAAAATGAGAGGCGCTACAATGGTGGCATCACTCTCAATAATGAACTTTGGAGTATCGATATCTAATTTGCCCCAAGTAATCTTTTCATTTGGAACGGCTCCCGAATAACTTCCAAAACTGGTAGTAGAATCACTTATCTGACAGAAGTAACTCCAAAATGGAGTTTCAGGTCGCTCCATATCTTGATAAAGCATCGGCACTACGCAAATTGGAAAATCTCCCGCTATTCCACCACCAATCTGAAAGAAACCAATTCCTTTTTTGGAATTTTCCGTGTACCAATCAGCTAAGAAAGTCATGTACTCAATACCGCTTTTCATTGTAGAAGCTTTCAATTCGCCTTTTAAAACGTAGCTCGCGAAGATGTTCCCCATAGTACTATCTTCCCAACCTGGGCAAATTATTGGTAGGTTCTTTTCCGCGGCTGCATACATCCACGAGTCTTTTAAATCTATTTCGTAATGTTCTTCCATTACGCCACTTAAAAGAAGTTTGTACATATATTCATGCGGAAGATAGCGTTCGCCTTTAGCTTCAGCATCTTTCCATAATTTTACGATGTGTTTTTGGATTCTTCTGAAAGCTTCTTCCTCAGGAATACATGTATCGGTTACGCGGTTCATTCCTCTTTCTAGCAAATCCCACTCATCCTGCGGAGTTAAATCGCGATAATTTGGTACGCGCTCATAATGGCTGTGTGCCACGAGGTTCATGATATCTTCCTCAAGGTTTGCGCCTGTACAGGAGATAATCTGAACTTTATCCTGACGGATCATTTCAGCAAAAATCTTTCCCAATTCTGCAGTACTCATAGCACCAGCAAGAGACACGAGCATTTTAGAACCTTTTGCAAGTTGAGCTTCGTAACCTTTTGCGGCATCCACAAGGGCGGCGGCATTAAAGTGTAAATAATATTTTTCAATAAATTGGGAAATGGATCCCTTGCTAGTACTCATCTTCTTCAGTATTAAATTTTGAAACGCCTTTTTTGGTTTCGTTAAAATGGTTATCGTATTCGTCACCTTCTTCAGTTCCTGCAAATTTATAGGTCAACATTTTGTAGTAAAGTTTTGCCGCCACAAAATCTGAAGCTCTTTCTTCTTCATTTGGACATAATTCCACAATGTCAAAACCTACTACGTTTCTTTCATCAAAAACTTGTTTTAGGAAATCCAATGTTTCATACCAAAAAAGTCCGCCTGGTTCCGGGGTTCCGGTTGATGGAAGGATTGAAGGGTCGAATGCATCAAGATCGAAAGTGATAAAAACGTTTTCGCCCAAAGCCTCAATTACTTTGTCCATCCAGTATTCGTCTTTTGCCATATCATGTGCAAAGAATACTTTTTCCTCGTCCATAACGCGGGTTTCAGCAACATCCATACTGCGGATTCCAACTTGAACAAGGTTTGTGGTCTGGCTTGCTTCGTAAACAGCGCAGGCATGGTTGCAGGCACTTCCGTGGAAATCTTTGCGCAAATCGGCGTGTGCATCTATGTGAAGCACGGTTAGGTTGTCGAAACATTCATTGAAGGCACGTATAGTGCCTATAGAAATGCTGTGTTCACCCCCAAAAATGGTTACAAACTTGTTTCGCTTAATATAATCTTTTGTGGCTTTGTGTACTTCTGAAACCATTGCCTCGGGTGACGAATTTTCTGTAATGGCATCTGCAAGGAAAACCCCTTGCTTGTAAACCTCTGTTCGGGTTTCAATGTCATACAGTTCCATGTTTTCTGAAGCATTCAAAAATGCTTCGGGGCCTTTGTCGGCACCTTTTTGCCAGGTGCTGGTTCCGTCATACGGAACTGGAATCAATACAATTTTTGATGTTTCAAGGGCCGCATATTTTTGCGGGATTCCGGCGTACGTCTTAGTGCTCATAACCTAAAATGTTTAGCAATTGCTCGCTTGTTTGTTGTTCTGAAAAAAGTTTGGTTGTTATATTATTGTCTTTGTCTCTGTCAATCAAAATATGTTTTGGCGAAGGAATCAAGCAGTGCTGCAAGCCTCCAAAACCACCAATGGTTTCTTGATACGCTCCCGTGTTAAAGAAGCCAATATACAAAGGTTTTTCTTTACGGAACTTTGGAAGATAAATGGCTGCCATATTTTGTTCACTATTATAGTAATCGTCACTATCACAAGTTAAACCGCCCAAAAGAACCCTTTCGTATTCTTCATTCCACCGGTTTACGGCAAGCATAATAAAACGTTTACTGATGGCCCAAGTGTCTGGCAAGGTTGTGATGAAAGAGGAATTGATCATATTCCATTTTTCGCGATCGTTCTGTTGCTTTTGGTACAAGATTTCATAGATAGCACCGCCGCTTTCGCCCACCGTGAAACTTCCGAATTCTGTAAAAATATTCGGTACGGGCACTTCTGCCTCTGCACACGTAATGTTTATTTGATTTAAAATTTCGTTGATCATGTATTGATAATCATATTCAAACGCCAACGAATTTTTAATAGGGAAACCGCCTCCAATATTCAAACTATCAAGCGAAGGACATATTTTTTTGAGGCGAACATACACTTTTAAACACTTTACCAATTCGTTCCAGTAATAGGCGGTATCCCGGATACCAGTATTAATGAAGAAGTGTAGCATTTTGAGATCTACTCTCTCGTTATTTTTTATTTGCTCTTCGTAAAAAGGAATGATGTTTTTATAGCCAATACCCAATCGCGATGTATAGAACTCAAACTTTGGTTCCTCTTCGGAAGCGATACGAATTCCTACATTGAAGTGACCTTCAATATTGTCTGAAAGCAGCTCAATTTCTTCGTAATTATCAATAATGGGAATGCAATTTTCATGACCGTTATTTATTAAACGGGCTATGTTATCAATATAGCGCTCACGCTTGAAGCCGTTGCAAATCACATACGTTTTATCTGTTACTTTTCCTGTTTTCTTTAGACTTTCAACTATATCAATATCAAAAGCCGAAGAGGTTTCAATATGAATATCATTCTTTAAGGCTTCATTTAATACGTGCTTAAAGTGCGAGCTTTTTGTGCAGTAGCAATAATTATATGTACCGTTGTAATTATTTTTTTCAATGGCCTCTGCAAACCACTTTTTTGCCAAATGTATGTTTTCTGAAATTTTCGGAAGATATGTAAACTTAAGTGGAGCGCCATATTTCTCTACCAACTCCATTAAATCTACGCCGTGAAATTCAAGTCCATTATCACCTAAGCGGAATTCTTCCTGCGGAAAATAATACGTTTGGTTTATTAAATCTATGTATTTGGTATTCATTCTTTTGTTTTCGTTGAATGGTGTAAAATAAAAATTCTTGTTGCGTATCTCCCAAAAACCCGGAAGTATAACAAAAAATTAACTTGAAGTTTACATGCGAATAGGCAAGGCGTTTATAGTGGAACTTTTGCCTGCAACTTGCTGCAATGCAGCGACTGGAAGTAAAAATGCGTTGTTCATTTAGAATCTTTGCTCCTGATGTTTTTTAAAAACCAACCATTTTAAATATAATATCCTTTAAATATTTTACAGTACAAATGTGCCGAAAAAATTTCAATAATTAATGAAACGTGGATAAATTTCGTTTTTCCTTAAATCATGCTGAACATGCTCAGTTCCTTTTCGGTAAGGGTTCGCCAGCGACCACGAGGTAAATCCTTTTTTGTCAAGGGGCCAAGAGTTACACAATCTACACGAACCACGTCATAACCCAAGTGATCAAAAAGAGTTCTGATAACACTGTTTCCGGTGTGCTTTATCTTTAGTCCTATTTCACTTTTTGGTGAATTATCTACGTAACTTATTTCTTCTACGGTTATTTCCTTGCCTTCTATGGTGACGCCTTCCTTTATTTTTTTAAGGTGTTCGGCTTTTAAGTTTTTATCCAGTTCAATATGAAATAATCGTGCAATTCCTTTTTTGGTGAATTTTTGCACAAACTCATCATCATTGGTAAAAAGAAGCAGTCCGGTGGCGTTTCTTCCCAAACGGCCGAAAGGTTTTATTTTAGCGGTGGTGGCGTTGGCAACCAAATCCATCACTGTCATCCCTTTGGCATTGCTGTCTGTGGTTGCAAAACCTTTGGGTTTGTTCAATAAAACGTAGGTGTTTGGCTCAGGGTTTAGTCGGCGACCGTCAAAACGAACGTCATCATTCAATTGAACTTTATGCCCCATTTCATTGATGATTTTTCCATTTACCGTAACCAAGCCGGTAGCAATGTAGGTATCTGCTTCACGGCGTGAACAAACACCACTGTTTGCAATATATTTATTCAAGCGAATGCCGTCTTCGGGATTGCTCTTTTTAACTTCTTTTACGGGTTTTTCACGACGTCCTATTTCCTTTCCGGTTTTGTCAAACTTCAACTTTGGTTTTGTTGGATCTTGTGGTTGATCTTCAGTTTTCTTGAAAGAATCAGATTTTAGCGAAGCATTTTTACGAGCCACGGTTTTCTTTCGTGCATTTTTTCCGGGCTTGTGGGGGCCTCTTCCTTTATCGTAATTGTCTTGTGTGCTCATTTAGTATTTTTTGCAAAGGTAATCAAAATTAGTAGGCAGTTGCAGTTTTCAGTGCGCAGTATAAAGACTGCTAAATGCAACTGGCTACTGCTACTTTTTTCAAGTAATTATTTCCTTCAAAATCTTCAAATAATCTGCTCGGTTCTTCAGAAAATCCATTTCGGAAATATCGATGATTTTTATATTTTCGGAATGTTGGTTTTTGATGAATTCCAAATAACCAGCGTTCAATTTTTGCAAGTAATCAGCCTGAATACTTTGCTCATATTTACGTCCGCGCTTTTTTATATTCTCTAAAAGACGATCGGTGTTTTGGTATAAATAAATGTAAACATCCGGCTTGGGAAGTTCTTTGTGCATCAATTGGAAGAGTTTTTTGTACAGCGAAAACTCTTCTTCCGGCAACGTAATGCTTGCAAAAATCAGTGACTTATTTACATCGTAATCTGCAATTACAGATTCCTTAAAAAGATCGAACTGTGTAATATCATCCACCAACTGCTGATAGCGGTCTGCAAGAAAAGACATTTCCAAAGGGAACGCATACCGCGCTGCATCTTCATAAAATTTGGGCAAAAAAGGATTGTCTTTGAAACGTTCTAAAATTAACTTCGCATTAAAATCGGCTGCTATTTTAGTAGATAAACTTGTTTTTCCCGCGCCAATGTTTCCTTCAATAGCAATATAATTGTATTTCGAAATAGTATAATCCTTCATCGGGTTGCTAAGCCATTTGGATTGTTTTTGAAGCACGCTTTCATCTTCGGTTTCAGATAAAATTTTTATACTATTTTTTTTAGAAACTGGATGGATTAACTGCGAGTTGAGTTCTGCCAAAGGTTGCAAAACAAATTTCCGATTCGCCATTTCAGGATGCGGAACGGTGAGTTTTTCAGATTCTATTACTAAATCGTCAATAAACAAAATGTCTATATCGATGGGTCTGGAGCTGTAGGTTTTTGAAGTATTCCGCTTCCTACCCAATGTTTTTTCAATCTCCAAAACTGTTTTCAGGATTTTTGAAGGCTTCAAATCTGTTTGCATCCAAACAGCGCAATTAAAGAATGGTTCGCCCTCAAAACCCATAGCAGGAGTTTCATAAACCGAAGAAATTTTTACAATACTTCCCACTTCTTCAAACAATAAATTAACCGCATTCTGAAGAAACTCAAAACGGTTGCCCATATTGCTGCCAAGGGAAAGATAGACGTTATGCGAAGACTGAGGTGAATCCAAATTTTAACATTTAAGACGAAATTAAGGAAAAGAAAAAGACTACCAAGTAAATTTGTGAGCAGATATAAATTTTAGCTGAAAACTGTTTTTTAAGAAGTTGTTTTCAAAGGAATTATCACAAATAAATTTTCAAATTTTTTATGAAGAAAGCGCTCAAAATAATTGGAAGCATTCTCGGAGTTTTAATTTTGTTGCTCATTGCGGCACCTTTTATTTTCAAGGGAAGTCTTGAAAAAATGCTAAAACGCACTATCAATGAAAACCTAAACGCCACGGTATCTTGGGAAGATCTTGACTTGAGTCTTTTTAGCAGCTTTCCAGATGCTTCGCTTCAATTGAACAATTTCAGTGTGATCAACAAAGCTCCTTTTGAGGGTGATACGCTCGCGACTGGAAAGACACTCTCGCTGGATATGGGCATTATGCAGCTTTTCAAAAAAAGCAACGAAGCTATAAAAGTAGATGCTGTAAAGCTTGACGAAACTTTTGTAAACATAAAAATAGATTCGCTCGGGAATACCAATTATGATATAGCCTTAAAAAATGACGCTCCCATTACTACGACCGAAGAACAAATAAACGGTGGTTTTACTTTTGATTTAAAAAAATATGAAGTCACAAATTCGCGCATTAATTATTCAGACGAAGCGACTAAAACTTATTTGATGCTCACCGAAGTGCAGCATCAGGGCTATGGCGATCTTTCGCAGGAAATGAGCAATTTGGTTACAAAAACCGAAGCTTTTGCTTCTTTCCAAATGGATAGTATTGAATATTTGACCAATAATCGGATTTCGCTCGATGCGATTTTTAAACTAGATTTAAAAAACCAAAAATATACTTTCCTCGAAAACGAAGCTAAAATCAATGAATTGCCCTTGACTTTTAATGGCTTTGTGCAAGTGAACGAAACCAATAATGAAGTCGATATTACTTTTAAAACGCCGTCGTCCGATTTTAAAAATTTCCTCGCCGTAATTCCCGAAACTTATGTGAAGCAAATAAACGATGTGAAAACCACAGGCAGTTTCACCGTAAATGGAATGCTGAAAGGTATTGTGGACAGCACCCACATCCCGATGATGGATATAAAAATAGCCAGCGATAACGCTTCATTTAAATATCCAGATTTACCAAAAAAAGTAGAGAACATAACTATCGATGCTCAATTAATAAACGAAACCGGACTGCTGAAAGACACTTACCTAAACATTCCGAAACTCACTTTTAAAATTGATGGTGAACCTTTCAGAATGAATGGGAGTATTAAGAACATGACCGAAAATGCTTTGGTAAACTTAGAAATGCAGGGAACACTTAATTTAGCTAATATTGAGAAGGTCTTGCCTGTTGAAATGGAACAAAAACTAACTGGGATTTTCAAAGCTGACATTATTGCAAATTTCGATATGGAGTCTGTAGAAAAAGAGCGTTACGATAAAATTGATGCACGGGGAACGGCGAGTTTAACGAACTTTAATTACGATGCAGGTTTTAAAAATGAATTGAAAGTTGCTAATGCTAGTTTGGCGCTACAGCCCGGCGTTTTTACTTTGAAGGAACTAAACGCAACAACCGGACAAACCGACATTAAAGCTTCGGGAAACATTCAAAACCTCATTCCGTTTTTGGTTAGCAAACAGGATTTAAAGGGTCGCTTTACCGTGCAATCAAATACTTTTAATGTGAATGATTTTATGGCTTCGGAAACTACTTCTTCTGAAAACAATTCTGAAGAAAAAGAAAACACTTCACAAAAAACGGCTTCTGCAAAGGCGGTTAAAATTCCAGATTTTTTGGATGCTACTTTAGATTTTAACGCGAACAAGGTTATTTACGATAATTTGGAATTGAAGAATGCCAAAGGAACTGCCGCAATTGCGAACGAAACAATAACAATCAGCAATTTTACCTCAGACATTTTTGGCGGAAATATTGCGCTTTCAGGCAATGTTTCAACAAAAACCGAAACGCCGACCTTCGCAATGATCTTAGACTTGAGCAAGATTGATATTGACCAATCTTTTGAAAAACTTGAAATGTTTCAGTTTTTGGTGCCGATTGCGAAAGCCTTGCACGGAAGTTTAAACACTAAATTTGAATTGAACGGGCAGCTTACAAACGATCTTTCTCCAAAACTCTCCACACTTGCCGGCACCGCTTTGGCACAAATTATTACTGCCGAAGTTGATCCACAACAAGCGCCACTGCTTTCCGCGTTGGGAGATAAGGTTTCATTCTTAAATCTAGATAAATTAAGTCTCCGTGATGTGAGCACTAATTTCACTTTTAATAATGGTAAAATAGAGGTAAAACCTTTCAATTTTGATGTAAAGGGAATCAATGTTTCCGTTGCCGGTACGCACGGCTTGGACAAATCCATGGATTATAATGTAACAATGGATGTTCCCGCCAAATATTTGGGCAGCGATGTTACAAAACTGCTTCAAAACCTGAGTCCGCAAGATGCTGCTGCAATGAGTGTTGCACTACCTATTGGTTTGAAAGGTACATTTACGAATCCACAAGTTTCTCTGAACGCTGAAACCGCCATTAATACACTAACCAAACAACTTTTAGCAAAACAAAAAGATAAATTAATAAATCAAGGTACTGGTCTTTTGGGAGATATTTTAAGTGGTGGCACTAAAAAAGATTCTAGTACAATTAAAACGGATTCTACCAAGCAGCAAACCACACAGCAACAAAACACCAAAATTATAAAAGACATTTTGGGTGGATTATTAGGCGGAAAGAAGAAAACGGATACCACAAAAATAAAATCCGGTAATTAGATTAATTCACTGTAATTGAAACTACGTAGCCTTCGTTACCGCGTATGTTGAAAACTGTGTTATCTTCAAAAATAAGGTACTGTGCTTTTATTCCTTTTAAAACTCCTTCGTAAAAAGGGGTTTTTTCAAGATTGAGCGATTTTGGCTTTTCCGGATATTTCAGCACTGGGAATTGTAGATTGGTTTCAGAATTGTTCTCCAAATAATATTCAGCTGCCTCTTTTGGAATATACTGCCTTAGTTTGGTGCGCCACTCCACCAAGTTTTCATCTTTTATATCGTTTTTTAGCATAGTGCGCCAATTGGTTTTATCGCTCACGTGATCTTTTAGCGCAACCTCCGTTATTCCGGCAAGGTAGCGATTGGGAACCTCAACAATTTCAATAGCTTCGTGCGCACCTTGGTCAATCCAACGTGTGGGGATTTGGCTTTTGCGCGTCACTCCTACTTTTACGCTACTGCTATTTGCCAAATAAACCACATGCGGCTCCAGTTGTACGCGCTTTTCAAATTCCAAATCGCGTTCTTCTATATCAAGATGTGCTTTACTCTTTTCGGGACTTATAACCCAATCTGCCGCTTGGGGAATTTTAAAAAAACAATCGTAACAAAACCCTTGACGATAAATTTTCTTTTGAAGTCCGCAGTTTAAACATTGATAACGCAGAAAATTGATAGCTACTTTTTTATCCAACAATTGGTTTACGTTCAAAAAATCGTTTTCAAAAACCAGGTAATACTGAATAGGTGAACCATTTTCAGTTTGCATCTTTTTAAGTACTCCTTCGTAATTCATTTTATTCAAAAAAATTTATGCCGAAAACTTTTCCGAAGAAATACTAAAGAACATCGCTTCAAAAAAAGGGGAAATCGTAATTATAAAATTGTTATTTTTATCGCATAAAGATAGCAGAAAAATATGCCGATCCCCATTGTAAATTCCATAGCTTCTTGGTTTTTGAAAAAACGGTTTCACCAAATAGACCTTTTTTTGAAATACCCAATTGAAGTTCAGGAAGAACTACTTTTCAATTTACTTCAAAAAGCGAAATATACTGAAATCGGCAAGACCTATGATTTTGCATCTATAAAAACCTACCGCGAATTTTCCGAAAGAGTACCCGTTACAACTTACGAGGACAATGAGCCACTAATTGAACGTGCCCGAAAAGGGGAAAGTAATATTTTTTGGCCCACACCCATAAAATGGTTCGCAAAATCCAGTGGCACCACAAATGCCAAAAGTAAATTTATACCCGTCACCAATGATTCTTTGGAGAACTGCCACTATGCTGCAAGCAAAGATTTGCTCTGTATGTACCTCAACAACAACCCTAGTGCGCAGTTATTTTTGGGGAAAAGCTTGCGGCTTGGCGGAAGCAAACAATTATACGAGGAAAACGGAACCGTTTTTGGGGATCTTTCAGCAATTTTGATTGACAATATGCCATTTTGGGCAGAATTCAGCAGTACACCCAGTAACGAAGTTTCGCTGATGGGCGATTGGGAAACCAAAATGCAGGCAATAGTAAATGAAACTATCAAAGAAAATGTAACAAGTTTAGCTGGCGTACCTTCGTGGATGTTGGTTTTACTTAATAATGTAATGGAGACAACTGGCAAGGGCAATCTTTTTGAAGTTTGGCCAAACGTGGAAGTCTATTTTCACGGCGGTGTAAATTTTGATCCATATATTGATCAGTACGACAAATTATTACCGAAAAGTGATTTCAGATATTATGAAATCTACAATGCTTCGGAAGGTTTCTTCGCCATTCAGGACCAAAATGAAAATAAAGAACTGCTATTAATGCTTGACTACGGAATTTTTTATGAATTTATTTCCATGGACAGCTACGATACTTCTGAAGAAAAAGTAATTCCGCTGAGCGAAGTGGAGGAAGGAAAAAATTATGCCATTATTATTACAACAAATGCTGGGCTTTGGCGCTATAAAATTGGCGATACAATTCGGTTTACTTCCACAGATCCTTACAGAATAAAGGTTACCGGAAGAACCAAGCACCACATAAACGTTTTTGGAGAAGAATTAATTATTGAAAATGCGGAAGTAGCGCTTCGGAAAGCTTCACAACTCACCAATGCTGAAATTGTGGATTACACGGCCGCTCCTATTTTTATGAACGGAAGAGAAAAGGGTGCCCACGAATGGATTATTGAATTTAAAAAACCCCCGGAAGATTTAAATTCTTTCACCCAACTTCTTGATTCTGCTTTACAGGAAGTGAACAGCGATTATGAGGCTAAACGTTTTAACAATACTACACTTAATTCACCGAAAATACATAATGCCCGAGAACGCCTTTTCTATGATTGGTTAAAGGAAAAAAACAAACTTGGCGGACAACATAAAGTTCCACGGCTTTCAAATACTCGTGATTATTTGGAGGAACTTTTACAACTGAATCGTTCCATTTAACTTTATTTTTTTCAATTTCCGCATTTCCTAATGTGTTGTAAATCGGGTATTATAAACGCTTTATCGGCTGCTTTTTTCAAAAGATGTATTTCAACGACTTTAGATGGAGTTCAGCTAAAACTTTTGTGAGCGCTCGACTTCCACAGTACTTTTGCCGTATCAAAATAAGCGATACTTCAAAAATGAAAAAGTTTTTATATATAATTTGCCTTTTAGTTTTCACCGTTTTGTTTTCGTCTTGTGCGTCGACAGCTCCCGTTAAAAAAGATGGAGAGCTAGCCGGTTATAACTTGAGAAGCAAAAAAGAGCAAATGCACAATAAGATTCTTCACAGTAAAAATAAATCTTTGCTCGCAACTCCTTAAAACGAATTTATACCCATAAAAAAACCTCGGAACTTTCCGAGGTTTTTGTTTTTATAGGTTTTTCAATTTATGAAACCGCTTTCAACTTTTTAAGGGTTGATTTGTTCAATTTTTCTTCGGCATACTCCTTCGTAACAAGAACAGATTTTTCATCGGTTCCTGGCATTTCATACATTGCATCTGTTAAAACAGCTTCGCATAAAGAGCGGAGGCCACGGGCTCCAAGCTTATAATCAATAGCCTGTTCCACAATAAAATCCAGCGCTTCTTCAGTAATCACAAATTCAATCCCATCCATTTCAAACAATTTCTTATACTGCTTTATAATGGCGTTTTTAGGCTCTGTAAGTATGGCACGGAGCGTTTCTTTATCCAACGGATTCATATAAGTTAAAACCGGAAGACGACCGATAATTTCGGGTATCAAACCAAAATCCTTCAAATCTTTCGGAATAATATAACGGAGAATATTGTCTTTCTCCATTTGGTTTTCCTTCACTGAGGCAGTAAAGCCAACAGCCTGCATATTCAATCTTTTTGAAATATGGCGCTCAATGCCATCGAAAGCTCCACCGGCAATAAAGAGAATATTTTCAGTATTTACTTCAATAAATTTTTGATCGGGATGTTTTCTACCTCCTTTTGGCGGAACATTTACTGTTGTTCCCTCCAAAAGTTTCAACAAAGCTTGCTGAACGCCCTCTCCACTAACATCTCGGGTAATTGATGGGTTATCGCTTTTACGAGCTATTTTATCTATTTCGTCAATAAAAACAATTCCATTTTCGGCTTTTTCGAGGTTGTAATCTGCAGCTTGAAGTAAACGCGTTAAAATACTTTCAACGTCTTCACCCACGTAACCCGCTTCGGTTAAAACCGTAGCGTCAACAATTGCCAAAGGAACATTCAACATTCTTGCGATTGTTTTTGCAATCAAAGTTTTTCCGGTTCCCGTTTGACCAACGATTATTATGTTACTTTTCTGTATTTCAATATCGTCATCGGTCTTTGGTTGCAGCAAACGTTTGTAGTGATTGTAAACGGCAACTGACATTACTTTTTTTGTGAATTCCTGCCCAATTACATATTCATCCAAAAATGCTTTAATGAGTTTTGGCTTTTTCAGCATTAAATCTTTGGAAAGTTCAGGATTTCCTGAATGTAAAGCTTCCTCAACTACTATTCCGTGGGCCTGCTCAATGCAACGATCACAAATGTGGGCGTCCAATCCTGCAATAAGCAAATTGGTTTCCGACTTTTTACGGCCGCAAAAGGAACATTCTAAATCTTCTTTCGACATATCATCTTTTTTCAAAAAATCTAAATTTAGCTTCGCGTTAATATTTCATCAATCATTCCGTATTCCATGGCTCTGTCGGCTTTCATCCAATAATCGCGATCGCTATCTTCGTAAACCTTTTCGTAGGTTTGGCCGGAATGCTTTGCGATAATTTTATAAAGTTCTTCTTTTAAAGTGATTATTTCACGAGCAGTTATTTCAATATCGCTCGCCTGCCCCTGCGCACCGCCCAAAGGTTGGTGAATCATAACGCGCGAGTGCGTTAAACCGCTGCGCTTTCCTTTTTCACCTGCACAAAGCAGAACTGCTGCCATTGAAGCTGCCATTCCCGTACAAATAGTTGCAACGTCTGGTTTTATAAATTGCATAGTATCATAAATCCCCAGTCCCGCATACACGCTTCCACCTGGAGAATTAATATAAATCTGAATATCGCGTGCAGCATCTGTGCTTGCCAGGAACAAAAGTTGTGCCTGTACAATATTCGCCACTTGATCGTTGATTCCTGTACCGAGGAAAATAATCCGGTCCATCATCAAACGCGAAAAGACGTCCATCGCAACGACGTTCATCTGGCGTTCTTCAATAATATTTGGCGTCAAGTTGGTTGGATACATACTGCTTATGATTTGGTCATAATACATATTATTGATCCCTTGATCTTTTATAGCAAATTTTCTGAATTCGTTACTGTAGTTCATAAATGTGTGTTCGTTTTTTTAGTTACGAAATTAATTTTAAAGCCTCACGAGGTTCCTATTTTCATAGAAATTAAAAGGCGCTAAATTAAAAATAATTCAACGCCTAAAGATAACTATTTCTTCGCTGAATTATGCGTAAGCTTCCTTAATGAATTTATCGTAAGTAATCTCTTTGGTCTTCAATTTTGCGTTTTCCTTAAAGAAATTAAGCAATTTGGCTGTGTTCAATTGCTCGCTTAAACGCTCCACTTCTTCCTTGTTTGAAAGTATGCGGGCAGCAATAGATTCCAGTTCCTCATCAGAAGGATCCGTTTGTCCAAACTGCGCCATTTGCGCTTTAATCATATTTTTTGAATGATCTTTCAATTCTTCAAAAGTAACTTGCAGCTTATTTTCTGTACGAATTTTTCCTTCAATCAATTGATACCGAAGTCCTTTTTCGCTTCTTTCAAATTCAGCTTTTGCATCTTCTTCAGAAAGTCTTTTTTCGCCGGTCATTGCGATCCAACGTTGCAAAAATTCTTTTGGAAGATCGAATTTTGTATTATCAATTAATGACTCAACAACGTCGTTTAATAATTTTTGATCGCTTTGTTGTGCAAATTGTCCTTCGGCGTCTTCTTTAATCTTAGCTTTCAATTCTTCTTCTGAAGTAACTACAGCTTCACCAAACAATTTGTCAAACAATTCTTGGTTAAGCTCCGCCATTTCGCGTTTGTTTACTTCTTCTACTTTGAAAGTAACCTCGATGTCTAAAGCGTGTGCTTCGTCATGCGCAACGCCCAAATATTTTTGGTTGTCGTGGTCATCGGCGAACATTCCTTTTGTTTTCAAGGTAACTGTTTCGCCAACTTTTGCGCCAATCAGGCTTCCCAATTGCTTTTTACCTGCAATTTCTTCAGTAGAAAGTGTGGTTTTCTTTTCGATTTCTTTTTCAGTTGAAGTAAAAGTTCCAGTGATTTCATCACCTTTTTCAACTTCTTTTTTTGAAATCAGTTTTCCGTATTGTTTACGGATGGTTTTTACTTGATTGTTCAGCATTTCATCATCTGCAACAATTTTATATTGAACCACTTCCTTACCTTTCAAATCAACGGTAAACTTTGGTGCAAGGCCCAATTCAAATTCAAAGGTATAATCATCGGTATCCCAGTTTATTTCAGCTTCATTCTTAGGAAGTGGGTTTCCAAGAACATCAAGTTTTTCTTCAGTAAGAAATTTTTGAAGTGCATCTTGTAAAATTTTATTTACTTCTTCAACTAAAACAGCTTTTCCGTATTGTTTTTTTACCATTCCCATTGGGATATGGCCTTTTCTGAAACCTGGAATATTGGCGGTTTTTCTGTAATTATTCAACACTTTTTCAACCTTGGCTGAATAGTCCTCTTTTGAAATTTCCACTGTAAGAACAGCGTTCAATTTATCGATGTCTTTTTTTGTAATGTTCATTTTTTCTCTTCTGAATTTCGGGATGCAAAAGTACGGTTTTTTGCAGAACTCAACAAACATTTACAAGTTGTTGTTAAGCAACTTTCTAGTCTTCTTTCAAAAGCGAAAACAACACAGCTTGAAAAAGCGAAAGCAATAGACTGAAAAGTAGCGCCCACCAGATTGATGAAACCGCAAAACTCCCCACGAAATAATCGGCCAGTAAAATTATGATTGCATTGATGATAAGTATGAAGAGACCGAACGTTATGATTGTTATTGGCAAGGTCAATAGTACCAAAATAGGTTTAACTATAAGTCTTAATAGGGCGATAACAATTGCCACAATAATTGCTGAACCATATCCTTCAACAGCTACGCCAGGAAGAATTCTAGCTAAAATAACGACTGCCAGTGCAGTGAGAAGTAATTTTATTATAAGTTTCATTTTGAGAGAGATTAGATTTTAGAAGTGAGACTTGAGATGTTTGATGAACTTTGAGTAAATATAATAAAAAAACCGCCCTCATGTTGAGAGCGGTCTTTACCAAACTTAATTTCCAAATATTAATTATTTGCAAGTGTAATAGTTGCATAGTTACCTATGTGCACCATCGGGATGGTTGCGTTATAGGTATCGTTTATTGCTTTAATTATAAGGTTAGCTGTGTATGCGTATCCTCTTGGTGTTGGGTGAACGCCGTCCAAAGAAAATGCACCACCTGTTACAAATTGCGAGGTAAGCACGCCACCATCGTAAACGATGCCGCCATTGGCAACTCTCGCCAAAGCAGACTTAGCATCAACAAAAGCCAATCCTTTGGCACCAGCAAGCGCTTGGATAGTTGCATTGTAGGCTGCACTCGCAGTAGTTACGCGAGCTTGTTCAGACACTGCTAAAACAAACTGATCACTTAATGGAATTGAAACTCCAATCACCCCTTGTGGATTGCTTGGATCTGGAGTTGTTCCCAATACAGATGAGGCCGGAAGAACAATAAGATCATCAGATTTCACTTGTCTCAATTGGCCCAATAATGTTGCCAAAGAAGCCGGTAAACTAAATGGAGGGCCTTGCAATATAGCCGTTAAATCCGTTAGGTCATCATCTGTCATAATGGGGAAATTCTGTCCTGCGGAAAAATTAATCATACGCAATGCAGCTTCCTCAGGAGTTATAAAACCTATTCCAACCAAACCAGGAAGCACCTGAGTGTTGTAAGCGGCAAATTGCGCGTTCAATGCTCCGGCAGTAGCGGCATCCAATGGAATCGCCTTTGTTGGAACAGTAGTAAAATAAGGAATTGAAGTTACTTCTGGTATGTTTACTAAAACACCTTTTGCGCCACTGGCAGTTAATGCTTCTACTTGCTGGCTGTAGACTGATGCAAATACATTTGGATCTGTAATATCATTTCCGCCGTAAGTTGACGGATCAAAATTTCCTGCTTGATCAACTCCCAGTCCGCCTGAAGTTGCATAGCTTAAGATATCGTTGTTTCCTATCCAAAGGCTGAAAAAAGTTGGGCTTTGCGCCGCAGCGTCACCAATTACAGTTGCCGTTTCACTACTTGCGAAACGGGCAAAATAAGGGTTTGCCGCACCAGCTAGCACTCCAGCTACATTTCCATAGCCAGGAGCTACTAGATGGAAACTTTTTGCTCCGGGAACACCCATATTATTGAAAGGGCCACTTAATCTGTTTGTAATATCGGTTGTTGGAGTTCCAACCAAGCGAATGGGACCAGGATTTCCATTAGGGCCAACTGCCAATACAAATCTGTTTTCAGTAATTTGCGCTCCATTCAGCAATAAGCCGCCAATATTATCATTCATTAAAGGTTGTGTGAATTCACCACCACCCGCAAAAGCAAATTGCTCTGCCATAATATTTGGGTAGCTGTTTTCTTGGCCTGTAATGTAAAGTGCGCCATCAGCATAACCAGCAGTTAAAGAGTTACCTAAGGAAACATATTTTGAAAGGTCTGCCGTTCCGCTGCTATAAAAACCTTCGTCGGTTACAGGGGTGTCAAATTCTGGTTCGCAGCTTACGAAGCCAACAGCCAAAATCACGAATGTATATTTTAATATATTTTTCATCTTTGAGATTTTTTTCGATTATAATTTATAAGTAAGCCCCAATCCTGGAACGAAGGCATTCGTTTTATAGGTTCCGCTGAATGGAACTGACACACCGTTTTCGAAGTAATAGTTATAAGAAGCATCTACTTCTTTAAAGTGTGAGTAAAGGAACGAGGCATCTATTTGCAAGCGCTCTCCTAGATTTACGGTAAGACCAGCTGTAAAATTGTTACTGTCGTTACGCGGAGTTTCTGGTGCAAAATAACCATCACGAACCGGAGATTCATCAAAATAATAACCAGCTCTTAAAGTAAACATTTTAGTAGCCTCATACTGCATACCGAAACGATATACAGAAGCATTTTTATAGTTACGCGCATTTTTTGAATCGGGAATTTCTGGGTTGGCAAAATCTATATCCAACGATTCGTAAACATCCCAAAAGGTACGGTTGAAGTCAAAAGCGAAAACCCATTTTTCACAGAAATCGTAAGACATACCTACGGTCATTTCAGCAGGCAAGGGCAATGAGGCCTTTATTGATGTATTTTCGAAGGGTGTTAAAGGAGAGTTTGGAATATTTTCAAATTCCGCGGTACCGTCCTCAGCATCAAGGATAATTTCAGAACGATAGGTTGCACCTATATGAAGATTTTCAGTAAGATTTACCATTGTACTGGCAACCCAACCCCAACTGCTTACACCTGAAGCATCAATTGTTACGTTAGATCGATTTCCTTCAAGATCAGTAAGCGTACGGTTTAGATTTCTGTTAAAGTTTACAGAACCAGTAACATAGATAGGACCGCCACCAAAACTCAGTTTGTCGTTAATTTTAAATGAAACGGTTGGCTGAATATAGATTGCAGCTAGGTCAATATTGTTTACTAGATGAGAACCCGCCCAATCGTCTTCATACTCAACTGTACTTCCGTAGGGCGTGTAAACACCAAGGCCCAAAGCCAACCAATCTGTGGCTTTATAGGAAGCATATAAATAGAGTGGCGTGCCCACTGGGCTGTCCGTACGGGCGTTTGCGCCTGAACTCGTATCTTGGTAAGCAATGCTTGAAAACACACCATGAACACCAGCAGAGATGTTAATTTTATCTTCTAAAAAGACCAATCCGGCTGGATTGAAGAACACCGATTCGCTACTGTTTACCACAGCAACTCCCGTGTGGCCCATCGCCAGAGCTTTATTGCCCTGTAAACTTACGCGGTAACCGCCCGCATAAGTAACCGCGCTCGCAAGTGCAAAAACGGCAAGTACTAATACTTTCTTCATAATAGTTTATTTCTTTAGAGTTAATTTCTTGGGTTAAATATGTAAGGAATTGGTTTTAAAAATTTATTATGCGCGCATAATAAACATTCTTACAATATTATAAAAAATTCATAACATTATCATAAAATTCGTCAGGATTTTCAGCGTGCAGCCAATGTCCCGCTTTTGAAATCGTTCCAATCTTGGCTTTTGGGAAATGTTTTTTGATCAAAAGTTCGTCCATCGGTTCAATATAACCACTTTCTTCACCCCCCAAAAAAAGCGTATCACCTTTAAAAACAGTGTTATCTGGAAGCGCCACGCCCACTTCCTCAATTTTTTCTGAAAGAACGGGCAAGTTTATTCGAAGGCCTAATTCGGTTTTAGTTTTTCGGTAAAGATTTTTCAAAAGAAACAATCGTGTACCTTTATCCTTTATATATTCCGAAAGAACGTCCTCTGCCTCCCCACGTGATTTTATTTTTGAAAAATCCAATTGTGAAAGTGCTTTCAAAATATCTTGATGATGCATTGGGTAGGCTTTAGGGCCAATATCTGCAACAATAAGTTTTGAAACCATTTGGGGGTAGTTTACAGCAAACTGCATTGCAACCTTGCCGCCCATGGAATGGCCGAGTAATATTATTTCTGTTAAATCATGTTCTTCGCAATAATTTTTTAAATCCTCAGCCATTATTTTATAAGAAAAATCGTCGCTGTGGAAGCTTCGTCCGTGGTTGCGCAGATCTAAAAGATGTACTTCATAACCAACTTCAGACCACCGGGTGCCCAGTGTTTTCCAATTATCGCTCATTCCAAGGAAACCGTGGAGGATTACGAAGGGTTTGCCGGAGCCGAGTATTTGGGAGTATAAAATCATCAGCTAAGTTTTCTTAAATATTCTGAAATCACCTTTTCCAACCCATCATAAAGCGCCTCACAAATAAGTGCGTGCCCAATGCTCACCTCCAAAAGATTTGGGATGTTTTGTTTAAAAAACGCAATGTTCTCCAATGAAAGGTCGTGGCCTGCATTAATCCCTAAATTCAGATTGTTCGCAAGAATCGCACATTCTGTATATGGTTTTATAGCATCTTTGTTTCCTAACGAATATTGCTTGGCGAATTCCTCTGTGTACAATTCAATTCGGTCCGCTCCGGTTTCGGCAGCGCCTTCAATCATTTTTAAAGCTGGATCTACAAAAATTGAAGTGCGGATTCCGTTTCGTTTAAATTCAGAAATAATTTCCTTTAAATAGTCTTTGTGCTTCACAGTATCCCAACCGGCGTTGGAAGTAATTGCATCTACCGCATCTGGGACGAGCGTTACTTGTGTAGGTTTTATTTCCAAAACCATTTCCGTGAAATCATCCATCGGGTTTCCCTCTATATTATACTCTGTTGAAACAATGGATTTTAAATTATATGCATCTTGGTAACGAATATGGCGTTCATCAGGCCTTGGGTGAATAGTAATTCCCTGTGCACCAAATTTCTGAGCATCTTTTGCAACCTGTAAAAGATCAGGAACATTACCGCCGCGTGCGTTGCGCAATGTGGCTATTTTGTTTATGTTTACGCTTAATTTTGTCATTTCCTTGTATTATAATTAACAAAAATACAAACCTTCTAAATGCTAATGAACCTTTATTTTAAGTAATTTGCATTAAAAACAATTAGTAATGGAAACCCTTAATTACATCATTAACGATATTGAAGCGTTTGACGTTTCTGCCAAAATAAAGGATGTGCAAACAGTTTTTAATCAACTCACCTATTCACACGTTCCTGTTGAAAAAGACGGTCATTATATAGGTTGTGTTTCTGAAAACGATGCGTATTGTTTTGATAACAAAAAATTGCTGAGTGATTTTCAATATGCTTTGGAGCCTTTTCACGTGTTGGAAGATACCAATTGGCTGGATATTTTGGAAGCTTTCGCATTAAACAATAGCAATATCATGCCCGTTCTTGGGGCAGAAAATAAGTATTTAGGATATTATGAGTTGGGCGATATTATGAGTCTTTTCAACAACACACCTTTCTTGAATGAAACAGGGGGCATTATTGTGGTTGAAAAAGGCATTCAGGATTATTCTTTCAGCGAGGTGTGCCAAATAGTGGAGTCTAACGGAACGCGGATTTTTGGAGTATTCATTTCAAAAATAACTGACGGAACTGTACAATTAACTGTAAAAATAGGCCACACAGCAATGAACAGTATTGCGCAGACTTTTAGAAGGTATAATTACAACGTGATTAGCCATCACGAAGAAGATAAGTTTTTGGAGGATTTGAAGGAACGCTCCGATTATTTGGACAAGTATCTTAATATATAGTAGTCAGTAGTCAGTAGTCAGTAGTCAGTAGTCAGTAGTCAGTAGTCAGTAGTCAGTAGTCAGTAGTCAGTAGTCAGTAGTCAGTAGTCAAATTAATAAAATCCACAACATTAATTGCATCAAGTTTATTTAAATGAAAATAGGTATCTACGGACAGTTTTATCACGAAAATTCTGAAATATACATTCAGATGTTGCTGGATGCGCTTCAAAAAAGAGAGGCCGAAGTGCTTATTGAGGCAAATTTTCTGGGCATCATCAATAAAAATCAAGACATTACAAAAAATTTTTCCGGCTTTTCTACTTTTACTGAATTGGATAAAAGTTTCGACCTTTTTTTCAGTATTGGTGGTGATGGAACTATTCTGAAAGCGGTAACATTTGTGGCAGATTTAGACATTCCCATTGTTGGAATAAACACCGGAAGACTTGGTTTTTTGGCAACCATACAAAAGGAGGAGATGACCGAAAGCCTAAGTAAGATTTTAGAAGGCGAATATTCTATTTCTGAAAGAAGCTTGCTCACTGTAGAAACATTTCCGCAGAGCGCAGAAATCAAACCCTTAAATTTTGCCTTAAATGAAGTTGCAGTAAACAGGCGAAATACAACTTCCATGATAAAAGTGGAAACTTTTGTTAACGATAAATACCTAACTTCCTATTGGTCCGATGGTCTTATTGTGGCGACGCCAACGGGTTCAACTGGCTATTCTTTAAGTTGTGGAGGACCGGTAATTGACCCAGAGGCAAATAACATTGTACTTACCCCAATAGCGCCGCACAATCTTAATGCCCGGCCTTTGGTAATTCCAGATTCCAGCACCATTTCGCTAAAAGTTTCAGGACGCGAAAACACTTTTTTGGTTTCCATGGATTCCAGAATTGCTACTTTGGAAAACGAAACCACTATTGTAATTAAAAAAGCTCCGTTCACTATAAAATTGCTGCAACTCCACGACGATAGCTTTATAAAAACCCTTCGCAAAAAACTTTTGTGGGGCGAAGACAAGCGCAACTAAACAATAAAATCCATCAAAATTTGTTAATCAAACAGAGACAAATTGGCTTCCAATAATGTCAAGCCAAGTTTATTGTTATATTTGCAAACTTTTAAAGTATATGAAGTATTTCGCGACTGTATTTTTAATACTCTCAACAGTGTTCTTTGCACATTCCCAAACCTATGAAATAGGCGGAATGATTGGAGGAGCCAATTATATAGGTGACGTTGGAAAAACCAATTACATTAATCCGAATAGCTTTGCCGTAGGAGGTCTATTTAAATGGAACCGAAGTGCGCGACATTCGTTTAGGGCATCAGCTCTTTTTGCTGAAATAAAAGGTGATGATGCTAAGAGTTCCAACGGTCGCCGGGAACAGCGTGGCTATCATTTCATTAATAGATTAAAAGAAGTTTCCGTAGGATTGGAATATACCTTTTGGGATTTTGACGTACACAGCCAAAAAGCCATATCTACCCCCTATCTGTATACAGGGCTAACCTATTTTGGATACAATGCTCTCGTAAAAAATGGTGATGGTGTCGATTTTATTGAATATGAAAATGCCTCAACCTTTGCCATCCCAATGGTTTTAGGTTATAAAGCAAATATTAGCAGCAACGCAATGATCGGCTTTGAAATTGGGGCCCGATACACTTTCACCGATAACCTCGACGGAAGCAACCCAATTAAAGGCGAGACCGATTTTGACAATCTGAAATTCGGGAATACAAATAACAACGATTGGTATGTTTTTACTGGTATAACCGTTACTTTTGCCTTCGGAAGAAAGCCCTGCTATTGCAACTTTTAAAATGACGATGGACCTAAAAGACCAAATAGACAAAGAAAAATTACCCCAGCACCTTGCCATAATTATGGACGGCAATGGCCGCTGGGCAAAGCAGAAAGGTCTTTTCCGTTCTATTGGCCATGAAAATGGCAGCAAAGCTGTCCGCGAAATTGTGGAAGGAAGCGCAGAAATTGGAATTCCTTTTTTAACACTTTATGCTTTTTCAACAGAAAACTGGAACCGTCCAAAATTGGAAGTGGAACTGTTGATGAAACTTTTGGTTTCTTCGCTTAAAAAAGAAATAAAGACTCTGCAGGATAACAATATAAAGTTAAACGCTATTGGCAATCTAGATGCTTTGCCCAAAAAAGCACACAAAGAGCTGCACGATGTTATAGAGAAAACAAAGGATAATAACCGGATGACCTTAACCCTTGCACTCAGTTATGGTTCTAGGGAAGAAATTACAAAAACAATAAAAGAGATTAGTCTTAAAGTTAAAAATAACCTAATTTCGCCGCACGATATTGATGAAACGGTAATAAATAATCATCTTTACACGCAAAATTTACCAGATGTAGATTTGTTAATCCGCACCAGTGGCGAGCAGCGCATTAGTAATTTTCTACTTTGGCAATTAGCATATGCCGAACTGTATTTTACTGAAACACTTTGGCCGGATTATACTAAAAACCATCTTTTTGAAGCAATATTAAATTATCAAAACAGAGAAAGAAGATTTGGAAAAACCAGTGAACAACTTAAACAATAGTTCCCTATTGCACATATACAGAAAATCTTATTGTATTTTACTATTTACAATACTTTCCGTTTTTTCACTACAAGCGCAGCAAAAAGAACTTGACAGCGGAAGAAAATACACTATAAACGAAATAACCGTTACGGGTGCACAAAACTTCAACGAACAAACGGTTATTGCCTTTACAGGACTCAAAAAAGGGGACCGAATCTATATTCCCGGTGAAAAATTGAGCCAGGTAACCAAAAAACTTTGGGAACAAAATCTTTTTAGCGACATCGCTTTCTACGTAACCAATGTAGAAGGTGACAATGTTGATCTTGAATTATACATCGTGGAATTGCCCAAGCTCAGGGAAGTAGTTATCTCGGGTAAAGGTGTTCGCAAAGCGAAGAAAAAAGAAATAATTAAGGACAACGACCTTAAAGCTGGCGCTAAGATTACCAAAAACCTACTTACCACTACAAAAAACTACATCACAAACCTATATAAAAAAGACGGCTTTTATAATACCGAAGTTACCATAAATACCACTCCCTATACCGATTCAACAGGTGTTGAGGAATCAAGGAATATGGTTATTTCAGTTGACAAGGGAAAGCGCGTTAAAGTTAAAAATATCAACTTTGAAGGGAATGAACAGTTTAGCGATGGTAAACTACGCCGTTCCATGAAAAAGACCAAACGCAAAAACCTAATCCGTTTTTGGAAACGCTCAAAATTTACCGAAGAAGGATTTGAGGAAGACAGAGAATCACTTCTGAAAAAATACAAATCAAACGGTTATCGTGACGCACGTATTATTAACGATACATTGCGGGTGCTTGACAGAAAAAATGTAGCGCTCGATATAAATCTTGAAGAAGGAGATAAATATTATTTTGGCGATATCAAATTCATTGGAAACAGCGTATTTACTGACGGCCAATTACGCCAAATTCTTGGAATTAAAACCGGCGAAGTTTACAACGGCATCCTACTGCAAGAACGCATTCAGGATGATAGTGACCCAGAAGCAAACGATCTTACCAATTTATATCAGAACAATGGGTATCTAGCTGCGCGTATAAACCCAGTAGAAGTTGCCGTACGTAACGACACCATCGATTTTGAAATAAGGATTATGGAACGTAGTTTATTCTATTTTGATCACGTAACGGTTATTGGAAACGATCGCACAAACGATCACGTTATTTATAGGGAATTAAGAACCCGTCCAGGCCAAAAATATAGCAAACGCGATGTGGTAAGAACTATTCGTGAATTAGGACAGTTAGGCTTTTTTGATCCGGAACAACTTTCACCAAACTTCAAAAAAGTTGATGAAAACAACGGCCTTGTTGATTTGGAATACTCTGTAGTTGAAAAAGGATCTAGCCAGATTGAACTTCAAGGAGGTTATGGCGGAGGTGGTTTTGTGGGAACTCTTGGGCTTTCCTTCAATAACTTTTCACTTCGGAACATTTTCAATCTAAGTTCTTACAAACCGCTGCCAATGGGCGACGGTCAAAAACTATCCATTCGTGCACAGGCAAGTAGCTATTACCAAACCTATAGCCTTTCGCTTACAGAACCATGGTTGGGGGGAAGAAAACCTGTACAATTGTCCACCTCTTTTTCACATACCATTCAGAATTATTATGATCCAAGACAGCGTAGAGCGGACAAAACCAGAAGCTTTACCATAACTGGAGGTTCTGTAGGCCTTGCCAAAAAAGTAAAATGGCCAGATGATTACTTTGTATGGTCTAATGCAATTAGTTTCCAACATTATAACTTAAATAATTATAACACTGGATTATTCACCTTCGGTGATGGTTATTCAAATAACCTTGCCTATACCATTGGCATTAGCCGAAATAACACGGCAACAAACCCAATATATCCTACTTCGGGTTCAGATTTTAGCATTACAGCAAAGTTGACTCCGCCCTATTCTGCATTTAACAGTGTAGATTATAAAGCGCTTTCCCGAGAAAGAGACCAGCTTGCATTAACCAATCCTGATAATCCCGAATTTGTTGACGATAACAAGAGAATTTCCGCTATAGATCAAGAACGTTTCAAATGGTTGGAGTACTATAAAATTAAATTCAAGGGAACTTGGTACACAAAACTGGTTGAAAAGCTAGTATTGCGAACCAACACAGAATTTGGATTTTTGGGAGCCTACAACCAAGATCGCGGGATTCCACCTTTTGAAAGATATTTTGTTGGTGGTGATGGCCTTGGAGCTTATAGCCTAGATGGCCGCGAAGTAATCCAGTTGAGAGGATATCCAAATCAATCTCTTACCCCTATTGACGGAAATACGATTTACAATAAATTTTCGTTAGAGGTAAGATATCCAGTAACTTTGGCGCAGATGGCATCCATTTATGTACTTGGGTTTGCAGAGGGAGGAGCTTCTTATGACGGCTTCAGAGATTACAATCCTTTTGAACTGAAACGTTCCGCTGGTGTAGGATTACGTATATTTATGCCCGCATTCGGACTTTTGGGAATCGATTTTGGATATGGATTTGACCCAGTTTTGGGTGGAACCGAAAAGAACGGATGGGAACCACACTTTATTATTGGACAGCAATTTTAAAAACTGGCACGATTTTTTCTTAAACAACAACCAACTAATATGAAGACAAAAAAAATACTATTTTTTACCCTTTTCCTTTTTTGCTTCACCTTTATGGCTGAAGCTCAAAGAGGGGTTCGCATAGGATATATCGATATGGAATATATCCTGGAAAGCGTTCCAGAATACAAAGAAGCTTCCATTCAACTAGAGGGGAAAGTTCAACGCTGGAAACTGGACATTGAAAAGAAACAAAAAGAAATAGACCAAATGAAATTGAATCTTGCGAATGAAAGGGTTCTTTTAACAAAAGAGTTGATAGATGAAAGGGATGAGGAAATAAAAATAAAGGAAGACGAAATGCTTCAATACCAGCAAGATCGTTTTGGCCCGAATGGCGACTTAATGATACAGAGGAGACAGTTGGTTCAGCCTATTCAAGATCAAGTTTTCAATATTGTTCAAGAAATTGCTGAAAACAAAAAATACGACTTCATTTTTGATAAATCTGCAGATGTGGTTATGCTTTTCGCAGCAAAAAGAAATGACATCAGCGATTTAGTATTACGAAGTATTGAGCGCGCGGGCAGAAGAGTACAGGCCGCAGACAAAAAAGAAAAACGTGAAATAGAACAACGCGAAAAACTTTCTCTTGAAGAAGAAGGTGCCGTTACTGAAAGGGAAAAAGCAATTGAAGAAAAGCAGCAGGAGCGCGAAAAAATAGTTGAAGCTAAAAAGAGCGAGCGTGAAGAAATGATGGCCCAACGTCAAAAAGAACGTGACTCCATCAGAGCGGCTAAAAAAGCGGAGTTTGACGAACGCAGACAGCGATTAATAGATGAAAGAGATAGAAGAAGAGACTCAATAATGAATGTACGTCAAAATAAGAACAATCTCCCAGAAGGTGGCGATGGCGAAGAAGGAGATGGTCAATAAATAATTTTAATATTTAATAATCAATACAAATAAAAGAATAACACTTAAATTAAATACACTTACAATGAAAAAAATGAAAATAGTTTTAGTTGCAATGGCGCTATTTATGGGAGCTACAAGTTTTGTAAATGCCCAATCCAAAATTGCACACATCAATGCACAAGAACTTATAGAGGCTATGCCAGAATACAAAGCTGCACAGAGCCAGTTAGAAAAAGTTCAGAAAACATACGATACAGAAATTAAAGCGATGGCCAAAGAACTTGAAACCAAGATGAAATTATATGATGGTGAAGCCGCTGGAAAATCTGATGAAGAGAATCAAAAGAGATTTCAAGAAGTTCAAGGAATGCAGGATAATATTCAAGCATACCGTCAGCAAGCGCTTCAGGATTTGGATAAAAAAAGAACAGATATTTTTAAACCAATCCTAGAAAAAGCTCAAAGTACTATCCAGAAAGTTGCTAAAGCTCAAGGTTATCAATACGTACTTGACTCTACAGTAGGTAGCGGCGGCGTAATACTTGCCGATGGAAAAGACCTAATGGCAGATGTGAAAAAAGATCTGGGAATGTAATTCTTTCCAAAAGAAATTTTTAAGGAACTGCCCGCGCTTCGTGGGCAGTTTTTTTATACCTTAATTTGAAGTTATTGGCTACATTTACCTGATGAAAAAAAATAATCCCATAGGTATTTTTGATTCCGGTGTTGGCGGTTCTTCCATTTGGCAGGAAATACATAAACTTTTACCATTTGAAAATACTATCTATCTCGCCGATAGTAAAAATGCTCCCTATGGAAATAAATCTTCCGAAGAAATTACAACTCTCAGTATTAAAAACACTGAAAAATTACTTGATCTCGGAGCTAAAATTATCGTTGTAGCCTGTAATACCGCAACTACAAACGCAATTACCAACCTTCGTGAAAATTACGATATTCCATTTATTGGCATAGAGCCAGCCATTAAACCGGCAGCCCTCTTGACCAATTCAAAAAGCATCGGAATCTTGGCTACTAAGGGAACATTGAGCAGTGCGCTTTTCAGCAAAATAACACAAGAATTCAAGAAGGATACAAACGTCGTGGAAATTATAGGTGAGGGACTCGTTCCATTGATAGAAGCTGGAAATCTGAACGGGCCCGAAATGATTTCCTTGTTAAAAAAACACACCAAGGCTATGATAGCTGCGAACGTTGATTATGTAGTTTTGGGCTGCAGCCACTATCCGTACCTTATTCCGCAGTTAAAAAAAATACTTCCCGAAAATGTAACGATTATAGATTCTGGAGAAGCCGTTGCCCGGCAGACCAAAACAGTGCTTCAAAGTGTAAACTTGCTTCGGGAAGAAAACACACAGCCAAAACTTCAGTTTTTTACAAATGCCCAAACGGATACTTTAAGATTTCTTCTAAAAAGTTATTCCGAAAAGATTTCGGTAGAAAAAATGGAGTTTTGATTATTCCTTAAACCAGGAGGAATACATTACATAATTGTTGGCAATGCGTTCAATTTCACCTTTGGTGAGCTCTGGGCTTATGTCTTTGATTTTTCTTGCTGGAATTCCTGCGTAAATACTTCCGCTTTCGACCCTTGTATTTTTTGAAACAACTGCTCCCGCAGCAACGATAGTATTGCTTTCCACAACACAGTCGTCCATAACGATGCTTCCCATACCTATTAAAACATTATCGTGAATGGTACAGCCGTGAACGATTGCGTTATGACCAATAGAAACGTTATTACCAATAGTAGTAGGCGAAGTTTTATAGGTTGCATGAATTACCGCTCCATCCTGCACGTTTACTTTGTTACCCATTTTGATGAAATGCACATCGCCACGAATAACGGCGTTGAACCAAACACTGCAATCGTTGCCCATCACGACATCGCCGACAATAGTAGCGTTTTCAGCTATAAAACAATCTTCTGGGATTTGCGGGTGTTTTCCGTTTACGGATTTAATTATCATCGTTTGAGGTTTAAGCCCTTCGACTGCGCTCAGGGTGACAGTTGCAGGTTTCAGGTTTCAGGTTTCAGGTTTCAGGTTTCAGGTTTCAAAAATAAAATTATTTCACATTATTTCATCAAACTTACAAGCAGTATCATTCAACTTTTACCCAAAATAAGCTAACAATTCCTTTTTCCTTGAAGGGCTCACCATTATTTCCTTGCCGCTGGAAAGGACCACGCTCCCACCCTTGCCTTTTTTGTATTCCGTGATTTCGTTCACATTCACCAAAAAGGATTTATGTACGCGTGCAAAGCCACTTTCAGACAATGAATCTTCAAAATATTTTAAGGTTTTACTCACCAATCGCTTTCCTTTCTTTAAATAGATCTGGGTGTAATTGTCATCCGCCTGGCAATATAGTATATCTTCCATCTGCAACACTTCAAAACCGTTTTGCAGTGGTATTGTTATCTTACCTGCAACTTGTGTTTGTAATGGCTTTAAAATTGAATTTTGAAGGCTGTTCTCCTTTTGTTTAATTTCAAGCACATAATCTACTGCCTCAATTAACTTATCTATGGAAATTGGTTTTAGCAAATAATACGATGCGTGGGCATTTAAGGCATCTATTGCATAATGATTGTAAGCTGTTACAAAAACGGTCTCAAACTGCCTATCGCCTACTTTATCGAGCAAATCGAACGCATTTCCATAAGGCATTTCCACATCCAGAAAAACCAAGTCCAAATCGTTATTCCGAATTAAAACCAAGGCCTCCTCTACATTGGCAGCTTCGCCCTTTAAAACTATGCTTGGGCAATATTTGGCCAAATAATTCTTCAGAATTTCCCGACTGGTTTCTTCGTCCTCAACGATAATTGCGTTTAGTTTCATGATTTTCTGGGTTCTGTTGATGCTATTGATGCTATTGTTTCTATTGTTTCTTGTCTATTCATTGTTCTTTGTTCCTTCTCCCGTCATCGGTCTTCCAGCACCCAGCAGCCCACATCAATCTTTCTTTAAAATAAGTTCAACTTTGGTGCCTTCATTGTTCTCAAAAACATTTTCCACTTTCACAACTATTTTGTCTTTGTACATTTCATTTAAAATAGCAATTCGTTTTTGGGTATTGCCCATTCCTTTGGATTTTTGCTTCTTTTGGTTTTCGGTTTTGAATTCTTCGGATTTTGCACGGCCAATGCCATTATCCAGTATTGTTATTTTAACGGTTTTGGAATCTATTTTTCTGAAATTAATCTCAAGCAAACCTTTTTCCTCTTTGTATCGAAGCCCGTGCCAAACGGCGTTTTCCACATAGGGCTGAAGCAACATTGGCGGAATTACAAACTCGTTCAAATTTATATTCTTATCTACTGAAAACCTATAATCGAATTTATCCTTAAATCTGAAATGTTCCAATTTCACATAAAGTTCCAGCAGCTCGATTTCCTTTTCCAAAGAAATAAAATCTTCTTCGCTGTTCTCCAAAACAGAACGCATAAGCAGTGAAAAATCTGTTAGATATTTATTGGCCGCACGCTCGTCGTTCACTGCGATAAAACTATTTACAGAATTTAGCGCATTGAAAATAAAATGCGGGTTCATCTGCGACCGAAGTGATTTTAAGGCCAAAACATTATTGGCGAATTTTTGCTGTTTCACATTTTTGTATTGGGTATAAGCCGCAAAAAAAAGTAGCAATACAATTATAGCCAATGAAATGATAACCCACTTTTGAATTTTGCTATTCCTTTCTATAAGTTCTTGATTTTCAAAAGCAAGTTTATAGCGACTTTCATTTAGTTTGCGGTCATTCTCAAGACTAACGATTCGGTTTTGTTTCAAAGTTATCTCTTTGGTAAAGCGAGCCGCTTGGCTAATTTCCTGCTCCTTTTTCACATAAAGCTCATCCACAACTTCCACATAGCGCTGGTAACTTTCAGTAGCTTTATCAAATTCGCCAATGTCGCGATAAATCTCGGAAAGCTTTCGGGTAGCGTCTTTTTGCACTACTAAATCTTCTCGTATATCAGCTTCGGCAATGCTCTTTTCTAAATACGGAATGGCTTGTTTGTATTTTTCTTGGGCTACAAAGGCATTGGCAATTTTATAATTTTGGCGCTGAGAGGTTAATGCTTCGTCTTCAACAGTTGCTCCTTTTCCCATCGTATTAAGCTCTTCCAAAGTTTCCTCTCGAAGCTGGATTTCCTTTTCATATTCACGATTTTGATTATAGAAATCTGCTACTTTGTTTTTTTCGGAAACAGCACGCTGTTTGTTTTCCTTTTTTGCGAGTTTCAGCGAATTATCAAAATACACTTCGGCCTCGCTCAATGCACCGCTTTCTGCGTATGCTTCCCCAATCTTGGAATTTAGATTTGTAATTTTTGGAGTTATGCTATTTTCTTTGGCTGCGTCCAGCGCTTTCTGATAATTGAAAACACTCTTAACTCCGTCTCCAATTGCTTTATAAGTATCGCCCAAGCCTTCGTGCACTTCCACTTTTTGATAAGCTGAAAGATTTGCTTTCAACAAATTTTGAAAAGCCGAAATGCTTTCCTGATAGTTTTTATTTTGCGCAAATGCTTTTGCTAACTTGATGGAAACATCTGTATTTGAAAGGTTTTGAATACTTCTTTTGTAGTTATCGACCGCTAAATCTGGTTGGTTCCAAAACAAATTAATATCTCCCAAGGTTTCAAAAGCTTGACTGTTTTCTTTATTTGAAATAGTTTTATTGCGGCCCGGCTCCAAGGCACGGGTTACATATTCAATACTTTTTTGCGCGTCTCTTTTCAGAAAGTATTTTGCAGAATCTAGATAAACGCTGAAGCTATTTTGCTTGTTATCTTGAGAACTTCTAGATACTGATGGCGCAGGTTGTCCTAGCGCTTTTTCGACCCGAACGGTTATAAAATCGTTTTTGGCAACGGTGTAATAAACGGTTAAAAAGTCGTCGCTTTTAATAACCAATTCGTCCCCTATTTTGGCTGAAATGGCAAATCTTCCCGATAAGTTCGTCGTGGTGTATTGTCCGCCCAAAATTTCAACGTTCACTTTTGCGATTGGCATATTTGTTTCACCATCTATCACTTCACCTTTCAGCATAAAAGGTTTGTTTTCCGCTTGCCTCTTTACTTGCGAAAAGCTTTCAGCGGAACAAAAAAAGGCAAAGGCCAAAAAAAAGAAAAGGAGATTTTTCATTTCATTATTAAAACGGTAAACATACGCACTTTACGGCAATGCCTAAAATTACATTTTTATGAAATAGCTTCTGCAATGACTCAAAATTAATACTTGGCTCATCCAAAAGTTACTTTTACTAAATGGAATGGAGTGCTTCCTCAAGGCAGGTTTTTTTCAGAAAAACTTCATCGAAGCGATTCAAAGAGAAATCTTGAAATTGAATAAACAAGACCGAAATACATTGCAGAAAACACAAAAGAAACAAACAACGCCTTAGAAAATGCCATGGTCCAGGCCATAAAAAAACAAGCGCAGAAAAATAATTATACTTGGCAGTAAATTTTCTTCCATAAAAAAAGCCTGATACATAAAATTGTATCAGGCTTTTTATTGCTTTATGATAACGTATTAATTAATTGCAGGACAGTTACAGTCGTACGGTTCGGGTCTTCCTCCCAAGAAGTCGTAGCCCAAGGTAATTTGGTGAAAACCACCGCTTTCAAATTTTACATTTCCAGCTTGGTATGAATAGGTATAGGCAAACATAAAGTTCTTGAAATTTATACCTAAAACTGGTGTAAACCATTGCAGTTTTTGAGCCTTTACTTCTTCGCCATTTAGGTATTCTGCACCGTCTAGACTTCTTCTGTAAGACAAACCACCCCATAATTGCCCAAAATCCATGGTTCTGTATGCTTTAAAGTTTATATCTACAGCCTGCTCACCGGTGCGCTCGCTCCATTGAAAAAGGAAGGATGGCTCATAGCTCCAAGCTGCTCCATACTCTCCAATGGCGTATGCCGCAGATAAAAGATATTTACGTTGGTTGTTTGACTCAAACTGTTCACTGTAAATAGATCTATTTTGAAAGATGATATTCTTAACGGTAAAGTGTCCTGAAAAGTCTAAGAAATTATAGGAAAGACCAGCATCAACATTAAAATAGGATGTACTTTGAATTATGCCACTTATCACTGGATCAAAATCTGACAGGTCAAAACTAGTTTCATCCAATCGTGATTGGGTAAGTCCGGCACTTAAGCCAAAAGATAACTGGTTAAGATCTGCTTCACTTCTTGAAAACATAATATGATGGGCATAGGTAATATATCCTCCCGTTTGTGAATGGTACCCGTTTCTATCGTTATAGAAAATAACACCCACTCCAGATTGCTCTCCCAATCGTGCATTGAAGCTTACCGTTTGTAGGTTTGGGGCTTCATTTTGATCAAACCATTGTTGGCGTGCCGTTAAACGCAATTGATTATGCGTTGCGGCACCGGCCATTGAGGGATGCAGCAAATACAAGTTATCAGAAAAATAATCTGAATAAACCGGTATACCATCTTGGGAAAATCCATAAAGCGATGTTAACAAAAATAGGATAAGGGGAATTCGTTTTATGTACATAATACAGTTATCGTTTTAGGGTAAAGTGTCCTTTAAATTCTTTTGCGTTGCCGTCTTCGGTATATTCCACTCGGAACCAATAATCACTTGATGGCAGTGGGCTACCGCTGTAGGTACCGTCCCATCCTGAACTTAGCGGACTGATTTGTTTTATCAGTTTTCCGTAGCGGTCAAATATATATATTTTCGCCGTCGGGTCTCCTGCTGCAATGCCAATTATATTCCAAGTGTCGTGATAGCCGTCTCCGTTTGGAGTAAAGTATGGTGGATAATCAATCACGCCAACGTCAAAAGTTACCGTACCACAACCATATATATCTTTAATAGTAATGGTGTGATTGCCTGGCTCTACATTTTCAAATATATTGCTATCCTGGAATGGCCCATTATCCAATTGATATTGATAAGTGCCGTTACCCGTAGCAATAACCTCAATAATATGGTTTCCTGCGAAAGCGCCATTCAACAAGTTTGCTTCATAGGTAAATGGTGGTGAAGAAACTATTACCGTAGCACTTGCACTGCCCTCACAATTTGAGGACAATTCAGTATAGGTTACAGTATAAACTCCTCCTTGAAGCGCGATAATGGACGGTCCTGTTGCACCAACAATGATTACTCCGTCTAAGTCCCAAAGGAATGTATATAACGAAGGATCCAATCCCGTATCAATAAGTGGTGGGGAGTCGCTACCTTCTTCTTCAGCGATGGGGTTTCCGTTTTCATCTACACATAGACGGTATTCACCATCAAGAGAAATCTCTGGCAATTGTTCTGCTTTAATCACCATATCAACCACTGCATAACATCTAGGTAAGTTCGTATTATTGTTGTTTGTTACCCTAACATAAATTCGCTGTGGGTTTATGATATTCACATACGGAAAGATTATTTCTTCTATACCGGCTTCTGCTTCTTCCAAAGTTTCGTGGAAGGTTATACCATATATTGCAGGATCTTGACCAGCCAATATCTCTGCACGCAGATCTGATACTTGCTGATTGGTTACATCGTCCAGATCAAACTCTGCAAAACCATCTGTTGGTGCAAGATTATCACATATTATAAAGGGTTCTGCAGGTGCTACCGCAATGGCGCCTTTCTGAACAATAAGGTCAAAACTTTGAATACCTCCAATATCGCAACCCGTTTCTATATTCCTTATATTGGTATAGATAGTCTGCGGGTTTATTGGGTTGTTATTTGCGTCTTTGTTCTGATAGTTAGTTGTATTTACTATCGCAAAGGTTCCGTTTTCGGCATCAATCGGTCTTAAGTAAAAACTTACTTCAAAAAGTAGTTGGGACTGTCCGCCCAAAATCTCTTCCACTTTAGTTTCCAAATTAAACACCCCAATTTCGCTGTCATCCGGTGCACAAACTATATATGGTGAAACTATTGCGGTATCATCGGGCAATGGATTCACGATAAGTTCCAATTCCACAATTTCAAAACAAAGGGATGTTGGGTTTGTGGTTCGAACGTATATAATCTGCGGATTAGTTTTGTTTTGATAGGCTGTAATATCTGCTGCAGGAATTGGAGCTAATTCATTTACTGCTTCGTTATAGCTTTCGTAATAATCCAGCGTCCAGTTATTTCCATTAAGGATTTGAGCATTGCGACTGGTTAGATCAAAAATCTCAACTTCGTCATATGGTCCAGGCGGTACAATTAAAGTAACATCACAAAGCTCAATTGGCGTTGGAGGTGTGGGGTTTGGATTACTAATAACCCTTATAGTAAGCGTGGTGAATGAGATACACTCACTGTTACTATCCTCCACCCTTACAAACAATACTTGTGGATTGATTGGGTTTCCGTTAGCATCTACGTTTACATAAGCAGTATCTGGATCTATACGGTTTGTATTGTCCTGTGCGTCTTGCTCTGTAATGAAATAGGAAACTCCTTGCGTAAGTACTCCGTTAGTAATTTCGCTATTTTTCTGAGTAAGATCGAATGTGGTAATACCATCATTTATTTCACCTAAATCATCGCACAGCTCTAAAGGAGACGGATCAATTATTGGCAAACCATTATTTACTACTAGGTTGAATTGACCAATTTTGAAGCATTCCGTAGCATTATCATCCAAACGAACCCAAATGGTTTGAGGATTGGAAGTATTTGTGTAAGCCTCTGGTTGCGCAATAAACGGGGTGCCATCAATTGCAGCAGCTTGACTTAAATGGTAAGTGAGCGTATAATCATCCGTAGATTGGCTTCCGAATATTAAATCTTGTTGGTCTGTAAGATTAAATTCTGAAAAACCAGAATCATCACAAGCTATAAGATCTGGTAAATCTGAAGGAACAACTGGCGTTGGATTTACAATCAATTCTAGAGTTACAATAGTATAGCAACCTGTTCCGCCTGGTGGATTATTGTAGGCCGCCCGCACAAAAATAGTTTGGTTGAAAGCAAATATATTTTCATAAGGACTTGTAAGTGCAGCAAAACCATTTTTGGCATCCTGTAAGCTTTCGTGATAAGTAATCAGTAAAGTTGGATCACTACCTTGAATCTCAGCAGTTTTACTATCCAAATCGAAAGATGTAAAACCGTTATTATCCACATCGCAGGCAAACAATGGCGTTGGCTGTACAGGCTCTGGGTTTGGATTTACAATTATCTTGAAAGTGAGCGATGCCCTACAAGTGTTTTGACCGAGTACTGTAACAAATATTGTTTGCTCCGGACTTACTTCATTTTTATAGGCACCAGGATTTACAATAGGAATATCGTCTATTTGATTTTGCTCCGAAGCATAGTAAATAACCGTTAAGGTAGCATCGCCGCCTGTGATTCTTGGAGTATTCTCGGTAAGGTTGAATGTAGAAATTTCATCGTCATTGGTACTTCCATTTACTTCATCATCGCAAAGTACCAAGTCTTCAGCATTTCCGGTACCCGGGAATGTACCCACTACAATTTGAAATGGTGTAATTCTTGCGCATCCCGTAGCCAAACTTTCTAAACGCACCCATACTGTTCTACTAATACTTTCGAAAGCATTTGCAGGATCAATAGCATTAGTTTCTCCTTCTGCATCAGCTAGGCTTATATAATAGGTTATTGGTTCAAAATTATCTGGATCTTGTATGCCAAATACAGCATTATTTTGAACGGTGAGATCAAAGATTGCATCGCCATCGCCATCTTCATCACAAGCAAAGAGGTCTTCAAATGTACTATCGGGTGCATCTGGTAGCGGCACAACAATAAGCTGAAGCTCTACAATTGTGTAGCAAGGCAGCAATTCTGGCGGCACATCATTTGTTACCCGAGCATACACTATTTGGGTGTAAGGCGTTGTGTTTTGATAAAGCCCTATTATTTCTGTTCCCGGAACGGCATCTATTGCTTGCTGTTCGGTTTCATAATAAGCAATGGAAACATTGTCTTCACCATTTAATATTTCAGTATCTCGTATTGTAAGATCAAATATGTCCAAAATTCCATCGTCATCATCATCGCATAACACAATGGGCTCTGGATTCATTTTAGGAGTGGGGTTTGGCAATACTGTTAAAGTAACGAGGACGCTGTTAGAACATCCAAATTGTGATGATACTATTCCAACAACCGTTTCTGGCGTGTTTATGTTTGTATAATTAACTGGGTCCAGAATTGGATTACCTAGAGAGTCGAACCACGCTACTGTTAAATTAGGATCACCGCCGGTAATTGTAAAGTTATTCACGGTAAGGTCAAAAATAGTAAATCTATCTGCTACTTCGTCATCACATTTATCCATGGTCAATGGTCCATTATTTCCTGGAATTGGATCTACAATCAATTGCAATTCCACAATGTCGTAGCAACCTTCGCCTCCGTTAGGGTTTGGTGGCAATACGCTGTTTTCATTGCCAACTACCAGTATATAGATAGTTTGTGGGTTAGTTGTATTCCTAAAAGCTCCCGGATTAGCTTCTGCCAATGAAAAATCTGGTGTTGGCGTTATAGCAAGGTCACCAGCCAATTGTGCATCGGCAAGATTTACATAATAATAAAGATCATAGCCATTAGGGTCTAAGGTTCCCAAAACTTCTGCTTCAACTTCTGTTAAGTTGAAAGTTGTAACCCCATCTTCTGGATCATCATCGCACTCATGTAAAGGTGCAGGTACTGTAGCCACCGGAGAACTTTGCACCTTTAAAGCGAATGATAAAATTCTAGGGCATAGGTTATTACTCGTTACATCTACTATTCTTACCCAAACACCGCCTGTTCCATACCGTGCATCGGTGGGATCGGTAATTGGCACATCATTATAACGTTCGTCATTTTCATAGATTAATGGTAGTGGAATACTATTCTGGGCCAATAATAAAGTTTTGTGATAAGTTACCGTAAGATTCCCATCACCGCCTGAAATAAAATCTGTTTGGGTACTAAGGTCAAACAGGGCAAAACCATCATTGTCCGCATCGCAAGCAATCATGACCCCTGGTGAAAAAGCATCTGGCGTAGCCTCAACATTAATAAAGAAAAAGTTGGTTGCCCTACAACCATTCTCGCTGAATACGGTTACATAAATACGTTGTTGAAACGGTACTATATTGCGATACGCTGCAATGTTTGTAATTGGGTTGTTGTTTATTTGGTCAATTGGAGTTGCATAATAAAATACATCCAAATTTATATTGCCCATTTGAATTCGTGTCGTGTTGGGCCTAAGGTCGAAAACAGCTAGTCCATCTGTGTCTGTACTAGTAGCTGTTAAATCGTCGCATTCAGTTAAATCTTCACCCACACCGATGGCTGGGAAAAGCTCGAGTTCAAGTGTGAATTCTGTTACCCGCACACAGCCCGTTACCAAACTCTCCAAACGAACCCAAATGGTTTCACCTCCTGAAGCAGGATAATTTGTTGGGTCGGCAATTTCAGTACCGGGAATACCTGCTTCTGCATCTGCAAGGCTTGTATCGTAATAGGTAATTGGCGCAAAATTCGCGATGTCTTGAATACCAATAACACCGTCATTCTGAAGGGTCAAATCAAAACTGCCAGAACCATTGCCATTTTCATCACAACCAATAAATGGATTTTGGAATGGAGGCGTGAACGGAGACGTTAGTGGTTTATCGGGTAGTGCAATTACAATCAGCTCCAATTCCACAATTGTGAAACATCCAAGAGCTGCTGGTGGAACCTCTTTTTCAACACGGGCAAATACTGTTTGATTAAAAGGTACCGTATTGGTATAAGGCATCACAATTTCAGTACCCGGAACACCAGCTATGGCTTTCGGTTCCGTGTCATAATATGTTACAATTATGTTAAGTTCATTAAATATTATATCACTATCGGCCAGAGTAAGATCCCAACCGCTTGCAATACCGTCATCGCCATCCGGGCCATTGTCACAAAGTTCTAATGGTTCCGGGTTAAAATTTGGATTCGGGTTTGGCACTACGTTCAAGGTAAGCCTAACCAATATTTTACAATCAAATTCAGAAGTAACCCTTCCAAATATGGTCTGGGGTGTATCTGTAGTATTTTGAAAGGTGGTTGGATTTGGAATAGGAATGTTCGCAATCTCATCTGCTAATGTCAAAAACCATTCAACCGTAATGGTAGGATCATTATTGGTTACATCTGGATTTATGCTTGTAAGGTCGAAGGTTGAAATTCCATCAGTCAATGTACTGCCTTGTAGTTCATCATCGCAGAGAAACATCTCGAAAGGTCCAAAATCCTCTGGAAGCGGATCTACAATTAAATTTAAGGTAACTATATCATAACAACCTTCCGCATTGTTAGGGTTTGGTGGAATGGTTCCGTTAGTATTACTTACAATTAATATAAAAATATCCTGAAAATATGGACTTGCAGTATTTAGATGTTGCGTTGGCACTTGTATTGCTTGCGAAAAATCTGGTGTTGGGGTTATAGCAAGCTGACCAGCAAGTACTGCCTGAGAAAAATCTTCAAAATAATACAGATCAAAGCCCAATGGATCTAAAGTTCCCAGAACTTCATCTCTCACTACAGTAAGATCAAAACGAGCAATACCATCGGCAACTGCTTCATCACAAACACGCAAAGGTTCTGGTGTAATTCCTACTGGTGAAAAACGAACTTCCAAAGCAAAAGGAACTATACTTACACAACTACTTCCGCCTTGAGAAACACGTGCCCAAACCCCGCCTGTTCCGTAAGCAGCATCCAGAGGGTCGGTAACTGGAAAATCTAAATATCTATTATTATTTTCGAATGGGTTGGGCAATTCGAAATCATCGTTCTCTGCATTTATAAGCGTTCCGTGGTAAGTTACCGTCAATGAAGGATCACCAAGAGTTATTACATCTGTCTGCAATGTGAGGTCGAAAAATTCAAAACCATCATTGTTGCCATCACAAAGAATTAAATTTGGTGGCGAAGTATTTATGGTTGGCGGTGCATCTATGCTGATGGTAAAACTTTGAAGAGTATCAAAACAAGTAGTAGGATCATCATTATTTTCAAGCCTTACAAATATTGTTTCTGGGCCAGGAGCATTTACAAAATATGGAATTGGCAAAGCTCCAGTGTCATTATCAGCATCTGCCTGACTACTGTGATAGGTAATTGTATAATCTGAAGAAGGTTGTCCATCCAAAACCTCAACGTTAAATTCTACTTCAAGGTCAACGAATTCGCCGGCATTGTTATCAAAATCGCAAAAACTTCTGTCGTTCACTTCTCCAGCAATGGCGCGACTGAAATATATATCAAAATCAGTAATGTCGAAACAGGTTCCACTTGCACTATCCTCAATCCGTGCCCAGATTCTTTCTGGAGATGGAAGGTCTATAAATTTAATTCCGCCAAGAATTTCCGTGCCGGGAACGCCTGCTATTGCTAACGCTTCCGTCTCATAATACTTTATTGTGAAAAGTGCTGGATCCTGAGCGCCTAAAATATCATCATCATTTTCAGTCAGATCAAAAACACCATTCGTAGTGCCGAAGTCACATTGGCGTAAATCTGGCGCGGGATTGGCAACAGCTTGGGGTCTAAAGGTAATTACTACTGAATTACTAGTCGCATCACAACTACCATCCTTTACAATTACATAATATGTTCCGTTTGCAGTAACGACCAATGTTGGATTTATACTAATAGGATTTACCGGATCACCAGCTTCAAACCATTTAAACGTGAAGGGCGCGGTAAGTCCAGAATCCAAAATAACCGGAGAACCCATACACGCAGGTCCCGGATCTATTATAAGCAGTTGCTGATTAAGATCTACGGGGTATATAGGAGATTCATTATTTGTTTCATCTGTTTCAAGCACAATGCCATCGGGTGGCTGATTATTGGTGCCAATATCATCCACAACTGCAATTAAATTAAAAATATTGGGAGTTCCGACCGGAAGGTTTAATCTAACGGTACCGCTTTCTGAACCGCCTATAGCAATTTCATTGACTGTTGCTGCTTGGCCGAGAGGATTACGGACACCACCTACCTCCGTATAAAAGGCGATAGGAGTATTTGGAGGCAATTCGTTCGTACTGTTAACATTATAAACCGTGTATTCAATATCAATATCGCCATTCTGACATAATATCCCAAGATCGTCAATTTCCATGGTAGCATCGGGAAGTTCAGAGTTAACACCAGTAACAATATTATTTACCATTATATAATCCTGTTCTGAAATAAGAACAACATCAATATATTCTACTCCTTGTTGTATAATTGGCGGATTTATACCTACAAGATCATAAAAATCTAAGTCCATCTGATAGTTGGTAGTAGATTGTGGAATAGACCAACTATTGGTACTATTAAAATTATTGGTTGCGGGATTTATAGCATTAAATGGAGAATACGTGCCAAATATTGTAGTAAGTTCTAAAGATTCTCTTCTGCCTGGAAAAGGAACTAAATCGCCCTCCCAAGCCAAAAATGCAATTTTTGATAATAAATCTGATGAAACATCGATACCATCGAGTCTAATATTTAACTGTGTATTATTTGCAGATACACTTTGCAATCCATCGAATATTTTTATTTGATTGAGTTCACCTCCGGGATTATCATAAATAACATATACTGCCCAGCCTCCAAAGTTGGTGCTTCCGCAATAGTTATTTAAAGTTGCTTGTGGAATGTCCATGCCAGAAAAGGTATAAGTACCATTCCCAGCAGCTGCAATTAAATTTGTAACATCTGCCCGAGCAGCAAAATAAGGTTGTGCATTAAAAATATGGTCAAATGTTTCATCTGCATTTACAGCCGTACCATTGAGCATTACATTAAAATCGCCTGTTCCAACAGAGCCCCAATACAAATAAGCGGCAACTACGTTTTCACCAATGCCGAGAAATAAATCCGCATCACTTTGTGGCAATAAGACACATGGATTATTACCGCCATTATTTTCTGCAGTACTTAGTGTATTACCAAAAGCGAGGAAATCATATCGGCCATTAAATTGAATGAATTCTGCTATATCATTTGGATTTTGTCCAAAACCAAAAAAAGGAAACGCTAATGTCAGGAGAAGTATTAATTTTTTCATAAAATTGGGAATTACAGTGCCAAATATATTGAATACATTGTTTTTCTTTTTATATTTTTGTAAAAAAAACAATTAAATGTCCCACTTTAACATAGAGATTTCTCAAACTAGCAACCAAAATATTGTTAAATTTATTGCTAATTCTTTCTTAACTCGCTCTACCAGCTACGAATTCAAAAATATTGACGAGGCAAAAGTGAGTCCTTTGGCGCAGGAGCTTTTTTACCTTCCATTTGTAAAAACCGTATATATATCGCAAAACTTCGTCGCTATTGAAAAATATAGCATTGTTGAGTGGCAAGACGTGCAAGAGGAAGTGGCAGAATCCATTGGAGAGTATCTAAATTCTGGAAAGCCTGTAATTACTGAAACAGACAATCCTAAGAAAATTCCGGTAAGCATCTATGCCGAAAGCACCCCGAATCCTTCAGTGATGAAATTTGTTGCCAACAAACCTTTAGCAACGGGAACTTTTGAATTCAAAAATATTGATGAGGCAGCGCATTCGCCTTTGGCAAAAGCATTGTTTAACTTCTCTTTTGTAAAAGAAGTATTCATTAGCGCCAATTATGTTTCGGTTATGAAATACAATGTGGCAGAATGGCCAGAAATCTCTATGGAAATTAGAGAGTTTATAAGAAAATTCATTGAAGACGGCAAACCTGTTTTAAATGACGAAATATTAAATGCCACAAATTCTGATCAAGCTATTTCTTCAAAAGAAAAAATTTCAGAAAACACTTCAAAAGACCACACAGCGCTGGAAAAAGAAATTATCTCCATCTTGGACGAATATGTAAAGCCTGCCGTGGCGAGGGATGGTGGCCACATTTTATTCGATTCTTTTAACGAGGAAACAAAAACGGTGAAAGTTATTCTCCAAGGCGCATGTAGCGGCTGCCCATCATCTACAATTACCTTAAAGAATGGAATTGAAACGATGTTAAAAGAAATGCTGCAGGGACGCATAGATAGCGTGGTTGCGGTGAATGGATAAGTGCCGGAAGCTAGATGGCGGATGCTGGATGTTTTTTTAATGCCCAATCCTTTCCTTTTAACTTAATTTTCAGATTAATAGCTCTCAATAATTGTATCTTGAGGTTTTATTAATTATCCTGAAACCTCAATTTTTTATAGAGGTGGGAAAAAACCAAAAATTATGGCAGTATTAAAAGTAATTGAAATTCTTGCAAGCTCAAAAGATAGCTGGGAAGAGGCAACCCGAAATGCAGTAAATGAGGCGGGAAAAAGCGTAAAAAATATTCGCTCTGTATATGTACGCGAGCAAAGTTGCGTAATTGATAATGACAAAATCACACATTTTCGTGTAAATGTAAAAATCACTTTTGAAGTAAATTAAATTTCCCATGAATTTTAGAAAATACGCTTTTGAGCTTTCAAAAGCGTATTTTTGTTTTTCATAAATTCCTGCTATGCGCTTACTATTAGCTTTATCGGCACTAACCTTATTTTTTGGTTGCAATTCCTCAAAAAAAGAAACCTTGGAAACACATCTCTTTACAAACGAATTAATCCACGAATCCAGTCCTTACCTGCTTCAGCACGCCCACAATCCCGTAAATTGGAAACCTTACGGCGAAGCGGCCCTGGAACAAGCAAAGAAGGAGAAGAAACTCATTATAATAAGCGTTGGCTATGCCGCCTGCCATTGGTGCCATGTGATGGAGCACGAAAGTTTTGAGGATAGCACCGTAGCTGCGGTAATGAACAAGAATTTTATCTCGGTAAAAGTGGATCGCGAAGAACGGCCGGACGTGGACCAAACTTATATAAATGCGGTGCAATTAATGACCGGAAGCGCGGGCTGGCCGCTTAATGTGGTTACACTGCCCGATGGAAGACCGGTTTGGGGCGGCACCTATTTCCGGAAAAATGATTGGATAAACGCTTTGGAGCAAATTCAGGAAGCTTATACCAATGAACCCGAAAAACTGATTGCATACGCCAATAGATTGGAAGAAGGTATAAAAAGCATGGATTTGGTTCATTTAAATACTGCGGATGTAGATTTTACGAAATATCCCACTTCGGAAATAGTTAGGAATTTATCGCAGAATTTCGATAACTTATATGGCGGATTCAAAGGCGCTCCAAAATTTATGATGCCGAACAATTTAGAGTTTCTTTTGAGGCAAGCCGTTGAAGAAAATAATACAGAATTGTTGGATTTTGTAACGCTTACTTTGGACAAAATGGCCTACGGTGGACTTTACGACCAATTAGGCGGTGGTTTTTCACGCTACAGTACGGACGAAAAATGGCACATACCACATTTTGAGAAAATGCTTTATGACAATGCACAGCTTGTAAGTCTCTATAGCAACGCCTATTTGGTAACAAAAAAACCACTTTACAAAGAGATTGTTGAGGAAACCTTAGCGTTTACAGCGCGCGATATGACCAACCAAGAAGGCGGTTTTTATTCGTCCCTGGATGCCGATAGCAAAGATGAAAAAGGGAAGTTGGAAGAAGGTGCTTTCTATGTTTTTACTTCGGAAGAACTGCAGGAATTGTTGAAGGACGATTTCGAAATATTTAAGGAATACTATAATGTGAACAGCTACGGAAAGTGGGAAAACAATCATTATGTGCTAATCCGAAAAAAGACGGATGCTGAAATTAAGAAGGAATTTGGAATTACTTCCGAAGCATTTCAACAAAAAAAGAAAAACTGGAAAAATACGCTACTTGCCTATCGCAACAAAAGGCCAAAACCACGATTGGATGATAAAACATTAACCTCTTGGAATGCATTGATGCTGAAGGGTTATGTGGATGCATACAAAGCTTTCGGAAAAAAGGAATATTTGGAAGCCGCACTAAAAAACGCAGCATTCATTTCAAAAAAACAACTTCAAAAAAACGGTGCGCTTTTCCACAATTATAAAGATGGCAAAAGTAGCATCAATGGGTTTTTGGAAGACTATGCCTTCTCCATCGAAGCTTTTATAGACTTATACCAAGTAACGCTGGATGACAAATGGCTGAAGCTTTCAAAGCAAATGGCAGAGTACGCAAAAGTTAACTTTTTTGACGAAGAAAAACATATGTTCTATTTCACCTCTAAAGAAGACGCCGCAATTGTAACAAGAAATTTTGAATATCGCGATAATGTAATTCCTGCTTCAAATTCTGTGATGGCGAAAAATCTTTTCGTGCTTTCAAAATATTTTGAAGAAACCGGTTTCGACGAAATTTCGCATCAAATGCTGAAAAACGTTTCTGCGGAAATAGAACAATATCCCAGCGGCTTTTCAAACTGGCTGGATTTATTGTCTAATTTTCAAAAGGACTTTTACGAAGTGGTAATTGTGGGCGAAGATGTCTCGGAAAAAGTAACGGAATTCAACAAGCACTATCTGCCCAATATGATAATTGCGGGAAGTAAGGGCGAAAAAAGCGGGCCGCTTTTTGAAAATCGATACACTCCAGACGCAACGCTTATCTACGTTTGCGTAAACAACGCGTGCAAACTTCCCGTGGAAGACACAAAAATTGCAATTGAATCATTAAATAAAAAATAAAAAATTTTATGGAAAAATTTCAGGACTTGGATATTTATATCGAAAAGTATGGCCAAAAATTAATTGATTTTCTGCCCAGTCTTATTGGAACAGTCTTAATGCTGCTGATTGGGCTTTGGATTATAAAGATCGTCAATCGGTTTATTAGAAAGTTCTTTGACAAAAAAGATTATGAACCTACTTTGGAAAATTTTATTGCCAGTTTGATAAATTGGGGGCTTAAGATTTTACTCTTTGTTCTGGTAATAACCCAACTTGGTGTAGAATCGGCCTCACTTGTTGCAATTATTGGTGCAGCGGGTCTTGCTGTAGGTTTTGCGCTGCAAGGTACACTGTCCAATTTCGCTGGAGGAGTTTTAATATTATTGTTAAAACCTTTTAAAGTGGGCCATTGGATAAAGGCTCAGGGCGTGGAAGGAACCGTAAAGGAAATTTCTATATTCAATACCAGACTTATCACATTTGGAAATCAGCTCGCCATTATTCCGAACGGAAAACTGAGCAATGAAAACATTATAAATTACACCGAAGAAGGCGTAAGACGTGAAACGCTGACTTTTGGCATAAGTTATGATGATGATATAAAGCAAGCTAAACAAATTTTGCTTGATCTTGTCTCGGAACAGGAAACCGTTTTTAAAATAGAAGATAAAATGCCGATGGTTGCCGTTGCAGAACTGGGCGATAGTTCAGTAAACCTCACGGTGCGCTACTGGGCAAATAACGAGGATTTCTGGGCCTTGCGTTGGCTAGTTTTGGAAGAAGGAAAAACAAGATTGGAAGCTGCTGGAATTTCAATACCTTTCCCACAGCGCGATTTGCATCATTTTAATTTGGAAGGTTTAAAAAAATAAATCCTTAAGTTTGTAGGAAATTTTCTAATATTAACATATCTAAAATATACATAATGAAAAAAATAATTTTATCTAGTCTTGCCATTTTATTTTTGGCACCAATTTTTGCACAACGAGCTAGTACGAATTTTGATATTTACTCAAGAACAATTGACCTTAATCAAAAATCTTTGGCTTTCGGACTTACTGAAGCACAGTTTGCCGCGGTAAAAGATGAGGCTTATGCAAATCCGAATTTTGTTCAAGGAAAAATATTTCAGGAAGATCAGCTCATTAAAGACGATGTGCCGATGCGCTATAATGCCTATGCGGACGAAATTGAAATCAAAAAGAACCCAACAGATGCTAATTATGGTGCTTTAATAAAATCGCCAGATATTTTTGTGAAAATATTCCAGGATCTTTATGTGTTTGTTCCCTATGAAGGAAGTAATGAAAAAGGCGGTTACTTTAACGTGCTTAGCGATGGAAAAACGTACGATCTGTATAAAAAGACGAAGGCTCTTTACAGAGAGCCCCAAAAGGCCCAGACGAGTTATCAGCGCGATACACCGCCTTCTTTTCCTAAAACTGTAACTTATTATTTGGTACAAGACGGTACGTTTTTAGAGATGCCAAGCAGCAAGTCTAAAGTTCTGAAAATGATGGATCGCAAGAAAAGCGAAATGAAAAAATACATTAAGGAAAAAGATCTTGACCTTGATAAAGAAGCCGATTTGGTAAAAGCAATTGCTTATTTCGATTCTTTATTATAATATTCGGGACGAGTTCAATTCTCTATAAAAAGGTTCAAAAAATATGATATAGTTGCATCATATTTTTTGAACCTTTTTTCTATTTATCACTTATGGCTCCGAAAGAAATAGTGTTAAGTACAGTAAATCAGTATCTTTATAGAGTTACACAAATAAATTTTTGCTATTATGAAAAATTTCATTTTATTATCTACCGGCTTGCTTCTCATTTCTGTTTGTTCCGCCCAGAAAAACTTCAACACTCCTAATGGAGGCGCCTCAGGAGGAGCAAATAGTAATACAGAAAAACTATCCCAACATAAATTCCTTTAAATAAAAGGGTTCAAAATAAGCGACATTTTCTGTGTCGCTTATTTTATATTTAGCCTCCACCAAAGATGCCATTGCTGAAGATGAGGGAAATGCATCGTTTATAAACAAGGCGTTTTTATGAGAACATATCGCTTCAAGTTTATTTGCACCATCACCAATAAACACAGTTTTGCGTTCTTCCAAATATTCCCCAAAAGAATTTTCATTTAATATTTCAGCCTTAGTTTCGCGAATTTGTTCCTTTTCAGAATTGAATACTGCGGAATAAACCTCCATTCGTCGAGCATCGAGCAATGGGATGATATAGGAATTGTCATCTGCTACTTGTTGCGCAAGTATTTCTAAGGTTAAAGTGGAAATAAGTGGAATATCCAGCGCAAAGCAAAGACCTTTAGCAGCAGAAACGCCAATGCGAAGCCCCGTGTAAGAACCTGGCCCTTTACTAACCGCTACGGCGTTCAAATCGCTTTTATCAATATTTGCTTCTGCCAAAACCTCTTCAATGAATACGTGGAGTTTTTCGGCATGGGAGAATTTTTGATTGTTTTCTTCACGAATGGCTTTTACTACACCATTTATGGCAAGAGCCACGGAACAATTGGTAGTAGCTGTTTCAAGACATAAAATAACCGCCATTATTTTTCCTTTTTATCTTTTTTGGGGTCAGCAACCTCCACTTTATCTCCTTGCTTTAGTGATTTTGTAACTGTGTTGTAAGGCCCTGTAATTACTATTTCGCCTTCTTTCAAGCCAGATATTATTTGAATATTGGAATCATCCTGTATTCCTGTCTTTACAACGCGTAGTTTTGCTTCTCCTCCTTCCTTTACATAAACTGCCTCAAATTTTTCATCACTTACGCTTGTAGTTTCGCTAGCATAAGATTTTTTTGAATCTGTAGTATCGGTTTTTATTACTATGGAACTTATTGGAACTCCAATAATATTTTTCTTTTTGTTGGTTATTATATCAACAGTTGCAGTCATTCCCGGTCGAAAAGGCGAAAAACTTTCAGGCCTCCCTTGTGTTAAATCTTTATACGATTCTGGTAATATTCGAACTTTTACCTTAAAATTTGTAACCTGATCTGCAGTAAGTGAGCTTTGGGCACTGTTTGCAATTTCGGTAACCACTCCATTAAATTCCCGTTTCAAATAGGCATCTACTTCAACAATTGTAGAATCGCCAACGGCTACTTTTACAATATCGTTTTCGTTTACATCTACCTCAACTTCCATATTTTGAAGATTTGCGACACGAACAATTTCGGTTCCGGCCATTTGCGCGGTTCCCACAACTCTTTCTCCCAATTCTACAGAAAGCTTTGAGATAGTACCGCTCATGGGAGCATAAATGCTGGTTCTGGAAAGATTATCAACCGACTGTTTCACATTAGCAGACGCACTTTGTACGTTGTAATAAACGGCTTTTGTACTTGCTTGCGCCATGTCATAATCCGCTACGGATTTGTCCCATTCAGCTTTTGAGATTACACCTTTTTCAAACAAAGCTTTATTACGCTCATAATTTAGTTTAGCATTTTTCTCGCTGGCCTGAGCTTGGGAAAGTTGAGCGCGAACATTTTGCAATCCAGCTTGTGATTGGCTTACAGCAGCTTGAATAAGGTCAGGATTTATTTTAACCAACAGATCACCTTTTTCAACTGTTTGTCCTTCCTTTACGGGAAGCTCAATAATTTCTCCTGAAACTTCTGAGGAAAGCGCGACCTCAATTTCAGGTTGTATTTTTCCGGTGGCGGCAACAGTTTCAATAATATCGATAGCTGAAATTTGAGTAATTTCCACTTCTTTAAAATCACCCGATTTTCCAAACCAGCCTGCTTTTTTCCCAACAATCAGAATAACAATCAGCAAAACTACGGCTACAATAACCCAAAGAAGTGTTTTTTTCTTCATACTTAAAATTTTAGCTCTGTGGCCGGAATTCCAAAGTACAGTTCCAGCACTTTAATTTTAAAGATATAATCGTACTTTGCCCGCAATGCCTCGCTCTGTGCATTTTCAAGTCGAAATTTGGCTTGGCTAAAATCAAATGAATTCAGCAATCCCACATCAAAACGGTCCGTTGAGTATTGGTAAGCCTGTTCTTGTGCCTGTACGGCAACCATCGCCGCCTGATATGCTTTTCTGGCTCCCAAAACATCTGTATAAGCTTGATAGACGTTTGATTCCAACTCGAGCTCTGCCTGTTCTTTTTGGAATTCTGCACGCTTCACATTTATTTTATTTCGCTGTACGGAAGCTCGTGTGGAAAATCCATTTAAGATAGGGATATTTAACTGAAGGCCATAAGAAATTCCGTCATTAAGATACAACTGTTCAAAAAATGGTGCCGGTGGACTTGTAAGCAGGCCAAAGTTGGGCGCAACCACGGTCTGTCCTGTATCTTCCACTTGGCCAATTACCTGGGTTGGCTGATTGGGATCTACTCCACCCTGCAGAATTCGGTCGGCTCCAGATTCACGCGTATTGTAGTTTATAAAACCTTCTAAATTTGGATAATAATTGCTTCTGGCAATCTGCACGTCTTTTTCCGCAAGTGCTATGTTTGCTTCGGCAATTTGAAGTTCTGGTCTTTCCGCTTTTGCTTTCGCTATAATTTCCTCTGGAGTTTTTTCAGTAATGTCCGTCAATGGTGCCTCATAGGAGGACTCGGCAATATCAAAGTTTTCATAGTCTTTTATCTGAATAATTTGCGCCAGATTTATAAGCGAAATACGAATATTATTTTCGGCAACCACAATACGTTGTTCCTCATTGGCCGATGTGGACTGTATTTCCAATAAATCTCCGCGCGGAATAGAACCTGCGTCCACCAACTGGTTTGAACGTTCTAACTGTTCCGAAGTAATTTTATGCTGGGCTTTTATAACTGCGAGGTTTTCTTTATTGAAAAGAATTTCCAAATATGCATTTGCAACCAAAAGAGCCGTATTATCTTCAATTTGTTTTAGATTGAACTGAGCAGCAAGTTTTGAAAGTTTAGCGCGCTGGGCCTGACGTAAATTGTTTAAGCCGTCAAAAATTGTAATACCCAAAGTAGCATTGGCAGAAAAGTTGCGCGTAGTTTGATTTTGGAGCACTCCCGTGGTAATATTCTGAGTAAGTCCAGTATTCCACGAATTAGATCCTGAAACATTAAACGATGGCAGATAATTGCCTATAGCATTTAGTTTGTCAATATCTGCAAGTTCTACATCCAGTTGTCCTTGTTTTACTGAGATATTCTCTTCCAAAGCCTTATTAATGGCTTCTTCCAAAGTCCACTGTTTGTTTTGGGCATTCAATGAAATTGTGAGTATCAAAAAAAACAAAGGTATTGCTATCTTCTTCATAAGTTTTTCTATTGTTGAATAAGTCTTTTGCTTTGCCATTGCGTTACAAAGTTTTATAAAATTAAATATTTAACCTCTACTACCCGACGGTGTTGCAGGTTTCAATTGGTTCCAAACCTTTATACTATCATCTTTGGAAACCCCGCTCTTTACTTCAACATCTATCCCATCACTAATGCCCAACTCTATTTCTCTTCTTTCAAATTCCTGGTCACCGATCATTACTTCCACAAATGGTTTCTGGGTTTTTGAATCATATTGAACCAAAGCCTCTTTAATGGTCAAAACGTTTTCAGCTTTAGCCAAAATAATAGAAGCATTGGCACTTAAACCTGCACGGATAAAAGTATTGGTAGTATCGAGATTTTTCATCGTTCCCTTAATTTCAAACTGGATCGCACCATTCTCATCTACCCCTTTTGGGGCAATGTAATCCAATTCGGCATTAAAAGTTTTATCGGGAAGTGCGCCCACGGTAATTTCAAGTGGAAGACCCTCCTTTATTTTTCCTACTTCACTTTCATCAACCTTTCCTTCAAAAATCATTTTGTCTACATCGGCTAAGGTTGCTATTGTGGTGCCATCGTTAAAGTTATTTGCCTCGATAACCTGATTTCCGGTTTTTACGGGAACATCAAGCACCATTCCTGAAACCGTAGCGCGAATCTCGGTATTAGCCGAAGCACCCATACCGCTGGTTGTTCCGGTCCTTACGATGTCGTAATTTTGACTTGCCGCAGTAAGGCCTACCTGTTCCTGTTTCAGTCTTTGTTGCGATTGATTGAATGATAATTGCGCATTGTCAAATTCATTGGCAGAGATTACACCTTTTTCAAAAAGTTCTTTCTGACGGTTGTAAATGCTCTTCTGGTTTTCAAAAGCGAGACGCGCAGTTTCAACTTGTGTGCGAACGCTGCTAATATTATTTTTGGCGCTGTTTAAAGAAGAAACATTCGGCACTACTTTCACCTTCGCTATCAGGTCTCCAGCTTTTACAATTTCGCCTGCTTCCACAAAAATCTCGTCAATAATTCCTGAAATGTTTGGTTTTATGAGCACTTCTTCCTTAGGAACAATACTTCCAGTAGCCACTGTTTTTTTCACTATTGAACCCATTGCAGGTTTTTCGGTTTCATAAACGATTGGATCTTCCATGTTTTTTGAATAGAGCCAATACATAGATACTGCAAAAAGCACTGCAATTGTGGCTAGGATGATTATGGTTTTTGATTTTTTCATTTTAGTTGATTGTTGAAATTATGTTTTGTAATTGATGATTTTTTTGTCTAAAATATTTTCATTAAGCACCCAAAAGTGGCAAATGTTTTATTTTATGATATGTAAGCGCTAATGAAATACAGTGCTTTAATTCAGCATTGGGTATTTCCTCATTTAGTTTAAAAACTATCGCTCTGTTTTTTTCAAAATTGAATTTTTCCTTATAAACTGTTCTAAATGTTGGAACCAATTGGGAAGTGCATTTAAAATACATTGCGTATTGTTCTGGAGCTTTTTCTTTCCAAGCTATACGTATCGTGCTTCCATATTTTGTTACATAGCTTGGCTCGCCCCATTTCAATGTTTCCTCAATTTTTGCTACGCCATCCGTTTCAGTCGCAGTGTTTAAGATCAATTCCCGAAGGTGAAACATTTGTTTTTGCATTGTCTTGGGATAGCTTTCAAAAACTGCTGCCACTTTTGGATCGCTTATAAATTCCATTATTTTTTCATCTTTCTATTCTGTTCGCAATGCTTCAACTGGCCTAATTTTTATTGCGTTCTGCGCAGGAATCAATCCAGCCAATAAACCAGAAACAATCAAAATTGTGAGTGCTATAAATACAACGCCAATGTTGACGGATGGGTTAATAAACATCATCTCGCTGGTATCCATTCCACTTAGTTGATAGTTTACAAGCCAAAGCACTGCTGTTGCCAATACAATTCCCGCCATACCCGAAACGATAGTCAAGAATATAGATTCCAATAGAATTTGTGAACGAATACTCCACGGCGTTGCGCCCAAGGCACGGCGTATGCCAATTTCTTTTGTGCGTTCCTTTACCACAATTAGCATAATGTTGCTAATACCTATGATTCCCGAAAGCAGTACCAAAATTCCCACAAAATAAGCCACAAAATTAAGTGCGGTAAACAGTCCTGTTATTTTGCTAAACTCTTCGTAAAGATCAAAATTACCTACGGCACGATCGTCGTTTGGATTGATGGTGTGGCGTGTTTTTATAACGTCAAAAACTTGCGATTTTAGTTCGGTTATTGAGTATCCATCTTCGGCGGTAATAGCCATCCAACCTACAACATCGCCCATATTAAACGCTTGGGAGAATGCCGTGAAGGGCACATAAATTTCCTTTTGCATTTCTTCGGGATCGCCATTGTTTCCTTTCTTTTTATAGGTGCCCACCACCATAAAATTTACACCATTAATTTTAATATAGGAGCCTATAACCTCTTCTCCCGGATTGTATAAAGCACTTTGAACGCCGCTCCCAATAATAGCAACTTTGCGTTTTTCGTTTATATCTGAATAGTTTACAAAGCGTCCCGAAGTGATATCCATCGGTTGTTGTTGAATTATTTCAGGATAGTCTCCATAAACGTTGAAAGCACCCGTTTGAAGACCGCGCACAACATTATTACTTCCGCGAAAACCTCCTAATTGGTTTCTAGGTGAAACGAAACGTAGGCCAGGTACACTTTGCTTAATTGCCGGAACATCATTTGTTTTGAAATTATATCTGCGCCCCTTTGGCAAACCTTTATACGGTTGTGAAGCAGTTTGGGACCACATAAACATGGAATTTGTTGCCATCCCATTGAAGCCTTGTTTTATGCCATTCTCTAAACCATTGCCAGCAGCGAGCAAAATTACCAAGATAAAAATGCCCCAAAGTACACCGAAGGCGGTCATAACGGTTCTGAACCAATTGCTGCTAAGGGCTTCTATGATTTCTGCCCAACTGTCTCTGCTGAATAGTTTACTCATCGCGCAACGCTTCTATAGGTTTAATATTCGCGGCTCTGTAAGCTGGGAAAAAACCAGCGATAGCGCCTGCAACCACAAGTATGATAACAGTTGTAATTGCTACTGAAAAGTCTACGGAAGGATTGCGGATATAATCTGTTTCAATAAAGGGCCCAACCACTTGCAACAGTATGAGGCTGAAAATTAAACCTATAAATCCTGCGATTGCGGTAACAAAAATAGATTCGTGAAGTATCATTCCAATGATGGACCAAGGCTGTGCACCAATGGCTTTGCGTATGCCAATTTCCTTAGTACGTTCCTTCACTATAATTAGCATAATATTGCTAACGCCTACTACCCCTGCAATTATTGTACAAATACCTACACCCCAAAAGAACCACCGAATCATAATATTTAGGTCATAAAATTTTTTGGCGTTTTCCAAAGTATTGTTCACGTTTACCGCCCTTTCATCTGTTGGCGCAATGGTGTGTTTGGCTTTTAAATCTGCTTCCAATTCTGCTGAAAAGGCTTCGGAAGCGGCTAGGGCATCTTCATATTTATCGTGCTTTTCAAGAGTGAAAGCAATCGATCTAAGTTTATCGCCAGCGTTATAGACTCGTTGTGCAGTTGTTAATGGAATAAAAACACGCGTTTCTTCCCTTTCTCCGCCGGGATCGGTATATACCCCAACAACTTTAAACTTTATTCCGGCAATGTCAATATATTCGCCAATAGCATCTTTTCCTTTAAAAAGATCTAAATAAACTTGATTTCCTATAACGGCGTTTTTCTCGAAAGAATTAAGATCGTTTTGATTAATGTACCTACCAACAACCAAAGTTGCGTTTTCTAGAAATTGATAATCGCCACGAACGCCTTCTACCCTGTAGCTTCCGTTTTCCTTTTTATAAGTGGTCAATTGACCCCAACGACTGTAAACTCCGGACTTAAGTTCTATTTTATCACTATTTTTATTGACCGCCATTTCATAATCGCGGTTGTCCATTTCAATGATTCTACCGGGATTCATTCCTTTGTATTCAACTGAAGTAACATTGGTCCAAACACTAATGCGGTTAGTGGCATCATTTTCAAATTCCTTTGCAACGCCGTTGGACATGCCTTGACCGATAGCGAGTAGAATAACCAAAATAAAAATTCCCGAAGCCACGGAAAGACCCGTTAAAAAAGTTCGCAATTTGTTTTTGCTAATTGCTTCAAAAATCTCCTGCCAGCGTTCAATATTAAACATAGGCTTCGCTTTTGGCCCTAACTTGGGTTACTACCGAATCGTCAATAATAATTCCATCCTTTAAATTCACGATACGTTTGGTCATGTGCGCAATATCATCTTCGTGGGTGACGATGAGGATTGTTTTACCCTCGTCGTTAATACCCTGTATAAGCTCCATTACTTCGTAAGAAGTTTTTGTGTCCAGCGCGCCCGTAGGTTCATCTGCAAGCAATACTTTGGGATCGCTAGCCAAGGCTCGGGCAATTGCTACACGCTGTTTTTGTCCACCAGAAAGCTCATTCGGAAGATGGGTAGCCCAATCTGCCAAGCCTACTTTTTCGAGATAGTGCATGGCTTTTTCTGTGCGAATGTTTCGTTTTACACCTTGGTAGTAAAGCGGCATTGCCACATTTTCCAATGCAGATTTATAGTTTATGAGATTGAAAGATTGAAAGATGAAGCCCAGGAATTTATTGCGATAACGCGCCGCAACCTTTTCGTTTAAGTTTTTAATGAGTGTTCCGTCAAGAGTATAGGTTCCTTCGTCTGCTTCATCAAGAATTCCGAGAATATTTAGCAAGGTAGATTTTCCCGAACCGGATGAACCCATGATGGAAACCATTTCGCCTTCAGAAACCGAGAAGTTTATTCCTTTTAAAACATGGAGTGAATTTTTACCCATGTGATACGATTTGTGAAGATCTTTTATCTCTATCATCCTAAAAATTGTTGATTTACAAAATAAAGGGGAAATCCCCTGCTAAATGTGAAATTCTTGTTAAGACTTGAATACTTTAATCGTTTCAGCCATTTATAAGACTCCAATATTGGGGAAGTGTTACACAGTATTTAGAAAAACTACAAGGTTTGCTCTTTGCGTGCCTTCTTGCGGCTTCGGTAAATAGCAAAGCCGATGCCGCCAATTAGTAAATATGGAAAAATCATTAGATAGATAATTCCGTTGTTGATGCCTTTCGCTGTCTGCCCACTTTCCTCACTTTCCAAGACGGCGCGACACATTGCACATTGGGCTTCCGCAGGAAGAATCATTATTAAAAAAAGAAGTATCGTAATAAAAACTTTAAGTTTCATTGTTTCAGCTTTCAGGTTTCAGGTTTCAAAATCTAATATCTCACTTCTCACGCCTAATAATAGGGTGAAATCATTAAATAAACTATTACACCAGTTAACGCAACATAAAGCCAAAGCGGAAAAGTGATTCGCGCAATTTTTCTATGTTTATAAAACTGTCCGGAAATAGCACGAACATAAGTTATGAGTACAAAAGGTATAACGACTATCGACAATAAAATATGCGTTATAAGTATAAAATAATAGATGTATCTAATCATTCCTTCGCCACCAAAGGGCGTAGAATCTGAGGTCATATGATAGGCCACGTACATTACAAGAAATAACACTGAAAATCCGATAGCGGTTTTCATAAGTAATTCGTGGGTTTTTCTATTTCCTTTTTTAATTTGATAAACCGCAACTATAAGAATTATTGCAGTTAGACCATTAATTGTTGCATAAATTGGCGGCAAAAAACCCAGTCTTTCCACACCGGGAATTCTTACGGTGAATAATGCCGCAACCGCTACTGGGATTGCAATAGAGAGGATCCATATCCAAATATTGTAGCGTTTTGTGTTTTGGGTTTTAGTTTGCATGCTATAAAAGCTTTTTAATGTCTTCCTTCAGCATTTGTATTCCTTTATCTTCCAAGCCGTCATAATAAATAATTGGGTTTCCGTTTTCGTCTATCCTTGAACGAATATTACCATTTTGGTCTATGAGCGCAAAAAAACCTGAATGCTCAAAACCGCCTTCAACCTCTGCGGCTTCCCCAACGTAAAGATTGAAACCTTCGTTTGATAGCTTAAATATTTTCTCCTTTTCGCCCGTTAAAAGATGCCATTGTGGTTTGGTTATACCTTTATTTTTAGCATATTCCTTTAATACTTCAGGAGTGTCGTGTTCGGGATCTATAGAAAAAGAAGCAATACCAACTCTTGGATTTCCTAAAAACTCGTTTTGAATCTTTAGCATATTTTCCGTCATAATTGGGCAAATGGACGGACAGGTGGTGAAGAAAAATTCAACTATATAAACCTTGTCTTTATAGTCATCATTTGTAATTGTTTTTCCGTTTTGATTGGTAAAGGAAAATGCCGGAACTTTCGCCTTTTTTCCTTCTCTTTCTACAAAAGCAAGATCTGGTCCGAGCATATATCTAACTATCTCAGGCACTGCCCAAATTCCAAAAACCAGAATGATGAATGAAATACCTATGTATGAATAATTTTTTTTCATTTTTGAAATGATGCTATTGATGCTATTAATTCTATGGATGCTTATGTAACTATGTCGCTATGTCTTTGCTCTTTTTTCTTTATTCTTTGCTCTTTTTTCTCTACTATATTTCCCTATCAGAATTATACTTCTTTAAAGCCCTTCTGTATTCTGCCAAAAGAACTTTTACGTCGTCGTTCATTTTGTTATTTATTTCTGCAATGGTGCTGGAATCGAAGCCGTACATTAGGCCTTCATCATCATCGTCATCACGGCCGCGTAGGTTCCTTTCTTTATCAATTAAGAATACATACGGAGTTGAAAGGTTGGGGTCTAAAGTGATGTCCGACTTTAAGGATTGAAAAACTTCAGTTATATCTTCCCCACTTCCGAAGGCGAAAAACCAAGCATCAGTTGGGGCAATTTCTTTTAGCTTTTCTTCAAGGCCTCGGGCTTGTTCTTCCGTTCCTTCCGGCAAAAGAATTACAAATTGAAATTCATTAAACTGATGGTTTTTGGTATAAATTTTATGTGCCAAATTGTAGGCATAAGCCCTATGTGTTTCCAGATCACTTCCGAAGAAACCCAAAACGGTAATACGCCTTTCCAATTGAACGGACTTCCCGTCAAGTGTTTTAAAGTTTTCTAGTTCGGCAACAGAATTAGTGATTATAGGTAGGGTGGCAAAGTTATTTTTTCCGGAAGCAAAAAAAACATAGGCCGTGATGGGCAATAAAAACAGGATTCCGAGAACCAAATACTTTTTCATTATAGCATTTTTTTACTACTTGAAAAACACCAAAAGTAGTTTTGCAAAAATACGGGGTAAAAGGGGGTTGGACAATGTTTTGGGTGTTAATTTTAATTATTAAACTATGGAATAAATTATTTATTACTGTGTTGTAATTAAGTGCTTTTATAAAATTAACTATTATGAAGATGGAGCAACGGAACAAGATATTATCTTTAAGGAAAATTAAATTTTACTTATAGAATGGCTCTAAGAAAATTAGAGCCATTCTTTTAAATGTTAAATGATGAAATACTTATTGCTTTTGGTACCATTAGTTTTTTTTAATGGTTATTCACAGTTCGGTCCACAACAAATAATTTCTACAGAGGCAGAGCTTCCGGTTCAAGTTTTTACGGCAGATATAGACGGGGATGGAAAATTAGATATTTTATCTGCCGCAAGATTTAAAAATAATATTGCTTGGTATCGAAATATGGACGGTAATGGCACTTTTAGCTCTTTGAACCTAATAGGACTTCTTAGTGAAACAAAAGCAATATACGCGGCGGATCTGGATAATGATGGCGATACTGACGTATTGGGAGTATCTTCTTCCTTAGACCGCGTGGTATGGTACGAAAATTTAGATGGTCTTGGGAATTTCGGTCCAGAAATAGGAATCGCTGGAAATGCCGATGGCGGTTTTTCGGTCATAGCAGCCGATTTGGATGGTGATGGCGATAACGATGTTGTTTCGGCATCTGACAATTCGGGCTTGGCTTGGCACGAAAACCTTGATGGCAGCGGCGATTTCAGTTTTAGAAAAATTATAGATGATAACATACTGAGCTCCCGATCCGTTGTAGCTGCCGATTTGGACGGTGATGGGGACCTTGATTTGGTAGGCAATGGATATGCCCCGGGGGTCGCTAGAATATTTTGGTATGAAAACCTGGATGGGTTGGGAAATTTTGGCCCTTTTCGCGTTATTCGTGATTTTTCTGTATATGCAAATATGCTCTTTGTTGCCGATGCCGATGCCGATGGCGATATGGACGTTTTTTCTGCTTCGAACGGTGACGATGAGGTTGCCTGGCATGAAAATTTAGATGGTCTTGGGAATTTTGGGCCTAAGAACATAATCACAAACTCTCTGCCTACTGCATTCGCAGTATATGTAGCCGATTTGGATAACGATAACGACATGGATGTACTTGCCACGGGTGTGGAAACATTTTCTGGCGAGGTGGTCTGGTTTGAAAATCTTGACGGTTTGGGTAGTTTCGGGGGAAAACAGACTATAACTACAGAGGTACAGTCGCCCAGATCTGTAATCGCTGCCGACATAGATAATGATGGCGATATGGACGTAATTGGTTCTTCACAGAACGACAATAAAATTGCTTGGTATGAAAACTATACTATTTTGGGCGTTGGGGAAAATGAAACCAACAATTTTAAGGTTTATCCTAATCCTGTAAGTACTATTTTAAATGTTCAGGTAGAAACAGGCACAGCCATAACCAACATTAAACTTTACGACATCTTTGGAAGAATGTTACTTAAAAAAGAAGGCGAGGCTTTGCAAATTGATTTCAGCAATTATGCAACGGGAATCTACTACCTAAAATTGGAAACCAATAATGGTGAGCAAATCTTTAAAGTGATAAAAGAATAAAAAGCTGTCCAAAAAAAGAGGGCTCGACTTTAGTTTATTCTGAGTATTTCGACTTCGTTCAATATAAACTTCACCGAAGGACTCGACCGGACAGGGCATAAAAAAACCCTCACAAAGAGGGCTTTTTTTATAATTTCATTTTCAATTTAGAAATTGAACTTTATAAATCCATTTTTATAGACTTCATAAATATAATCACCCTCAATAAGTATCAATACAACTAGATAGGATATTAGGAAAAGTCCAGTCCAAATTACGGCTCTACGCAGGCCTGTTGTTTCGTCACGCATGTGCATAAAATCCCAAGTAATGTAGTATGCTTTAACTAGCGTAAGAATAATAAAGATCCAGTTAAGTAATTTCAGTGCCAAAAAGTGGGTATCAACCAGAAATTCTGGACGGATTATACCGAGTGCTACTTCAATTATTGTAACTATAGAAAGAAATATAAAAACACCCCAAATTTTGCTGACATTTGATTTGAATTTTACAGTGCCTCTAAAGATTGCTAATTTATGTTCGTGTGCCATTTTTTAAATTTTGAAAACCTAAACAAGATAAAAGAAAGTAAATACAAATACCCAGACCAAATCCACAAAGTGCCAATAAAGGCCGACTTTTTCGACCATTTCATAACTTCCGCGGCGTTCGTAGGTGCCTATAATTACATTAAAGAAAACAATAATATTTATTAATACTCCCGTCAAAACGTGGAAACCGTGGAAACCAGTAATGAAGAAGAAGAAATTTGCAAACAATGGATGGCCATATTCGTTATGGCGCAAGTTTGCACCTTCCACGATTAGTTGGCCATCGTTTACCACTTTTGCTATAGATTCCTCTCTGGAAAGTATTATATGATGTCCGTGTTCATCTTTATATTGAAGCCTCACCAAAAGATTATCATTTGCCAAGAAACCTTCTTTTACCTGTTCATAAGAAACACTTGGTAGATATTCTCCTTCGGTATTATACCAAATTCCGTTATCACCAGTTTGTTCTACGCGATCTCTTGAGGCAGCAACTGCGAAATCTCTAATTGCAACACGCTCGCCTTCTTTATCTAAGAATTGTATAATCTGTCCTCCCTTAGTTTCAATTGCGCCATAATCTCCCTTTATAAATGTTGCCCATTCCCACGCTTGTGAGCCAACGAAAACAGCACCACCAATAATGGTAAGAAACAAGTAGAAAATTACCTTATTCTGCTGCATTTTGTGGCCGGCATCTACAGCTAACACCATAGTTACAGACGAAAATATTAAGATAAAGGTCATAAACGCCACATAATACATAGGCGCATCTACGCCATGCAAAAATGGAAAGTGGGTAAATACTTCATCGGCAATAGGCCAGGCATCTACAAATTTGAATCTTGAAAATCCATAAGCAGCAAGAAATCCAGAAAACGTCAAGGCATCGGAAAGGATGAAAAACCACATCATCATTTTGCCGTAACTAGCTTTCAGTGGTTGGTTTCCGCCACCCCAGGTTGTTCCTTCGGTACCTGTTTTAACAACAGTAGCTTCCATAAAAAGAATTTGGTTTTAAATAAAGGTTCAAAAATACGTTTAATTTTTATTTAACGAAATAAATAAATAAAAACAGATAAATCCATACAATATCCACAAAATGCCAAAAAGTTGCAGCTAGTTCAATGCCAAGGGTTTTACCGTATCTATATTTTTGTTTATACTGATTATAAATTACAAATAAAAGTGATACGAGCCCTGCAAAAACGTGTGCAACGTGCAATAATACCACTAAATAGATGAAAGATGTGGTTATGCTACTCGTGGGCCCAGTAAAATTATATCCGTTCTGAATGATTTCTGAAAAGCCTACGAATTGAAAAATAATAAATAATATTCCGAGTATAAGGGTTGAAACCAATAGAGACATTCCGAGAGCGTGCTGTTCTTTTTTGATAGCCCAGAGCGCAAAATGTACGGTAAAACTGCTTACCACTATTAAGGCAAGGCTAATGTAAAATGCTGGCGGGATTTCAAAACTGGTTATCCAGTCTGGTCTTTCTTTACTTACTACATAGGCACTGGTAAGGCCTGCAAAACTCATCGTTAAACTAATAATGCCAAACCAAAGCATGTTCTTTTTTGCCCTGTTTACTTTTAGTTCGTGACTTCCTTGGGTTAAATCCATTTTATATTTCTTTAATTCGTTAATTCGGGATTTGCTAATCTGGATTTGAAACTTCTTATTTTAAAATTTTCATCCAGCATCCAGCACCCAACTTATTTTATCTTATAAATTTATCTGCAACATAAATTATTTGCAAAAGTGTTATGTAACTAACGCTTGCGAGCATAAGCTGTTTTGCGGCTATTGCTGTTTTTTCTTTGTATAGCCGAATTGCATAGTATAAAAGACCAATTCCCAAAACACCTATTAGAGCTCCCGATAGCGGCGTCAAGTATAATTTGCCAGTAATCCCCAATACAGGAATTAAAGAAACCAGAACCGTCCAGACTGAATATAGAATAATCTGCAATGCGGTTCCTTTGTCACGTTTTCCGTTAGGAAGCATAAAAAATCCCGCTTTCTTATAATCATCAAAAAGGAACCAGCCAATGGCCCAAAAGTGTGGAAACTGCCAAAAAAACTGAACCATAAATAAGGTGCCAGATTCAATGCCGAATTGGCCCGTTGCCGCAACCCAACCCAGCATAAACGGTATGGCCCCAGGAAATGCACCCACAAATACCGAAAGCGGAGTCTTGGTTTTTAAGGGCGTGTAAAGGCTCACGTACATAAAGATGGAAATGGCGCCAAACATTGCCGTAATAGGATTGATGGTATAAAGTACAACAACACCTAGAACGGTCAATATACTTGCAAGTATAAACGCTGAACGAACATTCATATGTCCTGCGGGCAACGGCCTGTTTTTTGTGCGGTCCATTAGCGAGTCCAAATCTTTTTCAATGATCTGGTTGTAAACATTTGAAGCGCCAACCATACAATAGCCACCAACACACAATAAAAAAAGCACGAAAAAGTCAATTGTTTCAGCTCCCAATAAATAACCTGCCACCGAAGAAAAAACCACACTCACCGAAAGGCGAAGCTTGGTTATTTCGGTAAAATTCCTGATAACTGACGGGTTAATTGATTGTGATTGAGAAACGGACAAGCTCTTTTTTTTAGGCTGTGCAAAGATACGCTTCCTGTATTTTTTTTGCAATATAATATCAATAATCTTATGCTTTTATTTCAGCATTTTTAGTATTTTCAACCAAATTTAAAACTCAAAAAAATATGTTGTCCAAATTAATTTTCAGCGCGGTCTTTTTATTTACTGTTTCAATAGCATTTTCACAAACCGATGACGGAAGAAAACTAAGTACAAAATTGATCAAAGTAGATAATAAAATATACATGTTGCAGGGCAAGGGAGGGAATATTGGATTGAGTTTTGGCAATGATGGTGTGTTTATGATAGATGATCAATTTGCCGAACATATTGAACAAATTCAAGATGACATTAAAACTATCAGCGATAAGCCTGTTCAGTTTTTGGTAAACACACATTTCCACGGAGACCATACCGGCGCAAACGCGGTAATGGCACAAACTGGAACGATTATTTTTTCTCAGAACAACGTACGTACCAGACTGGAAGAAATGCGGGAAAGCGAAAAGAAAAAAATACCTAGTGAAATGCTTCCTATGATTACTTTTTCTGAAGACATGACTTTTCATTACAACGGTGAAAAGATTTATGTTTTCCACGTGCACAACGCTCATACTGATGGTGATGCAATGGTTTATTTTACCAACAGCAACGTACTTCATACGGGCGATGTGTTTTTTAATGGAAAATATCCTTTCATTGACACTGAAAATGGCGGTAGCGTAAAGGGAGTAATAGAAGGACTTTCAAAGGCAAAATTGATCATTAATGAAGATACTAAAATTATTCCCGGACACGGTAACGTAGGGAGTTATAGCGACCTTCAAAAAACCATAGATATGCTATCAAACACTTACAAAAGAGTAGCAAGAAGCTACATTAATAAAAATACTGAAGAAGAAGTGATGAAAATGACGGATCTTACCAAAGCCTACGATGCCGAGGGATATGGCGATGGTTTTATAACTACTGAAGCATTCATAAAAATGCTTTATGGCGAGGTTGCCAAAGAGAGAAGTTCTATTGACAGCAACGATGAAAAGAACCGTAAAGCGCTTGAGAAAATTGAGCAAATGAAAAAGGAGAGAAGCGAAAAACAAAAAAACTAAAGCCGCACATAAAAGGAATGCCGATTCATGATTGTTTTCTCATGAAAGTATAATCGGTTAAAAATCATAGTACCAATTAAAGAGGTCTGTCCTGATACCAAAATTTACCCAAGATGTCTGATTTGTAAACACGGTTTCAGTTTCCACTTTGGGTTCAAATTTCCTAAAAATAAAGCTTCCGTATATTTTTAAATTGGTAGCAGGATTTATTACATATCCTGCCTGAATTTCAGCGTGGAAAAAATCTGTTGTATTTCCTTGTGCCAAATCGTTGCCCTTGTCAGAAATACGATCGTCTTCAGTTCCATAAATATCGCCTCCGTAAAAAAACGAATCTTCTGGAGTGTTGAACTCAAAACCGCGTTTTGCGAAAATAAACTTAGCATCGCCATAGAGTCTTCCGTTTTGGTAACGCGCAATGGCAATAAATTCGGAAAAATTTGCTCCCAGTGTATGCGCCATAGACTGGTTGTTGTGTCCATAATTTAAAACTATAGTATTGTGCGAATAGGTATATGGCCGAACCCTGTTGTATTCGGTCTGTAAGTACAAGTTTTTAAATCCAAAAGCATTGTAGTATTTCAGACCGAGCTGGTAGCCGGTTTTATTTTTATAACTTCCCTCTCCGCCAAAAACGTCGCTGGAGGAAAATTCGTCAATAATAAATTGTCCGTAAAAATTAATTTGATCGTTCACTTTGTATTTTGTGGTGATCCCAATCAAAGCATTACCGCCGCGAGATCCTGTTGAGAATTCTATGGCACGATAAAAAATAATTGGATTTAAGTAATTAACGTCAAAACCACGGCCGTTGTCATTTTGCCAAATAACAGATTCAAAAAGGCCTATGTTTAAACGTTTGGTAATGTTATAGCTTAAATAGTGATTTGCTATATATTTTGTGCGGAACGAGCCATCCTCGGTAACATCTGGGCGCACATCGCGGAGGGACATCCATGTATTGGTATATTTCAGCTTCCAGAAAGTGGTATTTATTTTAAAGAAAGGATATGAACTTGCATTGTCGCTGGTAAGCAAAGAGCGATAACCATCACCCAAAAAAGTTTTACCGTGCCCAAGCTGAATGTTGAAATATTTTGAAGGCGTGTACGATAGATGCCCAGTTGCGATGGGATAATCATAAGAATCCGTCTTAAAGCCCTTTGCTATACCGCGGCCTGGAATGATTGCGGGATTTCCTCCGTCGGGCCGAATGGATTCTGCATATCTGTTGAAGTAGTCTGCGAAGCGTCCCTGACTCTCATAAATAACACCGAAGAAACCAATCTGTTTACCAATACCGCCCTGTGTATAAATCAACCGAGTATTGTTGTAAGTATCTATATCTGCATCAATATCCTTTCCTAGCTGCAGGTCTACTCCGGGATCCAGGGTGAGCCAATAGTCTTTCCCTTTTATGGTGATAAAATGTTCGTTCCACAATTTACGACCAAACCAAGAGGATTTATTTTTTAAAATTTCTTTATTTGCATCTTCAAAATCATAATATTTATTCACCTCAGAATAGATATACGGCTTTTGGGCAGTGTGATTGTTTAAGCCCACACGGTTCATCGCGGGATCAAACAAACTGTAATTATGGTGTGAAAGGGGAATATTGATATTGCTGCGATATTCTTCATTTCCGTAGGGAAGATTCTCAATTGCATCATACTCTTCAACAAATTTTTCCCTCTCATTCTTTTTAATTATTTCGGTGGACTGAACAATGCTTTGTCCCGGTTTCACCAACGGAATGGCAATGGGGAGTGTAAACTGCACATAAGCGGGCTTGCCATTGTAAGTTGCTGGCGCTACTGCAGGAAGTGATTCAAAAACACGTTGCGCCTCCGCTTTTAATTCTTCATAAATTGCATCCACATAGAGGACCTTGAATTCTCCTTTCTTGGTAACTTCAAAAAGCACATTTACATTTCCTTTATAGTTTTCGGCAAAAACTTTTTCTGGTACTTTAAAATTTTGAAAAATGAACCGTTGCAAATTATCATTAAAACAATTTTGCAGCGCTTGAACTTCTGCACTCTCGCAATCTTCAAAAACGGGATATTTCTCATATTGGGCCGAAGGGATCTGAGCCAAAGATATTACTGAAAAATTAAGAATAAAAAGAGTGAGAAGATGCTTCATCGGGGGGTTGATTGTTTAATTCCGAAAGATACAGTTTTTTTGTAATGACCGAAATCAAAAAAAGCTCCCTTTTTTAAGGGGAGCTATCAATAATCAATGAAAATCTTGTTATTGAATATTGAAAATAATTGGAAGGTTATACAGTACTTCCACGTTTTTATCCCCCTGTTTTCCTGGTTTCATAGCGGGCAACTTTTTTATAACGCGTTGGGCTTCATTTTTTAAATTAGCATTTCTAGAATTTGCAACCACATCAGTTACATAACCATTGAGATCTATTTTAAAACTTACGTAAATTCTGTAGTCTTCGTTCGGTTTAAGATCTTCCAACAATTCTTTTTTGAAATTTTTATTAATGAACGAATTAATTTTTGAGGACATGCAATCTACTTTTTCTTTATTAGTATTCAAGACTTCACAACCTGGAAATACTGGTACAAACTCAACACTGGCAAGTATTCTAGGTTTATCTGATCCCGAATTGGGCTCAACAGTTACAGGCTCTTGGGGAGCTTCTACCACTGGCCCATCCGTAGGTGCAATGGGCGTTTCAATTGTTGGGTCTGTATTCGGCTTTACATCAAACGTAGTACTTTTTACCACTCTTTTAATTGGCTCACGTTTTTGAGGAACCTTTTTTATAGGTTCAATAGGTTTGGGTTTATCCACATCAATCACATAATCAAACATCGGTGGTTCTTCTAAACTATGAGATGTAGTAGAAGTAGCTTGATAGGTTTTAATTTTAAAATCAGTCTGCATTATAAAAAAAACTACAAGCAGACTAAGAACAATTCCTAGTTGAAAGAACAAACGTGAATTCCATTTAATGTTTGTCTGTTTTTTTTCGTCTCTTTTGTTTTGAGCATTTTTTCCTGTTGTTTTCATAATGAAGTGATTTAAACGTTAATACTTTTATGAAAACACAACTGTTATGCCAAAACGCAAAAAACCCCGTCATTACTGATGTAAGGACGGGGTTTTTGAAATAATATAATTTCTATTGAATATCAAACACAATCGGAAGTGAATAAAGCACCCCAACTGGTTTTCCTCTTTGTTTTCCTGGAGTCATATTAGGCAGCGAATTCACTACATCCATCGCTTCTTTTTCAAGTCTTGGGTGTGGTGCACGTGCGCGCACGTCTACAACTTTTCCGTTTTTGTCAATTTTAAATTGAACCGCTATACGTTGTCTTCCTTCCAAACCTAAGTCTGACGCAAGATTACTATCAAATTTCTTATTAATAAACTCACTTATTTTAGAAGACATGCACTTCTTTTTGGCATCGTTCCCACTTTCCTTTTCGCAGCCTGGATAGATAGGCACATTTTCAATTACAGCAAAAGGTACGTCGGCAATTTCTTCTTCAACCACTTCTTCCTTAATCTCCTTAACCTCAACAATTTTTTCATCTTGTTTCACTTCGGTAGATTTTATTACAGTTTCTTCCTCTTCCACTTCATCCTCCATTACCTCAATAACTTCAGGGGCTGGTGGCGGCGGTGGTGGTGGCGGTGGTGGCGTTAATTGCTGGGTAATTGGGATTTCCTCTTCAAGCTCATCGCCTACGTCAAGTTTTCCGAAGTCGGAATCAGACTTATCATAGGTCTTCCATTCAATTGCCTGCCAGGCAAGGAAGAGCATTAAAACCATTCCGAGCTGGAAGAAAAGCATGCTTCTTCGGGTTACATCTGCTTTTGGATTTTTTTTGGGTTCCATAATAGTGGGTTTAAAGTGTTGCTAAAATATAGAAATTATCATTCAATTTAAAACTTAATTGAAATTTTAAGTATTTAAATATTTTTTTATGTTTTGGAAAAAAAAGATTCCAAGTAATGAACCTATTAAGTTTGCAGCTATATCATAAATGTCTGCCTGACGAGAAACCGTTAATAGATGTTGTAATATCTCAACTATTATGCCGTATAGCAACAATAGAATAATCAGAACTAAAATGCATTTAAGCTTTAGACTGAATCCGTTTTTTGTGTAAAAATAAAACATCCAAAGATTAATAAGGACGAAATAGATCAATCCGTGAACAATTTTATCGGTCCCAGAAACTTCTATTTCCGGTAACTGTGGACTTGGAACAAAAAAAAGTACGGATATTAGGCAACTATAAAGTATTGCAAAAAGCAATAGGTTTTTAGCCTTCAATAAGCGCTTTATATTCGGCATCGTCCAAGAGTTCAGCTATTTCATCTGGATTTGAAATTTTCATTTTTATCATCCAACCCTCTCCGTAGGCGTCCGTATTTACTTTTTCGGGCTCAGATTCAAGATTTTCGTTGAATTCAATGATTTCTCCAGAGAGTGGTAAAAAAAGATCTGAAACAGTCTTTACTGCTTCAACGGTTCCAAACACTTCTTCTTTTTCCATAGTGTCGCCTACGGTTTCAACTTCTACATATACAATGTCGCCAAGCTCGCTTTGGGCAAAATCGGTTACACCGATAGTGGCTATATCGCCTTCAATTTTTATCCACTCGTGGTCTTTTGTATATTTTAAATTAGATGGTACATTCATATCATTAAATATAAGGGTTCTTAATTTCCAAAGTTATAACGAAGTGTAAATCCACTTCTAATAGTTGTTTGCGGGAATGCGGTTGAGATGGCATATTCTGAGAATGTGTGATCGTAATAGAATAAAGCCGTAAGGTTCTTGCTCAAGGCATAATCTATAGACAATTGCGCACCATAGATAGTTTGCCCAGCGGTAGTTTGATTATTATCAATAATATCTAAGTATCTCACAATAGTTATATTGTCTCTTCTTGAAAGATCTACCTTAAAATTTAAATCGCTCGCAATGACGGATTTTTTACCGCCAAAATTTGTAGCAATACGAAGATCCTTAACTCGGTATCCAAGCCCGATAATATATTCATTTCCTTTTATTTCCGTAAGAAGATTATTTGCAAAGCTCAACGACAGTGCACGGTCCTTACGCATTTCAGCAAGAATTTTTACTGAGTTGTTCATTTCAAAATCCATACGGAGTAGCGGTGAGAACTGTTCGGTCAAGTTTACATTTGTAAGTAAAGTTTTTACTTTAAAGTTTCCGGCCTGGTCCACTGCCTCAGGGTCGTTTGCATCGTAATCAAGGTTCGATTGAAATTGGTTTACCGTGTACGAAGCCCGATACCCGTGGGTAAGCGAAAAGCGCTTGAAGTTTTTCTTAAACCAAGCAATATTCATAAGTCCAGTATATTTCACATCCCAATTAGGAAGTGGAATGTCTCTCAATATTCCTGTTTTTTCTTTTGAAGCATTACTCCCCTTATATGCAGCCAGAAATGATGGCAATAAAACATCTTGACTGTTTTTACCAAAACCAACTGGATACCCATCTACAGTGCGTTCAAAAGGTCTCCCTTGGTAATATTCCTCCGCCAGTCTGTTTGCTACTGTTAGTCTGTTGCTGCGGAACTCATCAAAAGCAGCAGAATTGTTTTCATCGCTAGCGCTGAATGCCGTTTGAATCAATACTGTTGAAATATTGAAGTTTCCAAAGGTGTTTGGCGTCAACGAATTATATAATCCATCTTCAACTATATAGTTTTCAGAATAGTTTTCAGAATAAATCCTACTTCCATTTATGTCTACGGTCAAATCGTTTATCGGTTCTAAATTGGCCTGAATATCCATTTGGCGGCTTTCCACCTCGGTATATTGTTCGTTAAATTCTGGATAGAGCGTTAGCCAACCTTTGCGTGCAGCCAGCTCCCTCACCTCTGCCTGGCTTCCGAAAACAAATCCTGTGGTAGGTTTCAGCGTACCAATAAAACCGATGGAAGGTATATATCCCGGTAAATAAATACCGTTATTTTCCTGATAATTAAACTGAATTTTTTTAAGCATGGTTGCAAAGCCAATAGCGGTATTCAACGCTTTATCTCCAGCGTTCAAACTTCCCGCAGGAGCAGCGCCCCTACTCAAAACATTTGGTGCACTGTTTTTTCCGGTTGAAACTTCCCCGTTCTTTTCTTCTTCTAACTTGCCTTCGCGCGCGGATTTTCCTTCTTTTCCAGGGGCTTCATCACCAGAACCATCATCACTACCTCCAGCAGATTTTCTAGTTTTACTTTTCTTTATTTTGGTTAGACCAACATAACGGTAAAAACCATTCATATCTATACTGGAGTTGATTTGGTGCGTACTCGCATTTTGTATAGAGTTTCCTAAATTATATGTGTTTGTAGTTCCGTCACTTAACTGAATTGGAATTTCATTGAAAAGATCACTACTGGCCTGCCATTGATAATCTCCAGTGTAGGAATAGGTTGCTCGAATAAATTTTAGAAACGGGAATTTGTTAAAGGGCAAATCATAATTGAGCTGTAGTGACTGGAAATGTTGGTTTGGTTCACCAACGTCAAAGAATCCATCCCAAACGCCTATTTCATTATTAACAAAGCCATTATCGTCTACATAATTGTTCACGATCATGTTGTTTGAAGATGTGAAATTGAAACGCAACGATTTAGTCAAATTGTGGTTTATAGTATATTGCCAGTCAAAAAGGAAATTACGTTGGTATAATCTAGGGAGACCAATACTTCCCGGCAGCAAATTCAATTCTCTGAACTTTTGCTCATTGTATTGTCGCGTAATATTTGAACTTACCGAAATGTTGGTAGGCAAATAATTAAAGTTGATATCTTTTAGAAATTGCCAATATTTACCCGTAAATAAGGAGTCATTTTTCTTAAAAGGTTCTACCGGCTTTGCTTTGAAATTATAATTGTAAGTAGCGCCAACGCGAACGTTTTGTTCCAGCGCGTCTTCTACTTCAAAATCGTGGTGGTCTGTTTGGTTATATGAAAAGGATCCCGTAAAGTTTTCTATATCGTATACTTGAGGCTTTGCTTCACCAGTACGTTCTTTTCGAACCCCTATAAAGTTTACGCTCTGCCTTTTTGTATAGTCCACAGCTTGCTCTTTTATAGCATCTTTTTCATCTTGATCTTCTGTATTATCCAAACGGGTCTCTAGTTCTATGTCTTGGAATTCTGGATCATATTGAGGGGTAATCAACTCTTCAGATCGCCCATAGTTGAAGGGTAATTGAATTCCCCATTTCTTAGGAAGCAACTGTCCTAGATTTACGTTTGTAACTACGTCGTACTGTTGTAAATCTTCCCGGCTTCTCTGGTTAGGTCCTTGCTCAATGGACCCGAAACCTACTGTACTCCTTTTGCCCGTAGCATTTATCGTTGCAAAATCGGCAAGATTGGCATCCATACTTACAACTGCTGCCCAACCACCGTCATTATTTAGTTCAGACATTCTTAGTTCGTTAAACCAAACCTCACCGCACAAATCATTGCTGGTCGTGTTTCTAACCCCTAACATAATATTGCGAACATTACCAAAACTTGGGTTACCTTTTATACCAATTCTCAGCTCATTTTCGCCACCGGTAGAGCCACCATCAAGTTCAGATTGGTTAAAGAATGTTACCTCGGTAGGATCTATAGTTGGATCTCCTAAAACTCTTGTTTTAATTTGTTGAAGTAATTCCAATCGCAGGTTTAATCTATTTGCAAGCGGCCAAATTTCCTCGGCACTGGTTGCTCCAAAATTGGTTGGGTTTAAAGGAATTTGAACTTCGTAATAGTTATTGGTAAGGTCGTTCCCCAAACGAATAAATGCTACTAATTGTCCATCAGAAAGTGCCGTTTCATTTTGTAATGATTCAGCGTGAATAAACATTTCCAGATTTTTGTACTGGCGCATGTCAACGTTAAAATTCTTATAAACAGAACGTCCATCATTTGGCTCTAGCCCACAAACTCTTAAAGAAAGTGATTGCTCATTTTCTCTTATAATGTTATTGTTATTGTTCAATTCTTCGCGATCCAGTCCTGGTGGTAATCTATAGGGTATTGGCTGTCGGTTTTCGTTTTCTTCAATACTTACAGCTTCTACTTCAAAAATTGTATTGTCCTGTGTGGGGTCTTCACCTGTAATATCTAATGTTTGTTGGAATCTTCGGTAATCGCCGCGCACCAATTCCATAGTTCCAAAACGCAACACGGTGTTTTCCGTGAATTGGGAAAGGTACATACGCATAAAACGAATGGATCTATAATCTGAAATTCCACCTTTAGCCTGATCTGGCTTGCTGATTGGAATTTTAAACTGTACCCAGCGCACAGGGATTACATTATTGTCTTGTGTAGTTACTTCAAGTTCTTTAACATCGGCAATATACTCGTTGTTTTCGCGATTCATGCCGGAATAAATGGGCACGTTGTACTCAAAGTAGCTGTTAATCGTGTTCATTGTATTATCACGATTTATATCTTCTACATCGGGTTGGGCAGTGCTTCCGCGATTTGTATTTGTAACCTCAACAGGTGAGTTGCCTTGGGTTCCGTTATATTTTAAGTAGCGATCTAGAATATTGCCATCGGCCTGCAAAAAGTATTGGTAGTCATCATTGGCGGTGTCATCGCCAAAACCTGGATATTTGGATGCTTCCTCGGCATTGCTCAATCCATCAAATCCTACATCTTGATTGGTACGCTGCTGTCCTTCTGTATCAAAAGTGTAAACTAGAGACTGGTTTAATGGTACTTTACCCCAGTTGGTTTCCAAAACATTTAAATTGCCGCCATCTTCAGGCAAGCCGTTTTCATATTGCTTTCTGCCATCTTTTAACACATCTTCAGAAATGCTTCCAAGGTTAAAGTTGATATTTCCTCCCGGGTTGCCGTTATTTTCCTCATAAATGAAAGGATCCATTACCCAAAACTGAATATACTCTACATTTGATTTTTCAAAATCTGTTGTAGTCAATGATCTCATTATCCCACCAAAATTATTTTCAGGTGCTGGAAGTGTTCCATTTGTGGCTTGGGGGTTATAGTTATATTCCCCGCGCTGGGAAGGATAATACGCCAAATCTAATGTGAAGAGTGCCTGCGTCTGTCCCTGGATAATATCTTGGTTAGGGAAAATTTCGTCCCTAAAAACACGACGTGTAAATGGCGAAGAAAGATCTTCATCATTAATTCCTTCAGGCCGCTGGCTGCTGTAAAAAATAGGATCTATGGTATACCAAGCCAGTTTAGCACGTCTATAATTGTATCGAAGATCTTCATTTGCAAATTCTTCTCCACCTCCGTAATCCAGCGGTGTACTGGCTAAAGACCAGCTGGAAGGAGTGCTGATGTCATTCCCCGTTTGAGAAGCTTCAAAATCATCAACATATACTGTGGTCTTCCCGTTAAAATCAGAAACTTTTGGTGCTCCTGGTTTTAAGTATGCAAATTCACCACGTAAAGAAACGTTGGATTCTACATCTGTATCTATGTTTGGAAGCTTATTTACTAATCTGGTAAGGAATGGAACTTCTGTTGAATAATTTAAATTTATTCCAAAAACACTGTTGTTTATAGGCTCTACACCATAAGAGGATTTTTGGGTCAATGGGCGTTCGTTCAGGTTCAAATAAGTTGCACCCACCAAAAATTTATCGCTGAATTTGTGTTCTACGTTCAAGCCTGTAAAACGCTTGCTTTGCTGACCAAAAAGGGAATTGTTTTCGGTACTTACAGAAATTGGAATATTGCTGTTCAACAAGCCGGGATCTAAAATCTGAACTCTTCCCAATTGATAATTTACGGTGTAATCCACCCCTTCAACTAAAGTTCTTCCACCTGCGGTTACGGTAACCGAACCTTGTGGAATATTGAAGGCTCCAATAGGGATTCCATCTGCACCGGTAGATTTATAACTTCCTTTTAACTGAAATTTATTCTTTTCACTTTCAAGCTGTTCCGCCTGGGTTTTTGTTCCGGTGTAAAGTGTTCGGAAAACGTATTTCTCCTGATTTTGGTTATAAGTAGTTGGAATGTCATAATTAGCAGGAGCTGAAGGCACGTTAAGTTCATCAAACAAATGCTTTCCAAACGGTTCCACGGTGGTAAAAATGATTCTTCCGTTTTGTTGATCTACCGTTATTCCCGGGAGAAAATCGAAAAATCCATCACCGCCTTGAACTGGGTCATTATTAAAGTTTAACCTATCTAAATTGAATACCTTTAAAAGAATTTCATCCTTAACATCGTCGGGAAGTTCAGGACCTCCTTGGGCCTTTTCTATATAGTTGATCGGTGATGGGTCTGTATAAAATATATTTAATTTAAAATCTTCTTTTTCAAGCTGGTATGCTCCAATGGGGTAGATATTTTTCATCATCAAATCCCAAGCTGGCTCCTGTACATTGGTAATACTACTTTTCAAAAGCTTTACCACAAGATTTTGCGCTAGTCCTGTTTCTTGACCGGGAGGATTTCCTCCACCTCCTGGATTTTGTACGCCTCCATTTGCCTCAACCCCGTCATTTGAGAACTCTCCTACTTGATATACTTTTCCGTTTACAGTAAACTGATATGAAACTGCCAAGACTTCGTCATTGTTTAAACGTTGATTCAAGGATATATAACCCAATTGTGAGTTCAACGTGTATTCTCCCTGGTCCAACCTTCGGGCATTTTCCAGTGTCACATAATCTGTGCCTTCACTTACCTGCACGCCAGTAAAACCTTGACGAACCGTTGCAACATCCCGGATTGCTGGATTAAGCAATGTTTGTGGACCACCATTTATTCCGAAGGGGTTAAAATCGTTGTTACCATTATCAGGATATGCGGTTCTAGGCGCGTTTATAAACCCTCCCGGTGGAACACTTAACCCAATATTTGTAGGATCTGATTCACCAATATCCTGCAATGCAACTATGTTACGAACGTTTTCAGTTCTACTGGTGCGGTTGGTAATCCAAACTTCCATTCGGGTTACCTGCACGTTACTGTTAATGAAAGGGTAAAGCTCTAGCGCACGATCATAATTGTCCCTAAAATAATGTGCCAAGAAGAAGTGGCGGCTATCGTCATAATCCAATGCGAAAAGTTCAAAATCCGTAATGGTTGCGCCACCTTCAGCGGAAACAGTACGAGTTTCAGATTTTTGCTCAGAGAAAACTCCTGTGATGGTTGTTTTCCCAAACTGAAGCTGTGTTTTTACACCGAAAAGACTTTGCGCTCCTTGAATAAGCGAGCTATTTAGTGGCATACTTACGTTACCCACTTCAATTTTCTGAATAATGTCGTCTTCAGTTGGGGTGTATTCCAACTTTATCTGGTTCTGGAAATCGAACGTGCTTTCGGTATCGTAATTTGCAGTAACCTGAAGTCTGGTTCCCACTTTCGCCAAAAGACTTAGACTTATTCTTTGATCAAAGTCGAAAGAAAAATTGCTGCGGTTTCGGGGTGAAAAGGCTGGGTTGTCCTGTTTTGTATAAAGCAAGCCAAGATCCATTTCCACAGAACCTTGCGGTATTACTTCAATACTATTTCCGCCGAAAATAGATTCAAAAAAGTTTGAATTCACATAAAACGTTGGAAGTAAATTTTTCTGTTCTTCTTCAGAACCCGCCTTACGTCCATCTGCAGCATCTATCTTTTGTTTAAAATAAGCCTTCATCTGCTCCTCTTGAATAAGGCGCTGGTATTCCTGTGGTGTAAGAATAATAGGATAGGTAACATTAAAACTACCCAAGGTTTGGGTATAAATATATCTATCTGTAATGGGATCATAGGTATAGAGATCCTGAATGCTGGTTGGATTTGGGAGATCCATCCGTCCCATTTCATTCCCTACAGCCGTAGAATCTTGAGCCAGCGAAGCATTGCTGACCAATATGAAACTTATAATTGCTAAAAGCTTGAAAAAGCCATCCTTGTAAACGTAATTTTTTGCCTTCAAATTTTACAAATTTTTTAAAGCTTGTTTAATGATCATTTCTACCGAAGCCTGCGGATTTTCCATTACAATGGCATCTACCACTTTCTCCGACTGTTTGCGAACAAAGCCCAGCGTCTCCAAAGCAGATAACGCTTCATTTTTGTTCGTATTGCTTGTTCCGGCAGAAATAGACGACAAACCGTACACTTTTAAAATCTTATCTTTTAAATCCAAAACCACACGTTGTGCAGTTTTGGCTCCTATTCCTTTTACTGACTGTATGGTTGCTATATCATTTGTAGCAATAGCATCCAAAACTTGATCTGGCGCTAGTGAAGACAGCATCGTTCTGGCGATGCTCGCTCCTACTCCAGAAACGCTTATAAGCAACCTAAATATTTCACGTTCCGCAACGCCTGAAAACCCGTACAACGTATGGGAATCTTCTTTAACAAGTAAATGCGTAAAGAGTTTAACATTTTCACTGGATGGTAGTTCGGAAAATGTGTGCAAAGAAATATTGACAAAGTACCCTACTCCATTGCAATCAATCACTACGTCCGTTGGGGTTTTTTCAACCAGTCTGCCCTGTATATGGGTTATCATATGTTAACGAAAACTTAAAGGCTCAAATATAGTATAATTATTTGCAACTGCCATTGGGGTTTTTGTGAAAATATTGGGGAAAAAGCTGCATTTTACTTGGCTCCCTTACTCCCGCACCCGCTTCTCTTTCTGCTGCGCATCTACAACCGCAACAGCACTCATATTTACAATTTCTTCTACACTTGCGCCAAGTTGCAAAATGTGGACAGGTTTTGCCATCCCCAACATAATTGGGCCAATGGATTCAACACCATTCAATTCTTTCAATAATTTGTAATTGCTATTGGCAGAATCGAGGTTCGGGAAAATAAGTGCATTCACTTTTTTGCCCGCAAGTTTTGAAAACGGAAATTTCTTCTGAAGTAATTCTGGATTCAACGCAAAATCGGTTTGTAGCTCACCATCTACTATCATGTCTGGGTTACTTTTGTGAAGCAAATCTACAGCCTCGCGTACTTTTGTTGCGTGCGGATCTTTTGAAGAACCAAAATTAGCATATGAAATCATTGCAATTACAGGTTGCAAGCCGAACATTTTCATTGTATAATTCGTCATTTGCGCAATCTTCGCAAGCTCCTTGGCAGTTGGGTCGATGTTTATAGAAGTATCCGAAATAAACAAAGGACCGCGTTTGGTAAGCATCAAGTTTGTTGTAGCTACTTTGGTAACACCTTCGAATCTTCCAACAGTTTCAAAAACTGGAACAACCACAGAAGGGTACGAACGTGCGTAACCAGAAATCATACAATCCACATCACCTTCACTGAGCATCATTCCTGCAAAATAGTTTCTTTCTCGAACTAGCTTTTCAGCGGTATAAAGTGAGATCCCGCTTCTTCTTCGCTTTTCCCAAAGTTTTTGGGCATAGTGCTGAAGTTTTTCTGAATTTTCATCGTTTTTTGGATCTATGATTTCAATTTCAGCTTCAAAATCAATCTGCTCCATCAATTCAAGAATCACTTCTTTTCTTCCCAATAAAACAGGGGTACCGATGCCTTCTTCAAAAACAATCTGAGCGGCTTTCAAAACATCCAAATGGTCTGCTTCTGCAAAAACAATACGCTTTGGTTTTAATTTTGCGCGATTCATTAATAATCGTACAATTTTATTATCGCTGCCCATACGTTCGTAAAGCTCATCTTGGTATTTTTCCCAATCGGTAATGTTTGTTGTTGCAACACCACTTTCCATCGCAGCTTTTGCAACGGCGGGCGGAACGGTAGCAATCAAACGTGGATCAAAAGGTTTTGGAATAATATAATCCTTCCCAAAATTGAGTTTTGTTTCGCCATAGGCAATGTTTACCTGCTCTGGTACAGGTTCTTTGGCGAGATCTGCCAATGCCTTTACGGCAGCCATTTTCATGGCTTCGTTAATTTTTGTTGCGCGAACATCCAGTGCTCCCCGGAAAATAAAAGGGAATCCCAACACATTGTTAACTTGGTTGGGATGGTCGCTACGGCCCGTGGCCATAATGATATCTTCGCGTGTTCTAATAGCTAAATCGTACTCGATCTCTGGATCGGGATTTGCCATTGCGAATACAATGGGGTTTGGCGCCATGCTTAGCAGCATTTCGGGCGTAACAATATCTTTAACCGAAAGGCCTACAAACACATCAGCATTTTTCATGGCCTCGTCCAGAGTATCAATTTTTCTGTGGGAAGCAAACTCTGCTTTTTCATCGGTAAGACTTTCGCGGTCTATTCTGATAACTCCTTTACTGTCCAGCATTACAATATTTTCAGGCTTGGCGCCAAAGGCTTTGTAAAGTCGGGTACACGAAACTGCCGCAGCGCCGGCACCACTAATTACAATTTTAACTTCTTCAATTTTTTTCTCAGAAATCTCCAAGGCATTGAGTAATGCTGCCGCGGAAATAATTGCCGTGCCGTGCTGGTCGTCGTGCATTACTGGAATATCCAGTTCTTCCTTCAGTCTTCTTTCAATCTCGAAAGCTTCGGGCGCTTTTATATCTTCAAGATTTATTCCGCCAAAAGTGGGTGCAATATTTTTTACTGTTGCAACAAATTCGTCAATATTCTCTGTATTTACTTCAATATCGAAAACGTCAATATCTGCAAATATTTTAAAAAGCAACGCCTTTCCTTCCATAACAGGTTTAGAGGCTTCGGGACCAATGTTTCCTAAGCCTAAAACGGCGGTTCCGTTTGAAATTACGGCTACAAGATTTCCTTTGTTGGTATATTTATAGACGTTTTCCACGTCTTTTTCAATTTCCAAACAGGGAACTGCAACCCCAGGCGAATATGCCAAAGAAAGATCACGTTGGGTGGAATAACTTTTTGTGGGAACAACCTGAATTTTACCAGGTTTTGGTTTTGCGTGATATAGTAAGGCCTCGCGACGTTTGCTTTGATTGCTCATAAATTTAAATTTTGTAACCTACAAAGTTAGTAGGTTCACCGAAAGGAAGCAATTTTAATGGTTAATCTTTCAAAAACTGTATATTCCTTTTAAGTCCTGAAAATTTAGTTCTGTTGACCGCACTTTTCTGAAATAGTTTTTGAAAAACATCCTCGGTAATTTCTTCCCAGTCTTTTTTACTCATGGAAAGCAATTCGGGATTTGGATTAAAAAGCGGCTCGTTGTGAGGTTTACTGAAACGGTTCCAAGGACATACATCTTGACAAATATCGCAACCGAACATCCAATCTTCAAAGTTGCCTTTTTGCGATGTGGGGATTTCGTTTTTCAATTCAATCGTAAAATAGGAGATGCATTTGCTGCCATCAACAACCTTATCCGCAACAATCGCATTTGTTGGGCAAGCGTCTATGCAAGCGTTGCAGCTGCCGCAATGGTCGGTTACGGGACTGTCATATTCCAAATCCAAATCTAGTATCAATTCTGCAATAAAATAAAATGAGCCCAATTGTTTGGTGAGCAAATTGCTGTGTTTTCCAATCCAGCCCAAACCGCTCTTTGCAGCCCAAGCCTTGTCTAAAACTGGCGCTGAATCTACAAATGCACGACCGTGGACTTCGCCTATTTCTTCGGAAATGAAGTTCATCAACTGCTTCAATTTGTCTTTTATAACTAAATGATAATCGGTGCCGTACGCGTATTTTGAAATTTTATAGGTTTCTGAAGTTTGCGTTTCTGAAGGGAAATAATTCAGCAATAAAGAAATAACGCTTTTTGAATCGGGAACTAAAATTGTGGGATCTAGCCTTTTGTCAAAATGGTTTTCCATATAGGCCATTTCGCCATTCATGTTTTTTTTAAGCCAGTTTTCCAGGCGTGGCGCTTCTTCTTCCAAAAATTCGGCTTTGCTTATTCCGCAGGAAAGGAAGCCTAAACGCTTTGCTTCGGCTTTTATCAATTGTGTATATTTTGAAGTATTCTGAATCAAATTTTATCTGAAATTAAATTCCAAAATAGCGTTTTTCGGTTTAAGGGTAATCAGTGGTTTTATTTGAATTGGCGTTTTCTTTTCAGAAATTTTATAGGTTTTTGTGATTTCTGCAATTGCTAAAATCATTTCGTACATCGCAAAATTATTGCCGATGCACATTCGCGGTCCCGCACCAAAGGGAAAGTACTGACCTGAAAAATGATTGGGGTTTACTTTGGAAAAACGTTCAGGCTTAAACTTTTGGGGTTCGTCCCAATTTTTTGGATCTGTATGTATTTCTTTCAATGAAAACAAAAGGCTGGAATTCTTCGGTATAAACAAACCGCCAAATTCATCCTCCTCAATATTTACGCGGTCTATAAAATAGGCTGGCGGATAAAGGCGAAGTGATTCTTCTATCACGTTTTTCGTAAACGGACAATTTTTTATAAAATCCATTAAAGATTCAGAATTGCTCTTCGCCTTTGTTACTTCAGCAAAAAGCGTTTCTTGAATTTCAGGATTTCGGGCTAATAATTCGCAAGTAAATGTGAGCGCATTTGAAGTTGTTTCGTGACCTGCTGTGAATAGAATTAGTATTTCATCAATAAGCTGTCCGTCTTCCATCGCGCTTCCATCCTCATATCTAGCGTCCAAAAGCATATCCAGCAAATCATCCTCGCGATTTCCGGATTTCCGTCTTTCGTTTACAAGTTTTTTCAGAATATTACGTGCCTCGTCAGATTCAGAAACGTGTTTTTTAATTTGTCCGGTTAGTTTAAACCACCATCCTAAATAAGGCTGGCGCAATTCCTTAACCAGCATTTGCTGCGCAGCCTCTGTTATATGCTGAAGTTTATTAATTTCAGTTTGGTCTACAGCACTGCTAAAAAGTGATTTTACAACCGTTTGAAAAGCAAGGTCGTTGAAAACGGGGAAAATATCCTTCGGCTTTCCAGTTTCAATTTTAACCAACTCAGCCTTTATGGCATCCTGTAGCGTATCCAGTAAATTTATCAATTGTTTTTTATGAAACGCCGGCTGGATAAGTTTTCGCTGTTTTTGCCAAAGTTCACCTTCCGAAGTTAGAAGTCCGCGACCCACATACTTTACTAGATCACGAGTTTGTATAGGCGATTTTGTATAATTTCTATGATTTTTCTGAAGTGCATATTGGGCAAAACCCGCATCGCGCGAAAAGACAACAGATTTTCCAAAACCAAGTTTTAAGCGAAAAGTATCGCCTTTGGTTTCAAAATTTTTATGGTGAAACGGTAAAGGGTTTTTGAGTATCTGTGTGGAGTGAATCAGAAACCGGAAAGCAGACACCGAGGGAATTTTCTTTGCTTCCATATTTTTATTTAAAATAATCCGCCCTGGGTTGGGCCTTTTAATTTGCCGAGGTGCTTGTATGCGGCTTCGGTTACTTCACGCCCGCGTGGCGTGCGCATTATAAAACCTTGCTGGATTAAAAAAGGCTCGTAAACTTCTTCAATAGTTTCGGGACTTTCGGAAACTGCGGTGGCTATCGTTGTAATCCCGACTGGGCCGCCTTTGAATTTATCAATTATTGTTCTGAGGATTCTGTTGTCCATTTCGTCCAGACCGTGGGCATCCACGTGTAAGGCTTCCAAACCATATTTCGCAATTTGGATATCTATTTTTCCGTTTCCTTTTATTTGGGCAAAGTCTCTGATTCTGCGTAAAAGTGCGTTGGCTATTCTAGGGGTGCCACGACTCCTGCCAGCTATTTCAATTGCTGCCTCCATCGTGATGGGAACATTTAAAATTCCTGCACTTCTTTGCAAAATAGTGGTAAGCAATTCCGTGGTATAATATTGTAACCTTGAAGAAATTCCGAATCGAGCACGCATGGGTGCGGTCAATAAACCTGAACGCGTGGTCGCTCCAATAAGTGTAAATGGATTTAGATTTATTTGAACCGAACGCGCATTGGGTCCAGATTCAATCATAATATCAATTTTATAATCTTCCATTGCGGAGTAGAGGTATTCTTCAACAATGGGGCTTAGTCTGTGTATTTCATCTATGAACAATACATCACGCTCTTCAAGATTAGTCAGCAATCCTGCAAGATCTCCAGGTTTATCTAGCACTGGGCCTGAGGTTACGCGAATGTTTACACCTAGCTCATTTGCAAGAATATAGGCAAGTGTTGTTTTTCCCAATCCGGGAGGGCCGTGAAATAAGGTATGATCTAACGCCTCACTTCGCTGATTTGCTGCTTGTACAAAAATTTGAAGATTCTCCAAGGCCTGATCCTGCCCCGTAAAATCATCAAAACTAAGAGGACGTAGTTTTTTTTCAATATCAAGTTCCTGTGGTGATAGATTTTCTCCGGTGGGATCAAGGTTTTCGTTCATATCACAAATATAGCAATACTAAGGATTGCTATTAAAAAAAGAAAGCCATACTTTTCAGTACGGCTTTCGAAATAAACTGTAGATTCCTCACTTCCTACATATTATTAACTCAATAGTGTAAAGATAATGCAAATGGAGTAAAATTTTACTACGTAGTACTACGCAATATATACGTAGAAAGTAAAAGCCCCTTCAACTTTGAAAGGGCTTTGTAATCTAGCTATTTTTTGCACTGTTAATGATCCAGTTCATCCTCATTATCCTGAAGCGGAACGTTCTGTGGAATAAAATCCTGACCAGGAATTACGTAATCGCTTTCGTCTTTATTCAACTTACTGTAATCGTAAGACCAGCGATAAACGTGTGGAATAGGACCATCCCAGTTTCCGTGAATGTGCTTCAACTCGGTTGTCCATTCTAAAGTTGTTGCATTCCAAGGGTTTTTAGACCCCATTTTCCCATAGAACATAGAGTATATGAAATTGTAAAGAAATACCACTTGAACAGCAATCGTAATGATGGCGAAAATAGTCATAACCACATTTATATCTGCCAAGTCATCAAAATAAGGGAAGCTCGTGTTACTGTAATATCTACGTGGAAGTCCCGCTAATCCGACAAAGTGCATTGGGAAGAAAATTCCGTAAGCACCTATTGCTGTTACCCAAAAGTGGATATAGCCCAATTTTTTGTTCATCATTCTTCCTTCGAACATTTTTGGGAACCAATGATACACACCTGCCAAAAATCCATAAGCAGCCGAAATACCCATTACCAAGTGAAAGTGAGCCACGATAAAATAAGTATCGTGAATGTTAATGTCTAATGCACTATCACCCATAATAATTCCTGTTAGACCTCCAGTTATAAACGTAGAAACGAAAGCAATGGACCAAAGCATGGCTACGTTCATCTGCAGTTTACCGCGCCACAGTGTAGTGATCCAGTTGAAAGATTTTACTGCGGAAGGAATTGCAATCAAAAGTGTTGTAAAAGTAAATACCGATCCCAAAAATGGATTCATACCTGAAATAAACATGTGGTGACCCCAAACGATAGTAGATAAGAAAGCAATGGCTAAAAGGGAGGCTACCATGGCACGATATCCAAAAATAGGTTTTCGGGAGTTGGTTGCCATAACTTCGGAAACGATTCCCATTGCGGGAAGAATCACGATATAAACTTCCGGGTGGCCAAGAAACCAGAAAAGATGTTCAAACAATACAGGAGAACCTCCTTGATGGTGCAAGACTTCACCTGCTATATAAATATCTGATAGGAAAAATGACGTACCAAAACTCCTATCCATTATCAACATTAAAGCTGCTGAAAAGAGAACAGGGAAAGAAACAACGCCAATCATTGCGGTTATGAAGAAGGCCCAAATAGTAAGGGGGAGTCTCGTCATAGACATTCCTTTGGTTCGCAAGTTTATAACAGTAACAATAAAGTTAAGAGAGCCAAGCAAGGAAGATGCAATGAAAATTGCCAAAGAGATCAACCAAAGTGTCATACCAGCACCAGATCCTGGAATAGCCTGGGGCAATGCACTAAGTGGCGGATAAATAGTCCAACCTGCAGATGCCGGTCCTGCTTCAACAAATAGTGAGCACATCATAATAAAACTCGAGATAAAGAACAACCAATAAGAAACCATATTCAGGAATCCTGAGGCCATATCCCTTGCTCCAATCTGTAAAGGAATTAATAGGTTACTGAATGTTCCACTCAGTCCTGCAGTCAATACAAAGAAAACCATTATAGTTCCGTGAATGGTAACCAAGGCCAAGTAAACGCTTGGATCCATTACTCCGTCTGTTCCCCATTTGCCCAAGAATATTTCAAAAATGGTAAATTTGTGATCTGGCCAAGCCAGCTGCAATCTGAAAAATAACGACATCAAGATACCGACGACACCCATGAATATACCGGTAATCATATATTGCTTTGAGATCATTTTATGATCTGTACTAAATATATATTTAGTTACAAAGGTTTGTTTATGATGATGCCCGTGATCGTCGTTGTGATCTTCTACTGCGTGGACCTGTGCGTGTGCTGACATATCTTTTTAAGCTAATATTATTTATTTTGTAAGTTGTTCTGCAAGAGATGGCTGTTCTGCCAACCAAGAATTATAATCCTCTTCTGACTCTACTATTATCTTCATTTGCATATTGTAGTGGCTAATACCACAAATCTTGTTACATAAAAGTACGTAGTCAAATTCATAAGTTTCCAAAGGCTCTTCGCCGTTAACGGCAAGCGCTGCGCTTTTTTCTTTTCTGATGTTGTTAATGTTTGCAACCTTTTCAACAATATGATCATTTTGTCTCATTTCAGCCGTTGTTACTGTAGGGGTAAATGCAAACTGGGTTATCATCCCCGGAACGCAGTTCATCTGTGCTCTAAAGTGCGGCATATATGCGGAGTGCAGTACATCCTGGGAGCGCATTTTGAACAAAACTTTTCTTCCCACTGGCAAATGCAGTTCGGTAACTATTTTGTCATCCTGCCCGTTCGGATCTGCCGGGTCAACCCCTAGTTGGTTAACACCTTCAATTAATCGAACGTTCGCCTCGCCCAGTGTATTGTCATTTCCGCCGTAACGTGCTTTCCAGTTAAACTGCTGTGCATATAACTCTACAATTAACGGATCGTCATCTTTATCAACGTTCATTATGTCGGTCCAAGTAAAAAGACCATAAATAATGAGACCAGCAAGTACAATTACCGGAATAATAGTCCAAATAAATTCCAATTTATCGTTATCGGCATAAAAAGTGGCTCTTTTCACTTTATTGCCACGATATATAAAAGCGAAGTAATGCAGAACTCCTTGGGTTATAATTCCGACAAAGAAAATGAGGATCATCGAGATCAACATGAGATTGTCTATTCTCGATCCGTGCTCAGAGGCAGAATCCGGCAAAAGGGTGTCTGACCACAACCAAAAGGAAACAATGGTCAGAATGTAAATAAATGCCAAAAAGCCCATCATCAAGTAACCTTGAGTATTGTTGTCCTTATCCGAAGCTATTTCGGAATTAACAGAAGGCTTAACCTGCGCCAATTGAAATATCCTGCTCATTTGCCAAACAGAAATTCCAAAAAGAATAATTACTAATACAACTAAAAATGCGGTCATCTTAAAATATCTTCTTTAAACTAAATTATTAAAAATGGTAGTTTTCACTTTCTTTAATGAACGGATCATTTTTCGGTCTTAAAGAAACTTTCCCAAGTCCTGTACCTACAACGAAAATGAATAACCCCATAAAGAACAACAATGCTGCAATCTCTGGTATACCGAAATACCAATTATGGCCTACTGTGGAAGGCATCACTAATAAGAAAATATCTATATAGTGACCCACCAATATGAATACAGCAGCAATAACAACAAACCAAGGCACTCTCTTATAATCACTATTCATCAAAACTAGAATAGGGAATACAAAATTAAGTATAAGCATACCGAAAAACAACAATTTATATTCTTGTATTCTTATAATAAAATAGGTTACCTCCTCAGGTATGTTTGCGTACCAGATAAGCATAAACTGACTGAACCATAAATAAGTCCAAAAGATACTGAAGGCGAACATATATTTAGCTAAATCATGCAAGTGTTTATCGCTTACAAAAGGGATGAGTCCAAGGCTCTTTAAATGTATTGTTGTTAAAGCAAGAACTGTAATTGCCGAAACGAACATACTTGCAAAAATATACCAAGGAAAAAGTGTACTGTACCAATGCGGCGTCATAGACATAAACCAGTCCCACGACATTGTTGCTTCCGTTATTAAAAAGAATATAAGGAAAAATACTGAAGCCTTGAAATTTTTTCTATATGATGCGTAGTTATTAGACTCAGCCTGTGCCAACGAATTTTTTCTCGAAAAATAACGATATAGGTTCCATCCCAGTAAATATATAACCCCACGAATTACAAAAAAGGGAAAATTTAAATATCCAGCTTTCCCCTGTAGAATTTTATCTCCGGCTACCAATTCTTCATTTTGCCAAGGAAAAAAATGGGTTCCTGCAAATACAACAATCAAAAAGACAATTATTGAACCGGGCAATAAATAGGAAGTAATCCCTTCCATAATTCTATAGAGCACAGGAGACCAACCAGCTTGAGAAGCGAATTGAATTGCATAAAATACCAATACACCCAGTGCAATCATCATAAAGAAGAATGCAGCAACAAGAGTTGCCGACCAAGGTCTGGTTTGTAATTGGTGTAAAAGATGCTCTTCGTGGGAAGCGACTCCATGGCCTTCGGGCTTCAAATCGGTTGCATGCTCCATGGCATTTTCCGAATAGCCCTCTTCGCCGCGGGCAGTATCTACAAAATTTGCAGTATGTTCTTCGCCGTCTCCAGCAACTTCGTGCCCCTCACTGTGATGACCTTCCTGCGCGGCCATTATCTCTTTAACATCTTCAATAGTCTTGGGGGTCGTGAGAAAACCATAGGTCATTCCTACAAGTCCAAGAACCATTATAATGATAGAAAACAGTTTTAATTTACTAGGTAGCGTGTACATATCTTTAGCCATTCTCTTTAATTGCTTACTTTTTTTCTACTTCGGAGGCAGTAACAGCTTCCGTATTTTTTTCTTCTGAAACATTTGTTGAATCCTTCATTGCACTTGTAGTTTCCAGAATTCCTGGCTCACCGTTAAGGGCGGCTTTCAGATTCATTACATGCATGGCTATTTGCCAACGCTCTTTTTCACTCACTTGTCCAGCATAAGAGCCCATAGCATTCAAACCGTACATTTGCACGTGATAAATACCTCCCGGTACAATATTACGTCCAGCGTCTGCATAACTAGGGATACCAAGAAATTTTTCTCGTGTTGCCAAAATTCCTTTACCGTCTCCTTTATCTCCATGACAAACGGCACAGTAGTATGTATAGAGTTGGCTTCCTACTGCCAAATTTTCTTCGGTAACTGGGTATGGGTTTGATAATTCCGCCTTAGCAAGCTCCAGTCCCGCCGTGCTGTTTTCATAATCATAAGGCGAATAATTACGAGGTACAGTATTGTCTGGCGGGCGCATTGCCTCTTGTTGGTCTGGAAAAATCTCATAAGCCCCGTATGTTTCATAGCCAACTGGCTCGTACATGTTGGGAAAATATTGATAATTCGGTTTTTTATCGTTAAAACAAGAAACCATGGTTGCAGAAGCAATAATGGCAATTACTATGTTTATTAATGTTTTCATATTAATGGTCTTGCTCGTTTTCAATTAAACTAATTTCCGATGCACCCGTATCATATAAGAACTTGGTAAGCTTTTCAACATCGTGGTTATCGGCATCAACTTCCATAAGAAAATGATCATCTGTTGTGCGCAGATCTGGATTTTCAGCTTTTTTAAATGGCCATAACTTACTTCTCATATAGAAAGTGATCACCATTAAATGCCCAGCAAAAAATACGGTAAGCTCAAACATAATAGGAATAAATGCAGGCATGTTTTGATAAAATGTAAAGCTTGGCTTGCCTCCTATATTCTGCGGCCAGTCCTGTATCATTATATAATTCATCATCAATACGGCAACAGATAAGCCCAGAAGACCATACAAGAATGAAGTGATAGCTATTCGGGTTGGGGCTATTCCTACAGCATGGTCTAGACCGTGTACTGGGAAGGGTGTAAAAACCTCTGAAATATGATAATTTGCCGCACGGGTTTGTTTAACGGCCTGCATCAACAGGTCATCATCTGTATAAATTGCGTGTATCTTTCTTGAAGCCATAATTAGTTCTTGTTTTTTAGCATTAGTGCCTGCCCAGCCCAATCGTCGCGTTTGGCTCTTCCAGGGAATTCACTAATTATCTCATCCAGTAAATCGTATTCGCGGTCGGTCATTCGGCTTACTTGGTCAAAGGTGAAAATTCCAATTTGATGAAGTTTTTGTTCCATAACTGGCCCAATTCCATTAATTTTCTTAAGATCATCCTGCTTTTGAACTTCAGGATTAAAAGTACCTACCCCACTAAGCAAAGTATCAATTTTACCTTTGTGAAGTTCTAAATCCACGCTGTTATTTTCTAAATCTTCTTCATCCGAATCATCAAAGACGGTATCAAAATGTTTTCCTTCCACATTGGCGGCAGGTCCCGCATCTGCTGGATATTCTTCTACTTTTTGAATGTGACTGGAATCATCTCCATGTTCCGCACGCAATCTTTTAAAAGACTCACCAGATGACTTCAAAATTGTTTTTACTTCTGCCTGTGCAATTACTGGGAATGTACGGGCGTATAATAAAAAGAGTACAAAGAAGAAACCGATAGTTCCAATAAAAGTACCGATATCTACAAAGGTAGGCTGGAACATAGCCCAAGAAGATGTAAGTCTATCTTTACTAACGTTCACCACAATAATATCAAAACGTTCAAACCACATCCCGATGTTTATTATTAACGCCACAAAGAATGTATACACGATGTTTCTTCTAAGCTTTTTAACCCATAGGGTAAGTGGCACCACGAAGTTACAAATGATCAATGCCCAAAATGCCCACCAGTAGGGCCCTGTAGCAGCGCCGAAGGATAAATACGTATAGTTTTCATAAGGTACTCCAGAATACCAACCTATAAAGAACTCTATGGCATAGGCCACGGTCACAATTCCACCCGTTAGTAGAATTACCTTGTTCATATACTCAATGTGTAGTACTGTTATGTAACTTTCGAGATGCGAAACTTTTCGCATAATTATGAGTAGTGTTTGCACCATCGCAAAGCCAGAGAAGATTGCACCTGCCACAAAATAGGGAGGATAGATTGTACTGTGCCATCCCGGCACAACAGATGTAGCAAAGTCAAAAGATACAATGGTATGTACAGAAAGTACCAGTGGCGTTGCTAAACCTGCTAACACAAGGGATACTTCTTCAAAACGTTGCCAATCTTTTACACGACCGCTCCATCCAAAACTAAGTATTCCGTATATTTTCTTTTGAAATGGGCTGTTTGTTCTATCACGAATCATTGCGAAATCTGGTAGCAGGCCCGTCCACCAGAATACTAATGATATGGATAAATAGGTTGAAATTGCAAAAACATCCCAAAGAAGTGGTGAGTTGAAGTTTACCCACAATGATCCGAATTGGTTCGGAATTGGAAGTACCCAATATGCTAACCAAGGACGCCCCATGTGTATAATTGGAAAAAGACCTGCCTGAACAACAGCGAAAATTGTCATCGCTTCCGCAGAACGGTTAACTGCCATTCTCCATTTTTGACGGAAAAGCAACAATACCGCAGAAATAAGTGTTCCTGCGTGACCAATACCTACCCACCAAACAAAGTTAGTAATATCCCAAGCCCATCCAATGGTCTTGTTCAATCCCCATACTCCGATTCCGGTTGAGACTGTATAGATAATACATCCCAATCCCCACAAAAATGCTACTAGGGCAATGGTAAAAACTATCCACCAAGATTTATTGGCCTTCCCTAGAATGGGAGCCCCAACATCTACACTAATGTCATGATAGGACTTTTCTCCCAGAACCAAAGGCTCTCTAATAGGTGCTTCGTAATGTGACGACATATATAATTCTTAAAAATTGGTTCTTGATTAAATTTTTTATGCTTCGGATGTATTTCTAACAATCATTTGATAGAAAACATTTGGCCGTGTTCCTACATTCTCTAACAAATGATACATACGGTCATTATCCTTCATCTTCAAAATTTCAGATTCTTTATCATTTACATCTCCAAAAACGAGAGCTTCTGTTTGGCAAGCCCTTGAACAGGCTGTGTGGAACTCTCCATCTTTAACAGGTCTCCCATCACGCTTAGCATCGAGAATTGTTTTTTGTGTTATTTGGATACACATAGAGCATTTTTCCATAACACCACGTGAACGCACTACAACATCCGGGTTAAGTACCATTCTTCCAAGGTCATTGTTCATATTATAGTCAAACTCATCGTTTTCATTATATAAAAACCAGTTGAATCTTCGTACTTTATATGGACAGTTGTTTGCGCAGTAACGCGTACCTACACAACGGTTATAAGCCATTTGATTCTGGCCTTGCCGCCCGTGAGATGTAGCCGCTACGGGACAAACAGTTTCACAAGGTGCGTGATTACAATGCTGGCACATTACCGGTTGAAAGGCAACTTGTGGATTCAGATAAGCTGGTTCTTCTACAACATCATAAAAGTCAAATGCAGGAAGATTTTCGAGAGTATCAATTTCTTCTTGGAAAGTCTCACCTGCTGAATAATATCTATCAATACGCAACCAATGCATATCACGGAACTTTCTAACCTCTTCTTTCCCAACTACAGGAACATTATTTTCGGCGTGGCAAGCAATAACACAAGCACCGCAACCGGTACAGGCATTAAGATCTATGGAAAGGTTAAAATGATGCCCAATGGTATCATCAAAAGGAGTCCAGATATCTGCTTTTTTGTCACGCACCTCAATAGGAGCATGATCGTAATCTACCACAGGAACTGCGTTCCAATGGCTAATATTTTTTGTGTTGAATATTTCTAAAGTTGTGTCCTTGATAATATCGTCACTGCGCCCTGCCATTGTGTTTTGTAGCTGTACGCAAGCAAACTCGTGCATTCCACTAGCCTTTTCTAAATTCACTTTTTGGATCTCAGAAAAGTTTTGGTAGAGCGGGTAGGCATTAACACCGGTTTGCATTTCTTCTTGTATGGCAGCCGTTTTTCCATACCCCAAAGCTAAACCGACCGATCCTTTAGCCTGTCCGGGCTGGACAATTACAGGCACGTTTTCAATTACCACAGTACCCAATTTCACATTTACATAACTACCGTTCAAGGCACCATTGGATACGTGAAAATTTTCTAGCTCCAAAGCTTCCGCATCGGCTGCAGAAATTGTCAAGTAATTATCCCAAGAAGCTCGAGTTATTGGATCTGGAAATTCTTGCAACCAAGGGTTGTTGGCTTGTTGGCCATCACCTAATCCTGTAGAGGTATAAAGTGTAAGCTCAAAATCGCCTTCTAGTGAAGGTGAAGAAACAGCGCCATTTGAAGTGCTATCTTCCATTAAGGTTATACCTTTTGCAGGCATACCTTCTTCCATGTTTACTTCAACATCGCTAATTAAAATGCCAGCCTCAAGAGTTTTGTTCCAAGAGCTTCCTTGCAGTATAGAAGCAGTCCAACTTTCTTTTATATAATCGTAATAATTTTTTGAATTACCTGTCCATTTCAATAAGCAGTCTTGAAATTGACGCGTATTGAACATTGGACGAATGGTAGGCTGCGCAAGGCTGTATGTCCCTTTTTTAAGTTGCATATCACCCCATGATTCAAGATAGTGCGGTGTGGCAGCGACCAATTTTGCAAGGGAAGCGGTTGCATCCTGCTTCATTGCAAATGCAAGGGTCATGTCAAGTTTTTTGTAACCTTCTGTAAATTCCTTACTATTTGGGAAAGAATAAACAGGATCTACACCCACTGTGATCATGCCTTTAATGCTACCTGAAACAACGCCATTAACAACGTTCATAACTTCACTATTGCTCGATTGTCTTATAAGCAACGGTTTGTTTGAATCCATAGCTTCACTGTTTGCATTAAAATTTAATGCAGCAGTTTGCGATTCAACATCTGGAAGTCCTGTTACAAGCAAGGCTTTACTTCCAGCTTTCTGAAGTTGTGCTTTTGCTTTATTTACTGCGTCTGCTAAATTAGCAGGCAGACCAGAAGCACTCCCACCAGTTAACGCCTTCACAATTTGCATTTGTTGCGAAGGGGTTGCAAGAACGCGCTTATCTGCCTTCCCTCCACTTAAAGTTAGGTTGGCTTCAAACTGAACGTGTCTAGAAATTTTTCCGTTTTTTGGAATTCTGCCTTGGGCGTATCCCTTGCTGTAACTTCCACCTTGCCAATCGCCCAAGAAATCTGCACCCACAGAAACAATTACATCGGCCTTTGAAAAATCATAGTCTGGCAATGCACGTGTTCCGTATTTGGTCTGAAAAGCGTCCAAAGCCGCTGAATAGGACACAGTATCATAAACTACGTGACGTACGTTTGGATATTTTGCGGTAAATTCAGCAATTAATTTTGAAGTAGATGGACTGGCAAATGTTTGAGTAAGCAGCACAACATCTTTCCCAGCCATTTCATTCATCTGCTGCGCTACGGCAGTATCAAATTCTGGCCAGCTAACCACAGCTCCATCGACCATTGGTCCGGACATTCTATTTTTATCGTATAATGAAAGTATTGAGGCGTGTACGCGCGCATTGGCACTACCACCAGCATTCACCGCTAAATCGTTTCTCTCTACCTTGATTGGGCGACCTTCGCGGGTCTTTACCAAAATGTTTGCGAAATCAAACCCATCTGCCATTGTTGAAGCATAATAATTTGCTACCCCTGGCACAATCTCATTTGGTTGAACAACGTATGGGATTGATTTAACCACTGGACCCTCGCAAGCTGCTAAAGTTGCTGCAGCTGTTGAGAAACCCATATATTTTAAGAAATCACGACGTGTGGTGGAAGAAGACTCTAACGCTTCTTTATTGCCAAGAAAGTCGTCCGTAGGTATTTCGTTTACAAACTCATTATCCTGAAGCGCCTTAACAATGGCACTGTCTTCGTTAAGCTGTTCGACACTTTTCCAGTATTTCTTGTTTGATGCCATATTAGTATCTATAATAATCTTTTTAATTAATTAATAGTGACATTTGCCACATTCCAATCCACCCATTTCGGCGATTGTCAGCTTTTCAATTCCATATTTCTTGGAGAGCTCCTCATGTATCTTTGCGTAATAATCATTTGTCGCCAAGTTAACGTTGGTCTCTCTGTGGCAATTAATACACCAGCCCATTGTAAGTGGCGCAAACTGCTCCACAATTTCCATTTCCTGTATTTCTCCATGACAGGTCTGGCAAGCAATTCCAGCAACAGTAACGTGCTGTGAGTGGTTAAAATAAGCAAAATCTGGTAAGTTGTGAATACGAATCCATTTAACGGGCTCAGTCTTTCCAGTATATTCTTGATTCTCTGCGTCCCAACCCACGGCTTTGTATAATTTTGCTATCTCGCCGTCGTAAAATTCTTTTGAATACTCTTCGGTAGCCGTTTCAGGAGCAACTTCCGCAATATTTTTGTGGCAATTCATACAAACATTCAAAGAAGGAATACCTGAATGCTTGCTTTTTCTTGCTGAACTGTGGCAGAAATTACAGTCTATCTGGTTCTCACCAGCGTGAATTCTATGTGAATAATGAATAGGTTGCACTGGAGCATATCCTTGGTCAACGCCTACTTGCATAAAATAACCATAACCGAAGTAAGCGCCAGAGAGCAAAAGAAATATTGAAAACACCAAAACCAAGAATTGGTTTTGAATAAAGGCTTTCCAAATAGGAGTGCGCTTTTCTTTTTCTTCATAAACAACGCCATTTGCCTCCGCAATTTTTTTAAGTGTATTGGTAACTAAGAAAAGCATAATAACCAACAACAAGAAAATAAGCAATAAGGCGCCAATAACGAGCGTGTTTGAAACTGACCCCCCGTCATTTGACGCAGCCGTGGTTGTAGTCTCTACACCCGCAGCGGCAACAGGCTCAGCTTTAGGCTGATCAGTATAAGCAAGAATATTGTCAATATCAGTTTCAGAAAGCGCTGGAAAAGCTGTCATCACGGCTTTATTATTCTCTTCAAACAATTTTACCGCTAGCGCATCACCAGAAGCGATAAGTGCTTGACTATTGTTGATCCATTTGTATAACCAGTCACGATCATATTTTTCCCCGACACCTCTAAGAGCAGGCCCAACAGCCTTTTTGTCCATCTTATGGCAAGCCGCACAATTGGCCTTAAACAAAGACTCACCTGCTGCAACATCACCCCCAGCACTATCAGAAGCAACCGCAGTATCTGCTACTGGTGCATCTTGAGAGTGTATAGAAGTTGAAAAAGTTAGTAAAAACACTAACAAAAGAAGTGGCAATTTTGAGCGTAGATGTGTAAAATTCACCTTTTTCATCTGTTGAATATATTGTTTTTTATTGATCAGTGGAATTCGCATAAAAATCATTTCGGCTATTTTCGAAACTTTTTGAAGTGCTCATTTCATTGCTAATGATTAATTTATTATCGATAGATTTGGAACAGAATTAATTACGAATTTCTGAAATCTCAATGCTCATTCCGTACCACAAATAAAGGCACAAAAGTACATTATAAAGTCGATTTTGAAAATGCAAACAAAGTGTTAACTATTAATTTATATTTGTTCTAAATAATATTTAGAGTGTACACAGAGTTATTAAGTTTTACCTTTGTACTAAAAGAAATTTGCTTATGAGCCTACAAACGTATTCTAAACTTTTTATTACCAGTATTTTAATCACTTTGCTATCCGGTAAAAGTCTTGCCCAAAGCGCTACATTGACCGTTAATGTTGATTCTAAAATTACCCAACTCCTAGACCTCAAGAAAGATTTGGAAAAGGAAAACAAACTTTCTGACGGTTATACAATACAACTCTATTACGGCGAATTGGACAAAGCTAATCAAACTCTTCGCAAGTACCGCGGCAGTTATGGCAACTGGCCTGCATCTATTGAATATGAAACACCAAACTATAAAGTTTGGGCAGGAAACTTTTCCGCGAGAATTGAAGCAGAGCGTGCGCTAATAGAAATTCAAAAGAGTTTTTCTGCTGCGTTTATTTTAAAACCGGAAAGACGGAAATGATGCCTTTAATACTTTAGCTTTCTTTTCCGGAACATATTTTTTTTTCTTTTAAGACCTTGGTTTGAAATTCTGCGGCAATTGTTTTTTGCGATAAAATTTTTCCCTTAAAATTTTACTTTTTTATTGTAACTTTCTTCCAGAGTAGGAAAACATTTTTTATCATTTATAAAACCTATTCTTTGTTAATAGATATTTTCATTAAAAAAGGGTAAAACCCTTTTGTAAAACAGGGAAAACCCCCTCCAAAAACAGGGAAAAACTTGTTTTTTATTTAAATATTTTAGCATAATTTTAATAAATTAATTAACTTTAATCGATGAAATTATGAAAACACACGCCCACACTCCCAAGCATTCACTCGCCCACGAAGTTATCATCTGGATTATAGTTGCTTTTTCTTCTGTTTTGCTAACAGCGCAAAATACAGCGGAATACTATCTTGAAATAAAAACTGGATATGATTTAGGCACGATTCAAAAAACTAACAACATTGATGGCACTATTACAATTACTACAAATATTAATAATTTTTCAAATTTTGTAAATACCAAAGAAGTATATCATTTTGATAAAGCTTTTCCCGGTGCTGTATCTTCTATTTTACAGAAAGTCTATTTATTAATACTTGAAGAGAATGAAATTTTTACGGATTTTATGCTTAGAAGTGAAGTTGAAAATATTCTTTTGTTGGAAAAACCAGAATTGGCAGGATTTTATCCAAATGATTATACCGAAATATTATTAGAAAATTTGCCCAATACAGCAATGGAATTAATAAATGCACCCCTTGCTTGGACAATAACCCAAGGAGATCCTAATATACTGGTAGGGGTAGTGGATTCCAAATTCGATTTAAATCATGAAGATTTGATAGGACAAATTGTACTGGATTTAGATGACAGTAGTGGTGGTGTATCACACGGAACAAGTGTAGCTAGTTTGGTGGCAGCAAAAACAAATAATGGAATTGGAATCCCCAGCATTGGGTTCAACACCAAGTTAGTAACAGCTGATCAATATGGGAATTCGAGCAGGGTGTGGCAAGTATCTCAAATTCAAGGTGTAAAGTAATAAATTGCAGTTGGAAAAGTAGTTGTAGTTCTAATCCATATGATAATGAGGTCTATTCTGAAATCGCTTCAAGAAATATTTTGGTTGTAGCAAGTGCAGGAAATGGGATAACTGGAACACATTGTGGGACAGATGGGAATGGATATATGTACCCTGCATCATATGATAGTGTACTTTCGGTTACGAGTGTAGGCAGCAGGTATGATATTGGTTCCACATATTCTCCATATTGGCATAGGTCTTGGAAAGATTGCCATTCTTTTTATCCGCCCTATCCTGAATATGGATCCCATACCCACAATGATAAAGTGGATGTTTGTGCCCCAGGACAATTAGTTATGATGGCAGAAGATGATTATGCAAGCCATCCTTTAGGATATAGAGTAGGAATTGGCACATCAGCATCAGCCCCAATCGTGTCGGGTTTGGCAGCTTTGATTTTTGCGATAAACCCTAACTTGACGGCTTATGAAGTAAAGGATATTATAAAAAACACCGCCGATGATATTTATTCCATCCCCCAAAATCAGTCTTATATTGGCCAGCTGGGCACAGGAAGAATAAACGCCTTTAGGGCGGTAAAGACGGCACAATGTATGTTAAACCCCATCCCCGGCTTGGACCTTGCAATGCAAAATTCCGATTTGGATAATTTTGTAGAGCCAGATACAAATACCGAAATACAATGGCTAAGTGACGATATCTGGGTACGCAACCAAAATGATGGCAGTTATATAGACACCCACCAAAATCCAATATATAATGCTGTAAGCCCCAGTTTTGTATATGTTCGCGTAACAAACAATAGCTGCGAAACCTCTTCCGGCACGGACGACCTAAAACTATATTGGGCCAAGGCAAGCACTGCACTCTACTGGCCAGACCACTGGAACGGCACCCTCTACATGCCAGACCCATCAAATCCAAATCCCGTATTGGCAGGTGATGAAATAGGCACACTTGATATCCCCGTTTTGGGTCCGGGCGAAAGCAAGATACTTGAATTCCAATGGTTGGTCCCAAATCCACAGGATTATGTGGGCATCAATCCAAACCCTTGGCATTTTTGCTTGCTTGCACGTATAGACTCGCCAAATGACCCAATGACCTTTCCCGAAGGGATGATCATAACGGAAAATGTAAAGAACAACAATAATATTGTTTGGAAAAATATGACCGTTATAGAGATGGTTCCCAACATTACATCAGAGATTGGTGGCGTTGTGGCTGTTGGCAATCCCTATGCCTCAAACCACACTTTTGATCTTCAGTTCAAAAAAGGCGATGCCGAACTGGGCAAACCGATATATGAAGAGGCCGAAGTAAGTATTGAAATGGACAACATCCTTTACGATGCTTGGGTACGGGGTGGCAACAGTGCCACCTATGTAGATTCCACAAACGTTCCGAACAAGAAAATCGTAGCGACAAATAATGCAACCTTAAACAATATTCAGTTATATCCCAATGAGATCGGCACCTTATACGTAAGTTTTAACTTCTTGACCAATCAGCTAACCGCCAAAAATAATTTTACGTTCCACGTGATACAGCATGACGCTGCCACTAATGCCGTAATTGGGGGCGAAACCTATAAGGTTTCAAAAAAACCACGACCCGTTTTTGGTGCCGATGCGGGTGACGATGAATCTATAGACAGAAGCGAGAGCGTAACAATAAGCGCAGCCCAAATAAATGAGGCGGCCGTCTATAATTGGTACGATCCCAATGGTAATCTTATTTACACGGGGCCCGACTTAACGGTATCACCCAACGTTACCCAGCTATATAGGCTGGAAATTATTACGGACACTGATGGCTATAAGGACTATGATGAGGTAGAAGTAACTGTGAATCCATATAAACACTTGAAAGCATGATACCAAACCCTGCAACCAGCCAGGCTACCGTTAACTACATTACAGACGAGGCTACTTCTGCATATCTAATGGTGGTTAGTACCGCTACGGGAATATCAAACAATTATATTCTGGACGTTAATGCCACCGCAATTAACCTAAACCTCTCAACATATACTTCGGGCCTTTATTCCGTAGCTCTTGTCTGTGATGGCGAAATTGTGGATTCCAAAAACCTTGCAAAACAATAACCCCATAAATCATTAAATTATGAAAACTCTACTATATTTTTTAGCATTTAGCCTCAGCGCTTTATCCTTTGCTCAAGACCCACAACTTTTTGATAACACTTGGTATCTACAAAAGATAAATATTGATGGTGTAAACTACCAAGCACCGCAAAACAGTGAAATAGATTTTATTCAATTAAACATATATCAAGACGTTTTTGATACTATTGTTTGTTTGGGACTATCTGGCTATCAATTAACAATTTCAAATACAGATATAAACGTATTTGAATTTATAATATTACCCGATGATCCTTGTGTTTTACCCGAAAATAATGATTTTGAAAATCTGTATTACAATGGCTTTTTTGAATGGCAATCAACTAATAAAACCTTCGCATACATAATAGAAGGTCAAGGCAGTGACTTGTCTTTAGTTTTAACAAGCGATTTGGGAAACAAAGCATTTTATGGCAACCAACCATTAGCCACTCCAAATTTTTCCGCCTCTCAATTTTCAGTCCACCCCAACCCCGCAAAAAACAGATTGTATATAAACACTACAAACCCTACAGCTAATCTAAAAATAAAAATCCTAAACATAGAAGGAAAACTTTTAAGCACTCAAAATACAATATTTGAGAAGCAGGTTTCCATAAATGTTTCAAATCTTTCTAACGGCATTTATTTTTTAAATATTGAAGAAGATGATGGGAGAGTGGAAACTAAGAAATTTATTAAGGAATAAGAAGGTAAGCTTTATAAAATAGTTTGCGGTTAAAGCTGATAAGAATACCTAAAAGGTAATTGCTTTGTGCCCTACCAAAAAGGCAGGCAGGCTCGCAATAAAACCTTGCAAAACAACAACCTCTTAATTTTTATAATCATGAGAACATTATTATATATTTTGGCATTTAACATAAGCGCAATTTCTTTTGCACAGGATCCGCAACTATTTGATAATATTTGGTATTTATATGAAGTACAAAGTTCAGATTTCGGCACTTTTTATGATGTTTCCCTTATAAATCCACCCATTTCTCCATCTTTAACCATACCACCAAATTTAAATTATAATGGTGAAGGTGCCTGCAATATTTTTAGCGGCACTTATGAATTTTTACCCCCAGAGGAGTTAAGTTCCATAAATTTTACTGCAACTACAATTGACTGTGGCATACAGCAGCATAATTTTTTCGAAAATGAATATTTTAGTTTTATATCTGATAAGTTCTGGTATACTATTACCCAAGATGGTCAAGGTAAAGTTCTTACACTTGAAAATGGCGTTTTTGGTCATGCAGTTTTTAAAAGCTACTCACTATCCGCATCCAACTTTCAAAAAAATGAATTTCTGCTATATCCCAACCCGGTAAAAAATAACTTATTTTTAAGTTCAGATGAAAATATAGGAAACTTAAACATCAAAATTTTCAACATAGAAGGCAAACTATTAAGCACCCAAAATACAACATTTGAGAAGCAGGTTTCCATTGATGTTTCAAGCCTTGTCAACGGTATTTATTTTTTAAATATTGAAGATGAAAGTGGAAATGTAGAAATAAAGAAGTTTATAAAAGAATGAGTAGTTTTTTCTACATTTAACTAAATGCGGAAAAAGCATGAAATAAAAAACGACCTAAAAAATTAATTCTTTAGGTCGTTTATCTTTTGAAAAAAGATTGAATTATTTCAACTTTTTCTTCACCGCAACTTCTTGGAACGATTCAATAATATCGTTCTGATAAATATCATTATAGTTTTTAACCTGAATACCACAATCATATCCTTTTGCTACTTCCTTCACATCGTCTTTAAAACGTTTCAATGAAGCAAGTTCTCCTGTATAAATTACTACACCTTCTCGAATAAGACGGATGCCAGAGTTTCGGAATATTTTTCCGCTTAAGACCATACATCCCGCAATGGTTCCCACTTTAGAGATTTTGAATGTTTCACGAATTTCAGCAGTTCCGGTAATTTCCTCCTTCATTACTGGTGAAAGCATTCCTTCCATCGCATCTTTTACGTCGTTTATAGCGTCGTAGATGATAGAATAGGTGCGGATATCAATTTCTTCCTTATCTGCAATCTGGCGTGCGTTACCCATAGGGCGAACGTTGAAGCCAATAATAATAGCATCTGAAGCTGAAGCGAGAAGCACATCACTTTCGGTGATAGGACCAACTGCTTTGTGAATTATGTTCACTTGAATCTCTTCGGTTGAAAGTTTCAATAATGAATCTGTCAGTGCCTCCACAGAACCATCAACGTCACCTTTAAGGATGATGTTCAATTCCTTAAAGTCACCAAGTGCAATACGTCTTCCAATTTCATCAAGCGTAATGTGGCGCTGCGTTCTCACAGACTGCTCACGCTGAAGTTGTGTACGTTTTGTAGCTATGGTTTTTGCTTCGCGTTCATCGTCAAACACGTTAAATTTATCACCCGCTTGTGGCGCTCCATCTAAACCTAATACTGAAACCGGGGTTGATGGACCCGCTTCTTTCACGTTATTGCCGCGCTCATCCTGCATTGCTTTTACCTTTCCGCTGTGCTGACCGGCAAGAACGTAATCACCCACTTTTAGGGTTCCGCCCTGCACCAATACTGTTGAAACATAGCCACGGCCTTTATCTAGGAATGCTTCCACAACGGTGCCATTGGCTCGGCGATTAGGGTTTGCTTGTAGCTCTAGCAATTCGGCTTCCAGCAATACCTTTTCAAGTAGCTCCTTTACACCATCTCCAGTTTTAGCCGAAATATCGTGCGATTGTATTTTTCCGCCCCAATCTTCAACCAATAGGTTCATTTGGGCAAGTCCTTCTTTTATTTTTTCCGGATTTGCACTGGGCTTATCTATCTTGTTTATAGCAAAAACTATTGGAACACCCGCCGCTTGCGCATGGCTTATGGCTTCCTTGGTTTGTGGCATGATATCATCATCTGCCGCAACCACGATAATTGCAAGGTCAGTAACCTGTGCTCCACGTGCGCGCATCGCTGTAAACGCTTCGTGACCTGGTGTATCTAGGAACGCTATTTTTTGTCCGCCCTCCAGCTCAACCCCATAAGCACCGATGTGCTGTGTGATTCCACCGGATTCACCAGCAATTACGTTTTCTTTCCGTATGTAGTCCAAAAGCGATGTTTTACCGTGGTCAACGTGACCCATTACGGTAACAATTGGCGCACGGGGCTTAAGATCTTCCGGAGCATCTACATTTCGATCGATAGATTCTTCAATATCTGCATTGACGAATTCTACTTCGTAACCAAATTCATCAGCAACTATACTCAAGGTTTCTGCATCTAGACGCTGGTTCATTGTTACCATCATTCCCAAACTCATACAAGCTGAAATAATTTTTGTAACGGGAACATCCATCATCGTTGCCATTTCACTCGCGGTAACAAACTCAGTAACTTTAATGAGTTTACTGTCTGCTTCTTGCTGTGCTAAATCGCTTTCAGATTTTTGGCGGTGTGTATCACGTTTATCACGACGGTATTTTGCACCTTTTCCTTTTGAGGATTTACCTTGAAGTTTTTCCAAGGTTTCGCGTACTTGTTTTTGTACATCTTCTTCGCTAGGCTCTTCTTTAGGCGTGTTGCTACGCCCTTTTCTGGCTAAACCACCACCACGATTATCTCTAGTGTTCGCGCCCCCTGGAGGCCCATTTTTCGGAGCTTCCTTACTTATGCGACGTCTTTTCCCTTTTTTGTCTTTTTTATCGTCAGCCTTGGGATCCTTCTTCTTTTCTGGTTTTTTAAACTGGGTAAGATCAATTTTTTGACCCGTAAAATTAGGGCCGTTCAGTTTGCGATATTGGGTTGTTACCGTATCTGATTCTTTGGAAGCTTCTGCTTTTGGCTCTTCTATTGGTTCTTCCTTTACGACAGGGGCTTCTTTCACTTTTTCAGCAGGTTTCTCAACCTTTTCCTCTTTCGCAGCTGGAGCAACTGTTTTAGCTTCTTCGGTTTCTTTCTTCTCTTCCTCAGGTTTCTCTTTCTCAGGTTTCTCAACCTTAGGCTTTTCAATTATAACTTCAGGCTTTTCTTCTTTCTTGGCTTCAACTAGTTTTTCTTCAGTTTTCGGCTCTGCTTTTTTGGCCTTTCCGCCATCAAGGTCGATTTTGCCTACTTGTTTTGGGCCATCCAGTTTTGCTTCAGCTTTTATAACGCGGGAAGCTTCCTCCTTCTTCTGCTTTTCTTCAAGCTCACGCTCGCGTTCCAAGCGCAATTCTTCTTTCTCCTTGCGTTTTTCTTCACCTACTTCCTTGGAAGCTACTTTTTTACTCTTGTCGGTTTCAAACTCTTCAAAAAGAACTTCGTATTCCTCGTTGGAAATTTTTGTGGTAGGACGTGCTTCAACTTCGTAACCCTGGTCCTTTAAGAATTCCACAGCACGATCCAACGAAATATTGAATTCGCGCAATACCTTGTTTAGCCTTATCGATTTTACTTCAGCCATAAATGCTTTTTCCTGTTTTGTCTTTTTAAAAAATTTGTATAAAAGTAGTTAAGTTTCAACTACTCTTCAAATTCTTCTTTTAATATATTTATTACATCACGTATTGTTTCTTCTTCAAGATCGGTACGTTTTACCAAATCGTTGATGTCATGTTCCAATACACTTTTTGCGGTGTCTAAACCTATTTTGCTGAATTCTTGAATAATCCAGCCTTCTATTTCGTCAGAGAATTCAGTCAACTCCACATCTTCTTCCGCGCCTTCACGAAGCACGTCTATTTCATAACCTGTCAACTGTCCAGCCAAGCGTATATTGTGTCCGCCACGACCGATTGCTTTACTTACTTCTTCTGGGCGAAGAATTACCTCAGCGCGTTTTTTAACTTCATCAATTTTAACCGAAGTAACCTTTGCAGGGCTAAGCGCCCGCGTTATATACAAGGTAAGGTTACTGGTATAATTAATTACGTCTATGTTCTCGTTGCCTAGTTCGCGAACAATTCCGTGAATTCGAGATCCTTTCATCCCAACACAAGCGCCTACTGGGTCAATACGATCATCGTAAGAATCTACAGCAACTTTGGCTTTTTCGCCTGGAATACGAACTACTTTTTTAACAGTAATCAAACCGTCAAAAACTTCTGGGATTTCCTGTTCAAATAATTTTTCAAGAAAAACTGGTGCGGCACGGCTCATGATAATTGTAGGCTTGTTTCCTTTAAGATCTACACTTTCAATAATACCGCGAACGTTATCTCCTTTTCTGAAAAAATCTGAAGGAATTTGTTTTTCCTTCGGAAGAATTATCTCGTTACCTTCATCATCTAAAAGAATAACGGCACGATGACGAATGTGATGTACTTCGGCAGTGTAAATTTCACCTTCCAAATCTTTAAACTGCTTATAGATAATGGTATTGTCGTGCTCGTGAATTTTCGAAATAAGATTTTGACGCAGCGCCAAAATAGAACGACGGCCAAGGTCAATAAGTTTTACTTCTTCAGAAACGTCCTCGCCAATTTCAAAATCCGGCTCTATTTTTTGGGCGGCCGATAGGGATATTTCCTCATTCGGGTCTTCCACTTCTCCATCTGCAACCACAATACGGTTTCTCCAAATTTCAAGATCGCCTTTATCTGGGTTTACAATTATATCAAAGTTATCATCACTTCCATACTTTTTTTTCAGTGCATTTCTGAAAACTTCCTCCAGTATCGCCATAAGCGTTACTCGGTCTATTTGCTTGTCGTCCTTAAATTCTGAAAAAGAATCGATTAGTGCTAAATTTTCCATATCAATCCAATTAAAATGTTATCATCACTTTTGCTTCCATAATATCTTTATAAGGCAAGGTTGCCTCTTTTTGAACGGTAATCTTTCCTTTACCAACTGGTTTGGGCTCGCGCGCAGACCATTTTAAGGTAAAGTCCTCGTCGTTTACAGCGGTTAATTCGCCTTCAATTTTTTCGCCGTTCTTGGTTTTTATCTTTAGGTTTCTGCCCAAATTCTTTTTGTACTGCCTTGGTAAAGTCAATGGTTCTGAAACGCCGGCAGACATAACCTCTAAAGAAAAATCGTATTCTTCTCTATCAAGATTATGCTCTATTTGACGGCTTACGCCAATACAATCTTCCACTGTAACGCCTTCATCGCCGTCCAGAATGACCCTTATTTGATTGTCTTCAGAAATATTTAGGTCGATCAAAAACAGTGACTCGTTCTCTTCCAGCGCATTTTTCAGCAGTTCTGCTACTTTTTCACGCATCATTTTTAGCTATAAAAAGAGGGGACTTTAGTCCCCTCAGATATTTTCGTATCAAATTCGGTGCAAATATACTATATTTTTTAATATTATAAAAACCAAGGGCAAACGATTTATTTTTGTAATTTAATGCTTCAAAAAAAACTAAACAACCATTATTTATGAAACGTATCCTCGTCCCAACAGATTTTTCCGAACAAGCTGAAAACGCGCTGAAAGTTGCTCTAAAAATTGCGAATAAACACAACAGTGAAATCTTCGTACTCCACTCAATGGAAATGCCACTGCATTTGGCTACCTCAAGTGATTCGGGCAGCCTTCCAGAATCTTTATTTTTTATAAAACTCGCTGAAAAAAGGTTCATTGATCTTAGGCAAAAACCCTATTTAAATGGCATTACACTTAATGAAGCTATTGGCCACAACGAGATTTACGAAGATATTGAAGAGGCCTGCAAGAAAAATAATATAGATCTTATAGTGATGGGTTCCAATGGCGCCAGCGGTTTTAAGGAAATGTTTGTGGGCAGTAATACTGAAAAAGTGGTTCGCACTTCTAAAATACCAGTTCTTGTAATTAAAAATAATCATCAGGAATTTGATATTAAGGATTTTGTCTTCGCTACAGATTTTTCTGAAGAAGGGCGTATTGCATTGAGAAAAGCCCAAAGTTTTGCTGAAAAGGTTGGAGCCAGGATGCACTTACTTTTTGTAAACACACCTGCAGGATTTAAAACCTCTGCTCAAGCCCAAGAAATTATGGAAAATTTTGTTCGCGGAATGGCGGTTGAAAACTACACCCTTAACATTTACAATGATACTGCCGTGGAAAAAGGAATCTTGAACTTTGCGAAACACATCAACGCGCAACTTATTGGTATGGGCACACACGGACGTAAAGGGATTTCACATTTTTTTAATGGAAGCATCAGTGAAGACATGGTAAACCACGCCAATATGCCGGTCATTACTTTTAAAATTTAAATGAAGTATTTTCTTATATCAATACTCTCCTTGTTTCTAGGCTGTAAAAAACTTAACGATAGAAAAGAACCAGCAACAGATTTTGTTGTAGAGAAGCCTCTCGTTATTATAGATAAACACCCTGTACTTCCGAAGGGTGCGCTGAAAGCAGATTTTTTTGGAACCCAAGATTCTATTTATGCCTATGTGAAGCATATTGACACGGTTAATGAAACTACTCGTGTTCAATTTGAACAAAAAAAATTGCCTGAAATAATCATTCCCGAGAGTATTGGCGCCGAACTGCAAGTTATAAAGCTTAAGAATTTTAAAAAAGATGTTCTGTTGGTAAACGCAAAACTTAAGGATACAAATTTTAATGAATATTATCTTTTCGTTTGGAATGACTCTATCTGGACACAACCAGTAAACCGCTTTGCAATCCATAAGAGCAATATGATGGATACTTTAGTGCCAATTATCAATAACCAAAAAGACAGTACGCAACTGCTTCGTTATTATTCGGTTTTTAATATGGACAGAAAGAGCGAGAAAAAATACAGTTGGAAACTCATGCAGGAAAGCGTTCCCATTGAAGAATAATATTATTTTCTTCTATCAATCAACTCAATCGGTTTGCGACTTAATGGCGGGTTACGAAGCGCCTGAATTTCTTCTAAAGTAGCATATTCAATCTTCGGTGCTACGCGTAATTTTGCTCGGAAATGATCTTTTATTTCCAACAATAATTCTTCTGAAATAGAGTCGGCAGCAATCTTTATCAATATTTCATCGGTGCCCAATTCATTGTGGAAAATCTCAATTACATAGTTTTCAATTCCAGAAAAATCATTGAGAATATTATACATAGCAGGCGGATAGAGCGTCGTCCCTTTGTATTTTATCATCTGCTTTTTACGACCCACAACGGGGCCCAAACGCAAAGTGTTTCTGCCACATTTGCACGGTTCATTGTAAGCCTGAACCATATCGCCAGTTTTAAATCTTAACAACGGCATAGCTTCAACGCCCAAAGTTGTTATTGTCAACTCACCTACTTCTCCTTCGGAAACCGGTAAATTATTTTCATCCAGAATTTCAGCAATTATAAGTTCCGGGTGATGGTGGCCGCCATTGTGTATTTCACATTCGTTGAAAGCCGTACTCATTTCGGTGGAAGCGTAAGTTGAAAAAAGTTCAATATCCCAATCCTTTTTTATCTTTTTCGCCAAAATGTTCAATGAAAAATCCTGCTCGCGGATAGGCTCGCCGATGCAGATAACAGCTTTAACGCCCGTGTTTTTTAAATCGATTTCGTGCTGTTGCGCGTATTCAATCAATTTCAAAAGAAAGGACGGAACGGTGATTAAATACGTTGGTTTAAACTTCAAAATGGTATCCCACTGAAGCTCCGGAATACCCGAACCCACGCGAATGATACCCGAGCCCAGTTTTCGCGCACCCAAAAAATACGCCAACCCGGCCATAAAACGGCGGTCCATTGTAGTCATTAACTGCAAAGTATCTTCTTTGCCAACCCCGCAACAAGCAAACGAAATTGCTTCGTTGTAAGCCAAACGTTCTAAATCATTATCGGTCAAAGCAAAAGTTACAGGATCACCCAAAGTGCCCGAAGTTGTTACATAATCTATGATTTCAGATTTGGGAACACAGATAAAATCATTGTTGAATTGCTGAAGATGGTCTTTTGTGGTTACAGGAATTTTCTTAAGGTCTTCCAACGTCTTTATTTCAGAAATATGAATGCTGTTCTCTTTGAAAAAGCGCTGGTAAAATGGTGAATTATTCTCCAAATATCGAAGCATTTCCTTCAGTTTTTCTTCCTGAAAAGTTTTTATTTCTTCTTTGGATGCTTTTTCTATTTCTGGGGTCATTTCTATTTGTTTTCTCTGTATTTTCTGTGCCTTCGTGGTGGATTATAAACCACAGAGGCACAGAGTTATTTTCTTAATTTATGAATGTAGTTTTCAATCTGTTCTTTATCCGGAACGGTGGTTATTTCCTTACTCAGAGCTGTTTCAAAAGCTTTTTTGGCCGCTGCATCATACTTTTTTTCAAAGTAATACTTTCCTGTTAAATAATAGGGTTTCCAATACTCAGAATTTTTTTGTTGCAAAGCGGAAAGTTTTTCTGTGGAAATAGTTTCTCCGCTTTCAATTGCCGTTTCCACTTCCCGCTCCAAAATTCGGTATTCTTCGTAATCTTTGTATTCTTTGGAATGCACAAAAGGATCTTCGGGAATGTTTCGTTTTGGATTTGAAAGGGAAGTTTTTGCAGGGTTTCCTTCTCTATTTCTGAAAATGTCATCTAAATTATACGAAATAAATTCACCAAGCTGATACGGATTTGAAGAAACCCAAACCTCTTTGCTTTCAGGTCTAAAGATAATGCCGTGATGCGCCAAAAGCTGGTTCAAGGCTTTTTCATTTCCAAACCCAATTTCTTTATTATTTAATCCCCCCTTATTCCGAAGTATCGCAACGGCATCAAGAGCATTCATCTTTGTGTCTTCCGAAATAAGTTCTTCCATTCTTTCAAAACGATACATCGAATGGCTTTCGGCAATCCACTTTAAATTTCGTTCGTCGTTTTTATACGCTTCACTTTGAAAATGATTGCTGCAAATCAGTTCATCCATATTTTCAACTTCATAAACACCGAAATTATCCGGTGCAACTTCTATAATTGCAGCTTTTTTATCTTTCGCGCTGCCCACAAAAATGGCTTCGGAAACAAAAACTTCGCGCTTTTTTGCAATGGCAACGGCTTCTTCAATGGTTGAAGCATATTGCAAGATTTCGCGGGTTACAATAGAAATTGGTGTTTTTGCAACCAGCGGAATTTCAGATTTTCCCGCATTAATAGTTACCGTCAAGCCTTGATCGTTCATTCCGGAAACCACACCCATCATTCCTCCCCAAGTAACCGACATAAATTTGTGGCCTTCAGAAGGATTTACGAATGCTATTATTTTTTCTTTGGCAAAATCATCTCCCGCATAAAAGTCGAAATTTCTTCCAATTAATAATTCTCCATCCAGAGTTTTATCGCCCCAAACCGCAAAAGAAGAACAGCCCACGAGCATCAAATCCTTCAATGCGTGTCCAATATCGTGCGCGCCGTGCAGATATAGCAAGCGTAAATATGGTTCGCCAATTTCGCCGAAGCTTGAAGAAGAATATTGCGAAAGTCCGTAGATTTCAGCTTTGTATTCTTCTGGAATATGGAGGTGCATTTTTCGATTATAATACGCCAAAAACTTTCGGAGCAAATACTGTTGCGCTTTTGAAGGCACCAAATCTTCCACTTTATTGAAAAAAATGGCTTCCTGTTTTTGCATCAAATCCTGTGTGAGGCTCCCTGTTATTTTACCAATCTGTAACGGATTTCCTTCCACATAGAGTTCCCATTGGCCCTGTTTATTTTTTGAAAGAAAATTATTTCCAGCAACAAAAGTGGAATCGTTTATTTTTATTTTTTGAGGAATTGTAGCATCATAACTACTAACATCGGGTCGATTATAAAGGAATTTTGAAACGCCGCATGAATTCAGAAAAATTATAAGCAGCGTAAATGCAAAAAACCTTTCCAAATATTTCATTTTAACTATTTTGTTTATTCAGTTTTGCAGCACGTTCATTGGTCTTTCTAAAAGTTTTGTTTTCCTTATAATCTATCCATCTCTGACCAAAAGATTTCCGCATTACATTTTCAAAATTTCGCATAAAAAATACGTTGTAAAGCATATTTCCCAAGCGGTCAAGCTGGCGCGGAAAAGCACGAAGCGTCATTGAAAAACCACCATCCAGATATTTAATAAAATGCCAATAGCCGCTTGGCATATAAAGCGCATCGCCGTGTTTCATCGTTACTTGTAAGCCTTCCAGATATTGCAGCGCGGGATATTTTTTAAAATCTGGATTGTCCAAATCTATAGTTTCCAAATTGTGGACAGCGAACGGTATTTTGTATAAATATTTTGTCTGTTTTGGAGAAAAAAGCATCACGCTTTTTGTGCCGTGAAAGTGAAAATGCACTAAATCTGCCAAATCCATATCGTAGTGCGGCAATACTTTAGACCCCTCGCCGCCGAAAAAAAGTACCGGAAGCCGTTTGAAAAATTTCAAGCCGATGTCTGGATATTCAAAATCCTTTAAAAGTTCGGGCAATTTCACTTTTAGATCGTAAAAGAAAATGCGCAGGTCGGTTGGTTTTGTTTTAATCAATTCAATATAATCTGCCATTTTCATTTTGGTGGCAGGCTCTGCGGAATTTTGTTTGCCTTTCGTGGGCTCATTGTTGTAAAGTGGAACGGTTTGGTCGCCGGCTTGTTGCTGAATATAGTCCAAATTCCACTTTTGAAATGCTGCCCAATTTTCTGTCAACCCTTCAATTAAAACGGGCTTTTGGGGCTTATAATAATTTTCAACAAAATCCTTTTTTGAAATATTCCGAACCTTTTCAATAGGTGATGTTTTGATTTGCCCCATGTTTCAAAGATATTAAGTGATTTTTTCCTCTTCCGTGGTTTTCAATATTTTATCCAGTAAATATTCGCCGCCCAAAATTTCTGAACACGTTACCACGCCACTAATTGTAACGCCCAAAATACCATGCATATTTAAACTCTGCCCAGTAAAATATAAGTTTTTGATTTTGGTACGTGGTGAAACAAAGGACTTCAAAGGATTGTTAGCATCCTTCACATAACCGTACATTGAACCTTTATTACAGCCTATGTAATCTCGGTAGGACAAAGGTGTAGAGGCATAAACCGACTCTATGCAATTGCGAAGATCTGGAAATTTTTTCTCGAGTTCTTTAATTATAATCTCAGATTTATAGGCTTTGAATTCTTCATAGGTTTGGCCCCTATCGTTTTTTTGTGCTGCGGTGTTGAAGGTATTCGCCCATGGTTCCACTTCATCAAAATGCATATAGGTCATCACCGTAATATTGTCGCCATATTCCTCCATATCTTTTTTTATGCCCATGGAAAACATATAGGCCTCGGGCCAACTTTCTTGGGAATAATTATGAACATCCCAAATAGTGCGGTAATCTTTGAAATGATAATAATTGTGATTTCGATATTTAAAGGTATTTGGCTTTAATACTAAATAAAGGCTAAACGCTGCCACTGTACTTTCTATATTATCGATGCGGCTTGCATATGACTTTCTGAAATTTTCATGGCCAATCATTTCGAGCGTCATCTTCGGGTCTACATTTGATATAAATATGTCGCCATATATAGTTTTTCCATTCGCGGTTTGAACGGCCGTAACTACACCATTTTCAGTTTCAAATTTTGTTACTTCGTGGCGTTTGTATGCCTTTCCGCCCTTTTCACGAAGTCGGGCCAGCAAGGCTTTTGTTATTTGGCTTCCGCCATTAATACAGCGGTACGAGCTTTCAATATATGAGTTTACCGAAAGTGCGTGCATATAAAACGGTGTGCGCTCCCCTTCACCCGCATAAAGCAAATTGCTACCGCCCATAACAGCTTTCAGCTTTTCGTTTTCGGTTATGGAATCTATAAAATCCTTTGCTCCTAATTCAAAAAGCGATGTGTTTTCGTAATATGGCTTTCCAAGTTTTAGTCCATAAAGTGGAAAAAAACTACAGGTATCCTTCATTTTTTGGCAATAGGCATCAATAGCTTTTTCCTCTTCGGGAAATTCTTCAAGCAGTGTTTTTTTGAAATTTTCGTAGCCTTGAGCGTGTCTGTATTCTTTTGGATCGTTGTCAAAAGTAATTCTGTCAAAACCATCCTCGTCCATCTTTTTGAGAGTGATATCATCTAGAATATCCAAATACTTGAAATATCTGTAAAGGTTTTGTCCTTCAGAAAGACCGCCAATGTAGTGAACGCCGGTGTCAAAAATAGTCTTGTCCCGCACAAAAGTTTGGAGGTTACCGCCAAACTGTTGGTTTTTTTCAAGCACACAAACGCTGTAACCTTCCCTGGCAAGAATAATCGCCGACACCAGCCCGCCAAGGCCGCTACCGATGATAACTACATCATATTTTTCACTCATTTGGCTGGGTTTCCCGATTGTTTAAAGATACTAATATTAGTATTTGCATACACGTTTTGATAGCCTAAGGTACTAATATTTTCAGTTTGTGAAGAAACACATTCTTTTAATAAAACAATTGTTTTTACGGAAAGATTTGGCAGTTGTTCAAGCAGCTCCAAAACCTTTTTTTCGGAAGAAATAATCAAGGTTTCGATGCTCGGAGGTAAAGTTTCAGAAACAGAATCTTTAAAATGAAGTCTTCCGTATGTTTGGGTTATATAACTATTTTGAAGTATGGTTCGCATTTCTACATCTTCAATGAAACTGAAAATTTGCCTTTCTGGACCATCGAGTGCCAAAAGGAAATCCAACTGTCCAGAATCTTCCGAAATGTGGACAATATTCCCTCTTTTATCAGCGCGACGCATGATTTCAAAGTAACTTTCAGGATTTTCCCGTAAATCCGTTTTTACGTTTCTGTAAAGCGCATCGCCTTTATAACGGTATTCCTCCAAAACAATTCTGTGGAAATATTTAGGACCCTCCATCTCGTCGCGCAGTTTAACAAATTCACTTTTAAAATATGCTCCTATTTGCTTTGCCTGTTGTGTATGATTTTTACCAAGAGAATTATCTTCAGCTTTTATCCGCGGTAAAATTTTAACGGTTATGCTTCCGTCTTTAATAATGGGGCTTCCTTTGGGATTCACGTCGCTGTTTCCGTGAATTAATACTGGCAGAATATCTAAGTTGAATTCATTCGCTAAATAAAATGCACCCTTATGAAAACGTTTTATCTTGTTGCTTTCGCTCCGCGTTCCTTCGGGAAAAGCCATGAGCGAATAGCCCTGTTTTATTTTTTTCTTTAGTGGTTCCAAACTATTCTCTATCCCGCTGGAAACTGGATAAAAATCTGCGCGCTGCACGGCTTTTCCAAAAACTGGCGAATTATAAACCCAATCGTTCACCAAAAAACAAATTTTTGGGTGCAACATTCCAACTGCAAGAATATCGAGAAACGACGTGTGATTCGCAATAATCACGGCAGGTTTTGAGAAATCCTCATTAGTTTCATTAATGACCTTTTTCTTTACAAACGGGTTTGTGTAAAGTACCGATTTCATAAATTTTGAAATCACTTTATGAAACCAGCCCATTTTAATTTTTCTGCTGATTGGCAGTAAAGGCATTAATGTAACGCTGTAAAGTGAAAGACAAATTCCGCCCAATCCGAAGTAACCAAATGAAAACAACGAATGCACAAACATTCTAGGGGTTATAGGGCGTTTTTTACTGCTGCCGATAAAAAGTTTGAATAAAAGCGGCTGTACAGTAAAAGCTGTAATCATTGCTGAAAAAATTCCAATGATGGAAACAATAGAGATTGAATACAACGCAGGATGTTTAGCGAAAACCAAAACGCCAACGCCCAAAATTGTAGTCAAAACTGAAAGCATAATGGAGGTTTTGTGCGTCACCATTACTTTTTGGCCCGTGCGCAATTCCTTTAATAAACCTTTGGTCATAAAAATGCTGTAATCAATGCCCAAACCAAAGATGAACGTGGAAATAATTATATTGAAAATATTAAACTGAATATGGAAAAGCCCCATAATTCCGAGCGTCAAAAAGAAAGTAAGAAATATAGGAACGGCGGTAACCAGTGTGAGTGAAAAGCTTCGGAAGAAGAGAAAAAGTATTAATAAAACCACTATTAAACAATACCCAATTAGGCTATTGAAATCGTTTTTAAGATTGCCCAAAAAAGTTTCGTTCATTTCTTGACGGTCTATTACGAGCGTGTTCGGAATTTCCTTGAAGACATCTTTTATTTGTGAAGCATTGTCATCTTCCAGCTTTATAAGCGTTGTAATTGTAGTGAAATCGGCTTCCGTCGTGATGTAATCTTCTAAAAGCACTGATGGGATTTGCTGATAATCTTCGGGTTTTAGGGTTTCAAAATCTTTATTTAAAAAAGTAAAAAACCTCTCGAAAGTCGTTGGCTTAAAACCACGGATTTCTCCGCTTTCAATTAAACTATTTTTTGTGCTGTCCTTTCGGGTTTCATTCCAAAATTGTTTCCACACTGCAATTTTTTCACGTTGGTCTTTTTGCGAATGCACCAAAGCGCCAATAGAACTAAAACTGCTTATTTTTCCTTCTTCTTTAAGCAATTGCAAGGTTTCGTGGATGGAATCGTTGAGCTGAAGTGTACCTTCCACAGATTTTCCGTAGGTTGCCAAATAAACAGATTTGGAAGAAATATCAGTCAATTCATCCAAATGCTGCATCGCGGCCTTTATTTCCGCAGGTTCATAATTTAATTTTGAAATATCTTTATTGAATTCCACTTTTTGATAGGTAAAAATACTAACAACTAAAACTGCCGCTAAGCCAATCAGCAGCCATTTATTTTTATGAAAGGGATAGTCCGCAACTTTGTCCAAAACGTTGATTTGCTGTTTCCGCGAAAGCGGATTTTTGTAAACTAACGGAATAAAGAAAAGTGCAAAAACCGAAGCTCCCAAAACGCTCACCGCAGCAAAAATTCCCAAATCCTGTAAGGCTTGTGAATCTAAAAACAGCAGGCATAAAAATGCCAAAGCCGTGGTTAGACTGCTCATCAAAATAGGCTCGGTTACGTCTTTATAAAGACTTTCCAGCGTTTCATTGTTACGGATGTGCGTTAAAATATGAAGTGAATAATCCAGCGTCACGCCCAATAAAACCGAGCCGATACCCAAAGAAATAGCCGAAATTTCTGCGCGAATTAAATAAAGCAAGGCAACGGCAAGCAGCCCGCCAAAAACAGTAGGCACAAACAGAATTATAGGTACGTAAAGTTTTCGATAGAAAAAGATGAAAACTAAAATGAGTAGCGACATTGCAATGCCCACGGTAAACTGAATATCACTCTTTATCTGTTGCGCATTGGCAACGGCAATGAGTGCCGCACCAAAATACTCGCTGCTTACTTTTCCGGAATACTTTTGATTCAGTGAATTTTGAAGGGAATAGAGCTTTTCAGCGAAATCACTGTTTTCAGCAGTTTCACTACTTGCAAATTTCGGACTTATGAAAAGTAGAATGTTTTTTTCGTTCTTACTCACCAAAAAACCGTCTTTCAAAATAAAGTCATCTGCAACGCCGAGTTGCCGCAGTTTCTTCAAAGCGATGAAAGAGAGTCCCAACGGATCTTTCAGAATAACCTCTTTTGAAACAATGCCCGATGGTGAAATAAGCGTTCGGTAATTTGTTTCGGTAATTGCAGAAATACTATCTTTTTGAAGTTTTCCCGAAATGATTTTATAATCTTGTTTGTCTAAAAACAGCGGCAAGTTTTCATACACAAAATTCATCGTTCGCTGTAAATCATCCTCGTTTACCTTTCCGCGAATGTTTTTGATATATTCTCCAGAATTGACTTCCAGACTATCTAAAAATTCCGTTGCGTATTCGGTAAGATTATCAGCTTCAGCGGAATCGCTTCGGTGAATGTTTACAATAATTTTATCTGTGAAATTGACAGTTTTGAGCACCTTTTGAAGATCTTGAGAATCCTCGTTTATAGGTATCAATTTAGAAATATCTTCTTCAAAACGAATTTTTGAAACCAAAAACACAAGCCCCAAAAGCACCAAAAGCAGTAACAATGCACTGCCTATTTTATTCTTCAGAAGAAATTGATGCGTTTTAAAAAACCAGTTACCCATTATCGAGAATCTTTTTCCGTTCAAACAACGTCAAGAAAACGTAGCCAAATAACCCGCAAAAAACCGCTGCGGTGACCGAAAGTGCTAAACTACCGACAATATAGGATTTTAAATATTTCACGAGCTCCATACTTGGATCAATTTCGCTCACGGAGAGTACAAAATTCTCGCCCAAAATCCAACTTCCCAATTTTAAGCTGAAATATAGGATTAGGGGTATAAAAGGCGGAAGGCTTACGTTTGAAAAAGCAAAAGCAATTACTTTGTTCAAATTTAAGAGCAATGCCAAAAAAATAACTGCTATGGTATGAAAACCCCAAATTGGCGAAAGACCAATAAATACGCCCAAAGCAATGGAGAAAGCCTTCTTTTCGACAGAATCATCACTGCCCAAAAAGTCTTCCATTATAAACCGCTTGAGACCTTTTTTTTTTAGTTTTCTGAAAAGATTTCGAGGTTTTATGTATAGAAAAGTGACGAAAACGAACCAAGTATTTAAAATGCTAATACGCGTGAAATCCTTAAACGGGCGGAAATGTGAAACTCGATTTTCCATTTCGTAATGAACTTGGATTGGAATGTTTTTCACTTCAATGCCACTCCAAGCAGCTTTTACGATAGCTTCTATTTCAAATTCAAATTTGCTAGTGTAAAATTTTAACCTTTTCATAGCAAAAAGCGGATACAATCGAAAACCAGATTGTGTGTCCTGCAAGCGCGTTCCAGTTTCTACCCAAAACCAAAAGTTGGAAAACTTGTTGCCAAAGCTACTTTTTTTTGGAACACCCAATTGCGTCATGTTACGTGCACCAATAAGTAAAATTTCCCTGTTTGCATCATTCTCCAAAACTTCAATAAAAATGGGAATATCTTCAGGAAAATGCTGCCCATCGCTATCAATCGTGATTGCATAGTGATAGCCCAGACTATCGGCGTGCTGAAAACCTTGTCGTAGGGCGTTGCCCTTGCCTTTATTTTTTGAAAGATGAATTTGCTGAATTTGTGGAAACCGAACTAGAATTTCAGCAGTGGAATCTGTGGAACCATCGTTCACCACAATCACATTTTCGGTGTAAACCAAAACGCCTTCAATTACCTGCTGCAAGGTCTTGTAATTATTATAGGTAGGAATAATTACGCAACATTTCAGGGTTTTGAATTTTTCTGAAATTAGTTTTTGGTTCATTTGGGAATTTGGTTCTCTGTGTTCTCTGTGCCTCTGTGGTTAAATTTGCACCACAGAGGCAAAGAGGGTACAGAGCAAATATATTATTTATCTTTTTGGAAAAATTGATTGTATCTCTTTAAAGCATCCAACAATAATCGTCCATTGTCATGGCCTTTTACAAGTATAACTAATTTTATTCCATCTCTATTTTCTCCATATAAGACTCGCGGAACATATACATTAATATAGCATATTTCATTTCCTCTTTTTGATAGATTGTGGAATTCACATTCGGCTGTAAAATCAAACAATCTATACTTCTCTGATATTTCATTTGTCTCAATATCTCTACGCGATAATTTTAAATATTTATCTTCAAAACTTGATTGATATGCATTATCACCGTCTCTTTCGAATGCAAAATCATTTATGCTTTGAACAATAAAAGTTTTCGTTTCTTCTATTGACATTGCTTCTATATTTTCTTTATCTGAAAAATTAAGAGAAGTACCATTTTCAAAAACGACCTCTTTTAGTTTGTTGATTTTTGCAATAAAAACAGGTCCTTCGAGATTATCGAATCGTAGATAAGATATTTCGGAATCCGTAATTTCTTTAACTTTTGCTTCTATTTTATCTCCATCATTCATTACAATTATATCTTGGGAAAATGCATTTGTAAAGAATAATAAAAAAATAATGTAAAAATATTTCATGATTTATTGCAAATTTTTTTCAGATTCATCAAAATTTTCAGACGTCATCACAAAATCTTTCACAATTTGCTTTAATTCCGCGGAAGAAATTGATGCGTAATTTTTCAAAACAAACTGTTTGTCATCCTCAATATTTTTATGATAACCCAAAAACCGAGGCGAATTTTCTTGCACACTTAAACGAAGGTAACGGATTTCAATATTTGAAGACTCCGCTTTTACTGCACTTTCAATTAAAAAAACTCCTTCTTTAAAAAACTCTTTTTTGTCTTTTTTTGATTTGGCAAATTTTGCTTTCAGCGTTAAAACCGCGCCTTTATAAGCCAGCAAAACGGATTTGTTTGAAGAAGTTACTTTTGCAAGCTCTCCATCAAGTTTATTAGTGATTTCAGTACTTTCCACTGCTTTTGGATATAGCGTGCGGATTTCTTTTAACTCTTGCGCGCTTCCTATAATTGAAAATAAAAGCGCACAGAAAATAAATAATTCCTTAAACATACATTTTATCTTTTAACCCAAACCTGACAGGTTTTAAAAACCCGTCAGGTTTAGAAGCCGTTTATTTCTTAAACAATTTCAAAAGTAGCGCTCAACTTAAGCGCTACGGTTTCATCGAAAGAAGATGTGTTTTTTACTTTCACTTCGCCATTTTCTTCAGTAATATCAATAACAATCTGCAAATCGGGATTTTTTTCAGGGTTGATAATCGCCATAAATTTTATGTTTGAAGAAACGGACAAAAACAAATTTTTTCCCGTTGCTTCCTCAGTCAGTTCCTTTATAATTTGAATCATACAAACACCTGGCATTACAGGGTTTCCGGGGAAATGCCCTTTAAAAATAGCGTGATCTTTGTTTAAATGGACTTTTACCAAAATGCCTTCGGCTGTCTTTTCGGTGGAAATAACTTTATATAATCCTTCGATGAGCATATTATTCTTTTTTGAATTTTTCCAAGTCAATTGTTAGCTTGATATTGTTGTGTTTTATAGCAATAGTTTGGGCTATACCCGCTTCGGCAGAAGTAAAATCTATTGTTACTTTTTCCCTTGATTCTGTCGTATTTACAATCTTTTCCAATTTTTCGGACTCGTCTTCCAAGAAATAAAAATTGAATCTTTCATTAGATTCTGTTTTGTATATCCTTTGATTTTTCGATTCATAAACCGACAAAACCTTAGCGCTTTCGTTTACCAATACCCTAAAATCATCCTGCAAAATATCGATAATTAGTTTTTTGTCTAAATCTTCTACTATAAAATGCTTCGTAAAAGTTTCACCTTCAAACTCAAAATCAAACAGCTTGCTGCCGAATTCAGTAGTAAAAACAACACGATGGTTTGCTGGTCCAATTTTTTTTATGATTAATATTCCGCCAAAATTCTTTTTATAAACTTCAATTTTCGCCTTGTACACATAATCAATATTGGCATTCGAAAAATAAGGGTTTTCAACCTCCATTCGATTGAAGTGTACCTGTCTTAATCCCTCAGTTGTTTTAAGTGAACATGAAGTCAGAACAGCTATAATTAAAAGACTAATTGCTAAAAATCGAATCATTTACTGCTGTATTTAATGTGCGATTATTGAAGACTATTTTGGTGAAATCCTGCGATGGTTCTACCATTTTCACTTCATAAACTTGTGCGTCATCTTTATTGAAAAGTAACTCAAACGAAGCTATATAACCCGCTATTTTCTTGTCTTTCGGTATAAAAACAGCTTTATAATATTTTGAAGATTTAAAAAACGAAACCGTAAAATCTGCATCGTTAAACATATTTCCTTTCACACTGCTCACAATTAATTGGTTCAGTTTTTTGAAAAGTTTGCTGTTTCCAATATCTACTTTACTTTTTGTGCCTCCATCGTTAATGAGCAGTTGGTCTTCCTTAAAAATCACGCTGTATTGGTAGGGATTTGTGTATTCCCATTTTACTAAATTAGGTGCTTTAAAAACCATTTTTCCAGAAGTTTTCACATCATCCGCCAAAAAATCGAGGTGCTTGTATTGTGTAAAATCAGTTTTAATGGTTTGGGTTGTTTTCGCGGAAGCGATTACTTTTTCTTTGAAAGAGGTAATTTCAGAAGCACTCATTGCAGTTTCCTGCGCTTGAATTGAGCTGCCAATAAAAATAAAAAATAAAAATAAAAAATAATTACGCATAAGCTTCAATTTCTAGTAAGCGGTCCACCGGAACCGACTGCAGTTTGTGCGAGGGCAAAGTTAACAATAACTGTTCCAATACGGCAACGGTTTTTGCGCTGCTGTCGTGAAGTAAAATTATATCTCCCTTTTTTAAGTTGGAAGTAATTCGTTTGAAAATTTTTTCTTCGGAAAGGTTTGTCGTGTCCAAGCTACGTTTGCTCCAACCAATTGAAAAATGTTCCGTGTTTTTCAACGCTTTTTTAATATTTGGATTGGTTACACCGAAAGGTGGACGAAACATTTTCAATTCCTTTCCAGTAATTTCTTTCAAAACTGAATTTGTTCGGTTCAATTCAGCAACTACTTTTTCGGAAGAAAAAAATCCGAAATTCTTGGAATGTGAATACGAATGGTTCCCGATAGTATGGCCTTCCTCAATAATTTGGCGAACTATTTCCGGATTCTTTTCGGCGTTTTTTCCAATCAAGAAAAAAGTTGCTTTGGCGTTGTGAGTTTTTAAAAGTGATAAAACTTTTGGTGTAAAATCTAGGTGTGGGCCATCGTCAAAAGTGATTGAAATGTGGTCTTCAGAAATTTTATAATTGTGATTAAAAGAATTAAAGTGATAGTTCAATTTAATTTGAAAAGAACCAATTACAGTAATCAAAACCCAAATAAAAACAAACAGAATGTAAAGCCAAGCAGGAACATCGCCGAAGAAACCTGCGAGCAGTAGTCCAAAAAAGACTACTAAAGCCAGGGCGTTTATGGTATAAAATCTCAACATTTTTTTAGTAAAACTAGGCTGTGGTTTTGACCTCGGTATTGATTGTAGCAAAGAACCATTTTTATTTTTGTAGAATCTATTTCGTTGATTTTTACAATTTTTGGAATGGTTTGGGTCTTCAGCATTTTTGATGCCAACCAAACCCCAAAAGCAGAAATAGTATTGTTTTCGCCAACCAAATGTTTGTAAAAAACCTGTTGGGTTTTACTGAATATTCCTTCAGAAAGTTGGTTGTAATAATTGTCAAAATCCACATCGCCGTTGTTTCCAAAAACAACAACATCAATATCGCTAATCATCAAATTGTTTTCTTCCAAAAAGTTTTCAATGGTCTTGGAAACCCTTTCTTTTTTCAGGGTATTGAATGTTTCCAAAGCAACTAATTCTGCATAACAACTTTGCTTTTTTTCGTTGGAAACAACAAAAAAATTGGCTCCTTCGCTAAAAACGGCACCTTCGGTTTTTGAATTTAACACTTCAGAAATAGTAACTGGCTCAGGTTTTATGTGATTGATTACTCGGTGAACCTTTGTAGTATGTTCTCCCAATTCTTCAACACCTCCAACCAAAATATGCTGCGCTTCGTTGGTTTCAAGTTGCATTTTTGCATCCAACAAAGCAGATTCAAAGGAAATGGCCGAATGCACGTATGTAAAGTTGTAAGCTTTGCATTCCATCCCCAAAGCAATCTGTCCTGCAACAGTGTTGTGCGTACTTTGGATAAAAGAGGTTGGCGTTAAATATTGTTCGTTGTTGTCAATAATGGCGCCGACAAATTTTTCGGAATCTATCATACAGCCCATTCCAGTACCTGTAATAATAGCGTCAACGGTTTCAATTCCTGCTTCATTCATCGCGATTTTTGAAGCAACCACGCCCATTTTTATGCCTTTTGCCATTCGGCGGGCAGCGGCGGGCGGAATGTATTGTTTGTAATCTGGATCAACTGCGAAAATAACTGTATCGTTGTAATGGGTTATTTCATCCAAAAATGTACTGTTATCAAAAGTTTTTTGGGGCGAAATGGAAGCGATGCTGTTTATGTATACTTTCTTCATTCTTATTTTTACATCTCTATTTTTTTTCTTTCTTGTGGGTTTTTTCGGCGGGTTCGTTTACCAATTGGATTTTTTCTTCTGTTTTATACGACTTGGCTTTTTTTGATTCCTTCAGTTCTCTTTCCACTTCATCAGCAGATATTTCCACGATTTTACCCTTTCGCTGAAAAACAAATGGTGTGTTTTTGTATTTTTTGAATGCGATGAGCTTTTGAAAAGAAATTTTCAAACCTTTTTCTATTTTTTGGCTCAGTTCGGTCAATTCATCTTTTTCCTTCATCATATTTTTCTTTTAAAAAATTCCACGTTTCTAAATTCTCGATTCGCTCTTCTTTTATATCTCCTTTTGCAATCGTTTTTTTAAATCCGTTCTCCGAATTATCGATAAAAATCCATTTATCAACAATCGGTTTAAAGATACCGAAAAAGTTTTTCAAACCGTTTTCATAGCGTCTTTTAATTACGTTTGGAGGAATATTGTGCCCACCTTCCTCAACCCGGGTTTTAACTCTTTTAAGGGCTAATTCTGGCGACTGCAAATAGAAAAAAAGCAAGGTTACTTCAAATCCGCTTTTTTGAGCTTCAATGACAAAATTTTTATAACTTTTGGTTGACAGGGTGGTTTCGAAGGCGAAATTACCTCGTGTTTTTATCAACTCCCTAATTCTTTCCAACATAAGCCTACCAGCTTGAAATGAACTTTTATCGGGATTGAATGGAGATAAGCCTTTTGCTATTTCATCTGCATTTACAAACTCGTTGCAATCTAAGATGTCGGGCAAAATTGTATAAGATGCCGTTGTTTTTCCGGCTCCGTTGCAACCCGCAATAATAAAAAGTCTTTTCATCGGAAATTGCTGGACTATAAAGATAGACTAATGTCAAGTTTTTTTTTAGCTAAGATTTCTTCGAAAATATTACAGTGGAACAATTCCCCCCAAAACCAAGCGAATTTGAAAGGACCGTATTCAATTCTTTTTGCTTCAATTCCGTTTGCGGAATTATTGAAAATTCCTTCATCGGAGTTTTAAAATTCAGGTTTGGGAAAATAACATTGTGCTGTAATGCCAAAACTGAATAGACCGCTTCAATGGCTCCAGCAGCAGCCAACGTGTGACCTGTATACGCTTTTGTTGAACTGAATTCCAGCAAATCTTCGCCAAAAACGCGAAGTATCGCTCTGCCTTCCGAGAGGTCATTATTGCCAGTCGCAGTGCCGTGGGCATTTATATAGTCAATTTCCGAAGCTTTTAAACCTGCAACTTTCAATGCTTTTTCCATCGCCAAAGTTGCACCATCACCGTTATCCGAAGAAGCGGTTTGATGAAAGGCGTCGTTGGCATTTCCGTAGCCTTTTACGTAGGCAAGTACTTTTCTGTTTTCGGCTTTAACCACTTTGTCACTTTCCAAAACCAAAAACGCTGCTGCTTCACCCAAATTCAAACCTTTTCGGTTTTCATCAAAAGGAGTGTTGTAGGTATCACTTAAAATCATTAATGTTTTGAAACCATTGATTGTAAATTTTGAAAGACAGTCTGCACCCCCGACCAAAACTCTGTCCAGCTTTCCAGATTTAATCAAACGTGCGCCCAACATTATTGCATTTGCTGCGGAAGAACAAGCAGTACTAATTGTTGTCACCAGGCTTTCTTCAATCCCTAATTGCTCAGCAATTTTCTGTGTGGAATCGCCTGCGTGGTGGCTTTCAATGTATTTTTGGGGAGCTTTTTCGGTAAGATATTCGTAATAATATTTTTCGGTCATATCCATTCCGCCCACGCTGGTGCCGGAAACGATGCCTGTTTTGTATTTTTTTATATCGGTAATTCCAGCATCTGCAAATGCTTCCTTTGCGGCTATGGCGCCGAGCATTGCGGTTCGGGAATAGTTATTTTCTGGCGGAAGATTTAATTGGGCAATCAATTCATCATTGGTGAATTTTACTTCACCCACCATAATTTCACTGCGCTGGATGGTTTCAATATTGTCAACTCGGGTGATGCCTTTTTTGCCATTTATGAGCGCGTTATAGTTTTCTTCAACATTGTTGCCAATGGCAGAAATAATGCCCATTCCGGTTATGGCTACGCCTTTGCTCATTTAAAATAAGAGGTTTTGTAAAAGTTAAATAGGCTTCGACTGCGCTCAGCCTGACATTCAAAATTACTTCGTGCGGTGTTCTTCAATATAATCTGCCATTACCTGTACAGATTCAAAAATCTTTCTACCCTCTTTTGGGTCGCTCAAGCGGATGCCGTAATCTTTGTCCAGCATCACAATAAGTTCCAATGCGTCAATGGAATCTAAGCCTAGACCGTCACCAAAAAGCGAATCGTCGTCTGCAATCTCTGCAACTGAAACATCTTCGAGATTTAATTGTTCAATGATTTTTTCTTTCAATTCTAGTTTTAAGTCGCTCATAATATGTTATATAATCTGTTTATTTCTTCAGTGTTATGTTCAATTTCGCCTTCATTTTCAACTAAATAGAGAAAAGCATCGTAGCTGTTTTCATCTAAATCTACCCAGCCGCAGAGTACTTTTTCGGCCTTTCCACTTCGCAATAAACTATTGGCGTAAAGTTGCAAATGCTCTGCGTTAAAGCGGTCAAAGATAAAAAAACTATTTTCAGAATGCAGTCTGTGTTTTATACTTATCTCTCCCAAACAAATATTGGGCAAAGTGTAAACAAAAAGTGCAGGACTGGGAAAATATTCAGCATCGTTTTCAATCGCTGCTTGGTGCTTTCGGTCTGTGTCCAAACTGGAAGCTTTGTTTGAAAAAATGAGTGCGATGTTGTTTTCTTCTTCGTTCAGGTTTTCATTTTTCAACAATACATCTGCCGCTAAAAAAGCCAATTTGCTTAGGTTGTCCATTTTAAAAAACTTGGGATAATCCGTTTTCAAAAACTTGTATGCATTCTTTATAAAAGCTGAAAAATCTTCGGAATCATCATTAAAAATAGTTTGCCCATTGACCGAAACAGTTTGGCTTTTTATATGACAATAGCTTTTTATGTGAAATTCTTGAAGCAACACGAATATTATTTATTCAAATTTTTCATAAAGTCTCCTTGGGGGATCTTAAGACATTCTTTTTGCAAACTAACATAGTGTGGTATTCCCCAAGTTTTATGTCTTCCTGAACTTGCAGTCCTGCTTTTTCAATCAATTTTAAAAATACACTTGACGGATACATTTTGCTGTTTCCGTTAGCAAGTACCGTAAAATACAGCGAAGTAGCTTCCAAAATAAATTGTGTTGATTTAAAATTTTGTCTATCGGTAAAGGTTTCAACGATAATCAACTCAGCATTTTCATCCATTGATTCGGCGCAAGTGCTCAAGACTTTCAATATTTCATCTTCCGAAAAGCAGTCTAAAAATTGGCACATCCATATAGTATCAGCATCTTTTGGAATCTGTGGATTTTCAGAGAGCCAATCTATGGGATGGCCCGTAATTCTATCTTTAAATCCATTGCTTTCAGCATTTGCCAACGCAATATTCAGTTGGCCAGGCAAATCGACGATTTTCACATTAACTTCGTCATTGAAATTACAGCATTTAATAGAAAATTTGCCAGTGTTTCCGCCAATATCAAAGAGTGTTTTTGGCTTCTTCTGAAATATTTTTTCAAGTGCATCCTCAAAAATACCGTCAGAATAGTGGTGGTCAAAATCAAACCAAGATTTTTGTTCCGCAGGTTTTAACTGTGAAAGTCCTTCATAAATAGTTGGCCACTGCCCAAGTTCTTTAAGCCCTTCGGGTTTCCCGCTTTTAATTGAGTCATTTAAATAGAACAAACCTTTATAACAAACATCATTTGTAAAATTCAGGTTCACGCTAGCCGTGGTATTGTAGTTGAGAAAATAACCCACTTTGGTCAGCTCGTACTGTTCATCCTCATTTTTAGAGATGATATTCGAGGTTTCCGCAATTTCCAATAATACGCCAACGCCATATGGGCTTAACATTAATTTTTCGGAAATCTCTGCAATTGTAGGACCGCCCGTTTCCCGGTTATCGAAAATATAATCGAGAATCCCAAGTTTCCGAAGTGACACTGATGCCTGAAAAACAAATGGCGCAAAAGCAATCCGATGCGCTTCTTCCAAAGCCTCAATAGCACTCATTTTTTTGGTTGTTGTTTGCATTTATGGTTGGTTAGTTGGTTGTTTTGCTAAAAATCACAGCCGAGTTGCAGCCTCCAAAACCCGATGCAGTTTTAAGGAATATGTTCAACTTTTTTGGCGTATTGGTTTTGACGATATTAATTTTTTTAGAAACGCCAAGTTCGTCAAATCCTTTGGATATAAAAAGCGTGTTTTTTTCCATAGAATGCATTCCCACAATGGTTTCCAACAATCCTGAAGCGCCCAAAGTATGCCCAAAAAACCCTTTTAAACTATTGAGCGGCACATTTTCCATTCCCAATCTGTTGAACGCTATTGCCTCCATTTCATCATTAAATGGCGTGGCGGTGCCGTGTGCCGAAATATAATCTATTTCTGCAGAAGTGATATTTGCCTCTTTCAACGCAGCTTTTACGCTTCGGAAAAGTCCTTCGCCCGTTCGGGATGGCCCTGAAATGTGGTTCGCGTCGTTGCAGGTTGCATCACCCAAAATTTCAACGGCTTCTTTCGAAAGGTTTTCTTTTGAAGAAGTAACCAGTACACTGGCAGCAACTTCCCCGAGATTTATTCCAATCCTATTTTTATCGTACGGTTTGCAAGGTTCTGCCGATAAAGCTTGAAATGAATTGAAACCCGAAAGTATAAACTGGGTCACCAAATCGCCGCTGGTTATAAAAACGTGATCGTATTTTCCTTCAGAAATAAATCGCTTCGCTACTGAAATTACCAAAACACCCGAAACACAGGCGTTTGAGAGTACAATTGCTTCATTATTAAAGCCGAAAAAGTTTTGGATTGTTTTCCCAAGTTCACTTAGATAGGCGCGGCTTTCGGGAAAATTGCTATCTTTTTCAAGTACATCGATATTTCCTTTTGTTGTTGAAATCAGCAATCCTACTCTTTCATTTAAAGGAATATTTGAAGCAGTTATTACTTTTTTCAACGAAAGGATCATCATTTGCTCCAGCTTCGTAAATTTTGAAGTATCTCCAATTTTATTGAATTCGCTCTCTATTTTTTCCGAAGAAATTAAGGAAGCACAAAAAGGTTCGGGCAACAACGAAGTGTCTTCATATTTTTCAAGCCCCGAAATGCCTTTAGAAATATTTTCAACTACCGTTTCGCTGTCAAAACCAAGACTGCTTAAAATATTGTTATATGAAACGAATGTTTTGGCCATTTTCTACAGTCCCATTTTCTTCTTCCAATTAGCAAAAAACTCAGGTTTTGTAAGTGAAAGCTCGCCTTGTTCATTTAAAAAAACTTGGATGGTTTCACCTAAGCAAACAAGTCTACCTTTTGGGTCAAAAATTCGATAATGAAAAATCATTTTTGCCGCCGGCGAAGGAATAAATGTTGTTTTAATCGTTGCCACATCGCCATAACGCAACGGTAACTTGTGCTCGCAGGAAGATTTCACAATTGGCGAAGTGTATCCGTTTGCCTTTTGTTCTAAATAGGAAATACCGTGCTCACGTCCAAAAGCCTCGCGACCATCTTCAAAATACTGAATATAATTGCCGTGCCATACAATTCCCAAAGGATCTGTTTCGGTAAACCGAACGCGAATTTCAGAAGTAAAGCTTATTTCATTTTTATTTTCAGACGGCATTTTTTCTTCTATTATAAATTATTGCTATTGCGGTTGTTGCGAGGAAGAACAACAATAATAACGAAATTTCAGGAAGGATTTTAGCAAAATCCACATTTCTTAAAAATACATCGTAAAACGCTTCCAAGCCCCAATTCATCGGGGAAATTTTGGAAACCAATTGCATAAATTTCGGCATAACAAAAACGGGAACCCAAACACCACCGAGTGCCGCCAAAATAACGACCGAAGTTGCTCCAAATGGCGCGGCCTGTTCCTGTGTTTTTGCGATTGTACCCATAAGCAATCCCAAACCTATTGCGGCCAAACCAGAGAAAAGCGCGACTACATAAAGCATCGGTAATTTTCCCGAAACATCAACTCCCGGAAGGCCGATGGCTGGGAAAAGATAAATTCCAACAAGCAGCATCAACGTAAATTGTATCAAGCAAACACACAAATAAACAATAGTTTTTCCGCCTAAAACTGTGGCGTAACTCACGGGATTGGTCCGAAGCCTCACAAAAGTTCCCTGATTTTTTTCCTTTACCAAATTAATGGAAAGCGGAACAATAATGAAGAAAATAGCAAACAGCGTCCACGCCGGAACGTTGTGCTGGGCTGAGTTTGGGATGATTTCTTCGTTGTTTCTTGTGGGTAGAATTTCTTTGAAAGCGATAAAGTTTTCGGTATCAAAAATAGGTTCTGCATCATCTTCGCCCAATTCGGTTTGAAATGCTTTGTAAATGCTTTGGGTTTCAATTTTTGAAATCATTTTATCAATGCCGTTTTTAACCGAAGATTTAAAACTAACCTGCGTTGCGGGATCAAAATATAATCGAACTTCTTTTTGCGGAATCGTTTCTTTTGTAACTACCAAAGTATCTTCTTCCAAGCCGAATTTTGACAAAATACCCTCTACATTTTGATCCACTTTCTTTTGAAGTGATGCGGAAAGATTTTCCGGAATCACAATTGCAAGTTGGTATTCTCCAGAGAAAACAGCTTCTTTGGCCTCTTCTTCGGAAGATTTCTGAAGAATTTCGAACGAATTGGATTCGGAAAGATTTTCAATTATATTTTTTGAAACTTCGCCTTTGTCATTATCAACCAAAAGCACCGGAATTTTTACGTCACTGATGGTTTTGAAAGTACTATCCTGCACTAAAGTGATGACAATTAAAAGCAAGATTGGCATAATAAAAAGAATTGCAATTCCGCCCAAATCGCGTATCAGCAGCAGTAATTCTTTATATGTTGACGCCCAAAGTTTATGCATGATCGCGAAGGGCTTTGCCAGTTTTTGCCAAAAATACATCTTCAAGGTTATGGGCTCCGCTTTGGTTTTTTATCAAATCTGAAGGGACACCTTTTATAATGATTTCTCCATTATCAATTATGGCGACGTGGGTGCAGAAAAATTCCGCTTCGTTTAAATGGTGTGAAGTGTAAACTATTGTTGTTCCTTGTTTGTTCAGTAGTTTCAAATGGTCAATAATCACGTTTTTTGATTGTACGTCAACACCAACCGTTGGCTCATCAAGAAATAAAACTTTTGGTTGGTGAAGAATTCCAGCAATCAAGTTTACGCGCCGTTTCATTCCGCCGGAAAACGTATCGGTTTTTTTATGGGCAAATTTTGAAAGACCCATTACTTCGAGATGCTCATTGATGGATTCTTTAAGAATTTCGCCCTTAATCCCATACATACTTCCGAAATATTGTAAATTTTCAAAAGCAGTAAGCGTCGGGTAAAGTGCATATTCCTGAGGAACAATACCAATCAATTGTTTTAATTGATTTTTGTTTTCCTTAAAATTTGATCCGTTTATAGTAAAAGAACCCGAAGTAGGTTTTAAAAGTGAAGTCAACATTGAAATTAGCGTGGTTTTACCCGCACCATTCGGGCCGAGCAAGCCGTATATTTCGCCATCTTCAACTTTCAAATTAAGGTCTTTAACCGAAAAGTATTCGGCGCCTTTGTATTTTTTTGAAAGTTGGTTTATTTCTATCATTGTCCCCCTCAATCCCCCAAAGGGGGACTTTATTATTTATTTTAATCCCGATGCGATTTAATATTTATAGAAAGGATTTCAAAAAAGCGTGTTCTACCCCGACGGGGTCGTATCTTTTGCTAAATTTTATTTCTATAAATATTTGAATCCTTCAGATTCAGTACTATATAATTGTTTTTCATATTAACTAATAACTCAATAACCATTAACCCTTTTTCAAATTGCCTTCTTTAGCTTCTTAAAAAACACTTTTTCCAAATCTGCAATACGGTCAAGTTGATCTGCTACTTTATTATAACTATCAGTTTGGGCGCTTCTATTTTTGTAGATTCGTGATGCTTCAAGAGCGAAATCGCGCCACAAATCGCCAATCTCGGTCATTTCTTTGGAAAGTTCAATTAACTTTTCGTTCACGAGCAACTTCCCAGCCTCTTGTAAAAATGCTGCATAAATATAACGGAAACCTCCACCGCCGGTGCCAATTTCTTCCTGCATCCGAACCACTTGTCCCAAATAATGATTAGCGGTTTTAATGCCTTTTTGCTTTGGCCATTTTCTAATTAGACCAGCTATTTTATGAATTCCTCTCACTCCAACAAATGAAACTGGCGCTAACATTGCTTTGCAAGTATCTTTAATTCCTTTTACAATTGCTTTTTCAAGTTCCAGTTTTTCTGGAAAAGCGATTGGATAATACATATGCCCTTTTGGTGCGAAGGCACCTTTTGCAAATCGCACTTTTTCCAGTTCTTTATCAGAAAGAGAAGTAACATTTTCCATTACCGGATCACTGATTAAATAACGATTGCCTTCTTTCCCGTAAACCACCATATTGTGCGCATTGAAATGGAAACGATACTCATCCGGGAAATACACCAAGTTATAAACTCCAACTTGTAATCCAACAGGATTATTTTTCTCAAGATTTTCATCCAAACGTGCTTTTGCTTCTTTTGGATTACTGAATTTTTCGCGTTTCATTTTAACGCCAGTGCGCTTCGCGAACTTCTTAAAAATATGTCCTGGCAACGCGCGATAGGTAATAACGGGTGCGTGATTCACTTTCAGCAGCGGAATATAGCAAAACAACAAGCCACTGCCAATACCAAAAACCATAGGTTCACTAACGCTGAAACCATTGTGTTTCATCAAGTTTGAAACCACGCCGTTTTCGCAGTGGGCTGATTGGTGGTGGGTGAAGTCTATTTCCATTCTTTATTTTGAAATGTTCTGAAGTTCATTAATTGAAATCTCAAAAACCTCAGCGTACTTACTCAATTTTTTATCGCTCAATTTTTTAAAAACGGAAGGTTTGAAATGTCGTTTCACTTTCCATTGCCAAAAACCTACATAACTTGCCAAGATGCCAACGTCCATTTTGTGGAGTTCCATATAATATTCAATGGGGCTTGTTTCGCCTGCGATTACACGTTTTTTTGCGTCTTCAATACGTTCGTTTATTTCTTCGATTGCATTGTTTAATGCTACAGTTTTTGGTTCCCAACCGCTGCTGTTTTCAGTGATATATTCGCCATTTTCATCAACGGCGTAACAGAGCTCGCGGAAATTTGCGGACTCTAGGTTGCTTTTGTCCTGTGGCACTTCTTTTTTCTTCATAATCAGACTTCATGGATTAAAAAATTCATCGTAGAAGATACAATTAATATTTCAGCGAGGAATGTTTCGGTTTCTAAGCTACACATTGTCATTCCGCCTGTGTCAAATCGTGACAGGAGTTTTGCTTTTGTAATAATAGTTTCACCAGCTTTTGGCTGTTGAAAAATTTCAACCTTTTTAATGGCGCTTATATAACCAACAAGTTTGTTTCCCTTTCCTTCCAAATCATCCTTTTCAAAAAAACTTTGTCCCACCACCGCGGAAGCGGCTTGGGCAGCATTTTCAATCAATCCTGTTTCAGAAAGTTTTCTCTCTTTCAAAAAAACACAATTCTCAGAAATATAAAATTGGGTGGCAACTGAATCTTCGTCAATTTCCAGTACCGAAGTAACCATCAGCATTGGTTCACGATGCGGTAGAAAGTTGGAAATATCGAGACTTGAAATATCCATTGCTTTCATCCTTAATTGGCCAATACGGTTTTCATTTCACCGGAAGCAATTATCTTTCCATCGCACTCGGTTTCAGCGGTTACCAAAGTAACCCCCATAATATCGTGAAGAATTATTACCGTGGTTTTCAACTCTTTTCCGACTGAAGGAAATTCAAAGATTTCAGCCTTTTTAATTGCACCAATGTAGCCAGTTGGGGGATCTTCTTTTTTTAGAAAAAATTGGTAGCCTGTGTAAAGTGCAACGGTTTGTGCCATATGCTCAATCAAGCCTGGCGCAGTGAATTTATTGTTTTGTGTGAAAATATTTTCTTCGGAAATGGTCAAACCAGCAACTACTTTTTTTTCTTCAAAATGAAGCAGTTTGTCCACCATAACGAAAGGAAATTTCTGCGGAATCAGTTTTCCGATGAAATCTTTGTCCGTTATTTTTTCGGTGAAAGTATTCATTTACACAACCGTCAAATAAGCGTAAGAATATGCAAAACGTGCGCTCTCGGGTACTTGAAGAAAAATTCTATCGCCTTTTTTAAGTTTTCCGGAATGCACTAATTCTTCCAACATTAAATAGATGGAACCGGCGCCAACATTTCCCACTTTTTCGAGATTTAAAAACCATTTTTCCCAAGGCAGATGAAGGCCTTGGCGTTCAATTTCGTTGTAAAGATTTTCCTTGAAATAATAGGAAGATATATGTGGCAAATAATAATCAATATCGTCTTCGGTTATGTTGTGCTTTTCCATAGCCAGCTTCATACTTGCAACTCCTTTTTGAAGGATGTTTTCTCCAAGTAATTTCACATCCTGCTTCATTGCAAAAAGCGATTTTTTACCCCAAACATCCGCTGGGTACTCGCTCCAAGGTTTTAGGCTGCCGTCTTCAAGTTTATCACCGCCGGCATACATACAAGTTTCAAGCTCAAAGGCGTAACTATAGCCCTCCATCCACTCAATTTTCAATGGTGTTTCTCCGTTTGGCTCACTTTCCAAAAGAAATGCTCCCGCTCCGTCAGAAAGCATCCATCTCAGAAATTCTTTATTGAAGGCCAATATTGGGTTTTCATCTATTTCTTGTAAATGCGCTACTTCGTCTTCAAAAATATCAGACTTCATCCAAGAAGATGTTCTTTCGGAACCTGTGCAAACGGCATTATTTACTTGTTCAGATTTTATGGCCATAAAGCCGTATTTTAGAGCGTTCATTCCGCTGCAACATGCTCCCGATGGGGAGTTTATTTCAAGATTTCCATTCTTTAGAAAGCCATGAACCATAGCAGCGTGGCTCGGTAAGATTTGGTCCGGGCTGGAGGTGCCGCAGGATAGTAACTCAATTTCGTTTTTGTTGAAAGTTTCATCGCACAATGCTTCCACAGCTTTTGCCGCAAGTTGTGCGTTATTGTGTGTTACATTTCCATCTTTATCAATGGCGTAATAACGTGTTGTAATTTGATTGTTTCGAAGGATAATACGACGTGCCTTTGAAGTTTTGCCATTGATAACACCAAGTTTTTCTTCCATAGATTCGTTATCTACGGGTTCGTTAGGTAAAAACTTCGCAATCCTTGTTATGTATACGTTCTTCATTAATCTTGCTTTAATGCAACTGATGAATAATAGGCTTTATCTTTCTGTATTCTACGGTACATTGGGATATAAGTGAGCAAAAATACAATAAATACTATTGGGGCTATAAGCCATATTGCAAATAACAAATAATATTTAAAAAAAACGAGCCATTTCTTTCTTTCTTCGCCTTCTTTTTTTATTAAATGATTGGCCCATTTTGTGAAAACAATATTGCCTCGAATATCGGTTGCAATTAAAGACGGCTCCACATTTACGGCGCCTATTTCTAAAAGATTATCTTGAAGGTTTGAATACTTATTTTGAAGTAACGCGTTTTTAATAGGAATCCCAAATCGAGATGCGGTATCTATATCCTCATCGGAAACTCCTGGTTTTGGAAAGATGCCGAGCATTTTTGTTTTTTCACCTCCCATAAGCCAATGAACAATGGTTATAACGCTAATGTGATTGATGTTTCTATCAACCAAAGCAATATTCCCAACTAGTCGTGCATTTTTTGCCACCAGTAATTTCTTTATTTTTTCCTGTGCCATTATCCACATATTCCGGTTAGCTGAAACTGTTATAACTGGTGTATTTGCGAGTAAATTATTTGATTCTTGAGACTTTAAAAACGAATTGATTGGTATGGAAGGTGTTAAGTACCATGTGGTATAACCCAAAATAATCAAGTCGTATTTTTTGTGAAGAATTTCAGCAGGAATAGTTTCAAAGGGTGCTGGTATTTGAAGAAAAGTTTCGGGGAAGGCGTTATAAAATTCTGTCTCTGTCCAAGGGAAAGGGAATTTTTTCTTCGGAACAATTTCGTAATAGGAAATATTTACGTTTGCATCTGAAATGGATGATGAAATATTCTTCAGAATATCAAAAAGTTGCCCAGTTTGTGAATAGTAAATTACTAGTACTTCCTTCATTTCTTAATCGTTTGTATCCCAAAAATCAAAATAGTTAAACCACTGTAACGGATATTTTTTCAGCATCCACTCAACGCTCTCGGTATATTTTTTTAGTAAGCCTTGCGCGTCGCGATTTTTTACTTCGGCACGGCGGGCGTATAAATGATAATGTTTGTTTGTTTGTTTCATAACATAAACAAACAAAACTGGTACGTTTAGTCTGCTTGCCAATAAAAAAGGACCTGCTGGAAAATTTGCCTCCTTGCCCATTAGCGATTCGGTCATAACTTTTTGTCCCTTCATATATCTATCTCCGGTGAAACAAACCAATTCCCCGTTGGTCAAGGCGTTATTGATTTCAAAAATATGCGACATGTCGTCCTTCACCAAAATAAACTTCACTTTGGAACGTATGGTTACTTTTTCCATATATTCCTTAATGTTTTGGTGTTCCACATCTGTAGTCACCAGACTTATTTGTGAGCGGGTATCTATCTCTTCAAAAAAGAATTCAGCAATTTCAAAGTTACCCACGTGTGCGCTAATTAAAATACCGCCCTGCTTTTTATCTAAAAGGTCAATAATGTTTTCAACCCCATCACATTCTTGGGTAAACCTATTTTTAAGCCCAGAGGAAATTGCAGCCTTATCAATAATTGTTTTCCCGAATGTATAATAACTTTTAAAGATGCTAATAAGACTTTTTGAAGCGGAGTATTTAAGTCTTTTTTTAAAATAATAATGAATGGAGCGAGTGCTCTTTCCTGCAAAGAAAACGTAATATAGTGCAACAAAATAAAGCAGACCGTATGCCGCACGAACACCTAATTTTTGTATAAAGAATATAAATATTTTATACCCTAAAACGGTTCCTTTGCTTTTGCCCTCCCATTCACCTGCCATAAATAATTATTACAATTTTCAGGCAACTTTCTTTTCAATTAGATCGTAAAAATCTTGGAGTGTTATAACATTAATGAAATCCTCACCAGTCAATTTCACGCCAAAGTTAGCTTCAATGGCAACTACCAAATCTACAAAGTCCAAGCTGTCCAGTTCCAAAGTTTCCTTAAGATTGGCCCTTGGTGAAATGTCATCGGATTCTACCTCAAACTCATCTACCAAAAAGTAGTTTATCTTTTCTACTATAACTTCTTTGTTCATTTTTAATGTTTGCATTTTTTAATAATTAATGCGGAATTGGTTCCCCCAAAGCCAAAAGAATTCGACAAAAATACATCAATTTTTCTATTTAACGTTTTGTTAACAAGGTTTAATTTTGAAGCAGCTTCGTCTGGTGTTTCAAGGTTAATATTTGGTGCGATGAAAGAGTTTTCCATCATCAACATGGAGTAAATTACCTCACTTGCGCCTGCCATCCAGCATTCGTGGCCCGTCATAGATTTAGTTGAGCTAACATAAGGGCCATTTTCTCCAAAAACCTCGGTGATTGCAAGGGCTTCGTTTGTATCGCCAACTGGCGTGGATGTGGCATGTGCATTTACATAATCTATTTCTGAAGCTTTAACATTTGCTTGTTTCAACGCCATTTTCATGGCTCTTGCAGGACCGTCAATGTTTGGGGTTGATATATGCTCTCCGTTTGATGAAAAACCATAACCAATAATTTCACCTAAAATTGGTGCCCCACGTTTTATTGCGCTTTCGTAGCTTTCAATTACCAATGTTGCTGCTCCACCGCTTGGCACAAGTCCGTCGCGGTCTTTATCAAAAGGACGACAAGCCTTTGTAGGATCTGGTTGGGTAGAAAAAACCCCCAAGCCATCAAAGCTTCCCATTGCCAGTTCATTAATTTCTTGTGCTCCGCCCGAAATGATGCAATCCTGCAATCCATTTTTTATTAGGAAATATGCCATTCCGATGGAGTGTGAACCACTGGCACATGCGGCGCTAATTGTAAAATTTATTCCTCTTAATTTAAAAATAGTTGAGAGGTTCATTGTTACTGATGAGTTCATTGCCTTGAAGATAGCTCCAGAACCAACAAGGGTTGTATCTTTCTTCTCACGAATTTTATCCACAGATTCAATTACAGATTTTGCTGTGCTATCGTTTCCGTAGAGGATCCCTACTTCGTTTTCATCAAGGTACTGTTGGTCTATTTTTGCATTTTTAAGTGCTTCAATAGTTGCGGCATAGGCATAGGCACCTTCTTCTCCTAAACTAACACGCTCTCTACGTGAAAGCTGTTCTTTTAGGTTAGGCTCTTCCACCCAACCCGTTAAACAGGAGCGATAACCAAATTCTTTTCTTTTTTCATCGCATATAATACCCGACTTACCGTTGTACAACGATTCTTTAACTTCCTGCAGATTTTTGCCAATGCAGGAATAAATGCCCATTCCAGTAATTACCACTCTTCTCACTTCTCCTCCTTTTTATGAATAAATTCCTCCATTAATATTAATTACTTCCCCTGTTATGTATGAAGCTCTCGAAGAGGCTAAAAAGCTAACAAGATTTGCTACTTCTTCTGCCTCGCCAAAACGATTGGCGGGAATCATTTTCTTTAATTCTTTTTCGTCAAGCGCAGCGGTCATATCACTTTTAATAAACCCGGGCGCTACTGCGTTCACTGTAATATTGCGTTTTGCAACTTCCTGTGCCAATGCTTTTGTAGCACCAATCACCGCCCCTTTTGCTGCAGAATAGTTTACTTGACCGGCAGTACCCTTCAGGCCAGAAACTGAAACCATGTTAATGACTCTTCCATATTTATTGACCAAAAGTTTTTGGATCAACGCATTGGTAACATTGTAAAAACCATTTAAACTGGTATCGATTACATTATGCCAATCTTCAGGTTTCATCCACATAAACAGACCGTCTTTAGTAATTCCCGCATTATTAATTATTACTTCAATAATAGCATTTTTATTTGCTTCGTGCCATAGATCAAATGCCTTATTTACTGCTTCAGCGTCAGTAACATCAAATTGGATTATTTCTCCTTTGCCACCGTTCGCTTTAACTTCTTTCAAGGTTTGCTGCGCAGCTTCTCTGTTTCCGTTATAATTTATAAGAAGGCTGTAATCTAAGTCTTTTGCCAATTGAATACAAACTGCACGGCCAATACCCCGCGAACCTCCTGTTACCAATGCGTATTTCTGTTTTGTTTTGTTCTCTTCCATTCTTATTTTTTGAAAAAACCTACAAGGAGGCTACCTTTGTCGGCAACACCTTGCAGGTTAATAGCATCTTTATTCTACTTTGAAGTATCTACGAAAGCTTCAGCATTTTGGTGCCATTTGCCAACCACTTGGCCGCTTTCATTAATGAATCCCCATTCTTTATTTTTCTTTACGCGGGCAAGTCCGTTTTGAAATCCCTTGTCAGATCCGCTTTGTAAAAATCCAAACATTCCTACGGAAATATCATATTCCATCGGGATTACAAGCTTTCCTGTTTTATCAACAAAGCCCCAGAGCTTTTTTTCTTTTACCGGAGCTAAGCCGTTATCAGAAAATATTTCGGCATCCCGGTATTTAGTGTCAATTACTTTTTCACCTTTTTCGTTTATGAATCCCCACTCTTTTCCTTCGTTCACGGGAGCCAGACCTGCGTTAAAGGCACGAACTTTATCATAACTGGGCTGGATTATCCATTCGCCTTTGGCATTTATATAACCCATTTTTTTATTGCTTCGAGCGTAAGTAAGCGGAGAATCATTTGTGAAGTCAAAAATTTTATCTGCGCCTTCAACTAACGTAAAAGTTCCGTTGTTGATTACTCCAAAACTTTCACCTTTTCTCGCCCATATTCCGTTTTTACTGAAATCGCCAACTTCCAGATATTCTGCAGGTACAATTACTTCACCCTTATTATTCAAAAGCCCCCAATTTTCACCGCTCTTAAATTTTGCGTGACCGTTATTGAATCCTTTTATTTCATCATACTTTGGTTCCAAAATGGTTTTACCACTAGTATTGATTAACCCAATTTTATCGCCGCTTCGAAGTATTGCCACCCCATTATCAAAATCATAATATTTATCGGACACAGGAGTGCTTAAGGTTTCGTTTTTTGAATTTATGTATTTCCATTGATCGTTTTCAAATACTAGAGCGTAGCCAGAATTAAAAGCTTTTACGCGGTCATATTGCGGCTGGATAGCCCATTCTCCGGAAGTGTTTATAAAACCCCACTTTCCGTCTTTCATTGCTGCGGCGTGATTGCCCGAGAAACTGTCTGCTTTTTCAAACTGTGGTTGAATGGCGTACTCGCCAGATTTATTGATGTATCCGAAAAGATCATTGTCCCGGACCAAAGCAAGTTCCTGTGCAGAAACAGCGGTTATTCCCAACAAGAGAATAAGCGCAAAAGTAAAAATTGTTTTCATCTGTATTTAATATTAGGTTAGTAATGGAAGATGGAACACCCTAATTAAACATCTTCTGTTGCTTCGTTATTTTTAAGTGGGCGTTTCATAATTATCTTGACTTTAAGTTAGTTGAAGAGATTGAAACAATTTACAAAATATTCTGAAGTTAGTTACGGGAATCCATTAAAAACTCTTTCACCCGGTTCACGTAGGGGTACATAACCACATCTTCCTTGAAAACAGGAACAATCGCGCGGATTTCATCATACATTTTTTTTGTTTCGGATGAAACCTGATCCTGAACTTTTAGATATTCTATTGCCTGAATGATGGTGATAAGTTCAATTGCAACCACTTCGAAAGCATTTTCAATTACCTTTTTAGTAATGAGCGCAGCATTTGTACCCATACTTACAATATCTTGATTGTCATTGTTGTTTGGGATGCTGTGAACGTACATTGGGTTGCTGAGCATTTGGCTTTCGGCAGTAGTGGAAGTAGCAGTAAATTGAACACCCTGCATCCCGAAATTTAGCCCAAGCTTTCCGAGATTCACAAATGGCGGGAGAATATCGTTTAATTTTGAATTGAGCAGATAATTCAATTGGCGCTCAGAAAGCATCGTCATTTTTGCAACAACTATTTTCAGTTTGTCCATTTCCAACGAAACATAATCGCCGTGAAAGTTTCCGCCGTGGTAGACGTTTCTTTTTTCCACATCCACAATTGGATTGTCATTGGCTGAGTTTACTTCTTCAATCAATATTTTTTCAACCGAATTTAGTGTGTCCAAAACTGGGCCCAAAATCTGTGGCACGCAACGCAAGGAGTAATATTCCTGCACTTTTTCAACAAAAACCTCTTCATCTTTTGAGCCATTGTATAGATGGTGTTCACGCTTTCGGGTAAGACTGCTGTCTTTTAAATGGTTGCGCATCATTTCTGCAATTTGGCGCTGACCTTTATGTTTTTTAGTTTCGTTCAATTCAAAAGAAAGATGATCGTCGTATGCTTTTACAATTTCGTTTATGGCGGAAGATGCTTTAATCATCCAATCCATAATTTGCTTTGTATAAAGCACATTTACTACGCCAATACCCGTCATTACTGAAGTTCCGTTCATTAACGCTAAACCTTCGCGAAGCTCAACTTTTATTGGTTGCAGATTTTCTAATTTGAAAACTTCTTCAGTATTTCGGCGTTCACCCTTGTAAAAAACTTCGCCTTCACCAATCAGCACTAACGCCAAATGGGCTAGCTGCACCAAATCGCCACTGGCGCCAACGCCACCGTGTTCGTAAATTAATGGGATAATGTTTTTGTTAAGCAGTTCACCCATCAATTTAATGACTGAGGGATGAACGCCACTGTTGCCGAGGCTCAAGGTGTTCAACCGCGCAAGCATCGCGGCGCGAATGTATTGCGCCGGTATTGGATTTCCCGTGCCGGAAGAATGGCTGCGGATTAGGTTATACTGTAGCTGGATGCGTTCGTCATCCTTAATTTTATACTGCGCCATTGGGCCGAAACCCGTATTAACACCGTAAATAATCTTGTTTTCAGAAAATTCTTTTAGAAAGTCAAAACTGTTTTGAACCCTTTCTAGTATATCTTTGTGAAGTTGGACTGTATCGTTTTTGAAGATTATTCTTTCAAAGTCGGCAAGTTCAAGTTTTCCTTGTAATGTTGGCATTTATAGTTGAATCTAATGTTTTATTAAAATTTATTTTCTCAAAAAAATTGGTAACTTTAGATTGCAAATTTAGAATATTTTAACAATCTATATATTAATAATATGAATGATATTGCTGTTGATGTGTTAATTATTGGTGCTGGACCTTCAGGTTGCGTTGCCGCCTCCTATTTAAAAAACAATGGAATAAGTTCCAAGGTAGTTGAAAAAAGTAAGTTTCCGCGTTTTGTAATTGGCGAAAGTCTTTTGCCACGTTGTATGGATCATTTTGAGGAAACGGGGCTTTTGGATTGTTTGATGGAGAAGAATTTTGAAATAAAGGCAGGTGCGCGATTTTTGAAGGATGGCATTGTTTGTAATTTCGACTTTGGAAAAAAACACACTCCGGGATGGGACTACACTTGGCAAGTACCTCGCGCAGATTTTGACAATACGCTTGCAAAAGAAATTGTGAAAAAAGGCGTGGATGTTTCCTTTGGGCACGAAGTAACAGCAGTTGATTTTGACAAAAACGGACAATCAACCACCACAGTAAAAGACGAAGACGGGAGCGAATATAAAGTAAATGCAAAATTCATCATTGATAGCAGTGGCTATGGAAGGGTTTTGCCACGGTTACTAGATTTGGACAAACCTTCTTCACTTAATCCTAATTCTGCAATTTACACTCATGTTAAGGAAACTGAGCGCCCAGATGGAACCGAAGGAACACTTATTACTTTTGATGTTGTAAAAGATGAAGTTTGGCTTTGGGTTATTCCTTTTTCTAACGGAAATACAAGTATTGGTTTTGTAGGGCCAACAGAATTTATTGAATCTTTTGAAGGCACGAATGCTGAAAGGCTGCGCGAAATGCTGAAAATTTCCGACTATTATTATGATAGGTTGAAAGATCAGGAATTTCTTTTTGAGCCGCACGTTATCAAAAATTATTCAAAAGCCGTTAAGCAACTTTATGGAAAAGGCTATGCTCTAACAGGGAATAGCGCCGAATTTTTAGATCCTGTGTTTTCATCTGGGGTAACTTTTGCTACTGAATCTGGACTGAAAGCGGCCAAATTGATAACCAAGGAATTAAAAGGCGAAAAAGTTGACTGGGAGAAGGACTACTCCGGTTATATTATGAAAGGTGTTGATGTTTTCAGAACCTACGTAAGCGAATGGTATACGGGCAATCTTCAGAAAATATTTTTCCACCGCCCGGAAAACCCTGTGATAAAGGAACAAATTTGCGCTGTACTTGCAGGCTATGTTTGGGATGAAACAAACCCGTTCGTAAAAAACCACAACCGTCTAGTAAAGACGGTTGCAAAGGTTATTGATATGGAGAATGAGCGGGCTGGTTAAGCTTTTGTGATTTTTGGAACTAAAACGAAAGGTGAAAAAGATTATTACCTACCTTTAAAACCAACTAATCAATCATTTGGAATTAAATTTTTATAGCAGTCTTGTTATTGCGGGAATAATTCAGGGGGTTTTCTTGACCTTCTATATTTTATTGCTCGCAAAATATAGAACGCGCGCTTCCATCTATCTTGGATTATTAATTCTTATTATTACCCTTTCCATTCTTCAGGAATTATTATGGGAAATAGGCTTTGTAACGAGTCTTGAATATTATCTTCTTTTTGTGCCTTATTCTTTTGCAGAGGCAGCTTTGTTCTTTTTTTTTGTGATGACCTTTTTATATCCAGACCGAAAAAACACAAGAGTCGAAAAGCTATTTTATCTGCCTTTCATTATAGTGCTCCTTGCTAGTTTAATTTTTAAATTAGCGTATTTGTTCCTAGATATTACTGTTCCTTTTTTCATAACCACGTACACGGTTATGGAATTTATTGATACCTATGGGGATTTTCTTAGTATTTTTATGATTAGTCTAGTGCTACTGATTCTTTGGAAGCAAATAGAAATTTATCAAAAAAAGCCTGCGAAATATTATACTGAAATAGTAAAATCAAAACTTACGTGGCTAAAGATATTATTCATTCTACTGTTTATTTTCAATATTTTTTGGATGTATGCCACCATTGTTGGGGCTATTATAAATGAAAATGAATACCCCGCATATCTGCTGTTAATTTGTATTTCAATTATAATATACACTTTAGGATATATAGGAACTCGAAAAATTGGGGTACAGGAAGAACGAAGAAAAATAAGAAAGTCTTTTTATGTGAAACAGGACTATTCCATTTCCGAAGAAACCAAGGGCAAACATATTCTGTTATTCGAAAAAATGCTTATCGAAGAAAAGAAGTTTTTGGATTCTTCCATAACTTTAGAATCCATGGCAGAAGATCTTCAAATAAGTAGCAGCCATTTATCGCGAATGATAAATTCTGAATTAAAAACAACTTTTTCAAATTATATAAATCTTCTTCGGGTTAATGAGTCTAAAAAATACTTATTACAACCTGAATTTTCAGATTACACCTTAGTCGCTATTGGTTTAGAAGCTGGGTTTAATTCTAAGACTACTTTTAACACCACCTTCAAAAAAATAACAGGTCAAACGCCTTCCCAGTTTAAAAAAACTACTTCAAATTAGTTCCAATTTTTGCTATTTGCAGTAATCCGAACACCTAAAATACTAGAGCACGGTACTTTCGATTCATAATTAATTTAAAACCAAATATTATGAAATCGTTCAAAACAATTTTTTCGGCACTTATTTTATGTGCAATCTTTCAACTCTCGGCAAATGCCCAATTAAAAACTTTTAACAATAGTACTGGTAACAATCTTTGGGAAGATGCAGCCAACTGGTCTCCTGGTGGCGTACCACAAAATTCAAATGATGTATTAATTCCATCTGGTTTTGAGGTTAATGTAACTGTTGGAACTGTAGCGAATGGGCTTACCTTAGAAGCCAATGCAGTGCTTAATATTGTGACCGGTTCAGAATTTAGAACTTTTGGTGGAGCAACTTATGCAGCAGGCTCTATTATTAATTTTGAGGGAGGATATTTTAGCAGTTATAATTTTTCTGCTACTATTGATGGTCAACTAAATATTTTTGGAGCTGACCCAAAACATCTGGCAGGCAATATTTTGATAAACAATCAGATGAATGTTGCATCTGGAGTATTAGACTTAGATTATAGTGGAAGCGCCAGCCAATTCTTAACAATTACTTCAAGTGGAGTAATGACCGTGGGTGATGCCAGCTTTGCCAGCGCGCCTTTTGGTGGGCTTTTAATTAATGAGGGATTGATTCAAAAAACATCAGGCACTGGATCATTTACAATTAGTAGTACGTTTGAAAATAATGACGGCACCATAAATATAGATAGTGGTTCTATGATTTTATCTTACAGTGGAACTTTAACAGATGGCATATACAATGTAAATTCAAATGGATTTTTAGAATTAAATGGCTTAAATAGATATTTTATAATCGGAACCCTTGCAGGACAATTAGATGGTCCGTTTATAGTTGATGGTGCTGGTTTGAGAGTCTTTAACAATGGCGAAAATTTTCTTGATTTCTCTGGACCAGCAGGAGTAGTATGGCGTGGAGGTGCTCTCTCTGCACAAGCAGCAGCAGGTACTGTTTTAGTGAATAATGGACTAATAAATTTCACAGGAACGGGCAGCCAACAAACACAACTTGCAGGCGGTGCGGTATTTAAAAATGAGGGTATTATTTTATTCGATGCAGCAGCAAACAATCTTTCTATCGGACAAGGTTCAATATTCGAAAATCGTGAACTCGGTGTTATTACAGTTGTAGATGGTGTTAATATTACTGGCGGACCCTTTATAAACACAGGTCTTATCCAAAAAACAACTGGAACAGGCACTGCTACCATAAGGACGTTAACTAATAACAGTCCGGGAATTTTGAGTATTGAAATAGGAAATATGGATTTTGATGACAACTTTGAAGGCGATGGTATTGTTACAGGAGCAGGATCTATTGGCACAAAATATAACACAGAAATTGGGCAAACTATAGCACCAGGAAATAACGGTGTGGGAACACTAACTTATAACAATTTATTAGATTTTGAAGCCACCCCAGATTGTATTTATCAGTTAGAAATTAATGGTACCGCAGCAGGAACGGAGCACGATGTATTTGCCATTACTAATAAAGCGAGGTTATTTGGAACACTGGATATTATTCTAGGTTATAATGCACAGTTAAATGATGAATTTGTGATTATGACGTTTCCAAATAGAAATGAATGTGAACTCCCTGCACAAGTTACAGCAACCTTTGGAAATGGCACTTATACGTATGATGTTGTTTGCAACTCAGATAACGTTACTTTAAAAGTAGTAAACATTGTTTTGGGCCTAGAGGATAATCGACTTTCAAAAACAGTTTTATATCCCAATCCAACTTCAGGAAATTTTACTATTGATTTAGGAAAAAATTATTCAGAAATAAATACAACCATCACAAACATCCTCGGGCAAGTAATTACTAATGAACGATTTGTAAACACCGATACCTTCGAAGTAAACCTTCAAGGTAGCCCGGGGATTTATTTTGTGAATTTGAAAACTTCAGAAGGTTTTTCAGAAACTTTAAAAATTATTAAAGAATAATCAAGACCCTTTATCTCGGAATAAACCTTTAATTCAAATTAAAAAGACAAAGCCCTTAACTAATTATAGTTAAGGGCTTTTAAAGTTGGCCCACTAGGGGTCCCTTCGGCTGCGCTCAGGATAAACTTCTCGCCCTACAAAAATTTAGTGAAAAGAAAAATCCCAACCTTTTTCAAGATCGGGATTCAATTTTTGTTGGCCCACTAGGGCAAGGTATTTTTTAATCCATCTTCACATAAATTACTTCAACCTATTGTTTTTATTAAGTATTCATAGTACTTTGCAGTCATCAAATAAAAAGTTCAATTAAGTTAAATAAGCTTGAATAAGAATTTGGGCGGTACAATGGGCGGTACAATTTTATAATTATGGCATCAATTTCATTCTTTCTTCGACCAACATATAACAAAAGTAATAAGATTTATCTTAAGGTCAATTACGGACGTAAAAAGCAGTTACGATACGCAACTGGACATGAAGTAAATCTCGAAAAAAATTGGGACTCAAAACACCTAATCAAAAATAATCAACAGGAACCACGCAGTCATTATATCAATTCCAAATTATCTGAACTATTTAGTTTTTGCAGCAAACTTCTTCTTGAATATGAAGAAAAGCCTCAGGACCTGAATAATAAAAAAATTAAAAAAGAAATTGATATTTTTTTAGAAAAAGAGGAAAGACAAAAATCCGTAAATAACAAAACCTTCCTGGAGTTCTATGAGTGGTTTATAGACTACTATGAAGTAAATCCTCTCCCATCCACAAATAAACCCTTATCAAAAAATACAGTAAGGCCATATCGTACTTCCCTAAAAAACTTAAAAGAATATTTTGAAGAAACGGAAATCTTAGACTTTGATGGAATCACACTTGAATTTCATAAAAATTATTTAGAATATTTACAGGGGAAAAACTTCTCGAATAACTATATCGGAAATCAGATAAAACTAATAAAGGCGATAATGAATAACGCACTTGAAAGAGGTCTCCATAATAATTTGGATTTTAAAAAACGTAGTTTCCATAAACCCTCTGAATTAGTATATGCTATCTATTTATCAGAAAAGGAATTAAAGAGTATTGAAAAATCGGATTATTCTGAAAAGCCAAAACGAGATAATGCGAGAGATCTTTTTTTAATTGGAGCATATACAGGACTAAGAGTTTCAGATTTCAACAAACTTTCAAAAAAAAATATAGTTACTAAACACGGCACCACATTTTTTGAAATAAAAACTCAAAAAACTGGTAAAGTGGTCGGTATTCCTATTCACCCTGTTGTAAAAAAGATTTTAAAGAAAAGAAACGGCGAACTTCCCAAAAAAATGCCAGAACAACATATTAATGTAGCTTTAAAAAAAATTGGCAAAAAAGCCAAGATCAAAGAAAAGGTTACAATAGAAAAAACATTAGGCGGTAAGAAAGATTCCAAGACATACAAAAAATACGATCTAATAACCAACCATACAGCACGGAGAAGCTTTTGCACTAATGCCTATTTAGCAAATATGCCAGTCTTTGATATTATGGCCATAAGCGGTCACACAAATGAAAAAACCTTTTACAGTTATATAAAAATTACGCCAATGGAACAAATAGAAAAGTTGGCTAAACATCCTTTTTTTAATTAGAAATGAAGACATTCCCATTCGAAATTCTCTTTAAGTTATCATTGGATCAGCAATTACAATTTTTAGTTGAAAACGAGATCTTTAATTTTGATAGTGAACTTTCAATTAGCGAAATATATGAACTTTATGATGATCAAAAATTAGATACCGGCCATAAGTCCTTATTTGATATAATTGAAGATGACAGTTTTTCATCAAACAAGAAATACCTCGAATATTTATTCAATGAATTTCTAAAGGAAATAAAACATTATGAAACTGGCGAGAAATTGGGTCAAGCTGAACAATGGTTTAAATATAAGTTTAAAGAGAACACCACTTTTGCACTAAATAAAAAAGATGCTTTAAATGCTGCCTTAAAACTTAAAAAGAAAGCCATTAAAAAACTGAAAAAAAATAATACTTCATTTTTTCCTTTTCATTGTTTTGAAATGGATAAACTAAAAGATTATTTTCACGAGTTTTGGTTTGACGAAGGCTCCTATTTGCCTCGAGATGAGAGTATAAATAAAGATGTTCTTTCTTTTGCTTTTTCTGGATTAAAACATAATGATTCCTTTGACTATGCCCAATTAAAGAATTTCTCAGATTGGATTGAAGTTGTATCAACTTTAAGAAGCATAAAATTTCTTGATGATATTATTTTGGAATGTGAAAGAGCTAACTCTTTTGACAATTATATGTCCCCTACTTTACCTCCAATTTTTTTGGATGAAGTTTCATATCAGTTGTTTATAAACTGTATCAAAACTGATCCGAGTCCGACCAAAAGGAAATTTTCGGTCTATTATGAAATATTCAGATTTGAGAAACTTGTAGCTTCATTTCACGGATCTGATATAGAATTTATAAAATTTATCAAACGTGATTTTGGAGTAGTTTTAACAAGAATAGAGAAGGAATTGAATATGGGCAACAGCGTTGAAAGAAATATTTTTGAAAAATGTAAATTACAATTATTCAAGTAACTAACTATTCAAAATTGACAAATTATCCGCATATTGAAAGTTTCTGAAACTTTCTGAAACAATTTTTCCTAACTTTATTTTGAGCTTTGTGGTGTCGAATTAAAAGCCATAAAGAATGAAAAAAGACATCACACAACTTCACAACATTACACCTGAAATATTAGAGGGGTCCATTAGAACTATTGTTGATAATGCTTTTAAAAAGTATTATCAACAAAAAGAAGCTCCAAAACAAATAGAATGGCTAACCAGAAAGGAGGCCGCGGCGTTTTTAGGAGTTTCTTTAGTTACTATCCATGATTGGTCGTACAAGAGGCAAATTTTGAAACCGTACAAAATCAGTAATAGAATCCGGTTTAAAAAATCCGATATTGAAGAAGTCCTACTTAATTCTCGTAGGTAAGATGAAAGCTATCAACAAAGGCTTTGTAAAGCTACCAAGAACATTGTTAGAGTGGCAATGGTATGATGATATCAATACTTGTAAATTAATGTTGCACTTACTTTTAAAAGCAAATTTTAAACGTAAGCAATGGCGAGGACAAGATATACTTCCAAATCAATTAATCACTTCATTTGAAAAACTATCAATTGAAACTGGGCTTTCAGTTAGCAAGGTAAGAACGGCCTTAAAAAAGTTGATAGATACCAAAGATGTAATCACAACTCCACATAACAAATTCACTAAAATTCAAATCACAGCCCCTTTTTTTCTTGACATTCAGAATGACAAACAATTATCAAATACCCAGCAAGCAAATAACAACCAAACAGCAACAACTAATAATGATGAAGAATTAAAAAGAAGTATTGAAGAATTTAAAGAAGAGGTTTTTTTACACTCAAATTATTCAACTAAAATTTTAAATGATTTTTATAATTATTGGACTGAAAAAAATAAAGTAACCGGGAAATTTCGATTTCAAAATGAAAGCTTTTGGGAAACAGATAAAAGACTGGCAAAGTGGGCGCGAAATGAAAAATCGCAAACAAAAAAATCAATGTTAGATATAAAACGATAATTATGAATCAAGAAACATTATTACAATTATTTTTAATCGAGTTTGAACATGAGCATCAAAAGGATTTTGTTTTGAATGAAGAATCCCTTTTACGGGTAAATACTCTAATAAATTATTTTACAAAAAACAAAGATTTTTTTACATCCCCAATCGTAAGTAAACTATCACAACCTTCCCTTAACAAAGGCTTACTGATAATAGGCGATTTCGGAACAGGTAAATCAACCATACTCAAAACACTACTTCAAGTGTTAAAAAAAACAAATGTTTTATATTCAATACACCATCACGTCATGGAAGTGAATCAGAAATATGAAGCTGCGGAAAAGCCAGCAGACAAAGCTAAGTTTATGAAAGATTTCAGTGAAGCCAATCGTTTTTTTGATGATATTCTTACTGAGGAGAAAGCCAATAATTATGGTGTAAAATTCATATTCAAAGATATTCTTGAACTTCGTTACGAGAAAAAAAATTTAACCCTTATGACTTGTAATTTTGACCCAGATTCTCCTGATGATGTGAAAATGGGAATTAAACAGTTCTATGAAAAGTATGGGGGTCGAGTATATGATAGACTATTCGAGATGTTTAATATTGTAGAATTTAAAGGCAAAAGTTATAGGAGATAATTATTGATAATAAATTTATAATTGATCGTCTTCCCAGATATCAATTGTTTTATTTCCGATTACCACAGTTCTTTGTTTCCAGTAGTTTTTATTCCTTTGGATTTTCCATTGGATGAAATGACGCGACTCTACCGTCTTTTAAAATATGAATTGAGTAATGATTTCCATTAAAATATAATGCTTTATCATCCCATATTCTAAATTCCTTACCCAAAGTTAGTCTTTCGTTAATCTTATCTTTTAAATTTTCAATTGCTATTTTTAGAATACGCCTAATATCTTTTTGATTGTATTGAAATTTAGTTTTATCTTCAAAATGTCCCTCAATTTCTAACTCATCACAATGGCGTAAATAAATATGCAAATAACTCTCATAATTCCAATAAATAGGTTTTACAGTATCGTGATAATACAAGGTTTCTGTATCGAATTGGATGATTGATTTTTGGATTTCGCTATAAATTTCAGGATATTCTTCTTGGAATTTCTCTAAAGTCTTATTAGTCGAGCGTTTTATTTCTTTTCTTATTTGTTCGGTTCTAATTTCCCTTCTTTGCTTTAGAAACGTGTTAAACTCTGCAATTTCTTCTTTTGAAATATTTTTTGAATAGAATTTTGCTTCTAATTCATAGAATCTAACCAAAGGTTTTAAGTTGCCTTCCTCATCAAACGCAACTATTTTCATTATTTCTGAATCTGCTGATGATGGCTCAAAATTAATACCTATACCACAGAATTTTGCCCATTCTTCTGCAATCAATTTTCCTCCGTTTTTAATTCTTTGACTAAACAAATACAGATAGGTGTGATTTATATCCATATCTCTTGAGTCAAATTTGATGTCCATTGTATTTGGAATCTCTTTTTTACCAGCTTGATTATAAGATTTTACAAGAGGCATATTGGACGCTAAAACTTCATAAACATCGCCACTTTTAAATCCATTTTTTAACAATTGCGCTTTTTGCTCGTCAGATAATTTCTCGTTTTTACTACAATCCAACTTTACCATTGCGTTTGTTCTTGGAACGGTTTCTTCGGATAAAGCTTTTTCTAATTCTTCTCTTTCTTTTTTTTGATATATGATAACACCAGCAATATTTCTACCAAATTTTGAAGCAGATTCTGAAAACTTATGAAATTCAATTGAGATGTACTTATTTTCATACTGTCCGTACATTGCATAAAGTTCTTCTATTGAAAATTGAAATCTCTCTTTAAGTTGCTTTTCTATACTTGCTTTAAATCTTTCAAGCTCTGTTTCGTAGTTTTTAATTTGTGTAGTTAGAAATTCTATTCTTTCTTCATTATCTGGTGATAATTCCGAGAGTTCTTTTTTAGAATTTATAACTTGATTCTCTACCATATCATTTAACATATAGAGCGAATCATCATTTATTTTTTCTTTTATTCCAAACATTCGGGATTGTTTTTTAAATTACTGGCAACGTGATGCGTGTATGCCACGTTGCGACTAAATAAACAAAAATTTTGAAAAATTAAATAACTTAATAAAATGGAAAATACTAAAGAATTAAACAGGGAAAAGCAATGTGATATACACGGCTTAAGTTTGCTTTTCACTAAATCAGTTAACTTTAAGTATTAATCAGAAAGAACAAAAGAGCGGCTTATTTCTGGGGAGAATATCAAATATAAGAAAAATATTAATTCAATAAAGTATCACTAACCACGCCCATCCATCCCATTAATAAAAGTCTCCACAAAAAGAACCACTTTATTAAGTATTCGGTCTCCTATCGATTTACGTTTTAAAACAGATGGCTTTTCTCCTTCAATTAAATCCAAAAGCTCATCCCGCAACGGTTCGCGTTCAGCATAGAGATAATCTTCAATAAGTTTTTGGGTTTTTTCGGATGAGAGATTTTCTTCCTTAACAAATGCTTCAAACGCTTTTTGTTGTTCTTCGGTCCAGAATTTATCAAATTCCTGCGGAATGTTGTCAGAATCCTCTATAACAGGTAAATTCTCCTGAATAAACCTTTCAATTAATTCGCGTTTGCTGCGTAAATGGGCTTCCCCGGCCAGCAAGTCCACAACTTCTTTTTTCTTGGCTTCTTGTTCGGCTTTATTGGCACCTTTCATATCTGCTAATAATTTCAGGATATAGGTAACGTTGATGTCATCGCGGTGGATCAACTCCAATTCAAAATCTACATCTTCAAGGATGGAGACTTTTTCTTTGCTGTGATCCTGTTTTACCTTCTGCCATAAATCCAAATACTTGCTTCGGAAATCATTGAACAACTGTTCTTCCATGTCCAAGTCCTCCCAATCAAAATTAGCGAAAGTGGTCATGGTATTTTTTAAACGCATCAACTCTCTAAATGCCTTGATAAATTCCAACTCGTCCTCTTCACTAACCAGGTCATTAACGCTGTTCACCGTTGGAGTGATTTCAAGCAGTGCTGTATAAGCTTCATTGAACTTTTCGGCATAATCCTCATACGGCTCCATAATAATCACTTCAATAGCTTCTTTGTTGCTAAAGAGCGTGATGGCCTGATCGGTAACTTGTTTGAGGTTTCGGAAAACTACTATGTTTCCCTGCGATTTCTGTTCGTTGATGATCCTATTGGTACGCGAATAAGCTTGTATTAAGCCGTGATACTTTAGGTTTTTATCAACATATAAAGTGCTCAATGTTGGGCTGTCAAAACCTGTTAGGAACATATTGACGACTAACAGAATATCAATTTTACGTTCCTTTACTTTCTTTGAAATGTCGTTGTAATAATTGTAAAATGATTGACTGTCCTTAGTTGTAAAATTGGAACCGAACATTTGGTTGTAATGGCCAATATAGCTTTCAAGCTTATCCCTTTTGTGTGGATTTAGATCATAAATTGCACCTGGTTCAGCGGCCGTTGCCATTTCATCTGGAATATAACCATTGGCATCTGCATCATCTTCATTGGCCACATAGCTAAAGATGGTTGCAATTTTAAGATTGTGCTGACCTTCCTCTTTTTTACGCTGGAAAATATCATAGTAATCAACCAACATATCTATGCTGCTTACGCAAAACATTCCTGTAAACTCCCTGTTATGGGTTTTACGATCGTGGTTCGCTATAATGTAATCAACAATCTTTTCCAATCGCTTTGGGGATTCCATCAACTCTTTGCGGTCAATGTCTTCTACCTCTATGTCTATTTCGGTGGCGCTTTCCTTTTTTCTGTATTTGCCCACATACTCCACCGAAAATTTTAAAACGTTTTCATCTTTGATGGCATCAGTAATTACGTATTTGTGCAAGCAGTCGCCAAACAATTCTTTGGTAGTGCGTTTTCCTAATTCATTTTTTACAGCATTATCCGCAAAAATTGGGGTGCCAGTAAAACCAAACATCTGGTAATTGTTGAAAAATGCTTTTATACGGTTATGGGTTTCGCCAAACTGGCTGCGATGGCATTCATCAAAAATAAAAACAATGCGCTCTTCTTTTAATTTTTCCATCTTCGCCAAATACTTCTTTTTGCTGATGGCGGTATTTAGTTTCTGAATGGTGGTTACAATTAGTCGCGTATCATCACTGAATTGTTTTACCAAGGCTTTGGTATTATCTGTTCCATCTACACTTCCTTTTGAGAAACTATTGAACTCCTTAGTGGTTTGGTAATCCAGATCTTTTCTATCTACCACAAATACCACTTTTTTCACTTGTGGCAATTGCATAATAATCTGGCTGGCCTTAAATGAAGTCAATGTTTTCCCTGATCCGGTAGTATGCCAAATATAGCCGTTGCGCGAACTGTTTTGCACTCTATCAATAATGCTCTCCACGGCATAAAATTGATAAGGCCGGAGCACCATCAATATTTTGTGCGCTTCGTTCATCACGATGTACTTACAGATCATTTTAGAAATATGGCAGGGCTCTAAAAATTCACTGGTAAACCCATTGAGAATATTGGTTAAACGTTTGTTTTCTTTATCTGTCCAATAAAAAGTCTGTTTAAAGGATTGATTTCTATTGTTTGCGTAATATTTGGTATTTACACCGTTGCTAATAACGAAGATTTGCACGTACTGAAACAAAGCAGACTTTGCCCCAAACGAATGCCGTTGATAACGGTTTATTTGGTTAAAAGCTTCCTTCATTTCCAAGCCGCGCCGCTTTAATTCTATTTGAACCAAAGGCAAACCGTTTATCAATAAAGTTACATCATAACGGTTTTTGTAGCTGCCCTCCATAGTAACCTGTTGCGTTACTTGGTATTCATTTTGGCACCAGTGCTCGGTGTTTATAAATTCAAAATAAAGATTATCACCATTATCTCTAACAATATGTTGTTTCTCTCTTAATGTTTTGGCTTTCTCGAATACAGAACCTTTACTTAGAATATTAAGTACACGTTCAAACTCTTTAGCAGAAAAAGTAATATTGTTATGCTTTTCTAATTGGGTTTTTAAATTCGCCAATAATGCAGCTTCGTCCGCAATCTTAACTTTGGCATACCCAATAGTTGATAGCTGCGCTACTAATTGATTTTCTAATATTTGTTCTGGTTGGGTACTCATTTTTTATTGTTGCCAAAGTGGTTCTTGCATCCAATCAGGTTTCATTCCCAAGGCATTAGGATCAACATTTGGGTACTTTATAAATAAATCATTTAAACGCTTTGTGAAATTATTATTAGGCTGAATTACGTTTATTAAATACTTCATTAAACACATATGTACATAAAGATGTATAAATTCATGTTGTTTAGGCACATTTTCAGGATCATTAATCCACGGGTTAGGAGGTTTCGATAATAATTTAACTGTACCAGGTAAATTTCTATTCCACAATCGAGAATGATGTGCACAACAATTTCGGATTTGGGCAATAGACTGTAACCAACTGGGCAAGTATGTGTGATTTACGGCGCCCATCTCTGCTGCAATTGCATCCTTAGATTTTACGGTGGGCTTTAAATTTCCATATAATTTAGACAATGCTCCAAAGCTTGTTTGCTCTAAGGATTTCCAGGAAGGAGGAAATCGTTTATCATCTTTATGAATTTTAAAATGGTTTTTAATTGTAATATCCTTAGATCGCTCAAGTTCTTCTTGTAGGTTTGCCAATGTTTTTACTAAGGCGAGACTGTCATTAAATAATTCAAAGTTTTGAAACCACCAAGGATCAATTTCATGGGATAAGTGATAAATCAATTTGCTGCGCAAACTAATCTCTATTTTTTCAATAACGTCAAAGAGTAACATACGCAATTCTGCATCAAAATTGTATAGTGCTATTACGTCCTTAAATTTGCTGTTCGGTTTAAATTTATGCGCAACCTTATCAGATTGCATAACGTACCAATATTCCCCTAAACGATAGTAGCTAATATTAGATAAATACTTTGCAGCAAGTATGGAATTTGGAATTTCTAAACCACGTTCTTGAAGTTGAGCAATTTGCTCCTCGATTGTGAATGCCTTTTTGCTAAACATAGAAAGAAAATATTAAAATTAGCAAAAAAGGAAAGGTATAAAAAGCAAAAGACACACCCTGGGACGCTGTTCTTACGGGTAGCGTGGTGTGTACTGTTGGTGCAAATATACATGCTATATGGGGAAAATCACCATACTTTAACCACATTTTACTACTTTTTACCATTTGTTGAATATATTTTAACTTTTAATCTACACAAACATCTGCTGTAACAGCCCCTTTTTATAGGTTTTCGTTTTTTCTATCTGTTTGTCTACCAACTCTATCTTTTTATCAATAGCAGATAAGAAATTAGCAATTTTGGCTTGTTCTTCTTTTGAAACTGGCAATAGCATTTTTTTAGATAAAAATGTAGTGTTAGTTATATTGATTGTGTTTTTTGCTCCTTTCTGAATTATTGAACTTAAATAGTTAGATGTATTAATTGGAGACTCAAAATACACGTGTAAAATATATCCTAATTCTTTCGTTTCAGGTGTAAATACTCCATATAGTGGCGAAATTATAACATCTTCTTTTATATGATTTTGTTTAATAATTCCTAATGGAAAATCTCCTGTGGGGCTTTTAGTATAAATAATGTCGTTTGGTAAAGCTCTACTATAATGATCCGTGTTTTTAGCAGAAAAACTCCTTCCTAAATGCTCTATTTGATTTATTACACCTTTATGCACGGAAACAGAGTGTACTTCTTCATTCCCTGTACTTTTTAATTTATGTTCAAATAAAACATCTGAAAATTTACGTTTTTCCCATTTAGGAAAAGCAACGCCATTATCATGTTTAAATCTAATCTCCTGCCTCAATATTTGTTGCAATACCCCTCTTTTATATTCTTCCAAAAGACTTTTCTTTTTTGTCAAGCTTTGGATTCGAGTTTCTATGGCGGTTAGGAACTCTGCAATTTTTTGTTGTTCTCTAATGGAGGGAAAACTAAATTTAATTTCTGAAATATAATTCCAATCTGCTCTTGGCATTTTTGAGCCCGAAGTTTGATTCACTTCATAATTAAACTTGTCTGTTTGAATAAGGTAATACAAAAATTCATTTTCTAATTTAACCCCATTTAAAACCCAAATTTCGGAAGAGCATACTCCATCAAAATCGGCTTTATAAAATTTCTTCAAATAGGGTCTCAGTTTACCGAACAGTATGTCATTCTTCACGAAAACATTTTTAATGCTCTTTTGATCTTTCGAATTTAGAGTGCCAAGCAAAAAACCCGTTTCTTGGGATAAACACTCCAATTCAATGCAAGGTTGGTTTTCATTAGAATCTTTAGGATTAAATCTATCTTTTCTTCTTTTAGCAATATTTCTAAATTCTGAATTTTCCCACTCATCTTGAAAAACTGGAAACCGTAATTGAGGCACTAGCCGTTTTGTTTTCTGCATCTTAAAAAGGGGTTTCAATATTTAGTTCTTTACAAAACGAAGCTATTCGCGTATCGGTGTCTTTTAAATCGATATACACGGCTTGTATTTCCTTTGCGATGGATGTAATGTTCACGACTTCCTCTTCTTCAAAAGTATCTACATAGCGCGCAATATTTAAATTGTAGTCGTTTTCGGCTATTTCATCTAAAGACGATACGTAGCTGTATTTATTTTCAATAGCGCGATTTCGATAGGTGTTTACAATTTTTTCAATATCAGCATCACGGAGCATATTTTGGGTTGTTACTTTTTCAAAATGCTCACTAGCTTCAATAAACAGTATATCGTCAGGGTTTTCTCTACATTTTTTAAAAACCAAAATACAAGTAGGAATACTAGTACCGTAAAATATGTTGGCGGGCAAGCCAATAACGGCATCCAAATAATTTTTTTCTTTTATTAAATACTCGCGTATATGCGCTTCGGCACCACCTCTAAACAATGCGCCGTGGGGCAAAACTACCGCCATTTGTCCGTTTTCGGCCAGATGATGAACCATGTGTTGTACAAAAGCGAAATCTGCTTTACTGCCCGGAGCCAACTTCCCATATTGGCTAAACCTATCATCGCTCATAAAAAGCTGGTTGGCACTCCAATTCGCAGAAAATGGCGGATTGGCTACAATGGCCTCAAAGCGGTGTTCCAAATGTTGTGGATGCTCCAAGGTGTCTTCTTGTTTAATATCAAACTTGCGGTAATGTACGCCGTGCAGGATCATATTCATCCGTGCCAAGTTGTAAGTGGTCCGGTTTAGTTCTTGACCATAAAAGTTATTTACTTCTTCAACTTCCTTCGCAACCCGCAAAAGCAAAGAACCACTCCCACAGGTAGGATCGTAAACAGATTTTAATTTGGTTTTTCCGGTTGTTACCAATTTTGCCAATACAATACTTACCTCTTGTGGCGTATAAAATTCCCCCGCTTTTTTCCCCGCGCCGCTGGCAAATTTTCCAATGAGATATTCGTAAGCATCCCCTAAAACATCAAGTTCGGTCTGCTCTAATTTAAAATCAATTTTATCCAAATGCGCGAGTACCTTGGCGATAATCTCGTTTCTTGCTTCCGGAGTTTTCCCCAATTTGGTAGAATTGAGATCCATATCTTCAAAGAGGTTGTCAAAATCTTCCTCGCTCTCGGTGCCCATCGTACTGTTCTGTACGTTGTTTAGGATTTTCTGTAAATCTTCAAGTATAAAGTTGTGCTTCGTATTATAGGAATGGACATCCTCCGCAGCTTGGTCCAATGCAACAACTTCATTATGATTGCCACGTTTAGCCACCGCGCTAAAAAGTTCAGAAGGTTTTAAAAAGTAGCCCAGTTTTTCCAAAGCTTCTTCGCGAATGGCAGCTATGTATTCTTTACCATTCTTGGTATTTTCGTCTATATCGGTAAACTTAATACCATCGGGTTTAAGAATGGAATTGGCGTAAATCTCCATTTTTTCGGCCAAATATTTATAGAAAATAAATCCTAATATATAATCACGGAACTCATCCGCATTCATTTTGCCTCGTAAGGTATTTGCTATGTTCCAGAGTTGTTGTTCCAGTTGTTTTTTATGATCTTCGGACATTTATATATTTTAATATTGGTTATTGAGTTTTTGTTATTAGCGAACGATTCTGTTCACAATTATTTTAACTTAAAAAAGTTTATATGGTTATCGTGAAATTTTATTAATCGTGAATGGTCTGATAGCCTGATAAAAATTTAAATCGATCGTTAGCCTCTGTCAATTTCTGGAGCAATTGACCTTTACCTTTTCCAATAACATCGATATTATTTAATTTTACAGCTGTTCCAGACATGCATACCATTAACATACCTTTCCCGGCTCCAACCTCTGAATAATCTATATCAGTGGCAATCACTGCATTTGCACCCAAATCCAATGCTTGTTTTCTTAATTGTATAAAACACATATCTTCACCTTCTTTCAGCTTTCGATTGTGTCTGCCCGATTGCGCACCAAAAAAATCTGTAAAAGAAGACGTAAATTCCGTAATTACACCAGTTCCCGTTGTTGATTGTCCAGTAACCATTCCTATAATTTCGTAATCCCAATTTAGTGGTGTGTGAATCGAAATTACAGGAATTAAGATAATTAACCTTTCTAACTCATTTATTATATTTCTTCTCTCAAAAAGAATTTGGTTTGAGTATTTTTCGTAAAGCTCCTTTCCGCATTTTGAACAATAGCCATCAGATTTGGGTTCCTTATATTCATTTATAATTGCTGTTTGCATTTTCGAGTAAAGTGCATTACTAGATAATATTCCACTTTTAATTGGAGCTTGACAATTTGGGCAATTATTAATTTCACTCATCTATTTTTTATTTTTTCTGTGGGAAATATGGATACATAATTTTTATTGTTAAAAGGGGAGATGTTAAAAATAGTAATATCAGACATTATAAAAAATCTTTCAGACAAGAAGTATTATTTTTATTGTAATAGAAGTGTCTAATCCTTTATGACTTTCTAATTACCAATAGATTAATCCGAAAAAAATAAATGTTATGCCGTTAAAATACCATCCACTCGTTCAGGCAACCAAAATCGAGTTAGAAAAAATTGACAAGAAGAAAGACATTAGTTGGGAAGAACAGAAGAAATATAACAGTCAATTTTTGCCGATTTCAGTAGAACCAAAACTTAGGAAAAGAGCTTTAAAATTTATGAATGATTTAATCCTGCTGCTTGAAGCGAATAATCACAGTATCCAATTTGAATATGATAATTGCCATATAGAAATGTATGGCCAACTGACAGAAATTAATTTGAGACAAAAGTATTTTAGAAAACGAACTATGGGTAAACGTGGATATTCTCACGAAACTTATGAAAAAAGTAACAAACTTGAATTTCAAATTGGCAGTTATGCTCGAAAGGGCTGGATTGACAAAGACAATAAAACGCTCGAAGAGTGTTTACCCGCAATTTATAGCCAGATTGAGAAAGAGAGTATTAGATGGGCCGAATTGCGAGAAAGACAAAGAATAGAAGAAGAAAAAAGAGAAGCTCAACGAAAAATTGAAGAAGAAATAGCCATAGAAAATGCCATTGAGAAAGAAAAATGGGAAAAGTTAGTTTCTGATGCTCAAAACCATAAAATAGCTAACGACATCCGGTCTTATCTTAAAGCTTTTGAACAGAAAATAAAGGATACAAATGGTTTGTTTGAAAATGAATTTAAAGAATATATTCATTGGGCCTATAATCAAACTGAACTTTTAGACCCTTTGAATCGACTTAATGATTTCAAAAATCGAGATCTAACTCTTTATGTGCCCCATCTCGGCAAACGTTGCGGGGCATGAAGACTTGCAACAGGACGCGTGCAACGCGAAATGATTAGTCTGTCACTATAAACGAAGGTATTTCTATTCAAAGATTCGGGATACAATGCGGGGCATGACGAATTGCAACTGACCGCGTGCAAAGCGAAATGATGAGAAATTCGTTTCGGTGCTGGCGATAAAATAAATCTATAAGTAGCGTAATTGTGATGGAAATCAATGAAGAAAAAGGTTGTTTTTTATCTCAGCTTTTTGTTGTTGGTAATGATTATTCATCTATTGGTATTTTCTTGTCTTTGCAATAATTTTCTATTTCTGTATCACTCTCAAAATATGTATCACAAGATTCGTCGAGTTCTTTTTCGGTTGATCTGAAGTATCTTTCTGAAGCTGTCATTAGCTTATCAACTTGTTCTATGAAAGTTTCAAATTCCGAGTTTATTTTACAAAGTTTATCGATTGTCTTAAAGTCCAAATCACGGTAAATTGGCGGATAAAGTATTTTGCTTTTGTATGGGTTCGCGTTTAATTCAATTATTCCGATTCCGAAAGATTGGTTTAATCTTTCCATTTCTTCCGAAAGACTGTCGCTAAATTCAAATGCAACTAAATAACCAAAATTCGCCCAACTTGAATTTGAAACTGCTTGAAAAAAAGCCTTTTTTAATTCAGCGTCACTATTAATTTCTTTTTTGATTTCGTATGAGCTCAATTTGAAAGTGTCAACTCTATTAATAGACTTTAAAAAGTTTTGGCTTGCTTTGGTTTGAAGATTGAGAAATTTAATACCTACCATATCTGGATGTGACCAAATTTGATTGCTATCCTTTCCGTTTTTGGATTGTTCGTGGAATATTGTTTTAGAGTAAATCTGCGTATTCTTTAAATAACTGCTTAAAAGTTTATGTAAATCCCGTTCAGCGTAAGTTTTAGTCTGTCTGATTTTTGTAGGCGTAGATTCAGAAATTCCAGCCAAAATTTCCAAATCAATATTTTGTTCATTTTTAGTCAGATAATATGAATAACTTCCGTTTTCCTGTTTTAATCGTTTAACTCGACTATCGCCATTTCTTATAAAATCTCCGACTAATGCAGAAACAGTTGAAGCGGGTGTTTTTGCCTTTCCAAAATCGTAATAATTATTTTCAATTATATGGTTATAAATATCCATATAATTCACAAGTCCTTTTAAATCTTCTAAACTTTTTAATATTGATTCCTTAATTGTCATTTTCTATTTCGATTTTTTTCTTGCATTAACGTTTAGTATATGAAAAGTAGGCGGTTTCGAAGCACGAAACTTTCGGTTAAACACAAAGCTTGATACGAGCCAAAAGCCTTGAATTTACTACTATCTCGCCTATTTTTTATATACATTGTTAGCCTTTCGTTATTCATTTTCCGCCATTACGTTTTCTCTTGTGTCTATGACTTCAAATTTAATTCCGTTCAGTTTTGATTTCAACTGCTCGATTATCAAATCAATTCTTTGCTCTATAAATAAGTCCAAAGCGTTTTCAGGCATTTCGGGTAAACTTGACCATTCCAATATTTGTTCAGGAATTAAATGTGATTTAATAGCTGTTGGAAAGTCAGGATTTTTGTCATAGTCGCAGATATAATCTAAAGGATTTTTATTGCTAATTTCTAAATTCGTTATTTGGGTCAAATAGGCAATATTCATTAGAGAATTATTGTCAATAGTATTAGAACCTGGATTTTTCGCAATGTAGTCTGTTGGAAAAATGTGGTGCAAATTTGGCTTGTCAGTTGAGAAAAAGAAGTTTTCCGCAATTACATTTCTATCTGTAAATTTCCAATCTTTCGGTTGGTTAGTCGCAAAGAGTGCAAGGATTGCTCTTGAAGAAACACCTTTTGAACTGTATGAAGCTTTTCTCAAAGTGTCTCGGTCAATTAAGAAGCGTTCAAATTGATATTCTTCCTTATTTTTCTCTTTGTTTAGAAAAGTAATATGATTTTTAATATCTGTTGTATTGCTCAATAAGTCGTCTCTATGCAAACTATTAAACCAAAAGTATTTCTTTAAAAAATCGTAATCTGGATTGCTATTTTGATAGAAGTAATTTGATATTGTAAGATAGAAATATCTGTATGGTATTAACTGTGGACCTTTTAGGTTTAATGTGTTCTCGAAAAAGTCGAATGTCTTTAAAATTGCCTTTTTAGAATCTGCCCAAATTGTTTCTATTTGTTCAGTTTTTATATCGTTTAAGTATCGAGGCGTAATGTTTACAATTCCCGAATTTTCGATATTTTCTCTAATTAGAATTGATAGAATTTGCAGATAGTCAAAGTCACTTAATTGTAGAAATCTACTGTTGTTAATTTCTCGAAATCCGTCTATTAAATCTCTTAAATAAAATCCGCTGTCCGAAGCCGATTTTGGTCTAAATGTTTTTGCTACAACAATATCGAAAATGTCTAACGGTTTTCCTGCTTGATTTATTCGCTCAAATATTTGGCAAACTTCTGAAACTTGAATGCCTTTTAATTCTATAAATGAAAGTCTGTAATTATCAAGAACTTGTTTTATGCGACCAAGTTCCTCAATATATTGGTGGTCAAAATTTAGGTCAATTTCTGGGTGTTTGATAACCGTTTTTTGAATGTCGTTGTACTTTTCTTTAATGTCGATTAGCTTTAAAATCAGTCCTTCATCGAACTTTTTTTTCTTGCTAATGTTTCTTTTAAAAGTTCCGTTTTTGTCGTCAATTTCATCCCAATAGAGAAATCGTTTTTTGTAGCTTTCATCATCTGTATCGTCTGAACTTTCAACTGTAATATCTACAAAAAGTGCTGGGTCAAAATCTTCTCTTCCTTCAATTTTTCCGCCATAAAGTGAAGTAAGTAGGGAAGTGGTTCTTTGTTGTCCGTCTAATAAATACTGATATTCAGTTCGGTTGAAATTGTCATTAACTATTTTGTGTCCGCCAATTTCTCTGTGATTTTGAAGCTTTAAATCAGTTTTCCAAACGAGAATACTGCCTAATGGATAGAATTTATAAATACTGTCCCACAGTTTTTTTACATTTTCTTTTTCCCAAACTACGTCTCTTTGGAATGTCGGAATTTGATAATCTTGGTTTTTCAGTTCGTCAAGGTAAGTTGTTATTCCTTTGTCTGTTGGTTTTATTCTATCTGTAAAGTTCATTCAGTTTCTCGGTTTTTTTAATGAAGGCTAACATGTCTATAAACAACATGGATATTGCGTTTATACCGCAAATGGACACCATTATTTTTTATTAATTATATTTCAAATTTTTAAGCATATCAAACCACGGCAAGGCATAATGAGCCAGCGTGTTTTAACTAAAAGGGGAGAATAAAGCAGTAAGCCGTAACTCAAATATATTAAAAAAGCAGTATTCCCATCCCTTTTTCCTTAATTATTCGACCAAGCACACTGTGTCCATCCGAAGGTTTTATTCGGAAAACCAGTAACCATAATAAAGAAGTGATATCTCTATGTTATTAAAATATGATGCTCAACAACGGTGATTGAATAGTTTTAATTCTTACATCTTTGATATTTTCTTATTTAGTAGGCTTAAATGATATTTAAATTAAATAACTACAACTACAGTGAAAATACAACACGGAAGTAATGCGGAGCAATCAATAATGGAATAGCGTGCGCAACTGCGGGCAATAAACAATCCAACACCTCGCAACTTCTTGGCAACCAAAAATGCAACACCCCCCGCAACTGCGGGCAATCAACAATGCAACACCTCGCAACTTCGTGGCAACCAAAAATGCAACACCGCGCAACTTCGTGGCAATCAAAAATGCAACACCGCGCGCAACTGCGGGCAATCAACAATGCAACGCGGAATTACTACGCAGGCAACCGATAATACCATGTAGTTATTGGAATCTCTCCGAACTTCAATTATAAGAATAAAGAAATATAAAAAATATTTTCACTTTTTAAACAAAATCTAATAAGGGAGAAATGGAAATATTCCGTAAATTTGGATTTTATCCAATAAATGAAATACACAAATTATTTTTCTCAAATAATAACTGAAAAAGATATTTCCAATTTAAGTACAGACCAGTTCAAAAGGATCATGAATATAGTATTTATAGAAGGATGCCTTGCTGGTGCAAAAAATGCCGCCCATCTTCAATATTTATTAAACACATTAACGAACAATCAGGAACCAAACAATCTTTATTTTGAAATGAAATTGCTTTCAGAAACCCATTATAGAAAACAAAACAACAATACTTAAAATTTGTAAAATGCAAAAACTTTTATTTATATCGCTTTTTTTTTAGGTTGCAATGAAAAACCAATGGACAACTTCGAACTTAACAAGGAATTGCGGCAAAGTAGGGCAAGAATAGAAAGGCTTGAAAATATTAATGATAGTCTTTGGGATGAACTCTCTAAATGTGATTTTTTAGTAGGAATTTTAGAGGACTCCTAAAAATCTAAAAAAAATTTACCTTAAAACCAAAGACGGGCGGTACAATGGGCGGTACAAAAAAACCCTAAGAGCTTATTTTACAGCTTCTTAGGGTTTATAAAAGTTGGCCCACTAGGGCTCGAACCTAGACTCTTCTGTACCAAAAACAGACGTGTTGCCAGTTACACCATGGGCCAATACCGTAATGCGGTTGCAAATTTAATACAAACTTTGGCTTGTGCAAATATTTTATTGTAAAAATATTTCGGTTCTTTTTTACAAATCTGGAATTATGTAAAAATATCACATCATATTGTACGTTACCACATTTACATACTTGGGGCTATCTATATTATTAGTAAATTCGTCCCATAAAAATTTTTAAGTGCTTATGGGTTCTTTCAACTTTACAAAATGGAACAAAATTACGGGTTGGCTTGTCTTTGCTATTGCCTTGATAACCTATTGGTTAACCGTGGAACCTACCGCCAGTTTTTGGGATGCTGGCGAATATATTACAACCGCCAGTAATTTAGAGGTTGGCCATCCACCGGGAGCGCCATTATATCAGTTACTAGGTGCTTTTTTCTCCATTTTTGCTGCGGAAGCTTCACAAATCGCCCTTACCATTAACTTAATGTCTGTTTTTGCCAGTGCATTTACCATACTTTTTATGTTCTGGTCGCTGACAATTTTACTTACAAATGTAATTTCCAAACATCAAGAAATTGATAGAACAAGCGCAATGGCCATTATTGGCAGTGCCGCTGTAGGTTCATTAGCCTTTGCGTTTACGGATAGTTTTTGGTACAACGCCGTGGAAGCCGAAGTATATGCAAGTGCAGCTTTCTTAATGTCGGTTCTGTTTTATACCGCATTGCGCTGGGAACGCGATATGCTTGAGCCAAGAGGCAACCGTTGGGTAATTCTAATTGCATTTATAATTGGGCTCTCCTTTGGGGTTCACTTTATGGCACTGCTAACCATTCCAGCAATCGGGTTTTTGTATTTCTTTAAACACTACAAAACCATTTCGGTTAAAAATTTCATCATTGCAAATATTGTTACCGTTGCAATTCTTCTTTTCATCTTTAAACTATTGCTGCCGGTGACCATGAAGTTTTTCAGTGCTTCAGAATTATTTTTTGTAAACAGCATCGGACTTCCATTTAATTCGGGAACTATTTTCGCGGCGATTCTGTTTATTATATTATTTATTTATGGGCTGCGGATTACCAGAAACAAAGGCTTCGTGCAGCTAAACACACTCCTGCTTTGTGTCCTTTTTATTTTTATAGGTTTTTCCAGTTGGTTAATGCTCCCAATACGCGCAAATGCCGGAACGGTGATTAACGAAAATAATCCAAATAACGCACGCGAGCTTTTGGCATACTACAACCGCGAACAATATCCAGAAACACACCTTTTTTATGGGCCACTTTTCACCGAAACCTATGTTGGGCTAGATGAAGACAACCCGTATAAAGACGATAAGCCGAAATACGAAAAAGATGAAGCCACCAATAAATACATTATTGTAAACAACTTCAAAAATGCTAGCCAAAATACCGAAGATTCTCAAAAGGCATTTCTGCCAAGAATGTGGAGTACGGAACACAATGCCAATTATATGGAATTTACCGGAGGATTAGATTTTTCGATAAAAAGCGAATATCTGAGCGAACCCCGATTAGTAGATGAAGTGAATAAATTCAAACAAGCCTACAATCAAGGATTGGTGGATAAAGGTGATTACGATAAGTTTTTGAAAAATTTCGGACAGTATCTCGATATTCAAAAGCCGTCCTTTTTTAAAAATATGAAATTCATGTTTGAGTTTCAGTTTGGCTATATGTATTGGCGTTATTTTATGTGGAATTTCACTGGAAGACAAGACGATGTGCAGGGCCAATACACAGATTTGCACGGCAATTGGCTTAGCGGCATCAAGTTTATAGACGAAGTGCGCTTGGGCAATCAAGATAGTTTGTCCAGCGACATGAAAAACAACAGAGCCCGGAATACCTACTTTTTCCTTCCCCTAATTTTGGGTGTTATCGGTTTGGTATTTCACTTTAAAAACGATCAAAAAAGCTTTTGGGTTTTATTGGTGTTTTTCCTATTTACTGGTTTAGCACTGAAAATTTATCTGAACGAGAGACCCTTTGAACCACGCGAGCGGGATTATGCGCTGGTGGGTAGTTTCTATGTATTTGCCATGTGGATAGGTTATGGCGTGTATGCGCTGTTCGATTTAGTAAAAGATTATCTGAAACCCAAAATCGCACTCCCCATTGTCATTACCATTTCGGCTTTAGCGGCGCCAGTATTGCTGGCCACCCAAAACTGGGACGATCACGACCGAAGCAATCGTTATACCGCACAATCAATGGGAAAAATGTATTTGGATTCCTGCGATGAAAATGCAATTCTCTTTACAATTGGCGATAACGATACTTTTGCACTTTGGTATGCACAAAATGTGGAAGGCTACAGGCAGGATGTACGTATTGTAAATACGAGCTTATTCCAAACAGATTGGTATATTGACGATATGAAGAAGAAAGCCTTTACCAGCGATCCTATTCCTTCACAATTAACGCATGACAAATACCGTTGGGGAACGCGCGACTTTCTAATATACCAACAAACCACGCAAGACACCATCGATATTAAAACGTGGATGAATTTTGTGGCAAACGATAGTCCAGCCACCCAAATGGAGCTGCCAAGCGGGCAGCAAGTGAATACATTTCCTTCAAAAGTGATCCGTATTCCCGTTGATAAAGAAACGGTATTAAAAAATGGTATCGTGGCTCCGGAAGATGCTGATAAGATTGTGCCGTATATAGACATAAATCTGAAAGGTGATATTCTCTACAAAAATAGAATGATGATGCTGGATATTATTGCCAATAACAATTGGGAGCGCCCTATTTATTTCAGCGGCGGAAGTTTTGGCGATGATGATTATTTATGGATGAAGGATTATCTGCAGTTGGACGGTGTAGTCTATAAATTAGTTCCAATCAGAACACCACTCAACAAAAGAAGTCCGTTTGATATGGGCCGAATTGACGCAGACAAAATGTATGATATCGTTATGTCTTGGGATTGGGGCAATAGCGGCAGTCCAGATATTTACCACGATACCGAAACCCGCAGAAACGGAATCACCTACAGAAGCAATCTAGCCCGTCTTGCCGAAGCACTTATAAATGAAGGCAAAATGGTTAAAGCAGAGAAGGTACTCGACCTTGCGATGGAAAAAATGCCAATAGAATATTTTGAATATTATTCGCTGTTGGAGCCCTTTGTTATTGGGTATTACGAACTCGACAAACCTGAAAAGGCCAGAAAGGTTTACGAAGACGTTTCTAAGAAATATCAGGAAAACCTAACGTATTATAACAGTTTGAAATTTAACAAACAGCGCGCCATTGCTGAAGATATAATAAGCGATATGGAACGCTACCGAGGTTTGGTGCAGCTAGTTGTGGTTTATGATGAAGAACAATATGGCAGAGACGAAGCGAGAAAGTTTAATGACTATTTAAAGTTGTTCCGCCATTTTTATTCTCCGGATGAAGCAATGGATTTGGACAAGGATGTTGAAATTGATTCTACCATTGAGATTCCTTTAGATTCAACTCTTTTGGAAAAAATGGAGCGTGAACCAACCAAGCAAATTGATGAAGAAGTTCCAGTAAACCAATAAAATTGAAATTCAATTTAGTAAAAATGCCCAGATTCATTCAGCGGTTATACCCTGAACGGATTTGGGCATTTTCGCGGAAAGAAAAAGCAGTTTACCTAACTTTTGATGACGGCCCAATTCCTGAAATTACACCTTGGGTTTTGGATGAGCTTAAAAAGCACAATGCAAAGGCAACCTTTTTCTGCATAGGTGAAAATGTTCAAAAGCATCCCGAAATTTTCAGAAGAATACTTGCTGAAGGCCATTCTGTGGGCAACCATACTTTTAACCATTTGAACGGCTGGAAAACTAAGACTTCGGAATATGTTGAGAATGTTGAAAAGGCTGAAAGACAGATGGCGAAAGACGGAAGACCGAAAACGGACCGCTCAGAAATTGAAAATCGGCAATCGAAAATCGAAAATCTACAATCACTTTTCCGTCCGCCCTATGGAAAAATCACTTCCAAACAGACCAAAATCCTTCAAAAAAAAGGTTTTGAAATTGTAATGTGGGATGTGATTAGTTATGATTTTGACGCGACTATTTCTGAAGAAAAATGTCTTCAAAGTGTTTTAAACAACTTAAAACCCGGAAGCATAATTGTATTTCACGATAGCCTAAAGGCAGAAAAAAACCTTTGGTATGTTTTGCCAAAGGTTTTGGAATTTATTGGGGAGAAAAATTGGCTAAGTAAGCCAATATAGACTAATAATTATTAAATTAATTTACCAATAGGTTATAACTTGTTACTAGAAACTGATTTGAACCTGCTCCTGTAGTTCTTTCCACGTAAATCTCAATATAATCTGTCGGGTTGGCTACTACCGTTCCAACGATAGACAATCCTTGTCTTGCATTGGTATCTACCACATCATAAACAACTTGCGTACCTATTTGTTGAACTCCATTTTTATAAATTGAAAATGTAAATCGCATCCCTGCAATAGCTGTAAATGAAATTGAGCCAAGAACGGTGAGGGATCTTGATTTTTTACCTTCATAAACCACACTATTGCTACTATCTGCACCTGCACGAGCTGAAGTTCTAAACATCCTAATAGGAGCGGTAGTAACGGGCAGTTTTATAGGCGTTGCGTTACCCATAACCACAACGCTAGAGGCAGTGTAATAAATATTTGCTGTTGCCTGTCCATCTCCCTCCCGCGGAATGCCTGGGCAATCTACGGTCCAGTCTTTGTTAAAATTATATCCAGTATAAGGTGAAGATCCACTCACATATGTTCCCCCTCCGTAAAAAACTACTTGGTTTAAAACGGCATCTCCTGTAATAGAAGTGATTCCTGTAGTATTCATCCCAGTTTTTCCCGGAAGAACATTGCTGAATCCACTCGCTTTTTGAATCAGTGCAAATGTGCCTATATATGTTTCATAAGTACCATTATTAGTCCCCAACCACGCTTGGTTACTCAATAATAAATTAGTAATGTTGCTATAAGTTATACCGGTAGTATTTCCAACAAATTGTACAATGTTGGCAAAATAGAGGCCAACATTTGAAATGGTTCCCACACTACTCAAATTTGCAATTATCGTGTTCTGTATCAAAAGGGAAGTGCCGCCAGTAATGTTTAAAGCACTTGCACCAGCTACACCGCTTATTGTCACATTCCGAATACTTCCTCCCTTTGTTCCTTGAAATACGGGGCCAGCAGTTGCACTATAAAGAATATCCTCATTTGCATCCATTCCAGAAACGTAAGCATCATTTAAATCTATGGGTACAGTTAAGTAAATTATACCGTTAATTTCATAATAAGTGTTGGACAAAAGGGTAATTTTTCCTGATACCGGAGCTGGTAGATCTGCGGCCGATTTTACCAAAACATAATTATTGCGTTTGTCCGTCGCTGAATTAATTTTTATCCAGGTAGTTGAAGTTAAATCGTAATAATAAAAGGCTTTTAACGTAGTATCATAAACCAAAAGACTGTTGGCAGGTGCCGAAATTGCAGTTCGCTGCAAAGTAGTCATCCTAGGTGTTAGTAAACCTTGGGTAGTTGATGTAATATCAAGCGCTGAAGAAGGATTGGGATTTGTATTCCCTATACCAACTTGCGATTGCGCAGTTAAAGACAAAAGCAAAAGCATTACAAAAGGCAAACTTCTGCCAATAGAAAATTTTATGTAAGAATTTTTCATAGCTATCAAAAATAAAGTAGAAATTTTCCGACAAATTAAAGGGTTTAATCCGAAGAAACAAGCAGTTTAACGGAAAAAGTTGAAATATTTAACGTTTTTGTAAGAATTCTGCTAAACTGCTGGAATTGAGGAATGTTTTGGCAATAGATTCGCCATATACATATGCTTAGTGTAGTATTTTAAGAAAAAACATGAAACCGTAAAGGAAGCATTGGAAGGTTTAGAAGCTAAACGTACTCGTTAACAAGTCCAATAAGTGTATTGGCATCTTGTTCTCCACTTTGGCGCCATTTCATTTCGCCATTTTTGTAAATCATTAATGTAGGCAAACCTTTAACGCGAAGTGCTTCAGCAAGTTCCTTGTTTTTTTCTACATCTATTTTTATAACTCGCGCCTTATCGCCCAGTGCGGCGGCAACGTCGCGTAAAACGGGATGCATTCCTTTGCAGGCTTCGTCCCATTCCGCATAAAAGTCTAGCAGAACTGGGATTCGCGTTTCAATTAATTCTCCAAATTTTGACATTCGCCTAATATGTTAGTTGAACAATTGTTCTACAAATATAACATTTCCCGATTATTATACGGTATTCTGTTTCTTTTTAAGTTGTATTACGGTAATCTCTGGCCAGATGCCGACTCTTCCGGGATACCCCAAAAAGCCGAAACCGCGGTTTACATTTATATACCGTCCAAACTCCTCATAAATTCCTGCCCAATTTTTGTATCTGTATTTTATGGGGCTCCATTTAATGATGCCGGGAATCTCAATGCCAAATTGCATTCCGTGTGTATGCCCACTGAGCGTTAAATGAAAATGCCTCGGATCTTCCTTCACTTTTGACTGCCAGTGCGATGGATCGTGGCTCATCAATATTTTAAAGTCGCTATCAGAAATTCCTTCACAGGCCTTGTTGAGATCACCTGCTTGTTTAAAACCATTCTCACCCCAATTTTCAACCCCTACCAAGGCTATTTTCTGGCCATTGCGTTCTAGGTATTTGTTTTCGTTAAGCAACAAATTCCACCCCATTTCCTTTTGAAGTAATTTCAATCTCTGAAGATTTTCAGCTTTTTCCGAAGCACTTTCCCAATTAACATAGTCGCCATAATCGTGATTTCCCAGAATGGAAAATACGCCATTTGGAGCGTTTAAGGTTGAAAATAGTTGCTTCCAATCATTCATTTCCTCTGCAATGTTGTTTACCAAATCGCCCGTAAAAAGAATTACATCACTTTGCTGTTCATTTATTAGGTTCACGGCATATTCCACTTTTTTGTGGTTATCAAAACTGCCGCTGTGAATATCACTAATCTGTGTTAGCGTAAAACCGTCAAATTCATCTGGTAAGTCATCAAACTCCAGTGCGTATTTCAATACTTTATAATTGTATTTGCCTTGAATCATTCCATAAAGCAAAGATGCAAAGGGAATGGCGGCAATTCCTAAAGCAATAGTGCTCACAAATTTTCTGCGGGAAGCCATAAAACTTGTCTCGTCGCTGCCTGCTACTTTCATAAAGATTCCCACGAAAAAACGGGCTATGTCTTCCCCGAACATAAAAATGATAATAATCAATTTTGGAACAAAGACTGCGAGAAAAATTCCGAAGAAATACATTTTTGGGGGCTGCATCATTTTTGCAGTGCCCAAAAAGGAGAGCTCATAAAGCAAACCTGCCAATACTGCCAGCGAAATAAAAACGTAAAATCCATGTAACCAAGGACTTTTTGTGAGTGTTTTTACTGCCTGAAAGGCATAAATATCAACTAGAATGTAAAAGATTATGAATAGAAACCAGCGCATAGATATAAGAATTTTTAAAGGTAGTAAGTTTCAAAAAATTGAAATGGCACTTCACTTTATTTTAACGGTTTTAGCATCATTTCAAAATATTTTTTTTGAAATGCGAAAGATATTAGCTCTTCACTCTTTTTAGCTTTTTAAAAAGAAAACAGAAGATAATAGCTCTATAAATTTTAAGTTGTTGCATATGTGGTCTTTAAAGTAGTATCTTAGAAAAAGAATACAAAAACTTGAAAACCTCACTTTCGCTTCTCATCTTTATAATAGGACTCGCTGGTTTTTCGCAGGAAAAGTCAAGTGTTAATGCTGCGGTTACAGATTCCATTCTAAACGCAGCCGATAAACTCACCACAGCAGATGAAAAAGTAACCTTTTTAAGCAGAGCTACTAGTAAATTGCGCTATGGAGCGGGCAGCTTAGAACTTATAAAAAAGTCTGAAGAGATTTCAAAAAAGGCAAATACTCATAAATTGCTTGCAACAACCTATTATTACTACTCTAACTATTATTACTACAATACAAATTTAGACTCTTCGCTTTTTTACATTCAAAAATCAAAAGACTTTATTCGTGATGACGAACTCCCTTTTTTGAGATCTTCAATCTTGAATACAGAGGGCGGTGTGTATATGCTAAAAGGAGATATGCCCAGAGCGCTTGCCCTTACTCTAAAATCACAAGAATTTCTCGATAAAGTGGATACGATAAGTCTGGTGGGTGAAGAAAAAATAATTTATAAAAAAGAACGTCTTGCATCGGATAATAGCATTGCCAATTTCTACAACCAGATGGAGGAATATGAAAAAGCAAGCTATTATTATGACAAAGGCTACAAATCTGCAATGCAGGACAGCTCATTTATAGCTGCGGGAGTTTTTAGAACAAATAAAGGAGATCTCTATTTAAATACCGAAAAATATGACAAAGCCTTGGAGGCTTTTATTGAAGGCAAAGAGTTGAAAGCTAAAGGCAGGGCTCCGGAATTATTGATCGTAAATTCAGATTTAAATATTGGTATTGCCTACACAAACCTGAATAATTTTGAGAAAGCATTGCCCTATTTAAATAATGCAATTTCGTTCTACGAAAGCAGCAACATATCAGGAAAACTTGCCGAATCTCTTGCGTACAGAGGTGATCACTATTTAAAACAGAAGAAGTACGGTTTGGCAATTGCAGATTGTATAAAGGCGAAGGAAATTACTTCTTCCACTGAAAACCTTCAAGTATTCTCAAGAGCTTGCAATGGCCTGTATTTGGCTTACAAAGCAATTGGCAATTACAAGGAATCTCTTGTAAATTTTGAGCTTTACGAAGATGCGCGGGAAAAAATATTCAACGAAAAAAATATAAAAAAGCAGACAGAGCAGGAGATGCAGTTTCAGTTCAACAAAACTTCGGCCTTGAAAAATGCCGAAATTGTAGCTCGCAAAAAAGAAAGCCAACTCTATTCCATACTTTCAGTAATTGGGTTTTTGTTTGCCGCGTTCCTTGGGTTTTTCTTCTATAAAAACAGAAAGAAAAATTTGGTTTTGGCGAAGCAGAAAAATTTATTGGAAGTAACCATAGACGAAAAAAACGTGCTATTGAAGGAAACCCACCACCGCGTAAAAAACAGTTTTCAGATAGTCTCTTCTCTTTTATATCTTCAGTCCGAAAATATGGAAGATAAAGAGGCACAAATAGCACTTCGCGAAGCACAGAATAGGGTCCGCTCCATGGTTTTGATTCATCAGCGACTTTACAATAAAGACCAATTAGTAGGTATTGACAGCAAAGAATATTTAGAAGCATTGACGAAAGATATTTTTGAGACGCACCAATTCAAAAGCGAAATATTGCCTTACAAACTGAATATAGAATCTATTGTGCTGAGCATTGAAACCATTACCCCTATCGGTCTTATTTTGAATGAATTGATAGTAAACGTGTTGAAACACGCATATACTAGCATCACTCCGGAAAGTGTTCTTTATGTAGAATTCAGAAAAAAGGATGACGAAATTCTTTTAAAAGTTAAAGACAACGGAAAAGGTTTTGAAGGCGAAATAAAAGATACTTCCTTCGGAATAAAACTGATGAATGCACTTTCAAAAAAACTGAGAGCAACTTTAAATTATACTTCATCCGAAAACAAAGGAACCGAGGTGATTTTAAACATAAAAAAGTTTGAAATACTCTAGAAACTTAAATAAAAAACCATTTTGGGCAAACTGAAAATTTATATTGTGGAAGATGATCCACTTATTGCTTTTACTATTGAAACAGCTTTAAAAAAGCAAGGATATAGCATATGTGGAATCACAGATAATTTTGAAGAAGCTCTTGAAGGAATTAGTAAAAATAATCCGCAACTTGTACTCGTGGACATTCAACTGGACGGAGAAAAGGACGGGGTTCACCTTGCCGAAAAGCTTGATACATTAAAAATTCCTTATTTATATTTAACTTCCCAAACTGATCCACACACCATACAAAGAGTAAAAGAAACGCGGCCGTTGGGATACATTGTAAAACCTTTTACTGAAAATGGCTTAAGAAGCAATATTGAAATTGCCTGGAATAATTATAAAAACGATGAAGAATATCTCAGCTTTTCAGCAAACAACGAACTTTATAAAATTAGGCAATCACAAATACTTTATCTAAAAGCATTTGACAATTATTGTTATGTGATTACCCAAGAACGGGAATATTTAGTTCCAAAAACACTAAAATTTCTGGCCGCCCAACTCAATGCGGAAAAATTCACCAAAACACATCGCTCCTATTTTGTGAATCTCCTAAAAATCGACGCATTGCGAATCGATTCCCTGCTCATCAACGGTTTTGAAATTCCTGTAAGCAATTCTAAAAAAACGACACTCAAACAATTGCTACAGAGTAAATAAGCGTCGTTCACTAGAAAAAACATCCCTTTCACTAAAAAGTTCCGATAGTTTTTGCGTAACAGTCTATATTCGAGATGTATTAGCTCCCCCGATACATTTTTAATCAAAAAATTTTAAGATGAATAACGCATTAATTTACATAACAGCAGGGGCACTTTTTGATACGTTCGGGGATTTACTGATGAAAAATTGGGTTGTCAACAACAGCAAAATGTATTTTGCAGGAGGAATGTTGTTTTATGTTGTAGGCCTGAGTTTTTTGGCTTACAGTTTCACTTTTAAAAACATAGTTGTAGCATCGGTTCTCTTTTTAATAGTAAATGTAATTCTGCTTTCATTAGTAAACTGGCTGGTATATAGCGAAGTACTTTCACATAAGGAAATTGCAGGACTCTGCCTTGGGCTAATGGCGATTGTTTTATTTGAATACAATTGAAAAAACGTTCCTGAAAGAACACAACAATTGAAGCTTTTCAATTGTTATAATGAAGAAAGCCACAGTGAGGTGTGGCTTTCTTTTAATAATATTTTAATAATACTGAATTAAGAAAAGGATAATAGTCGACTATTATATTTGTCGTGAAATCAGTCCTGATCAAATTGTTTTCATTTTTCAGTGTTAAAGAGAAAAGTCGCTTTTGAGGAGGAGCGGCTTTTGCTTTTTATTGTGCAAAAATCATTTCGCCCTTACTTTCCTGCTCTTTAAATTTCATAACAAGTTCTAAGGCATCTGGAATTACATCGCTACAACAAATAATGAGCGAGCCTTTTAATGCATTTTTTACAGCATGGGTAATAGCTTCTTTTTCTGAAGGGATAATGGTAGTTTTCTTGTTTGGATCCTTCATTTTAATACCGTCATTGAGCATTTTGATGAGCGATTCCTCAGACTTTCCGCGCAAATGTTTGTCTTGACGAATAATTATTTCGTCAAACATTTCAGCGGCAATGCTTCCCAATTCGTTGGTGTCTTCTTCCCTTCTATCGCCCACTCCGGCTATAATACCTACTTTAATTGTAGCTTCCAGGCTATCCGTAAACTTTTGAAGCGCTCGCATTCCAGCCGGGTTGTGTGCATAATCAAGTAAGATGCTGAAATTTTCGAACTTGAAAAGATTCAATCTCCCCGGTGTTTGCGAAGGCGATGGGATAAAGGTTTCCAAACCTACTTTCATATCTTCTATACTTATACCGCGCACATTTGCCGCAATGATTGCTGGAAGAACATTCTGAATCATAAAAGTTGCTTTCCCGCCAAAAGTTAGAGGAATATTTTCGACTTTCATAATCCGCATTTTCCAGGTACCCCGGCACAGTGTAACATATCCATTTTCATAAATAGCGGTAATACCTCCCAGTTTTTGAAGTGCTTTTATACGCGGGTTTTCTTCATCCATGGAGAAAAGTGCGAGGTTGCAATTAATAGTTCTTCGCATTTCGTAAACCAGGTCGTCATCAGCATTCAATATTGCATAACCATCTGGTAAAACAGTTTCTGGAATTACACCTTTTACTTTTGCAAGTTGCTCAACTGTGTGTATTCCCTTCAATCCCAAATGGTCACCTGAAACGTTGGTTACAATACCCACATCACATTTTTTGAAACCGAGTCCTGCGCGAAGCAGGCCGCCACGGGCACATTCCAAAACGGCAAAGTTTACCGTTGGGTCTTTCAATACAAATTCTGCACTTGCGGGACCGGTACAGTCGCCTTTCATCAATAATCTATTTTGAATGTACACGCCATCGCTGGTGGTATAGCCCACTCTGTAACCTTTCATTTTTGCCATGTGGGCAATCAATCGTGTGGTTGTGGTTTTTCCATTGGTTCCAGTAATTGCGATTATCGGGATTCTTCCAGTACCACCTTGCTGCGGAAAAAGCTTGTCAACAACTGGTGCGGCGACATTCCGCGGTAAACCTGATGTGGGCGCCAAGTGCATTCTAAATCCTGGACCCGCATTAACTTCCAAAACTGCGCCTCCGGTTTCATTTAATGGCTGACTTATATCTGTGGTCATGATATCAATTCCACAAATATCGAGGTCTATTATTTTCGAAATCCGTTCCGCCATGGATACGTTTGCAGGATGTACTATATCCGTTACATCCTCTGCCGTACCTCCTGTGCTAAGGTTTGCCGTATCTTTTAAAAGCAATCTTTCACCTTCTGCCAATACGGAATCAATTGTATAACCTTTGGCAGCGATAATGGTTTTAGTGAGGTCGTTTATGGTAATTTGGGTTAGAACATTCTCGTGTCCGTAACCCCGTCGCGGATCTTGATTTACAGTTATAACCAGTTCTTCAATAGTTGATTTTCCATCACCTATAACGTGTGCGGGAGTTCTTTTTGCTGCTGCTACCAATACATTATTTATTACCAAAAGCCTATAGTCTTCCCCAGTAATATATTTTTCAATGATAACTTTTGAAGATATGTTTTGTGCAGCCCTAAAGGCTACCAATGCTTCTTCATAAGTTTTAATGTTCACCGTAATTCCCCTTCCGTGGTTGCCATCTATTGGTTTAACCACCAATGGAAATCCTACATAACGGCAGGCTTCTTCCAAGCTGCTTTCACGTGAAATAATATCGCCTCGCGGTACTTCCACTTGCGCCTGTTCCAACAAGAATTTTGTGTCTTCCTTATCACAGGCCAATTCCACCCCAATACTGCTGGTTTCACTGGTTACGGTGGCCTGTATGCGTTTTTGGTTGGCACCGTAACCCAACTGGCATAGTGAGTATTTATTTAATCGTATCCAAGGGATTCCCCTAGCCGCGGCTTCTTCTACAATTGAACCCGTACTAGGCCCCAACCGCTCGGCTTCACGTAATTCCCGCATTTTTTGGATATCAGCATCCAGATCATAATCATCTGCTGAAATTAATGCGTTACAAATTTTTACTGCAGCTTCGGCAGCGTATCGGCCCACGTTTTCCTCCATATATGAAAAAACCACATTATAAACTCCAGTTTCCCCATACCCGCGTGTTCTTCCAAAACCTGTGTCCATCCCCGCAATAGTCTGAATTTCTAACGCAATATGCTCAATAATGTGGCCCATCCAAGTTCCTTCTTCCACCCGTTGAAAAAAACCGCCAGGTTCACCAACAGAACATCTATGCCCATACATACTTGGAAACATGGTTTTTAACCTATCAATAAATCCCGGGATTTTATTTGAAGGATAATTCTCCATTTCCTCAAGGTCCAGGACCATTACTATTAATTTATGACGACGAATGGACCAGTAATTTGGTCCTCGCATTGCGTTGATTTCTCTAATTCGCATAAGTTGACGGATTTGTTAGTTTGGTTCGAATTTGATAAATATATGACTAATTTTTATAACAATTACCGTATTTTTGACCCCAAATCAAATAAATTCATGAGCGTAAAAGGCACCCTAATCCCCATAGGTGGAAATGAAGACAAAGGAAACGGCGAAAACGAAAGATATACTTTAGAATATATACAGGATGGTATTCTTTCACGTGTGGTTCGTGAAAGTGGCGGCGTTAAAGCCACTATAATTGTTATACCAACTGCCTCTAGTATTCCGGTGGAAGTAAGCGAAAATTATCTTAATGCTTTTAATAAACTGGACTGCAATAATGTTCATATTATGGACATTAGAAGTCGGGAGGAAGCCGAAAATCCAGACTTTTTGGAGCTGATGAAAAAAGCCAACTGCGTTATGTTTTCTGGTGGCGATCAGTCAAAAATTGTAAAGTACATTGGCGGCACTCAATTGCACGAAATTATTAGGGAAAAATACCAAAGTGAAAATTTCATTATTGCAGGCACAAGCGCCGGAGCAATGTGCATGAGTCAAGAAATGATTAAAGGTGGAGGAATTAAAGAAGCCTTTACCAAAGGTGCGGTTTTGATGGGAGAAGGCATGGGCTTTATTCCGAATTTGATAATAGATTCACACTTTATACGTCGTGGGCGCTTTGGAAGGCTTGCAGAAGCCGTTGCCCGTTTCCCCAAACTCATCGGCATTGGTTTGGCGGAAGATACCGGACTCGTTATCAAAAAGTGCAATATTGTTGAAGTGATTGGCTCAGGAATGGTCATCCTTTTTGACCCAAGAAAATTGAAGCACAACAATCAAGCATTGGTTGAAAACGGCACGCCAATGTCCCTCAATAATTTAAAAACACATATTCTGGCAAACGGCGACCGTTTCGATATTAAGAAAAATAAACTTAAAATATCACCGCATCATATTCGGGTTATTGAATCTCAAACTTTATAGTTTAGGAATTAGTCAAATTAATCTTTATAAATTCCAATCTCTTTTTTTTCTTCAGAAGTTTTGAAGGCGCGGTACATTCCTTCGGTGTTGAAGGGCATTGCTATATTTCCCTTTGCGTCCACGGCAATTAGGCCGCCGTCGCCGCCAATTTCTAAAACACGCTTGTTTATTACTTCGGAAGCAGCTTCCACCAAAGTCATTCCCTTATATTCCATCAAGCAGGAAACATCGTAAGCAACCACGCCGCGAATAAAAAATTCACCACTGCCTGTGCAGCTTACCGCACAGGTTTTGTTGTTTGCGTAGTTTCCTACGCCAATCATCGGGCTATCTCCCACGCGTCCCCAGCGTTTATTGGTCATTCCACCAGTTGAGGTTGCGGCGGCAATATTTCCACTTTTATCGCAAGCTACTGCGCCTACGGTTCCAAACTTGCCTTCTTTTTTCATACTGTGATCCAGCTCGAATTTATCGCTATCTTTTATGTTTTGCCACTGCTGATATCTGTGTTCATCATAAAAATATTCTGGAGTTTCTAGTGTATAGTCTAAACTTTTCGCAAAACGCATAGCACCTTCCCCAGCGAGAAAAACGTGATCGGTTTTATCCATTACGTCCCGTGCTAAAGAGATAGGATTTTTAATTCCTGTTATTAATGAAACAGCGCCTGCATCCCGAGTCTTGCCGTCCATAATTGCAGCATCCATTTCGTGGGTACCGTCATTTGTAAAAACACTTCCCTTTCCAGCGTTGAAAAGCGGCGAGTCTTCCAAATTGTTAACGGCAGTTTCAACAGCATCCATTGCACTTCCGCCGTTTTCAAGAATTGCATATCCTTTTTCTAGAGCTTCATTTAAAGCAGCTTTATACTCCTCTTCCTTTTCAGGGGTCATCAACCCTTTTACCAGTGTCCCAGCGCCGCCGTGGATTACCATTGAATATTTTTTATTCATTGTTCATGCCCGCGAAGGCGGGTATCTTTTAATTAATAATTCTTAATAAGTTTGACAAAAGTACGCTTTGGTTTTAAATTTTGAAGCGTTAAAACCTGTCAGGTTTCAAAAACCTGACAGTTCTGGGAAAGGATTTTTCTTTTTCAAAGAAAACCCTTCATTTGTGAAGTGTTCTTTTTATTTTTGAAGCTAAACAAATGTCACCTTGAGCGCAGTCGAAACGCTTTCAAGTTCTGAATTTCCTTTGGCCTTCGACTTCAGTTTATCCTGAGCGTAGCCGAAGGACTCAGGCTGACGCTATTTTCAAATAAAAACTATGTCCACCCAAAAACGCCTTTTTCTTCTCGATGCATACGCCCTTATTTTTCGCGGGTATTACGCACTTATAAAAAACCCAACCATCAATAGCAAAGGGCAGGATACCTCAGCAATTATGGGTTTTCTCAATTCGCTTTTTGATGTTATACGCCGCGAACGGCCAGATCATTTGGCGGTTTGCTTTGACAAAGATGGCAGCGCCGAACGTACCGAAATGTTCGCAGATTATAAGGCAAATCGCGATGCCACGCCAGATGTGATAAAGCAATCTATACCCATTATTCAGGAAATAATTAAGGCAATGCACATTCCCTGCGTAGAACTTTCAGGTTTGGAGGCGGACGATATTATAGGGACGCTTGCACAGCAGGCGGAAAAACAGGGCTATCAGGTTTTTATGGTTACGCCCGACAAGGATTTTGGACAGTTGGTTTCAGAAAACATTTTTATGTATCGCCCAGCGCGAATGGGCAACGCCATTGAAATTTGGGGAATTCCAGAAGTGCAGAAGCGTTTTGGTGTAGAGCGCCCAGAACAGGTTATTGATTATTTGGGAATGATGGGCGATGCCAGCGATAATATTCCCGGGCTGCCCGGTGTGGGTGAAAAAACCGCGAAAAAATTTATTGCAGAATTCGGCACAATGGAAAATCTTTTGGCAAATACGCACAAGCTGAAAGGCAAAATGAAAGAGAAGATTGAAGAAAATGCTGAACTGGGTATACTTTCAAAAAAGCTTGCAACCATTTGCGTAACTTGTGATGTAACCTTCAATGAAAAAGATTACGAACTCTCCATGCCCGATGGCGAAAAAGTGCAACAGATTTTCGAAGAGTTAGAATTTAGAAGACTGAAAGAACAATTTCTGAAATTGTTTTCCGAAGAAGGCGCTTCGGAAAGAGTTACACAGATTTCAAATTCTCAATCTTCTAAAAACCTATCTTCCCCCCTCGGGGGGGATCGAGGGGGGACTGCAGGAACCGGTCAATTTTCCCTCTTTGGTGGCGATGGCGAAACTTCCGAAGAAATAAAAGATTACAACTCCCGCGCTACGATTGAAAACACGGAGCATTTTTACCAAACTGTACAGCCGGGAATGGGCACCAAGCTTTTTCTTCAAAATTTAATGAAGCAGAAAAGTGTGTGTTTTGATACCGAAACCACAGGTTTGAATCCGCTGGAGGCAGAATTAGTTGGCATCGCTTTTTCTTGGGAAAAGGGAAAAGGTTTTTATATTCCTTTCGCCGAAAACAAAGAAGAAGCACAACAACTTTTGGAAGAACTCCGCCCATTTTTTGAAGACGAATCTATTCAGAAAATTGGTCAGAATTTGAAATACGACATTAAGGTTTTGGCTAAATACAACATTTCAGTAAAAGGAAAATTGTTTGATACCATGCTTGCGCATTATTTGATAAACCCAGATATGCGCCACAATATGGACGTTTTGAGTGAAACGTATCTTAATTATACACCTGTTTCCATAACAGAACTGATTGGCAAAAAAGGCAAAAACCAATTAAATATGCGCGATGTGGAAGTGGAAAAACAAACCGAATATGCCGTTGAGGATGCAGATGTAACATTTCAGCTAAAAGAGCATTTCGAAAAAGAATTGGGTGAAGCAAATACCCAAAAACTCTTTGATGAAATTGAAGTGCCATTGCTCCGCGTTTTGGCAGCTATGGAACTGGAGGGAATAAATCTTGACGAGGAATTTCTGAGAAAACTCTCCGTGGAATTGGATAAAGACATTCTTCAACTTGAAAAAAATATTTACGAAGAAGCTGATGAAACTTTCAACATTGCATCACCAAAGCAGTTGGGCGATATACTTTTCGGAAAATTAAAATTAATTGATAAACCGAAAAAAACCAAAACAGGCCAATATTCTACTGCAGAAGATACGCTTTCCTATTTGGCAAAAGACCACAAAATAATTCGTGATGTTTTGGAATATCGCGGTCTTGCAAAACTAAAAAGTACTTATGTGGATGCGCTGCCGGAACAAGTTGAAAAAGCGACTGGCCGCGTGCATACAGATTATATGCAGACCGTTGCAGCAACTGGACGCTTGAGCAGCAACAATCCAAACCTTCAAAATATCCCAATTAGAACCGAACGCGGACGTGAAGTACGAAAAGCTTTCATCCCGAGAAACGAAGATTACGTTTTGATGGCGGCGGATTATTCGCAAATAGAACTTCGTATTATCGCTGCTTTGAGTGAAGAGGATAATATGATTGAAGCCTTTAAAAATGGCGAGGATATTCACGCCTCTACCGCTGCAAAGGTTTTTAATGTGCCGTTAAGTGAAGTAACCCGCGAACAAAGAAGCAACGCCAAAACCGTAAACTTTGGGATTATTTATGGCGTTTCCGCCTTTGGCCTGAGCAATCAAACCAATCTTTCCCGTGGCGAGGCTAAGGATTTGATTGATACTTATTATAAAACCTATCCAAAACTTCGCAATTACATAAGCGAACAAATACAATTTGCCCGTGAAAACGGTTATGTAGAAACCGTTATGGGCCGAAGACGCTATCTAAAAGACATAAACGGAAGCAATCAAGTAGTGCGTGGCGCCGCAGAGCGAAACGCCGTGAACGCACCAATACAGGGAAGCGCGGCGGACATCATCAAAATTGCGATGATAAACATCCACAAAAAACTGGAAGCGGAGAACTATAAAAGCAAGATGCTTTTGCAAGTACACGATGAACTTGTTTTCGATGCCTACAAACCTGAGCTGGAAAAACTAAAAACGATGGTGAAGCACGAAATGGAGAACGCCTATAAACTTACCGTTCCATTGGATGTAGATTTGGGTGTTGGGGAGAATTGGTTGGAGGCGCACTAGACGCCTTGGGGCGAAAATTCCAAAATAACAAATTCCAAAAATCCATATTTCCTTTTTGTGAATTATATATATTGTAACCCGAAAATCCTAATGAACTTTATTATGAAAAAAATAATTATCCTTTTAGCGCTATTGCTTTCCACTTTTGCTATTTACGCCCAAGACCCAAATATCCTCTGGCAGCGGACCATTGGGGGAAGTGAAGAGGAATATTTAAATGATTTTAAAGAAACTCCTGATGGAGGCTTTATTTTCGGCGGTGCTTCCCAATCTGACATTTCAGGAGACAAAACGGATGGCTCCAACGGGTATATTGATACTTGGATAATAAAAACCGATTCCGATGGAGTCATTGAATGGCAGAATTCTATCGGCGGAAACGGTTATGACGATTTACATTCTCTAGAATTTACTCCCGATGGTGGATTTATTGCCTGCGGAGAATCAACTTCAGACATTTCTGGTGATAAAACTGAAAATTCGAGAGGTTTAGATGACTATTGGATTGTGAAACTTGACACTTCTGGAAATGTAGAATGGGACAAAACTATTGGAGGGAGTGATTCTGAAAGCCTCCCCCAAATTAGAGTCGCAAACGATGGTTATTTTATAAGTGGAGGTTCAAGGTCAAATATTTCTGGGGACAAGACCGAAAACGCAATTGGGGAAGATGATTATTGGCTATTAAAGTTAGACCTTTCAGGGAATATTGTTTGGCAGAAAACTATCGGGGGATCATCATCTGATTCATTTTCTACGATGGTATTAACTTCAGATGGCGGTTGTATTCTTGGAGGATATTCAGACTCAAATATTTCTGGAAATAAAACTGAAAATTCAAAAGGCGAATATGATTATTGGATTATCAAATTAAGTTCTTCTGGAACCATTGAGTGGGACAAAACAATCGGAGGAAGTCAAACAGATGTTCTAAATTCTGTAATTCAAACGTCAGATAACGGGTTTCTATTATCAGGCAGATCCTCATCAGATATTTCGGGCGATAAAACTGAAGATTCATTAGGTAGTTCAGATTTTTGGATTGTTAAACTAAATTCTTCCGGTAATTTAGAATGGCAAAATACTATTGGGGGCAATGATATTGATCAAGCATATTCTGCAAACCAAACCTCCGATGGCGGCTATATTATAGGTGGTTTCTCCCGGTCTGATATTTCAGGCGATAAAACTGAAAATGGGCAAGGCAATTTCGATTGTTGGTTAGTTAAAATAAATAACGTTGGTATAATTGAATGGCAAAATACAATCGGTGGTAGTGAAATTGATGGGATAACATCAGTTATTCAAGCTTCAGACGGAAACTATATATTGGGTGGAAACTCACAATCGAACATCTCTGGCGATAAAACAGAAAATTCTAGAGGAGGACAAGATTACTGGATCATAAAACACGCCCAAACATTAGGCCTCGAAGAAAACCCCTTTTCCTCAGTAATAACCCTCTACCCCAACCCCACAAAAAACATTTTACAGCTCAATACACAAGACAAAACCATAGACCAAGTAAACATTTATACAATGACGGGCAGCAAAGTTTTGCAACTAGAAGTAGATACAGTTTCTCCAACCGTGGATGTCTCCCGTTTGGCTTCCGGTGTTTATTATGTGCAGCTGTATTCTGGGAAGAATGTGGCTTTGAAAAAGTTTGTTAAGGAATAATTCTGAATTTAGAATTCAGAATTCAGAATTATGAAAATCCATATCTTTATAAAATATTTCCCGCTGCTATGGAGAACAATGACAACAAACTCATTTCAAAAAAGAAACCCGCCTATCCCATTACGGACGAGCTTTTAAAATACCTTACCCGTCACGGAAGGACTATAAAAATTCCTATTTATTACGACGATTTGTTGCGTTTTCAAGGCTCGGTTTCTGTATTCGACAAAAACGGAAATGACACCTTATGGGTTAGCGTTTACTATTCTGAATTTGAAACCGAAGAGATTAACTTAAGTCTGAAGAAAGTGTATTCCATTTTACACTCTGACGGAAGTGACACTATTTTTCCCTACCTTAATATAGACAATATTGATTTTTGCACCTTCGGAAACTCCAAGCCATTTAGAATAAAAGTGCGGAATATTCTAAATGATAATTACCTATATCTATACATTAAAAAGGCCGATGCTTCGCGCATATATGGATTAGAATTAGAAGATTTACTTTCGCCAAACCACATTAACTTTTTGGTTCGAAAAAACACTTTAATAGAAGAACACATTTCGGGTATTCCAGGAGACGATTTTATAATCAATCATCTAGACAATTGCTCACACCGTGATAAAATGGAAATTGCCAAAGAATTTGTAAAATTCAACGAGCGTTGCTTCGTGCGCTTATTGGGCGATATGCGCTCCTACAATTATGTTATGGTGCTAACACACGATTTTGACCGAATTCAATATAGAATTCGCGCCCTGGATTTTGACCAACAAAGTTATGAAGGAAATGCCAAGGTCTACAAACCACAGTTTCTAAAAGAAAACAATAAGTTAGTAGAAATGACCTCGCAACTTTTACAGCAAACCTCCATAGATCAGTATATTGGCGAGGAACGATCTCTGTTAGCAAAACGCGCTACAAGTATGAAGAAAAGATTAAAAGGTTTGATGAGTTGTATGAAAAACGATACTATCTCTTCTCCCGAAAAAGTAAAACAATTGAAAATGGATCTTTTTGAACTAACCGGCGATGTAAAATTTAAAAAGGCACGCAATATGGGCGAAGTAGTGCAAAGCGCTCTAGATTTTGTAATCCGAAATTATAAAAGCGAAAACCCTTATATTCTCTCATAATTCACAAAGTTTTATGTGAAATGATATTGATACCGCCTACCTTTTAGGTATTTTAATAAAAATTGATTTGTTATACTATGCGCGCATAGTATTTGCTATCTTTAACACGGTGTTTCTAATTTTAAAAAAATGTCTTCCATGAAAATTAAAAAAGTATTAGTGGCCAATCGCGGCGAAATAGCCATACGGGTGCTACGTGCCTGTGCAGAAATTAACTTGAAAACAGTTGCCATTTACACCTATGAAGACCGCTATTCGCAACACCGCTACAAAGCCGATGAATCTTACCAAATAGGCGAAAACGACCAACCTTTAAAACCATATCTGGACGGCAATGCCATCATTGCTTTGGCAAAATTGAAACAAGTGGACGCCATCCATCCCGGATATGGATTTTTATCTGAAAATTCCGAATTCGCTCGTAACTGCGCCAAAAACGGCATCATATTTATAGGTCCGGACCCGAAGGTTATGGACGCTTTGGGCGATAAAATCACGGCTAAAAAAATTGCTGAAAAATGCAATGTTCCCATAATACAAAGCAACACCAAAAAACTTACTGATCTCAAAATCGCGCTTTCCGAAGCAAAAACCATCGGTTATCCCCTCATGCTAAAAGCAGCCTCTGGCGGCGGCGGACGCGGGATGCGAATAATTCGAACTAAAGAAGATTTAAATAACAATTTTGAATCTGCCCGTAGCGAATCACTCAATGCGTTTGGCGATGATACTATGTTTTTAGAAAAATACGTAGAAGACCCGAAGCACTTGGAAGTACAGATTGTTGCAGATAACCATGGCAATATTCGGCATTTATTTGAGCGCGACTGCTCTGTGCAACGTAGACATCAAAAAGTAGTAGAAATTGCACCGTCTTTTAATGTTTCAGAAAAAGTAAAACAGGATTTATACAAATACGCCATTCAGATTGCGGAAGAAGTAAAATACAATAATGTAGGTACTGTAGAATTTTTGGTAGATAAAGAAGACAATGTTTTCTTTATCGAGGTAAACCCAAGAATACAAGTAGAACACACGGTCACCGAGATGGTAACGGGCATTGACCTTATAAAAACCCAGATTTTTGTTGCCGGCGGTTACAAACTTTCAGATACACAGATAAAAATCTACGATCAGGAATCACTCGCCACCTATGGTTTTGCAATGCAATGCCGTTTAACAACGGAAGATCCCGAAAACAATTTTACTCCAGATTACGGCACTATTACCACCTACAGAAGTGCTTCAGGAATGGGTATTCGCTTAGATGCGGGAAGTATTTACCAATCATACAGCGTTAGCCCTTTTTTCGATTCCATGCTTGTAAAAGTATCAGCTCACGGACGAACTTTGGATGGTGCAGTGCGTAAAATGGTGCGTGCTTTAAAAGAATTTCGCATTCGTGGGGTGAAAACCAATATTCATTTTCTTCAAAACGTAATTCAGAATGAAACCTTTAGAGAAGGGAAGGCAACCGTTAATTTTATAGCCAATACGCCTTCCTTATTTGATATAAAACTTCCGCAGGACCGTACTTCAAAAATTGTGAATTATTTAGGTGAAGTAATTGTAAACGGAAATCCAGATGTAAAGGCTTTCGATAAAAATAGAATTTTCAGAACTCCAAAAATCCCAAAGTTCGATCCCGAAAAAGGCTATCCGAAAGGAACAAAAGATATGCTTACGGAAATGGGTCCAGAAAAATTCTGCGCTTGGCTGAAGGATGAAAAAAGGATACATTATACAGACACAACCATTCGTGACGCCCACCAATCTTTATTAGCAACGCGAATGCGAACTTATGATATGCTCCAAGTTGCGGAGAGCTTTGCCAAAAACCACCCCAACACCTTTAGTATTGAAATGTGGGGCGGCGCAACTTTTGATGTTTGTCTGCGTTTTTTAAACGAAAGCCCGTGGACGCGTTTGCGGGAGCTTCGCAAATTAATGCCGAATATACTCTTCCAAATGTTGCTGCGCGGTTCTAATGGCGTGGGTTACAAAGCGTATCCCGATAATTTAATTGAAAAATTCATTGAAACTTCCTGGGAAAATGGAATAGATATTTTCAGAATATTCGATTCGTTAAACTGGGTAAAAGCGATGGAACCGAGTATCAATTTCGTTCGAAACAAAACAGGCGGAATTGCAGAAGCGGCCATAAGTTACACGGGTGATATTCTCGATCCAAAAGAAAAAAAGTACACTTTAAAATATTACACCCAACTGGCAAAAGACCTTGAAAATGCAGGCGCTCATATGATTGCCATTAAAGATATGGCCGGACTTTTAAAACCTTATGCGGCGGCAGAATTGGTATCAGCATTAAAGGACACTGTGAAAATTCCGCTGCATCTTCATACGCACGACACTTCCTCAATTCAATCTGCAACTTATTTAAAAGCTATTGAAGCGAGCGTTGATGTTGTGGACGTGGCTTTGGGGGGACTTTCAGGACTTACCTCCCAGCCCAATTTCAACTCTATTGTAGAAATGATGCGCAATCAACCGCGCGAAAATAAGTTCGATATAAATAAGTTGAACGAATTTTCAAACTATTGGGAAGATGTGCGCGAAATGTACTATCCTTTTGAGTCTGGCCTAAAAGCAGGAACTGCGGAAGTTTACCAGCATGAAATCCCTGGCGGACAATATTCAAATTTACGTCCGCAAGCCGAAGCGCTTGGTTTAGGCGATCGTTTTGATGATGTGAAAAAAATGTATGCTCAAGTAAATGGAATGTTCGGCAATTTGGTAAAAGTTACCCCAAGCTCCAAAGTAGTGGGCGATATGGCCATTTTTATGGTTACTAATAATCTCACTCCAGAAGATGTTATGGAACGTGGAGAGGATATTTCTTTCCCAGAATCTGTCATCAATTTCTTTAAGGGTGATCTAGGGCAACCTTTGGGCGGATTTCCGAAGAAACTTCAAAAGATAATTCTGAAAAACAACAAGTCTTATACCGACAGACCCAATGCACATTTAGAACCTATAGACTTTGATTCAGAATTTAAAGTATTTAGTAAAAAATTCCAACAAGGTTTTACAAGGCCTATAGAGTTTGAAGATTTTCTGTCCTATAGTTTATATCCTCGGGTTTTTGAAGATGCCCACGAGAAATATAAAAAGTACGGAAATGTTGCCATTCTTTCCACAATAAATTACTTCTACGGAATGAGGCTTCAGGAAGAGGCAATTATTGAACTGGAACCAGGGAAATCTATTATTGTAAAACTGCTTTCGGTAGGGATTCCTAACGATGATGGAGTTCGTATTGTTTTCTTTTCTGTAAACGGCGAAAATCGATTTATAGAAATTAAAGACAAATCGATAAAAGTGGAAAAAGAAGTTCACGTAAAGATTGATCCGCAGGACACCAATCAATACGGCGCACCATTGCAGGGAAGTCTTTATAAAATCTTAGTGAAAAAAGGTCAGGAAATAAAAAAGAACGATCATCTTTTTATTATTGAAGCTATGAAAATGGAAACCACTATTACAGCAAACAAAGCTGGGAAAGTAAAATCCATATCGTTAAAGCCCGGAACGATGGTTATGAAAGATGATTTAATTGTGACTTTGGAATAATTTTGAAAACGAAATCGAAACTAAAATCGAAATCGAAACTTCTGCTAAACTAAGTAACTAAAATATTGGAATCGAAATCTTCGCGTCTTTGCGTGCAAAATTTTCTCTCGCAAAGCCGCAAAGACGCAAGGTTTTATTCAATATTGGAAACTCATATTTCTATCTACACAATAGTCTTATATCTTATGTCTTTCAGCGAAGCGGTCTTAAGTCTTTTTTTTCTTTCACTCCTTGCTTTTCAAATAAATAGCATTACATTTGCACCCCTCTTAGGCAAAATCCGTTTTGTTTTAGGGTGAGAAAACAATGAATTATTAACGATTGACAAAGACTAAATGGATACATTAAGTTACAAAACAGTATCTGCTAACAAGAACACCGTTGTAAAAGAATGGTTGGTAGTAGATGCGGACGGGCAAACATTGGGTCGTCTTGCAAGCGAAGTTGCTAAATTACTTCGCGGTAAGCACAAACCAAATTTCACCCCACACGTAGATTGCGGTGATAACGTAATTATTATTAACTCTGGTAAAATAAACCTTACCGGTAACAAATGGAACGACAAAACGTACATTCGCCACACAGGTTATCCTGGTGGACAACGTAGCCTTACCGCTACAGAAATGTACAAAAAAGACCCTGCAAGGCTTGTTGAAAAAGCTGTGAAAGGAATGCTTCCCAAAAACAAATTGGGCGCGGAAATCTTCAGAAACCTGAAAGTTTATGTAGATGCTAACCACGGTCAAGAAGCACAAAAACCTAGAGCTATTAACTTTAACGACAACAAGTAATGGAGACAATTCACAAAATAGGTAGAAGAAAAACTGCTGTTGCACGTGTTTACCTTAAAGAAGGTAAAGGAAACATCACCATCAACAAGCGTGAGTTTGAAAATTACTTTCCAACTGGAACACTTCAGTATAAAGTAAAACAACCTTTAGTACTTACAGAAAACGAAACAACTTTCGACATTACAGTAAATGTATTTGGTGGTGGAATTACAGGACAGGCAGAAGCTATTCGCCTTGCTATTTCCCGAGCTATGTGCACGCTTAATGACGACAACCGCGGTATCTTGAAACCAGAAGGTTTGCTTACAAGAGATCCAAGAATGGTAGAGCGTAAGAAATTCGGACAGAAAAAAGCCCGTAAGAAATTCCAATTCTCTAAGAGATAATTTATATTTTATGTGTCGTGCCGCACTTGTTGCGGCACCGCATAAAATTAGTTTCAAGTTAAATTGAAACGAAACAAGTTCATATTCATTATTAATTAAAAAAGCTGTTAACCCGAAAAATTCGGGTGTTAGTTTAGCATCTAAACCAAAGCGCTGCTCTGGTTGCTATCCTTTCACAGAACGTAAACTAAAACAAAAATGGCAAGAAAAGTAGTAGTAAAAGACTTACTAGAAGCTGGTGTGCATTTTGGCCACCTAACCCGCAAATGGAACCCAAACATGGCGCCGTATATCTATATGGAGCGCAACGGGATCCACATTATCAACCTTTACAAAACCGCCGCAAAAATTGAAGAAGCTGGAGAAGCTCTTAAAAAAATTGCAGGCAGTGGTCGCAAAATTCTTTTTGTAGCTACCAAAAAACAAGCAAAGGATATTGTTGCTGAAAAAGCAAAAGCTGCCAACCAGCCTTACATCACAGAAAGATGGCCCGGTGGTATGCTTACCAACTTTGTAACTATCCGCAAGGCTGTTAAGAAAATGGCTTCTATTGATAGAATGAAGCAAGACGGAACTTTCATGACACTTTCTAAGAAAGAGCGTTTGGCAGTAGATCGTCTTCGTGCTAAATTAGAGAAGAACTTAGGTTCAATTTCTGATATGAGCCGTCTTCCTGCAGCACTTTTCATCGTTGACACAACTCGCGAACACATTGCAGTTGCTGAAGCGTTGAAATTGAACATCCCAATCTTTGCAATGGTGGATACTAACAGTGACCCACGTGTTATTGACTATGTAATCCCATCTAACGATGATGCTTCAAAATCTATTGAAAGCATTATGAGCTTTGTTTCTGAAGCTGTTATTGAAGGTCTATCTGAAAGAAAGTCTGGAAAAGATGACGATAGTGACGATGAAGAAGGAATGGCAAATAAAGCAAAGGCGCCTAAAAAAGACAAGGAAGATAAGCCCGCAAAAAAGGTGAAAGCTGAAGTTCCTTCAACTGACGAAGAAGACGTAAAAGACATGAAAGAGGCAAAACAGCCTGTGCGTCAAAAATCGAAAAAAGAAGTTCTTAACGAAGAAGAATAATAACGATATCTAAAAGTCGTTTGGTTCTTTTCTTTGTTGAAAATAAATTAAGCGACTTTTTTTAATATTAAACTTAAAAATTTATACAAATGGCAAACATAACAGCCGCAGAAGTAAATAAACTGAGACAAGCCACCGGAGCTGGAATGATGGACTGTAAAAAGGCATTAGTTGAGGCAGACGGAAATATGGAAGAAGCAATTTCAATCCTTAGAAAAAAAGGACAGAAAATTGCTGAAAAAAGAGCAGACCGCGACTCCAGCGAAGGTGTTACAACTGCAAAAGTGAACAGCGACAACACAAAAGGTGTAGCTATTTCATTGAATTGTGAAACCGACTTTGTTGCTAAAAACGATTCATACGTTGAAATGGCTAACAAATTGGCTGAAATTGCTTTGAACACATCTTCAAAAGATGAGCTTTTGGCTGCAGATTTTGGCGGAATGACTGTTGCTGAGAAATTGATTGAGCAAACTGGTGTTATCGGTGAAAAAATAGAGATTGGTGGTTACGAAATTTTGGAAGCTCCTTTCGTAGGTTCTTACGTACACGGTAACAAAATTGCTGCTTTAACCGGTCTTTCAAAAGCAGTTAATAACGCTGAAGAATTGGCGAAAGACGTTTCTATGCAAGTTGCATCCATGGGCGCCTCTACCCTTTCCTATAAAGATTTTACACCAGAATTTGTAGAATCTGAAACTGAAGCAAGAATCGCTGTTATCGAGAAAGATAATATCGAGTTGGGCCGTTTGGGTAAAACACTTAAAAACGTGCCTAAATACATTTCTAGAGCACAATTAACTCCTGAAGTTTTGGCACAGGCGGAAGCTGATGCAAAAGCTGAATTGAAAGCTGAAGGCAAGCCAGAACAAATCTGGGATAAAATCCTTCCGGGAAAAATTGAGCGTTTTATTAGTGACAACACTACTATGGACCACGAAAAAGCATTGCTTGACCAAAACTTTATTAAGGACGACAAAAAGAGCGTTGCAGACTACGTAAAAACGTATGGCGATGTGGAGGTTGTAGGCTTTAAGAGAGTTTCTTTGGCGTAAGCTTTTAAACATAATTTGAATAAAAAAGAGGCTGATTAATTTCAGCCTCTTTTTTTATAATAGTCGCACTGAGCTTGTCGAATTGCGGTTAAACATTTATACGCCTAACAATTGAATATTTATTCCTTTATAAACTTTTTGGTTGTTGTATAGCCGTTTTCATCTTCAATATTTAAAAAGTAAATGCCGCTTTTTAGTCGGGAAACATCAAGGGGAGGTTGGTTTTGAAGTGTTATGTTTTGGGTGCTTAACAGTTTGCCTTGTATGTTGAGGGTTTGGATCTTTAGATTTCCTGAAGTGTTTGTTGAAGTTAAAAAAAGTTCGTTTTTGGCGGGATTAGGGTGGATGGAGAATTTAGCAGCATTCTTATCGTTTAACCCAGCAGTACAATCCATTGAGTATGTGACCATAGCTTCCCATTCTGAATAAGGAAATTGGTTGTTCAGAGCCGCGACCACGTCATCTACCATTAAACAAGGAAAGGGTTCACACAAAACTCCGAAATCCAAACTACAATGGATATACACATCTAATAGTCCTGTATTATTCCCGGAGCGTAAATCGACCACACCTAACGATACCAAGTTCTCTAGGTATAGTTTCTGCAATATAATGTTATTGCTCAAATCTATATATTCAATACCATGCGTGCCTGCGGGCGATGGTTCTCCAAGGGATAGCTCCAAAAGATTTATATTATTTGAAAGATCCAATTCCGTAAGTAAAGAAAAGGTGCTTCGAAGAACCTCTAAGTTTGTATTACTGGAAACATCTATACCTACCAGATGAAAACTTCCGTCAAAAATCAGTTCAACAAGTTCAAGGTTTTGTGGAAAAGATAAGTAAGTTACCATATTGGATGATACATCCAAAACTTGCAGAGCAGTAAAACCTTCAATGCCGGTAAGGTCCTGAATACCTTTCTCGTTTATATCAAGATTGGTCACGTTTTCAATATCACTTGTTAAAACCTGGCCATTTACAGTGCCGTCACTATCAATACCCAAATCAATCAACGCTTGTTCAAAATTGGAGTCTGGGATTTGTGTTATTTGGGCAAAAGAAGCCATACCTATGTTGAACAGGAATATTATTAAATAAGTTTTCATAATAATAGATTTTTAAATTATTGTTTTATGAGGTTTTTAGTATCCTGTATTTCTCCATTGCATACTAAAATTATGGAATATAAACCAGTAGTACGGGTAGTAAGATCAAGGATAATTTCATTTTCGGTTGTGTTGAGTATATAATTGTCCGATGCGCCAGTGCTTTGGTTCAATACCATAATTTAGGCAGAATTTACCCCTTCTACCATATAATCGATACTTAAAAGTGAACTCACTGGATTGGGAGCCATGCTTATAATTCTGTATGGATTTACGGTTACCGTTACATTATCATAATCTTTTAATCCGTCTAAATCTGAAATGATTTCCAGTTTATATTGTTGGGTCATTTCCGGGGATATGGTTAATGTAGTGCCAGTATATATGAGTGTCCCATCTGGAGCGTACCAATTATAAACTGCATCCTCATTAATATCATCTGCCTGAAGGGTAATGCTCTCATTCCTTTCTATTTCTTCATTATCGCCTGCATCTGCTTCAAAAGTCGGTCTTGGATGTTTTTTTATTTCAAAAGTTTCGCCCCCGATAATTTTATTTGTAGCCTTGTCCCTCTGTATGACTTGATAAGTATAATTTTGTTTATTGGTCAATTCTGCGGTTAAAAAATTAAAAGTTATATAAGCGGTGCCATAATCATTTGCTCCGAAAGCAATATCGTCTATCAATACATTATTTCCCGTTGCTATTATTTTATGTGTACGGGTTGTAGAAACAAAGTTTGACCCGTTGTTGCCGCCATTTTCCCAAGCATCATAAAGAACATCGTCCATTAAAATACCTATTTCAGCTTCTTGGTAAATTGGTTTGCCCGGCTCATTAACATTGGCTAAAAGTTCTAAGCTATAGGTTTTGGCTATTCCCAATGGGTTGCTTACTCCAATGACTGCCCCTATACTTGGAGTATTCGGAATAATCTCTATTACAGTGGTATTTTTCCACGCAATATTGTTATTGTTTTTAACATTGTCGGTAATAAACGTACCTTCAGAAAAGGTCATTGGGTCGTCATTGGATTCGATACGTGATAATAAACAAAAGTGCCATGGATTGGGATTGATACCTATATAATCCTGTGGGTTTGGGACTGGCCATTCAAACTCCAAGATGGTTTCACTGCCGGGAACTATTGGTGGTATTATTTTGGTGCCCAAAGTATCGCCCATTTTAACATTCCCGACTAATACTTGCCCCGTCCAATATTCGTCCCAATCAAGCGCTGTGTTTGCCTTTGCCCAATAAAGTTTTAATTGATCGTTGCCTGAAGAGGTACTACATCCTTTATTGCTCACTCTAACATAGACGTAATTAGGATTAGAAGGGTGATAAACTGGATTTTGGTGTTCTTGATTAATAGTGCCATCATTTTGATTCCTCACCCAAATATCTTTACTGTTCCAGAAAACATCTGTGTGAATATTAGGTTCTTGACCAATATCATTTACAATATCTTTTACATATAGGTCATAATCCTTATCTGTCATTACCGCACTGAATCTTCCTTGATAATCGCTTTCAATAGTTTCATGCATTCTAACCTTTTGCCCGGAAGAAAAAATTCTCCCGCAGGTTGAATTTGAGTAGGCCATCATATTCTTAATGTCGGCTTGGGTTATGGTATAAGACGATCCTCCACAATCCTTAAAAAAATCGACGGTCAGGTCATTAATCCTTCCGTCTGGCGCATACAGGCAGTTAGGAACATCTGTATAAGCATCTCTAATGGCCGGGTTATAACGCAAATAATTTATTTCTGTCTGTGTAAATCCATAATCCACAAGAGCCTGTGCAATCGCAGTGGCATTAATTAACCCATTGAAGCCATTGGGGTTTTTGGCAATCTGAATACCTTCCCACCAAAGAGCAACGAGCCCCGCATCGAGTAAAGCATAAGCATAATAGCTATGCTGTTCCAAATTGAAATTAGGAACTGCATTGGTATCAATAACCACATCACCTGCTATATGAGCATTATATTCAGGGTCACTAGGAATGCGGGTTACGCGTTCGCAGTTAACGGGATCCGGTCTATCATTTCCTGGTCCAAAAGTGTGATGTAAGTTGAAACAGTGACCTATTTCATGGGGTAAGATTGTTCCTATTGCAACTAAGGAGGCTGTCATAGCTACTTTTGTATTTTTAAGCCACGATTCCCCAGCTCCTTGAATTAACTCATGGGGTGCATATATATTAAAGGCATCTGATTTTACATAGCCATTATTTTCTGCATAGAGATTTATGTTGTATAAATTTGATCCTGTGTGGTGAGCGGTTGAATTTATAGTATCCATTCCAGCCAAATTAAAACAGATATTAAAAGGCTTATAATATGAATTTAAAAGAGCAACACTTTCTTTTGCCTTCTCTAAGGTTACAGGCCAACCAGGCTGGGTATAAGAACCATCACTTTTATTTATCCTCCAGTAGAAAATATTAAAAGTCCTACTTGGAAAATTATTTAGATAGGCAGGGGAAGTAGATTTACTATAAACCCCCAGGGCATCCGGGGTATAATTGGTAGGGGTAATGCATAAGTCAACAGTCTGTGAATATGCAAATCCAGAAAACATAAGGATTAAGAATAAAAGAAATGCATAATCTTTATGGCGTGTGGGCGTGTGGGCGTGTGGGCGTGGGCGTGTGGGCGTGGGCGTGGGCGCGTGGGCGCGTGGGCGCGTGGGCGTGTGGGCGTGTGGGCGTGTGGGCGTGTGGGCGTGTGGGCGTGTGTTTTCATACTTTGGTCAATTAAAGTTAGTTGATTTGTTAAAACTATGCTAATTTTTTTTAATATAAAACAGGGTTTTCCCTGTTTTTGTAGGGGGATTTCCCCCTTTTTTATTGAAGTGTTTTTCCTACAAAACAAAAACCCCTTGGAAAATAACTTCCCAAAGGGTTTTAATATAATCTAAAAATTAAATTCTCGATTGCAGTTAAGCTAACCTAAAGTGGAGGACTTAGCTATTCCTTCACCATTCTCTTTATAACCCTTTTCCCTTCGGATGTAATAACTGCCACATACATTCCTGCAGTAAGACCTTCCATATTTAGCTCGGTCTTTTCAGCTATAGGTGAACAGCGACAACACAAAAGGAGTTGCTATTTCATTGAATTGCGAAACTGATTTTGTTGCTAAAAACGACTCATACGTTGAAATGGCAAATAAAATGGCCGAAGTTACCTTGAACACATCTTCTAAAGAGGAGTTTTTGGCTGCAGATTTTGGTGGAATGACCGTTGCTGAGAAATTAACTGAGCAAACTGGTGTAATTGGCGAGAAAATAGAAATTGGTGGTTTCGAAATTTTAGAAGCCCCATATGTAGGTTCTTATGTACACGTTAATAAAATTGCTGCTTTAACTGGTCTTTCAAAAGCAGTTGATAATGCTGACGAATTAACAAAAGATGTTTCAATGCAAGTTGCTTCTATGGGCGCTACTACACTTTCTTATAAAGATTTTGATCCAGAATTTGTAGCCTCAGAAACTGAAGCGAGAATTGCGGTTATCGAAAAAGATAATATTGAATTGGGCCGTTTGGGCAAAACGCTTAAAAACGTACCAAAATATATTTCTAGAGCGCAATTAACTCCAGAAATTTTGGCACAGGCAGAAGCTGATGCTAAAGCCGAGTTGAAAGCTGAAGGCAAGCCAGAACAAATCTGGGACAAAATTCTTCCAGGAAAAATTGAGCGTTTCATTAGTGATAACACTACAATGGATCACGAAAAAGCGTTGCTTGACCAAAATTTTATTAAGGACGACAAAAAGAACGTTGCAGATTATGTAAAAACTTATGGCGATGTTGAAGTTGTTGGCTTTAGAAGAGTTTCTTTGGCATAAGCTTTTTAACATATTATACCAAAAGAGGCTGATTAATTTCAGCCTCTTTTTTTATGAGGAATAATTAAAAGCGTAGAAGATTGGCAAAAACGTAGGCGCGCGATTAATCGCGCGCCTACTAATTTATTGCAGAACATTAAGTCATTATTCTTTTACAATTTTCTTGACGGTCTTTTTCCCTTCGGAAAACATAACAGCTACATATACTCCCGCCGTTAGATTTCCCATATTAACTTCAGTCTTTTTAGCTAAGGGCGAAATTTCTAAAACCTTTCTTCCCAAAAGATCAAATAACTCAACTTTTTCAAGCGTTGAATTTGCTTCAATGTAAATAATATTTGAAGTAGGATTTGGATATGCTGAAATTTCTGTAGCTTTCAAATCTTCTACTCCCAAGTTAGTATTCACGCCAAAAATTGTTTCGTAGTTATTCCCCTCAAATTCTGCGTTAATTGTATAAACGCCATCTGGCCACGCGCCATCAACGGGAAACTCCCACATTGCAGAAGCTCCAGTATATACGGGCCACGGCGATGTAAAAACATAATCATATAAAATTGAGTTATCTGGTCTTCTAACAACAATATGTGTATTGCTACCGGTTTGAATATCTCGGAAAAAAATGCGAAAATAAACAGTTTCGCCCGGTTCAAAATTTAGTTCTTCATAGCTATTTTCCACTACCCCACAATCTGTATCAAAATTTGCGGAACTATGGGTTGAAAGCCGATTGATGGTAGGAATATAATATTCGGGCTGATTAACAAACCAACTATCAGCGTTCATACTGTTACAAGCACCCTCATAGGGATCTATCAAATTGTTGCCCGCATCATAAACCTCAAAATGCAAATGCGGAATAGTGCTACTGCCAGAGCTTCCCGCAGCGCCCAAGTATTCACCTTCGGCAACGCTATCGCCTATATTCTTTGAAGTAATGGCGTCGTCTTTAAAATGCCAATACCAAGCTTGCGAGCCATCTGCATGCTCTATAATGATACCGTTCCACAGCGGGTTGCCATTGTTTTGGCAATTCAAGTCGAAATGACCGTCGCGTTTATCTATAATTGTTCCAGGAGCGGCAGCAATTATTTCCATAATTTCTTCTTGCATCCGCTTCCAAGGGTAAGGCCAAAGCACGTAGTCTGTGCCTTCGTGATTACCGCTTGTCCAATCATAGGTGCGTTCGCCACATTCATAATCTAATAAATTTCCATTGGGCGTTAAATCTTGATCCACTTGATTGTTGATTATATAATATCCATAATCATTAAAGCCAGCTTTGGCACGTAAGGGCGCGATGAACAATGGCGAACTACCCTTTCGCTGAAAAGCAGTTGGATTCTTCTCTAGTATAGCTTGCTTGTTTAAAGCAATTTGCTGCCGCACTTCCTTCCGTTGTAAATCAGTGATACACTCCGTTTTCTCAATATTGGCGGGTTGAAAAATAGGATTGTTTGGAGGAATTAGTCTTCCATTATTTTGGGAAATCATCACGGTCGAAATTCCAAAAAGCAAATAAAATAATGTCGTTCTCATAATGTGAAATTTTAAGGATTAATTAGTTTTATACTACTACATCGGAGCCAATCGGAAAACGTCATCAAAAAAAAACGATTTTTTTTCCTACTTAATAGATCTTTCTTTTCAACAACTACTTTTTCAATTCCTTCCACCGCATCAATAATTTTCTTTATTTTTGCGCTGTAAAAATCCGCTATGCATTACAAAAGAATTCTTTTAAAACTTTCCGGCGAAGCCTTGATGGGCGAACAGCAATATGGAATAGATCCTGTTCGGCTGAAAGAATACGCCCAAGAAATAAAACAGATTACCGAAAAAGGCGTAGAAGTGGCCATCGTTATTGGCGGCGGAAATATATTTAGAGGTCTATCTGGCGCCAGTAGCGGTATGGATCGCGTTCAGGGAGACCATATGGGTATGCTTGCAACGGTGATAAACGGGTTGGCCCTGCAGAGTGCTCTGGAAAATGAAGACGTTGCAACACGCTTGCAAAGTGCTATTAATATAAATGAAGTTGCCGAACCATTTATTCGCAGAAAAGCAATTCGCCATCTGGAAAAGGGTCGCGTGGTTATTTTTGGTGGTGGAACTGGAAATCCTTATTTTACAACAGATTCTGCTGCTGTTTTAAGGGCTATTGAAATAAGCGCCGATGTTATTTTGAAAGGAACCCGTGTAGATGGAATTTATACCAGCGATCCTGAAAAAGACAAGAAAGCAACAAAATTTGATTTTATCAGTTTTGAAGATGTATTGCAGAAAGGCCTGAAAGTAATGGATACAACAGCTTTCACCTTAAGTCAGGAAAACGAATTGCCAATCATTGTTTTCGATATGAATACAAAAGGAAATCTTTTGAAAGTGGTTTCCGGTGAAAAGATTGGAACGAAAGTAAATTTGTAAATAAAATAGCCACAAATTCACGAATATTTAAATAATTTTATCTGTGAATTCGTGGCAAAAAAATATAAACCTGTCCCCCTGAGCGCTTCCGATAATTATCGGGACGAAGGGTTGAACTTTGAATCTTATGGAAGACGAAATAGACTTTATAATTGATGGCGCAAAAGAAGCCATGGATAATGCCCTAAGGCATCTTGAAAAAGAATTGGTAAACATTCGTGCTGGAAAAGCAACTCCCTCAATGGTTGGCAGTGTAATGGTTGATTATTACGGAAGCCAAACTCCATTGAGCCAAGTTGCTAATGTAAGTACACCCGACGGTATGACAATTAGCATTCAGCCTTGGGAAAAAGGAATGATTCCTGTGATAGAACGTGGAATCCATCTTGCAAATATTGGTTTTAACCCAATGAATAATGGTGAAAGCGTTATCATTAGCGTTCCACCTTTAACTGAAGAGCGAAGAAAAGATTTGGCAAAACAGGCCAAAGCCGCTGCTGAAGAGGCAAAAATTGGAGTTCGCAACGACCGTAAAAATGCGAACAACGAGATAAAAGGTCTGGAAATATCTGAAGATTTAAAGAAAAGTCTTGAAGATGATGTTCAAGAAATGACCGATTCGCACATCAAGAAAATTGATGAGATATTGGCTAAAAAAGAAAAAGAAATAATGACTGTGTAATACAGATTTCGTTAAACTAAATACAATAGAGCGGCCTTATAGCCGCTTTCTTTTTACTTTTAAACGGCTAAAAATTAACGCTCCCGAATGCGAAAACTCCTATTTCTTGTTTTTTTCAGTATTGCAATTTATGCTTCCGCGCAGGAGCCGGCAATACAATCTGATAAGGATACAATTTCTAGCATAGCCGATAAAAAAGAGCACCCACTTTCTTCAGGCTATTATCCCGTTGGTTTTTTTGACATTGATCTAAAAACCCTAATTAAGCTTAACAATTACGAAGGTTTGCGACTTGGCATTGGGGGATTTACTAACGACAAGCTGTTCGAAAACTATAGGCTAGGTGGTTATTTCGCCTACGGTTTTAAGGATAAAACTTCAAAATTTAGCCTAGGTGCTGGCGCCCTTGTGAACAAAGAAAAAATAGCGTGGGTGAATGTGTATTACGCAGATGATGTAAAAGAAATAGGGTCCTTTGATTATTTAACAGACGCAAGAGTGTATTCTATTTTTGAGCCACGACTTGTGAATATTACCCAATTCTATAAATACAGAAAATGGTATGCAAATATTGCTAGCGAGCTTACACCAAAAATACTTGGGGAGTTTCGGGTTGAGCACAGCAATGTGGAAAACATTGAAACTTATTATTTCATAAATGACGGCATACCTTATACAGAATACCAATTGGCGGAAGCTACGGTTTCTTTCAGAATTAGCCCGAAGACCAATTTTTTCACCAATGAAGATGGCACCAAAGAATATTTTGACGGTTTTCCGAAGATTAGCGCGCAAATAACCCAAGGTTTTAAAGATGTAGTTGGTAGCGATTTCAACTACACCAAATTTGGGTTGAAGTTGGACTACTATATAAAGCGCACCGACTTATCTTCTACCAATATTCTATTGGAGGGTTCGCTTGCTACGGGCGATGTGCCGCTTACACACTTGTTTCACTCCTATCCCAATCAGCCTACTAAAGATGAGGTTTTACAACGGTTTTCGGTAGCTGGGGTGCAGAGTTTTGAGACTATGTACTTTGGTGAATTCTTTTCAGATAAGCTTACTACGCTGCAGGTAAAGCACAGTTTACGAAGGTTTGAACTCACAGAAAAATGGAATCCAGAACTGGTACTGATTACGCGCCACGCTTTGGGCGATATGAGTAATACTGAGCAGCATTTTGGGATTCCTTTTAATACTTTGGATAAGCTCTATAATGAAAGCGGTTTTGAGATCAATAAAATTATTTTCGGGTTTGGACTAAGCGGGGCTTACCGTTATGGTTATTACAATCTTCCAAACTTTGCGGATAATATTTCTTTTAAGTTTACTTTTTATTTGCAGTTGTAACGGTTCTAAGTTGTCTGTTATCTGTTCTCAGTTTTTGAGTTGTTGATGAGCACACCTCGGGAACGTGCACTAGTTTGGGAGAATTTAGTTCAGCGTTGTCATTCCAAATTGGTCAATCGCCTGTTTTCCATTTTCAGTTAGCATAAAACTTAAACTAGTCCAAGAGGTTCCTTTAAATCCCTTGAGCTCAATTCCGTCTTCAGTTTTTGTTATGGTAAATAAGTAATCCGCCAATTGAGAATCTTTTGTAGAAGTAATCTTGTTCAAGTCAGTCATTCCATATTGATTAATCGGCATTGGTTGATATTTATTAATATTAAATGACAAATCAATCCAAGCACTTCCGTCATAACTTTGCATTTTAATACCGTTATGCGTCTTTTCTACAACTATTTTAAAACTTTTTAATTCAGTGGATTCTGTTTTTTGCGTATTCAATGATGAACATCCCATTAATGAAATTGTAGTAATGAATAAAGCTAGAAGTACATTTCCGAAGTTTAATTCTGTTTTCATATTCAATAAATTTAAGACCTTTCCTTTTTGTTCAATTATATATCAAATACGTAAAAATATTTTAACTTCTTTATAATCATAAAATTACAAAAAAAAGATTGTGAAATATATTTTTTACTGCATTTCTACTACTTCCAAAATACCCCCAAAAATAAATCCCCCACTTATCGCAAATACTTACCTTTGCCTAGTCTATAAAAAATTGCTTTGAACAAACTTTTCAGCATCGGTTTTTGGAGCTGGGTGGCCCGTTTTATTTTACGGAACCGTACCTGGATTTTAATAGTTATTGCAGTCATTACCGTGCTGCTCGCACTTCAGTGGAAGAACATGCGTTTTACGTATACCGAGGCCAATCTGTTACCAGATGACCACCCTGTAAATCTTGAGTACGATCAATTTCTTTCACATTTTGGCGAAGAGGGCAATCTGATCGTTATGGGGGTGAAGGATTCCACCATCTTTACACCCGAAAAATTTAAGGCTTGGAACCAGCTTTCTAAAGATATTAGCAAGTTTAACGAGGTGGAACTCACGCTTTCCGTAGGCAATCTGCAAAAGCTGGAAAAGAAAACCGATACCACAGGTTTTGAACTGGTGCCTTTTATAAAAGATTCAATTTTTACGGATGCAAACCTTGCAACATATAAGGACGAGCTTTTTAACAAGCTGCCTTTTTACGACGGCCTTATTTACAGTCCGGACAAGCAGTCTATCCGCTCTGCTATTTACCTTAAAAAAGACATTGTAAACACCCCGGCGCGGAAGGATTTTGTGATTGACGACCTGATTCCGCTTATTGATAAATTTGAAGCAGATACGGGCGTAACGGTTTATACCTCTGGGATGCCGTATATACGCACGCTGAATTCGCAGAGTATTATTGATGAGATAGGGCTGTTTATTGGGGGGGCACTTTTTGTTACTTCGCTTATATTTTTCTTCTTTTTCCGCTCTTGGCGCGCTACGTTTATTTCTATGTTTACGGTTATTATCGGGGTTATGTGGGCCTTCGGATTTCTTGGCTTGATGCATTATGAAATTACGGTGCTTACGGCTTTAATTCCGCCGCTGATAATCGTGATTGGTATTCCGAATTGTATTTTCCTAATCAATAAATACCAACAGGAAATAAAACTGCACGGTAATCAGGCAAAATCTTTACAGCGTGTAATTGCAAAAGTGGGTAATGCTACTTTGATGACCAACTTAACAACGGCTTCGGGGTTTGCTACTTTTATTTTGGTGAAGAGCGAGCTGTTGAGTGAATTTGGTATTGTGGCTTCCATAAATATTGTGGCCATCTTTTTATTGAGTTTGCTGATTATCCCCATTACTTACAGTTATATGCCGGTGCCAAAAACAAAACACCTAAAGCATTTGAACAAAACGTGGATAAATGGCTTTGTTAACTGGATTGAGCGTATGGTGAAAGAGCGCCGCATTACAATTTATATTGCGGCTATTCTTCTTCTTTGCACTAGCATTATTGGTATTTTCAATATTAAAATCTCTGGAAGCCTTATTGAAGATATGCCGAAGAATACAGGCTTTTTTGACGATATCCGCTTTTTTGAAAAGGAATACGAAGGCATTATGCCTTTGGAAATAATGGTGGATACGAAGAAGAAAAAAGGCGTTATGAGCCTGCCAACCTTAAAACGAATTGACGAACTGCAGGAACATATAAAAGAAATTCCTGAATTTGCGAAGCCACTTTCGGTAGTAGAACTGGTGAAATATTCTAAACAGGCATATTATAACGGCAATCCAGACTATTATCAGTTGCCCAACAGCCAGGAGAAAAATTTTATACTTAGTTACGCAAAGAGCAGCAATACAAACACGAACCTACTGAACAGTTATGTGGACAGCACTGGGCAGTTTGCACGTATTACTACTTTTATGAAAGATACGGACCCTGACAGGTTTAAACGTATTGAAGAAGACCTAAACACTGAAATTGCCAAAGTTTTCCCGGCAGAGCGGTATGATGTTTCGGTGACGGGGAAAGCCTTGGTTTTCCAAAAAGGGACGCATTATTTGGTAAACAACTTGATACTTTCATTATCGCTTGCCATTTTCTTGATTGCGCTTTTTATGGCGTGGATGTTCCGAAGTTTTAAAATGATTGTAATCTCATTGATACCGAACTTGCTGCCGCTAATTATTACTGCAGGCGTTATGGGCTTTGTGGGCGTTCCCATAAAACCTTCTACTATTTTGGTATTCAGTATTGCGTTTGGAATTTCTGTGGACGATACTATTCACTTTCTCGCAAAATATAGGCAGGAGTTGATAGCCAATAACTGGAAAATAAAGAAATCTGTTTTTGCTGCTTTGCGGGAAACTGCGGTGAGTATGTTTTATACTTCCATTGTACTTTTCTTTGGCTTTTCAGTGTTTACCATTTCCAGCTTTGGCGGAACAGTAGCTTTGGGTGCGTTGGTATCCATAACGTTACTTTTCGCGATGCTTTCTAATTTATTGTTGCTACCCACGCTCCTACTTTCTTTGGAAAAAAGCATTGCAAACAAAGAAACGATGAAAAAACCCGCCATTGAGATTTTAATCGATGATGAAAATGAGTAATCAGTTTTCAGTAACAGTTTTCAGTTTACGCTTCTTAAAATACCAACTTTGAGTTTTGGGTTTTGGTATTTCCTTTTTATTTGGAATTTGGAATTTTTCTTTTTTGGAATTTTATTTAAAAGTATATTTGCTTCCCTTAAAATAAGACTATGCAAGACAAAACAATAGCTGAATTGTTGAAAAGTGAACCAGGCCATCACGAAATTACGGTGCGCGGTTGGGTACGTTCTTTCAGAAGTAATAGATTTATTGCCCTGAATGATGGATCAACAATTAATACGCTTCAATGCGTAGTAGATTTTGAAAATTTTGATGAAGAGGTTCTTAAAAAGGTAACCGTGGGCGCTGCTATTGAAGTTAGTGGTTTGCTGGTTGAAAGCCAAGGGCAAGGGCAAACGGTAGAAATTCAGGTTTCAAAATTAACCGTTTTGGGGGAAGCGAATCCGGAAGATGTTAAGCTTACCATACTTTCACCAAAAAGACATTCATTGGAAACCTTGCGCGAGCAAGCGCATTTGCGAATTCGCACCAATACTTTTGGCGCTGTGATGCGTACGCGCTCAAAATTGGCTTTTGCCGTTCACGAATATTTTCAGAAAAACGGCTTCAATTATATGCACTCTCCAATAATTACCGGAAGTGATGCTGAAGGTGCTGGCGAAATGTTCCGCGTTTCTGCTTTGGATGCTAAAAATCCACCGCTTGATGAAAGTGGAAATATAAATTACAAAGAAGATTTCTTCGAAAAGGAAACCAATCTTACCGTTAGCGGCCAGCTAGAAGCTGAAACTTACGCGATGGCGCTTGGAAAAGTTTATACTTTTGGCCCCACTTTTAGGGCTGAAAACTCAAATACTAGTCGCCACTTGGCTGAATTTTGGATGATTGAGCCAGAGGTTGCTTTTAACGATCTTGATGCAAACATGGATTTGGCAGAAGATTTCATAAAGTATGTTATAAACTATGCTTTGGAAAACTGCGCCGACGATCTTGAATTCCTTGAAAACAGATTGCTGGAAGAAGAAAAGAGCAAACCGCAAGACGAGCGCAGCGAAATGAAACTTCGTGAAAAGCTTAGCTTTATTTTGGAGAACAATTTCAAAAGAGTGAGCTACACGGAAGCGATTGATATTTTGAAGCGTTCGAAACCAAATCAGAAGAAAAAATTTAAATATTTAATTGAAGAATGGGGTGCTGATCTACAAAGTGAGCACGAACGCTTTTTGGTTGAAAAACACTTTAAATGCCCAGTAATTCTCTTTGATTATCCCGCAAATATAAAATCGTTTTACATGCGATTGAACGACGACGGAAAAACGGTACGGGCAATGGATGTGCTTTTTCCAGGAATTGGTGAAATTGTTGGAGGTTCGCAACGTGAAGAGCGTTATGATGTTCTGTTGGAAAAAATGAAAGCCATGAACATTGACGCAAAAGAATTGTATTGGTACTTGGATCTTCGCAAATTTGGAACGGCGGTACACAGTGGTTTCGGACTTGGTTTTGAGCGTTTGGTGCAGTTCACCACGGGAATGGGCAACATTCGCGATGTAATTCCTTACCCAAGAACACCGGGTAACGCGGAGTTCTAATTAGAATAACATAAGATTGTATTAAAACTGGCTACTTAATTATTTTAGTAGCTGGTTTTTTTTAACTTTATGATGTAGTAAAAGAAGTATGTTAAAGCAGCAATTAAATTTTAAACTTTCCCAGAAATTATCGCCTCAACAGATACAGTTGATGAAGATGATTCAACTGCCCACGCAGGCATTTGAGCAACGAATTTCACAGGAACTGGAAGAAAATCCAGCATTGGAAGGTGGACAAGAGGAAAGTGATGACTTTGATGATGAATTCAGCAATGACGAGTATGACGATAATTATGACGAAGGCAACGAAGTAATTGAAACCGATATAAACGTTGACGATTACTTAAGTGATGATGAAGTGCCAAGCTACAAACTTTCTGCAAATAACTATAGTGCAGACGATGAGGAACGGCAAATGCCTTACGCTGCCGGAACGTCTTTCACCCAGCACTTAATGCAACAGTTGAACACCTACCGTCTGGACGAAGAGGAAGAAGAAATTGCCCAATTTTTAGTGGGCAGTGTGGATGAAAGCGGTTACATACGTCGCGAGATTCAGGACATTGTGGACGATTTAGCCTTTACACAGAACGTATACACTACTGAAGATAAGGTTGAAAAAGTATTAAAAGTGGTTCAGGAATTAGATCCTGCCGGAGTTGCAGCGCGCGATTTGCAAGAGTGTTTGTTAATTCAGCTGGAGCGTAAAGAGCAGACTCCTTCTGTTGCTTTAGCGGTTGCTATTATTGATGATTCTTTTGATCATTTCAGCAAGAAACATTACAAAAAACTCATTCAGAAATTCGACATTACCGAAGACCAGCTTCGCGATGCAATTCATGAGATTGAAGGATTGAACCCCAAACCAGGGGGAACTTATTCTGGCAATACCCGAATGGCAGAACATGTTGTACCAGATTTTGCTATAAAAATAGTTGACGGCGAGTTAGAGTTAACCCTAAACGGAAGAAACGCGCCAGAGCTTCACGTGAGCCACGATTACACAAATATGCTGAAAGGCTACAAAGAGTCCAAAGAAAAGTCGAAAGCGCAGAAAGACGCTGTAATGTTTATTAAACAGAAGCTGGATGCGGCAAAGTGGTTTATTGATGCAATCAAGCAACGTCAACAAACGCTATTTGTAACAATGAACTCCATAATGCATCATCAAGAGGAATATTTCTTAAGTGGAGATGAACGGAATTTAAAACCAATGATTCTTAAAGACATTGCAGACAAAATTAATATGGATGTTTCCACGGTTTCACGTGTGGCAAATAGCAAATATGTGGATACTCCCTACGGAACAAAGCTGATAAAGGAATTTTTCAGTGAGTCTATGAAAAATGATCAAGGTGAAGATGTTTCAACCAAGGAAATCAAGAAGATTCTTGAAATTACCATTTCCGAAGAAAATAAAAGAAAACCACTTACGGATGATAAATTAGCGAAAATCCTACTTGAAAAAGGGTATCCAATCGCACGACGTACCATTGCCAAATATCGCGAACAATTGGATCTGCCAGTTGCGCGACTACGAAAGGAAATTTAATGAAGATTTTTCTAAAAGCTGCTTCGTACATTTTTCACCCTTTACTAATGCCACTTTTGGGCACTATTCTCTATTTCAGTGTCACTCCAAGATATCTTGAGCCTGAGTTGATGCGTGCCAATCTTTTCGCAATAACTATTATCACCGTTTTTATTCCCATAGTTGTTTTTTTTCTTCTGAAAAATACAGGAGTGGTAGAAACTATCTATTTAAAAGATGTAAAAGAGCGTAAGTTTCCTTTAATGATTAAGTGTATTCTGCTGTTGCTTATTCTCAAAATGATATTTGATCCATACGAGGATCCAGAATTATACTACTTTTTTGTAGGTTTACTTTTTTCGGCATTCAGCGCTTTGGTAATGGTGCTTTTTAAACTGAAAGTAAGCTTGCATCAGATGGGCGTAGCCGGAATTTTGATATTTCTTGTGGGACTGAGCGCTCACTTTAAAATAAATCTGCTGGTAACAATCAGTTTCTTTTTATTTGTGAACGGCTGGGTAGCTTCATCGCGCTTAAATAGCGATGCACATACTTATCCGGAACTGGGTGCAGGATTGTTATTGGGAGCCATACCGCAATTAATTCTTTTCAATCTGTGGCTATAGAATGTAAAATAGCAAGCCAACCTTTAGGGTTCTAAAATCTACACTTTCACCATTTATGGTTGCAGCATCCTTAAAAAATGGATTTATACTGTAGGACGCAAATAAATTAAAGGTATTATATCCCAAACTGATTGTCGCAGAAAGTCTTAAAGGATCAAATTCCGGAATTTTTGTTTGACTCACACTGTTTCCTGTTTGCTTAAATGTAGCTTTATACCAATACGCATAGCCCACGCGAAAACCAGTATATACTCTCCAAAACTTATAGCTAGATGCCGTTGAGGTTCGCCATCTAAATTCTACAGGAGCTTCTACTATCGCCATATTAAAACGGTTGCGGGTGTAGTTTATGTTTCCGTCCAAAATACTGAAAATGGTTTCATCATCCGGTGTTTCGCCAATAAAAAGATTTTGTCCGAATTGGTCCAATGCAATACCCGCTCCAATGGCAATAGCCAAATTTCGCTGCTTATTGATTGGCATATCTCTTAAAAATCCAAATTGTATTCCTCCCGAAAGTCCTCGAATATTGCCTCCTGAAGGAAGACCTAAAGGTACGTTGTAAGTAAGACCAATATAAAATTGATCTTCCCGATACAATGAATCTATACTAACTGGAGCTATGGTGTCCTGTGCTATAGTTTGTAATGAAACTAGAACTAGGAAGAATGTAAAAAGTAATTTAAGAGCTCTCTGCATGGTGACCAAAGATAATTGTATTTTCAGAATATGGGAAACAAAAAAACGCCTTGAACCGAAATCTTCGGTACAAGGCGTTTTTAAAAATATTAATATTCTATTGGCTTATTTCATTTCCAGGGGTTGTGATGTAAATAATCTTTAACATATTTAAATCGCGCAATTCCTGCTTAATGTCTGTAACCATTCCAGTATTCGTGTCTTCATCTACTTTAAGTGCAACCATTACCTTATCTTGAAGTTCAGGAAGTAACTTTTGGCGCGCCTCGGTTAGTGCAAATTTTATATTGGTTATATCTGTGTATTTATCGCCAATCTGTATTTTAGCCTCGGAACCATATTTTTCCTGATATCTAGAACTTGGTTTTCCAGCATAAATATAAACCGATCGATCTTTTTTCAACTTTTCAACCTGATCTGCTTTTGGCAATTTGTTCTGAACAAGTAAATTGTCCTCGCGCAATACCGTTACCACCATAAAAAAGAATAATAACATAAACACAATATCTGGAAGAGATGCTGTATTTACCGCAGGTAATTCGTTGCTTTTTTTCTTTCTAAACTTTGACATAGTTGAATTATTATTGTCCAGATTTCTTAGGTTCTGCTTCAGAAAGTTTTTGAGGGAACAACTTTTGAACAGTTTCAAGTTTTTCCTGTAGTGCCTCTTTGGCTGCCTCCCCTTTTATTTTACCTTCATCGAGATCTTTACTTTTTTCGGTAAATTTCCATCCATAAAGTCTTTCAGACTCTCTATCTCTCAAAAAATTGTATGCTGCAACCAATTCATTTTGAACGGCAATATACATTTTATAGGAAGTAAGCCTGTCATTTTGAACAGAGATAACTGCTTTATCGGGATTATCTGAAGATTCTGGATTTCTATTTCCTTTACAATAACTGCAATATTCTGCAGTTCCGGATGGCGCCCCGCCGTTATCAAGAAAAGCGATTGCTGCCTGACGAATATCTTTAAGCTCCATCAGTTTTTCTTCCACAAGCAATTGATCACTTCTGTTAACGTTAACAATAAAGAGATTTTTTTCCTTAATTTTTACCTGCTCATCTGTAGGCGGCTCTCTGGGCGGCAACTGTCGAGCGATTCCCTTATCTTTTTCGATGGTTGTCGTTACCAAGAAAAAGATAAGCAATAGAAACGCGATGTCAGCCATCGACCCTGCATTTACTTCGGGTGTTGCTCTTCTTGCCATTATTTAGCTACTTTTTTAATTCCGCTGAAAACCATTGAACCAACAGCTATTACTGCCAATATATAAAAAGCATATAATCCTGTACCAACCCATTTTGATCCGCTAGCGGAAAGCATTTCGCCCTCTTGCATCGCCATTGGGTTTCCGTCCGCCAAAACGTAAGATATTGCTACAATGAGTAGAAAAGCTCCTACCGATATCAGCGTGTTTTTAATATTTCCTGCGAAAATTCCTTTTAATACAAAGAAGAGAACAAAAACAATTGTAATAGCAAATGTAATATAAGCAACATACAAGAAACCATCAACTCCTTCGCCAGTTGCTGAGACGGCCTCATCACCTTTTGTGATGATCATTGCAAGAAAAATAACTCCCGCAATGCCAAGAAGCAACGCTACTATTTTTAAAATTTTATGTAATACCATCTTATGGTTTGTTTAGATTTTGTTTTTTGTTTTGTAGTCGAACAACATATCGATCAAGGTGATGGAAGCATCCTCCATACTGTTAACGATACTATCAATTTTAGCGATAATATAGTTATAAAAAATTTGAAGGATAATAGCAACGATCAAACCGAATACGGTTGTTAAAAGTGCTACTTTAATACCTCCTGCAACCAGTGATGGATTCATATCACCTGCAGCCTGAATTTTATCGAATGCAATAATCATCCCGATTACCGTACCCATGAAACCAAGCATAGGAGCCAAAGCGATGAAAAGAGATATCCAAGAAACATTCTTTTCAAGTTGCCCCATTTGTACACCACCGTAAGCAACAACTGCTTTTTCAGCAATATCAATACCTTCGTGGGCGCGGTCTAGACCTTGATAATAGATTGAGGCAACAGGCCCTTTTGTGTTTCTGCACACTTCTTTTGCAGCTTCAATTCCGCCGCTGTTTAAAGCGTCTTCTACATCCTGAGCCAATTTTTGAGTGTTTGTGGTAGAAAGGTTAAGGAAGATAATTCTTTCAATAGCAATTGCCAATCCAAGAATTAAACATAATAGTACGATCCCCATAAATCCAGGACCTCCTTCTACAAAACGTTCTTTTAACTCTTGATGAAATCCTTTATCAGGTTCTGCTGCAGGAGCGGGTTCATCCTGAATAAAAGAAACTGTGGCTGCTGTTACCAAATCTTGAGAACTGGTTGGCATTGTTTGCGCTGCTGCAGCGTTTGCGTTTAACGTGCCCACAAAAACCATTGCGGCAACCGCCATAATAGAAAATAATTTTTTCATTGCTATCGACTTAAAGTTTGTTTTTAGTTAAAGGTTTAAAGATATAAAATAATTTAGTTAATCTGCAAGAATATTAACCGACACTCAAAAATGAGCAAATTAATACACTAATTAAGTTTGTTGCAGAGAGGAAGGGATTCGAACCCTCGATACGCTTGTGGCGTATACACACTTTCCAGGCGTGCGCCTTCGACCACTCGGCCACCTCTCTATAATTTCAGCCATCATTTGAATGGAGTGCCAAATATCAAAAAAAAAACAATGCTATAAAATAATTTAAGCGGTTAATTTATTGCATTTCTCCGCGCAAAGAGGTTTCGAATATGGTTTTGAAGCTGTTAGCCGAAATTTTTTGTCCCAATAAATACATCAATTTTGCCAAAGCAGCCTCTGTAGTGCAATCTTTTCCGCTAATAATACCCATTTTTTTTAGTTCCGTGCTCGTTTCATAAAGCCCCATATTCACGCTTCCACCCGAACACTGTGTAATATTTATAACTGGAATCCCCTTTTTAACTACAGATTTTAACGATTTCAAAAACCAATCGGCGTTGATAACATTCCCTGCGCCGTAGGTTTCAAGAACTAATCCTTTCATCTCTGGATAGCTAAAAAGATATTCAACGGTTGCCTCATCAATTCCCGGAAACATTTTTACCAATAGAATATTGCTTTCCAGAATTTTGTGCACTTTCAATTTTTTGCGTCTGTTAGGCCGGTAAAGGGCTTCATTGTTTACTACCAAATGAACACCGCTCTGCACCAATTCGGGATAATTGAGCGAGGCAAAAGCCTCAAAATGTTCTGCATTAATCTTGGTCGTTCTATTTGCGCGATACAGTTTGTATTCAAAATAAAGGCATACCTCTGCAATTTTTGAAACCCCCTTTTCCCGAAGCGCCGCGATCTGAATAGATGTAATGAGGTTTTCTTTTGCATCAGTTCGCAAATCTCCGATGGGAAGTTGTGATCCAGTAAAAACAACCGGCTTACTTAGATTTTCCAACATAAAACTCAGCGCCGAAGCTGTGTAACTCATAGTATCGCTACCGTGAAGAACCACAAAACCATCCATTTTCTCATAATTCTCCTCAATGATAGTTGCTATGTCTACCCAATATTTTACATTCATATTGGAGCTATCGATAGGCTTTTGGAAGGAAGTGGTTGTAATATTACAATCCAATAACTTCAGTTCAGGAATGTGATTAAGCAGCTCATCAAAATTGAAATTGCGCAGCGCACCGGTTTCAAAGTCTTTTATCATCCCAATGGTTCCACCTGTATATATAAGGAGTATGTTTGGTTTTTTTATCATATTAATTATACCTATTTATATACCAAAAACAATTTTAGAATTTTCAGTAGTTATTCTTCCTATCTCTTCTTCCGAAATATTATAAATCTCCGAAAGCTTTTTACAAACCAATGCCAAATAGCTGCTCTCATTCCTCTTTCCACGAAAAGGCGCTGGGGCAAGGTAGGGTGAATCAGTTTCCAAAACGATATGCTTTAGAGGTATTTCGGTCAAAAATGTATCAATCTTTCCATTCTTAAAAGTAACCACGCCGCCAATGCCTAGTTTCATATTGTATGAAATGGCTCTTTCAGCCTGCTCAAAAGTTCCCGTGAAGCAGTGAAAAATTCCGAAGAGATCATCATTTTTTTCAGTTTCCAAAACTTCAAATATTTCATCAAAAGCATTGCGGCAGTGAATGACGATGGGCAGTTTGTATTTTTTAGCCAACTGGATTTGCCGTTTGAAAGCTATTTTCTGAATTTCCAATGTAGATTTATCCCAATACAAATCGATGCCAATTTCGCCCACGGCATAAAAATTTCGTTTTATAAATTGATCCTCCACGTGCGCAAGTTCTTCCTCAAAATTTTCTTTCACAGAGGTGGGATGCAAACCCATCATCAAAAAAACATTTTGGGGATATTCTTTTTCCAAAGCATACATGGCTTCCGTATATCCTGAATCTATGGCTGGAATAAAAAAACGTGTTATGCCAAGATCAAAAGCGCGCTGCATTATCTGCGGGCGGTCTTCAGCAAAGGCATCGCTATACAAATGAGTGTGAGTGTCTGTCAACATGCTTGCAAAGCTACTTATTTTGTTTGCTATCTTTACACAAAAAAATTGATGCAATTACGCAAATTTCTTGAAGAACAGGAGTTTTATCGCATTCCCCTTAAAAAACTTGCAACGGGCCATTATCTCTTTTCGGCAAAAATAAATGGAGTGAGTGGAGATTTTATTCTAGACACAGGCGCATCCACAAGTTGCGTTGGAATTACTGACAGCACACATTTTTCACTCATTAGCGAGGAGAGTATTATTAAGGCTGCTGGTGCCGGAGCAATAAATATGGAAACTATGCTTTCTCGAAAAAATGACTTCAGTATAAAAAACTGGAGCATTTCGAATATGGATTTTGTGCTTTTTGATCTTTCACATGTGAATGAGGCGCTTTCACAAGTAAATGAAAATGGCATTCATGGAATAATAGGAGCCGACTTTTTAAAAGAGTACAGGGCGGTAATAGATTATGGCAGAAATTGTTTTTATGTGAAATAGGCGATTTCGTGATACGTTTATCTCCAATAATTTAAGTACTTTTATCTTATTCTGAAAGAATTCATTTGTGCTTAAGAAAACTGTAACATTCCTCTTCATATTCGTTCTTTTATCCATTTCTGGGTATGGGCAGAATATATCACACTATGAAAAAATTGTAAATACAACTGACAGCAAAGCAAAAAAGCTAACGGCACTGGACAGCCTCTTGAAACGTACTTTTTCTACAGATACAGATGCCTTTATTAAATACAGTATTCAATATATAGCGCTGGCTCAAGACTTAGACAGTATTGAATCTGCCGCTAAAAAGGCGATGAATTTACAGTACCCACTTACCACTTATGCAAACGATCCATTAAACGCCATAACAATTATAAACAGTGTTCTGGCTCGTAAATATAAAATAGAGGATAGCCTTTTATTGGGCGGATTATACCTAAAACGCGGCAGTGCCAACACTAAAGTAGACCTTAAAAAAGCAATTGAGGACTATAATATGGCGCTTGAAAATTTTTCATCAAAAGACACACTTAATATTGCAGATGCTTATCTCTTTAGAGGGCAAGCACACTCTCAAATGGGTAAATTCGCACTTGCTGGCGAAGACTTAACACGAGCGTACACTATGTACGAAGATAAAAAAGAATATAGTTTTATGGTCTATGCCCAACAAGGCATTATAAGTATGTTCAGCATGAACGGTTTCTACGAAAAGGCAAAAGAGGAACGTGAAGTGTTAATCAATAAAATGAAAAGTTTAAAGCTGGATAAATTTTTATCAAACGAATATTACAATCAAGCCCTTGATTATAAAAAGATGGGCAACCGTGATTTAGAATACAATTTACTACTACTAGCCGAAAAGACTTTTGATCACACTATTGCAAATAAATCTACCTACATAGGCATCCACTCGCGGCTTATAGAATATTATTGCGAGCACAATCAGACCGCAGAGGCAAAAAAACATTTGGATCTTTTGGAAGCTTTAGACTATGACCTCTCTGGCAATCCAGCTGCACAGCTAAACTATTTAGGCGGAAAGGCAAAATATCTTCAGACAATCGGAAATTATGAAAAAGCTGTGGAACTTGCTCAAAAAAAACTGGATGTTGCCAAATCATTAGGGGTTGAAGATGAAATAATGGGCACTTATTATTTTTTGTCAGAATTGTATTTTGACGTGGGCGACTACAAAAAAAGTGTAGAAAACAGCAAAGCCTCCAGCGCGGTTAAGGACTCTATATACAACAGAAGTACCGCAAACGCTCTTGCATATTACCAAACACTTTACGAAACCGAAAAGAAGGGAAAAGAACTTGTAGAGAAAAATACGAGTATAAGTCTTTTGGAAAAGGACAACGAGATTTTCAAAAAAGCAATGCTTTTCGGTGGTATCGCAATTCTTTTGGGCTTCGGGCTCATTTTGCTTTACAGGAACCAAAGACACTTAAAAAGCAACAAAGTGCTTCAGGAAAAGTTCAGTCAGGAGCTGCTTATTTCACAAGAAAGTGAACGCCGAAGAATTTCCAAAGATCTCCACGATGGTATTGGCCAGCAATTATTGGTTATAAAAAATAAATTAATGAATAGTGGCGATGAAGACACCAAGCAGATGGTAGATCATACCATAGAAGAAGTGCGGACCATCTCGCGCGATCTGCACCCTTTCCAGCTTCAGGAGTTGGGAATTACGAAAGCTATTGAATACACAATAAACCTTATTGATGAAAATACAACGCTTTTCATTTCTGCGGAAATTGACAACATTGATAATATATTCTCAAAAGAAGACGAAGTAAATATTTACAGAATTATTCAAGAAAGCTTGAGCAATATACTTAAGCACGCAAATGCTGAAGCGGGAAAGGTTTCAATAAAAAAATTTACAAATAATATACTAATTTCAATACGTGATAACGGCGTGGGTTTTGATTTTTCAGAAAAATACCAAGATGTAAAATCCTTAGGCTTAAAGACACTTTTGGAGCGCACCAAATTTTTAAAAGGCCAAATGAAGGTTATCTCCAAAAAAGACAGCGGCACCGTGCTTGAATTTCAATTTCCATTATGAGCAAAACTACACCATCCATCATTATTGCTGACGACCACCCTCTTCTTTTGAAAGGATTGAGCGACTTTTTAATTGAAAAGGGCTACAACCTTTTGGGAAGCGGGAAAGACGGAAGAGAAGCTTACAATCTAATAACACAGAAGAAGCCGGACATTGCCATACTCGACATCCAAATGCCGTATATGTCTGGGTTGGAAATTGCACAACAGTGCAAAGGAACAGATATTGACACTAAAATTGTATTGATAACGCTGCACAAAGAAAAAGATCTATACCAAAAAGCGCAGGAACTAAACATATTTGGATACATTCTGAAAGAATTTGCGCTGGAAGAAATAGAAAACTGTATTAAAACGGTCAAAGAGGGAGTTCCATTTTTTAGTGATAAAATTAAAGAGCTTATTGGTGTTGTTTTGTTGGAGGACAGCGAACTTGCCTCACTCACCCCTTCCGAAAAGAAAATTTTAAAACTAATAGCCAAAGATAAAACCAATAAGGAAATAGCTTCCCAACTCTTCATTTCATACCGAACGGTAGAAAAACACCGAAGCAACATAATAACGAAACTCAACATTGAACCTAAAACAAACAGTCTGCTTATTTGGGCCAAAGAAAATCACGATAAGTTATTGTAAGCACAATTAAGAAACAAGTTTTGAAATTTACGTGTTAACACGTATTTCATTTCACGAGATAATATCAGATATTTACACTATGAAAGACTCAGTTTATGTAGAAGATAAGGAAAAAAGTTTTCGTACTACGGAGACTACTACTAATAAACCAATAGTGGTGGTACTAACAATTTCAGTAGTATTAATCCTTTTACTAAACTTGATCAAAACCATTATTTTTTACTAAGAAGATGTTTCCTAACTAACCAAAAAAATCCGGCTCTACAGGCCGGATTTTTTATTTCTCTTTATTTTTTTAAATTATAATTCCAAAGCATGTTTGACTTTGTTGTCCATTAAAAGTTCTTCGGGACTCTCTAATGCTTCTTTTATAGCTACCAAAAATCCTACAGACTCGCGGCCATCAATTATTCTATGGTCGTATGAAAGTGCAACGTACATTACTGGCGCTACTACAATCCCGCCATCGCGAACTATGGCGCGCTCTACTATATTGTGCATCCCCAAAATTGCAGATTGTGGTGGGTTAATGATTGGAGTGGAAAGCATACTTCCAAAAACACCTCCGTTAGAAATTGTAAAAGTACCGCCTGTCATTTCATCTACAGTAATCTGACCGTCGCGAGCTCTTATAGCAAGTCTTTTCACTTCATCTTCCACACCTCTAAAACTAAGGTTTTCAGCATTCCGTATTACTGGAACCATCAATCCTTTTGGTCCGGAAACTGCTATGGAAATATCTTTAAAATCATACGTTATCATATAATCCCCATCTATCATGGAGTTTACTTGTGGGAAAAGCTCCAATGCGCGTACTACAGCTAAAGTGAAGAAAGACATAAAGCCAAGCCCTACGCCGTGTTTTTCTTTGAACTGCTCTTTATATTGGTTTCTCAACTCAAAAATAGCAGTCATATCTACTTCGTTAAAAGTAGTAAGCATTGCGGTTTCATTTTTTGCGGAAACTAAACGTTCGGCAACCTTTCTGCGAAGCATAGAGAGTTTTTTGCGTTCACTGCCACGGCCACCACTTCCTGGAGTGCCCATAGATGGTGTTGCGTTTGAAGCATCATCTTTGGTGATTCTTCCATCGCGGCCACTGCCTTTTACATCTTTTGAAGAAACTCCTTTTTCATCAAGAATTTTCTTTGCCGCTGGCGAAGGAGAGCCTGTAGCGTATGTTTTTTTATCCTGCTCTTGGTTTGGAGTGGACGATTTTGAAGGAGTTTCCTTTTTCGCCTCTACCTTTTTTGAAGTATCTTCGTTTTTCTCTCTGGAAGTATCTTCAGCTTTCTCTTTCTTGCCTTCCTTCTCTGAAGACTCTTCTCCACCAGGTTTTTTGGCATCTGTGTCTATTAAGCAAATTACTTCACCAACACCTACTATATCTCCTTCTTCAGCTTTAAAAGTGATGATACCGCTTGCTTCCGCTGGTAGCTCTAGTGTTGCTTTGTCGCTATCTACTTCTGCGATTGCTTGATCTTTTTCCACATAATCACCATCTGCTACTAGCCAAGATGCTATTTCAACTTCGGTGATGGATTCTCCCGGAGACGGGACTTTCATTTCTAATGCCATACTTTTATTCTTTAATATAAACCTCGGTTTACAGTTCTTTAAATTTAATCTCTTTTTGTCTTTCTGTGAAATTTTCAGAAAAACTAATCCATATTTTTATCAAATACGTTTTCAATCACTTTAGAATGACGCGCTTTTGACCTTACGGAACTACCCGCTGCAGGCGCCGCATACATTTTTCGGCTACAAACTCTAAAGTTTCTGGCTTCTTCAAAATGCATTAAGATATGTGAATAAGCACCCATATTTTTAGGTTCTTCCTGCGCCCAAACCACATCATCTGCGTTTTTATACTTTTTTATGATTTTTTTCATTGCTTCAGTTGGCAACGGAAACAGTTGCTCTACACGCACCAATGAAACATCATCTCTTTTCAATTCTTCTCTTTTTTCAAGCAAATCGTAATAGAATTTACCTGTAACAAAAACCAGCGTTTTCACTTTTGCTACTTTTGCTTCTGCATCGTCAATCAGCATTTGAAAACTTCCCTTTGCGAATTCTTCTTTTGTTGAAACCACTTTTGGGTGGCGAAGCAAACTCTTTGGAGTAAATACAATTAGCGGTTTACGATAATTGACTTTCATCTGTCTTCTGAAAAGGTGAAAAAGATTCGCAGGGGTTGTTACGTCTGCCACAAACATATTGTCTGTTGCACAAAGTTGAAGGTAACGTTCCATTCTAGCGGAAGAATGCTCTGCGCCCTGACCTTCATAGCCGTGTGGTAAGAGCATTACCAAACCATTCTGCAGCTTCCATTTATCTTCAGCTGCAGAAATATATTGGTCTATCATTATTTGGGCTCCATTACTGAAATCGCCAAACTGTGCTTCCCAAAGCGTCAACGTATTGGGGCTTGCCATTGCATAACCATAGTCAAAACCAACCACACCATACTCTGAAAGCAACGAATTATAAATATAGAAATCACCTTGATCACCTTTCAAATTATTTAAAAGCACTACTTCTTCTTCGCTGTCCTCAACTGTGATCACTGCATGGCGATGCGAAAAAGTCCCTCTTTCAACATCCTGCCCGCTCATTCGCACATCGTGACCTTCTTTTAAAAGCGTTCCGTATGCAAGCAATTCGCCCATAGCCCAATCCAGCTTATTATCTTCATAATACATGGTGTGTCTTGCTTCAATAAGTTTGGCAATTTTCTTTAGGAATTTTTTATCCTCAGGCAATTTGGTGATTACTTCGGCAATTTCATCAAGTTTTTTTAAATCATAGGTTGTGTCAACAGCCTCCATCATTTTATCTTCTTCGGCATAATCATAACCTTCCCACTCATCCCGCATAAAAGGAGTGATTGTGGTTTTATCTTCTTTTCTGGAATCTTCAAGGTTTTCTTCTAGTTTATCCTTGAATTCCTGCTCTAGTTTATCAGTGTAGCCTTTATCAATAACACCTTCAGCAATAAGTTTGTCAGCATAAATATCCCGCGGATTTTCATGCCTCGCAATTGCTTTGTAAAGTTTTGGCTGTGTAAAACGAGGCTCGTCGCCTTCGTTATGTCCATATTTTCTGTAGCCTAACAAATCTATAAAAACGTCACGGGCAAATTCCATTCTGAAATCTAATGCAAAATTCATGGCGTGCACTACTGCTTCCACATCATCTGCGTTTACGTGAAGTATTGGTGAAAGCGTCACTTTACCAACATCGGTACAATAGATTGACGAGCGAGCGTCCAAATAATTAGTAGTAAAACCTATTTGGTTATTCACAACAATATGAATTGTCCCTTGGGTTTTATAACCATCCAATTGTGCCATCTGCACAATTTCATAAACAATTCCCTGCGCAGCTATTGCAGCGTCGCCGTGAACAATAATAGGTAAAACCTTGTTTGGATTGTCTTTGTGGTGGTCGTCCTGTTTTGCGCGGGCAATACCTTCAACCACCGCCCCAACAGTTTCCAAATGCGAAGGGTTTGGTGCAATGTTTAGATTGATTTCCTTACCAGATTCGGTTTTTCTTTTTGAAGTCCAACCTAAGTGATACTTTACATCGCCATCAAAAATATCCTGTGCATAATCTTTTCCGTCAAATTCACTAAAGATATCTTTTGCGCTTTTTCCGAAAATATTTGTTAACGTGCTCAAACGGCCGCGGTGGGCCATTCCCATCACAAAATCTTCTACTCCTTTTTCGGCAGCATTTTCGATTAATGTGTCCAAAGCAGGAATTAAACTCTCGCCACCTTCCAGTGAAAAACGCTTTTGACCAACGTATTTGGTATGAAGAAAACTCTCAAAAGACACGGCTTCATTGAGCTTTTTAAGAATATGCTTTTTGTGTTCTTTTGAAAAGCTTGGCTGATTGTCATTGATGTTCAGCTTCTGCTGAATCCATTTAATTTCGTCCGGTTTACGGATGTACATATATTCTATCCCAATGGAATCGCAATAAATGCTCTCAAGGTGTTTTATAATTTCTTCCAATGTAGTTTCACCAATTCCTATTATTTCACCAGCCTTAAATTTGGCCTTAAGATCGTGTTGTGAAAGACCAAAATTCTCTAAAGCCAAAGTTGGCGTGTACTTCCTGCGCTCGCGTACCGGATTGGTTTTCGTGAAAAGATGTCCACGGGTTCTGTAACCGTCAATAAGCTTCATTACCTGAAACTCTTTTATAACATCTTCGCAATCTGCACCATCGGCGTATTGTGGCGCTTCGGAAGGTTCACTCGAGCCAAAGAAGTCCTCTGCACTATTTTCTGAACCAAAATCAAAACCTTGGAAAAATGCTCTCCAACTAGGTTCAACACTGTCTGGGTATTGTAAATATTTTTCGTAAAGTTCCGCGATATAAGAAGGATGAACCGCGTTTAAGAAGGAAAATTTATCCATGGTAAATGTACAAATGGGTCTTTTTGATAAAACGGTACAAAAATACAATAATTACATTAACTAGCTGACTTGATTTTATATATTTATGGAATGAAATTCTTAAAGTATTCCCAATGATAATAGCTGGATATAGGTATTTTGGTAAAGTATTTGTTGGATTGTTCTCCTTGCTGTGCATCACAAAATCTCTAGCTCAAAATCAGCAATACAACTTTTGGCAACACGTACGATTTGGTGGCGGAATTGGCCTTAGTTTTGGTGACGGTTTTTTCAGCGGGACACTCGCACCCAGCGCCGTTTATCAATTCAACAAGCAATTTACGGCCGGTGTGGCGTTCAATGGAACCTATGCCAGCTTAAAAAACAATTACAATGCAACCATTTTGGGCGGCAGCATTCTTGCGCTCTACAACATAATTCCTGAAATTCAACTTTCTGCTGAATTTGAAGAACTGAACGTAAACAGAAATTATAAATATTACCTAGAAGAATTTGAGGAAAATTATTGGTATCCAGCGCTGTTTTTAGGTGCTGGTTTTCATACAAATAATGTAACTATCGGAATTCGTTATGATATTCTTTTTGACAATGAAAAAAGTATCTATACAAATGCGTTTGCGCCATTTGTACGAGTTTATTTTTAAACGTTTCGCTTCATTAATCCATTCCCGAAGTCTCGGAACATTTCCTTTTTTTCTTCGGAAATATTAATGCCTTCCAAGAGCGAAAAAGCATTCGCGTTGTATTTTCGAATCTCTTCCTGCGTTGCTTCGGCAGCACCAGAGGTTAAAAATATTTCCTTTACTGTTGAAATTTTATCTGTTGGATCTTTCGGGTTAATGCTGAAAAGATGCTCCAGTTCTTCCGCCTGCGCTGTAGATCCTTGCCCAACAGCCATCAAGTACAGAAATGTTTTTTTGTTCGAAATAATATCGCCACCCACCTGCTTTCCAAAGGTTTCCGGATTTCCGAAAACATCTAAATAATCGTCCTGCAACTGAAACGCGATGCCCAGATTTCTTCCAAATTGGTAAATTTTATCTTTGTCACTTTCAGAAGTTTCGGCTACAATGGCACCCATTTTCATAGCCGCTCCCAACAAAACTGCTGTTTTGTGGTCTATCATTTTTATGTATTCTAAAAGCGTTACATCGTCACGAATTTCAAAATCCATGTCGTGCTGTTGTCCTTCACAAACCTGCAAAGCGGTTTCGCTGAAAAGTTTCGCAAGCTCCTGAAACATCTGCGGCTCATAATTTTCAAAAAAACGATATGCCAAAATAAGCATCGCATCTCCAGAAAGAATGGCGGTATTCACATCCCATTTTTCGTGAACCGTTCTTTTGCCTCTTCGCAAAGGCGCATTATCCATAATATCATCGTGGACGAGAGAGAAATTATGAAAAAGTTCAACAGCCAAAGCTGCACTTATTGCTTTTCTAAAATCTGAACCAAAAAAATCGCAAACCATCAAGGTCAGCGCAGGTCTAATACGCTTTCCGCCCAAAGATAAAATGTATTTTATTGGATCATAAAGTTGGTGCGGTTCCTTTTGGGCAACCGCTTTTTCAAGATGCTCTTGAAGAACAACATCATATTTTTTTAAAATTTCCATCCGTCAAAAAAATTTCGGCTAAAGTAAAACAAGCTAAGCAAAAGCACACAATTTATATCGCAAAATAGTCGCCTTGTTAAGCTTGTGTTAAATAAAATAAAACTTTGGAAACTTTTTTTGTTTTAAAAGTTTCCACGTCATACATTTGTATTCTATTATGAAAGAAAAAATTGTTTTAAAGGCAACCGCGCTTTTCTTAAAACTTGGTTTTAAAAGCGTTACCATGGATGATATTGCCAATGAAATGGCCATTTCAAAAAAAACCATTTATACGCATTTCAAGAATAAAACAGCCTTGGTAAAGGAGTGTACCTGCAATTTAATGCACAGCATTACTATAGGCATCGATGAAATATGTGCCTTAAATCATAACCCCATCGAGGAACTTTTCGAAATAAAGAAATTCGTTATGGGTAAGATTGAAGATGATAATTCTTCGCCACAATATCAACTACAAAAATATTATCCTGAAATAAGTGAGGATCTTAAAGAAAGTCATTTCGAAAAAATGATGGAATGTACCCGCACCAATCTTCGCAGAGGTATTGAGCAGGGTCTTTACAGAAGCAATTTAGATATAGATTTTATAGCGAGGCTTTATTTTTTGGGTATTCATGGCACAAAAAACCAAAACCTTTTCCCCATAGAAAAATTTTCAACGAAATTCATCTCAGAGGAGTATCTTGAATATCATCTAAGAGGAATTGTAACACCTGAAGGTTTTATCACATTAAAAAAATTCATCAAAGAGCATCAAACCAATGACTAAAAAACTTTTAATTTTCAGTTTTGTAATGTCTGTAACCTTTTGTTTTTCTCAAGAGCAGAAAGGTTATAGTTTCAATTTGCAGGAGGCTGTAATTTTTGCTTTGGACAGCAATTATACCTCTATAAATGCAAGGCGAGACATTGCAAAAGCGATAAAGCAGAAATGGGAAACCACCGCAAGCGGTCTTCCTCAGATAGATGGTAATGTAAGTTACCAGAACAATCTAAAACAGCCCGTAACCTTAATACCGGCAGAATTTGGTGGTGGCGAGCCCGGTACTTTTACTCCAATAACTTTTGGAACTAAACAGAACGCAAATGCTGTGGCAACTTTGAACCAGCTCATTTTTGACGGCAGTTATCTTGTTGGTCTTAAGGCGGCAAGAGCATTTTTACGGTTTTCTGAAAATGCCAACGAAAAAACCCGCTTGGAAGTAAGAAAGGGCGTTATAAATGCTTATGGAAGTGTTTTACTTGCGCAGGAGTTGGTGGATATTTTTGAAAAAAATAAAGCCAATCTTGATAAAAATCTCTATGAAACCAGAAAAATATACGAAAATGGTTTGGCAGAAGAAGAAAGCGTAGAACAGCTAGAGATAACTCTTCTGGATGTTGTAACACAACTGAACAATGTTAAAAGAAGTCAGGCTATTGCCAAACAAATGTTCAATCTCGCGTTAGGTATAGATGTGGAAGCAACAGTAATATTGACAGACGATCTTGATGAGTTGGCAAATCAAAACATTAGCCTTTCACTTTTGAATTCTTCATTAAACTTAGAAGATAATGTGGATTATAAAATAGCCTACAATCTTGTTGAGCAGCGCTATTTTGAAAACCGATTGGAAAAAAGCAAATTTCTACCTAGCCTTTCAGCATTTGTTAATTATGGAACATCTGCAAACAGTGAAGATTTCACTTTTTTTAACGGTGATCAGAAATGGTATCAGTCTTCAGTTTTAGGTGTAAGTCTAAATGTGCCAATTTTCAGTAGTGGGATGCGTAGCGCAGCTTCACAAAGAACACGAATAGCTTTGGACCAAGCAAAAACAGATTTTGAACAGACTAAACAAGAAATAAAACTAGACTTAACAACGGCGCAGAGCAACTATCTATTCGCCATAGAGAATTATGAAAACTCGAAGAAAAACCTTGGGTTGTCAGAGCGTATTGAAAACAAGAACCAAATAAAATTCACAGAAGGATTGTCAACAAGTTTCGATTTGCGTCAAGCCCAAATACAACTATATACAGCACAACAACAATATTTTCAATCTATGCTGGAAGTGATAAACGAAAAAGCAAATCTTGAAACCGTTCTCAATATTCCGCAATTGCGAATTAACTCAGAAGAAATAAAAGGAAAATATTAAAAGTAGTTTAAGTGTTTATTAGTTTAAAAGTTTATAAGACTGAGCGAGGGACAAAACTCATAAACACAGAACAAGAATATTGAATCATTAAAAAAGACTATGAGAATATTTTCGTATGAAAAATTGAATGTTTGGCAGAAAGCCCGTGAGCTTTCCGTAAAAATTTACAAGAGCACCAAAGATTTTTCTTCGGAAGAAAAATTTGGTTTAACAAGCCAAATGAGGCGCGCTGCGGTTTCTATTTCTTCAAATATAGCAGAAGGAACAGGAAGACATTCTTTTAAAGATAAAGCGCGTTTTACTGAAATTGCTTACAGTTCAGCGCTAGAATTATTGAATCAACTAATTCTTTCAAAGGATTTGGAATTTCTTTCGTACGAAATCTAACTAGAAATACGTGAAAATATTTCAGAGATATTGGCGATGCTGGATGGTCTTTATAAAACACAAGTTAACAACAAACAAGTTTAAAAGTTTATGAGACGAATAAATACCTTCTCAAATACATCGAAAACACAAATTTTCATCGTAACAGCTTTTAAAATTTTAAACGTATAAACACATAAACTTTTACCAAAACAGCTTTTAAACTCTTAAACACATAAACTTTTAAACTTTTAGATCAAACATGAAAAAATCAATCCTACTCCTAATAACAATCATCACGCTAGTTTCCTGCGGTGGTGATACTAAATCGGTCGATGCCATAATGGATTCGGGTGATCTTGTTGCGGTAAAAGCAAAAAGAACGGAGCTTAATAAGCAACAACGCGAATTAAAAACCGATATCGATAGGCTCAATGAATATATTGATACCCACGAAAAAAAGGAACGCCCAGCTTTAATTACTGCTGAAGTGATAAAGGACTCAATCTTTAAACACTATGTAGAAGTACAGGGAAATGTGGAAACAGATCAAAACGTAGTTCTCAACGCAGAATTTTCAGGTGTGCTTACCACTGTATATGTAAAGGAGGGTCAAAATGTTTCTAAAGGCCAACGGCTTGCAAAAATAGACGACGGTGGGCTTTCAAGTCAGGTGGCACAACAGGAAGCGCAATTGGCTTTGGCTAAAACAACTTTTGAAAGACAAGAAAGACTTTGGGATCAGAAAATAGGTTCGGAAATACAATTTCTACAGGCCAAGACTAATTATGAAGCGGCTAAAAATATAACCAATCAGCTACGTTCCCAATTGGGCAAAACTATAATTACAGCGCCATTTAGCGGTGTGGTGGACGAAATTATTTCAGATCCCGGACAGGTAGTTGTTCCTGGTCAAACTCCAATTATTCGTTTGGTGAACTTGAGCAATATGTATGTTAAGGCTTCAATCCCCGAAACCTATCTTAGAAATATTAAAAAGGGAACTCAAGTAAAAGTGACTTTAGCATCAATCAATGAAGAATTTAAAGGCACCGTCCGCCAAGTAAGCAATTACATAAATCCAAACAACAGAAGTTTTGACATTCAGGTTGAAATTCCGAATACCGACGGCTTGGTGAAACCAAACCTCATCGCTACCGTAAAAGTGAACGACTACAGCGCAGAAAATGCCATTACCGTTCCCGAAAACATCTTGCAAGAAAATGCCGCAGGCGAAACAATTGCCTATCTATACAAACCAGTGAACGATTCTGTGGGAGTTGCAAAGCGTGTGCTTCTTGAAACTGGTCTTTCCTATGAAAACCACACAGAGGTAAAGTCTGGACTTAAAAAAGGCGACACTATTATTAAGGAAGGCGCCAAAACCCTTCGCGATGGTCAAAAAGTAACCATCAAAAAACTAAGAAACTAATTGCATTATGAGCAAGAATCCGTATAAAGAATTTAGTATTTCATCTTGGGCCATAGACAATAAGATGACGGTCTATGTGGTTATGGCTATCATTCTATTTTTGGGTGCTTTCGCATATTACAGTATGCCGCGCGAGGCTTTCCCAGAAATTATTGAGACCAAAATTTACGTAAGCTCCGTTAACCCAGGAAACTCTGCAGAAGACGTTGAAAAATTCATAACCGAGCCTTTAGAGGAAGAGTTTAAGGACGTTGGTGGCGTAAAGGAAATTACTTCAACCACCCTTCAAGATTACTCCATTATTATTGTTGAATTTGAGGAATCTGTGGATATCCCCGTGGCAAAGCAATTGGTAAAAGATAAGGTTGACCAAGTAAAAGCCGAAACCACTTGGCCCACGCTAACAAACGGCGGAAAGGTAGAACCAAGCGTTTTCGATTTGAATTTTTCAGAAGAAATGCCTATTCTAAACATCAATTTAACAGGAGATTATCCTGTGCAGCAATTGAAAGATTACGCAGAATATCTTCAAGATAAAATTGAATTGCTTCCACAGATAAAAGAAGCCACCATCCGTGGTGCTGAGGAAAAAGAAGTGGAAATAGCTGTAGATATCTACAAAATGACCGCATCGCAAGTAAGTTTTGATAATATAATCAATGCGATAAAAGGAGAGAACAGTACTATTTCCGGAGGAAACATTATTACTAACGGAGTACAGAAAAATATTCGTATCACTGGTGAAATTGAAAATCCCAAAGAGCTTGAAAATGTAGTAGTTAAAAAAGATGACGGTATTATTTTCTTAAAAGATATCGCCGACATAAAATTTAAAGAAAAAGACGCCACTACCTACGCCCGCGAATACGGCGAACCCGTAGTGATGCTAGATATAAAAAAACGCGCGGGAAAAAACATGATCGAAGCCGTAGAGCAGATCAAAAAAATTGTAGCCGAAGAACAGGAAAATTATTTGCCGCAAAGTCTTCAAATAACTTTAACAAACGACCAGTCCATCAAAACCGAAAATCAGGTAAATGATTTGGTAAACAACATCATTTTCGGGGTGCTTTTGGTTGTACTGGTGCTAATGTTCTTCTTAGGTTTTAGAAACGCGCTTTTTGTAGGTTTCGCCATTCCGCTTTCTATGCTTTTGTCGCTATTTATCCTTTCGGCATTTGGCTTTACGCTAAACACCATGGTACTTTTCGGACTCGTTATGGGTCTTGGGATGCTGGTGGATAATGGTATTGTGGTGGTTGAAAACGTATATACGTTAATGAGTGAAGGCATGCCGCCGCGAAAAGCCGCCAAACAAGGTATGGGTGAAATTGCTTGGCCTATTATCGCCTCCACTGCAACCACATTGGCAGCGTTTTTCCCACTTGGGCTGTGGCCGGGAACCATTGGTAAGTTTATGATCTATTTCCCCATCACGCTTTCGGTGGTACTTTCATCATCGCTATTCGTGGCATTGGTTATTAACTCCATGCTTACTTCAGAATTTATGAAGGTGGAAGAAGAACCAATGACAAAAAAGAAACTAATCCGTTGGAGTTTAATTTTACTCGGGGTTGGCGTTCTGCTTCTCGTTGCAGGTTTTGCTATGGATATTGCTGCTTTCCGAGGCTTCGGAAACTTGGCAATTCTCGCAGCTATTATGCTTTGGGTTTATAAATATTTCTTAGCTGGCGCTGTGGATTATTTTCAGTACAAATCCCTTAAAAAACTGGAGAATTTCTATGAAAAAATCCTGAAATATGCCTTGCGCGGAAGAAAAGCCTACGTGTTTTTCTTCGGAACAATTGCGCTGTTAATTTTCTCTTTCATTTTAGTGGGAGTTGTACAACCAAAAGTGCTCTTCTTCCCCGAAAATGAGCCGAATCAGATTATCACCTACATAGAATATCCACAGGGAACCGACATTGAAAAAACCAACGAGCTCACCAAACGAGTAGAAAAACGTGTTTTTGGAGCTATTGAAAAATACAACGACAACGGCTATAATTATATGGTAGAATCTGCCATTTCGCAAGTAGGTCAAGGTGCCGGAAACCCGCAGACAGACGGTGGCCAGAGTAATGAAATGCCACAAAAAGGTAAAATAACCCTTTCCATGCGCGACTATCAATTGCGTCGTGGCGTAAAAAGTAGTACCGTTTTAGAAGAAGTACGCGAGTCTGTAAAAGGTTTCCCCGGAGCTTCCATTATTGTTGAAAAAGATGCCGCCGGCCCGCCCGTGGGTTATCCTATCAACATTGAACTTAGTGGTGAAAACTACGAAGAAATGCTTCGCGAAGCTGAAAACCTACGTTCCTATATTGAAGGGCTGGGCATAAGCGGTATCGAAGAATTAAAGATAGACGTAAACAAAAGCAAACCCGAAATGGACGTAACCGTAGACCGCGAAAAAGCGGGTCAACTGGGCATTTCTACAAGCCAAATTGGATTAACTTTACGTCGCGCTATTTTTGGCGAAGAAGCTTCAACCTACAAAGATGGCGACGACGACTACGAAATAAATGTGCGCCTTTCAGACAAATCACGTTATGACGAAAGCGCGCTCTTCAACCAGCCAATTACTTTTAGAAACAATGAAGGAAAAATAGTGCAGGTGCCTATCTCGGCAATGGTTACAAAAAACAATACTGCTTCTTTCAGCGCCATAAAAAGGAAAGATTTAAAACGAACCATCACCGTTTATTCCAACGTTCTTGGAGGGTACAACGCTACCGAAATTGTAAACGACCTAAAAACGGAACTGCAGAGTTACGAACTTCCAAAATACGTAAACCTTGCCTTTACGGGCGAGCAGGAAGAACAGGCAGATAATATGGGCTTCCTGCTAATGGCGCTGTTTTACGCAATGGGCGGTATCTTGCTTATTCTTGTGGCACAGTTTAACTCCATAAGCAAACCAATTATAATTTTAACGGCCATCGTTCTCAGTTTGGCAGGGGTATTCCTCGGGCTGGTAGTGTTCCAAATGGACTTCGTGATTATTATGACAATGATGGGTATTATCTCGCTGGCTGGTATTGTGGTAAACAACGCCATTGTACTTATAGATTACACCCAAATTCTAATAGACCGAAAAATGCAGGATTTGCAAATGGATGAAGACCAAATGCTCACCAAACGCCAGTATTTTGATTTAATAGTTGCAGGCGGAAAGTCGCGTTTGCGTCCCGTATTGCTTACCGCAATAACCACCGTACTTGGGCTTATTCCACTGGCAATAGGGCTTAACATAGATTTCTTTGGTCTCTTTACAGATTACAGCCCCAACATATACATAGGTGGGGACAACGTTATTTTCTGGGGCCCGCTGGCGTGGACGGTAATCTTCGGTTTGATTTTCGCTACTTTCCTTACCTTGATTGTGGTTCCGGTAATGTTCTATTTAGTAAACCGCGCAAAGATTAGATTCAGAAAAAAGCGCAGGATGAAAGAGTTGAAAAAGTTGAAGGCAAAAGAACAATTGCGAGTTGATAATCAGTAGCCGCTTAGCATTTGAGTATGTCACACTAAGCTTGCCTGCACTGAGTGTAGCGGAAGTGTCGAAGTGCAGTTGAAAATATAATTTTTAGATTATAGAAACCCCTTAGGAATTTAATTTTCCGAGGGGTTTTTATTTTATAGGGAACGGACTTCGTTAAAAGGGAAAACTTTTTTTTATTTGCTACGATTTTTTGTTTAACTTAAAGAGGTTTACCAATTTATAATTTCTTCAATTATGAAAACAGTATTATATATACTCTTATTCAACATAAGCGCAATTTCGTTTGCACAAGACTTGACCTACAGATTTCAAAAAACCTTGTGGGTCTTTCTTTTAAAGCATTCGTGCATTCGCGGCGATAAATAATAATCCCTTCAAAACCACAACAATTCATTTAATACTTATTAAATTTGCCACCTCAATAAAATCAGGCTATTAATCAAAAGATTCCCGCCTTTTTTGAAATTCAAGTCTAACTAAAAAGAGATTCCCGCCTTCTCGGGAACATGTTATGTACAGAACGCACAACAACGGCCAGCTTCGCGCGGCAGATATCAATAAAGAAGTAACCCTTGCCGGATGGGTACAAAAAACCCGCGACAAAGGTTTTATGGTCTGGGTAGACCTTCGCGACCGCTACGGCATCACCCAACTTATTTTTGATGAGGAAAGAACTTCAAAAGAAGTAATTGAAAAAGCAACAAAACTGGGCCGCGAGTTCGTAATCCAAGTAAAAGGAACCGTTATTGAGCGCGAATCCAAAAACCCAAACATGCCAACCGGCGATGTAGAAATACTAGTTTCTGAACTAAACATTCTGAACGAATCCCTAACCCCACCTTTCACCATAGAAGACGAAACAGACGGTGGCGAAGATTTACGGATGAAATATCGTTATTTAGATATCCGCAGAAAACCCGTTCGCGAAAACCTCATTTTTCGTTCAAAAGTTGCCATGGCGGTTCGCAATTATCTTTCAAAAGAAGGATTTATTGAAGTGGAAACTCCATATTTAATAAAATCAACTCCTGAAGGCGCACGTGATTTTGTAGTGCCTTCCAGAATGAACGAAGGTCAGTTTTACGCCCTTCCGCAGAGTCCGCAGACTTTTAAGCAATTGCTAATGGTGGGCGGATTGGACAAATATTTTCAAATTGTAAAGTGTTTCCGCGATGAAGATTTGCGTGCAGACCGCCAGCCGGAATTCACACAGATAGACTGCGAAATGGCTTTCGTAGAGCAAGAAGATATCTTGAATGCTTTTGAAGGTTTAACCAAACATTTGCTGAAAGAAATAAACGGCGTAGAAATTTCCGAATTCCCAAGAATGACGTACGACGATGCAATGGCGAAGTACGGAAACGACAAACCCGACATCCGTTTCGGGATGGAGTTTTGCCCCCTAACCCCCCAAGGGGGAATTTTTGAACCCAAAGGATTTGGTGTTTTTGACACTGCTGAGTTGGTAGTTGCAATAAATGTTGAAGGTTGTGCAGAATATTCAAGGAAACAAATTGATGCATTAGTTGATTATGTAAAACGCCCACAAATTGGAGCCACCGGTTTGATTTGGGTTAAATATAATGCTGATGGCACTTTAAAATCGTCTATTGATAAATTTTTCGGTGAAGAAACTTTAAAAGAATGGGCTGAAAAATGCAACGCCAAAATAGGCGATCTAATGCTGATAATGGCAGGAGAAAAAAATAAAACTCGAACTCAACTTAGTGCATTACGTATGCACTTGGCAGAACAACTTGGTTTAAGAAAGAATGATGAATTCGCCCCACTTTGGGTTGTAGATTTCCCCCTTTTGGAATGGGATGAGGAAACAAACCGCTACCACGCTATGCACCATCCATTCACTTCCCCAAAACCCGGACAGCTTGAACTTTTGGATACCAATCCAGGTGAAGTAAAAGCAAACGCTTACGATTTGGTCTTAAACGGAAACGAGATTGGCGGTGGTTCGATACGGATTCACGATAAAAAAACACAAGCTTTAATGTTCGATTATTTAGGGTTTACTCCCGAAGAGGCGAAAGCACAATTCGGCTTTTTGATGGATGCCTTTCAATATGGCGCACCGCCCCACGGAGGGATTGCATTCGGCTTGGATAGACTTGTAGCCATTTTGGGCGGACAGGAAACCATCCGCGATTTTATTGCGTTCCCAAAAAATAATTCAGGTCGCGATGTAATGATTGATGCTCCAGCGCCGATTGACGAGAAGCAACTTGAAGAGCTTCATCTGAAGGTTGAGATAAAAAAATAACGCTATCCAAACCTAGCAAGTCTTTAAGACCTGCTAGGTTTTTCAATTAGACAATTCCCAAAAAATGAACTGGAAAAAAATAGTATTAATTATCTTCGGAATTCTAGGGATTATTGTTCTGCTATTCGGCGGTTTTATTGGTTATATCTATTATGAACGCCTTGGGAGATACCCTACCAATACTGCAAAATACCCTCACGAGATAGGTTATATAAATCCAGAGACTTCCGAATTTTCTGAAGGGTTTGAACTCTGTGATTCCTCACTGAAACCATTTGGCTACTATCATTCAGCCAGAGGTATATTTAACGGCGAAAAGTATCAATTTAGAAAAACTATTTCAGAAAAATATACCAATAATGGGTATACCGATTCAGGGTTTGTAAACGTACGTTTTTTGCTAAACTGTAACGGAAAAGTGGGAAATGTTGAAATTAATGAATTAAATACCGATTACGAAAAAACTGATTTAAATGACGAACTTGTAGACCAACTAGTTACGCTAAGTATCGCCAAACAAAATTGGATTCCAAAAGAGATTGAAGGAAAGACCTATGATAGTTATATGTATTTAATTTTTAAAATTGAAGATGGTGAAGTTCTTGAAATATTGCCTTAGCCTTGTAGCTTTAGTTTTGCTAATGAGCTGTGGCAAAGATGCGGAAACTCTTTCTTCGGAAGAAAGAGTAGCGCTTGCCAAAAAAATGTATGATCCTATTGGGTACTATGGCCAAGGTACGCCAAAGGTTATGTCTATGTTAGATAGTATTGTAGCGCTCAATCCAGAACACTGCGATGCCGTGCGCGAGCTTTCTGTTGCGTATTTAAAACGAGGCTTAATGTTACCTTGGAAAGTTCAATTTGATAAAGCTGTTGAATGCGATCCTAAAATTTGGGTGCCTTGGCGCGGTTATCTTTACCTTCAGTTTTATAGAGATTATGAAAAAGCAATTGCAGATTTTAACGCTTCAGATACCTTGACGCCAAATTTCACAGATGCGCCACAGGGGCAAAGCGTAGATTATTGGCGGGGATTGGCTTATTTGGGATTGAAGGATTATGAAAATTCCATAAAATATTTAGATCATTATATTGATGAAGTAACCGCAGAAAACGGTGAAGATTGGGCAGAACCCACAGCTTTTTTATACCGAGGAATTGCCCATTACGAAAATAAAAATCCCGAAGCAGCACTATTAGATTTCAATAAAATGATTGTGTACAATAAAAATAGAACCGCAGACGGAAGTTATTATAAAGCCCTCATTCTATTTGAAGCCAACAAATGCGAAGAGGCCAAAAATGAATTAGATATTGCAATTGCTAATTTCAACAATGGTTATTATAACAATGACGTATATACCGAAGCCTTAAAACAAATTTACATTCAAGACCTTAACAATTTAGAAGCAGCACTAAAAACCCAATGCCAAAACAAAAACGAAACTTACTAACCCGCTTCCTTATTTGGCGAATTAAACACATCTCGCAAACCCAGTTTGTGTATTTAATAGCTATTGTTGTAGGCTTTTTGGCGGGAGTTGGCGCAGTTATCCTTAAAAACCTAACCCACTTTATTCAGCATTTGCTGGAAGGTAATTTGGTTCAATATTACCATACGGCTTTCTATTTTGTATTTCCAATTCTTGGGTTGACGTTAGTTTACTTAATTATAAAATATGTAATACGAAATAAAGTAAGCCACGGCATTCCTTCAACGCTATTTGCAATTTCAAAAAAGAAAGGTTTTATAAAGCGCTACCAAATGTTCGGCAGTATTTTAACAGCGCCCATTACAGTTGGTTTTGGAGGATCTGTGGGTTTGGAAGGTCCAACCGTTGCAACTGGAGCCGCATTAAGTTCAAACCTATCGCGAGTACTTCACTTAAACCAAGCAAATAGAACTTTGCTTATTGGTTGTGCGGCTGCAGGGGCTATGGCTTCTATTTTTAAAGCGCCAATTGCTGCGCTTATTTTTGCGATTGAAGTCTTTAGTCTAGATTTAACATTGGCCTCGATGCTTCCGTTATTGTTGGCTTCTATTTCGGGTATACTTACTTCCTATTTCTTTTTTGGAAGTGATGTTTTATTACCTTTTAAAAATACAGATGCATTTTATTTAAGCGACGTTCCTTTCTATATGATTTTGGGGCTTGTAGCTGGGTTTACTTCGGTTTACTTTACAAAGGTTTACGCCTATATTCAAGCGTTTTTTGAAAAAATAAATTCTCCCGCTAAACGTCTTCTCTTTGGTGGCGTTGGTCTTGGCGTACTTGTTTATTTTATTCCTCCGCTTTATGGTGAAGGCTTTGATGTTATAAATAACTTGGTGAAAGGAAATCCCGAAATAGCGTTGCAGAACAATATTTTTCAGCTTGAATTAAACAATATTTGGGTGGTTATAGCGCTTTTAGCGGGATTGGTTTTTTTCAAAATAATTGCCAGCGCACTTACCTTTGGCGCCGGTGGTGTTGGTGGAATTTTCGCCCCAGTACTTTTTATGGGAAGTATTATGGGCAACGTGGTTGCAAAAATTCTTAATAATTGTGGACTCTTCCCAAATGGCGTTTCAGAAAGTAATTTCACTTTAGTTGGAATGACGGGTTTAATGGCCGGGGTACTCTACGCTCCATTAACCGCAATATTCCTAATTGCTGAAGTAACCGGCGGCTACGAGCTCTTCATACCGCTGATGATAACGGCTGCTATTAGTTTTTCAATCACCAAATACTTTATCCCACACTCCGTTTACGCTATGGAACTTGGAAGAAAAGGCGATTTGATTACCCACGATAAAGACCATGCCGTGCTTACTTTAATGGACATTCAAACTGTTATAGAACGTGATTTTGTAACTATATATCCTGAAATGACTCTCGGTGAAATTGTGCACCAAGCCGTTGTGAAGTCTAAAAGAAACCTTTTTCCAGTATTAAATAAAGAAACAAACACGCTGGAAGGAATCATTCTACTCGACGATTTACGACCCGTTATGTTCGATCAAACTTTATATGAAGAAGTAAAAGCAACCGAGCTTATGCACAGCGCACCAGGGCTGATAGACTTAAACGAAGATAAAATGACTGACGTGATGAAGAAATTCCAAGACACCGGAGCGTGGAATCTTCCCGTGATAAGCGACGGAAAATATTATGGCTTTGTTTCAAAATCGAAATTGCTTACAGCCTATCGCCGAAAACTGATTGATTTTTCGGGCAAATAATTTCATAATCTACATTAAAAATGAAAAATATAATAATCATATTATTTATCTCCGTGCTTATAAGTTTAGGTATTGGTTTTTACATAAAAGCGGAAGATGAAGCTACAGGAAATTTAATTATTGGTCTTGCATTAATAACTGCCTTTTTCATATTGATGCCTTTATTTATCTATCATAGATGGAAGGACAGAAATGTAAAAGATTACATGCTTACGAAAGAAAATATTTTGAAAATGCGCGAATATCAAAATGAAAAGAAAAAAGAAAAAAAATCCTGAATGTATCGTGAATCTTAACGAAGCCTAATTCAAATTTCTTTTTTCAACAAAAAACCGTTTCAGCAATTTGGAGGCTTCATCAGCCATTATACCACCCGTTATAATTGTTTTTGGGTGTAGCTTTGTGTTTAGCGCAATGCAACCACGCTGCTCGTCTCTCGCCCCATAAACAATTTTTGAAATCTGGCTCCAAAATAAGGCACCAGCACACATTTGGCAAGGTTCAATAGTCACATAGAGTGTGCAGTCTATCAAATACTTTCCACCCAAGTAATTAGCCGCTGCAGTAATGGCCTGCATTTCGGCGTGGGCGGTAACGTCATTCAAGGTTTCAGTAAGATTGTGCGAACGGGCAATAATTTGATTATTTATTACGATTACTGCGCCAATTGGTATTTCTCCTCTTTCATAAGCCGTTTCCGCCTCTTGCATTGCGCGTTTCATAAAATAGGTGTCGTCGTATGGATTTATTATGTTCACAATTTGAAATTCAAATTTTAAAGTCTATTATGATTTCGTATTTATATTTTTTTAGGAATCGCTTCAAAGCAAAACACGAAATTACGAATTAACAAATTAACGAATTCACCAATTAACAACTTCGCAATAACTGTATCTTTACTCCGTGCCAGAAAATATCTTAAATACAATCACATTTCCCGAAGACCTTCGCAAAATTCCGAAGAAAAAATTGACGCAAGTAGCGCAAGAGCTTCGTGAATTTATCATAAATATTGTCGCTACCAAAGAAGGCCATTTGGGCGCCAGCCTTGGCGTGGTTGAGCTTACCATTGCACTTCACTATGTGTTCCACACGCCGGATGATATTTTGGTTTGGGATGTGGGTCATCAAGCTTACGGACACAAAATACTAACGGGCAGAAAGGAAATTTTTCACACTAACCGACAATTGGGAGGCATCAGTGGTTTCCCAAAAAGAGATGAAAGTGAATATGACACTTTTGGAGTTGGGCATAGCAGTACGGCAATTTCGGCAGCTCTGGGAATGGCAATTGCTTCAAAATTAAAAGGAGAAACCGAAAAACAGCATATTGCCGTAGTTGGTGACGCATCTATCGCCAGTGGAATGGCCTTTGAAGCACTGAACCATGCGGGAGTTACAAACACCAATCTTTTAGTTATTCTGAACGATAACGCCATCGGTATAGACCCGAGCGTGGGTGCGCTCAAGGATTATTTCACCAAAGTGAAACTTGATGGCGCCAAAGAATCAGACAATATTTTTGAAGCATTGAATTTTAACTATTCAGGGCCTATTGACGGGCACAATCTAGAATTGGTTATTTCAGAATTGGAAAGATTGAAAAATGTTCCAGGACCAAAAGTACTTCACGTAATTACAACGAAAGGAAAAGGCTTGCGACAAGCCGAGGAAAATCAAGTGGTGTACCACGCCCCTGGGAAATTTGACGCACTTACGGGCGATCTCGCTCCAAAAAATATTGAAGCTCAGCCACCAAAATTTCAAGATGTGTTCGGGAAAACTTTGGTTGAGCTGGCTACAACAAACGAAAAAATAATTGGTATCACCCCAGCGATGCCAACGGGAAGCTCTCTGAAATTTATGATGGATGTTTTCCCCGAAAGAGCTTTTGATGTGGGCATAGCAGAACAGCATGCGGTAACATTTGCCGCGGGTATGGCTACGCAAGGTTTTACCGTTTTTTGTAATATTTATTCAACATTTTTACAGCGAGCTTATGATCAGGTTATACACGATGTGTGTCTTCAAAAAATATCTGTTGTTTTTTGTTTGGACAGAGCCGGACTTGTGGGTGAAGATGGTGCAACGCATCATGGTATTTTTGATTTGGCTTATTTAAACTGTATTCCGAACCTCATCATTTTTGCACCTCGAAATGAAGTAGAATTGCGAAATGGTATGTACACTGCTCAAAAAGGGTTGGATTTGCCAATATTTATTCGCTATCCTAGAGGTCGGGGTTCTATCTATGATTGGCAGCGATCTTTTGATAAAATTGAAATAGGTAAAGGTGAAGTACTTAAAGAGGGTACTAAAATCGCGGTTTTAACTATTGGAACTGCAGAAAAGAATGCTTTGGGAGCTATAGCCCTGCTTTCTAATATTGAACAAGAAAACGTGGGTTTGGTTGATATGCGCTTTTTAAAACCTTTGGACGAAGCGTTACTTCATCAGGTATTTAAAGAATACAGTATAATTATTACCATTGAAGACGGTACCGTCATTGGGGGTTTAGGGTCTTCGGTTGCATCATTTGCATCTCGCAATCAATATAAAAACCCTATTGAAATTTTAGGCATTCAGGATTGTTTTCCCGAACACGGTACAATTTCAGAATTGCAAGAACTTTCGGGTATCTCTTCAGAAAAAATAAAACAATCGCTTCAACGGTATTTATAAAAAAAGAGGCTCTTTCGAGCCTCTTTTAGAATTCAATATATAATAAATCTTAGTTGATTATCAACTTTGTTGTTTGTGAACGGTCAGCGCTTTCTATCTGCATCAAGTAAATACCTGTATTAAGTCCACTGGCGTTTACACTAGCATTCTGACGCAATTCAACTTCTTGACTGAAAACTTTTCTTCCATTCATATCAAAAATAGAGATTGTTGCATCTCCAACATCATATTTGGATTTGATATTAATTTCTCCATTTGAAGGATTCGGGAATACGATGAAGTTGATTTCATCAGCACCGTTGTCTGAAACACCTAGCTCACATCCTGGAGGAACATCAAAAGCCTCTGTTCCATCAGATTTGCTATTAGTGCTTCCTTGAGTTGCACTAACTCCAAGACCGCGATTTGCAAAAGCTCTCCAGATAAGACATCTGTTAGCGCCTCCGTTGGCAATTAGATCTGCTTCAATAATAGCATCACGACCATCAACAAAACCTGGACTACAAGGTTGAAGCTTCATTCCATCTATAACAAGTTGCAGGGAAATATTGTTACCACCGCTACCATTGTAAATATCTGGATCAAAACCGTATTCGTCAATCAGATCCCAAGTTAAATCCCAAAGCATGGTTGCCCAAACGGAACCTACTCCGTGAGGAGCCACTTGAGTTTTAATAGAGTTATAAGTAAAATCGTTAAGAGCAAAGTCTGTAGTATAAGGTTTGGTTCTTAAACCTCTACCTGCAATTCCTTCACCTACCGCATATGTGCCAGTACCTCTAGGATCTGTACTTACATCAGTGGCTTTCATTGTTAGGATATAACCAAAATAATCACTCCAACCTTCTCCCATTTGTTCTTGGTTTTGAAGGCAACTAGATGCAGAAGGCCCCCCAGTTAAGCGGTTGGAAATACCATGTCCATATTCGTGAGCAATAATTACATTATCAAGATCTCCATCTCTTTGAAAAGGGTCATTTCCTGAGCCATCGTCACGAAGTGTTGCATTAACAGTATCTCCATTTAACAAAGCTGTTATAATGGCTTCTCCATCAGATTGATAGATCATAATACAAGGAATACTTAAGTTTGATCCACCACCAAGCATAGCGATTGGATCTGTAGGTAAATTATAAACAACAACCACGGCTATAGCTCCCGCTGCCTCAACCTTAGTCATTTTAAAAGGTCCATTACAACCACCCCATCTAACAACGGCTATTTTGCCATTGATTTCGGCACTGTTTAGAATCGTATCACAGCCATCATTTGGATCTGTAGAAGAACCGGCGTTATCGTCGACAACTAAAACTAAATCTTCTGTAATAGCTGTAGTTGGAAGTGGTGTTCCGTTTATAAAGTTGGAATCCATAGCTAAATACTCTCCCGCCAACGGGCCTCCATTAACATTCATAAGTGTACCTAGAACATCTCCTGGGGCACTCCAAAGGTACATTTGCATTCTGGGAGCACCACCGTCTGGAGGTGTGCTAAAATTTGCATTATTTAATCCGCTACCATCTTGGGCATCTGCAAAGACAAAATCACCACCTAGACCAAGTGCGGAATAATTTTTTAACTGGAAATTTCCCGACACTTCGTCAAAACCATATTGAAACATTATATCATGCATCATATTGTTCACGTAAAAGAGATTTGTTATAGCCGCTTCACGGAATGCTGCAGGCGCTCTTGGAAGATCATAAGCAAAGTCGAATAGAAGGCCAGCACCACCATCGGCGAGCATGCCATTACCGTTATTTCCGTTAGCATCTTCTTGTGCAAGTACATTATTACCGCGCGTAGTAGTAAATTCTGCACCAGGAACACCATCAACATCGTGCCATCCAAAAGGTGAGGCTATAGGATCTGCAGGGTCAGACACCAATTGGTCATCACCATCATTTGGACCTATTAAAGGCAGTGCGAATACTCTGTAAGCTGTGCCTCCCATGGGAGCGATGCTAGAATTACTATTTTTATCTGAAAAAAGTATGCTCTCCGCTGAAGCGTGCGAATGTGCTCCTTCACCAAAGTTGCAGCTAGCAACCCAATCATCAGTTGCCAATAGAACGCCTGTTAATGCATCTATACGAACATTGTAATAGTGTGTTGAATCTATAAGATAGATACTCAAATCCCAAGCTAGTTTTAAAGCTCCAGTATCTTCCATTTTTTGATATACAAGCTCCACTGGAATATTATTCTGTGAAATGTTACCATTGGAAAAGATATAGCTACGGTCAGATACCGTTTCTATTAAATTCAAATTGGAAGGATTTTGCAGTCCTAGCCAATTGGCAGCCTTGGAGATTGCATTTACTGCAGAAATCGAAGGCGAAGTACTATTTACTTTTACCGCTGCATTTTCGGTAAATGATAATTTTGCGTTTACCACTGAACCGTCTTTAATAACAAACGGTGAATTGGAATTGAACACTGTAATACCCTGATAGCGCTGCGCAACGTAAACGTTTTGAGCCTGCAAGCTTTTTGAGAAGCTTTGGGAAACAATAGAAATGTCCGACACATCTTGCTGTTCTAGCGAATACTGCGAACGATTCTGTTGTAGGTACGATTTTATCACGCTGCTGTAATCCTGTGCAAAAGAGATATTTACAGCAAAAATGACAATTAAGTAAAGAACTTTTTTCATAAAATTAAATTTTTTAATTGTGAATTGAGATCAGAAAAATTGATCAAGAAAATATTGATTTAAAAATTTCCAAAAATAGAATTTATAAAAATATCATAAAAATGACAATATTACCGCCTATTATTTCATTTTTAACATTTTTAGACGCAACGCGCCAATTATTCTAAAGATTTCCTTTCAATTTCTAAAAAATTTGAAGCGTATTGCCGTCGGTCAACCGCTATATTTTTCAACACTTATCTTTATAATATCTGTTATTTGGGTCTTGTATTGGCTTCTGTCTAGCAAGCTTCGGGAAAAGTGCCTTTCAAAATTTCCTCCTCATTATTGATGAAAATTGCCGCAGCCTCAGCAATCAAAGTGTATATAGCAAGGGAATGCAAATAGGCCAATCTATCCTGCACAGTTTTCAAGCGTGAATAAATATCTTTTTTTAAACTGTTCCGAACTAGGTTTATTCAATATTTCGAAAGCGATTTCCTCTTCAATTAAACCGAGATTGATTTCTTAATAAAAAATAAAAAGAGGCCCGTTTAAAGACCTCTTTTTTAAATTCAGAAATATGTTAGTCTTAGTTGATTATCAATTTGGAAGTTTGTGAATGGTTGGCGCTTTCAATTTTTATTAAATAAATGCCAGCGTTAAGACCGCTTGCATTTATGCTTTTTGTATTATAAAGTTCCAACTGTTGGTTAAAAACCTTTCTACCGTTCATATCAAAAACAGTTATTATCGTTTTGCCCACATCAAATCTGGACTTAATATTGATTTCGCCATTTGAAGGGTTTGGATAGATAATGAAATTGTTAATACTGCCATTATCATTTACCCCTAATAAGCAAAATGGTGGAAAATCATAAGCTTCAGTACCGTCGCTCTTGCTATTAGAACTTCCTTGACTGGCACTAAATCCCAAACCTCTTCTTGCAAAAGCATACCAAATAAGGCATTCGTTCGCACCTCCATTAGCAATTTGGTCTGCTTCAAGAATAGCATCTCTTCCATCTACGAATCCTGGGCTACAAGTTTGTAATTTCATTCCGTCCGTTACCAATTGTAAAGCAATATTATTACCGCCAGTACCATTATATAGATCTGCATCAAAACCATATGCGTCTATAAGATCCCATGTCATTTCCCATAGCATCGCTGCCCATACTGAACCCACGCCATGCGGAGCGACTTCGGCTTTAATATCATCATAGGTGTGAGGGTTTACAGCAAAATTGGTGCTATATGGATATGTTCTAATACCGTTTGGATTTCCAGAGGCATAAGATCCCATCCCTCTTATATTTGCTCCTTGATCCCCATCGTAAATTGTCATCACTAAAGCAAAGTAATCGCTCCAACCTTCACCCATTTGTTCTTGGTTCTGTAGACAGCCAACATTTGATGGTCCAGCTGTCAATCTGTTTGAAATACCGTGAGCATATTCGTGGGTTACAATCTCTGTATCTAGGCTTCCGTCAAGACTAAATGGTACATTCGTTCCATTTATAGTTCCATTAACAGAGCCACCACCATCTAATAACGCGATTATAGGATCACCATCAATATTTGATATTGCGAATGCTGGGATAGTAACTTGACAGCCCACAACTCCTGCACCCATTAGCGGAGGATCGCCCGCTACATTGTTTACAATAATAGCTGCTACAGCACCATTGTTTTGTGCAGCCAAAACCTTAAAACCAAATTCGCACTCACCTCTTCTTATTACCGCAATTTTTCCATTTAAGGAACCGCCATTTGTAATATTGTCGCAACCGTCATTTGGATCTGAAGAAGGTCCAGAATCATCATCTTCAATCAAAACTAAATCTTGTGTTAGATTAAGAGGGATTCCAGCTCCAAAACCTGCCGCAATGCCACTATACACTCCTGCAAGTGGGCCACTATTAATTGTAAAAATATCTGCAACCGGAGTGGTACCTCCACCCCAAAGATACATTTGCATTCTGGGGTTGCTCCCATCTGGTGGTGTTGCAAAGTTTGCATTATTGGTTCCTCCACCATCTTGTGCTTCTGCATTTACAGAATCACTACCAGCTCCGCCATTGCCGTAATTATTTTCTTGAAAGTTCCCACTGGCTTCATCAAAGCCATATTGGTGCATTACATCGTGAATAATATTATTCAAATAAAATAAATTCACTGCTGAGGCGTCTCTAAAGTTAGCTGGGGACTGAGGCAAATTAAAAGGGAAATCGAAATTTAAAGAAGCGCCACCGTCAGGTGAATCTCCTGAGTTTGTATCACACAAATCTAAATATGAATATGCATTATTTCCTCTTGTGATTGTAAATTCTGCACCTACAACGCCATTGGTATCATGCCATCCAAACGGAGAGGCTGTAGCATCTTCAGGAGTAATTACCAGTGTATCCGGTCCATCGTTAGGATTTCTAAGTGGCAATGCAAAAACCCTATATTGAGCGTCCACAAGAATGTTTTTTTCGGCTAAAGGAATGTTTTCAAACAAAACACTGTCTTCATTTTTTGATAGATCATTATGCTTTGCGGAAAAATCTGGCAGTTCACATTGCGAAACCCAGTCCATAGTTTCCAATAATTCCCCTGTTACAGCATCAATACGGACACTGTAATAATGGCTTGCATCAAGCAAATAAATGCTGAGATCCCAAGCCAGCCTCAAGCTATTTGTAGCTTCTATTTTTTGATAAACCAATTGTACCGGAATGTTTTCCAAAGAAATATTTCCATTTGAAAAAACAAAGGAGTTGTCCATTCCCGTTTCAAGTAAATTTAGATTGGAGGGGGCGTTCAGGCCTAGAGCTGCAGCAGCTTTTGCTATTGCAATATTAGGGGTCAATCCCGGCGTACTGGCATTCACTTTTGAAGCTATATTTTGAGCAAAAGAAACTTTCGCTGATGCAACAAAACCATCTTTTATAACAAAAGGCGAAGTAGAATTGAACAATTTAATGCCTTGATAGCGCTGTTCAACATAAACAGTATTCGCCTTTAGGCTTTTCGAAAAACTTTGTGAAACAATGCTGATATCAGAAATATCCTGGAGTTGCAGCTCAAATTGTGCTCGGTTATTTTGCAGGTATGTATTTACTGTGGAAGAATAATCTTGCGCAAAGGAAAAATTGACCGCTAAAAGTAATACGAAGTAGAAAAATTTTTTCATAAGAATTATTTTAGGTTAAGTATTTTTGATACTATACTTTATAAAAGTACCATAAATTGAGAATATAAACTTCTAGACATCAATTATTACCATTTATAATATGAATAAATATCTTTTTACTACAAATTCCCTTTTATTTTCTGAAAAATTTGAAGCGCATTTCCATCCGTCAACCGCGATATGTAACTACAGCTCTCCATTAAATATTCGTAAACCGATTGGTTTTTGGAAAGGTCACATTCAAACATTCGCAATAATAGTTTGTCGTAATGACGCGCCTTAGCATCTTGGTGATTTTCAAAAGCATGTGTAAATGCATTTAGCAATGTAGATAATATATTGTAACCTGCAATCTCCTTCTCAGTTACCTCGGTACTTTGGTAAACTTTTTCAATACTTATTTTTATAATATCTGCTATTTGGGCTTTGTATTGGCTTCTATCCAGCAAAGCTTCGGGAAAAGTGCCTTTCAAAATTGCCTCCTCATTATCTATGAAAATTGCAGCAGCCTCAGCAATCAAAGTGTTTATAGCAAGGGAACGCAAATATGCCAATCTATCCTGAACGGTTTTTAAGCGTGAATAAATATCTTTTTTTAAACTGTTTCGAACTAGGTTTATCAAATATTCCAAAGCGATTTCCTCTTCAATTAAACCGAGGTTAATCCCATCTTCAAAATCTATAATTGTATAGCAAATATCATCCGCAGCTTCAACAAGGAATGCCAACGGATGGCGCGCGTAGCCATTATTGTTTCGATTTAAAAGACCAAGTTCAGAAACCACTTCATTAAAAAATTCAGTATCACTTTGAAAAACGCCAAATTTTTTATCGGCAACATGAGCGGTAGGTTTTTTGGGAAGGGATTGTTTCGGGTATTTCATAAACGCACCCAAGGTTGCATAAGTTAACCGCAAACCGCCTTCAACACCGTTTTTGGATTCTGTCAAAATTTTGAAGCCATTCGCATTTCCTTCAAAATCCACCAAATCTTGATATTCCCTTTCAGTAAGTTGCTCTTTAAAACGTTTGCCGTCTCCGTTCAAAAAATAATCGCCAATTGCCTTTTCACCACTGTGTCCGAATGGCGGATTGCCAATGTCGTGCGCCAAAGCGGCAGCAGCTACAATCGCTCCAAAATCGTTGAATTGATAGCCATGCGTAGTTTGCAATTGCGGATGTTTCTTCAATATTTCCTTTCCCACAATTCTTCCCAACGAGCGGCCAACCACGGAAACCTCCAAACTATGCGTTAATCGCGTGTGTACAAAAGATGTTTTTGCCAATGGAATTACCTGCGTTTTGTCCTGCAAACTTCGAAAAGCCGATGAAAAAATAACACGGTCATAATCTACTTCAAAGCCCAAACGGGTTTCGTTTTCTTCAATCCGTAGTCTTTTATTTTTATCTCCGTGCTTCCGTAAAGAGAGCAACTGTTCCCATTGCATCATAATCTTCAAAAGTTTGAAGGCAAGATACTATTTTCAAAAAGCAAAGCAAGCATATTTTTTTGTTTCCGCTTAACCTTTAGCTAACCCTAAAATGACTAATTGGTAACAGCTACTTAACACCGTCTTTACATAAGGACGGTTTCTTTGCACCAATAAATCAAACGACAAAAATGAAATCAATTATTAAAGTTTTATTCTTCTTTTTAACTTCCGTTACTATAGCACAAACGGGTACTATTGTTGGAAAACTTACCGACACAGAATATAATAATGAACCTTTACCTTTTGCAAATATATTTCTGAAAGGAACTGAAAAAGGGGTAACCTCAGATATTGACGGACTGTATTCTTTGGAAAACGTTGCACCCGGAACCTATACTGTGGTCTATAGTTTTGTAGGTTATGAAACAGTTGAAATACCCGATGTTAAAATAAGTGCAGACAAGGTAACAAATATAGATGTGCCAATGGGCGCAAGTGCTGCAGCACTTGATGAAGTAGTAATTAAAACCACAACGCGAAGGGAAAGTGAAGTCGCTTTACTGCTGGAACAGAAAAAAGCGATTGCCATTAAAGAAAGTATTGGCGCAGAACAATTGTCAAAACTCGGTGTTTCTGATGCCGCCGGCGCAACTACAAAAATTTCGGGAGTATCAAAAACTGACGGTAGTGGCGCTATTTTTGTTCGCGGACTTGGTGACAGATACTTATATACTACTTTAAATGGACTTCCTATTCCTTCAGATAATATTGAAAGGAAGAATATAAACCTGAATCTTTTCCCAACGCGACTTATTCAAAGTATTGACGTTAGCAAAACCACATCGCCAAACATTTCTGCAGATCAGGCTTCGGGAAATATTGATATAAATACCAAAGAACTTTCCGGCAGCAACCTGTTATCAGTAAGCGCGAGTACCTCTATTAACTCCAATGTAATGAGCAACGGGGTTTTCAATAATTTTAAAGTTTCTCCAAACTATCAAGATGTATCCTTCGGGTTTTACCAAAAGAGCGTTCCTACCAACCAAGCTATTACAGGGCAAAGCTGGAGCCCTATAGTTGTAGGTTTTCCTATCAATAGATCCTATTCCTTAAGTGCTGGAACAAGAATTGGCAATAAACTGAGCGTACTTTTCACGGCAGGTCAGTCTGAAGAATTTGAATATAGAGAAGGTGCTTTTAAACAATACCGATCCAACTTTCTGGATGATGTAATTCCAGATGCTATTACTTGGAACAAAGAAGTAGCCACTTCTGGCCTATTTCATATTAGGTTTAGGGCAGATGACAATAACGATATTAAATTCAACACTTTATTAATAAATAAAATTGAAGACGAGGTATTTGAAGGTGGCCGTTCGGGAGAAGCGGTAATTTTTGAGGAAACCGATCCTGAAGAAGGTCTTTCACAATTTATTCGAGATCAAAACCTTAAGAAAACTTTGCTTTCCGTTACCCAACTTAGCGGTGACCACAAAATTGGCGAGAAGAACGAACTGGATTGGGCTGCTGGTTACAACTATTTAAGTGCCGATGAGCCAAACCGTATCCGCAATGAAGTAAACTTTAATGAAGAAAGTGTTCAACTTGGGCGCACCGGTGGTTTTCAACAAAGAAAAAGTATCCAGAAAATTGAGGATACGGAATACAATGGCCGTTTAAACGATCTGATTAAAATTGTTGACGAGGAAGAAAATCTTTTCCACATAAACATTGGCGGTACCTACCGAAACAAAACACGTGATTTTGGCTCGCAATTTTTTGGAGCTGAAGAAACCGTAACCAATGCCATTAACCCACAATCTATTGATGAAATTTCAGAAATATTTACTCAGCAAAATTTCAACAACGGTCTTTTAAAAAGAAATACACTTTCGCCAGATTTTTATACTGGCGATATGCAGTCTGTTGCAGGATATACAAACGTAACCGGAGTTAAAGGAAAAATAACCGTACAGGCTGGTTTAAGATTTCAAAGAGATAATATTGACGTGAATTGGGATGTAAACAACTTCCCAGGAAGAAAAGGAAGCGCCAATAAAGATTACCGCAGGGTATTTCCTTCTTTCAATGTAAAATATGCATTGAATGAAAAACATAGCATCCGTTTTGCAAATAGCTTCACTACTACACTTCCAGAGTTTAAGGAAATCGCTCCTTTTGAATACGTTTCACCAGTTGGCCAGGTTACACGTGGTAATCCAAACATTGAAGCTTCTTTAAACAGAAATTTCGACTTAAAGTGGGAATTTTTCCCTTCAAAAGATCAACTGCTATCACTTACAGGATTTTACAAACTTATTGAAGACCCAATTAATAAAGTTCAGGATAGAGGTTCGGCAGGCGTATTTTCTTATTTCAATGCTGGTAATGAAGCAGAAGTTTACGGTCTAGAAGTGGAAGGACGCGTAAACTTAATTTCAGGCGACGAAAGACCCAATTTAAAACTAAATATGAATGCTTCAAGAATGTGGCACAAGCAAGATTTGATAGAAGTTTTTGATAATGAAGGAAACTTCGTAAGAACCTTTAGATATAAGGGTTTGACCGAAATTGACCTTCAAGGAGCTTCAGACTGGATTGTAAACGGATCATTGAATTTTAATACAAATACAGAAAATCCTTTTGAGGCCACAATCTCTGGGAATTATGCTTCTGATAGAATTTATGCCTTGGGATCTCCAGAATTCCAAACTTCAGGAGACATCAATTATAACGACGCTATCATCGAAAAAGGATTTATTTCGTTGGATTTGATCCTTAGCAAGGAAATAACCAAAAATTTCAGAATAGGTCTTTCAGGAAAAAACATTTTAAATCCTGAAATAAAAAGAACACAATTAATTAAACCTAGTACCACAAATGTTGAAACGGAAGAAACAGTTCTTTCGTACACGCTTGGTGCACGTTTTGGCTTAAACCTTAACTATACTTTTTAAAAAGAATGTCTAACTTCAATTAAGAATGAAAATGAAAAACTTTAAAAAATTTGCTTTATCAATTGCAACAGTAAGCACGCTATTCCTTGCCGGATGTAGCAGTGATGATGGTTTCATATCAGATGATGAGGAACCAGGAGAAAACACACAACTTATAGGTTCGTTGGAATCTGACAGAATTTTAGATCCATCGGTTCAGTACACAGTTGCCGGGCCATACCTTGTAAAATCTGGCGCTAAATTGACCATTCCTGCAGGAACTGTGATTGTATCACAGGTTGGAACAGATAAATATATAGCTGTAGAACAAGGTGGGAAAATAGACGTACAAGGAACCTCATCAAACCCAGTAGTTATGCGTTCAGAAAATAATAGCGCTGGAGATTGGGGTGGTTTATTGCTTTGCGGAAAAGCTACAACTACAGAAGGCGTAAATGTTACCGCCGAAGTAGGAGGTCTTATCTATGGAGGAACTGACAATGCAGATAATTCTGGAAGCGTTGAATATTTAATCATCCGTGGAGCGGGAGCTCAAATCAATTCAGAATCACAATATAACGGACTTACGCTTTATGCAGTAGGTTCAGGCACTCGAATTTCGAACGTAGCTGTTATAGATGGCGCTGATGACGGTGTAGAGTTTTTCGGCGGGACTGTTTCTGCATCAAACCTTTATTTTGAAAATAATGAAGATGATGCTGTTGACTGGACAGAAGGATGGAATGGCACAATCACCAATACCTACGTGAGCCACTCCAAGCCTTTTTCTACCGCTGTAGAAGCAGATGGTGACAATCAAAATCCAAAATTGGTAAACTTCACAGCAGTTTCAACTGTTGGTGGCACTGCGCTACAGTTTAAAAAACAATCTGGGGCTACTATTACTGGTCTTTCATTGTTAGGTTATAGCACTAGAATAGATATGAAAGACAATGGCCCGTTGGCTAATGTAATTATTGGCGGCGAAATTGCTGATCCTGCAAATGGTTATAATGCTCCTGCAACTGTAGATTTATCAATGTTTGCTTGGGCAACACAGAATAATTCAGACACAGCGGTTCTTCCAAACACTATAACTGGCACAACCCAACTGGATTCAAGTCTTGTTTACCTTCTTCAAGGAACTACTCTTGTAAAATCTGGCGGAAAACTAATTATTCCTGCGGGAACTATAATTATTTCTGAAACAGGAACTGATAAGTACATTGCTGTGGAACAAGGTGGAAAGATAGAAGTCAATGGTACCAACGAAAATCCAGTAGTTATGAAGTCTGCCGGTAGTAACCCAGGAGATTGGGGTGGGCTTTTACTTTGTGGTGAAGGAGTAACTACTGAAGGTGTTGATGCTATTGCTGAAGTAGGCGGTCTTGTATATGGAGGCGCAAACAATAGTGATAACTCTGGAAGCATAGATTATCTTGTAATTCGTGGGGCAGGTGCACAAATTAATGCAGACTCACAATACAACGGGCTTACACTTTATGCTGTAGGTTCTGGAACTTCAATTTCTAACGTTGCCGTAATTGATGGTGCCGATGATGGAATTGAATTTTTTGGCGGCGCTGTTTCTGCAACAAATTTATATTTTGAAAATAATGAAGATGATTCAGTAGATTGGACTGAAGGTTGGAGCGGAACTATAACCAACACCTACATTCTTAACAATGGTTCAAGTTTCTCTACAGCTTTGGAAGGTGATGGAGACAATAACAATCCTTCTTTTGTAAACCTAACGGCTATCAACACAAGTAGCGCAGGAAGTGGAATCGCGCTTCAATTCAAAAAACAATCTGGAGGAACTTTTACAAATATTTTGCTTTCAGATTATGGAACCAATGTAGATATGAAAGACAATGGGCCATTGCAAAATATTATTGTTGACGGTGTTCCATTAACTACTCCTCAGGATGATGTTTTTAATGGTACTCCTGTAGATATTTCAGGCTGGAATTGGATTAGCAAATAATTTGAAGTTTTAAATTCTACTATTAAAAAAGAGGCTGTCTAAAAAGGGCAGCCTTTTTTATGTTTTATAATTTTGACAAAAGCGTGAAATTTTGTACTTTCATGCTATGAAAAGCAACGTAGTTTGGAAGACCAATAGCCAGAACCAACTGAGTCTTCTCCCTCCAAGTTATGATGATCTTGTTCCAGAGAATCATCCGGTTCGCAT
>NZ_VORU01000019.1 GCF_007997135.1 Aequorivita lipolytica | reverse complement strand
CTTCCACCCAAAACAAAAGCTTCTCAGAAATGGGGAGCTTTTTTTGTATATTAATAATTTATAAGAAATTGAAGCCGGGTGAGAAGTTTATCCTGAGCTTGTCGAAGGGAACCCGGTCTTCCACCCAGACTAAAACTTCTCAGAAATGGGAGGTTTTTTTTTATTTCAGGCAGTCTTAAATTCCAATATCTCTTCTCGGGACAATTTTTCATAAAGGCCAATTCACTATTTAAATTAGTTTGAACGATTCAGTTTTTAATATTTTGTTTCCTTCTTTATTAATTAGTGAGATTCAGAAATGGCTTCTTTGTTAAAATCGTTTTGTTAAAATTGATTAAGACAAGGTGGTTAAACTTTGTTAAGTGTTCTATCTTTTAAATCAATCCTTGTACATTAATAATTCATAAGAGTTTAATAATCAGTATGTTTTTTTATACTTTTTAGTTCTTTGGCATAATAATTTCATAGTTCGGGGCGAGCATGCGTTTTCCGCAAATGTATGTTTTCTTGTTAAAGTTTTATTTCGTCCCGCGCAAGGCGGTGGCGCAATAATTATAATTTTTTAAAATTAGTAAACATGACAAAACGTTTTATGAAATTGTCTGCACTGCTTGCTGTTGCGGTAATTATTGCAACGGCATTCTCTTTGGAAAGAGAAAATTACAGCAGTTCTATATTCACTACAGATACGGTTGGGGACCTTGCCTATGTTCCTTATGAGTATGAAGTGAATTTGAGTTCCCAAGACAGTGTTCCCTTTCTTGGGAAGTCGTTCCTTGGTTTCTGTTATGACCTCGGCTTCAGCGAAAGCAGTGGCAATTACAGAGCCGTGAACAGATTGGGTTATTTGGGCAAATACCAGTTTGGCCGTTCTACCCTTAATTGGGTTGGAATTCACAATACCTCTCGATTTTTAAATTCCCCTTTGTTACAGGAAAAAGCTTTTGAAGCTTTGATATCCAAGAACAAATGGGTACTTCGGGATTATATTGATAAATTTGACGGTCAATCAATCAATGGTGTTAAAATTTCCGAATCGGGCCTTTTGGCCGCGGCGCATTTGGGAGGCTCCGGAAATGTTAAAAAATTTCTGGACAGTGACGGAGATATCGTTTTCAGAGATGCAAATAATGTACCTATTACAAAGTATATGAAAGCTTTTGTTGATTACGATGTTTCAGAAATCCTTCCAGACAACAACGCCAGGGCGACATTATAATTATTGAAAAAGCCAGGTTGACAAGCCTGGCTTTTTATTTAATATTTATTTAACATCCTGCAAATCAGATTTTTAAAAAAAGATGTATATTTGCGCGCTGAAAAGAAGGTGTAATTATGCACCTGAATTTTAAACCTAATGAAAAAAAGAATATATCTAATTGCAGTATTACTTGTTGTTACCGTACTAGTAGGGACAGGTTTCATTTCAAATGATAGTTACGATTTTTCTGCATTTAGTACAGAAGGATTGGAGTTAGACTATAATGTTCCCACAGAAGCTGAATTTATGCCACTAATGGCTCCTGTGACCCCAAAATATTATTTGTTTTTGGGTAAATCTTATGTAGGATTTAAAGAGGCTCTAGGTTTTAAGGAATCTAGAGGAGATTACCATATAGTGAATGATTACGGTTATATGGGGAAATATCAGTTTTCAGGTGCTACCCTTAGAATGATGGGTTTCAAGAATACTGAAAATTTTCTTTATGACACTCGTCAGCAAGAGGCAGCGTTCTTGGCTTATACAACCATAAACAAGTGGGTACTTCGCAAAGATATTGAACGTTATGCGGGCAAAACCATCGGTGGTGTAAAAGTCACCGAATCAGGAATTTTAGCAGCTGCACATCTGGCAGGTGCTGGCAATGTAAAAAAATTCCTTAGGAGTGCTGGTGAAAATCGTTTTGAAGACGCCAATGGCACTTCAATCCGTTATTACCTAAGAAAATTTTCTGGGTATGATACGTCGCACATTGTACCAAACAGAAAGCCAAGGGTACTCTAAAAATTATCCTTGAATAATGAATAAGGTGGGTCTTTTATGAAGGTCCACCTTTATTTTTTTCCATAAGCGCACCGGAGCGGTTTTGATATATTCTGAAGCCAATGTAATATCGCAAGCCACACAAATGCTTGTTTGTGGGTTAAGATTGTCGATAAGACTTTGCAACATTTGGTTGTTTCTATATGGTGTCTCAATAAACAATTGAGATTGCTCAAAGTCTTTTGATGCTTTTTCCAATCGTTTCAATTCTGTTTTTCTTTCGCTCTTGTCAATTGGTAAATAACCGTTGAAAGCAAAATTCTGCCCGTTAAAACCACTGGCCATCATAGCTAATAGAATTGAGGAAGGGCCAACAAGAGGTACTACTTTAATGTCAAGTTCGTGGGCATAATGCACAGCTCCCGCTCCTGGATCTGCAATCCCAGGACAGCCTGCATCGCTTATTATTCCCACATCAAAACCTTCCAAACAGGGGTTTAGCATAGACGGGATCTCGCCTTCATTGGTGAATTTATTTATCTCCTGAATTTTTAAAGCGGATTGTTGCTTTTCGGGCACAATACTTTTTATGAAACGCCGTGCATTTTTTTCGTGCTCTACAATATAATGATCAATCTGTTCAATTGCTTTTTTTACGGAAATGGGAAGAACGGCCAAAGGTGGTACGTCTCCCATTGGGCAGGGAATTAAATATAAATTTCCTTTTTTTGCAGCCATCAAAATTTATTCGATAATTAACTTTTTAACAGCAGATTGCCCTTTTTCTGAACTGATTTTTGCAAAATACACCCCAGAACTCAAAGTTTCAACGGAAATGGTTATTTCAATGCTAGAAATATTTTCTTTTGAAAGAATTGCACTGCCTCTAATATCAAAAATTTCAATTGTTTCAAGGGAGTCATTTTTCAAACTGAAGATTACATTATCTGAAGCAGGATTTGGAAGCATACTTAATGAATTTTCCAAAGAAAAATCTTGTGTTGATAAAATGCTGTATAAGGAATATATACCACCGCCGGGGCCGTCAACCATATAAATTTCTTTGCTATAACTTTCTCCAAAGGAGACCCAATTTTTCCCCGTAAAATAAACCTCCTCGCCAAGTTGTCCATTTGCATCAAGTGTTGCTATTTTTCCGCTGCAATAATCTGCATAAAAATATAGCCCGTCAAAAACGAGTGCATAAGCTTGTCCTCTGTAAACATAGCCGCCTGTAATAGAGCAATTTCCATTTGCATGGGTATATTCAGCAATCGGGAACGTTAATTCAGATTGGGGAGGACAACCCTGTGTGTTATAGGGCTGGGAGCCTTCATAACAGCGCCAGCCGTAATTAAGTCCAGCTTCCGCTACATCGGCTTTATTTATTTCTTCTAAATTTCCTTGTCCCACATCTCCAATCCAAAGATTGTTGTCTTGAAAATCAAAAGAAAAACGCCACGGATTGCGAAGCCCATACGCCCATATTTCCTCACGGGCATTTGGATCTCCTACAAATGGATTGTTTGCGGGTATTCCGTAGTTATTGCCTCCCGACGGATTATCAACATCTATACGAAGTAATTTACCTAATAACACATTTTTATTCTGAGATCGGTTTCCAGGATCGCCACCGCTGCCTCCATCACCAGATGAAATATAAAGATAGCCATCGGGACCAAATGCCAGATTGCCACCATTATGGGTTGCAAAGGGTTGCGCATAATCAATAATGGGTAATTCAGAAGTCGGATCTGCCAAGTCTGGATTTGTAACATCTACAGAAAATCTTGAAACTTGGGTGTCGCCATTAGCTTTGGTATAATTAATGTAAAAATATCCATTGTTTTCATAATCTGGATGGAAGGCTAGCCCAAGAAGACCTTGTTCGCCTCCATTGGAAACTTGACCAGAAATATTTAGGAAGGGAGCTGGATTTGTGTTTCCGTTTGAAATGATTTTTATTTTTCCGCCCTGTTCAACAACATATAATCGTAATTCAGTATTAAACACACCATCATTGGTAACGTATAACGGATTGTCAAAACCATCTGCATATAAAGAGATATCAATGCTCTGAGAATACATATTTATTGCAAATAGAGGTAGTAAAAGAAGAATATATTTTTTCATGGCTATTTTTTATACCTCTAAAGTACGTAAAAAACTGTATAATTGTTTTAGAGTTGCTTTACGATTTGATTACAAGCTTCATCAAGCATTTTGAAAACATTTTCGAAACCTGCATCTCCCCCAAAATAAGGATCTGGAACATCTACATTTTCTCCTGGAAAAATTTCGTCGAGAATCAGTCTTACCTTTTCTTTTTGAGCATCATTTTCGGCCAAAGCCAAAATATTCTCCCTGTTGCTGTTATCCATTACATAGATTAAGTCGAAATTTCCAAAATCTCTTGCACTGAACTGTCTTCCGCGTTGGTTGGTAATATCTATATTGTATTTTTTGCCTACGGCTATGCTTCTCTTGTCGGGTTGATCGCCAACGTGCCAATGTCCAGTTCCGGCAGAATCCACAAATACTTTGGAAGTATCAACCTTAGATTTTAAAATTCCTTCCGCCAAAGGAGAACGGCAGATATTGCCAAGGCAGACCATAAGGATTTTGTACTGTTGCAAAACGTTTATTTTGAATTTATAAGTTTATGAGTGCAAGAAGGTCATTTTAGGGACCACTTAGACTGCCACTTAATACTGAATTATAGTGTCAATTTTTTGCTAAGATCTTCCACGTATTTGCGGAATTGCTTATCGGTGCTTGAAAGATTATCAACTGTTTTGCAAGCGTGGAGAACGGTTGCATGGTCGCGCTGCCCAATTTGTGAACCAATTGAAGCAAGTGATGCCTTGGTGAATTTCTTAGCAAAGAACATAGCCAATTGCCTGGCCTGAACAATATGTCTTTTACGGGTTTTAGACTGCAGTGTATCTACGTCCATCTGAAAATAATCACTTACCACTTTTTGAATGTAGTCTATAGAAACTTCACGTTTTGTATGCTTCACATAATTGTCAACAATCTTGCGGGCAAGCTCAATTGTAATTTCTTTTCTATTGAAAGAGGAATGTGCAATAAGCGAAATAATGGCGCCTTCCAATTCCCGAATATTTGTTTTGATGTTGTTCGCTAAAAACTCTACAATATCATCCGGCATTTCCACACCATCGCGATACAATTTGTTTTTTATGATTGCAACGCGGGTATCATAATCTGGGTGGTTCAATTCTGCGGAGAGTCCCCATTTAAAACGTGACAGCAAACGCTGTTCAATATCAATCATATCTACCGGGGCTTTGTCGCTGGTTAAAATTACCTGCTTGCCGTTTTGGTGCAAATGATTGAAAATATGGAAGAAAACATCCTGTGTACCAGCTTTTCCTGATAGCAGCTGAATATCATCAACAATAAGCACATCTATAATTTGATAGAAGTGAATAAAGTCGTTGCGGTTATTCTTTTTTACAGACTCGATATATTGCTGTGTAAACTTTTCTGCAGAAATATAGAGTACGGTTTTTTCTGGATATTTATCTTTTATATCAACGCCTATTGCATGACCCAAGTGGGTTTTTCCCAAACCAACGCCACCAAAAATAAGAAGTGGATTGAAAGATGTTCCGCCAGGCTTGTTGGCAACTGCTAAACCTGCTGAACGTGCCAATCGGTTTGATTCGCCTTCAAGAAAACTATCAAAATTATAATTTGGATTAAGTTGCGACTCTATCTTTACATTTCGAATTCCGGGAATAATAAACGGATTTTTAAGTTCCGGGCTTTTGTTTTTCAACGGTACGTCAACGTTCTGAGATTGTAGGTTGCTTCGGTTGGCGCTTGGTATTTTTTCAGTAAAGGGCTGCTTGTTACCGTAAGTGTTTTCCATCCTAATGATGTAAACCAATTTAGCGGTTGCTCCCAATTCCTTTGTAAGTGCAACTTTCAATATTTTAACATAATGTTCCTCGAGCCATTCGTAAAAAAACTTGCTCGGCACCTGAATGCTTAGCGCATTATCAGATAACTTTACTGCCTTTATTGGTTCGAACCAAGTTTTGTATGCTTGCGAAGTGATATTATCTTCGATAAAAGCCAAACAATTGTTCCAAACCGATTCCGCAGTTTTGCTCATAGTTAAAAATTCTGATTTTTGTTTTTAAAAGGTGTGGCCAAAAAATAGGGGATGGAGTGTCTCCTGGCTATTTCCTAACAGTGCAAATATGTGAACAAAAAAGTTATAAAAAAAACCAGATTGGGGTTGAATTATTAGTTTTTTTTCGCCATACTTCCCTTTTGATAAAACTACAAAAAAACTTTCTTTAAACGGTACAAAATTGTGAAGAATACAGATACAAATATAAGAGTACGTTACGGTGAAACAGACCAAATGGGTGTGGTTTATTACGGTAACTACGCCCAGTACTTGGAGCAGGGAAGAACGGAATGGCTTCGCGAGCTCGGATTTTCTTACAAATGGATGGAAGCCAACAACGTACATCTTCCGGTAGTGCATTTGAGCATCGATTATAAGCTCCCTGCATTTTACGATGACTTGCTGACAGTAAGGACTACCTTAAAGCAAATACCTTCTGTAAAAATTGAATTTATTTATGAAATTTATAATGAGTCCAAACAACTTTTGGTGATTGCTACCACTGTTTTGGTATTTGTGAACAGCACCACCAAAAAGTTAATGAAAGCACCGGATTATTTGATTGAAAGGTTGAATGAAAGAAGTTAATTATCTAATCGCTTAATAGTCACTTTGTAAGTGTTTTTGAATAACTCAAAAACTCGTTCAGCTTCTTTTTTGCGTACCGAAATTTCAAACTCACAATTCAATTCCATTTTTTGATTTACGAGTTTTATGTCTTCATCTTTAATAATTCGCATTACTGTATTCATTTCTGGGTATTCGAATTTTAAGAGAAAGGTTTCATCAATAGTTCTTCTTACAATTCTACAGTTTTCCAGAGCCATTTGTGCCGTGGTTTTATAGGCTTGGATCAATCCGCCAACGCCAAGCTTTGTTCCGCCAAAATAACGAACCACCACTATCAGAATATTTGTAACATCAAAGGATTGTAATTGTCCATAAATAGGCATTCCAGCACTGTTTGAAGGTTCTCCGTCATCATTGGCGCGGTAGTGTTCGTAGCTTTTGCCGAGCTGCCAGGCATAGCACCAATGGCGTGCACTATGATGCTGTTTTTTGAGACTTTCGATGTGTTCCTTCACATCCTCTTCCGAAGAAACCGGAAAGGCATAACCGAAGAATTTGCTTCCTTTTTCTTTAAAAAGAGCTTCTGCCGAAGGCTTTAAAATGGTTTTATAGGTGTCTTTTTCCATTACCATTCTGCTAATGCTATCAATAAAATGCCAAGGATGGCCAACCCAATTCCAATCCAGTTTTTAGGCAATAATTTTTCTTTAAAAAGTAAAATACCCAGTAGGGTTGAAAACATTACGATAGCTACATTGTTAACCGTGAAAATTCCCGAACTATCCAATATATCGCTTCGCAGTGCCTTTACCAAAAAATAGATTGAAAAGTAATTTGGAATACCAAGGGCAATTCCGCCCAAAACATTTCTAAACTGAAATTGAAACTTTCCTTGTACGGCGTGAACACTTAAAAGGAGCGCGCCCAAAATTGCTGCAGAAGCAAAAATTGTGGCAGAGAAAATGGGAACATCGTTTTTGGCAACATACTCGCCCTCTAGATATTTTATGGAAGTGTCAATGATTCCGCTTCCCAAAAAAACCAAAACAGGAAAGATGAAATTGGATGCTTTTATCTTCAAACCGTCTTTTGTTTTGATTGAAGCGAGATATACAGCTGCCAACGCTAATAAAATTCCAAAAAATTTAAAAACACCAAGGCTCTCCTTATAGTAGATTAAACCGAAAACCACCGGAATCACTACGCTCATTTTTGTAGCCACAGAAACTACCGAAAGCCCACTGCGCTGTGTTGTTAAAGCCATCAAGTTGAAAACGATTATAAATAATACACCCAGCCCCAAAGCAAAAGGAAACCAAGAATGTTGTGCAATCTCAGCAATATTTATTGAACTCTCCTGAAAAAGCAATCCGCAGCAACACGCCACTAAATAATTAACAACAATTGCATGCAAGGTGTTGATTTTGAACTTTGAAAATAACTTGAAAGCCACAAAAATCATTGTGGACGAAAGTATACTGAGCGTCAGTGCTATCAATGATTTGTGTTTTTATAAGTTCGCAATGTATCTTCTTTTATTTTTTCTTCGGATTTCAAAACTCCTTGAAAAGTTGGAGCTTTTATTCCCTCCCCAAAGGTTTTATTTCCTGAAAAAACCAATGCTTCATCCCAAAGATTAGCATCAATAAATGATTGAAGGGTTTTCGCACCACCTTCAATTATAACGGACTGTATATTTCTTTGGAAAAGTACTTCGCAGATTTGCTTTGGAATTTCTTCTGAAAAAAGAATCTTTTCGAAGTCTACATTCTCCGAAGTCTTTGTTTCCTTTTCATTAATAACAATGGTTTTTGAACTTGCATCAAAAACTGATAAATCCTTTGGAATTTTTAAATTTCTGTCAACAACAATCCGCACAGGATTTTCCCCCGTCCAATTCCGAACGGTGAGCGACGGATTATCTTGCAAAACCGTATTGGTTCCAACCAAAATAGACTGTTCCTCTCCCCTCATCTTATGGACTAATTGACGCGAAAATTCATTTGTGATCCAAACTGGTTTGGTTTCTTTTCGGGTTTCACTTTTTGGCGAAATAAAACCGTCCGCAGTCTCTGCCCATTTCAGAAAGATATACGGTCGCTTTTTTTGGTGAAAGGTGAAAAACCGTTTGTTCAATTCGTCACAATCGTTTTCCAAAACCCCAACTATCAATTCGCAGCCAGTCTCCATCAATTTTTTAATGCCCCGTCCCGCTACTTTTGGGTTTGGATCCAAACTGCCAACAATCACTTTTTTTATGCCGCTTTCTATAATCAAATCGACGCAGGGTGGCGTTTTCCCAAAATGGCTGCACGGTTCCAAACTCACATAAATAGTTGCCTCTTTCAACAATTCTTGGTTTTCAACACTTCTTATTGCATTCACTTCGGCGTGAGGCTGTCCTGCTTTGTAATGCCAACCTTCGCCAATAATTTCACCATTGTGAACAATTACGCTACCCACCAACGGATTTGGATAGGTGCTTCCCAGCCCGTTTTTGCCCAGTTGGATGCAGCGCGACATATATTTTTCGTGTATCTTCACAGCGTAAAAATACAAGGATTTAATTAGAATGGAAACACCAATAATCCGTCTTATTGAAAAGAAAGACAATCCCCAAATTGCCAAAGTTATACGCAAAGTTTTGGAAGATTTCAACGTTCCGAAAGTGGGTACCGCTTATGCAGATGCATCCTTGGATTGTATGTTTGAAACCTATCAAAAACCGAATGCTGTTTATTTTGTGGTGGAAGAAAACGGTAAAATAATAGGAGGTGCGGGAGTCGCAAAATTAGATAATTATGAAGGCAACGTTTGCGAACTTCAAAAAATGTATTTCCTGCCCGAAGCCCGTGGTAGAGGAGTTGGCATGCAAATGATGGAGTTTTGTTTGACAAAAGCACGCGAGTTTGGTTTCGAAAAAATATATCTTGAAACAATGGAATATATGACGCATGCCCAAAAACTTTACAAACAAGCAGGTTTTGATTATATTGATTGCGCAATGGGTGATACGGGCCATTACTCTTGCCCGGTTCATATGATTAAAACTTTATAATACTATTAAGTATAATTCCCCCTTTGAAGGGGGCCAGGGGGATGTTTTTCAATGAAAATCTCAGAACTTAAATCAAATTTCAAAACAACACTTTCAGGACTATACCCTTCGGAAGAGATACAATCGTTTTTCAACATACTTTCTGAAGAATATTTAAACCTTTCGCGAATAGAAGTTGCTTTACATCCTGAAAAAACCATTTCCACAGAAGACGCCGAAAAATTTCAGGAAGCTTTGCTTCAACTTAAAAACTATAAGCCCATTCAATATATAATAGGAGAAACGGAATTTTACGGCCTTCCTTTTAAAGTGAATAAACACACCTTAATTCCGCGTCCCGAAACGGAAGAGCTCGTAGAATGGATTCTTTCGAAACAAAAACTCATAACTATTTTAGACATCGGCACAGGCACAGGCTGCATTGCTATTTCACTTGCAAAGAATCTTCCCAATTCAAAAATTTCGGCATTGGATATTTCCAAAGAAGCTTTAAAAATTGCCCACCAAAATGCGAAACTGAACAAGGTAGAAGTTGAATTCTTCCAAGCTGATATTTTAAAAACGAAAACCCTTCCGAAGCAATACGATGTAATAGTTTCAAACCCACCATATGTTCGGGAGCTGGAAAAAAAACAGATGCAGCAAAACGTTTTAAAATATGAGCCCGATTCAGCTTTGTTCGTTAAAGATGAAGATCCTCTGTTGTTTTATCGCGCTATTTCCCAGTTGGCGAAAACCAATTTGAAGGCAAACGGAAAACTCTTTTTCGAGATTAATGAGTATCTTGCTGATGAATTGACCCAGCTTTTAAAAAGCAAAGGTTTTCAGAATATTGAAGTTAAAAAAGACATCTTCGGAAAAGACCGAATGTTGAAATGTAGTCTATAAATCTCCGCGCATTCTGCGCCAAAACAATATAACCGCAGAGGCGCAAAGAACGCAAAGAAAAATCATGAATAAACTCGAAAAAATATGCGTCTTCTGTGGTAGTAGCGATGGCAACGATCTCGCGATAACCGATGCAGCCAAAAAACTGGGTGAAATCTTCGCTGAGCGAAACATAACTTTGGTTTACGGAGCAGCCAAAATAGGGGTGATGGGTACAATCGCCAAAAGCGTTTTGGACAATAATGGAAATGTTGTTGGCATAATCCCAAATTTTTTAAAGAAGAAAGAAGTTGTGCATTTGGGCCTAACGGAACTAATCACTACCCAAAACATGCACGAGCGCAAAATGAAAATGCAGGAAGAAAGTGATGGTTTCATTGCTTTGCCAGGGGGAATGGGCACGTTGGAAGAACTTTTCGAGATTATAACTTGGCTACAACTTGGCCTTCACCAAAAACCAATTGGCTTGTTGAATATAAATGGGTTTTATAATGACCTTATAAAAATGCTCGAAAACATGGTGCGAAAGGGATTTCTTTCAATGGATAACTATAGTCTGCTTTTGGTAGATTCCGAACCAAAATTACTATTGACAAAAATGGAAGAATTCAAGACACCACAACTACCTAAGTGGCTAAATTCTGACAGAACGTAGCGCGTTATCAGTAAATTACGAGACGATTGATTTAAATGAAGCCGAAAAATTTCACCACTAATACGCGAATAATTATATAAAATTATTCGTGTATTAGTGGTTCTTTTTTTAAAATCCCCCAATACAAAAACCACTTTATTTCTATATTTGTTCAATGAACATTGAACAACAAATCACAACCCTTCGCAACGAACTTCGCGAGCATAATTATAACTATTACGTACTTGATACCCCAACAATTTCCGACTTTGAATTTGATCAGAAACTAAAGCAACTTCAAGACTTGGAAAAGGCAAATCTTCAATTTTACGATGCCAATTCGCCCACGCTTCGGGTTGGTGGCGAAATCACAAAAAACTTTGAAACAGTTCCACATACCTACAGAATGTATTCTTTGGATAATTCCTATTCAAAGGAAGATTTAGAAGATTGGGAAAAACGTATCGAAAAAATGGTGGATGGGAATGTTGAATTCACTTGCGAGCTAAAGTACGACGGTGCTTCAATAAGTTTAACATATAAAGATGGAAAGCTAAAAAAAGCAGTAACCCGAGGCGATGGTTTTCAGGGTGATGATGTTACGGCAAATGTAAAAACAATCCGTTCTATCCCGTTGCAGTTGAAGGGAGATTTTCCGCCATTGTTTGATATTCGCGGCGAAATTGTGCTGCCTTTTGAAGGTTTCACAAAGATGAATGCAGAAAGGGTTGAACTTGGCGAAGAGCCCTATCGAAACCCAAGAAATACTGCTTCCGGTAGCTTAAAATTGCAGGACAGTGCTGAAGTTGCCAAACGCCCATTGGATTGTCTTTTATACAGTTTGAAAGGTGAACGGCTTCCCATAAAAACACAATTTGAAAATCTTGAAAAAGCAAGACAGTGGGGCTTTAAAGTCCCCGAAGCTGCCAAACTCGCCAAAAATCTGGATGAGGTTTTGGAATTTGTAAATTATTGGGACGTGCATCGCCACGAGCTTCCCTACGAAACCGATGGGGTAGTGGTTAAAGTAAACAATCTGCAACAGCAGGAAGAACTTGGCTATACCGCAAAATCACCACGATGGGCGATGGCCTATAAATTTAAGGCTGAACAAGTTTCCACAGTTTTAAACCAAATTACCTATCAAGTTGGGAGGACTGGCGCAATCACGCCCGTTGCAAATTTGGAACCTGTGGAATTGGCAGGAACTATTGTGAAACGTGCTTCTTTGCACAACGCAGACCAAATAGAAAAACTTGACATCCGCGAAGGCGACACCGTTTTTGTTGAAAAAGGAGGTGAAATAATTCCGAAGATAATTGGGGTAGATTTTACGCAGCGCGATCCAAATACATCACCAACAAATTATATAACCGAATGTCCCGAATGTGGAACTGTATTGGTGCGTACCGAAGGCGAAGCGCAGCATTATTGCCCAAATGCTGAAGGTTGTCCGCCACAAATTATTGGTCGTATTCAGCATTTTATTTCACGAAAGGCTATGGATATTGAAGGATTGGGAGGAGAGACTGTAACGCTTTTAGTAAATAACGGTTTGATAAATAATTATGCCGATTTATATCTATTGAAAGAAAAACAAATAACTCCGTTGGAACGCATGGCGCAGAAAAGTGCCGAGAATATGATAAAGGGAATTGAAGCTTCAAAGCAAATTCCATTTGAAAGAGTTCTATTCGGTTTGGGAATTCGATATGTTGGCGAAACCGTCGCTAAAAAACTGGCAAAACATTACAAAACAATTGACGCCTTAAAAAATGCTTCCGAAGAGGAATTGATAACAGTTGATGAAATTGGCGAGCGCATTGCCCAAAGCGTGGTTTCCTTTTTCGCTTCCGAAGAAAACATTGCAACCATTGAACGGATGAAAAGCTATGGAATTCAATTGGAAATTTCCGCAGATAAACTAGCCAATCAAACGGATATTTTAAAAGGAAATACCTTTGTCGTTTCCGGCGTTTTCACAAAAGTTTCGCGTGACGAACTAAAAAAATTGATTGAGGACAACGGCGGAAAAGTTTCCGGTTCCATTTCTGCAAAAACAAATTATGTGGTTGCTGGCGACAATATGGGGCCGAGCAAGAAAACTAAGGCTGAAAGTTTGGGTGTCGCAATCATTTCCGAAGACGATTTTTTGCAAATGATTTCATAATTGAAAGCTGAAAAGGCTTGAAAAAAACTATTTTTGCAACGTAAAAGTTTGGCTCTCCATGTTGAAAAAAGTAAAACACCATTCTTTAAAAAAACATACAGATAAAAATCTGATGCATCGCGATATTTCGGAACGCAATGCCCCTTTAAAATATTTAGGGTTTTTGGTTGACGAAACTTATTTTGACAATTTTGAGCTGTTTTATGAATTTGGAAAGGAACTTGGTTTGCAACGAAAGGATATAAAATTGTTCACTTTCATTGAAACGAGGCGAAGAATTCCAACACTGCGACAAAACCAAATAACCAATAAGGAATTTACATGGCGCGGAGAAATACACAACCAAAATGCACACGAATTCCTCGATTATCCGTTTGATGTGCTAATTGGTTTTTATAATGGTAAACACGAATTTCTGAGCGCAATGGCTGCACAGAGCAAAGCAAAGTTTAAAATAGGTTTTAACGGGGCAGATGAGCGACTTTTCGATTTGCTTTTGACCGTTGATCTACAAAAACCGGAAACTTTTAAAAGTGAAGTAAAAAAGTATTTAACAATTTTGAAGAAGATTTAGATGACGGGCGAAGGGTGACTGATGACCGATGACGAAAACAACAGAAACAACAGAATCCATAGTATCAACAGTATCAAAATTAAGTTTAACCTCAAAAGATACCTGCCTTCGCGGGGATGAATATGAAAGAATTAATAGGAACCGGCGTAGCATTGATAACTCCATTTAAAAGCGATTTTTCCGTGGATGTGGAGGGATTAAAAAAAGTGGTGAATTTCAACATAGAGAACGGAATAGATTACTTGGTGGTTTTGGGAACCACAGCCGAAAGCGCAACGCTTTCAAAAGAAGAAAAGCAAGTTGTAATTGATACTGTTGTTTCTGCAAATAATGGACGTGTGCCGTTGGTTTTGGGTATTGGCGGGAATAATACAATGGAAGTCATTCATGAAATGAAAACCCGCAATCTTTCAGCTTTTACCGCAATTCTTTCCGTTTCGCCATTTTATAATAAACCTACACAGGAAGGCATTTACCAGCACTTTGCGGCCATAGCGAAAGCGGCCCCCTTGCCAATAATTCTGTATAATGTTCCAGGAAGAACGGCTTCAAATGTTCTTCCGGAAACAGTTATTCGCTTGGCGAATGATTTTGAAAAAATAGTAGCCATAAAAGAAGCTGCAGGCGATATTGTGCAAGCAATGCGATTGATTTCCGGTTGTCCAAAAGATTTTTTGATAATTTCTGGAGACGATATGATTACGCTGCCAATGATACTTGCCGGTGGGGCAGGAGTGATTTCGGTGATTGGTGAAGGTTTTCCGAAGGAATTTTCAAAAATGGTGAAATTAGGTTTGAATAAAAAAGTTGATGAAGCTTATAAAATCCATTATAAAATTGCTCCGGCAATAGATTATATTTTTGCCGAAGGAAACCCTGCCGGAATAAAGGCTGTTTTCAAAAACTTGGGCATTTGTGGAGATACGGTTCGGCTTCCGCTAGTGGGAGTTAGCGATGGACTGAGGTCTAAGATTGACGGTTTCATCAAAAATTTCTAAAAGCATACTTTTTATATTTCAAGTTAAATATTTCAAAAGGCTTGCAAATAATAGTCTTCGGAGCAATATTTTAGCCAAAGAATAAGTTTGTTCAATCATGTTTAATTCCCTATTTTTGCACGATGTTTTTTAAGCCCATGCGATTACCACTTTTTATAATACTTTGCTTTACTATCCTTCTTTCATCCTGTAGCCAGTACCAGCAGGTACTGCGAAAGGACGATATGGGTAAAAAATACGCTCTTGCCGATTCGCTCTATAAAATGGAGAAATACAAAAAGAGCCTTAAATTAATGGAGCAGTTAGTGCCCGTTTATAGAGGAAAGCCCCAAGGTGAAAAGCTGATGTTCATTTACGCAAACACCTATTATAACTTAGAAGATTATTACCTCGCGGGTTATCAATTTGAAAGATTCGCCCAGGCATATCCGCAGAGTGATAGCATAGAAGTAGCATCATTTAAAGCTGCAAAAAGTTTTTATCAACTTTCACCGCGATATTCATTAGATCAAAAGGATACTGATAAGGGACTCGAAAAGTTACAGGAATTCATTAATCAATATCCCAATTCAGAAAAACGTACCGAGGCCAATGCGCTTGTTGCTGAATTAAGAGGGAAGTTGGAAAAGAAACAATACGAAGTAGCAAAACAATACCTGCGCGTTGAGGATTATAAAGCAGCCATTGATGCTTTTGACAATTTTATAACAGATAATCCGGGCTCCTCTTACAGGAAAGATGCCTTTTACGGACGGTTTGTAGCAGCTTACAAACTGGCAATAAACAGTATTCCTGTTTTGGTACAGGAACGTCTGCGCACTGCAAAGGGATACTACAATAATTTTATAAAATATTACAAGGATACAGATTTGGCTCCTGAAGCATTGGAATTGTATCAGGACATAGAGAGCAGAATTGTACCATTAGAAACAGAACCCAATACTTAATTAATTTTTATTATGGATATTAAAAATTCAGATGCACCTATCAATACCGTTACGCTCGACAAGAATAAAATTGACGAGCCTACAAACAATATTTATGAGGCTATTTCTATTATTTCGAAAAGAGCCACACAAATAAATGGTGACATCAAAAAAGAACTTCTTGAAAAGCTTGATGAGTTCGCTACTTATAACGATAGTTTAGAAGAAATTTTTGAAAACAAGGAACAAATTGAAGTTTCTAAGTTTTACGAAAAACTGCCAAAACCACATGCTTTAGCAGTGCAGGAATGGTTGGAAAACAAAATCTACTACAGAAATACAGCTGACGAGGTTGTAGAGGAATAAAAGTCCCCTAAATCCCCAAAGGGGACAGGGAGCTTTTATTTGATTCTTGACAACTGACCACCGATAACTGAAAACTGAAACATGTCTGTTTTGCACGGAAAAAATATCTTGCTTGGCGTTACCGGCGGGATTGCCGCGTACAAAGCAGCTTTTTTAGTTAGGCTATTGTTGAAAACAGGAGCCAACGTAAAAGTTGTGATGACAGCTTCGGCAAAGGAGTTTGTTACACCATTAACACTCGCAACACTTTCAAAAAACGAAGTCTTCTCTTCTTTTACAGAGGAAAAGATAGAAGATAGCTTTAAGGAGCCCAAATGGAACAACCACGTTGAGTTGGCTATTTGGGCCGATTTGTTTCTGATTGCTCCTGCAACAGCAAACACACTTTCCAAAATGGCCAATGGCGCTTGCGACAACTTGCTGCTCGCTTGCTATCTTTCGGCAAAATGCCCTGTCTATTACGCGCCTGCAATGGATTTGGATATGTACAAACATCCAACAACTGCGCAGACTTTTGAGAAACTGGAAAGCTTCGGAAACATACAGATTCCGGCCACTTTTGGCGAACTTGCCAGTGGCTTGGTAGGGCAGGGAAGAATGGCCGAACCTGAAGAAATTGTTTCTTTTTTGGAAAACGATTTGCTGAAAAAACTTCCCCTGCGCGGAAAGAAATTTTTAATCACAGCCGGCCCCACCTACGAAGCTATTGACCCCGTTCGTTTTATTGGTAACCATTCCAGCGGAAAAATGGGTTATGCTATTGCTGAAACTGCTGCAGAACTCGGTGCTGAGGTTGTTTTAATTTCTGGTCCTGTAAATTTAAAACTGGAAAATGATTATGTGAAAATCATTCATGTAACTTCGGCAGAAGAAATGTATAATGCCGCGCACGAATATTTCGATAATTGCGATGTTGCTATTTTGAGCGCCGCTGTTGCCGATTATCGACCTTCAGAAGTTGCTTCGGAAAAAATTAAAAAGAAAACAGATAATTTCACACTTCATCTTTCAAAAACAAAAGATATTCTTGCTTCGCTTGGTGAAATAAAGAAAAGTCAATTCCTGGTTGGTTTTGCGCTGGAAACCGAAAACGAAGAAGAAAACGCAAAATTGAAACTCAAAAAAAAGAATTTAGATTTAATTGTGCTAAATTCGCTTCGAGACAAAGGCGCCGGTTTTAAAACCGACACTAATAAAATTACTTTGATTACCAAAGACAATAAAACGCTTCCTTTTCCTGTTAAACCTAAAAAAGAAGTAGCAAAAGATATTTTAGAATATATTATAGAACAGACAAATGCGTAAAATTTTACTTTTCTTATTATGTGCTATTACTGTGTTTTCTGCACAGTCCCAAGAACTTAATTGCACCGTTTCCATAGATGCCGAACAGACTGGGCAGCCCAACTTGCAGATTTTCCGCACATTGGAAACCCAATTACGGGAGTTTGTAAATAACACAAAATGGACCGATAGGGAATACAAAAACCAAGAGCGTATAGATTGTAATATGACGTTGATTATAAGTAGTTATGATGGCGATTCTTTTGCCGGAACGCTGCAAATACAGTCTTCGCGCCCAGCTTTTGAGTCAACTTATGATACTCCGGTTTATAATTATTTTGACAGACAGGTCAGCTTCAATTATAAGGAGTTTGAGCCATTGACATTCAATATTAACAGTTTTGGGTCAAACCTTGTTTCTATTGTGGCTTATCACGTTTACACAATGATTGGTTTGGATGCTGATACGTTTACACCAAATGGAGGAGCCTCCTATTTTGAAATTGCCAAACAAATTACAAACACTGCAGCTTCCAGTAATTTTCAAGGTTGGAAAGGAAGTGACGGCAACCAATCCAGGTTTCGTTATAACGATGCTTTGTTATCTTCAGTTTACAAAGAATTCCACGATGTAATGTATGCGTATCATCGCGATGGAATGGATATCATGGCTACAAACCAAAAAGAAGCGAAGCAAAAAATAGCAGAAGCTATTAACAAACTAAAAGGCATTAATGACCGTCGCCCAAACTCATTTTTGGTACGTACATTCTTTGATGCAAAAAGCGACGAAATACAAGCTATTTTTAGTGCTGGCCCACAGGTTGATATTACAAAATTGATTGAAAATCTTAATAGATTAGCGCCCACTAAGCAAAGCAATTGGTCCGAAATCAAATTTTAATTTTCTTTCAATATTCAAAGGTGAAAATTGACAATTGTATTTCTACCGTCTAAAATCTACAGACTACTGTCTAAAAAATGATAACCACACTCGCCATAAAGAACTATGCGCTTATTGAGGATATGCGCGTTGAGCTAAACGAGGGGTTGACCATCATTACTGGTGAAACAGGTGCTGGTAAATCTATTGTTTTGGGAGCTTTGGCGCTATTGTTGGGTAAAAGAGCAGACTTAAGCAGTGTAAAAGACTCTTCAAAAAAATGTATTATTGAGGGACATTTTTCAATTAAAAATTATGAATTGCAAAACGTTTTTGAGGAAAATGATTTGGATTATGAACCTCAAACAATCATTCGTCGAGAAATATTACCTGGCGGAAAATCGCGAGCTTTTGTAAACGACACCCCCGTTTCTTTAACGCAACTGCAGGCGTTGGCTCCATATTTAGTAGATGTTCACAGTCAGCATGAAACTTTGGAAATTGTTTCTGAAAATTTTCAGATGGAAGTGATAGATGCCCTTGCAGGAAATGCCGAACTCTTAAAATCCTATCAGCTTCAATTCGCGGATTTCAAAAAGATTTCGGAAGAACTTTCGGTATTAAAACTTCAAAAGGAAGACGCTTCAAAAGAACTGGATTACAATACGTTTCTTTTTAACGAACTGCAACAGGCAAATTTGAAAAAACTGAATCAGCAGGACCTTGAGGAAACCTATGAAACGCTCAACAATGCTGAAGCAATTCAAGAAGCACTCTCAGAGGTGACCAAACTTTTTGATGACGATCAAATAGGTAGTTTACAAACCGCAAAAGAAGCGCGGATTGTTTTGGGAAAAATAAAGGGATATTCAAAAGCTTTTGAAGATTTCTGGCAGCGTTTAAACAGCGTTATTATTGAGTTGGAAGATATTTCAGCCGAAGTTAATTCTGCTTCCGAAAATATTGAAGCAGACCCAGAAATGCTTTTTCAGATTAATGAAAAGTTACAAACACTTTATAAATTAGAGCAAAAGCATTCGGTTTCTACAGTTTCGGAATTAATTGAAATTGAGGAAAAGCTTGAAGAAAAAGTAAATACAACACTTGGCTTGGACGGTCAAATAGAAAATCTGGAAAAGCAGAAAAGCAGCTTACGCGAAACCGCTTTAAAAACTGCCGTAGCCCTACACGCAAAAAGGCAAAAAGCCATTCCTGAACTTAAAAAGAAGCTGGAGGAAACCCTGTTTCCTTTGGGACTGCCAAATGCAAAATTTCAATTTGAGCTTAGCGCTTCCGAAGATTTTAGGAGCAATGGAACCGATGCCTTACAATTACTGTTTACCGCAAACAAAGGATTAGCATTTGGCCCGTTAAAGAAAGTAGCTTCTGGTGGTGAAATGAGCCGTATTATGCTTGCGATAAAAGCAGTTTTGGCAGAGTATAAAAAATTACCGACCATCGTTTTTGACGAGATAGATACTGGAGTTTCGGGTGAAATAGCCAATAAAATGGCAGTAATAATGCATCAAATGAGCAAAAAGATGCAGTTGTTGAGCATTACGCATTTACCGCAAATTGCAGCAAAAGGAGACCACCACATAAAAGTTTACAAAGAAGATAATAATGAGGTTACGGCTACCCATTTACAGGTATTGAATCAAGAGGAGCGCATTGTTGAAATTGCGCAAATGCTGGGCGGTAAGAATGTTTCGGATGCAGCGATAGCAAATGCAAAAGAATTATTGAATTAAAATGTATCTTTACTTTTCAGTATTGAGTATTGAGTATTGAGTTTGGATTTTAAACCGACAGCCGACAACCGTTAACAGACAACCGATAACAGACAACTAATAACTGATAACCAATAACAACTAAAACATGTCATATAACTTACTAAAAGGAAAACGAGGAATCATTTTTGGTGCGCTGGATGCAAATTCCATAGCTTGGAAAACTGCGGAGCGTGTTCATGAAGAAGGCGGAAAATTTGTGCTTACAAACGCACCAATCGCTTTGCGAATGGGGCAAATAAAAGAACTTGCTGATAAAACGAATTCTGAAGTTATTCCGGCCGATGCTACGAGCATTGAAGACTTGGAAAATTTGGTAACTAAAGCAACGGAAATTTTAGGAGGTAAACTGGATTTTGTGCTGCACTCAATTGGCATGTCGGTAAATGTTCGCAAGGGCAACCATTACACAAGTCAGAATTATGATTTTACACATAAAGGTTGGGATATTTCTGCGGTTTCATTTCACAAAACCATGCAGGTGCTGTATCAAAAAGACGCTATGAGCGAATGGGGGAGTATTATAGCCCTAACCTATATGGCTTCCCAGCGTGTTTTTCCGGATTATAATGATATGGCGGACAATAAGGCCTATTTGGAAAGTATAGCGCGCAGTTTTGGTTATTACTTTGGAAGAGATAAAAAGGTTCGTGTCAATACAATTTCCCAATCCCCAACCCCTACAACTGCTGGGCAAGGTGTTAAGGGTTTTGATGGTTTTATAAGTTATGCCGATAAAATGTCTCCATTGGGTAACGCAACTGCATTGGATTGTGCTAATTATACCGTTGCAATGTTCAGTGATTTAACAAAACGTGTTACACTTCAAAATTTATATAACGATGGCGGCTTTTCCAATATGGGGGTCAGCGATGAAGTAATGGAAGCCTTTGTGGAAGGAAAATAGCATATCAGTATCTTGAGAAAATTTTAAAATCCCATCCAATTTTTTTGGATGGGATTTTTTATTAAAGCCATAAAGTAGTTGCGCTAAATGTTTGGTATTAGCATTTTTTTAGATACTTTAGGGGATTATTAACTAAAATTTTCAAATTATGAGAAGAAGTACTATTGTTGGGTGTTTCGTCGGTTTGCTCGCGCTAACGATGAATGCCCAAGTTACTCAACCCTCTACTTCGCGATCCGATACTGGGACGACTGTAGAGAATCAGAAAAAGCCCGTCGCTTCCATTCAGGAATTGCTGGCAAGATATCAAAACGTGGGAAGTCAGCCCGGTGCTGTTTCCGAACATTTCACTAGAGAAGAGCAACAAAAGTTGCGTTCCTATTTCAGCAGCCAGAAACCTGTTGGCGCTGCTAATGGTGTAAAGGGAGTTAGTACGAATAACTCTGCTGAAGCAAGAGAACTTGGTGTTTCCGATGCGCAGCGAGCAGTTTTCAAAAACCAATACACTCCTTTATTTGTAGCTTTAGCTGTTAAGGATAATTCTGAAGAAGCAAAAGGAATAGTTGTTTCCGCGGAAAATAGGGCTGCCATTTACCAACAATCACAGCCGTTGTTTGTAGCTCCTGAAGCACTTACTGCTGAGAATGAAGCTGAAATTTTGGCTGCAGCTCAAAGTAAAGCCGATACTAATGTAGAAAATTATACAACAACTCAGGGTAAGGGAATTCTTTCTAACATTATACCTAACGCAGGTGCAACTGAAAGTTTTGCAGTAGTTACTGGAGATTTTTTCTACGATCCAACAGATGGCGTTAATGGAGGACCTGGCGGCGTTTGTACAGGTACTTCTTCAGGAGATCCTGGAGACTATCCAAACTGTGGTTGTGTTACTACCACAACATTAACGGGTACAGGTCTGTCTGTGGAGTTTTTATCTTTCAATGTTTTTGGAACTTTTGATTTTTTAAATATTTATGATGGTCCAGACACTAGCTCTCCACAAATCTATGATAGTAATTTGAATACAACTACAGATACACTTGCAGGTATGATAGCTGCAAATGGTTCAGCTGTTTTTACCTCCACTACTGGTGCTTTAACTTTTGAATTTAGTGCGACTGCAGTGGTAAACAGCTGTGGCTGGGAAGTTGAAGTTCTTTCTGCCGGCGGTGGCGGTGGTGGGAGCGCTTGTTCCCAAGCTCATCCTTTCGGAGCAGTAGCTGGTGGAGGTTCAGGATCATCTGTTGATTCAACCTTTAAAACTGCTGCAGACCTTGTTGTGGCTGCTGGTGAAGATTTTACCTTGGACACCATTGAGGTTCCTTTCCTTACATTCGCACCACTGGATCCTCCAACAACCGCAAATATTGTGTATTACGAAAATGCCGGTGGATTACCAGGCGCTATTATAGGCAGTGAAACGGTGGTTCCAACCATTTTGAGCTCTG
>NZ_VORU01000043.1 GCF_007997135.1 Aequorivita lipolytica | reverse complement strand
TAGAACCCTATTTAAACATTTTTACAAAAGCAGGACATCGTCCTGCTTTTTTTATTTTTCAAATGTTACGCATATCATAATTTGAATTACCTTCAATAGTGTAATTTTAAAACCTCACACTATGAAAAAGCTATTTATTTTTACAATAATCACGTTACTTTCAGCTTCTATTGCTCAATCTCAGGAATTCCGTCTTGGTGCGAAGGCAGGTTTAAACGTTGCCTCGCTAGGAGGTGACACCTTTTATGGCGGTCTTAATACTCGAGTAAGTTTCCATATAGGCGGTTTGGTGGAAATTCCATTGGTTGGCAAGTTCTCATTGCAGCCTGAGATTTTGTATTCTTCCCAGGGTAGCAGTTTTGATTATTATAACGGAACTTTTGTTTCCTTTAATGGAGATGTAAAACTAGACTATATAAATGTTCCCGTTTTGGCGAAATTCTATATCATAGAAGGTTTGAGTGCCGAAGCGGGACCTGTATTTAGTGTTCTGGTTTCTGCCGAAGAGGACGAATATAATGCTAGTGAAGAAGCAACGGTAAGAGTGGACTCCAAAGATAACTATAAGGGTTTTGACGCTGCTTTTGCCATAGGTGCTTCCTATCGCTTAAATATGGGGGTTTTCTTTAGCCTTCGTTATAATAAGGGATTGTTGGATGTTAACGACATCGATGGTTATAATGGGAAAAACCAAAACAATGTTTTTCAAGTATCAGCGGGATATTCGTTTTAA
>NZ_VORU01000018.1 GCF_007997135.1 Aequorivita lipolytica | reverse complement strand
TTACCTTTCCGAACAGAGAAGTTAAGCCCGTTTGCGCCGATGGTACTGCAATCCTGTGGGAGAGTAGGTCGCCGCCTTCCTTGAAGTCCCTTCACTTTTGTGAAGGGACTTTTTTTATGGAATAAAGCCAAATAAGCTTATAAAATAAGCAGAAGGAAACCGTAATCTTTTTCGGAAAGTCTCCATCGCTCTAACTTTAGTTCTCAAACCCAAAATTCCTTGCTTTTCTACAACGTAATATTAAGTCTTAAGGTCTCCATTTTAAAATTGCTTTTACATTCTGATATATCTTTCTTGTTTCATATAACAATATTTTATACCTTAACTCAATATAAATATGCTAACTATGAAAAAAACTACTTTAATTAAAAATTTAATCGCCCTTTTATTAGTGCTGACTATTGGTTCAATTTCAGCACAAGAACGAATTGCGGTAATACAAGACTCGCAAGTGAAATTGCTGGATGCCGCTAATGGTGATTTGGTAAATCCATCATTTATAACACTAGATTCCGGAACTCCAAAAGCGCTGATCCAAGTGGATGATGAAATCTGGATTACGTATCAACTAGGGGACAAAATAGAGCGTTACGATTTAGAAGGTAACATACTATCAACAATTGATACAGGCATGGACAATATTAGAGGTTTAGGCATTGTCAATGGAACTGAGGTTTGGGTATGCAATTCTGGAACCAATAATGGTGCGCCTGGAGATGCCATTATCCGTTTTGATTTTAATGGAAACAATTTAGGGTCATTCCCTATAACTCCCCAATCAGATTCGCCCTTCGATATTATTGATAGAGGAAATGGAGAGGTATATATATCATATAGCGGAAGCGATAATATTGAAAGAAGGGACTATAGCGGTACTTTTTTAGGAAATATAGTTGAGCCCGGAGTTGTTAGTTTTATCCAGCAAATTGAAATTGAAGAACCAGGCGTAATCTTAGCGGCGGTATTTAGCGTTATATCTGGCGGTAATCAAAATGGTTTGTATCGCTTTTCTGAAACAGACGGATCCATAATTGATTTTTGGAATCTTGGAAACTTAAGAGGTGTTGCAAAACTTGGAGACGGAGATATTTTGTGGTCTAGCGGAGCCGGAGTAAGTAAATTGAATCCAGTTACGGGAGTGAGTGTTTTAATTAGTGGTGGTTCGGCCCAATATTTTGGAAGACTAAATCTAGATGGCTGTACGACGCCAGCTACTCCTACAGGAAATGCCATGCAAAGTTTCGTACAGGGAGCCACACTGGCGGATATTGTTGTAGATCCAACGGATGTTACTTGGTTTGCTACAGAAGATGATGCAATAAACAACGAAAATGCACTTCCGCTAAATACCGTTTTGGTAGACGGAGAAACATATTATGCCGTAAATATTGTGGACGGTTGCTTGAGCAATCCTTTTGCGGTAACCGTGACGGTCACTTTAAGTGTTACTGAGTTTAACGATGCTAATTTCAGCTTTTATCCAAACCCTACTGCTGATATATTAACACTAAAATATACGGCAGTAATTTCTGAAATTTCAATCAGCAATTTACTAGGACAGAATATAAGTGAATTGCGTCCCAATTCTTCTGAAGTAGCATTAGACTTATCCTTTTTACCTAAAGGAATTTATTTAATAACTGTGAAAGCTGTTGAAAATAGCAGAACTATAAAAATTATTAAAGAATAAGCAATTAGGAAATACTATGAAAAAAGGCTGTCACTTATTGGCAGCCTCTTTTTTTATATTTCAAACATAAAATCATAAATACTAATACTACTTGTTACTATATTCAAAAGGACTAAACTTGGCGATGTTTTCTTGAAGGGTATATAACCTATAACTATAAAAAATAGGCCAGAAACACAGCAACAAGCACAGCGGTCATTTTAGGAAGATTAAATTTATGGTTTTTTGAACTTTCGAATAAAATGGTGGTAGAAACGTGAAGAAATATTCCAATTACCAAAGCAGAAATTTCTGTTTCGTACTGATGAACAATGCTATAGTTTAAAGAAATAAAACTGCCCAAGGGCGTCATTATTGCAAAAAAGAACAGAAAGAGAAGGGTGGTAATTCTTTTATATCCAGCTGTTATAAAAAAGAAGGATAAGATTATTGCTACGGGAATTTTATGAATTATAATGGCGAGCAGTAGATTATTATCTTCAGAAATGGGGAAACCTTCCATAAAGGCGTGAATGCTCAAGCTTACAAATAATATCCAAGGAAAATGTTTGGTTTCAGAATGTAAATGGACGTGGCCGTGTTCTGCACCCTTTGAAAAAAACTCCAGGAATATCTGTAGTAAAATACCGAGCATTATATAAACACCTATGCTTTTTGATGGCGTTTCGAATACGTGGGGCAACAATTCAAAAACAGTTATGGAGAGCAGAAAAGCACCGCTAAATGCTAAAAAAACTTCCATATTTCGCAATTCCCTTTTCTTTAGAAATAAGGCAACAACATAACCCACCACAACGGCCAAAAAAAGAAATAGATAACTCATCAATTAAAAATTAGGATTAATCGTTCGGAAGTATTTTCATCAAAATCATTTAAATGATAGTTTCCGAAAGCGTGTTTTAATTCAATTTTTGCTTCTTCAAAATATTCTTTGAAATCTTGTAAAACCAAGGCTTTAACCTTTTCCACATAATGATATTCAGTTCCCTCATCAGTAAACCTGATATTTTTAATTATATATCCGTCCTCAACGTATTTTTCTATATGAAAAACAATGTCGCCAACTTTCTTTTTTTCAGAAGGAACTAGGTTTTTAATGGCCAATTCAACATTTAAAAAGTCAATTACCCCAAAACCATTTGGCAGTAATTCTTCTTTTATAGATTTAATAGTACGTAAATTATCTACTTCATTTTCAAAATACCCAAAGCTTGTAAAAAGATTGAAAACCGCGTCAAACTGCTTTGGATAAGGCAAACACATATCGTGTACTTCAAAATGAAGACCTGGTTTTTCATATTGTTTTGCATATTGAATACTTTCTTCAGAAAGATCTACGCCTGTAACATTAAAACCTTGTTTGTACAAATATTTTGCGTGTCGCCCTTTTCCACAGGCAAGATCGAGAATAGTATCATTTTCATTAAGCTTTAAGAAATTGGTGAGAGTTTGCATAAATAACGCTGCTTCCCTATGGTTTCTATCTTTATAGAGAATATGGTAGTAGGGTGTGTTGAACCAGGAAGCGTACCAATTGTTTTTTTCTTTTTGCATACTTATCGTTTCGCGCTGCTAAAATACTGTATTTTTGTCGCGTTATTAAATGGAAATTTTTTAATTTCATCAAAATCGAGAATCAATTAAAGCAATCCCCGTCGAAATTTATCTTGAGTGATAGCAGGCAAATGGGGAATGGATAAAAAAACTACCCGCCTTCGCGGACAATAAATATGACAAAGAATTTTAAAATGGTTGCGAAAACCCTGTTTGGGATGGAGGAGTTGCTAGCTCAGGAACTTCGTCAATTGGGTGCGTCTTCTATTGAAATAGGCACACGAAACGTTTCTTTTGAAGGCGATACCGGATTCATGTATAAGGCGAATCTTTGCTGCCGAACTGCAATTAAAATCTTGAAACCTATTACCGCGTTCAATATTTTTACCGAAGAGGATTTGTACAAGAAAATTTACGAAATGCCTTGGGAAAACTATATGGATGTAAAGGGAACTTTGGCTGTAAACGCTACGGTTTTTTCTGAAGTTTTTACGCACTCACAATATATTTCCTTAAAAACGAAAGATGCTATTGTAGATAGATTTCGCGATAGGGAAGGTGTGCGGCCAGATGTAGATTTAGACCATCCCACACTTCGCATAAACGTTCATATTGATAGAAATATTTGCACTGTTTCATTAGACAGCTCGGGAGAATCCTTGCACAAACGTGGCTACAAGGTAGAAAGTACGCTTGCACCTATAAACGAAGTGCTTGCAGCAGGAATTATTATGCTCTCTGGCTGGCAAGGGCAATGTAACTTTCTAGACCCAATGTGTGGTGGTGGAACAATGCTAACAGAAGCTGCGATGATAGCCTGTAACATACCGCCAAACTTGAACCGCGAAGAATTCGGTTTTGAAACTTGGCCAGATTTTGATGTAGATCTCTATGAAAAGATTGAAGAAGCCGCACTTTCAAAAGTTCGTGATTTCCCACATAAAATTTTTGGCTTTGATACCGATTCAGTTGCGATAAAAAAGGCAAAGGAAAACATTAAGAGTGCTAATCTTCAAGATTTTATTGAGGTGAAGCAGCAGGATTTCTTCGAAAGTGAAAAGGAACACGAAAAACCCTTGTATATTGTTTTCAACCCTCCCTACGATGAACGTATTTCAGTGAATGATGTGGAGAGTTTTTACAGTTCTATCGGGAATACTTTAAAACGCGGCTATCCGGGCACACAGGCTTGGATGATTACTTCAAATATGGAAGCACTTAAATTTGTGGGGCTTCATCCTTCAAAAAAGATTAAACTTTTTAATGGAAAGCTGGAGTCTAAACTTGTGCGTTATGAAATGTACGAGGGGAGTAGGAAAGCTTCTAAACAGTAACTCTAATAAGTAATCAGTATTCAATAGCAGTTGGCAGTTTTTATATTCTTCGGGTTTAATTATCTTCTTTTGGCAAGGAAGCTTCAGATTTCTTAAAAATAGGTATCAAGTAAGAAATGGAATACCCATAGCCAACGCCAAACTCGCTATAATCGTAAGTTCTATTGAAACCCGGAATATATAGGTTGGCGAAATTCTCTGGTTCCGTTTCTGAAATTTTTCGTTTTAGCTGCACATTTAGGGATAGATAGAGATTATTAACTATTTCAGTTTTAATTCCTAAAATAAATTCTGCCCATTGTGCATTCAAACCGCTGTATTCCTGTGAATTATTGATAGTTTCAGTGGGAAATGCGGGATTGTCTGTATAGATTCTGTAACTCAGCAAATCCTGTTTAAACGTTGAAAAACCGTAGCGTAAACCAAGTGTAATTGTGTTTTCCATTCCCAACCAGTTTTCGTAGGCATTGTAGTCAAAGCCTATTTTTGCATAGCTGCCGCTGGTTTGAGATGAAATATAAGGTTCATTCCAGTCTTTCTTTTCATTACCCAATTCCACAGCTGCATAAAACTTTTTAGTCACTCTGAAATCGCCCATGATTTCAAATCCCGAGTATCCTTCTTCAATTAGAGTACGTAATGGTTTAGCTAAATCTACACCCACACGCAGTCCAAATTTTTCAATTTTTGGGATGGTATCGGTTGTAGGTTCATCATTTTTTTGCGCCACCATTAATTGTGTGCCGCAGAAAAGACTAATGCAGCAAAGTAATATGGGCGCTATTTTCGTCATTGACAGTATCTCTTTTTACAATAATTTCTTGGATCCAATTTTCATTACCTTCCGGCTCTAAATCGGCTTCCAGATTAAAATATTCAGTATTAAAACCACAGGCACGGTTCACGTAGCTATCTTTTCTTTGGTAAACAAACATCAGTTTATCTATATTATTAATAGTGTCTGTTCCATTTATGATGCTTCGTTTAAAAAGGTATTTTGTGGTATCTGAAGTTGTGCTGAGCGGTATGGCGATTTCGTTTGTATTTTCAAAGGAAATTACTTCAACGGAGTTTTCATAATCTGTTTTAACACTAAGTACGGTTACATTTTTCGCATTGGTAGGATTCGCAATATCATTAAAACCAATTATCAGTTTTGCAGTAGTCGCGGTATCGGGAGGACAGATATCGTCCTTAGTGCAGCCTTTGAAGGCAAAGACAATGAGTATGGCTACAATTATTTTTTTTATCATTTTTTGACTTTCGTTATTTCAGAAGAAATCAGCGTCTTTCCAAAAGTACAACATTTTCTACGTGATGCGTTTGTGGAAACATATCTACAGCCTGTACTTTTCGCACTTTATATTTTGAATCTAATAATGCCAAGTCACGTGCCTGGGTTGCACTATTGCAACTTACATATACAATCTTTTCAGCTTCCAAATTGAGAAGCTGTGCAACAACATCTGCGTGCATTCCGTCCCTTGGTGGGTCTGTGATTACAACATCTGGTTTTCCGTGTTTATTGATAAAATCTTCATTAAAAACCTTTTTCATATCGCCCACGTAGAATTCAACGTTTTCAATATTGTTTAATTTCGCATTTGCCTTTGCAGCTTCTATTGCATCTGGAACAGATTCAACGCCTACAACTTTCTTTGCGTTTTTAGCTACAAATTGCGCAATGGTTCCCGTTCCCGTGTAAAGATCGTAAACCAGTTCATTTCCGGTTAAGCTTGCAAAATCGCGGGTTATTTTATAAAGTTCAAATGCTTGTTCGCTGTTGGTTTGGTAAAAAGATTTTGCATTTATTTTAAACTTCAAACCCTCCATTTCTTCAAAAATATGATCTCTTCCGTGGAAAAGTTCAATTTCTTGATCGTATAAAGTATCATTTCCTTTGGAATTGATTACATATAAAAGTGAAGTAATCTGCGGAAATTGTTCAGCAACAGCATTTAAAAGCAGTTTTCTATTTTCTTCATCTTCGTGAAAAAACTGCAGCAAAACCATAATCTCACCCGTTGATGAAGTACGCAGCATCAGCGTGCGCAAAAAGCCTTCTTGATTTCTGGTGTTGAAAAACGACAGATTTAATTCTTCTGCTTTCGCTTTAACAAAATCGCGGATGGCATTACTCGGGTCGGCTTGCAGGTAACAAATATCGAGATCCAAAATCTTGTCCCACATTCCTGGGATGTGAAAACCCAAAGCATTTCGGTTTTCGATTATTTTTCCACTTTTAATCTGTTCTAAAGTCAGCCATTTGTTATCGCTAAAGGAAAACTCCATTTTATTGCGATAGAAATATTGCTTTTCCGAACCTAAAATAGGTTGGAACTCTGGCAATTCAACTTTGCCGATGCGTTGCAAATTCTGTTCTACTTCCTTTTGCTTATAAAACAATTGGTGCTCGTAGCCCATATTCTGCCACTTACAGCCGCCGCAGGTGCCAAAGTGAGGGCAAACAGGTTCCACTCTTTTTTCTGAATATTTAGAAACTGACACTGCGGAACCTTCGTAATAAGCTTTGCGCTTTTTATTTGTCTGCACGTTTACTACATCGCCCGGAACGGCATTGTCTATAAAAACCACCCGTCCATCCGGTGCTTTTGCTACGGCCTTTCCTTTAGCCCCAGCATCAATCACTTCAAGATTTTCAAAAATCACTCTATTGTTTTTTCTCGCCATAGCCGCAAAAATAGCACAAATGGAACTTTTAAAACCTTTTGAAGCTTCAAAAAATGTGGGATTTATTTAGTAATTTGCAACCCACGGAGGATTCCGCTCCATTAAGCAGGAATCAAAACTTTTTTACTTCAAAATTATTACAATCTTATGTCAGTTTTAGAGCAAACAGCTTCACAAAAAGCAATCGATTTAGAAAACAAATACGGAGCCCACAACTACCATCCGCTTCCGGTGGTTTTAAATAGGGGCGAAGGCGTTTATGTTTGGGATGTGGATGGCAAGAAATATTACGATTTTCTTTCAGCCTATTCCGCCGTAAACCAAGGGCATTGCCACCCAAAAATTGTGGAGGCAATGAACGAACAGGCCAAAACACTTACTTTAACCTCGCGTGCTTTTTATAATGATATGCTTGGGAAGTATGAAAAATTTGCGTGTGAATTTTTCAACTACGATAAAATGTTACCAATGAATACAGGGGCAGAAGCTGTGGAGACGGCTTTAAAAATCTGTAGAAAATGGGCTTACGAAAAGAAAGGAATAGATGAAAACGAAGCTGAAATTGTAGTTTGCGAAAACAACTTTCACGGAAGAACCACAACTATTATCTCCTTTAGTAACGATACTGTGGCGCGCAAGAATTTTGGGCCTTATACCAAAGGATTTATAAAAATTGAATACGATAATATTGAAGCGCTTGAAAAACATTTGGAAAGCAATAAAAATATTGCTGGATTCTTGGTAGAGCCTATTCAAGGGGAAGCTGGGGTTTATGTTCCTTCAGAAGGCTATTTAAAAAAGGCAAAGGCACTGTGTAAAAAACACAATGTCCTTTTTATGGCAGATGAAGTACAGACAGGAATTGCCCGTACCGGAAGGCTTTTGGCAACCTGTGGAGATTGCAGCTGTCCCGAAAAAAATTGCAGCGGCACACCAGATGTAAAAGCGGATATTTTAATACTCGGAAAAGCATTAAGCGGCGGAGCTTACCCAGTTTCGGCGGTATTGGCTAACGATGCTATTATGAGTGTTATTCAACCCGGAAATCACGGTTCTACTTTTGGTGGAAACCCTGTGGCGGCTGCTGTGGCAATTGCTGCATTAACTGTGGTGCGCGATGAAAAGCTTGCAGAAAATGCAGATAGACTTGGTGAAATTTTCCGCAGTGAATTAAATACATACATTAAAACAAGCAGCATTGCAAAACTTGTGCGCGGAAGAGGTTTGCTTAACGCAGTAGTTATCAATGACTCTGAAGACAGCGATACGGCGTGGAACATCTGTCTAAAACTTCGCGATAATGGATTGCTGGCAAAACCTACGCACGGAAATATAATTCGTTTTGCACCCCCGTTAGTAATGACCGAGGAGCAATTGATGGAATGTGTTTCTATTATTATTGAAACTTTAAAAACGTTTGAATAAAATAACTTTCAAAACATTTATATGAAAAAGCGGCTCAAGATTGAGCCGCTTTTCATTTGAATACACAATAGTTACATTCCGTATTCCTTCATTAGTTCTTCATTCATATTTAGTATGCCGTCCATTCCCAAGGTGGAGAAAAGGTAGGTAACGTATGCCAAATAAATTGCACTGAGAATAATCCCGATAATGGAAAGTATCTTTCCGGTCTTTACGTTTTGATATCCTGTGTATAGTTCTGGGTTAGCCATATAGACATTTGTTGCAGTGCCTGCCATGACAATGGCAACTATTCCGAAGATAATTCCCAGGCCATAGCAACAGCAGGTTACAATAGAGACTATTCCGAAAATAAGGATGAGAGTTGCGTTGGGTAGTTTTTGTTGTTCCATAAATTGATTGTTTGGTTGTGAAGTTAAATGTACCAAAAAAATCAAAACACACTTTGCGGAGACTACATAAAATGACTCATTTTCATAAAATAGCTCACTACCATCACAGTCGCCGTGAGTAAAATAAGTGTGATCTTTAGTTGGTAGTCGTATTTAAATTTCACAAAGAAATTAAAGACAACTACTGACAACAGTAGCAAAATAGCATAGATAGCGGGGTATATTTTAAAGGCCGCTTCAAACTGACCAGAAAAAAGAAGGGCTGTAGCACGTTGCATGCCACAGCCCAAACATTCTACACCGAAGATTTTCTTGTTCATACAAGGAATCATAAAATCTTCTGCGCCCTTTAAAAACATAAAGGTTATTTTTTATTAATTATGCACGATAGCTTTGTAGTCGATTGCAACATCATCGGCGGTCATTAGTTTTACCAAATAAACACCATCACTTAGATTACCAGTATAAAAACTGTATTTTGAATTATCACCTAAATTTTTCTCAGAAATTACAAGCTTGCCGTTCATATCGAAAACCGAAGCAGATTTAATAACATATCCTTCAGGGTTTCTTACTTCCAACTGTTGACTAGGATTGTTTTGGAAAAAAGTTACGTTCTCCAATACAATATTCTTAACGCTCAATTCTTCTTCAGGAATGTCGCGTTTTACATTCGGGTTGCGGAAAACTACGAAGAATCTGTTTTCGTATTTTCCTGCAGCTAAGTTTAAAGTTGCGCTATTGCCACCGCTAATTTGCTGATAAGTGTTTTCCTGACTGTCAAACAAATATGCTTTGGAATACGGTTTTTTCACCTCTTCGACTACTTTTAAATCAAGTTTTGTTTGATTTTTTATTTTAAAGGCAATTGGCACTTGCTTAGAAAGATCATACTTTATACCGTTGATAACATAAGGTTTACGATCGTTGTCGTTCCCAATAGGGAAGTAGGCATCTGTTTGTAAATCTTGGGCGCTTAGGCCGTCCAGCCCGCGGTCATAACCATCTGTGGCTTGGTCATAAAAAGCGATTACCATATCTCGGGTTACAGCTTCATCAAAAATTGACCAGATACGCATTATTGAGGTGCGATAGTCTGGTTCAGCCTCAGTAGAGGAGGGTAAATCTTTTTGAGATATATTTTCACCGTTATTGGCGTTAACCTCTGTTATTTCATTGTTGCTGCCGGGTCTTTGGAATATGGAGCCAGTAGTATCTTCTTTAAAAAATACCCGATGAGAGTTTTTTATTTTAACAGTACCCGCTGCATCTCCCACAAACATAATACCCTGCCCAATTGGTGCAAAGCGTTTATTTTGATCGTTGCCAGGAGTTCCGGGAGCTGGTGTTTGGCCTCCCCCAGAGGTATAATATGAAAATGGGCTGGAAACATATATGCCTAAATTGTCACCATCATAAGGATTATTGTCAGTATCTTGATCTCCAATCGTATAAACCCCATATCCAAAAGGTTTAGTTGCGTAATAGTGTGATGGAACTGTTCTATCCTCATCATAGTACCAAAATGTTCCTAATGCGGCGGTATTTTCAGAATCATAAAAAAGCTTATTAAGATCAAGTGCGGAAGGATAAGGGTTTCCAGTAAGAGTCATTAAACCTGGACCTACAGTAATGGTAAAAGTACCGCTGTTTGGTCTTCCTCTAAAGTCATAAATTTGTTCTCCTCCTGGATTAGAAAAACCAACTCCTTTCATAGTAAACCCAAAGCCAGGAGGGGCATTGTTACCACTATTCATTCTTTTATAATTGCTTTCTTTTTCTGTCCCTGGAGTTTCAAAAGTATATAGCCAGCGGGTTGAGATTATTAGAGGATTAGCAGTTCCATCTCGTCCCGTAGTAGTTTGCGCTATGCGCGATGCCGTAACGCTGGTACTTGGCAATGGCAAAGGCTCATAAACTTGACCAACGCCGAAATTTTGATTACCGGTAGTAAGGCTGGTGTTCCCTATTGGTGAACACCAGAGGTAGTACGCATAAGCATTTGTAACGGGAGTATTTTGTTGCACAGAAAGTTGGCCATCACCAGTATTATTAGATGTTGCTCCTTCTTGTATCAATTGCGCATTGTTGCGCAGGTAGATACTAGCTTCTGTATTTGCGGGACCACTAGTGTTTCTGGTCAAATTTATTTCGTTTTTAACAAAAAGAACTTGATCGTTCACATAAATAAAAGAATCTGCAGCGCCGGGACCAGTAACGGGCTTTACAGTCAACTGCGCAAAAGCGGCCGCGGTAGTTAGAAATAATGTTGAAAAGAGAAGTAGGTTTTTCATATTTTTGTGGTTTTAAAGACCTTAATGCGGGGCGGCAAAGCCTTTTTTTGACGGTTTAAATTTAAAGATAAAATTCAACATAGCGTGTTGATTGTTATAAAATACGTAAAATTTTCGCTGTTAGGAGATTAACACGATTAAATTTTAGCTTATTATGATTACACGAATTGAAAAATAGACTAATGTTTTTATGAAGATAGGCGATAAAGTTTCAGTATTAGATGATGCCATTTCGGGCGTGGTTACTGCCGTAAAGGGCAACGAGATAACTGTCATGACCACAGATGGTTTTGAGATGGATTTTGAAAAGGCAGAACTTATAGTGATAGATGGTTCACTTTCTAAAAGGGAGCTGGCGCAGATGGATGTGGCGTCAGTAATTTCAGAAAAACAAAACAAAAAACCCGGAAAGACCAAACGTATTAAGCCGAAGGAGCGCAGCCTGCCACCTATGGAGGTAGATCTGCACATTAACCAACTTATGCCAAAAACCCGCGGATTGAACAATTACGAAATGCTGAATATACAGCTGGACACTGCAAAACGGCAGTTGGATTTTGCCATTTCAAAACGAATACAAAAAGTGGTTTTTATACATGGTGTGGGCGAGGGGGTGCTTCGCACAGAACTGGAATACTTATTTAATCGTTATGACAACGTAAAATTCTACGATGCCGATTTTCAGAAATATGGGCGCGGCGCCACGGAGGTTTATATTTTTCAAAATTTGAAGTAGGGGATTATTGAATAGCGAATAGGAATTAAGGGATTAGCGAATTAGGGTTTCATTAATTGAGAAACAAATTCACTAACAATTAAAAAGCTGGCTTCTTTTTTTTGGGTATGGTCTCAACATTTTCAAGGGTTCCCATATTCAGTGTTTCTTGGGTTATTTCTTCTTCACCGCTAACCAATACCAAATTTTCCAGAACAATCTGTACGCTTTTTGTAATGGTATATTGGTGCGGGCGATATTCGTTTACCATATAATCAATAGCCACTGCTTGGTTTAAATAATCTGCGCCAACACTGGAGTCTGTTACATCGTTCCTTGGGTTTAGGTCTCTATCTTTATCTTCGTTGCGGGTAAGTACACCGTCGCCGTCGTCATCTGCATCCAGATAGTCAGGTTTACCGTCGTTATCAGTATCCAATGGGGCTGTAAGAGGATTATCATCTCCATCTGCATTGAGAATATCCAGTTCTAGTACAGTGGGCACATTGTCGCCGTCGTCATCCTCATCATAGATATTTGGTATTCCGTCTCCATCAGTATCGCCTTCCTCTTCAGATTCAAAAGGGACACCGTCATTATCGTCATAGAAAAAAATAGTGGTAAGGTTAGCAATGCCAGAAGCGGCAAAATAATCTACCGTAACCTTTGGCGAAGTAGGCGGAATGCTGCTGCAGAAATAATTTGCGCCCAAAGTACCATCATAAGTTCTATAATTTACAAAATTGGTAGTGCCGTTAATAATGTAAGGCTTGGTGCCTTCAGTTTTGTAAAGACTGTCCGTTACGCCTAGCCTCAGCGAAAGGCTTTCCAATGCTTCTGGGTTTACTTTGTAGAAAACATAACTACCAGAGCTACCGCAGCTTTCAAGCTTAGCCTCGTTAAAGTTGAATGTTGTAATAATAATATCACCATCATTGCAGCTTTGCAATAGGATGGGTAAACAGAAGATAAGGGCAATAAGTTTATTCATATATATAATTTTTTTGACCACGAATACACGAATGTTTTTTTCTCGGGTTTTTCTGAAGCGAGTAACGTACTTCAAGTAATTTGTCTCAGCGGTTTCCCGGAAAACAATAAGCTCTATAAATTTTGAATTTGCGGTAAATACACTGAAATACTTCAATGCAATAATTCGAGGTAAAATACCACTCAACAAAGTAAAGCATTTCTTTTTAACTGAAACGCGGACAAAACTGTTTTAATCCGTATTTTTGCCAATTGAAAAAGTGGAGCGGGATTCGCCCACGAGTTTAATGAAAATAGACTATTGAACTGTTTTCTAAGGAAAAAAAATTGCCCAAATGAAGAAAGTATATTTTGATAGCGCAGCCACCACCCAATTGCGCGATGATGTAATTAGCTGTATTACCGAAGTTTTAAAAACAGAATACGGAAATCCTTCATCTACACACTCTTACGGTAGATCATCAAAATCATTACTTGAGAATGCCAGAAAGGAAATTGCAAAGTTTTTAAACGTTTCAGCGAGCGAAATTATCTTTACTTCCGGCGGTACGGAGGCCGATAATTTAATTCTCTGCAGCGCTGTGCGCGATCTTGGCGTAAAGCGAATTATCTCTAGTCGTATTGAGCATCACGCAGTTTTACACACTTTGGAATGGCTTCAAAAAGAATACGGCATTCAGCTTGATTTTGTGAAACTTGACGACTGTGGCCACGTAGATTATGGGCATTTGGAAAGTCTGTTGGCAGATACTTCACAGAAAACTTTGGTGAGCCTAATGCACGTGAACAATGAAATAGGAAATGTGCTAGACTTAAAGAAAGTGGCGCTGCTTTGCAAAGAGCATAAAGCGCTTTTCCATAGCGATGCGGTACAATCCATTGGTCATTTTGAACTTGATTTTAAGGATATCCCGATTGATTTCGCTGCTGCTGCGGCGCACAAGTTTCACGGTCCGAAAGGTGCAGGTTTTGCATTTATAAGAAAGAACTCAGGATTGCGTTCGCTAATACACGGCGGTGAACAGGAACGCGGGTTGCGTGCGGGAACAGAAGCTGTGTATGCAATCGCTGGAATGGCGGAGGCGTTGAAAATTTCTTATCATAAATTGGAGAAGGAACGAGCTTATATTACGGATTTGAAAGATTATTTCAAAAAGCAACTTTCAGAAAATATTCCGGGCGTTAAATTCAACGGTAGTTGTGATGACAACGAAAGCAGCACCTACACGCTATTGAATGTTTGTTTGCCTATTTCCGCAGAAAAAGCGATGTTGCTTTTATTTCAGTTAGATTTAAAAGGAATAGCCTGCAGTAAAGGAAGCGCTTGCCAGAGTGGGAGCGAAGGCGGCTCGCATGTACTGAATGAAATTCTTTCCGATGAAGATTTACGCAAACCTTCCATTCGTTTTTCCTTTTCCAGTTTTAATAAAAAGGAAGAGGTGGATTATGTAGTGGGTGTTTTGACGGAGTTTATTGAGGAGTAAATAGTATGTAGTATTGAGTATTGAGTATTGAGTATTTAGAAATGTACTTGCTTGCTATACGTTGGGCAGTTTAAAAGTGGAAAAGAGATATATTTTGTGATAGTAGCATGATACTAGGGGTTTAGTAGGGAAAGACTAGCATAAACGTAGCACTCGAGTAGCATGAGAGGTAGGGAGACTATACACTAATACAGCACGAACCATATATGCTTGCGAGCTCAACAATGAACCCAACTTTGGAACCCTACATAGATGCAATTGAAAAGGGCATTGATATTGTCAAAAAAAACCTTCTACCTTCTGTTGATTTGTACTTCAACTGGAATTTTAATACGAATATCAATTTTCAGTTTAGCGAAAGTTGTTGATTATTCGGTTTGGTTTAAAAAGATAAATTCAAACTAGAAACCAAGAACAGTTTTAGAACTTTGCGGTAAGCCTCACATTGAAAACCCGTGGCGTTAAATAGTTTGGGATTGAATATTGAACTTTCGTGTACACGTCTCTCACAAACGTATTTGTAATAGAGTTCTGCACATCAAAAATATTGAATATTTCCGCGCCTACGCTAAACTCTTTAAAAGGCTTTAACCAGCCACTATCCCTAAATTTTGTATTGTCTACAATTACGTAGCTTACGCCGAGGTCGGCACGCTTATAATCGGGAAGCCTTACTTGATATTTGTACGGATCTGCATAGCTTGGTGAACCTCCCGGCAAACCAGTATTGTACGTTAAGTTAAGATACATTTTGAGCGAGGGAATTACTTTTACGTAATCCTGAAAAAGCACGCCAAACTTCAAGCGCTGGTCTGTGGGTCGGAAAATATAACCGCGATCTTCGATGTTCTCTTCAGTTTTTAAATAACCAAAGCTCAACCAGCTTTCCGTCCCGGGAACGAATTCACCTGCCAAACGCAGATCAAGTCCGTAAGCATAGGCTACGGCATTGTTTGTAGCGCGGTAACGGATTCGAACATTTTCCAAAGTATATGGGTTAACATCGGTTAAGTGTTTGTAATAAATTTCAGAATTCAATCTAAAAGCACGATCCCACATTTTAAAACTATAATCGTTTCCAAATACTATGTGAATGGACTTCTGCGCTTTTACACCCGGACGAACCGTACCGGATGAATCGCGTAATTCCCTATAAAAAGGAGGTTGGTGATAAACCCCGCCAGAAAGACGGAAGAGCATATCCATTTCCCAGTCGGGTTTTAAGGCAATCTGAGCTCTGGGACTAAAAACAGTTTGTGTGGTACTTGTAATATTTTTTCCGCTAACCGTCCAGTTGTGGGCGCGCACACCGGCATTCAGCCAGAGTTCGCTATTACCGAGGTTCGTTTTTCTACTCCATTGTGCATAACCGGAAATACGATCTATCTGGGCATCATTCTGTGCGCGAACATTGGTGTAGGGTTCAATGGGCGATGTATTTGGTTGGTAGGGCTGATCGTTAGGCGGAAAGATAGGCGGACGAATGGAAAAACCTGCCGAATCAATAATTTCATATTCCTGAACACGATCGCGAATATCCTCGCGCGTGTATTTAATGCCGTATTCTATATTATTTTCCTCAAGGGAAAGATTTCCTTTGTGCTCTACGTTCAGGATTAGTGCATCCAGATCATTTCGGGCATGGGTAAGTTGGCCGCCTATACCGCGTGTAAATTCTACGGTACCTAAATCTTCACTGCCAATTTCAGTATTTACTTCACCTAAACGATATTCTGCAAGAATGTCAAAATATTCCTGCTCGGTGGTTTGGTAAAGTGAAGCGATAAATTTTGCGGTATAATTGTCTGAAACAACCCAAGTAGATTTTAGAGCGCCAAAATATGTGTTATAACGGTCCTCCTCACGACCTTCATAAAACACAAGTAGGGCGATAGGATCTGCAATTGTCCCGAAATTTGTTTGCCTTGTTAAAGGTCTGTAGCTATATTCGTTTAAAGAGACATTACCCAAAAAGCTAAGTTCGAAATTGTTTGTGAATTTATAGGTCAAATAAGTTTGGGCATCGGCGAACTTGGGGCGGTAATTGGTTTCCGTCTCCTTTGCGTTAACTAGTAAACTGTTGTCGCGGTAGCGAATTCCCAAGATTCCCGAGAGACGTCCATTTTTTGAAATACCTTCCACAGAACCACTGGCGCCCAAAAGGCTTAAATCTACCGAAGCTCCAAAGTTTACGGGACGGCGATAGGTTATATCTAGAACTGATGAAAGTTTGTCGCCATATTTAGCCTGAAAACCTCCTGCGGAAAATTCTACATTGCTAGTAAGATCACTATTCACAAAGCTTAAACCTTCTTGCTGGCCGCTTCTAATTAGGAAAGGACGATATACTTCAATTTCATTTACATAAACTAAGTTTTCGTCATAGTTTCCGCCACGTACTGCGTATTGTGTACTTAATTCGTCATTACCATTAACTCCTGGGAGTGATTTCAAAAGATTCTCAACACCCGCATTTGCGCCCACCATTTTTCGGATTACTTCTGGTGAAATGGTAGTAACCCCTTCCACACGCTTATTTTCGCGACCCGAAATAACAACTTCGGGAATTTGTTCTACATCAACTCTTAGAACTGGGTTGAGTTCGTAATCCTCGTTCGGACTTAAGTTGAAACGCAATTTGGCATTCTTATGGCCAACGTGCGAAAAAGTAACGGTAACTTCTTGGTTTGATGGAATTTCGAGTAAATAATAACCGCCTAAATCTGAAATAGTTCCAATACCTTCATAAGTTACGTTCACTCCGGAAAGCGGATTATTGGATTCGTCTAAAACTACTCCTCGTATTGTTGCCTTTTGAGCAAATACAATAGTTGCAAAGAAAAAGAAAAGGAGTGTAAGCGGTAGTTTGATTGGTTTCAAAAGCAAGGGTTAGGGTTGTTTTCTGAAAAATTTTGCTTCAAATGTAGCACTATTTCCCACATTATCTATAACAATAACTTTCAAATTATTTTCTGTTTCCAGATTTACATTATCATTGAAATTATAACTTAGAACGTCTTTTTTGTAATCATATTCCATCAAAATGAATTTTCCGTTGATAGTGGCACGATATGAACTGATTCCACTAAGGTCATCGGTAATTTTCACTTTCAGAAAATTTTGATTGCTGATCCATTTTCCTTCAGAGAAATTAACCGATTTTATGGTCGGCGGATTGGTATCTGCAGCTACTGTGTAGCTCCCGAAAGTCCTTGTCTTTGCGGTAAGCTTGTCGCCACTGCGGGTTGTAGATGTATAATAGGGAAGGCCACGATAGTTTAATCGTCCTATATATAGTTTGTCTCTGTCTGCTTCATCATACGAGGAAATATCTGCTGTAATGGAAATATTACTGTGTATTGGGATTAAGTCTTCGTGAAATTTTAAAATATCGCCTTCGTCTTTAATATCCAAATACGTGTCTTCGTATAAACTATTGGCAGGAATGTAAATACTAAACTTGCCTTTGGTTATTGAGGTGGCGTGGTCTGCATAGATAAAGTCTTCGGTTTTTTCAACCTTTTTTGGTTCCAGTATATCAAGCTTTGCGCCTTCAATTGGGACAGAAATATACATTCGGTTACCTTTAAAATCATTGACCTCGATTGCATAAATAGATTGAAGACTGTCTTGAACGTTTACATATCCATTATCTTCCTCTTTCGTAATAATACTCAATGGATTGTTGGTTTCCCGAAAAAGCTTTTGAACCATACTTTTATTGGTTTCATAATAATTATAATCGGTATAGCGATTTAAATAGCGCGTTTCAGAAAAGGAAAATTTATTGAAAAGAACTTCAAATTTTTCGGTGCCATTAAATCTGGTTTCAATTCGGTAGGTTCCATTTTTATTGGAGGCGCCGTCCTGCTGGTCGTAAGTGGTTATTCCGAAGCCAATCTTTCCAAAGGCTTTAATATCCTCTGTTTTATAGTTGCCGTCTTTTTGCTTTATCAACCTAAGCTTCGTTCTGTTCTGCCCTTGGTTTACGTGCGCATCCTCACCAACGGGATACGCAAAAATTGCACTGACAATAGGAGTTTTTGAGTCGGGAATTTCAATTCCAAAAAGCAATGGGTTCATAGGCCGTTGCGAGGAGTCGCGAATTTCAAAATGCAAATGGGGTCCGCCGCTGCCTCCGGTATTTCCAGAATAAGCAATAAGATCTCCCTTTTTTACAGGCAAAAGTATTTTTTCAGGAAAAAGCTCGACCTCAAAAGTTTCCTTTGCGTATTGAGTGTCCTTTACATACTTTTCAATATCTCCGGCAAAGCTTCGCAGGTGTCCGTAAACAGTGGTGTATCCATTTGGGTGAAGAATGTAGAGTGCTTTCCCGTAACCATAGGGTTGCACGTTAATGCGGCTCACATAACCATCTGCGGGGGCATAAATGGGAAGGCCTTCGCGCTGCTCGGTCTTGATGTCTATCCCACTGTGGAAATGATTGGCACGCATTTCACCAAAATTGCCTGCGAGCACTAGATTTATATCCAACGGATTAGCAAAATAATCTGTGGGAATGTCGCTCTGTCCGTAAGCAAACCCACCTAATAGCAGGAGCATTGATAAAAAATTCTTCATAGTGCAAAAATAAGAATACGCTGTAACTTAAAGGGGAGAGAAGTTGATTTATTGTATCTATTTCTCAATAATACAAAAAATAATAGAAAACTGTTTGCTTATTAGGTATGGTATGCTAACTTTGTGAAAGAAGTATTGAACACAGAATTTAATGAGTACTCTTTCTGAAATAGTTGATTCTCTTGAAAATAGAATCGGCGAGCTGCTCAAAAGGCACGAAATTTTGAAAAATGCCAATGTGGAATTAGCGGAAGAACTCAATGTTTTACAATCGAAACAGCAACAGTTCGAAGATGAAATTGAAGCTTGGACCGAAAAATGCAACTCATTAAAACTGGCAAATTCAATGCTTGGCAGCGACCAGCATAAACGAGAAACTAAACTCAAGATAAACGCTCTAGTTCGGGAAATTGATCAATGTATCACTCAGCTTTCCGAATAAAAATATAACAATGGCCGAACCATTAAAAATAAAACTATCAATTGCAGACAGGGTTTACCCCTTGACTATAAATCCTTCACAGGAAGAAGGATTGCGGTTAGCTACAAAAAAGATAGAAGAAATGATTAAGAAGTTTGAGCAAAGTTACGCCGTACGTGACAAACAGGATGTTTTGGCAATGTGTGCCCTCCAGTTTGCCGCCCAGGTAGAGCAAAAACAAATTGATAAATCCAGCGATACGCAGGAAACAGAGGATAAGCTTAAGGCTTTGAACAGTTTGCTGCAGGAGCAGCTATCATAACGTTCTTTAAATTAAACAAGGTTACTGCCTACATTAATATTCATTTTTGGTAAACTCAACACGAATTCTTTAAAAAGGGTGAGTTGAAGTTGTAAAAGCGAGCCGTCTTTGAGCGGATACTTGACCAGCTTGTTAGCCCTAAACATTCATTTTAAGGAGTTTATTCAAAATAAATATATTGATGTAGGCTTTTTTTATACATATAACTCAACTAAAAAAATGGATATTATAACTATAGTAATTAGTGTGATCGTGGGTATTGCGATTGGCTTTTTTATTGCAAAAATACTGGAGCGCAACAACGCATCCCGACTTATATTAAGAGCAAAAAAGAGTGCATCATCAATATTAAAAGAGGCAAAGTCTGAAGCCGAAACGATAAAAAAGGATAAGATACTACAAGCCAAAGAAAAATTTCTTGAACTTAAGTCGGAGCATGAAAAAGTAATTTTGAACCGTGACAAAAAGATTTCAGAAGCAGAAAAAAGAGCAAGGGACAAGGAGTCACAAGTTTCTAATGAACTTGCAAAAACAAAGAAACTCAATTCTGAAATTGACGCTAAAAAAGCTGATTATGATGAGCGAATCTCTATTCTCGATAAAAAGCAAAGCGATGTAGATAAGCTTCACCGTAGCCAAATTGAGCAACTAGAGGTAATTAGCAGTCTTTCTGCTGACGAAGCTAAGTCACAATTGATGGAAAGCCTAAAGGATGAAGCAAAAGCACAGGCGATGGCTTACATTCAGCATTCTGTGGAAGAGTCAAAAATGACTGCCCAGCAAGAAGCAAAAAAGATTATTATTAATACTATTCAGCGTATCGGTACAGAGGAAGCTGTGGAAAACTGTGTTTCAGTTTTCAATCTTGAGAGTGATGATGTAAAAGGTAGAATCATTGGTCGCGAAGGAAGAAACATTCGCGCCATTGAGGCTGCAACTGGTGTTGAGATTATTGTAGACGATACACCGGAAGCTATTATTCTTTCCTGTTTTGATTCCGTAAGAAGAGAAATTGCACGTTTATCGCTTCACAAATTAGTGACCGATGGGCGTATTCACCCTGCACGTATAGAGGAAGTAGTTGAAAAGACTACCAAACAAATTGAAGAAGAAATCATTGAAGTTGGAAAACGAACCGTAATCGATTTAGGAATCCACGGTTTGCATCCTGAGCTTATAAAAGCGGTAGGACGTATGAAATATCGTTCATCATACGGGCAGAACTTGTTGCATCACTCTCGTGAGGTTGCAAGACTATGCGGCGTTATGGCAGCAGAACTTGGCCTGAATGCAAAACTTGCAAAACGCGCTGGTTTACTACACGATATTGGGAAGGTTCCAGAAATGGAAACCGAAATGCCACACGCACTCTTGGGAATGCAGTGGGCTGAAAAATATGGTGAAAAACCAGAAGTGTGCAACGCTATAGGTGCCCACCACGACGAGATTGAAATGACAAGTTTGCTTTCACCAATAGTTCAAGTTTGTGATGCTATTAGCGGTGCAAGACCTGGAGCAAGACGTCAAGTGTTGGACTCTTACATTCAGCGACTGAAAGATTTAGAGGATATTGCTTTCGGTTTTGGTGGTGTTAATAAAGCGTATGCAATTCAAGCTGGGCGCGAACTTCGGGTGATGGTTGAGAGCGACAAAGTAAGTGATGAAAAAGCAGCACAGCTTTCCTTTGAAATTTCACAGAAAATACAAACGGATATGACATATCCAGGGCAAGTAAAAGTTACCGTTATACGCGAAACGCGGGCGGTGAATATTGCGAAATAGGCCCCCTAACCCCCGAAGGGGGAATTTCCGCTACTATCAAAAAATGAAAAGCTCCGAAAGGAGCTTTTTGTATTATTGGTTTGAGTAAGAGTTCCCCCTTCGGGGGTTAGGGGGGCTATTCCCCTTTGGGGGCTAGGGGGCTTATTTAAAAACATCCTTAATTTTGCCAATCCCTTTTTTGACACCTTCCACGATGGGTGACTTTTCATCATAAATATCTTTATATCCCTTACTTGGCTCTTCAAAAAATTCGCCGGTAATAAAACGGTAATGTTCGTCGAGCGCAGCAATTTTTTTCATGTCATCCTTGTCCAGTTCAATGGAAGCTGCTTTGAAGTTTTCTTTAATATGCTCTCTGCTAGTGGATTTTGGAATTGCCGCATTTCCTCTTTGTGTTTGCCAGTTTATCAATATCTGTCCAGCAGAAGCATTATGCTTACGGGCAATATCTTTTATAGCTTGAATTTCTAGAAGATTAGGTTCGTCTTTTCCTTTCATATTTTCAGATCTATCGCCAGATCCCAAAGGCGAATAAGCAGTAACATGGATGTTTTCTGATTTACAATATTCCAAAAGATTATCTTGTTGCAGCAGGGGATGAAGCTCTATCTGGTTCATTTCAGGTTTTATTTTCGCTTTGGAAACAAGTTCCTTTAGCTTGATGTCGCTAAAATTGGAAACGCCAATATGCCTTGCGAGGCCATCATTCTTTGCTTGTTCCATCTGTTTCCACGTTTCTATAATGGGAGCTTCTTCCGGTGTTAAATAGTCACTGGGTTTTTTAGGGGAATCAACACCATTTCTGAATGCCACTGGCCAATGGATAAGATAGAGGTCCAAATAATCAAGCTTTAATTTTTTAAGTGATTCTTCCAAAGCTGGAATTACCTGCCCTTCGGCGTGGGAATCGTTCCACAATTTTGAAGTGATAAATACATCTTCACGGAAAATTTCGCCTTCGGCAAAAACTTCGGCTAGGGCTTCGCCAATACTATCTTCATTCCCGTAGGCTGTTGCAGTGTCTATATGGCGGTAGCCCGCTTTAAGCGCTTCTTTCACCGCTTTCTTTACATCGCCACCCGTGGCTTTCCACGTTCCCAGGCCTATTGCGTGCATTGTATCTCCGTTACTGAACTTTAATGTTTTCATATTCTTTTTGTTTGGTTAAACTTTTCTTTTCAAAATACGAAAGGGTGATTATAAATCGAAGGATTTGGGAAAGTTTAGGTTTTTTTTAACCTGAGAGAAAGTCGATGAGTCGGTGAGTTTATTATTTAGTTATCAAAGTTTTGTGGATATGAAAACCCGACACATCGATTTCTACACCTCTCAACTTATTTCCTGGGATGATAGCGATTGATAACCTCTGTTAGATGCTTGCGGTCTATATGCGTGTAGATTTCTGTGGTGGTAATACTTTCATGCCCTAACATTTGCTGTATTGCGCGAAGGTCTGCACCGTTTTCCAAAAGGTGGGTGGCGAAGGAATGCCGAAAGGTGTGTGGACTAATTGTTTTGCGAATACCAGCTTTTTCCGCCAAACGTTTTACGATGGTGAAAATCATGGCGCGCGTTAATTGTTTGCCGTGTTGGTTTAGGAAGAGCGTGTCCTTTGCAGCGGCATCAATTTCTTGGTGTACGCGAATTTCCTTCCTGTAAATAGTAATGTATTTTTCTGTAGTAGGACCAATGGGAACCAAACGCTGCTTGTCGCCTTTACCCGTTACTTTAATAAAACCTTCATCAAAGTAGAGATCGGAAATTTTTAGAGTTGTTAGTTCTGAAACCCTTAGGCCGCAACCGTAAAGCGTTTCAATGATTGCGCGGTTGCGCTCGCCTTGTTTGTTACCTAAATCTATGGCATTGATGAGGGCGTCAATTTCTTCAAGGGCTAGGGTATCTGGAAGTTTTCTACCTAATTTGGGGGCTTCTATTAATTCTAAAGGATTTGTTTTTCGGTAATCTTCAAAAATTAGATAGTTAAAAAAACCTTTCAAGCCAGAGATTATGCGACTCTGGGTACGCGGGTTTACCTTTTTTGCGATTTCATAAATAAACTGTTGTAGGGTTTCTTCAGAAATAGAAATGGGGGAAACTTCTATACTGTTAGTTTCTAGCCATTTTGATAATTTTTTTACATCTAGGGAATAGTTGACGATGGAATTTTCCGAAAGTCCACGTTCCAACCGAAGGTAGTTTTGATAATCCTTTAAAATCTGTTGCCACTTCATACCGCTATATTACCACTAAAAACAATAGTTAACAAAAAACTAAATGTAATTAAAAGCATAACATTAAGGGTATCTTTGCGTTTTAATTGAAACCTCAAAAAAAAATTATAACTATGAAAAAATTAATTGTAGCAGTTCTCACATTATTTATAGGAACAACGGCTTTTTCCCAAGAAATAGATTTTGGTATTAAGGCTGGGGCGAACTTTGCGAATATCACAGATGCTTCTGGGCTTTCCAATAAAACAGGCTTTCAAGCCGGTATTTTTGGAGGTGTGAAATTTAGTGATAAGGTGGGTATCCAGGCCGATTTGCTTTACTCGCAACAAGGTGGGGAATTTGATTTTGGAGACTTTGACCTTACTTACATTAACGTACCGGTAGTCTTGAAGTATTACATTGTACAAGGCTTGAATATACAGGCGGGACCACAATTTGGTTTTATAGTAGATGACAATATAGTTTTTGATTTAGGAGATGTTACAGCAGATGCAAAAGCAGAAAATTTTGACCTTTCAGGAGTTGTAGGTGCCGGTTATGATTTTCCATTTGGGATTCGTTTGGATGCACGTTATAATTTTGGGCTGACAGATGTTTCAAAAATAGATGGAGCTAATGGGAAGAACAGTGTATTCTCGCTTGCTCTTGGATATTCTTTCCTATAAAATTTTATTAATTCTTCAAAGAAAGCCGCCCATTAAGGCGGCTTTCTTGTTGAAAAATCATCAAATTTATTAATTTATCGATTTATTTAACTTTTTTTTATACTTTTAAGCCACTAATCTTTAAACTTTTAATTATGAAAAAATTATTACTTTTTACTGCAGTGGTATTATTTGCTTTTACAACTGCTCAATCTCAAGAATTACGAATCGGTTTTAAAGCGGGTGTAAACTTTGCATCAATAGGCGGAGATTTTACCGATGATTACGATGGACGAACAAGCTTTCACATAGGTGGTTTGGTGGAAATTCCTATTTCCGAAAAATTTGCTGTACAACCTGAACTTTTATATTCATCTCAAGGTGCCACATCAGAATATTCTGATAGCTTCGGCGGTGTTACATTTACTGTTGAAGAAAAGCTCAAATTGGATTATATAAATATTCCTATTATGGCTAAATATTATATAATTGATGGCTTAGCTGTAGAAGCAGGGCCACAATTTGGAATTTTAGTATCTGCCAAAGGTGAATATGAAGCATCAGGTGGAGGGGATTCTGAATCTGACGAAGAAGATTTAAAGGATGTGTACAATACATTGGATATTGGCTTCGGTTTAGGTGGATCCTACAGATTGAACAATGGAGTGTTTTTCAGCGCTCGTTATGTTATTGGTCTAAGCGATGTAACAAATGAAGACGACTTTGAAGGCGATTTTGGCCCATTTGATATTGAAGCTTTTAAACAACGTAATAGTGTAATACAGCTTTCAGCAGGATTTTCTTTTTAGAACCCTATTTAAACATTTTTACAAAAGCAGGACATCGTCCTGCTTTTTTTATTTTTCAAATGTTACGCATATCATAATTTGAATTACCTTCAATAGTGTAATTTTAAAACCTCACACTATGAAA
>NZ_VORU01000017.1 GCF_007997135.1 Aequorivita lipolytica | reverse complement strand
TTACTAACCAAGCAACCGTTTTCTGGGAATACACAGATGACATTCCCGTAGAAGGCGAGCCATACGCTAAATTTGACTCTACCATAGGCACTTGGGCCATAGACGATCCTGCACAAGAAGTAGTTTATAATTTCAGTGGCCAATGCGACCCGATGGGCGGCGGTGGAGGCAGTGTGCTTGATACTGCTTATGGTGTAAACAATGGCAACTTTGAGCTTATTGGCTTCCCAGTTTCAGATCCTTCAACTGTTGAGGTATTTGGTAATTCACCAGTTACTGTAAACTTTGAAAACGCTGGAGCTATTGATCCTGCAAATCCAAGAACTGGTTATGTGCTTGATAATGGAGGACAGTTTTACTCATTTGATGTAGAATCTGGAATTTATACCTTATTGGGTAATATACCTGGTGACTGGGTAGGTATGGAGTATGACCAGGCTTCTGGTGTTCTATACGCAATTGCTGGTGCAGATCTTTACACCATAGATCCAGTTGCAATCTCTGCTACATTAGTAGGTGCAACGGGTATTCCGCCAGGCAATCTACCAATCGCACTTGCCATTGATGGTGCTGGAATAGGGTATACCTATGAGATAGTAACGGACAATCTGTATTCAATAGATCTTGCAACGGCTACTGCCACACTTATTGGTAATATTGGTTTTGACGCCAATTTTGGTCAAGGAATGTGCTATGACGCTCTAACCGATACTGTGTATATGGCTGCCTTTAACAGTGGTGTATTTGCTGCGGAATGGAGATCTGTAAATCTAACCACAGGAGCAACTACCTTAATAGGGCCAATTGTTACTACTGCGGCTACTACGCAGGTAGCTTGGGTATCTATAGGAGAAACTTTACCTCCTCCAGCTTGTCCTGAGCCCACTAACCTTGCGGTTACAAACATTGCTGCTGATTCTGCAGATCTTTCTTGGGATGCAGAGCCAAGTGCAAGCAGTGGTTATATTTGGTATGTTTTCCTTCAAGGAGACAATCCACTTAGCGATCCACCGGTTGCAACTGGAACTGTACCAGCTGGTACAACTACGGCAACAGCAACAGGTTTAAGTGGTGGTATAAGTTATGATTTCTATGTGGTTGCAGATTGCGACGCAGATGGTTTAAGCCAGTTAGCTGGACCAGTTAGCTTTGCTACTCCACCAGCTTGTGGCGGTAAGTTCTACGATACTGGAGGACCAGGTGGCGACTATGAAAATGACGAAAATGTTACAACTGTAATCAATCCTGCAAATGCTGGTGATAAAGTAACAGTTACTTTCACTGCATTTGATGTAGAAGCAACTTGGGATGCATTATACGTTTACGATGGTCCAGATGCTACGTTCCCAATAATTTCAAGTGGAAACCCACCAACAACAAGTGGATTCCCTGCAGGAGGTTATTATGGAACCAGCAATCCTGGCCCATTTACAGCTACTGATGCAAGTGGTGCGCTTACTTTTGTATTTTTAAGTGATGCATCCGTGCCGCGAGCTGGATGGGAGGCAGACGTAACTTGTGCTCCAACCCCTCCACCAAACGACATGATAGTAAACTCTATTGATGTTGATGAAATAGGTTTCCCTTATACCGATCCACAGGTAAATATGCCTGCAGCTACTACTGAAGATGGCAATCCTGCTGGTTGTGATCTTTCAGGAGCCAATGGTGTTTGGTATAACTTTGTTTCAGGTGGCGATGGTACTGCTATTGCTTCTATAGTAACCCCTGGCGGTGCCAGTTCTGTTACTTTCTATACTGCGCCAAATGAGAACGCTTCGGAAACGGATCTTACTCTTGTGCCGCAACAGAGCAACCAATGCGGTCCAGGTACATCTGCATCCATATTCACATTGGCCGGTCAGGCTTATTATGTGTTTGTGTTGAACACTGGAGCTGTTACCGATATTACGATAGACGGTACCAACCTTGGTGTATCTGACAATACCATTGCCGGTTTCAGTTATTATCCGAACCCGACAAATGGTGTGCTAAACCTTAAGAGTGTTGATAACATTGAGAACGTATCAATGTACAATCTTTTAGGTCAGTTAATGATGAACAATCAAGTGGATGCCAACACATCTCAGCTTGATATTTCAGGACTTAGCACTGGTATCTATTTAATGAAAGTGTCAGTAAATGGCCAGATAGGTACTTATAGAATATTGAAACAATAATTTTAATATTAATAAATATTCTTTTAAGCCACCCGCAACTTGCGGGTGGCTTTTTTTATACTCGAAATGATTTCTGAATTGTGATTTTCTATGAAACGAAAACTGTTCGCGGAATAGCTATTTTTAAGAATATTATTCATTAATTCAACAAGATTCAATAATTATCCTAAAAGTCTAAGAATCTTATAATCAAAAACTTTGATATTTGTTTTTTTTAGAATAGCTTTAAATCTTGAAAATCAATTACTAACTAAATCTTATTAACATGAAAAAATTTACATTATTAATCTTTGCCTTCTGTGCTTTTATTGCTACGATGGAGGCGCAATTTATTCAACCGAATTCTTCTTTCCACGGTGCAAGGAGTTTGGGGGTTGAGAATAGACAACAGCCATCTGTTTCTATTGAGCAATTGCTGGCAAGACTTCAGCAAAATCAAACAGGATTGGATTCACAGCAATTTACTGCTGCAGAAAGACAAGCTTTGAGTGCTTATTACAGAGCGCAAAATTCAGCTAATAGAGGGCCAGCGGCTACGCTTCTCACTGAAGGATTTGATGACATCACTACACTACCAGGTGCTGGTTATAGCCTTGTGAACGCAAGTGATATTCCTGGAGCAACAAATTGGTTTCAAGGCAATGATGTAGTTTTCCCTTCACAATCTGGAGGACCAACTTCTTATATCGGGGCCAACTTTAATAATACCTCAGGTTCCGTAATCAATAACTTTATGATTACACCTGTATTGAATTTAGAAAATGGAGATGAAATTATCTTTTGGACGCGTACAACCACTGCCAGTACCTTTCCTGATAGATTAGAAGTTCGTTTGGATCCAACAGGTGCCAATACAAACCCTACAGGACCAGCAAGCGTAGGTTCTTATACGGAATTATTGCTTGAAATAAATCCCACACTGGTAACAGGAGTTTACCCTGATGTATGGACAGAATTTACAGCAACCGTATCAGGACTTACCGGAGCCACAGACACTAGAGTTGCCTTTAGATATTGGGTTACAGACGGAGGGCCGGCTGGAAGCAATTCAGATTACATAGGTATAGATTCGTTGACAATTGAAGAAGGAACCGGCGGCGGTGGTGGCGGAGACCCAACGGTATTCGCAGCAAATATAAGAGCTTCTTGTGGACTTGACTTTGGTTCATTTCCATTGCCTGGCCCATATACCTTGGCGCCCATTGCTCCAAATGCCAGCTCTATTTATGGAGGGGATTTTGATGAAAACGGAACACTGTATGCCTTTAACGGAACAACCTCAACATTGTTGAGTTTGGATGAGACAACTGGTGCCGAAACCACCATTGGCCCCATAACTGGATTACTTGCCACCGAAACATTAAGGGGAATGGCCTGGAACGATGCCGATAGCACCATGTACGTGCTTGCGGGAGCTGGTGAAGTTGGCTCGGTTTATACAATTAACCTTACAACTGCTGTAGCTACATTAGTAGGAAGCTCGACGATTACCGGTTGGCTTCCAATCTGGTTAGCAATTGACTCTAATGGCAATGCTTTTATGGCGGATGTTGGGCTGGACAGTCTTTATTCTGTAGATTTAACGACCGGTACCGCAACCCTTGTGGGCCCATTGGGTGTTAATATCAATTTTGCGCAAGATGCAGACTTTGACCCAGATACAGATACATTATATATGGCTGCATATATTGGAGGAGGAGTGAATCTTTTTGCTTCCGTGGACACTGCAACAGGTGTAGCCACCCCATTAGGTTCAGTTAACGCTGATTGTGCGGAGTTAGGTCTTGTTGCAATAAAAGGCACTAGCGGCGGCGGCGGCGGCTGTACTCCAGATAGTTTAACTACGCTTTTTGCTGGTGGAAACGGGGGTAGTCCAGGAGGAGCTGTATATTTTGATATTTCAGTAGGAGCTTCAGATATTGAAGTCTCAAGTTTTGATATGAATACGGCAAGTACTGCCGCCTTCAACATGGATGTATATGTATTTGAAGGTACTTATGTTGGTAATCAAGCCAATCCTGCACTTTGGGGTGCTGCAGTTGCAATAGGATCTGGTACTGGTGCTGGAATTGGAATTCCTTCAACAGCTACATTGGACGCTCCGATTATGATGACGGCGGGTACGACTTATGCAGTTGCATTGGTTTTTGACTCGACGGCTGCTCATACCTATACTAACGGAGATGGAACAAATCAAAACTATTCAAATGGTGATATAACGTTAGATTTGGGATCAGCAAGTAATGTACCTTTTACCAATCCTATTTTTGACCCACGTATTTGGAATGGAAGCGTTGGATACTGCGTTGGCGGCGGCGGCGGTCCTACCTGTACAAGCACAGCTTACGACAGTACGGCGGTCCCTTTTGATATTGACGGTGCTGGTACATCTACTGCAGATTGCGCAAACGCTCCCAATCTTATACCCATAACTGTTGCTGATATAGGCACCATTGGTACTGGGGCAATATTAGAGAACATAACTATAGATATAGCACACACCTTTAGTGCAGATTTAGACCTTTATCTTGTTTCTCCAAACGGAACAGAATTGCTACTTGCTAATGACCTTGGCGGTGGCACAGATGATGGCTACAACGGAACAATGTTCGAGGACGGTGGCGCAGATATTACTCTTGCCACAGCTCCTTTTGGCGTTGGACCTTACGAGCCGGTTGGTGGTACTTTCGCAGCTGCTTTTGCAGGTGAAGACATTACCGGGGTCTGGAGCCTGAAAGTTTGTGATGATGCAGGGGGAGACTCTGGGCAGGTATTGCAGTTTTCAATGTCTATTTGCGTACCACCGGTATTTACAAATGACGACTGTGAAAATGCCATTGCATTAGCTTGTGGCGACAGTGTAGTTGGTGAAACCATAACAGCAACGGATTCTGGCGGTAACGCTTCACCTGATGTTTTCTATAAGTTCACAGGTAATGGTTCGCCGCAATTGGTAACTATCTCACTTTGTGCTGCTACAGATTTTGATTCGATACTTAGGATATTTGACGACTGCAATCTTGCCAACGAGCTTGCATTCAATGATGATTCCTGCGGTCTCCAGTCTGAAGTAAGTTTCACTTCAGACGGCACATCTACATACTATATAATGGTAGAAGGTTTTGGTAGCAGTTCAGGTAACTTTAGTCTTGATGTAACATGTACAGATCCATTACCGAATGATGAGTGTAGTGGTGCTATAGCGGTAAGTTGTGGTGATTCTGTAACAGGAACTACTGTGGGCGCTACTGTAGATACGGCGCCAACATGTGGTACACCTATAACTTCTCCGGGAGTTTGGTATTCTTTGAATGACGATTCCGGCTTACCTGGTGATATTACAGTATCATTATGTAATGGTACTAATTTCGATTCCAAGATTTCGGTTTACAGCGGAACTTGCTCAGCACTTGTTTGTGTTGACGGCAATGACGATGCTTGTGGACTTCAGTCTGAAGTTACTTTTGCGAGTAATGGAAATACGCAGTATTACATTTTGATACACAGTTTTGGTGGCGCTACGGGCAACTTCACACTTGACGTTACTTGTACCCCAACTCCTCCACCAAACGATATGATCGTAAACTCTATAGATGTGGATGAAATAGGCTTCCCTTACACCGATCCTTCAGTGGCAATGCCAGCTGCTACCACGGAGAATGGCAATCCTGTTGATTGTGATCTTACCGGAGCAAACGGTGTTTGGTACAACTTTGTTTCGGGTGGCGATGGTACTGCTATTGCTTCTATAGTAACCCCTGGCGGTGCCAGTTCTGTTACTTTCTATACGGCGCCAAACGAGAACGCTTCGGAAACGGATCTTACTCTTGTGCCGCAACAGAGCAACCAATGCGGTCCAGGTACTTCTGCATCCATATTCACATTGGCCGGTCAGGCTTATTATGTGTTTGTGTTGAACACTGGAGCTGTTACCGATATTACGATAGACGGTACCAACCTTGGTGTATCTGACAATACCATTGCCGGTTTCAGCTATTATCCGAACCCGACAAATGGTGTATTGAACCTTAAGAGTGTTGAGAACATTGAGCAAGTAGCGCTTTACAACCTCTTGGGCCAGCGCGTGGTTTACAGCCAAGTTGGCGCCACCGAGTCTAAGGTTGATGTTTCTGGTCTTAGTACCGGTACTTACTTGATGAAGGTAACCGTGAACGGCCAGATAGGTACATATAAGGTGCTTAAACAATAGCGATTCTAATTATATCTATATTATTGACCACCCGCCAATGGCGGGTGGTCTTTTTAATATTCATCAATAAATTTGAAAAATTACTGTCATATTTTTTGTCATATCGTTTTTTAATGATAGTTTTATAGAAGTTTAACTAAAAAATTTTAATCAAATGAGAAAAATTACATTACTACTAGCTTGTTTTATTGGGTCTGTTGGCCTTATGAACGCGCAAAGTTCCTTCACAGGTGGAGGTTCAACACAAGAACCTGCCGTAACTATTGAAAGTTTATTGACCCGTCTCCAGACTATTGGAGATGTTAGTGGAAACATTAACGACTACTTTACTCAGAAAGAGCAAAGAATGATTAATGTGCATTTCAACGGTGTGCAAAATATTGCGCCCGTTGTAGTTACACAAAGCAACTCGCAAACCATTGATTTAACAACTTCAATTGCTTGCGCATCTCCAACAAGTTTCAGAAACAACAATCTTTTTCGTGCTTTTGATCTTGCCGGTGATTTTGGTATTATGAATGGTTTAGATGTTTCAGCTGTAGAGTTTGCACTTGGAACTGTAACTACCCCAACAGGGTTTCCTATCACCGCAAATATTTATTCAGCAACACCTGGAGCGTTCCCAGGAGGTACATTAACACTACAGGGAACTGCAGTTTACAATGCAACCAACGCTGATTCTGCCACTATTGTTACTTTACCACTTACGGCCAGCATTCCTGCAGGTGAAGCGATGGTTATGGAGCTTGTATTGGTAGATGATGGTACTGACACAAACTTTATGCGTTTTGGTTGTAACAATGACGGCCAAACTGGACCAAGTTACATTCAGGCTGCAGATTGTGGAGCAGCTACACCAACTGACTTTGCAGCTTTAGGTTTAACTCAAGGATTGGTTTGGAACGTACTTGGTGATGATGAGCCAGGAGGAGGCGGAGGCCCAGCAATGGCTTTCGGTGTTAACAATACTGCGGCGTCTTTGGTTAGCTGGGATCCAACAGCTGCACCAGTTTTAACTACTTTGGGAGTTTCTCCTGCTGTAGGTTTTGAAAATGCTGGTTCAATTGATCCTAACGATGAGGGAACAGCTTGGGTATTAGACAATGGCGGTGCTTTCTATAGCGTTGATCTTGCAAGTGGAGTATATACTAGTGAAGGAACTATTGCGGCTCCAGGAGCTGAAACTTGGTCTGGTGCTGAATTTGATGCATCCGGAACATTGTACGCAATTTCTGTAGCTATTAATGCTTCTTCTAGTCTTGCAACCATTGATATTACAAATGCTACTTCAACAGTTGTTGGGCCAACTGGAATGTTGGGAGCTATCTCTCTGCTTATTGATAGCAATGGTGATGGTTACAGTGCTGATATTGTAGATGATAACCTTTATTTTATAGATTTAGCAACTGGTGCTGCAACCCCATTGGGTTCACTTGGTTTTAATGCTAACTTTGGTCAAGGTGCTTGTTTTGGAAATGGTACTGCATATCTTTCAGCATATAATTCAGATGCGGGTCAGTCTCAATGGAGAGAGCTAGATTTAACTACTGGTAGTTCTACTTTAATAGGTCTTTTCAACGGAGGTTCTGATCAAGTTGCTTGGTCTTCAGTTATCGGTGGAACAGCTGGTGTTGCTGAAAATTCTTTGAAAGATTTTGCTTTCTATCCAAACCCTGCTACTGACGTGATTTCTTTGAAATCTGCTAATAGCATTGATTCTGTAGCTATCTTTAACTTATTGGGTCAGCAGGTAATCAGCACAACTATTGGTGCTACTACTTCAGATATCAATATTGCTGGATTGACAACAGGAACTTACATTATGAAAGTTACTGTTAACGGACAGACTGGTACTTACAAAGTATTGAAAAACTAAATTTTATAATTAGTATGAAAAGCCATCCACGAAAGTGGGTGGCTTTTTTTATTTCATTAACTTTGGGCGATGCAAAGAAGTTATTCCTTTATAATCCCTGTATTCAACCGTCCACAAGAAGTTAGGGAGCTTTTGGAAAGTTTTGCTAATTTGCATTTTCAGAAAGAATTTGAAATTGTAATCGTTGAAGACGGTTCTACGGAAACTTCTGAAACTGTGGTAAAGGAATTTTCAGAAAAGCTTACAATTTCCTATTATTTCAAGGAAAATTCCGGTCCGGGAGATTCTCGCAATTATGGAATGAAATGTGCAAAAGGTAATTATTTTATAGTTCTCGATTCAGACTGTTTATTGCCGGCACATTATTTGGCTACTGTAGATGAATTTTTAGGAAAGAACTACTTTCATTGTTACGGTGGCGCAGATGCAGCCCATGAGAGTTTCACACCACTGCAGAAAGCAATAAATTATACGATGACTTCATTTTTAACTACTGGAGGTATTAGGGGAAACGAAAGAAGTGTAAATAATTTTGAGCCAAGAAGCTTCAACATGGGTATTTCTAAAGAAGCATTTGAAAATACCGGTGGCTATGCAAAAATCCATCCTGGTGAGGATCCCGATCTTTCCCAACGTATTTTAAAAGCTGGTTACCAAACCACATTTGTGCCCAATGCTTTTGTTTACCATAAGCGCAGGATTTCTTGGGGAAAATTTTATTTACAGGTTAAAAAATTTGGACTTGTGCGTCCTATTTTGAACCAATGGCATCCATCTGCTGCTAAAATTACATTTTGGTTGCCTACGCTCTTTGTAGTGTTTGTAATTTGTTCAATAGTATTTTCAATTTTCATTTCTCCTTTATTTATAATTCCTATTCTTACATATCTACTTTTAATTTTCTTAGACTCTTCTGTAAAAAACAAAAGTGTTTATATAGGTTTACTTTCTTTAAAAGCTGTCTTTGTCCAATTTTTTGGTTATGGCATTGCGTTTTTGAAATCTAGTTTTTTAATAAATTTTTTAAAGAAAGATCCACAGAAACAATTTCCCTTTTTATTTTTTAAGTAAATTTATTGATGGCCAATAATAATAGTATGACGAAAGGATTCTTTAAGAATAATAAAAATATAAAGGTTAAGCGTTTTCTTCTCTTTCTCCTCCTTGCTACTATTTTTTGGGTATTAACGAAATTCAGCAGAGAATTTACCACTACTATGGTAGCTAAAATTAATTATGAAAACGTTCCAGAAACTACTGCGTTATCAGAAAAAAACCTGCGCAATATTACTTTTGATCTTACGGCAAATGGTTTTGAAATTTTGTTTTACAAGTTTAAAAAACCAACAATTAATGTAGAGGTTGGTAAATTTTACGATAACGAAAAGGATAACTTTACTATTACAAAAAACGAATTGACCAGAATGGTGGCTTCAAACTTCAATAGGAATTTGGCGATAAAAAATCTTTCCGTTGAAGAATTGGACGTCAATTTAGATCCCATAATTTTGAAAAAAGTTCGGGTGATGCCCAAAACAAAATTCACCTTTAAAAATGGTTTTAAACCTATGGATAGTATAAAGGTAACGCCCGATTCTGTAATTATTTCTGGCCCTTCCGGTAGCCTTAAGAATCTCAGAACTATAGAAACCGAATTAATTTCATTGGAAGATATTGAAAAAGATATTTCGAAAACCGTAAAAGTAGTTAGTGGCAATAAGGAAATTGCATCCATTAAACCGGATAAGGTTACAGTAAATTTAGCGGTTGCGGAGTTCTCACAGGGAAAATTTACGCTTCCCATAGAGATTATAAATCTGCCGCCAGATTTGGAGATAAAACTGGTTCCTTCTTCCGTTACAGTCTCTTATGATGTTTCCGTGAATGAATTTTCAAAAATTTCAAAAGAAAATTTTAGGGTTGTCTGTGACTATTCTAAAAGAAATAAGGAAGAAAACTTTATGCTGCCTACCCTGGAAAACATGCCATCTAATATTCAGAATGTAATTTTTGAACCCAAAAAGGTTGACTACTTTATATTTAAGTAATCAATGTTTTAATCTTAAAACTAATGAAAATTGTAGGCCTTACAGGCGGTATTGGAAGTGGGAAAACTACAGTGGCAAAAATGTTTTCAGAACTTGGCGTGCCAGTTTACATTGCAGATGTAGAAGCAAAAAAATTGACAAATACTTCAAAAGTCATTCGTCGCAAATTAATTGAGCTTCTTGGTGAAAACGCCTATAACAAGGAAGGCTTAAACCGAACCTACGTTGCCGATAAAATTTTTGCTGATACAGATTTACTTCGAGCGGTTAATGAAATAATCCATCCTAAGGTTGCCGTACATTTCAAAAAATGGGCTGCGGAACAAAAATCAACCTATGTTATAAAAGAGGCCGCTATACTATTTGAAAACGGCGGTTACAAAAATTGCGATCTTGTAGTACTGGTTACTGCGCCAAAGGCTGTAAGGATAAAGCGCGTTATGGGTCGTGATAAAGCCTCAAAGTATGAAATAGAGCAACGCATGGACAACCAATGGAGTGACGAAGAAAAAATGAAACTTGCCGATATTATCATTGAAAATATTGACCTTGAGGCAACGAAAAAAAACGTTGCTGAAATCCACAATAGCATTCTTAAAAAAAGCTGATAATTGTACCCTCTTCTTTTGTTAACATTTGGTTAAATAAACGAGTGGCTAAATGTTAAAATCTTACTTTTGAGGTATGAACAAAAAGCTTTTCGTCTTGCTTATTGCGCTCATGAGTCTCTCTTTATTAGGGATAGTTTTTGTTCAGGGATATTGGATTTCAAACGCTTACCAAACAAAAGCCGAGCAATTTACCATTAATTCCAAACAGGTGCTTTTATCTGTTGCGAAAGAAATTCAATTAAGGGAGAATGAGGCATATTATCAGGTTTACAGTGCTTATGTTGATAGCATACAGATTCCCGATAACCAAAGTTTTACGGAATTAGCCTATAGAATTCAAAATAAGGAAACAAACGAGACCTTCATTTTCACAGATGGAATCTTAGAGCAGGACTATAAACTTTCTTCCGGCATTTTTGACTCTGAAATGGACAGCGTTCAATTTAGAAAACTCACAAGTCGGAAAACAAAAACGAAGATATCTGAAGGTTTGGATGGAATAACAACCACAGACACACGTGTAGAATCCTTTTCAAGAATGAAGGATTATGAACGAAAGCAGTTTGAGGATTTTGTTGGTAACGTAACAACAATGGTCCCTATTTATAAGAGGGTGAATGAAAGAGAAGTGTCAGAACTTATTGCGAAGGAGCTCAAGGAAAGAGGATTAAAATCTAAATTTGATTTCGCAATTTATAGCAACAATCTGGAAACTAAAGTACGCTCAAATGATTTTAAGTTTGATGAAGAAAGTACTTATAAAGTTCCACTTTTTGTAAATGAAAACAAAAATAAATATGAACTGTATGTAAGTTTTTCTGAAAAGAAAAAGCTTGTACTTAATAGCATTTTGGGAATGGCCATACTTTCGCTTTTGTTTACGGCTGTAATTATTTTAGCATATTCCAGCGCAATTTCACAGATTTATAAGCAACGTCAAATTTCACAAATAAAGAGTGATTTTATAAACAATATGACCCACGAATTTAAAACGCCCATAGCAACCATTAATTTGGCTTTAGATTCGTTAAAAAATCCTAAGGTAAAGGACAATCGAGAGTTTTTGGATCGCTACCTTGGAATGATAAGGGATGAAAATAGACGCATGAATGCACAAGTGGAAAATGTTCTCCGAATTTCAAAGCTAGAAAAAAACGAGCTGGATCTCCCAAAGGAGCGTTTAAATTTGCAAGACATTGTTGATGATTCCATTTCGCACATTAGCCTTATTGTGGAAGATAGGGGCGGCTACATAAACACACATTATGGTGCGCTTAAAGCCACCGTTTTAGCGAACGAATCCCACTTGAGCAATGTAATAGTGAATATACTGGACAATGCAGTTAAATATTCTGAAGAACAGCCCAAAATAGATGTTTATTCAGAAAATGTAAAAAACAGCATTATTTTAAAAATACGCGATCAGGGAATGGGCATGAGCAAACCTGTTCAGAAAAAAATATTTGAAAAATTTTACAGAGAACACACGGGTGATATACACAACGTGAAAGGCCATGGCCTTGGTCTTGCTTACGTAAAGCGCATCTTGGATGATCACGATGCAGAAATATATGTAGAAAGCGAAAAAGGAAAAGGCAGCACCTTTATAATAAAATTACACTTAATATCTTAAAATTATGGAAACAGAAAACAAAAAAATCCTTCTTGTAGAAGATGATCCCAACTTTGGGACAGTATTAAAAGACTACCTTGCCATGAACGATTATAACGTTACACACGCTAAAAACGGGATGGAAGGTTTTGAAAAATTTAAAAAAGACGATTTCGATCTTTGCATACTTGATGTGATGATGCCTTATAAAGACGGCTTCACTTTGGCAAAGGAAATTCGTGAGAAAAACGAAGACGTGCCAATCATTTTTCTGACCGCCAAAGCGATGAAAGAGGATGTGCTGAAAGGTTATAAAGTAGGTGCAGATGATTACCTAAATAAACCTTTTGATAGCGAAGTGCTTTTGATGAAAATTAAAGCCATCATACAAAGGAAAGCAACTGATTCTATTGCGGATAGTAAGCAATTTGAGTTTCAAGTTGGTAATTTCCATTTGAATTCCAAATTGAGGTTTTTGACCTTCAATAAAGAGACCCCAATCAAATTGTCTCCTAAAGAGAACGAGTTATTGCGCCTTTTGGCACTTCACAAGAACGATTTAATGCCGCGTGAACTTGCACTAACCAAAATTTGGAGAGATGACAATTACTTCACATCTAGAAGCATGGACGTTTACATTGCGAAACTTCGAAAATACCTGAGCAAAGACGACGGTGTGGAGATAGTTAACATTCATGGCGAAGGTTTCCGCTTAGTTGTGAAAAGCGAAGTTGAAAATTAAAAGTTTAGCATTAAGATATGTGTAAAAAAACGCCTCTAAAGGGCGTTTTTTTCTTTTATAAAAGATATGATTTGTGAAGTGTCAGTTTTGTAATCAAACCAATGGATAGCTTCGTTTTTTTTGAACCATGTGTTTTGACGCTTTGCAAACCGGCGTGTGTTTTTTTTAACTTCTGAAATCGCTTCTTCCTTTGATATATTTCCTTCAAAATATTCAAAAAGCTCCCGGTAGCCCACTGTTTGCAGTGCGTTCCTGTTTTTATGCGGAAGCAATGTTTTTGCTTCGTCTATCAATCCGGCATCCACCATTTTATCCACACGAAGATTAATTCGGTTATAGATTATTTCTCTTTCAGCATTCAAACCGATAAACAGTGTTTCAAAATCTCTCTTTGCAGATTCTTTATTTAAAAAAGATGAATAAGGTTTTCCAGTTGCCCGATAAATTTCCAAAGCTCTTATTAAACGATGCGGATTCTGAATATCAACTTTTTCGAAATAGGAAGAATCCACGTTTTTTAATTCATTTTGAAGCGTTTCGATGCCCTTTTCATCTAGTTCAGCATTCAATTGCGCTCTAATTTCAGAAGAAACATTTGGAAAAACATCCAACCCTTTCACAACAGCATCTACATAAAGTCCGGAACCGCCAACCATTATAACCACCTTGTTTTTTTCAAAAAGAATTTTTAATAAAGCAATCGCATCTCTTTCAAAATCGCCAACGGAATATCCTTCAAAAATACTTTTGTTTTGGATGAAATGATGAGGCACAGCTTCCACTTCATCCTTTGAAGGAACTGCGGTGCCAATGTGCATTTCTTTATAAAACTGTCTGGAATCTGCAGATAATACTTCCGCTGAGAAAGTTTTGGCAAGTTTTATGGCTAATGCAGTTTTGCCAATTGCGGTAGGGCCAACCACACAAATAAGTAATGGTTTTTGCGATAGCATTAAGTTTCAGGATTAATTCCCGGATGTAGCTCGTTTCCACATTTATGGCAAAATTTTGCGTCATCCCTATGTTTTCGGGCGCCACAATTTCTACAATCTTGAGTGTTTACGTGTACGTAGTCTTTTCCTAAAACATCTTGTTTGCCCATACTTTTAGTGTACTCCGCGCTAACAATTCCGGTAGGCACGGCAATAATACCATAACCCATAATCATTATTAATGCAGCTAAAAGCTGGCCAAGTGGAGTAACGGGAGCAATGTCGCCAAAACCTACCGTTGTTAATGTAACAATACACCAATACACGCTTACTGGGATACTTACAAAACCGCTTTCCTCTCCTTCAATTAAATACATTAATGTACCAGCAATTATTGAAATAATTAAAACAGCAAAAAGGAAAACTAAAATTTTGGCCCTGCTGTCTCTAAGTGCTTTTGCCAGTTTGTTAGATTCGCCTACATAACGTGTTATTTTTAGAATTCTAAAAACCCTGAGTAATCGCAATGCCCTAACTGCTAAAAGATAGTTGCTTCCTGCGAGAATTATTGATAAGTATAATGGTATTGTTGATAGAAAATCTATAATTCCGTAAAAACTAAAAATGTAGCTGGTCGGTTTTTTAACGGTTATTATTCTAGCTATATATTCAATAGTAAAAAATATGGTGATAACCCATTCACAAAAATAGAGAATGTCGTGATATTTTATATCAATCCATTTTACACTTTCCAGCATTACCAGTACCACACTTAATACAATAAGAAAGAGCAGAACTACATCAAAAAGTTTTCCCATGGGCGTATCTGCCTCATAGATTATCTCGTGAAGTATATAGCGCCAGGATTTTTTATTCTGTGGTTTCAATATAACATATTTTGAAAGTCTAATTTAAGAAATGTTAACCTATTTAATTGCATCTGCAGAAAGGTTTACTGTTTTAAGCACTTTATTCTTCCGAAGATAATTTTGAATGATGTGCTGAGCATCCCGATTGTTTTGCATTGGGTTAATAATAGACTTTAGAATTTCGGGATTATTGATTTGATAATTCAGATTATAAAAACCATACCCTTTGTAAATACCATTTTCAATCAAAATAACAGAGCGTTCCTCAATTTCGCGACCGCGATCTATTATGAGCATATTTTGATTTTCGTAACTATACCGCTCCAAAAATGCTTGAACACGATTGTTATATTCTTCAACTGCCTCTTTGCCAACGCAAGCTCCATAACATTCTTTAATTGTGTAATTAAAGCAGGCCTTTCCGCCATCGTAAAGTCCTGTTAGCTTTTGGCACAGCTGGTTTTCTTCAGTTATTTTGAAGAGTGAAGTCTTGGCCTGTTGATAATTACTAAATGTTGTAATCGCTTTTTTTCTTCCGTCGGCTTTTTCAATCGTTAGATTTATGTAGCCTTTTTCGTCCACAATGGAAGTAAGTTGATGCGTGAAAAGTGTTTGACGAAGTCCACGGTTGTAAACCGGTTTGTTCTGTTTTATTTCCTCGCTTTCTTTCAGCAGGGCAATAAGTTCGTTGCCGGTCTTTTCAAAAGTAACCGATTTTACTTCAAGCTGAATTCTTTTTGATTTCCGGTTATCATTAGTGAAATGTTGCGTCAACCGCTTTTTAATATTTCTACTTTTTCCGATATAAATTACTTTTCCTTCTTCGTTATGCATATAATAAACGCCAGTTTCGGAAGGAGTGTTTTCAATAATATCCAATAATTTTGGTGTTAGTTGCCGTTTTGGATCTTTCCGAAGCGTTTCAGTAATTATTTCTTTTGAAGTATCTTTTGCTAAAAGCATTTTAAAAAGTGCAACGGTAGCCTTTGCATCGCCCTGCGCGCGGTGGCGATCGCTTAGTGGGATTCCCAAAGACCGAACCAATTTCCCCAAACTGTACGAGGGCATATTAGGTATCAGCTTTTTTGCAAGCTCTACCGTACAAAGGGTTTCTTTTTCATATTGATAGCCAAGCCGGTCAAACTCTGTTGTAAGTATTCTATTGTCAAAAAGTGCGTTGTGCGCGACCATTATGCAACCATCTGTTATCTCGATGATGCGTTTTGCAACCTCATAAAACTTAGGTGCATGCCTAAGCATTTCATTATTAATCCCCGTCAAGTTTACAACAAAGGGTTGAATAGGTTTTTCGGGATTGACCAAACTTGAAAATTGGTCAACCACTTTGTGGCCGTCAAACCTGTAAATTGCAATTTCGGTAATTCCTTCCTCATTGTATTTCCCGCCCGTTGTCTCTATGTCTAAAATTGCGTACATTCGTTTTATTGACTATTCTCTATTTTTAATTTTTATTGAAATGATTGAATCGTTAAAGTACGCGCGCGATTAATCGCGTGCCTACGTCTAATTACGTTCTCCAAAAATTGCACTTCCCACGCGTATCATATTGCTTCCGTTTTCAATTGCAAGCTTATAATCGCCACTCATTCCCATACTGAGAACTTTAAATTCTGATCCCGAAAATTGTCCGGCTTGAATTCTGAATTTATCATATATTTTTTTCAACTTCTGAAATTCTTCAGAAACCTGCTTTTCATCATCGGTAAATGTTGCCATGCCCATCAACCCAATTACTTCCACATTTTGAAGTTTTTTAAATTCTTCGGAAGAAAGGAGCGAGGCTGCATCAGCTTCATCCATCCCGAATTTGCTGTCTTCTTCTGCTATTTTAATTTGAAGCAAGCACGCAATAGTGCGTTCGTTTTTTTCAGCTTCTTTATCAATTTCTTTCAAAAGTTTGAAACTGTCAACGGCGTGAATTAAATTCACAAACGGAGCCATGTATTTTACTTTGTTTCGCTGTACGTGGCCAATCATATGCCACTCTATATCCTTTGGCATTTCCTGCCATTTGGATTCCATTTCCTGAATTTTATTTTCGCCAAAAACACGTTGTCCCGCATTGTAAGCTTCCATCAAATCGCTTACAGGTTTGGTTTTGGAAACCGCTACCAGTGTAACGTTGTCCGGCAATTCGTTTTTGAAATTCTTTAAATTTTCTGAAATTGTCATTTTCTTTTCTCTTTATTCTTTTCTCTTTCTTCTATTTTCAGAACTCATAAATAGTAACGCCACTTCTAAGCTTCGGCTCAATATATGTACTTTTCGGTGGCATTTTTAAACCTTCGTCCGCGATCATTTTTATCTCTTCCGTAGTTACGGAGAGCAAACCAAAACCAACGGCAAAAGTCCCTGAATCCACGACGGTTTTTACGTATGCTAAATCTTTTTTTCCGTGGGAATAATCTATACGTTGGTCGTTTCGTAAATCTTCAATCCCGAGAAGAGGCTTCAAAATGGTGACGTATAAAATCTGTGTATCCAAGGCATCGAGTGCATTTTTGATTTCATACTTGCTCTTCCGAAGGTAAAGTGAATAAAATTCGCCATCCAAATACATGCTGAAATGATGTTTTTTAGAAGGTTTGTAATACTCCATCCCTCTATTTTCAATTCTGAAATTTTCATCCAGTTTAATTAAAAACTCTTCTTTCTTCAAACCATTAAGGTCCTTTACCAGACGGTTAAATTCATAGATTTTTAAATCACTTTCAGGAATTAAGAAGCTCATAAAATAGTTATAAGCCTCATCGCCCTTGTGATGCGGATTTTCTTCCTTTAAATCTTTAGCCAATAAATACGAAGAAGCAGAGCGGTGATGGCCGTCGGCAATATATAAAGCTGGCATTTTACTGTAAATCTTTTGAATTTTTTCCAGTAATTTTGCATCATCAACGTTCCAAAGATAATGTGTGTCTCTATATGTTGTTGTGAATTCATACTCCGCGCGACTTTGCATTACTTTGCCAATAATGGCTTCCAGTTCTGGATTGTCGGGATAGGTGAGGAGTACGGCTTCAGCGTTGAAACCTACAGTTTTAAGGTATTCCTTGAAAATTATTTCACGAAACTCCAGCGTATCTTCGTGCTTTTTTATTACGTCATCGGCATAATCCTGAACACTCGCCGCGCCAACAATACCGTTAAATTCGAGTCCGTCACGGTTTACAATTTTATAAATATAGAACGAAGGTTTTTCGTCCTGCATAAAAATTCCGTCCTCCTTAAATTCCTGATAGCGATTTTTCACGAGCCCATAACGTTCTTCGCCTGAAATTTCCTTTTGGTATTTGTAGCCTGGATTTACAATATGTAAAAAAGAAAACGGATTATCCCGCAAGCGCGATTCTACCTGCATTGCCGTATAACTATCATACGATCGTGCAGCGAGCAAACTCACTTTGTCCCGCGTAGGGCGGACGGCTTTAAAGGGGATAATTTTTGCCATTTTTTAAGTTTAAGCGTTTATGAGTTTAGAAGTTTATGAGCCTACCCGCCGAATAAGTTTTACTTTGTGGCCTTTGCGTAAAGCTTTGCGCCCATTGTGGTTTAAAATCACTTTCCAAACTGCGAAGAAACATCTTCCGCTTTTCGGTTTTGGCTATAATCGTAAAAACCTTCACCACTTTTTGAACCTAACTTTCCAGCCATAACCATATTCACTAGCAATGGGCAAGGTGCATATTTTGGATTTTTGAAACCTTCGTGCATCACTTTCAAAATAGAAAGACATACATCAAGACCAATAAAATCTGCTAAAGCTAAAGGACCCATTGGGTGTGCCATCCCTAGCATCATCACGGTATCAATTTCTTTAACCCCTGCAACGCCGTTGTAAAGCGTTTCAATGGCTTCGTTTATCATGGGCATCAAAATGCGGTTTGCAACAAAGCCTGGGTAATCATTTACTTCCATTGGAACTTTATTCAATTTTTTTGAAAGTTCTTCAACTATTTTGAAAGTTTCTTGGCTGGTGCTGTATCCTTTAATGATTTCAACCAATTTCATAATTGGCACAGGATTCATAAAGTGCATCCCGATAACCATTCCGGGGCGTGATGTTACAGAAGCAATTTGAGTGATAGAAATGGAAGAAGTATTGCTTGCCAAAATAGTATCGTCCGGACAAAATTTATCTAAGTCACGGAAAATTTTTAGCTTCAGATCTACGTTTTCCGTTGCTGCTTCAACTACCAAACCTGCATATTCCACACCTTCTTCAAGATTGGTATAAGTGGTTATGTTTTTAAGCGTTCGCTGTTTATCTTCTTCAGTGATGGATTCTTTGGCAACCATCCTGTCTAAATTTTTGGTGATGGTCGCTATTCCTTTGTCAAGTGATGTTTGGTGTACATCAATCAACTGTACTTTATAATCAAATTGTGCAAAGGTATGGGCTATTCCATTGCCCATTGTTCCTGCACCTATTACTGCTATGTTCTTCATTTACGATTTACGATTTTAGATTTACGATATTTTTCATCAGTCTTCCGACATCAAACATTTATATTTTTTTGAAATTTTCAATTATCATCATTGCTACCCGAAGAGCCTCAGTGCCCTGTTGAAGGGAAACTTCCGGAGTTCTGTCTGCTTTTATGGCTTCGTAAAAACTTTCCAGCTCGTCAAGTATAGCGTTGTTATTTTCAATCTTCGGATTTTCGAAATAGATTTGTTTTTTAATTCCTTCGGCATTGGTTAATACCATTGCGAAATCGTCAATTTCCGTGGGTGCATTTTTCATTTTTACCACTTCACATTTCTTCTCCAGAAAATCTACCGAAATGTAGGCATCACGCTGAAAGAAGCGAGCTTTGCGCATTTTTTTAAGTGAAATACGGCTTGCGGTTAAATTAGCTACACAACCGTTTTCAAATTCAATGCGTGCATTCGCAATATCTGGTGTTTCACTTATAACGGAAACTCCGCTGGCGCTCACAGCTTTCACCGGACTTTTTACAACGCTCAAAATTGCATCTATATCGTGGATCATTAAATCAAGAACCACAGAAACATCTGTCCCGCGCGGATTAAACTCAGCCAAACGGTGCGTTTCAATAAACATTGGGTTGTCAATTTTGTCTTTAATAGCCATAAATGCAGGATTGAAACGTTCAACCTGCCCAACTTGCCCGCGAACCTTTTTAAGTTTTGCCAAGTCACGAATTTGTTCGGCTTCAGCCACAGTTTGTGTGATTGGTTTTTCAATAAAGAGATGCTTCCCGGCATTAATTACTTTTTCGGCACACTCAAAGTGCTTGCTGGTAGGTGTAACCACCACGACCATTTCGCTGGCATCAATAAGGCTTTCCATGGATGGAAAACTTTTGTAACCGAATTCAGATTCTATTTTTTCCGAAGCTTCTTTGCTGGCGTCGAAGAAACCCACAAGTTCGTATTTTGTGGATTGTTGCAGCAATTTCAAGTGTATTTTTCCTAAGTGCCCAGCACCCAGAACTCCCGCTTTTAACATTGGCGTGTGTTTTTCACAAATGTACGGGTTTCGTGGGAAGTTTAAAAGTTTATGTGTTTATGAGTTTAAAAGTTTATGTGTTTATGAGTTTAAAAGTTTAAGGGTTTAAATGTTGAAATTCGGGGTTTGTAATTTATTTGGAATTTGCTATTTGAAATTTTTTGCTTCACCGTCAAAATTGGTTACTTTGTGAAGTCTAATATCTCACATCTTTCCCGATAGCTATCGGGACTAATATTTATTAAAGTGAAAGATACATTTACTCACCAAGGAATGCGCAAAAAACTGGTCGAAACCCTTAAAAAGAAAGGGATTGTTGATGAAGCCGTTCTAAAAGCTATTGGCAAGATTCCACGTCATCTTTTTATGGATTCTGGATTTGTGGGGCATGCTTACGTAGATAAGGCATTTCCGATTGCGGCGGACCAAACCATTTCGCAGCCCTATACCGTTGCCCGCCAAACGGAACTTTTAAGTGTAAAAAAAGGCGATAAAATTCTTGAAATAGGAACGGGGAGTGGCTACCAAGCTGCCGTACTTTTAGAAATTGGCGCAACACTTTTTACCATTGAAAGGCAAAACGAACTTTTCAAAAAAACAAAACTCTTTCTTCCCAAACTCGGTTACAAGCCGAAAAGATTAATTTTTGGCGACGGCTATATTGGGCTAGAAGAAGAAGCTCCCTTTGACGGAATTATTGTAACCGCCGGAGCGCCTTTTGTTCCGAACCCGTTACTGGCGCAATTAAAAGTTGGAGGAAAATTGGTAATTCCCGTAGGTGAAAATACACAGATTATGACCGTCTTTTTACGCAAATCTGACACCGAATTTGAAAAGGAGGAGTACGGTGAGTTTCGGTTTGTTCCTCTTTTGGAGAACAAGAATTAACGGTTTATATAATACACTTCATTATTTTGGTTATCAGGATCTTTCTTATTTCTACTTGGAATAAATCCATGATGTTTTAATAGCTTTTTTGAAGGTAAATTCCTATAATCCGTATAGGCTTCGATGGTTTCAAAACCTCTTTGGTTTAATCCGAATTCTAAAACAGCTTTTAGTGATTCGCTCATAATTCCCTTGCCTTGAAATTCTGGATCTAGATCGTAACCTACCTCTGCGGTTTTTTTGTCTTCGGAAAAATTCCAAAGGCAAATTGAGCCAATTAAAACATCAGATTCTTTTGTGGTAATTCCCCAACTAACAGATTTATCAGTCCTTAAATCTGAGGTGATTTTTTGAATATGTGCAATTGCCGTTTCTCTCGTTTGCGGTTCTCTATTTATATATTTATTAATCTCTTTATCTGAACGGAAGTAATAGACCCTATCTGCATCAGTTGGTAGTATTTTCCTGAGATTCAATCTCTCGGTGATTATGATAGGGAAGGGTATGGCCATAATATTTTTTCTCTGTGTTCTCTGTGACTCCGTGGTAAATTTTTAACCACAGAGGCACAGAGTTCACAAAGTTTTTATTTATTTTTCAAAAACTTAATCAATTCCTCAAAAGATTCCTTCGCGGCTTCTTCGTCATATTTTAAAAGGTACTGTTTTTTACTAATGAAGGGGATAAATCGGAAATATTTTCCTTTTTTCAAACTTGCAACATCATAGCCGTGATAGGCGTCATCATAAACTTGAATTGTTGCATTTTCAGCAATTAAATATTTCAGGATATCATCAACTTTTACAATTTTGTCTTTTCCACCAGTCATTATAAGAACTGGAACTTTTGGCTCAAGTTGTATTTCGTAACCATTTGCAGGATAGAATAATGCGATAGATTTTATATTAAGCCTTTTCAGTTCTGAAGTATCATTTGCAAGTGGAATCAAACCCAGCCCAGCACGCGACCAACCCACGATACTTCCTTCGGAATCTGGTTTAATATTTCCATTCTGTTTTGCCCATTTTAAAGCTTCTCCTAGTATCCAAAGAATCTGCGCAGGCTCTTCTTCCGTCACATCTCTTTTGGAGGCTTTGTATGCCGCAACATTATCTACCAACAAAACTGAAATATCTGCGGCGTTTAGTTTCTCAGCAACGTTGTAATAATGGGTCGTGTCTTTAAAAATTCTGAGTCCGCCCGTGCCGGGAAGGAAAACTGCCCATTTGGATGCATCGTAATCTTTCGCTTTTTGAAAGTGGAAAAAGTCCGTCATCTTTGCGTCTTTCGGAACCTTCTGCATTGGGATGCAACTTGTAAAAAGTGTGAATACAAGTAATAATTTAAGTATAGTTTTCATAATATTTATTATTATAGACCCAAAAGATCTAGGAATTTTAAACCAAATACAAAGGCCCCATCGCTGCCGCCGTTGTAATAAGACCGAACATAATCTACGCGAAGCAATCTGAATTTACCAAAGCCCAGATTATCTATACCTACGGAAAATTCGGAATATGGTTTTCGTTCTTCGGTACTTAAAAAATGAGCGCCCGCAACTAGGTTGAGGTTCAACTGATTAATTCCTGGGATTTTTCCTAAAATCCAGCCGCGGAAATCGTGTTCCAAATGTCCCTCAAAATAACTTTTGTTAGTGCTAAAATCGTAATACGGCATCAAATTGAAAACATTGGTATAGTTTGGCGAAGTGCCTACCCGCGTTTGGTTTCCGTTGAAATGTTTGTAATCTATAAATGAAATTCCGTCGCCGTTTGCGAAGCTTCCACCTTTCAAATTATAATAAAATTGTCCTTTGTTTCCCAAGGAAATGGATTGGTTTAAACTGGCTTCAAACTGATTGTAATCATATTGGCTTTCAGTAATAGCAGCACCGTTTTCCGCAGAAATGTTAAGTTCTGGAAATTTACTATCGCCAATATTAAATTTCATATCGGGGTTTGAAAAGTACTTTTGCGCAAAGTTAATGCGCGCCCTAACTTTACTTTTTACAATATTGTGTTCCGAAATCACAGCATTGCTGAAATCGTTTGGGGCCAGTGGATTGTTGCTTGTGTAACTTACATCGTCAAATGGAATAGTTACGTAATCGGTAGAATTAAAAAGTGGCTTTCGGTTTTCGTAAGCAACAGCAGCATACAGGTGCAGTCCATTAAAAACTTCCTGGCTATAACCTATCCGCCCGAAATTAAGCTCGTATAGCTTCATATAGTTTCTTTCAAAGAAAAGCGTGGCAAAAGTATTTATAAGTGGAGAGATGGGCTCCGTGTCGTTAAATTGGGCCACTTTGCTTCCTCCCGAAAGGGATAATCTAAGTTTGTCTGTCCAATTAAAATTCCGAAGTATATCTGCCGTAAAGCGAAGTCTATCTTCCGAAACGCCATAATCTGCTCGTATCGCCGCAGAAAACGTATTGGTTTGGTTGTCGTCATACCATTTATTAAAAGTCAGTCCTGCTTTGCTATTCCAGCCTTGCACGGTGTTGAAATTGATGCTTGGTAATGGTCCTTCATAACCTACAGACCATTTGTTAAATGAATTTTTATAGGTGTAACCAGTTAAAATGCTCAAAACTCCAGGTTTGTTTGATTTTGTATCAAGCGAATCTAAGTATGGTTTAGAACGACGTAGAATCTGAATGCTGTCTTTCTTGATGTAATCCTTTAACTCTTCATCTGTTAAGGGCACGGGCCGGCTGCCTCTCCAAAATAGGCTGTCTTTTTTGTTTGCTTCTGGTTTAAAGGAAAGCACTTCATTGGTAAAAGATCTTTTTGAGAAGGTTGGTTTAAAATCATAATTACTGTAAACGGCTATAAAACGGCCATCACCCTCCATTCCTAAAAAGCCAAAGCCGAAATCTACCGACTGCGAGATTTTCACCCAGAAATCATTATTGGTGTCATATTTATAATTCTGTTTCACCATTAAGTTGCTAACAAAAGGAACTTGAATGGCCGCTCCGGTTGTAGAAAGCTCCGCCCCGTATAGCTGCCAATCGTCTTCAACTATGTAAATATAGCCGCTCCAAACCCGATCTTTTGGGCGTTTGGGGGTTACCTTTATTTTGTTAATGAGCTTTGGACCTTCATAAAAAACACCGTCTAGTTTATAATTGTAATAGCTTAGTGCATTATTTGCAATGGGAGAAACAAGCGCTGCGTTCAGCTCGATAGTGTTTTCATAAAAAGAAATATTTGCGCTCTGCGCACTGTTAAAACTGAAACCATTATCATTTCCGCTTACTTTGCTGGCAATGATTTTTTCAGTGAAATTATCAGGTTTTTGATACGCTATTTCTGAAATGGTTTCTGAAAGATAAACAATGCCGGTACGAGTAGAATCAAGCATTCCATCAAAATCACCCACTTCTTGGCCCATTATTTTTTTAGGTACGTCTTTTACTTTCCAAAGTCCGCGTGAGTAGAAATCTGCTGTGTATTCACTAAGTTTTTCAATGTTTTCTTTTCTTTGGGCTATTGTTTTGCGTATTATGCTGTATGCGGGGTCTTCGGAAGTGTTTACTACTACTTCATCAAGACTAGTGGTTTCTTCTTCAAGTGAAACATTCAAAATAAATGGAAAAGAAGTTGGCGTAACGGTTTTGCTCAATGTTTTATATCCCAAAAACTGAAAAATAATTTTATATTCAGATTTTTCTGAAACACTTAAAGAGTAATTTCCATCATCATTAGTTGTGGTTCCTGTGTAGCTATTTTGAAGATAAATATTTACGTAGGGAAGGGGTTGGCCTTTGGTATCGGTTACTTTTCCCACTATTTGCGCGGAAATAGTTGTTGAAAGAAAAATAAAAAGAAAGACAAATATCAGTTTAAAATGCATGGAACAATGTCCGGTCGAGCGCAGTCGAGACCTTTTGATTGTTAATTGTGATATAATAAGCCTCTCGACCGCACTCGAGGGGACAGTTTTAATGAACGCAAAATACTAATAAAAAGATTTTGAATTTGTTAAAGAAGCGTTAGGAATCTACTTCATCGTTCATCCATCAACCAGCGTCAATTATTAAACGCCTTCTTAATCCGACTAAGCTGTTTTTTGGAGTCTCGATCTTTAATCGCTTCGCGCTTATCGTATTCCTTTTTTCCGCGGCAAAGGGCGATGTCTATTTTTGCCAAACCTTTATTATTGGTAAAGAGCACTAACGGTATAATAGTGAGGCCGCTATTTTTTACTTCTTTCTCCAGTTTTTTTAATTCACTGCGATTTAAAAGAAGTTTACGTTCGCTTTTTGGCGCGTGGTTATAATGAGTGGCATGGCTGTATTCCTGCACTGTCATGTTTATGGCGAACAGTTCGCCATTGCTAAACTCGCAAAAACTTTCGGCAATAGAAGCTTTTCCCTCGCGAATGGCTTTTATCTCTGTGCCCCTAAGCACAATGCCTGCTGTGTACGTATCTATAATTTCGTACTCAAACTTTGCCTTGCGGTTCTTTATTTTTACGTTTTTCTGAATTGCCATAGGTGCAAAAATAGTATGAATAATTTATAATGAAGAATGAATACTTAATAATGGCCTCTAAATACTAAACTATTCTACCGTGATTGTTTCTACTTTTTTGTCGCTACCGTTAATGGTTACTTTAAATAAGGTGGCATTATCACTGTCATCCATCTCCTTAAATTTTTCTTCGCCTATTAATTTGTTAACCAATTGCGGTGTGGTGTTGCTGTGTCCGGAAATAAGTACTGTCTTGCCGTTTGTTTGTTTCAAAAAATCTTCGGAATAAACCGTATTGGGATCGTAGCGTTTGGGCGAAACCTGTTTCTGTTGCGCAATTAGCGAAATGGTCTGCTTGGTGCGCATATATCTAGTAATATAGATTTCATCGATCTTAATAGGTTCAAAATAGGAAGCCCATCTTTTGGCGCGCATCATACCATCTATACTCAAGCCCGGGTCTTGGTCTTTGGGGTCTGTACGGACCTTTTCGGCATGGCGGATTAGATAATAGGTAGCGCTATAATTGGCTGTGGTTGTTTCGCTTTCAGTTTCAGTTACTTGATTTTCTTCCTTTTCTTTTTGTTGGCCACAGAAAGTGAAAAATGGCAATAGTGTTAGTAATATTATTAAATGCTTCATAGGGTTACTTTTAAAATAACAGTTTTTAAGAATCATTGGCAAAGTTATAACTAAATCGAGCCATTCTTTAGTATTTCATTATCAGAAATCCGTGAAATACTGTGTAATTTTATGAAATCAAAAGAGAACAATTTAATTAACTTAAAATAAAAAAGCTATGAACGAAGATCAATTTAAAGGAAAATGGAACCAAGTAAAAGGAAAATTTAAGCAAGAATATGCTGATGTTACCGATGATGACCTTATGTACGCAGAAGGAAAATCTGACGAGTTACTTGGCCGCCTTCAAGAGAAAACGGGTAAAACCAAAGAAGAGTTGAAGGACCAAATAGACAAGTGGTAATTTTAGCTAAACTTTAAATACCGCTTTATTTGAAGCCCGACCCCTTAAAATTTCAAATTCTGAAATTTTAAGGGGTTTTTTCGTGCTATTTGGAAATTGCTTTTACTGTTCTGCCTATTAGAGAAAAACAAAATTACGGGCGGGGCAGATGGGGAGCTGTTGAGGGAGATGATGGATAAGTGAGTGGGAATTTATGTTATATTTGGTTATTAATATTGAAACATATAAGGGGAATAAATACTATAATGGTATTTATCTGTATGTTAGCGGGCATTGAAAAAAAACAACCCTTCCAAAAAAAAGACCAGTACTAAACAAAACATTTTTTTTGCTCTTACAAACTAAAATTAAATATCAGATAATCAATCAATTATAATAGCTGACTACTGTAATTCGGCAAATATATTTCACAAATCAATAAATATTTATTGTTTTTCAATAAATAAGTAATATCTTTGCGACATCGATTTTAACTCATTAAAAGATATGTCAAAAAGAAACAACTTCATTTGGAAAGGAATTCAGGTCATTTGTTGGCTGATTTTCTTCGGGTACTGCATCCAAACGGGTGCGTTGATATTCAACTACGTTTTCAGTTTGTTTAAACCCATTGCAACTCATAATCTTCATCTTGGGCTTGACCTTTCAGAACTCTACTTAAAAAGTAAGTCAATCTACACGTTGGTATTTGCTCTAATTGTAGCGATTTCAGCATTAAAAGCGTACCTCTTCTTTGTTGTACTAAAGCTTTTCAAAACACTAAACATAACAAAGCCATTCAGTGAGAATGTAAGTGGAATCATCACAAAAATCACTTATTACACTCTTTCAATCGCAATTATCAGCATCGTAGCACAAGAAATTGTCAGCCAATTATCTGATAAAGGGTATAATGTTGGAATTGTTGAAAGATATTGGAATGACGGTGGGGCGTACTTGCTAATGACGGCAATACTATTTGCAATTGCTTTCATTTTCAAGAAAGGTATTGAATTACAAAACGAAAACGACTTAACTGTATAAGCTATGGCAATCATTGTAAATTTAGACGTTATGATGGCAAAGCGGAAGATGTCACTGAATGAACTTTCAGAAAAAGTTGGGCTGACTTTATCGAACCTTTCTATTTTAAAGACAGGAAAAGCAAAAGCAATCAGATTTAGTACATTGGAGTCAATTTGTGATGTGTTGGATTGCCAGCCAGGAGACATTTTAGAATATACCAATGATGAATAATAATAACGACCCGCTAACAATGTATATAAAAAATAGGCGAAACAGTAGTGCATTCAATGCTTGTGGCTCGTTTCAAACTTTGTGCTTAACCGAAAGTTTCGTGTTTCGAAATCGCCTACTTTTCATATACTAAACGTTGCCTACAATTATGGTACGGTAAAGGGACATCCTTTACAAAGTTAAAGGGACATAGTTTACACTTTTAAGATTCATAAATTACATGAAAAAGTAATTTATCATGGTCTGGAAAGCAAAAACTAAAATGGAACAAAAAGTA
>NZ_VORU01000042.1 GCF_007997135.1 Aequorivita lipolytica | reverse complement strand
TAAACGTTAGCAGCAACCTAAAAAAAATGAAAACTATACTGACAATTTTAATTTTTATTACAATTAGTTGCTATGGACAAGATAAAGTGACGGGAATATATTCTTACTCAAGAGAACATTTTTCTGAGACTTTACAATTAAATGATAATTATACATTTAAGTATAATTTTATGATGCATTTTATCAGACAAGAAATAATTGGAAACTATGTAGTCGCTGGAGATAGTTTGATTCTAAACAGTTTTCCTCAAAGAGATAAAATAATTGTTCAAGAAAATTTAAAAGGTAATTTCAGAAATAAAAAATTTCAAGTAACTCTTAAAGATGGTTATTCTTTTAATTACCAATTATATTTGATTACAAAATCCAATGACACAATAATTTCTAAAAACCAGATCTCTAGGTCAAGAAGTAGAATTAACGAATTAAAGAGCTTTTATATAATTGACTCCAAAGGTTTAAAATCCCCAACTTACTTTTTAAAAGGAACCAATACTAATTATTTTGATGTCCAATTTGAGCATATTAGAGTATTTGAAAGTGAAAAGTGGATAATTGATAAAAAATTAGAAAAGATTAGACCAATAGGAATGGATAACGAATACCAAAATTATTTTTTATCAAAATGAGAAAAGGCAGCTGCTAACAATGTATAACCGCAATTACGGCGGATTCGACTGCGTCCGAATCCACGAGTAATTGCTAACGTGAGTGCTTTTCCGAAAAACATTAAATTTAATCCCGTAACTGCGGTTATACTAAACGTT
>NZ_VORU01000016.1 GCF_007997135.1 Aequorivita lipolytica | reverse complement strand
TGGTTTACCAGAACGAAGCTCATCACCCATTTGTTTAATGAGGGCTTCCATGTTCAAAGTAATTTCTGTATTTTTCATATGTCTAATTTATTAAATTATAAATTGACACACTTAATTGAATAGACTCCTCCCTAATTGAATAGACTCGACTCCTCCCTTGAACATTGCACATTGAACCTCCAACCTGCAACCAGTAACCAGTAACCAGTAACCAGTAACCCGCAACCAGTAACCTGTAACCTGTAACCTGCAACCTGTAACCTGTAACCTGTAACCTGTAACCTGCAACCTGTAACCTGTAACCCGCAACCCGCAACCAGTAACCAGTAACCTGCAACCTGTAACCTGCAACCTGTAACCTGCAACCTGTAACCAGTAACCTGTAACCTGCAACCTGCAACCTGCAACCAGTAACCTGTAACCTGTAACCTGCAACCTGCAACCTGCAACCTGCAACCTGTAACCTGTAACCTGTAACCTGCAACCTGCAACCTGCAACCAGTAACCTGTAACCTGTAACCTGTAACCTGTAACCTGCAACCTGCAACCTGCAACCTGCAACCTATCCCCAACTAAATATTTCACTACCTTAGCCGCAATAGCGCCAAAGAAATAGCAAATAATAATAGAAAATAGCAATAAAGAATAATAAAGAATAATAATAGAAAATAAATAATAATAAATCCAATCAAAAGAATCTTCGACATACTGTTTTCGGCTTTCCTCTTAATACTCATCGGTTGGTTGATTGTAGTATTAATTATTGTTGCGGCCATTGACACAGGGAAGGGGCTCTTCCTTCAAACCAGAATTGGTCAATATGGCAAGCCTTTTAAAATTTATAAAATACGTTCCATGAAAGTGCGCCGTGGCACCATTTCAGCCTATGGCAGTTTTCTTAGAAGTTCAAAACTGGACGAACTCCCACAATTGCTTAACATTCTTTTAGGGCAGATGAGTTTTGTGGGCCCACGGCCCGATGTGCCGGGTTATTACGATAGGCTGGAAGGAGAGTCACGAAAAATCCTTGAACTGAAACCTGGCCTATGCAGCGCCGCTGCCTTGAAATATTATAACGAAGAGATGCTATTGGTAAAACAAAAAGAACCCTTGAAATATAATGATGAGGTTATCTTTCCCGATAAGGTGCGGATGAATTTGCAGTATTATTATAATAGATCGTTTTTCGGGGATTTGAGGATTATTTTTGAGGTGGTTGTTTTTAGGTTGTAGGCTGTAGGCTGTAGGCTTTGCTGTGCGTTGTATGTGAATATGTGTCCCGATAGCTATCGGGATTGTGAATATGTGTCCCGATAGCGATCGGGATCGTTAATTCGGGTCCCGATAGCTATCGGGATCGGGATTCGTTAATTCGGGATTTGTTAATTCGGCATTCGGGAAATGGGGATGTTCGAAATATGAAAATTGGGAATTTTAGGTCACAATCTATGGTGACCGAGTGATTCCGATTATTCATTGGGATTGTATCGAGGCCAGCGCTTGCAATTCGGAATATTGAAAGTCACAATTAAAGGTGACCGAGTGATTCCGATTTTTCATCGAGATTTTATCGAGACCAGCGGCTGTTCTGTTCAGAAATAAATAATTTAAAGCGATAATATTATCAAATCCCACCTTCAAAACAGGGTTCTTTTAATATTAAATTATTCTTAAACATTATAAATCCATTTTTAATTTTCTAGCTTTGCGCCCTCCAAAAAATCCATAAATATTTGAGAATTTTGACAATACAAAGTTCTATGATATCGTTTACGAAATAATCCTATTTAATTGATATGCAATTGATTTTCGATTGAGATTTTAATTAAAAATTTTTTTTAAACAAACTGTGCTAATGAAAGAAAAAATTTACTTATCCTCCCCACATATGGGCGGAAGTGAACAGACTTACGTAAATGAGGCTTTTGAAACAAATTGGATAGCCCCATTAGGCCCCAACGTGGAGCAATTTGAAATTGCAATAGAAAACTATTTGGGTTCCAATAACCACGTTGCAGCGCTTAGTTCAGGCACGGCTGCGATCCATTTGGCGCTTATAATGCTAGGTGTGGAAAGAGATGATGAGGTAATATGCCAGAGCTTTACCTTTTCTGCTTCCGCAAATCCTATTATGTATCAAAGCGCAACCCCAATATTTGTGGATAGTGAGCCCGATACTTGGAATATATGTCCACATCATCTTGAGGAGGCTATAAAAGATAGAATTTCCAACGGCAAAAAACCAAAGGCCATAATTGCAGTGCATCTTTACGGAATGCCATATAAGGTTGATGAAGTTAGAAAGATTTCAGAAAAATATGAAATACCCGTAGTTGAGGATAGCGCCGAAGCTTTGGGCAGTAGTTATAAAGGACAAAAATGTGGGACTTTTGGCGACCTTTCAATCCTTTCCTTTAATGGTAATAAAATTATTACCACCTCTGGGGGCGGCGCTTTGGTTTCACGTAATTTAAAACACAAAGAAAAAGCAATATTCCTAGCCACCCAAGCTCGCGATGCGGCAGTACATTACCAACATTCTGAAATTGGATACAACTATAGGTTGAGTAATATTTCAGCTGGAATAGGGCGGGGGCAGATGGAAGTACTTGATAAGCACGTGGGTTTGAGAAGAGATATGAACCAATTTTATAAAGACATTTTTCAGAATACAGCAGGGGTTCAGGTATTTAATGAGCCAAATGCCGATTATTTTTCTAACCATTGGTTGTCGTGTATTCTTGTAGATAGAAAGACAAGCGGTTTCTCAAATGAAGATATACGCTTGGCCATGGCAGAGAATAATATAGAGTGCAGACCGTTATGGAAGCCAATGCACTTGCAGCCCGTTTTTAAAAATGCCCCTTATTATGGCGATAAAGTTTCCGAACAGCTGTTTGAAATTGGTTTGTGTTTACCCTCAGGTTCAAACCTCCAAAATGAAGAAAAGGTGAAGATTAACGATATTTTAATACACTTAATCGAGAAATAGTTTATATTTGTAGTCCTAAATCCTACGATACTGTGACTCATAAAATTTCTATTTTAGAACAAATAAGAATGCGTACTAAAACTATTTGCTTACTGAACCAACGCTATTTACCGCGCTGGGCAGTATTTATGATTGATATTCTTATATGCGTCGTTTCCTTTGGGATGGCGTATTTTATCTTGGATGGTACACCTTTAAAATTCCAAAAAGTTTGGCCTACCCCAGTTAGGGCTGCTTTTATTATTGGCGCCAACGTTTACTTCTTCTATATGCTTCGCACCTATGCGGGCATAGTTCGTCATTCCACTTTTACAGATGTGTTTAGGGTTGCTGCGGCTTCTTTTTTAACTGCACTTTCAGTGGTGATTTTCAATATGGCTTATTTCGCCGTGAGTGGAGAAAAAATCTTTCTAACCACTGGCATTCTTCTATATATGTTCTTTTCTTTTACATTGATGCTATTTTTTAGAATCGTGGTGAAAGAGTCTTATCAGTATTTAAGAAGAATGAACAACAGTAGTTTAAAAAAGCGTGTGGCGATAGTGGGAATGGATAACCAGACCATTAGTTTGGGAAGAGCGCTTACCACGGAATCTGACTTGTCTTTTCATTTAATCGGTTTTCTTACAGAAAATTCTTCTAATAAAAGCCTAAGTATAATGGGTAAACCTGTTTTTTCTTTGCCTATCAATAAAGATTCCCTTCAATTCGCCGAATTGATTAAGAAACACCAACTGGATGGTGTTTTGATGGTACGCGATTCACTTTCGGTTTCTGAAACAAACGAAATAGTAGAGGCTTGCTTGGCAAACAGTATTGAAGTTTTCAATGTGCCACTGGTGGAGAATTGGAACAAAAAAGAGGATATACAGACTCAGATAAAACATATAGAAATTGAGGATCTTTTGGATAGACGTCCTATTGAAATAGATACTGAAATTATTAAGGACGATTTAGAGCATAAAACCATTTTGGTAACTGGTGGGGCGGGCTCTATCGGTAGTGAGATAGTTAAGCAATTAGCGGTCTTTAACCCTAGCGAGATTGTTGTCTTGGACAATGCTGAAACTGCACTTTATGAAATGGAACTGTATTTAAATAGTGCGTTTCCCGATTTGAAATTTTCAACGGTCTTGGCAGATGTTCGTAATGTAGAACGCCTGGAGATGATATTCTCAACTTATAAGTTTGATATGGTATATCACGCTGCAGCCTATAAGCATGTGCCGATGATTGAAAAGAACCCGCATGAAGCTGTGGGTGTCAATATCTGCGGGACTGTTAATCTTGCAAATCTTTCCGTGCAGCACGGTATTGATAAATTTGTAATGATTTCAACAGATAAGGCCGTAAACCCAACCAACGTTATGGGCGCGTCCAAACGGGCGGCAGAGATGTATGTGCAATCCCTTCAGGAAAAAATAGGTACCCATCCAAGATTTATTACCACACGTTTCGGTAATGTTTTGGGTTCCAACGGATCGGTCATTCCTTACTTTAGAAAACAAATAGCTGCTGGAGGACCCGTGACAGTTACGCATAAAGAAATAATACGTTATTTTATGACCATTCCAGAAGCCTGTCAACTTGTACTGCAAGCTGGAACCATGGGAAAAGGTGGTGAGATCTTTATTTTTGATATGGGTAAGCCTGTGAAAATATTGGATATGGCCGAACGTATGATATTGCTGTCTGGCCTAAAACCCTATAAGGATATCGATATACAGATAATCGGTTTGCGCCCCGGCGAGAAACTTTATGAGGAATTGTTGAGCGACACCTCACAAACACTGCCCACGTATCACTCTAAAATTATGGTCTCTAAAGTTCACTCTGAAAATTTCAGCAGTGTAAGCGAGAAGATTCAAGCAATAGTTAATGCTACTTCAAAGAACAAAAAAATGGATGTTGTTATTAGACTTAAGGAACTGGTTCCTGAATATGTGAGTCAAAATTCCGAGTTCCAAATATTAGATGTTCACCATCAAAATTGAATTAAGAAAAAACAAACTTTTTAATATACTGAACCTTCGTACTTATATATGAAGGTTCTCTGTTTTTATAAAAGAGAATAAAGGGCTAACTTAGTTATCTTTTTAGAATAAAGGAGGGAATTATTTTTTTTGGGATTTCGGTCATCTTGAAGTGTTTTTATAGATGAAATGATAATTTTCTCGGTTATATGCTACTTCCTTTAAGTAAGCTGATTAGAAAAGATTATATTTGCAAAAAAAAATTGATGAGACGTTTTTTTACTAAAGTATTTATCTTGTTTTTACTTGGGAGCATAGGTGTTTCCTGTGTTTCTTCAGAAAAAATAGTTTACTTTCAGGATTTATCCGAAGGTCAGATGCTTTTGGACACTATTCAAAAAAGTTCAAAAATCCAGTCTGACGATCTTCTAAGTATCGTGGTATCGGCCTACGATTTAAATGCTGTGCGTCCGTTCAATCTTATTAGTGAGACACGACCAACAATAGAGGCAACTGGCGTTTCCTATAATACTAGCAATCAGCAGCAAGCCTATCTTACCGCACAGGATGGCACCATAGATTTTCCGGTATTGGGAAGGATTAAGGTAGCGGGACTAACTAGGACGGAGCTTAGTGAAATGTTGAGCCAGCGTATTTCAGAATATGTAAAAGATCCCATCGTTACCGTACGTATTGTAAATTTTAAGGTGAGTTTATTGGGAGAGGTTAACAGGCCCGGAACCTATAATTTTGAAGGAGAACGCCTTACGCTGCCTGCCGCACTCGGCCTGGCGGGAGATTTAACCCTTTATGGGCGAAGGGATAATGTTTTGGTAATCAGGGACGATGGCAAGATCAAAAACTTTAAGTATCTCGATCTTAGAAGTGCTGATGTACTGAACAGTGACTATTATTATCTGCAGCAGAACGACGTGGTATATGTGGAACCAAACACCGCACAGGTACAGAGCAGTAGTTTTAACAGGAATACCGCTATCTACGTTAGTGTTGCCTCCTTACTTCTTTCGGCTATGGCCATTATTTTTAGATAGGTTAAAATCGGAAGATTGCACAACATTACTAAAACATTTATATTTTATTATTTATCGCATTATCGCGAAAAATTAGAGGGTTATATTTTAAGAGCGAAACCCATTAGATTGTCCAAGAAATTAAATTATGAACGATAGCCTTAATAACCAAGAAGCTGACGAACTTTCCTTAAGGGAATTAATAGAGCAATACTCCCGATATTGGTACCTTTTTGTAATAGGAGTGATTATAGCTCTAGCAATTGCCTTTATTTATTTGCGCTACACCCCACAACTCTACCAGAGTAAGGCAACTATTATTATTAAAGACGAAAAGACCCAAAGTCCGCTAGAAATGGCTGCCTTTTCGCAATTTGGTAGCTTTCTGTCGCGTTTTAAGAGTAACCAGATTGATAATGAGTTGGCTATCTTCAATTCTAAAAGATTAATTTCAGAAACTGTCAAGGAACTTCAGCTTAATATCAAGTATGAAGTAATGGGCAATATAAAGACTTCCGAAATTTATGGCTCCAAACCTTTTGAGGTAAAGTTTCAATCGTTTAATGATAGTCTTTCACGAGAAAAAGTACCAACTTTATATATCGAAATCTTATCAGATTCCGAGTTTATCATTGAGGACGAAACTAGAAGCAGTAAAGCCACCTATAAGTTTGGGGAAAGTATCTCGCTAATTTTTGGGGATATAACGGTACTGCCAAATTTGGACTATGCGGAGCGATTTGAATCGTATATAAACAAAACGATTATTGTAAGTTATAAATCTGTTGAAGATGTAGCGCTGAGTTTTCAGGACAGGGTCAACATTCTAAATGCGGATGCTAAAAGCAATGTGGTAGAGCTTTCCATACAGACCCAAAATAAGGAAAAAGGAGAAGATTTTTTAAATGAACTTGTGCATCAGTACAATAAGGATGCGGTACAGGATAGAAATGAGATTGCCAAAAAAACTTCAGCCTTTATTGAATCCCGCCTTCAGATTATAACGCGCGAGCTGGATTCTGTAGAAACGAATAAGGAAGATTTTAAAAGCACCAATCGCTTGACAGACATACAGGCGGAAGCGCAGATAACGCTGGAAAATGCAAGTGAGTTCAATAAAAGGCAGTTGGATGTTTCCACCCAAATGGAATTGAGCAGCACTATGATAGATTATATGAAGAATAGCTCTGATAGTGAGCTGCTGCCTTCAAATATTGGTATTTCCAATGAAAATGTGGGAAGTGCGGTAAACAATTATAACGAACTTATTTTATACCGAAACAAACTACTGCAAACATCCACTCCCAAAAACCCGGTGGTTAAGAGTGTAAATGAGCAGATTACACAAATGCGGGGCAATATTCTGGGAAGTTTGGAAAACTCAAAAAATGCCTTGAAGATTGCAATGAAGGATTTGAATATCCAAGAAAACATTATCAGTTCAAAAATATCACAAGTTCCCGCAAAAGAAAAGATTTTTAGAGGTATAGAACGTCAGCAATCTATCAAGGAGAAGTTATATCTTTTCTTGCTACAACAGCGCGAGGAGGCATCTATAGCTTTGGCTGCAACCTCAGACAGGGCAAAAATTGTTGATAGTGCTTACGGTTCCCAAGAGCCAGTTTCCCCTAAAAAACCGCTTATTTATTTAGGTGCATTGCTCGCGGGGCTTTTAATTCCTTTCGGTGGGATTTATGGTTTCCATTTGCTCAGTACAAAAGTGAATAGTAGAAAAGATGTTGAAAAGCACATCAAAACTATTCCTATAATTGGTGAGATACCCAAAGTGCTCAAGGGAGATTCAGACCTTATACAGCACAATGATAGAAGCATCATGGCAGAAGCCTATAGGATATTGAGAACCAATCTGCAATATTTATTTATCAATAAGCTGGAAGAGAGCGAGAAAGGTAAAACCCTAATTGTTACCTCCACCATTAAGGGAGAGGGAAAAACATTTGTAGCATTCAATTTGGCCTTAACCTTGGCACTCACTGGTAAAAAGGTAGTGCTGGTGGGAGCCGATATTCGTAATCCGCAATTGCAACGTTATTTGCCAGAGCATTTAAAAACTAATAAAGGGCTTACGGAGTACATTGTCCATAGCGATATGAAGGTGGAAGATATAATCTCCCAAAGTGAGTACAATGAAAACTTGAGTATTGTTCTATCCGGGGCCATTCCGCCAAATCCCGCGGAATTGTTAATGCAAAAACGAACCACCACGTTTATTGATGAACTTAGAAATAATTTTGACTATATCATTATGGACACAGCACCATCTATGCTAGTTACAGATACTATTTTGATAAATAAACTGGCAGATATTACACTTTATGTAGTTCGTGCCGGCTACACAGACAAGCGTTTACTGGATTTTCCTCAAGATGCTATTAAAGATGGCCGTTTAAGCAATGTAGCTATTGTGCTGAACAATGTGAAGCTCAACAATTTCGGCTACGGAAATAAATATGGTTACGCATATTCTCAAGAAGAACGTTCTTTTCTACAGAGAGTTTTCAATAGATAAATTCCGTTTTATGAAAGCGTCCGTAATAGTTGTCTTTTTAATACCCTTACAGTTTTTTTCACAGGAGTTCGAAATTGGCGGTACTGTTGAATCAAAAACAATTCTGGCAACGAAAGATGAAAATCCTTTTTGGTTTCACACGAACACCAATAATTCCTTAGGGGAACTAAGTAATCTTTCCGCAACGGCAGAATTGAAATCAAACCTCTCCTTTTCATCGTTTAAGTTAAACGCTGGCGTAGCTATATATGGAAGGGATGGAGTTGAAGATGCTATTCAAAGAAGGGATTTATATATTCAATTCGAAAATTCTTGGTTGCTGGCTACTATTGGAGCAAAGAAGCAAACCGAGGTTCTGGACGGTCTTTCGTCTACCAATCAAAACTTTTTGTGGTCTGGGAATGCAAGACCTCTGCCAGGATTACTTTTGGAGGCAAACAATCCCATTAAAATTTCGAAAGCCTTTGCTCTAGATTGGGGAATAGCTCATTATGAAATGAATGATGATCGTTTTGTGGACGGAACACACTTGCATTATAAAAGGCTAGCGTTAATAACTAGATTTAATGAAAACAATAAGCTTACTGCAAAAATACAGCATTATGCACAGTGGGGTGGCACTTCGCCTGTCTATGGCAATCTGAAAGATGGTGCTAAAGATTTTGTTAATATGTTTTTTGCACATACTACATCTGAAGTCGAAATTGATAACGAAATACTAAACAAACTGGGAAATCATTTGGGCACCTATTTTCTTGAATATAAAACTAAAAACAAGCTAGGTGAATTTTCCATTTATCTCGAACATCCTTTCGAAGATGGCTCTGGCAGTGGTTTGAAGAACTTTCCTGACGGTGTATATGGGATTCACTTTAAGCCCATTAACCAAAGTATTATTTCATCTATACTTTATGAATATATAACTACTACAGATCAGAGTGGTTTATCGGGCGGTAGTGGAAGAGATAGTTACTTTTCAAATGGTATATATAGAAGTGGCTGGACTTACGAAGAAAACATAATTGGCGCTCCCTTCATTCTTTTTGATAAGAATGTGGAGATTGATGGAGGGAATACAGCATTTATAAGTAATCGTTCAGAAGTGCATAATATTGGGGTTGCAGGAGGCTTAAACAAATTTCAATGGAAGCTGAAAAGCACCTATGCTAAATATTTGGGAACTTACAGTAGACCATTTACACCTGAATGGAAATCTTGGTATAATTTCGGATCACTTTCCTATAAAACCACAAAAATTGGGATATTTACCATTATTTGCGGTGCAGATTTCTCAAATATTTCCCAAACGATCTTGGGTGGGGGATTAGCATATTCTTATTCATTCTAAATTTTTATTTCCAGGGCTTACTTATATCAGGATTCAAACGTTAGAAATTTCCCAATTTTCGTGAATGCTTACTATTTAGTTTTGTTACTGAAACAATAGCTATTAAATTTGTACATAATAATAATTAACCTTAAAAAAGTGCTATGAAAAAGTTGATATTAATTTTTGTTGCTGTTTTAGCAATTAGCTGTGGCGACAGTAAAAAAGAAGACGCAAACGAAATAAAGATCGGAACCCAAGTGGAAGAAACTACTCCGGCTGAAGTTACAGATGGCGCCGTGGCCAATGTAACCATAGAGGGTAACGACCAAATGAAGTTCAATAAGACCGAGATCCGAGTTAAAGCTGGTCAGAAAGTGAAACTTACATTGAATCATGTTGGAAAGATGGACGTAACAGTTATGGGCCATAACTGGGCATTACTTACGCAGGATGCCGATATGGCCGCTGTCGGTCAAGCCTCTGCCGTTGCTAAGGATACGGACTACATTCCTAGCGATATGGCAGATAAGATAATTGTACATACCAAAATGCTAGGTGGTGGTGAATCTGATACTATAGAATTTGATGCTCCAGCGCCAGGAACTTATGTATTTATGTGTACTTTCCCAGGGCATTATGCATTGATGCAAGGGAAGTTTATTGTAGAGTAGTTCGAACTACGAGTTACGAAATACGAGCGACGAGCGATCAATTAAAGAAAAGCTGCAATTTTTATTGTGGCTTTTTTTATTGCTTTTTTCTGAATAGAAAACCCAGCGGAAGCCATATAAAAAGAAACAAGAATTTACCAGTTACTATACCAATAATTGTGATTAGTGCGGCAGCTATTATTAATAGTATTTTATAACTGTCTTTCATTATTACTTCGTAAATCTATTAGTACCCTTTTTCATCAAAGGAGAAAACCTCTTGAAATGGGTACCTCATCCCATTTTTGACTGAGTGAATCTGAATAAGTGGCAGCAGCTTGAAAATAGTATCGCGACCCCGATTAACAAATTAACAAATCCTACAATTCTCATGCGTTCGTTCCCTGTCGCTCGCATCTCGTCCTTCGTCGCCCATACCTCGTCGCTCGTATTTCGGAGCTCGCACTTCTAGCACTTCGTATTTCACTCCGAATCCCAAATCCCCCTAATCCCGATTCCGATAGCTATCGGGAAACGAATCCCTAATCCCCATCATCCCCATAAATCAATTCAATAAACTCCACTTTCGGAATATCCCCGAAATACTCCTTCACCTCAATATCCTTCAGCAATTCTGAAATAGCTTCTTTTTCATATCGAGCGCCTTCCATAAGCATTTCTAGTTTTTCCACCGGCTCCTTTCCGAAGAAGTCCCCGAATATTTTGAATTCTTTAATATGTCCTTTTTCAACAAAAATACGCAGGTCTATTTCGCCAACCGCAAAACGCTTGCTTCGCTGAATATTGAACTTTGGCGAACGGCCGTAGTTCCAGTCCCAAGTGTCGTATTTTTCTTCTTTCAATTCGTGAACAGCTTTCCATTCTTCGGGCGTTAAATGATAGCTTTCAAAAGGCTCACTTTCGTCGTATAAACCTTCCAATAAGAGTTGACGGAATTCTTCAATTTTCAATGGTTCTTTTAAAAATTCAGAAATATTGGCCACGCGGCTGCGTACAGATTTATGTCCTTTGGATTCTATCTTGCTCATTTTTACGTTCAGTGCGTTTACTACTTCGCCCAAGTCTGTATTGAACAGCAGCGTGCCGTGGCTTACCATTCTTTTTCCTGTGGAAAACTGTGCCGTGCCCGAGATTTTCTTTTCGTCCACTTGTATATCGTTACGGCCTTTTAGTTCAGCGTTAAGGCCTAAACTGTTCAAGACCTTTATTACGGGAGCCGTAAACTTTTTGAAATTGTTCAAGCTTTTTACATCGTGATTGGTAATAAAACTGAAATTGAGATTGCCAAAATCATGATAGACGGCGCCACCACCTGAAACTCTCCGCACCACGTGAATGTTATTATCTTCTACGTATTGAAGATTTATTTCTTCCAAAGTGTTTTGGTTGCGACCAATAATGATGGAGGGTTCGTTTATATAGAACAATAAATAATCACTTTCAGGACTAAAATTTCGCAAGGCATATTCTTCTAAAGCGAGGTTGAGTTTTGGATTGGTAATGCCTTCGTTTTCTATGAAAATCATTTTTTGCTTATTTGAATTGTAAAGATAAGAGTTATTGTAGCGAAAAGGGAAAATGGGAAGTTGGAAGTTGGAAGTTGGAAGTTTGAAATTTGGGAAATAGGAAGTTGAAACCCGCAACCTGCAACCTGCAACCTGCAGCCTGAAACCTGCAACCTGCAACCAGAAGCTGGAAGCTAGAGGCTAGAAGTTAGAAGCTAGAAGTTAGAGGCTAGACCATATTTATTAACCTACCGCTTACAGCCTAAAGCCAATCTTAACCCCCCCAAACCAATTCCTCGGCCTTCCCGGATAATAATATCGAGGTTCGGAATTGCCGAAACCGGTGGCGTTTATCAAGACTGAGGCTGCATATTTTTCATCTGTAAAATTGTTGATTCCTGCGTTTATCTCCAAAGAAAGTTGCTTGGAAAGTTCTTTTTTATAGGAAGCTTTCGCATTGAAAACTGTGTATTTTTCTGAATAGAGTGCATTGGAATCGTTCAAGGGAATTTCGCCTATGTGAAGAAAATTGGTGATCAGACTCAAATTTTTAAATCCGAAGTTAATTCCACCGTTCACTTTTTTTTGGGGAACTCCCGTGAGCTGGTTTCCTGAAAAATCAGTATTACCATCCATAAAATCAATGAATTTGTGATCGGTGATTTCGGCATTCAGGTAGGGAGAAACATATATAAATTTATTTATAGACTGATTGTATGAAATGCTCATTTCTAAGCCTTTGTGTTCTGTTTTCCCAGCATTTCTGCCAATATATTGATCATCGCCCTCGCGCTCTGCTACCAACAAATCGTCAATATCCAAAAGATAGGCGTTCACTTGAAAATGCAGTTTTCTTTTGAAGAGGAAAAACTCGCTGCCCACTTCATAATTAAAACCTTTTTCTGGGCCCAGCTCGGGATTTATGACACCTTCGGGGGTTAAAGTTTCCTCTATGGAAGGATAATTAAAGCCGCGGCTAAAATTTAAATAGGAACTTAGATTTTCGGTGAATTGGTACAAAAGGTTAACATTGGGTGCAAAAATTGGGTCGAAGTCGCGATCCGCACTTTTATCTGCTTCACCTTGATTGAATTCATCATTGAAACTGTAATTGGTTTTATTGAAATTCAAACCAAATTGGCCTTTAAACTTTTCAGTAAATGGTATTGTCACGGTGGCAAATGCGTTTAAATTATTCCTTTTTTCAATATTGTCGCTTAGCAAATCGCCTTCCAGACTGCCGTTGCCGTTGTTTTCTTTATACAGATTTGCGATGGTTTCCCAGTTGTATTCGTCTTTATAAAATTCGCCTCCAAAACTGAGATTCGCTTTATTGTTCAGAAATATAAAATCTTTGGCAAAAACCGTCCGTGCGCCATAACCATTTGTAAACTCGTCTAGAATGTTGAAAGGTCGCGGTTCGTAATGATCCAAATACGTGTAAAAAATACTGCTCGTGTTACTGAACTTTTCAGAAAAGCGATGGGTAAAGCTAAGCCCCACCAGCGTCTGTTTGTTATCCTCAAAACCCTGCGCTGCTTTCCAAGTGAAGGCCGCTTGTGATGGGTCTTCCTCAAAAGCAGTTTTGCCAATGGAACTAGGAATTTGCGCTAAGTAATCCACGTAATTCACCAAAAGTGACAACTCATTTTTGAAGTTGAATTTATATGTTGAATTGAGCAGCAATGTTTTTCTGTTATAATCGCTGTTTTCCCGAAAGCCTTCAGTTTCCAAGTGATCATAATTGAGATTCAGGGATAACTTTTCAGTGGAAGTTGCTGCAGAAACGGAGTTTTTTATCAGTCCGAAGGAGCCAATCGTTAAATTACTTTTCAAAAATGACTCTCCAACAGCGGCCTGTTTTGAATTAAGAAGCAGTGTCCCGCCTAGATTGGTTCCATATTGCGTGGCTTTAGGACCTTTTATAATCTCTAAAGATTGGAGGTCCTCGGGATCAAAAATGTCTATTGCCGTTTCGCCGATTCCATTCGTTATCGGAATTCCGTTGAAATAGGCGCGAATTTTATTGGTACCGTATAGTGTTCGTGAACCCACGCCGCGGATTGTGATTCTATTCGTATTAATGGCGCCACTTTGAATAAAAACACCGGGCGTTTCATTGATGGCTGAAACGAGATCAATCGGACTATACTGATCAAATTTTTCTGCGGTTATTTTTTCGGTGGGAATAATTATAATAGTTGCCGAGCCTGCTGAAGTATCCTTTTGATTGGTGGAGGAAACAATTATCTCATCCAGATTTTCAGATTTTAAAAGTGGAGATAATTGAAAGGTTGAATTGTTCTGTTTCATTTCAACTTCGCTTATAAAATAATCGGGATGCACCAGCCTCAAGTTGATTGGAAGTTTTAGAGCTTCGGAAAGAGCAAAAATACCTTGTGTATCTGTTTCAGCAACCTTTTCAGAATTGAAAAAAATCGAAACATTGGGAATTGGCAGATTCTTTTCAGAATAAACAACCCCCTTATTTTGCGCCCAAGCATTATTAAAAAAGGTGGTTAAAAATACAACCGCCAATGTTTTTTGATGAAGGAATTTCATTTTTTTTAATTTATAGGAGTAAGCGAAAAGCGACGAGCGAAGAACTACGAGTCAAGAGCCAAGAATCAGGAGTCAAGATTTTTTTATTCAAAAATACACGCATTCACATACTCACAGATTCACTACTCAGAATAACTCACTTTCCAAATAACATTTCCAGCATCATCATTTATCAGCAAATCGCCTTTTGGAGTTACTGTTACACCCACGGGGCGGCCGTAAACGTCGCTTTTGTTTTCGTTGGCTATAAATCCAGTTAAGAAATCTTCGGGCTGTGAAGCGGGTTTTCCATTTTCGAAAGGAATGAAAACTACTTTATAACCTGAAAGAGTTGAACGGTTCCAGGAGCCGTGTTGCCCAACAAAAATTCCGTTCTTGTACTTGGCGGGAAACGCATCTGCATTATAAAATGTTAGCCCCAATGAAGCTGTATGCGGCCCAACGGAAACATCTGGCACAATTGCTTTTGCAACTAAATCTGCACCCTTTCCTTCCATTCGTGGGTCTTTCAACTTTCCGAAATAGGAGTAAGGCCAACCATAAAAACCACCTTCCTTAACGCTGGTAACATAATCTGGCACCAGATTGTCTCCAAGTTTGTCGCGTTCGTTTACCGCAGTCCAAAGCTCACCATTCGCTGGGTTCCAATCCATCCCAACAGGATTTCTAAGTCCACTTGCATATATCCTTTCGTTTTGACCATTTAAATCCACAACCAGAATATTTGCACGGCGAATTTCCTCGTCCATTCCGTGTTCGGCAACATTGCTTGCAGAACCCACGGAAATATAGATTTTGTCTTTGGCTTCATTGGTAATAATATTTCGGGTCCAGTGATTGTTGTAACCTCCGGCGGGAAGTTCAACTATTTTTTCACCTTTTGAATCGTTCAGGGAAGTCTGTCCTTCTGTGTATGGGTATTTATAAAGTCCGTCCGTATTGGCTACGTAAAAGCTGTTGCCAATAACCAGCATCCCAAAGGGTTGTTTTAAATTTTCAAGAAAAGTTTCGCGCACCTCAGCTTTTCCGTCCCCGTCTTTATCGCGTAGCAAAGTGATAAGTCCTGCACTTCCGCGTGTGTTTGCTTCACAAACAAACATATCGCCATTGGGCGCAATGTATGTCCAACGTGGATTTTTAAAACCGTCGGCAAATTTGGTTACGGTAAAACCTTGGGGGGCAACTGGCATTTTTCCTTCTGGCCAATCTACCAAATCGGTTGAATTCCTAACGGATTTAGTGGCATAGGGTTTTGGAAGTACAAGTTGCCCCAACGCAGTTTGAACCGTATCTGCTTCCTGCTTCATTTGTGCAGAAGCCATTTCATCTGTATTCCTTTTCTGTTCCGATTTGCAGGAATAGATTGAAAATGTACAGAGCGCTAAGAATAGTATGTGTTTTTTCATAGTTTTTGGTTTTCTTTAAAATTAACTAATTACAGTTTCACTTAAAGAATTATAATGAAAGTTTAGATAATTTTTAACTGATTTTGGATGGTTGAGTGAGTGAGTGAGTAGGTTAATAAGTTAATAATTGAGTGAGGGATTTGTTATGTAAATAGAATATATTATTATTCACAGATTCACAATCCCGATAGCTATCGGGACACAGATTCACGGATTGACAGATTCACCATTAAAAAAATTATCTTTGCTCTTATGAGCAAATTAGTTCAAATAGCGATATTGCCTCGGCAGCAGGAAGACTTGGAATATATTCTGGAGCTTGCTTTGGAAAAAGAAAAGCTTCGTAGAGATGGAATTAGTGATTGGCGCATTCGAAAACGCTCTATAGATGCACGCCGTAAACCCATCAAAATAAATCTGCAGATTGAATTATGGTTGAAAGGCGAAGTGCGTGAAACCATTCCGCCGTTTGTTCCACAGAATGTTTCATCTTGCAAAGAAATTGCAATCATTGGCGCAGGTCCAGCTGGATTGTATGCTGCACTTCGGGCAATTGAAGCAGGTTTGAAACCTATCATTTTTGAACGTGGAAAAGACGTTCGGGAACGCCGAAGGGATCTTGCGGCAATCAATAAAGACCAAATTGTTAACCCGGAAAGCAACTATTGTTTTGGCGAAGGCGGCGCGGGAACTTACTCTGACGGAAAACTTTATACCCGCTCAAAGAAGCGTGGCAACGTTCTAAAAGCCTTGGAGTGGTTTGTGCACTTTGGAGCCGATGAAGATATTCTCGTAGATGCCCATCCACACATTGGCACAAATAAACTTCCGAAGATTATTACTTCAATGCGCGAAACGATTCTTGAAAATGGGGGCGAAGTACATTTCAATTCAAAATTGACGGATTTCAAAGTTGTTGATAGTTCACTTAAAGCAATCCAGATTAATGGTGAAGAATGGTTGCAATTTGATAACGTAATACTTGCTACTGGCCATTCGGCCCGGGATATTTTTTATTTACTTCACGAGAAAAACATAAAAATTGAAGCCAAGCCTTTCGCCATTGGCGTTCGTGTGGAGCATCAGCAGGAGCTTATAGATTATATTCAATACCACGGAGAAGACGACAACCCATACCTACCACCAGCTAGTTATGCGCTAGTAGAGCAGGTGGATGGGCTTGGTGTGTATTCTTTTTGTATGTGTCCCGGGGGAATAATTGCGCCTTGCGCAACAGAGCAGGAGGAGGTGGTTACCAACGGATGGAGCCCAAGCAAGCGCAACAATCCGTATGCAAACTCTGGAATTGTTGTAAGTGTTTCGCCCGAAGATTTACCAAATTATAAGGAAGACGACCCGTTTGTTTGCCTTGATTTTCAAAAGCTTGTAGAACAACGCTGCTGGGAAGCAGGAGGGAAGACACAAAAAGTTCCAGCCCAGCGGATGATTGATTTTGTGGAAGGAAAAGTTTCTGAAGATTTTCCGAAGACATCTTACCAGCCGGGCATCGTTTCAGCGGATTTGAATGAAGTACTTCCGTCATTACTTTCCAAGCGTTTGAAAAAAGCCTTTGTAGCTTTCGGAAAGAAAATGAATGGCTATTATACGAACCAAGCAGTGCTCCACGCGCCAGAAAGCCGAACTTCTTCGCCTATTTCTATTCCTCGAAATGCTGAAACTTTAGAACATATTGAAATTAAAGGCTTATATCCTTGCGGCGAGGGCGCAGGTTACGCCGGTGGAATTATCTCCGCAGCCATTGATGGAATTAACTGTGTGGATGCGATTGTTTTGAAAAGGGCTGTAAGCTATAAGCTCTAGGCAAATTGCTGAGATTCTGAACCTAGAAAAAGGGGAGATGATTAATTAGTAATGAATAATTAATAATTAATAATGAGTAATGAGTAATGAGTGATGAGTAATTGGTATTTTTTGTAACTACAGCCTACAGCCTACAGCCTACAGCAAAAAAAAGACCACCTTTCGGCAGTCTTTTTCAATAGATATTTCTAAAAAATTACTTTATCTCAAGCAATTCGAGTTCAAAGGTCAAATCTTGTCCTGCTAGTGGGTGATTGGCATCCACGATGATAAAATCATCTTTTACATCTGAAACGCGCAGTTGGCGTTCGCTACCATCAGGATTTTTGGATACAAGACCCATACCTACTTCTGGCTTTATTTCCTGAGGAAGATTGTCATTTGGTATTTTTTGGAAAAGCTCTTTTTGAACTTCGCCATAAGCTTCTTCCTTAGGAATAGTGATCGTTTTTTTGTCGTTTATCTTCATGTCCACCAATCCTTTTTCAAAACCTGGGATCAATTTACCTTCTCCCAATTTTACTTCCAAAGGCTCACGCTGAATGGAACTATCGAACACTTGTCCGTCGTTTAGTTTTCCTGTGTAGTGAAGTTTTACGGTTTCATTTCCTTGTACTTGACTCATCATTTTTGTTTTTTTCGATTACTAAAATACAAAGCTATGGTTTCTATTAGTAACTAAAAACTGAGAGCGCTTTAATTCCATAGTTTGGGGAAACCTTAACGTTTTAGGATCAGAGATTTAGGAAAGTGCCTTAAAAACATCAATTTATAGCACCTTTTATTTTGACTTTTCCCATTCATAAATTGTATTAAATTAATCCTAAATAGTATATTAGATTCTTATATTTTCAGTATATTTTTCAAATAATCTCTAAAATCTATATGTTAAAACAATTGACAAAATCTGAAGAACTCCTCGAAAGACGAAAAAATGTTGTAGCCAGCGGGGTGGGAGTCTTTAATACCGCAACCGCAATGGCAGCGAAGGGTGCTATAATAACAGATAGCGATGGTCGCGAAATGATTGATTTTGCTGGCGGTATAGGCGTGGTAAATGCCGGCCACTGCCCAGAACCCGTAGTAAAGGCAATACAGGAGCAAGCTGCAAAATACATTCACACAAGTTTCAACGTAGTTACTTATGAACCTTATATAGAGCTATGTGAAAAACTTGTTGAAATACTTCCTCACGGCGATAATACAAAAGTAATGCTGGTAAGTACAGGAGCAGAAGCTGTTGAAAACGCCATAAAAATTGCCCGACAGGCAACTAAGAGACAAGGGGTTTTGTGTTTTACAGATGCTTTCCACGGCCGTACCCTTATGGCTCTTTCTATTACAAGCAAAATTGACTATAAAGTAAATTGTGGCCCCTTTGCACCCGAGGTTTACAGACTTCCGTTCCCAAATTTTTATCGGTATCACGAAGATTTAAGTTTGGATGCTTTTGTGGATCGCGAATTAAAAAATTTAAGGGAAGCTGCTAAAAACACTTTCGATCCGCATAATCTTGCAGCTGTAATTATTGAACCAATTCAAGGTGAAGGCGGATTTAATCCAGTCCCAAAAAAATATTTTCATGGTCTTCGTGATTTCTGTGATGAATATGGAATCATGCTAATCGCTGATGAAATCCAGAGCGGCTTTGGCCGAGTGGGAAACTGGTCCAGTTGGCAGAATTACAACGTAACACCAGACATAAGTACCTACGCAAAATCCCTTGGCTCTGGTATGCCCATAGCCGCCATTTTGGGTCGAGCCGAAGTTATGGATTCAGCAGCACCAAGCTCCATAGGTGGAACTTATATAGGAAATCCCGTGTGTTGCGCGGCAGCAATTGCGACCATTAAAATGATAAAGGATGAAAACTTAAACCAACGAGGAATAGAAGTTGGAAAAATCATTGAGGAACGCTTCAAAAAAATGAAGGAGCAATATCCAGAGATTGGAGACGTACGTGGTATGGGCGCAATGATGGCTATGGAATTTGTAAAAAATGGTGATCCTCGCCAACCCGATGGAGAACTCTGCCACCAAATAGTAAAAAACTGTGCCGAAAATGGCCTCATTATTATAAATGCAGGTACTTTCAAAAATATTATCCGTGTGCTTTGTCCTTTAGTGATTACCGATGAACAGCTTCACAAAGGCCTAGACATTCTTGAAAACGAACTTCAAAAATTAACTCAAAAAATTATATGAAACCATTTACTATTGCCGGCATCCAAATGCGGGTTTCTGCCACCCAGAGTAACCTACAAATGATGAAACTAAAATTGGATATCACAATGCACCTATATCCATCGGTGCAATTGGTTATGTTCAGCGAACTTTGCGCCTATGGCCCATTAACGTATTACGCTCAGGAAATTCCTGGAGAATTTGAGAAAGAAATGCAAGCCATGGCCAAGAAATACGGTATTTGGCTCCTGCCCGGTTCTATCTTTGAAAAGGATGGTGACAAGATTTACAACACCGCAACCGTTATTAATCCCAAAGGTGAAATTGTAACCAGATATCGCAAAATGTTTCCTTTCTACCCTTTTGAGGTTGGGATAACCCCGGGCAATGAATTCTGCACTTTCGAGATTCCAAATGTTGGTATTTTCGGAGTATCAATTTGTTATGACATGTGGTTCCCCGAAACAGTTAGAACACTTGCCGTTATGGGTGCCGAAGTAATACTTCACCCCACAATGACTGCCACCATGGATCGCGAAATAGAGCATTCCATCGCGCAGACCATGGCCGCAGTAAACCAATGTTTCTTCTTCGATATAAATGGTCTGGAAACAGGGGGAATTGGACGTTCAACAGTATGTGGTCCTGACGGAAGAATCTTGTACAAAGCAGGTGCCACGGAAGAAATTTTCCCTATTGAAATAGATATGTCAAGAGTAAAAAGAAGCCGTGAACTCGGAGTGATGCGCCTAGGCCAACCGCTCAAGAGCTTTCGCGACAATCTTGGCGATTTCAACATTTATTCACCCAGCGCAAAACATCCGTATCTCGATTCTTTAGGGCCACTAATTAAGCCTACAAAGGTAGACGAACTGGAACATCTTAAGAAAATGGAAAGCGAGATAGAGCTTCCAGTTAGTGTGATCAGCTACAAAGGAGATGGGTATGAAAAATAAATAGATTCTAGCTATAAACTCAACTGATAAATACATTACAATAACATCAAAATAAAATAAATATGGGAACAATGTCCGCAAAACCAAAGAAGACAAATAATAAGATGAAGGATTTCATTACTTGGTTTGAAATACCTGTCCTTAATATGGAGCGAGCTACCAGTTTTTATAACCAGATTTATGGTATAAAGATGGAAACCACTGAAATGAACGAATATGCAATGGCCGTTTTTCCCGTTACCACAGGTATTGGTGGCGCTTTGGTTATGGGGCAGGGTTGCGTTCCCAGTGAAACCGGTTCGCTTGTTTATTTAAACGGAGGCAGAAACCTTCAGCCTATTCTCGATAAAGTGGAAAAAGCTGGCGGCCGCATAATTATGCCCAAAACAAAAATAAGTGATGATGCTGGTCATTTCGCACTATTTATAGATAGCGAAGGTAATAAGCTCGCAATAAATTCCAAAAACTAAAAAATGTCCGATAAAAAAAAGACAATCAGTGCACCTTATTATAGTATTGGCCAACTTCGTCTCGCTACTTGGCGGGATCTGAAGAGGGAAAGCGCAAACCTTGCAAATTCAAAAAAAGGGTCGAAAGCAGAACAGGAACACATTGAAACTCTCAAAGATTTTTTAAAGGATATTGGTACGATTGAACAATATTTTGTCTACCCTGGAAAAATAAGGCTTGAAAGATTAAGCCAAGCGCTTACCAAGGAGGAGTACGTTTCATTGGCGCACAACATTACCGAAATAAACCGTCAGCTTGTAAGTGATGAATACTTAAACCATCCCACCTCTTCCCCCGCGGAAGAAAGTGAGCACTCGGGCTCTGATGATATGCGCGAACTTTCGTCGGGTCAAAAGAAAAACTATTTTGAAGTACTCTTTGTAGAAGATCTTCCTGCCAAAGAAGAAGTGGCTCTTCAGGAAAAGCTTAATGAAATACGCGAACCAAACGAACAATTTACATATGATTTTTTAGTGCAGCCTTCCTTTCAGGATGCGCTGATTGCCTTGCTTTTCAACCCAAATTTGCAAGCTGCTGTAATACGTTACGCACCGCCGTATGCCTCTACAAATATTTCAGAATTATTGAAACCCTACATTCAAAATGTGCTGAAAATTGATCTGGAAAATATACCCGAATACGACCTCGGCCCACTTCTGGGGGAATTTGTGCGACAGTTCCGCCCAGAACTTGATACTTATTATGTTACCGATACTTCACTAACTGACTTAAAAGACAGCACCCTTCGTCAATTCAGCAGAATTTATTACAGGAAAGAAGATTTGCAGGAATTGCATTTGGGTATTGTTCGCGGCGTTCGGGAACGCTTTGAAACACCATTTTTTAGCGCTTTAAAAGAATACAGCCAAAAACCAACAGGAATTTTTCACGCCATGCCAATATCCCGTGGAAATTCAGTTTTTAAATCGCGATGGATTAAGGACTTTGGTGAATTTTACGGAAGAAATATGTTTTTGGCTGAAACATCTTCCACAACAGGTGGGCTGGATTCCTTGCTCCAACCAACTGGAACTTTAAAAAAAGCACAGGAAATGGCCGCCGAAACCTACGGCTCTCAACGTACTTTTTTTGTGACCAACGGAACTTCTACGGCTAACAAGATAGTTTTACAGGCAATTATAGAACCGGGAGATTTGGTATTGATTGACCGCGACTGCCACAAAAGTCACCACTACGGAATGGTATTGGCCGGAGCCTATCCCGTGTATTTAGATTCGTATCCCATTGAAGAATATTCTATGTACGGAGCGGTTCCTTTGAAAAGTATCAAAGAAAAATTAATTCAATTGCGGGAAGCGGGAAGGCTTGACAAAGTAAAAATGTTACTGTTAACCAATTGCACTTTTGACGGTTTGGTATATAATGTTCAAAAAGTGATGCAGGAAATATTGGCCATAAAACCAGATATGATTTTTCTTTGGGACGAGGCGTGGTTTGCTTTTGCAGGTTTCACTTATACCTACAAACAGCGCACGGCAATGTTTTCAGCTAAAAAATTATTTCACAAATACCGGAGTGAATCGTACAGAAAGGATTACAAAAATCACATAAAACAACTTTCCAAGGGGCAGGAGCCCTCTTTGCCGGATCCAGATAAAGTTTGCATCAGGGTATATGCTACACAGAGTACGCACAAAACCTTGAGCAGTTTCCGTCAGGGATCTATGATACATATATGGGATGAGGATTTTAGAAAAAAATCTGAAAACACCTTTTTGGAAGCTTACATGACGCATACTTCCACGTCGCCTAATTACCAAATGCTTGCGTCTCTTGACGTGGGAAGGCGGCAAGTGGAATTTGAAGGCTTTGAAATGGTGGAGAAAAGTATTGAAATGGCGATGGTGCTTCGTGCAAAAGTGACTAACAACCCACAGTTGAATAAATATTTTGACGTACTTACGGTAAAAGATTTTATCCCAGACCAATACAGGGAAACAGGGCTTGGGGAATATTATTCGCCTTCAACCGGTTGGAACAGAATGGAAGCTGCTTGGGAAAAGGACGAATTTATGCTGGACCCCACAAAAATTACTTTATTTATTGGTAGAACGGGCGTGGATGGCGATACCTTCAAAAATAAATATTTGATGGATCAGTTCAATATCCAGATTAATAAAACCTCGCGAAATACGGTGCTGTTTATGACAAACATTGGTACTACCAGAGGTAGCGTTGCCTATTTGACCAATGCACTCTTGAAAATTTCGGAACAGTTGGATGAGCAGTTCCGCTCACTAAACAGCAGGGAGAGCGAGATTTCACAAAAGCGAATCCATTCACTTATAAAGGAAGTGCCGCCATTGCCGGACTTTAGTTACTTTCACAGTTCGTTCCGCGCTGTGCCAAATGTACCGGGCGGCAATATTAGGGAAGCCTATTTTATGGCTTATAATGAAGATAATTATGAATATATATCACTTGGAGATTGTAAAAAAGCAATGGCAGAGGGACGTGATTTAGTAGCTTCTTCGTTTGTTATTCCTTATCCACCGGGCTTTCCAGTTTTGGTTCCGGGGCAAGTGGTAAGTGAAGAGATAATTAACTTTATGCTGGCGCTTGATGTATCGGAAATTCACGGCTACCGAGCAGATCTTGGCCTGCGCATTTTCCGCGACAGCGTACTTAACCGCCAAAAAACCGCAACAGCATTGGGTGCCATGGGAATGGCTATTTCAAAAAGAAAAAATTAAAGCTTAAGTAAAACATAAAAGTCAATAAGGATGACTTAAAATTTCCCTTAGAATACAAATAACATTTTGTTTCGATTTTTCTACGTAGGTTACTGAGCGTTCCTTTCCTGAGCCTATTGAAGGGTCGAAGTTTCGAATTTAATTTTTTAAAAAACAATTATGAGTACAGATAAACAAACAACCAAAACAAAAAGCAAAACTTCAAAAACGAAAAAAGAGGCTTCTGCAACCAAGGCAGTAAAAAAATCTGCCGCCAAGACGAAAGATAGTAAGACTTCAAAAACGGTAGCGAAGCCAAAATCTGTACTCAACGGCATTCCCGATTTGAGACGTTTCTTTTATAAAAACGAGACCCCCATTTATTTTGTAAGTGCCACAAATTTCAACCTCTTGGGAGCGGATGAGTGGATAAAGGGTTTCAAATTTATCAATTATATTGAGTGCTTTGATGGGCTTCACCCGAATGTTTTTTCACCCAAGGAAGAAATTCCGCATGATGAGTTTGAAAGCATCGAAGACATCAACAATTATCTTTTGCAGCATCCCGAAGTGCAGGAATACGTAAAATCTCGAAAAAAAGGAAGAAAAGCCGGGAAAGTAATGTTTTTGATGTTTACCGAAAAAACCGAAAAACTCGCCAAGAAATTGGGGCTGGAAGTGATGTTTCCTTCCGCAAAAATGAGGACAGCAATGGACAACAAGGTGAATACGAACCGTCTCGCTGAAAAAGCAGGTGTGGCTTGTGTTCCCTACGTACTTTCAAAAGTGAATGATTATGAGCATCTTCAAAAAGTTTCAAAAAAGTTGGGGAACGATTTAGTAATCCAAACCCCATTTGGTGATTCTGGGCATACTACTTTCTTTATTTCAAATGAAGAAGAATACAAAAAGCACGCGGAAGAAATAGAAGCTGAAAAAGAGGTAAAAATAATGAAGCGCATTAATTGCCGCGGTTCTGCCATCGAGGCTTGCGTTACGCGCCATGGAACAATTGTAGCACCGCTGATGACTGAATTGGTAGGTTTCAAAGAACTTACTCCTTATAAAGGGGGATGGTGTGGAAATGAAATTTATCCAGATTCTTTTACACCTGCTCTTAGGAAAAAAGCACGTGAGTACACCCAGCTTTTTGGCAACCAATTAAGAAAGGAAGGTTATAAAGGCTATTTTGAACTCGACTTTTTGATTGATCAGGATAATGGTGAAATCTATCTCGGCGAACTTAACCCAAGGGTTACGGGTGCCAGCTCCATTACTAATCATGCTGTATTCGCATTGGCAGATGCGCCACTTTATCTGTTTCATATTTTAGAATGGATGGACGTAGATTATGATCTTGATGTAAAAGCCATCAACAATCGCTGGGCAAAACAAGAAAATACAGATAGCTGGAGCCAATTGATAATTAAGCATACCAAAAAAACCATAGAACAAGTTACAGAAGCACCACGATCGGGTATCTGGAAAATTTTTGACAATGGCCATATACAGTTTAACCGGATGGATACGCACCGTAGAGCCGTGGAAACCGAAAACGAGGCATTCTTTCTTCGCATAACCAATAAAGGCGATTATTTGTACGAAGGTGCTGATATGGGTATTTTGGTAACTCGCGGACGAATGATGACCGATAATTTTCAACTCACGCAACGCGCAAAAACTTGGATAAATGCCGTGCAAGCCAATTACACTTCCACAGTTTTGGATGATAAAACCGAACAGCCTGAGATAATTGGAAATCTTACTAAATAAGTATTCAGTATTCAGTAATCAGTAATCAGTAATCAGTATCCAGTACGCAGTATTCAGTCAAAACCTTTCGGGTTTCAGTAACCCGAAAGGTTTGTTGATTTGTTAAATAACAATAGTTAATGAGAAATTAATTCTATGAATTTTAAAAGTATAAACCCCTATAACGAAGAAATAGTTGGAACCTACAATGCCGAAACAGATAAAGCTATTTCAGAAAAATTGCAAAAAGCAGAAACCGCATTCCAATCTTGGCGAAAAGTTCCGTTGAAAGACCGTTCTTTATTAATGGCGAAGGCGGGAAACATATTGCGCCGAGATGTGGAAGAATATGCCAGAATGATAACTTTGGAAATGGGCAAACCTATTTCCGAATCGCGTGCTGAGGTGAATAAATGTGCTTTGGTCTGCGATTATTACGCTGAAAATGCTTCTGAATTTCTTTCAGATGAAATTATTAAAACCGATGCCCAGCAAAGTTTTGTGCGTCACGACCCAATTGGTGCCGTATTCGCAATTATGCCCTGGAATTTTCCTTTCTGGCAGGTATTTCGTTTTGCGGCACCCACGCTTATTGCTGGAAATGTGGGACTTTTAAAGCACGCGCCAAACGTTTTTGGTTGCGCCGAACTAATTGAAGGTGTTTTTAAAAAAGCTGGCTTTCCAGATGGTGTCTTTCAGAATTTGATAGTGCATCACGATAAAACCGAAAGCATTATAGCTCACGATGTTGTAAAAGCAGTTACGCTTACCGGTAGTGAAAGAGCCGGGGCAGCTGTTGCTCAAATTTCAGCAAGGTATATAAAAAAAACATTGTTGGAACTGGGAGGTAACAATGCCTTCATAGTTTGGGAGGATGCAGATATTGACAAAGCCGTGGCAACTGCACTAACGGCTAGAATGTTGAACTGTGGACAAAGTTGCATTGCCGCCAAGCGCTTTATTCTAATGGAAAACATTTATGATGAATTTGTCACCAAATTTACCACTGGAGTAAAAAATTTAAAATCGGGCGATCCATTGGAAAGTGGCACTCAAGTTGGCCCATTGGCACGAAAGGATTTGGCAGACCAATTGCAACAGCAAGTGCAAAAATCCGTTACAATGGGTGCAGAACTGTTATTAGGTGGAAAACAGAACGGAGCTTATCACGAACCTACCATATTGGGAAATGTGAAACCTGGAATGCCCGCTTTTGACGAAGAAACCTTTGGCCCTTTGGCAGCAATGCTAAAAGTAAAAACAATTGAAGAGGCATTTGCACTTTCAGAGCAGTCTAGATACGGACTCGGAGTTACCGTATGCACTACAAATATTGAAATGGCTCTTAAATATGCTGGCGAAGTAAGCGATGGCGCCTATTTTATAAACGAATTGGTGAAAAGCGACCCAAGGCTACCTTTCGGTGGTGAAAAACGCTCAGGCTACGGCCGAGAGCTCGCTAAAGATGGTATGATGGAGTTTGTGAATAGGAAGACGGTTTATGTGAAATAGATTGATTTTCTGATTACATTCTATTTCAATATCAGCTACTTCCTAAACGAAAATTAAAATTTAATAAAGAACTTAAAAAAAAATGCTACAACTTAATTATCAATCAATTTCTGAGGCGAAGCCTGGACAAAAATGGCAAAAATTATTTCTGAAACATTGGCCTGCTTATAAGGCTTGGTTCCAAAGCAAAGGTGCGGTGGATAACCCACCGTTATCTGTGGCCAAGGCAAAGCTACAGGAGTATATGCCAAAATTTGTTCCTACCTATGAAAAACTTTGCAGCTTGGCAGGTAACGATCCCATAGCAGAACGTTTTTTGACCGGATATCAACCTCCGGCATATATTAGTGGGTGCTCACAGCTTATCACTCAAAACCCGCCGATGCTGATAAGGAATTATGACTATCATCCTCATTTGTCTGAAGGTACTATATTAAACACCGCTTGGAATGGAAAACATATTATAGGGATTAGTGATTGCTTATGGGGTATGGTAGATGGAATGAATTCTGATGGTTTGGTTGTTTCCCTCACTTTTGGGGGAAGAAAAGTAGTGGGCAAGGGCTTTGGAATTCCATTTATAATCCGTTATGTGCTTGAGTTCTGTTCAAGTGTTTCTGAAGCTGTTGAAGTTTTGCAGCATATTCCATCCCATATGGCCTACAATGTTATGGTTTTAGACAAGACAGGTAGCCATAAGTTATTACAGTTGGCTCCCGATCGTGACCCGATAGTAAAAGACATTGAACTTTCAACAAACCATCAAGGGAAAATAGACTGGCCGGAACATGCTCAGTTTTCAAAAACATTGGAGCGTGAAGCATTTCTGCAAAAGATTATTTCTGAAAAGGGACAGGAACAAAATGCTATTGTTGAGGCGTTTTTGAAAAGTCCGCTGTTCAACCGAAAATATAATGAGGGATTTGGAACTGTCTATACATCCATTTACCACCCAGCAGAGGGCAAAATGGAGCTGAAGTGGGATAAGAATTCGTTGAGCCAATCGTTTGCTAATTTCGAAGAAGGCGAAATACTTATAACCTATAATGAAAAAATCCCAGCAGAAAGAGCGACTGTATTAGATACAGCTGCAACAAGACCCGAAGATATAGAAATGCCAACCACGCATACCGATTGGGAGGCGTATGGAAAATCGTGGGCAACCCAGGAACCTGTGGAACTTGCGCAAATGGTTGTAAAGACAATTGGTGCTGCCATGGGAATTTCCGACAGTCCTGTATTGAAGAATATTATGGAGCAAATTACTTCTGAAAATAAAAAGAGAGGCCAGATACCTTGGGAAATGTTGGCCGATATTTGGTCGAGTACGGGTATGGCAACTAAGGACGACCCAAAAATTTGAGATGGCTATTTACTTTCCGATGCAGAAATTGGCAAATATGTTACCCAATAACTCATCGTTAGAGATTTCACCGGTAATTTCACCGAAATAATAAAGCGCCTGCCGAATATCTATAGCCAAAAGATCGCCGCTCAAACCGCTGTCAATACCTTGCTGTACTTTGATAATTTCCTCCAAAGCCTTCAGCATGGCGTCGTAGTGACGGCTGTTGGTAACAATGGTTTCGTTGTTGCGGAGTGCGCCAGTGTTTACGAAATCGAGTAATTTATTTTGAAGTTCGGTAACACCATTTTTCGTTTTCGCAGAAAGTAATAGAAAAGAAGACCCTTCGACTGCGCTCAGGGTGACATATAGTTGTTTTGTTTCTTCTTCTGAAAGTTTATCCACTTTGTTGGCAACAATCACAAGATTTTTTAAAGGATATTTGTTTTTGATGGTTTCAATTTCAACCTGAAACTTGGAACCTGAAACCTGAAACTTTTCAGAATCAAAGAGGTAAATAACAACTTGAGCAGCTTCAATTTTTTCAAAAGTTTTCTTTATTCCCAATCCCTCAATAACGTCCAACGTTTCCCGGATTCCGGCGGTATCAATAAAACGAAACCCGATTCCGCCAATGCTTATTTCATCTTCAATAGTATCTCGGGTAGTTCCTGCAATTTCTGAAACTATAGCACGGTCTTCATTTAAAAGGGCGTTTAAAAGCGTGGATTTTCCAACGTTTGGTTCGCCCACAATGGCCACAGGAATTCCATTTTTTAGTACATTTCCCGTGGCGAAGGAATCAATCAAACGTTTCAGAACCTGGGTTATTTTTGAAATAAGTTTTTGAAATTCGTCCCTGTTTGCAAATTCTACGTCTTCCTCGGCAAAATCCAATTCTAACTCAATTAACGAAGCAAAATTTAACAGTTCCTCACGTAGCTTTTTTATTTCTGAAGAAAAACCACCACGCATCTGCTGTATTGCAAGCTGATGGCTGGCAGCACTGTCGCTAGCAATAAGGTCTGCAACTGCTTCTGCTTGGCTTAAATCCATCTTTCCATTAAGGAATGCTCTAAGTGTAAACTCGCCAGCTTGCGCCATTCGACAGCCTTTCCGAAGGCATAGTTGTATTATTTCTTGCTGAATGTAATTACTTCCGTGGCAGGAGATTTCAACCACATCTTCACCTGTGTAGCTATTTGGATTTTTAAAAATTGTTATGAGTGCTTCATCAATAACACGTTCACCATCTTTTATATTCCCTAAATGTACGGTATGGGTTTTCTGTTTTGCGAGTTCCTTTCCGGAAACGGAAGTAAAGATAAAAGAAGCAATTGCTATAGCTTCTGGCCCTGAAAGCCTTAAAACTGCTATTGCTCCAGCGCCTGCTGGGGTAGCCATTGCCACTATGGTGTCTGTATGTATCATTGGCAGCAAAGGTAAGATTCTTTGGTAAACTTTTAAACGATTGTCTAAATGGAACGGAGCGGACATAAAAAAAAGGGTAGCGTTCGTGCAACCCTTTTTTGGTTCTTTGAACATTTTATTTAATCAATAAGCAAAATCCTTAAAGTTTCCGGTCATAGTAACAGTGGGTCCCACCCCTGAAGTTGCCGTTATGGTAAAGTTTCCGGATATCAACCGCCCGTCCTCGCTATCAGGATTTTCGCGGTTCTCCAAGATATTTATCTCACCCTCGGAAGAGTTGTAAGTAACTTGGGCGCCTTGGTCCCTAATTATAACGTTTGTTACGAATCCGTTGGAATCTACGTCTCCAACAATTTTGGTGATTCCGCTTCCAAAGCCACCTGTTTGATTGAAAAAAAAGCGTATCACGTTTGCATTCTCATCTGTTATTGCAAGGGTTAGTCCGTTGTTGGAGTCCGTTGAGTAGCTTCCCAAGCGAGCTGCGTAATTGCTGCCAAAGCCTCCGCCATTGATTGTAGCGGTAAATTCAGTTTTGGCAGGATCTCCGCCACTGTCGTTATCATCATCTTTGGAACAAGAAAGAATTAGTAAAGAGAAGAATAAAATGCTCAATGTTTTTAATGTTTTCATGTGTGTAGTTTTTAGTTGTTAGTGATTTTAAGGATTAAACTAACTACACATCGAAACGATAAAGAATATGTCATCACAATTTTGAAATAAAAAAAATCCGCCCAATTGGGCGGATTACTTAAAATAATATTCTAAACTTCTAAGAATCTAAGAATCTAAGAATCTAAGAATCTAAGAATCTAAGAATCTAATTATTAAGCATTACCGGCATAACAAGCATAGTAACCGTTTCGCCTTCATCAAGCCCGTCAACAGGGGTAAGAATTCCAGCTCTGTTTGGCAAACTCATTTCCAAAGAAACTTCATCGCTTGTAAGGTTGTTCAGCATTTCCGTAAGGAAACGGCTGTTGAAACCTATCTGCATATCATCGCCTTGATAATCGCAGGTTAAACGCTCTTCGGCTTTGTTGCTGTAATCTATATCTTCCGCTGAAATGTTCAATTCAGCGCCCGCAATTTTCAAACGGATTTGGTGCGTTGTTTTGCTAGAGAAAATAGAAACACGACGCACGGAATTTAAAAACTGGTTTCTATCAATAACCAATTTGTTTGGGTTTTCTTTTGGAATTACGGCTTCGTAGTTTGGATATTTCCCATCAATCAATCGGCAAATCATTTCGGTATTTTCAAAAATGAACTTTGCGTTGCTTTCGTTATATTCTATGGTAACGTTTTCCTCGCTTCCTGCTAGAATGCTTTTTAAAAGGGTAAGCGGCTTTTTCGGCATTATGAATTCCGCAGTTTGTGAAGCGCTAATATCATCGCGGGTATATTTTACCAATTTGTGCGCATCGGTTGCAACGAACACTAAATTGTCCGTTGAAAACTGAAAGAAAACACCGCTCATTACGGGTCTTAGATCATCGTTTCCCGAAGCAAAAATTGTTTTGCTGATTGCCGTAGCAAGTACATCTCCCTGAACAACTGTGGCGGAAGGTTCTTTCAATTCCACAGCATTTGGAAATTCTTCGCCACTGGCGTACGCTAAAGCGTATTTACCGTGATTGGAGCTAATTTCAATAGTGTTGTTATCTTCAACGGTAAAGGTTAACGGCTGCTCTGGAAAGGTTTTCAAGGTTTCCAACAATAGTCTTGCAGGAATGCAGACCAATCCTTTTTCAGTGCTTTCAACCTCCAACTTTGAGGAAATAGTAGTTTCCAAATCGGAAGCTGAAACGGTAAGGGATTTCCCGTCCAAGTTGAAAAGGAAATTATCTAAAATAGGCAGGGTATTGTTGTTATTTATAATACCGCCCAAAACTTGCAGTTGTTTTAATAAATACGAACTCGATACGATAAATTTCATTATATGTGTTTTTGATGAAATAATTGTCAATAATGCTCTCCCAAAACTTTTAATTGATAGTAGCTTAAAAGTTTGGTGAGCCTGTTGAACCACAAATATATTTCAATTGAAGTGTTTGCTAAAACAAACTTATCAACATTTAGCGAGTGTATTTACGTTTTCGGTAAAGGGTAAAACCTATTCCAAAAAGAGCCAGTAACCCCAACGGTAACAATATATTAAGCATTTGCCACTTGGTGCGTTGTTCCACAGTTTTTTGTGGATCCAGAAATGGCACCGCAATTTGCCGTGTTCTAATGTTTATAAGTCCGCTGTCGTCAAGAAGGTAATTGACCGTATTCAGCAGAAATTCCTTATTTCCATAGAACTGATTGGTCATTTTATCGAAGCCGAGTTCAAGCGGTCTATTGCCCTGCATTTGGTTTTTTATGATGTCCCCATCGCTAATAACGACCATTTTTGAATCGCTACCGTCATCTATATTTTTCAGTTCGCCACTCAATTTTAAAGGCTTCACGCGATTTTTAAAAACTGAAGTGAATTCACCTTCCATCAAAACCGCGAGCGGCACTTCGCCAGCGTTGTATTCATTGGGATTTGGCCCTTCGTTCACTACTTGTAAATTCTTCGGAATTTCTACATCAAAATCAATAGGGAAGGGCAGTCCCACTATTTTACTTATGGGGGAAGTGGAGAGCAGCACCGTTTTTTTAATATTGTTTGGAAGTGTATCAATTGCGCTGGCATAATCAAACTTTACAGCTTCAATGTTTGAAACAATTGGGTGATTGTTTGCGCTGCTACTAAGTGGACTAAAAAACCAAGGATAGCGGCTGTATTGCGAGTCTCTATCGTCGCCACTGGCCAAAACTATGGGCGCGGAATAAACGTCTTTCACCAAGTTAGGATTGATGCGAATTCCGTAATTAAAGAAGAAATCGTTTAGGTTTAAATCCTTCCCAAAAGCGAAACTGTTTCCGCTAACCGTATCCAACTTCATTTGGGTTGCATCAAGCAACCAAAGAGAGTTTCCGCCATTCATAATATATTGATCCAGCACATACTTTTCAGCATCACTGAAAGCCTCTGTGGGCTGCGCGGCCACAATTAAATCAAAACTATTTAAAGCGCTTAAAGTTTTTTCAGGATTGGAAGCAACAGAATCGAGCGTAAAAGGAGCGATAAAATAATATTCCCGAAGTGTTCCAAAGAAATCTGCAATGTAGCGGTCGTCGTATTCGCCGTTTCCTTTTAATACCGCTACTTTCTTGGATTTTTCAGTTGCAAGTTTTTTAAAGGCATCAGCAAAGGCATATTGCAGATTTTGAAGGGAACTGTTCACTCTTTCTTCAGAAGTGGCGCCCAGTTGGTTTTTTAGTAATGGTATTTTAATTGATCTGCCATCGTGATGGGCCAGTGCCCATGGATAGACAAGTTCGGTGCTCTGTTTACCGCTTTCGGTAACGGATACTTGAGCGGGTGTCAAGCCAAATTTCTCAAATTGCGATTGGAAGGCTTCGTTGCCTTTTTTGGTAGGGTTGATAAATTCAAACTTTATATTGGAATTATAGGCTGAAAACTCCTCTAAAAGTTGTTCGCTTTCATTTTGAAGTCTGCGGAATTCAGGCGGAAAATTTCCTTTCAGAAAAACATCCACGACTATGGGAGAATTAATTTGATCAACAATTTGTTTTGCTTCTTCGGAAAGGGTGAAACGCTCGTCCTGTGTAAGGTCAAAGCGCTTGTAGAAATAGTTTCCGAGGATGTTCAAAAGAATCAGTCCTGCAATCAAAACTATCAGCGAACCTATATTTTTTCTAACTGAAGTCTTCATTATTGTTTTTTCAATTTAAAAATGGTCAACGCAATGAAAAATGCCGTAACGCTCAAAAAGTAAATCAAATCCCGTGTGTCTAAAACCCCGCGGGCAACGCTATCAAAATGGGCCTTCATCCCGAATTGTGAAATATTAAAACTTAAAGATGAAAAGCTATCAAAGCCATAATAAAGCGCAAAACAGAGAAAAACGGCAATTATAAAAGCAACAATCTGATTCTGCGAAAGCGTGGATGAAAATATACCAATAGAAGTATAGGCAAGCACTAAAAATAATAGTCCAATGTAAGAGCCAATTGTACTGCCAACGTCCCAATTGCCGGGAGGATTGCCTAATTCTGAAATGGTAAAAACGTACAAAACTGTTGGCGCCAACGCTATCAAAATTAAGAGAACTGCACCGAAGTATTTCCCCAAAACTATTTGTTTCAACGATACCGGTTTGGTGAGTAAAAGTTCTAAAGTGCCCATTTTCATTTCGTCGCTAAAGGCGCGCATACATACTGCGGGAATCAAAAAAAGCAGCACCCAGGGCGCGAGTTCAAAATAGGGGGAAAGGTCTGCAAAGCTGGAATCGAGTATGTTGAAACTTCCGTTAAAAACCCAAAGAAACAAACCGTTTATAACCAAAAAAACAGCAACCACCAAATACCCGATGGTACTTGAAAAGAAGGAATTTATTTCGCGTTTTATTATTGTAAACATTTATTTTAAGTTCAGAGTTCAGAGTTCAGAGTTCAGAGTTCAGAGTTCAGAGTTCAGAGTTCAGAGTTCAGAGTTCAGAGTTCAGAGTTCAGAGTTCAAAGTTCAAAGTTTCAATTCAGTCTATGTAGAAATAAAACTCTTTTTCGTTTTACGATTCAATTATTTTCTCGCCAATGCGAAAAGTCGCCAAGTTTTCTTTTTTTCTAACCATCTAACCATCTAACCATCTAACCATCTAACCATCTAACCATCTAACCATCTAACCATCTAACCATCTAACCATCTAACCATCTAACCTTTCACTGCAGCTGTTTAATGAATACTAACAAGCGTATCAACACTCCAAGCTTCAGCTTTTGATTTAAACATTGGTTTTGTTACACTCCAAACATTTTTAAAAAGTTCGCTGTTTCTGTAATTTTCCAAATCTGGCTCATCATTCCAACGGCTATAGGTGAAAAAGATTGCTTCGTTATTTTTATCGTTGTAAAGTTCCAAAAAAGTACAGCCGGGAAAATTGCGAATCTTGTCTTTAACGACTTCAAAATTAGCCAGAAAAGCAGAAACATTTTCCTTTTCGAATTCCATTTTAACTATCCGGGTAAACATATTTTTCAATTAACAATTAACAGTTTTCACTCAAGATTCGGCATTAAAATTAACGGTAATTGTATCCCTAAATTCAAGGCCAAACAAGCTTGATGCCCCGCCCACGGAAGTAGGATTGCTTTTGTAAATAGCCAATTCCAAAAATTGCGATGAATTCCAAAGTGCCAGTTTTTTTCCGTCTTCCTCCCGTTTTTCAGGTGGAAGATTAAAATTTATTGCGTCACTATAATGTGTATGTATTTGGGTGAATTTCGCAGTTCGGGCATTTATAATAAACTCTCTGCCGCGGCCCACTTCTTCAAAAAGTTTTTTAGTTATGTTGCTGATCACGTTTCCGTAGTTGTCAATATAAATAACGTTGCCGATAATTTGGCTTTCTTTGTTGCTTACAACGGGGCGGATGCCGGTTAATTCCTTTATTTCAGTAATATTTTTACCAATAACCTCCAGTGTGCCGCCGCGTGCTATGTGTCCGGCAACTTTCACAAAAACATCTAAAACCGGAAAATTGCTGATAACGCGGTCGTGAATATTTATTTCAACAATTTTCTCTGGACGGATTTCAGAAGTGAGCATTGAAATAATACCATTATCCGCGCAAACAAAATAATGTGCGTCCATCAATACTGCAATGTGTTTATTCTCAGGATTTAACTCAGAATCTACACCAATTACGTGAATGCTTCCCTGCGGAAAACTCTTGTATGCGTTTTGGATTATATAGGCAGCTTCATGAAGATGGAATGGCGAAACAGAGTGCGAGATATCAACAATTTTTGCATCTTCCATTTCGGTATAAATAGCTCCTTTTACTGCGCCAACAAAGTGATCCTTCTCTCCGAAGTCAGTAGTAAGTGTAATTATAGGCATAAATGGATTGTTGATATTTTCTTAAAAGACTTACCACAAAAATAGGTTACTTTTGTTAGTAGCAAAACTATTTTTTGCATATTCCACATATTAAAAAAGCACGCCTTTTGAACGAACTTATCATCGAACTTACAGAGATTAGCCCAAGGGATTTCTTCGGACTTGAAAACGCTAATATTGACCTTCTTAAAAAATATTTTCCAAAACTGAAAATCGTTGCACGCGGCAATAAAATCAAGGCGTATGGTGATGATGATGTGCTGGAGGAATTTGACCGACGCATTACAATGCTTTTGGATCAATTCGCGAAATACAACAAAATTGACGAAAACGTAATTGAACGGGTACTTTTAAGTCGAAACAAGGAAGAGTACGAAAGCCCCGCAGGCAGCGGTGAAGTAATCGTTCACGGTTTAAGCGGAAAACCAATAAAAGCCCAAACGGCAAACCAACGAAAGCTGGTAGCGCTTATGGGCAAAAATGATATGGTCTTTGCAGTTGGCCCAGCGGGAACAGGAAAAACCTATACAGGGGTTGCGCTTGCAGTTAAAGCATTGAAAGATAAAGAAGTAAAGCGTATCATCTTAACAAGACCTGCGGTGGAAGCTGGAGAGAATTTAGGTTTTCTTCCCGGAGATTTAAAAGAAAAACTCGATCCATATATGCAACCGTTGTACGACGCACTTCGCGATATGATTCCTGCGGAAAAATTGGCGTCACACATTGAAACTGGGGTTATACAGATTGCACCCCTAGCATTTATGCGCGGCCGTACTTTGGACAATGCTTTTGTAATTTTGGACGAAGCGCAAAACACAACCCACGCACAGATGAAAATGTTTTTGACCCGTATGGGAAAAAACGCAAAATTCATGATTACTGGCGACCCCGGACAGATTGACCTTCCGCGTCGTGTGATTTCAGGACTGAAGGAAGCCTTGCTGGTATTGAAAGATGTGAAAGGTGTGGGGATGGTTTATCTAGACGATAAGGATGTAATCCGCCATAGGCTTGTGAAAGAAGTGATTGCGGCTTACAGGAATATTGAAAACTTAGACTGAAAAAAGTTAGCAGTACCAGTTTGCAGTAGCAGTTTGGAATAATAGGCGGCTTAATAAATCATCAATCATCCATGGCAAATCGTCAATCGTAAATTTAAGATCAAAATGAGTAATACCATAATTGCCACAGACTTTAACTTCCCCGGACAGAGAAGCGTTTACCACGGAAAGGTTCGCGAGGTTTATACTTTGGAAAATAACAAACTTTTAATGGTTGCTACGGATAGGCTGAGTGCCTTTGATGTTGTAATGCCAAAAGGAATTCCTTATAAAGGGCAAATCTTAAACCAAATTGCAACCAAAATGATGCGCGATACTGAAGATTTGGTGCCGAATTGGTTAATTGCAACACCCGACCCGAACGTTGCAATTGGCGAAGCCTGTGAACCTTTTAAGGTTGAAATGGTAATCCGCGGTTATATGAGTGGTCATGCAGCGCGGGAATATAAAGCTGGAAAACGAATGCTCTGCGGTGTTGTGATGCCAGAAGGAATGAAGGAAAATGATAAATTTCCACAGCCAATAATTACACCTGCTACCAAAGCCGAAATGGGCGATCACGATGAGGATATTTCGCGGGAAGACATTTTGAGAAGAGGAATCGTTTCTGAAGCTGATTATCTTCAATTGGAAGATTATACCCGAAAACTTTTTCAACGTGGAAGTGAGATTGCTGCCAAACGCGGATTGATCTTGGTGGATACCAAATATGAATTCGGAAAAACGAAAGACGGTAAAGTTGTACTGATTGACGAGATACACACCCCAGATTCCTCGCGTTATTTTTACAACGAAGGTTATGAAATACGCCAGAAAAACAACGAACCGCAAAAACAGCTTTCCAAAGAGTTCGTACGTCAATGGTTAATTCAGAATGGCTTTCAAGGTTTGGAAGGGCAGAAAGTTCCCACTATGAGTGATGAATATGTTGAAACTGTTTCCGAAAGGTATATTGAGCTTTACGAAAATATTACAGGAGAAAAATTTGTAAAAGCAGACGTCTTAAATATTCATGAACGTATTGAAAAAAATGTTTTGAATTATTTAAAATAAACTACAATAACATCAAAGAAAACAAAAAAGGTCGCCTAAATTGTTTTTAGACGACCTCTTTTATTTCCTCTCCCGAAAATTAAAGCTATGAACATACCCAAAGTTCAACTCAGTAAAGTCTGCTTGCCCGAAATTGGCATTCAAATGGGCGCCTATGTAAAAATTATTTTTCGGAGACTTTTCCATTCCAATTAAATAATACTTTAAGCCCAATCTAGTTGAGATACGATGTTTCTTTTTATAGCTATCATCCAGTTCTCCCAAAACCCAGGATTTAGAAATTTCCCGTGGCGTATTGACCCAGCCTTCGTTTATTCGCCAATCCAGCTTATATGCCGGTTTATGTAAATTATAGCCCAGTTGCAAATCTATACCTACATGATTCAGGAATATTTCACCATGAATGCTGACGCCCAAATTGGAGGCATAATACCACGCATTGCTTTTGAAATAATCAAACTCTCTTCCAGCCTGCACCAAAGATTCATTTTCTTCAATATAGTCGTAATAATGCTGGTAAAAACGGTAGTAGAAACCTATGCCCACTTTAAAGGTATTATTATAAACACGGCCGTATTCCCCAGCTATGGTATAAACATCTTTTTTATCATTAAATGCCAAAGCAAATGCACTTACACCAAGGCCGCCGCGGATAGCAAAATAATTATATACCGTTTTATTGTATTTAGGAATTGCTATAGTAGCCGTAATTTTAGAATGGTTAAAAGGATTTTTTATATCTGCGGAAAGACTCAGCAAAAAGGAATTATACCCTTGATTCATTAAGCGTGTATGCCCATTGCTATGGTGCGAATATCCCATGCCCACACGCCAATCTAAGGTGGATGTACTGAGAAATTGATAATAAAGATAGGTGCGAAAAGCCCAAGTAAAATCAGTGGTTACAGCCCTGTTCTGTGGATTGGTTTCAAGGTCAAACTTTCTAGTGAAATAGGAAGCGCCCATCCCTGTCAACATTTTCCAACGCTCACTCCCAAAAGCTTTGAATTCAATAAAAGGCGTTACTGTTAAAGCTATCCCCAAGCTGTCCAGATTACCAAAATCGGTTATCCCAACTGACAATCCTGTTTTGGCCCCTTTTAAACGTTGTGCCCATTCTTGTGGATTGTTCTCTTGATGGCGTCCAAAATTCAAAACGGCCTGCTTTTGCAGTTTTGTATCTGGGAAACCGTCATTGGCTTCCATTGTAAGGCCTAAAAGAATTTCAGGAGTGATGTAGAAAGCACTTTTTTTCCACTCGGTGTCGGTTTGAGCGATTGAAAAAAACGAGACGAAAATAAAAAAAATGGTTAGTCGTTGTTTCATTTGGTGCTGCAAGTAACAATTTCCCCGTTAATTTTAAAAATTTTAACGCTACATTAGATAAAATTTTAAATATTTATTTTGAATAAAATTGACAACTTTATTGCTGAAATGGCTTCTGTTGCTTGGGGTTTACCACTATTAATAATCTTGATTGGTGGCGGATTATATCTTTTAATTCGGATTAAATTTCTCCCTTTTCGATACCTAGGCCACGCCATTGCCGTACTTCGCGGAAAGTATGACAATGAAAGCGATACTGGCGAAATAACCCATTTTCAAGCGTTAATGACTGCTCTTTCCTCAACGGTAGGTATGGGTAATATTGCGGGTGTGGCCGTGGCCATTTCAATTGGTGGCCCTGGAGCTATGTTCTGGATGTGGGTGAGTGCCGTAATTGGTATGTCGACAAAATTTTTCACTGCGACTTTGGCAATTTTATATAGAGGAAAAGATAGCGAAGGTAAAATTCAAGGTGGGCCAATGTATTTTATTATTGAAGGTTTAGGAAGAAAGTGGATGCCCTTGGCAGTTTTGTTCAGTGTGGCGGGGTTGGTAGGAGCATTGCCGGTTTTCAACGTAAACCAACTTACCCAAGCTATAAACGATATACTTTTAAAACCTGCCGGAATCTACAATGGTTTTCAGACCGATTTGATTATTGGTTTGGTTTTGGCGGCAATTACTTCTGTGGTTATTTTAGGTGGTTTGTCACGAATAAGTAAGACGGCTTCAAAAATGGTTCCGGGAATGGTTATTCTTTATTTTCTTTTGGTTCTGATCATTTTGATTGTTCACATTGATGTGGTTCCATACTATTTCAAATTGATTTTTACAGATGCTTTTTCAGCAAATTTTTATAAAGGAGATGCGTTTTTGGGCGGTGTTATTGGCGGGATAATTCTTTTGGGAATTCGTCGCGGCGCGTTTTCAAATGAAGCGGGAATAGGTACTGCGCCAATGGCACACGGGGCAGCAAAAACCAATGAGCCCATCCGCGAAGGTTTGGTGGCGATGTTGGGACCGGCAATAGATACTTTGATAATCTGTACGCTCACTGCTTTAGCAATTTTGGTAACGGGCGTTTGGCAAAGTAGCGACGCCAACGGTGTGAGCTTAACTGCGTCAGCATTTGAGGAAAGCATCCCGATTTTTGGGAAATTCGGTTTATTGGCATGTATTATCACTTTCAGTATTTCGTCACTTTTTTCATATTCTTATTATGGCAGTAAGTGTATGTCTTTTCTTTTTGGTGATAAAAATAAAGGGATCTATAATTATTTTTATATAATTAGTATTCTCGTAGGCGCCACAACTTCACTGAGTATGATGATTAATTTAATTGATACTTTTTTCGCGTTGATGGCCGTTCCCACGATGACGGCGACCATAATTCTTGCGCCACGAGTGATAAAGGCAGCAAAAATTTATTTTGAAAAGTTGAAGAAGGATTAATTCAGACTGTCAAGTTTTTGGTTCACAAAGCCAGTGAATTTTTTTGCTCCATCTGGGTTTAAGTGGTTTTCATTGATAAAATCCCGAACAGTGAAATGAAGGGTGTCATTCTCCTGAAAAAGCAATGTTATATTACCGTATTTTTTTTCAATTACTTGAAGAATACTGTCCCTTCTCCGCAGAATATTGGGGTTTCTAGCCTTTAGATAAGTTTTGTAGAATGGTGTGGTGCAGATAATAACCTGCAAATTTTCGGCCTTTGTATAATCCAGTATTCGGTATAGGTAAGCGGTATTTCTATTGAAAATTGAGAGGTCTTCATTATTTAGTTTTTGAAAATTATGTTGGGCAATTTTGGCTTCATCAAAACCCATTTCATTGAATGGCCCATCATAGTTGTTTGTATCAAAACCGTATTGGTTGAACTTTGACTTATCGATTTGAAAAATATAATAATCCGTTAGTTGGTTCGAAAAGAACCGTGGGTTGGAGAGGTAGAGCAATTTATCCTTATACGTTGTTAGACGGCCAAACCCATTTACCCCGTAATAATTAAGATAGATGGAGTTTTTCCAATAATCGTCACGATGGTGCGGAAGCTCTAAATGGCTGTACGAAACCTCGAGCAAAACATATTTCAGTTTCGGAAAATTTTTCCGTGTTTGTTTCAAGATATGGAAATCTTCATTATGGTGTTGTGACTTTGAGGCAAAATTAATCGCCTTAACTTCCGCATATGCAGGGTTAAAAGCGCTTTGCATCTGGGAGGAACCCAGGCCTATCAATTCTATTTCATCGGAATGTTCCCGATAATACTGTCCAATAATTTTAAAGTTAATGGGAGTATTCACCACCACAATTTCTAAAATAATGTAGGCGATTACTACCGGCACAAAAAACCAGAGGCAGTATTTTAAAAACCGGAGCTGCCGTCCGCTAAAATTGAAAATAGATAAAATCCTCTTTGGGACCAGCATATCTAAAAATTAGAATTATAAATATATAATAGATGACCCATCTTGTGGGCCTGTTCAAATGTTTGTCTAGTTGGTATAACGGAAAATTTTTGTGGCGCATATAAACTTCCGAAGCGACCAATATAAAAAGAAAGAACAAGAACTTCCTGTTCAAAAGCTCCTTAATATTTTCGCTGGATATAAAAGAAAAAATTCGCTCAAAAATTACTGCCACTTGGTCCATAGATTGACTTCTGAAAAGAATGCACGAGGCCACTATAAAAGGAAAAGTGAAAACGGGCATTAAAAAACTTGGTATTCTTGGCTTTCGATAATAAAAGCTAGTTTTTCTGTTACGTCCCATTGGCAATCTTTCCATAATCATCAGAACCGCTTGTAAGAGACCAAAAAGTATGAACGTCCAATTGGCACCATGCCAAAGGCCTATCAGGCTCATTGTTATTAAGATGGCAATAATCCGCCTTGTGGTGCTCCGTAGATTTTTTTGGATAATGGGGAAATACACATAGTCTGAAAACCAGCGCGTAAGTGTTATGTGCCAGCGTTGCCAAAAGTCTGTTACCCCTTTTGCCAGATAAGGCACGTTGAAATTTCTGCTAAGCTTGAAACCGAACAGTTTCGCTGTACCAATGGCAATATCTGAATACCCCGAAAAATCCCCATAAATCTGAAAGAAGAACAGCACCGAGGCATATACCAGCGAATAGCTACCGTAATTCTCTGGATTATAGTAGACCATATTAACAATTATGGCCGCATTGTCCGCAATGACCATTTTTTTGAAAAGACCCCACAGTATCTGCCGCAAACCGTCCTTGGTATCTTCAGCAATAAATTTTCGAGGTTTATTGAACTGTGGCAACAAGTCCCCAGCCTTTTCTATTGGACCAGCTACCAATTGCGGAAAGAAACTCACAAAACACAGAAAATTGAGCAGATTAGTAGTGGGCTCAATCCGTTTTTTGTACACATCTATGGTGTAGCTCATCGTTTGGAAGGTGTAAAAACTGAGTCCAATGGGAAGAATGAGGTTTAAGGAACTAAACATGTATTCACCCTGATTCTGGTTGAAAAGCAAGGCGAATTCTTCAATAAAAAAATTGTAATATTTAAAAATAAAAAGCACTCCAAGGTTCCAGAGTAAACTACTGTAGAGGTAAATCTTTTGATTATTTCTATTTTCTGAATTCGCTACGGCTAGCCCGGCAAAATAATCTACCAACGAGCTGGCGACAATAAGAAAGAGAAACCGCCAGTCCCAAAGTCCATAAAATAAATAACTGGCAACCAGCAGGACAGCATTCTGGGTTTTTATTTTTTTGAAGCCCACAGCCCAATAAATAAGCAGGGTAATAGGTAGAAATAGACCGAATGAAAAGGAGTTGAACAGCAAATCTTGTCAATAATTTAGGGTCAAGGATATTTAATGCAACCGCTGGAAAATACCCTTCAGAGGGTTTTTTCATTTATTCATAGAAAGTTATCATTTTGATCTAAATATAAAGCTTTTTTCAAACCTAAAGATAAAGGCTTATCTTTTTCAGAATAGCATAAGGTTTCGTCATCTTTATATGCAGGTGTATTTCGTATATAAATTTAATTTCGTTTTACACAATGCCCCGATAAACTTTTCTAACGAAGTATGCGTATAACGAACCGGCAAAACTATAGCTGGCGCATAGCTCCGTGTAAAAAACTATTCTTCTATTCTCAATCATTGGAGGTTAAAGTTTCGTGGGTAACTTCCGTTACCTAGCGATGTTAGGTTTAATAAATTATGCAATCATTTCGGCGCCACCGAATCCTATTTACTATAAAGAGGAGGAGATTTAATTCAACAATATAAAAAAATCTAGTTTATACTATCAACCACTTTGCTCACTATTGAAGTGAATTTTCTGGCACCATCAGGATTTAAATGATTTTCGTTTAAAAAATCCTTAACCTTAAATTGAATCGTATCGGTTTCTTTGTTCAAAATAACCACATTGTTATACTTCGATTTAACTATCGATAGAATACTGTCGCGACGATGTACGACTTTAGGATTTCTTTTATTTAAATAGGTTTTATAAAGCGGCAGTGTAGCAATAATTACCTTTAAATTTTTGGACTGCATATAGTCCAACATATTAAATAGATACCCAGAATTATTTTTGAATATTTCCAAATTTTCACCCGTATATATTTTAAAGGCATTGTTTTTTATTTTGGAAGTATCGTAACCCAATTTATTGAAGGATGAGTAATAATTATTGGTATCGAAACCAAATTTATTGAGACGTACCTTGTTGCTTTTATATAAATAATGGTCTCTTAATTTAGCTGAATAAAATCTAGGATTTGAAACGAATACGAGCTTATCCGTGAAGTAGGTGGTTCTTTCAAAAGCGTTGACAGCGTAATATTTTAAATATATATTATTCTTCCAATATTCCCTAGGATGGTAAGGCAATTCCAAATGCATATAGGAAACTTCAAACAGTACGTATTTTAAATTTGGAAGTCTGTCTATTGTACCTTTCAGAATTGAAAAATCTTCTTTGTGGTGCTGTGATGAAGAAGCGAGGTTTATAGCTGGTTTATTCGATAATTCGGGATTAAAGCTGCACCGTACTTGTGACGACCCCAAAGCCATCACTTCAATTTTTTGCGATTTGGAATTTAAGTAATCACCAACAATCCTGTAGTTTACAGGAAGGTTTAGAGCTAATAATTCCAACAAACAATAAAATACAACCAAGGGTATAAAAAAAAGCAGACAGTAAGTCAATAACCGCTTCTGTGATTTATTAAAATTGGAAATAGATAAAATCTTCTTTAAATCCGGCATATAGGAAAATTACAATAATTAAAATATAATAAATTAACCATCGGGTTGGTCTATTAAAGTATTGATCCAGCTTTGTTAATGGAAAACTTTTGAAGCGGGTAAGCACCTCTACAGTTATCATAAGGAGCAGGAATACTACGAATTTTTTATCAATAAGCAGGGCAATTTTTTCACTTGGAATAATTGAAAAAATTCTTTTCAATATAAGCCAGGCTGCGTCAATGTTTGGGCTTCTAAAAAGTATGCAAGACACTGTAATGAATACAAAGCTGAAAATGGGCACTATAAAATTTGGAAGTAACGCGCTATGAAAAATGGTAGATTTACGGTCTGTTGAAAGGGGTGTTCTCTCTAAGATAATTAAAAAACCATGAAACACTCCAAAAATAATAAACGTCCAATTTGCTCCATGCCATAGACCAATCAACATCATTGTAAAAAAAATAGCTAGATTCCGGCGTGTGCTGCTGCGAAGGTTTTTTTGAATAATGGGAAAATATACATAATCTGAAAACCACCGCGTAAGCGTAATGTGCCAGCGTTGCCAAAACTCTGTAACACTTTTTGCTAAATACGGGATGTTGAAATTCTTGCTTAGCTTAAAGCCGAATAATTTTGCACTACCAATTGCTATATCAGAATAGCCAGAAAAATCTCCATAGATTTGGAAAAAGAAAAGCACTGAGACGTAAAGCAGTGAAAGGCTACCGTAGTTTTCTGGACTTGCGTACACCATATTTACCATATAGGCAGCATTGTCTGCAATAACCATTTTTTTGAAAAGACCCCAAAGAATCTGCCGCAGGCCTTCTTTTACTTCAATTGAATCAAAAGACCTTTTATTTTTAAATTGTGGCAACAAATCTGATGCTTTTTCAATAGGGCCGGCTACCAGCTGTGGAAAGAAGCTTACAAAGCATAAAAAATTGAGCAAATTTTTTGTCGGGGCAATTCGATTTTTATAAACGTCAATGGTATAGCTCATTGTTTGGAAGGTATAGAAACTCAAACCAATGGGAAGAATTAAATTTAATGTGCTAAAGCCATATTCGCCCTGCTGCATACTAAACAGTAGCGCAAATTCATCTATAAAAAAGTTGTAATATTTAAAAAGGAAAAGAACCCCTAAATTCCAGATAATACTGCTGTAGAGATAGCGCTTTTGTTTGCTTACGCTTTCCGAGCTTTTGATGGCAATAGCCGCAAAATAATCCACCAATGAGCTGGCAACAATCAAAAATAGAAACCTCCAGTCCCAAAGACCATAAAAAAAATAGCTCGCAACAAGCAGAATTGTGTTTTGGGCTTTAATTCTTTTAAAGCCAACAGCCCAATAAAGGAGGAGGGTAATTGGCAAAAACAATCCAAATGAGAAGGAGTTAAATAACAAAGGTTATTGGATTTTGGCGTAAATATAACAAAAATGCAAGCAGAGTAAAGTTTTTCATTGATAGCTCTAAAATTTATAGTCTGGAGTTGTCTTTAAGTAGAAAAGTATAATAATTTTATTTTACAATCAGAAGCTATATGCAAGAAAGTTTGTTCGGAAAATGAAAGTCGAGAATTCCAATTATTGTTCATCTTTTATTTATTTAAAATAATTTAAAAAATAATTTTAAGCTCAAATAGTTAATGATTTATGGTTTTTATTAATCTTAAATATTTAAAACCTTAAATCATTATTTTACGTATGTTTAATAGTTTTAAAGCCCCAAACTATGAAACAACTACTGTTTTTAACCTACATTATAGGAGTTGGTTGTATAGCTCAAAATGTGGTATTTGACCCTGAAATAAGTAAGGGAAACCTATTTGAATATGCCGAATTTTATGAAGCTGGAAAATCAAAGTATGACCTTATCGAACTCCAAAATGATCCTTCAAAGAAATTTTTGTCGTTAAAATCAGAAAACCAAAGTACTGGATTCACCACGCATAATTTTTGGATTAGATTTAATTTAGAGAATAGCAACGCGCAAGCTAAAACATATTACCTTGAAACAGCCAGACCTATTACAGATGTTGCCAAATTATATCAGATTGGCACTAATAATAAGATAACGGAATTTAAAAGTGGGGATCAAATTCCCTTTAATGAACGCCAGGTAGCGCATCGTTCTACGGTATTTAAAATAGAATTACCAAAAAATAGCGTGCAGCAATTTTATCTACACTTTAAAAGTGATGGTGAAACAATCAATCTTCCCTTGAGCTTATATTCAGAAACTGAATTTTGGCAGGTCAATTACAAACAACAATTGTTCCTCGGGATATTTTATGGATTATTATTGTTGGCTGGTATTATTTATTTATTTTTTTATACAAGTTTAAAAACAAAGTCTTTCATTTATTACAGTGGCTATGTTTTTTCAATTGGCTTGATGCAAGCTTCGCTTGATGGACTTTTATTTCAATATATTTTCAAAGAACCGGGATATTTTGCGTCAAGGGCGGTACTTATAACTGCCATACTTTCAAATATTTTTCTCTTAAAGTATTGTGAGCATTTCCTTGGAGTTAATAGTAAACTTCCAGGGTTTTCCAAAATATATAAATCACTTTACTTGATAATTGGCTTATCCACATTACTTGTATTTATAAACCCAAAGACTTTAGCGTTTGCATATCCCATTTGCAACATCAATGGCTTGTTGAGTTTATTGCTTATTTTATCTACCATTTTTGCAATGCGCTATAGAAAAATCTCAATAGACAGGTATTTTTCGTTTGGAATTCTTTTTCTTGTTATCGGTTTAATGGGATTTGTAATGAACAATTTAAGCCTGTTGCCCAATAATTTTTTCACACTAAACAGTGCAAAGTTTGGCACTGGATGTGAAATAATATTTTTATCAATATCCATGACATATCTTATCAGAAACTTAAGGGTTGAAAAGGAAAAATCACAGGAAGAAGCACTCTTAAGAATGGAGGAGGTAAGTGGGCTTAAGTCATATTTTATGTCTAATATGAGCCATGAGCTGCGTACACCCCTTAATACTATTATGGGAATTGCTGAAATTGAATTAAGCAAGCAAAACGATAACGAAAAATGCAAACAATTTGAAATTATTAAGAATGCTTCCCTTAGTTTATTGAGCAGCGTAAACGATATATTGGATTTTGAAAAAATTGAAAAGAATCAAATTCGTTTAAAAAAGGAAGAATTCAATCCCTCAATTATCCTTAATCAAATAAGCAACAACTGGAAAGAGGAAGCGACCAACAAAGGCCTGAAATATCAGTTTGAAATGGATTATAAAATACCCACTTCGGTTAAAGGCGACCCAGAAAGGTTTGTACAGATAATTAATAATGTTCTTGGAAACGCTATAAAATTTACAAACAATGGCAGTATTTTTTTTAAAATGCGCTGCACAAAACGCGGAACCGATACCTATTGTTTTTCATTCAAAGTATCTGATACAGGTGTTGGAATTGATTTGGATTTCAGAAGAAATATTTTCGACAGTTTTAATCAAATGAAGCTCGATCATAAACGCCAATTTGGAGGCATAGGTCTTGGGCTAACAATTGTTAAACATTTGGTAGATTTGCATTCCGGAACTATTAATATTGAGAGTGAAATCAATAAAGGAACCAATGTTTTTATAGATTTAATGTTTGAACGTGTATCAAAAGATTTTTCTGTTGAAGCAGGAGCTTATTCACAATTAGTCACAAATAATAAATTACATGTTTTAGTTGTTGAAGATAATTTGCTGAACCAAATGGTCATGCGAAAAATGCTTAATAGCTACCCCGAAGTAAGCTTCGCCATAGCAAATAACGGCACCGAGGCAATTGAAGCTTTAAAGAAAGATGTTTATAATATTGTTTTAATGGATTTGCAGATGCCAGTTATGGATGGCTATGAAGCCACTCGGATAATAAGAAGCGGTGAATTGGGTAAGGTAATTGGCAACATTCCAATTATTGCTGTAACTGCTGACGCTATGCAGGAAACACGTCAAAAAGTTTTGGATATTGGAATGAATGATTATATGACCAAGCCCATAAATAGAGACATATTGTTTAAAAAAATGGAACGTTGCAAGGGACTATCTCATAAAGTGTGTAAGTTAAAAATTAGCGGGGGCATGCCCCCGCTAATTTTTTGTTTAATTTTAAATATTTACACCTTATGAAGAAAGATGATTTAATTTCAGATGATTTTCTGAAGC
>NZ_VORU01000015.1 GCF_007997135.1 Aequorivita lipolytica | reverse complement strand
TGGCAACCATAAATGCGCAGACAAGATGGAATGGTAGTATGTTTGCATGGGCATCGGTGCGAAGAGACCTAGTAGATTATTTTGACAACAGATTTTTAACCGATGACACACTTAATTGAACACTCCCGAAATATTGTAGATATATAATCCTTAATGCCCCACTCATCCATTTTAAAGTATACTGATGTTAAATCAATTTTTTCCTTTCCTCTAAAATCTTTTACTCCGTTAACTGGATAAGCTTGAGATTTTCCTTCAAATAAAAATGAAAATCCAGAATATTCATTGATTGTTTTATCCAATAAATCGCTTAATTGCTTATTCTCATTCATTGTAAAAGAATCAATTCGCGTGTTCTTAATTGCATTATAAGCCTTGACATCCGAGTTATCAATTTTGTAATAATCATAGGCAAAGAACAAAGGAAAGAAGGCAATAAAACTTGACAGCAATAAAGTTGATAAGCTTGTTTTGAGATTTTCAATTTTGAATTTACTTATTGAAGGTATGTTTGGAATTCTATGATGAAATTCAAGAAGTGCTTTTGTGTCAATATTTTCAACTTTGGAATTAATTTCTAGGATTCCTTCATACTCAATATATTCCTTATTCTTAAATAGATCGAAATTTATATTAGCTTTATTCTTAAAAACACTCTCCTTAATTTGCATGCCTTTGCTATTTGAAACTATCTTTAAATCCAACCATTTAGAATTATTAGGAATATATATTTCTACATAATTGTTATCATCAGAAATATCTTTATCACCCTGACAAACCAGAAATCCACTTACAAAAAAAACATTCTCCTGTATTTCAATTCCTTTATATTTAATAGAGAGTTGATTAAAATTTTTAAGCAAATCATCATTTAAATTTATGATGTGTTTTTCTAAATAAACAATTCTTGTTCGTCTTAAACGAAAAATCGTAATTATACTTGGAATTCCAAGAATTAATGTAAGTAAAATCGTAACTATTCCTTCTGTAGACATATATTTATAATTCATTTAATCATAAATGGAAAATAATATTCCAATTCTGTCACTCCACCCCCTCAATCAAAATCCCCAACATCTCAATAGCAGCATCGCTAATCCGAGTTCCGGGACCATAAACGGCAACTGCGCCTGCATCAAAAAGGTATTGGTAATCTTGGTGTGGTATTACGCCGCCCACGATAACCATAATATCTTCGCGGCCGTATTTTTTTAGGGCTTCAATAACCTGTGGCACGAGGGTTTTGTGGCCTGCGGCAAGGGAGGAAACGCCGAGGATATGTACGTCATTTTCTACTGCTTGTTTTGCGGCTTCTGCTGGCGTTTGAAAAAGGGGACCAATGTCCACATCAAAACCTACATCGGCATAGCCTGTTGCAACAACTTTGGCACCGCGGTCGTGACCGTCCTGCCCCATTTTGGCAATCATAATACGTGGACGACGGCCCTCAAGCTCAGCAAACTTGTCTGCCATTTCTCGAGCCTTTATAAAACTTTCGTCTTTCTTAATTTCTTTACTGTACACGCCGCTAAAAGATCTAATTTGTGCTTTATACCTGCCGAATTCTTTTTCCATTGCGGTAGAGATTTCGCCGAGGGTTGCCCTGTGGCGGGCAGCTTCTACGGCTAAAGCTAGTAAATTTCCTTGACCTGTCTTTGCACATTGGGTAATATCTGCAAGGGCTTTATCTACCTTTTTGGTATCGCGCGTGGCTTTTATATGGTTGAGACGTTCAATCTGTGAAGTACGGACTTTTTGATTGTCCACGTCCAGGATTTGTAGTGGGTCTTCTTTGTCAAGGCGGTATTTGTTTACTCCTACAATTATATCTTGTCCACTATCTATACGCGCTTGCTTTCTGGCTGAAGCTTCCTCTATGCGAAGTTTGGGAATGCCGGCCTCAATGGCTTTGGTCATTCCGCCAAGTTCTTCTACTTCTTCTATTAGCGCCCAGGCTTTGTTGGCGATTTCGTTGGTAAGATTTTCCACATAATAACTTCCTGCCCAAGGGTCAACGGTCTTGGTGATTTGGGTTTCGGTTTGAAGAAAAATCTGAGTATTTCTGGCAATACGTGCAGAGAAATCTGTTGGTAAAGCAATAGCTTCATCTAAAGCATTTGTGTGCAAGGATTGTGTACCACCAAAAACTGCTGCTGTGGCTTCAATAACCGTGCGAGCAACGTTGTTGAACGGATCTTGCTCGGTAAGGCTCCAACCGCTGGTTTGGCAGTGGGTTCTTAATGCTAAGGATTTTTCGCTTTTGGGGTTGAACTGTTTTACAATTTTCGCCCAAAGCATTCTGGCGGCGCGCATTTTTGCGATTTCCATAAAATGGTTCATCCCGATTCCCCAGAAAAAGGATAAGCGTGGCGCGAAAGTGTCTATGTCCATTCCCGCTTTTATACCTGTGCGAATATATTCTAGACCGTCTGCAAGGGTATAAGCAAGTTCAATATCTGACGTGGCTCCTGCTTCCTGCATATGGTAGCCAGAGATAGAGATGCTGTTGAACTTGGGCATATTTTTAGAAGCATATTCAAAAATATCGCTTACTATCTTCATCGATTCCTTGGGCGGATAGATGTAAGTGTTGCGCACCATGAATTCTTTAAGAATATCGTTTTGGATGGTTCCTTCCAAATCTTTTGGCAAAACGCCCTGCTCTTCAGCTGCAACAATATAGAACGCCATAATGGGAAGCACAGCGCCGTTCATCGTCATGGAAACGCTCATCTTGTCTAACGGAATCTGGTCGAATAGGATTTTCATATCCTCCACGCTGTCTATTGCTACGCCTGCTTTCCCTACATCGCCTTCTACCCTTTCGTGATCGCTGTCGTAACCGCGATGTGTGGCAAGATCGAAGGCTACCGAAAGCCCTTTTTGGCCTGCGGCTAGGTTTCTTCTATAAAATGCGTTGCTATCTTCTGCTGTTGAAAAACCTGCGTATTGGCGGATGGTCCACGGACGGCGGACGTACATTGTGGAGTATGGTCCGCGAAGGTTTGGTGCTATTCCGGCTACGAAGTTTAGGTGTTTTAAATTGGCTATATCTTCTTTGCTATATTCTTTTTTTAAATCAATATTTTCAGCAGTCGAATATGCTTCATCTTTCAATTCTGAATTCTGAATTCTGAATTCAGAATTTTTATCAGCTTCCGTATTCTGTCTTCCGTCATCCGTCCTTTTCAGGCTAATATTCTGTAAATCTTTTCTACTCATTGCTTATTCTTTCCTGTTCAACTTTTTCTGCCAAGCGTTTTTCAATGATGGGGACGATTAGGGTTTTGACTGGGTTACGTTTTACGAAAGGAAAAAGCTCCAAATTGTCTTTCATTCGGTCGCTTTTGTTGGGGTGATAATTGGTGCCCAAGAGTTTCATTTCGCCGCTGTCAAAAAGTTGTTGCTCCTTTTCGGCGCTATCATTAATTTTCTTCTGGATTGTTCCTTCTTTTAATTGCTGAAGAAAGCCTCCACCTTTTTCAATTTCTTTGAAAAGTTGAAGCGCTTTTTCGGCAAGTTCAACCGTTAAGCTTTCAATATAATAGGTGCCATCGGCAGGGTTGCTCACCGCATCAAAGTAGCTTTCGTGTTTTAATATCAACAATTGGTTGCGCGAAATGCGTTCTCCGAATTCGTTGCTTTTGTGATATAATTCATCATACGGCAAATTACAAACCGTATCGGCTCCGCCCAGCACGGCACTCATACATTCGGTGGTGCTACGCAGCATGTTTACATTGTAATCGTATAAGGTTTTGTTGCGTTTTGAAGGTGTGGCGATGATGTGGCAGGTTTCATTTACACCATATTCCTTTGCTAAAGTTGCATAAAGTTTACGTAGCGCGCGGATTTTTGCTATTTCGAAGAAGTAGTTTGGGCCAGTGGCTAAAGAAAATGTAAGACTTACAGATTGCTTCGCTTCGCTCGCAATGTGGTTTAAGTATTCATTGGCGTGTGCCAAAGCATACGCCAATTGCTGAACCATATTTGCGCCTGCGTTTTGATATAAAGTAGCATCAACCGATAGTAATTTTTCTGAATCGTGTTTCTGTAAAATACTATCTAGAATTTCGTGGTCTTTTTTCAAATTATGAAACCAGTTGCCCGTGCGGGCGAGGTTTCCTATTAAATCTATATTGTAATAAACGGTTGCATTTTTCTGTGAAAAGAATTTAACGAGCTTGCCGTAAAATGCTTCGGAGAGAAATGTAAGTTCAAAATAAATGGAAGTTGTTTCAAACGGAAAATCTTTAAATACGGTTCTTGGTTCAAAATCTTCTGCGGCGGTAAAAATTATAGCTTCTGCCCCTCGGTTTGCAGCATCTAAAGCTATGTTGTTTGCTATCTTTTCGTCATCAACAAAAATTTCTTGGGCAATTTTCCACGACTGTGGTTGCCCCGGAATGGGTTGAAATTCTTCTTTAAAATCGTCTTCGTGGTAAAAAGGTTTTACGCTGATGCCCTCGGGACTTTGCCAAACCAAGGTTTGGTTATAGTCTGCACCTTTTAGATCGTACTGTATTTGCTGCTTCCACTGTTTTGCGGAAACTTCATCAAAATCTTCAAATAAAAATTTGCTCATCGTTTCTCTTCTTTTTTGATGCTGTCTTCGTGTTCAATTATATAAATGTCTTCGTTTTCCTTTTTCAAATAATACTTTTCACGAGCAAATTTCTCCATCTCATTGCTATCTTCCATTTTCTTGATGAAGGTTTTATCGTTGTCTATTTCCTTTTGATAAAACTCTGCATTGTCTTCCAAAGCATTTATATCGCCATCTAATTCGTGGTGAATAAGGTATGAGTTTGCATCGAAAAAAAACATCCATGCAACGAATAGAATAAGGATAAGCACATACTTATTGCTTATAAAACGAACCCATTTTCTATTTTTAAATTCTTTGAAACTCACGCTTGGGTATAGTTTAGTTTTTGATGAATTATGCTGCGTATTACGTTAACGGCCACAGTATTGTATCTGTTTGTTGGAATTATAATATCTGCAAATTCCTTTGTAGGTTCAATGAATTGTTGGTGCATTGGTTTTAGCGTGGTTTGGTAACGGTTTAAAACTTCGTCTAAATCGCGGCCACGGGTGGCTATATCACGCTTTAATCTGCGTATTAATCGTTCGTCGCTGTCTGCGTGTACAAATATTTTTATGTCGAACATTTCACGAATATCTGGATGCGCCAAGATTAAAATTCCTTCAACAATAATAACCTTTTTTGGAAAGGTGGTTACTGTTTCACCGGTTCTATTATGCGCTACAAAAGAATAAACGGGTTGCTCGAAGGAATTTCCTTTGCGAAGTTCCCTTAAATGGGTAACCAACAAATCAAAATCGATTGCTTTTGGGTGGTCGAAATTTATTTTTTTGCGCTCTTCAAAAGATAAATCGCTGGTGTCGTGATAATAGGAATCCTGCGAAATAACGCAAACCTCATCCACAGGAAGTTCTTCCACAATTTGAGCTACCACAGTTGTTTTTCCACTTCCGGTACCGCCGGCAATGCCAATAATGAGCATATTTTTTTTATTTACACAAATGTAGGGAAAAGGAATCAAGTTAAACCCTTCGACTGCGCTCAGGGTGACAATTTCGATTTCGATTCCAATTTCGTTTTCGATTTCAATTTCTTTTCTATTTTTGAAGGCTTTAAAATTCGAAATGAAAACAATCCTTCTCCATCCCTCCTATTTTCCGTCCATTGAACAAATGGCTGCGGTTGCGCAGGCTGAAAAGGTTTTTTTTGAAGTTGAAGATAATTATCAAAAACAAACCTACCGAACCCGTATGTTTATTGCACACAGCAACGGGAAATTGCTTTTGAATATTCCCATAAAACACAACAAAACCGGAAAGCGACAAAAAACGAAGGAAGTAATGGTTGAAAATGATTTTCCATGGCAGGAACATCACTGGAAAAGCTTGCAGAGTGCTTACCGTACTTCGCCTTTTTTTGAATTTTACGAAGATGATTTGGAATATTTATTTACAGAACCGGTTGAAAATTTAATGGAACACAATCTAAAACTATTTGAAGTTTTGTGTGAATTAATAGGAATAGACGTTGAAATTTCAAAAACTACTTCTTTTGAAACCACGCCTGAAATTACAGACCTTCGGTTTCTAATTAACGCAAAAATAAAATCAGATTTTCAAGCGGAAGCCTACACCCAAGTACATGAGGCAAACCATCCATTTTTACCGAATCTTTCGGTTTTGGATTTACTTTTTAATGAAGGGCCGAATGCGTTGAGTTATTTGGAAAGACAATCTTTACAATTCTTAATTTAGAATTCAGAATTCAGAATTAATTTACCAACCCACGGTAGCCCGCACGGCAAAATGATCGCTAAAAGTTTTCTCCATAGTATCAAACGAAAGAAGATCTAAGCCTGGTGAAGCGAAAATGTAATCGATACGCATCGGGAATTTTTCAAATTTAAAGGTAGTTCCCAAACCATTACCGCGTTCGCGGAAGGCATCCTGCATATCATCCTTTAGCTTTCTATAGGTGTATGAAAATGGTGTATTGTTCAAATCGCCACAAATCATTACTGGGTGCGCAATTTTACTTTTGTGCTGTAGAATTGCCACAATTTGGCTTTGTTGCTTTTCAAACGCGCCTGAGATGCGCTTTCTAAGTTTTTCGTTATCGCTTTCCTGCAAAAACCGAACCCGCGGAATAATACCGAGAGACTGCAAATGAACGCTGTAGATGCGAATGGTATCCGTTCCTTTTAACACATCTGCATAGAGCGTATTGTTTGAAGTATCTTCAAAATCGAAACCGCCAGTATTAATTAGTGGATATTTTGAAAAGATTGCGTGCCCCAGTTTTGCCTTTATGGATTTAAAGTGAATATATTGATAGGGATAGGTTGAAAAATCTATTTTATTAGGTTTGTAATATTCTTGAACACAGACCACATCAGGATTCTGCTCTGTAAGTATTTCAGAAATTATTTGTGACGCGTCATTCTTCGGGTTTTTTTCATAAGCATTAAAGAGCCGTACGTTATAGGACAGCACGTTAAGTGTATTTTTGTACTGAGCGGCATCTACTTCTGAAGAAACTTCATAAAAAACATTGAAATAAAAATAGGAAATGAAAAGAACTGTAAAAGAAATAAAAAACCTGCGCCGAAGCTGTATTGCCCAGTAAATTGCAAAGAGAATATTCACAATTATCAGCAATGAAACTATCAAACTCAGCAGTGATAGCGTGGGAAATGTTTTTGGCGGTAAATAAGGCAGAATAAATGAAATCAACAAAAGAAATGCCGCGAGCAGATTGCCCCAATAAATAAGTTTGTTGAAAATTTTTCGCATCGGTTAATCTTCTTTTCCGGCTTTAAAAAGAAAGTCCTTTTCTTCCTTAGTAAGACTTTCATAGCCGCTTTTACCTATTTTGTCCAAAATACCATCCACCTTTTTTTGGTGAGCAGATTTTGCCTCTTTGGGTTTAGAACGTTGTGGCGTTTTTTGTGTTGTGCGATGCACTGTTTTGAAAGGCTTTTTTGTTCGTGGCTTGAAGAGGTTTGTGATCCAATCCATAAAGTTTTCAAACCATTTGCCTATATCGTTTCCTTTGGCAAGTTGAACCGCATAAATATAGCCGAAGACTGCTCCACCCACGTGCGCCATTAGGCCGCCAGCATTGCCGGAAGTTGGAATTCGCACCAAATCTAAAAGAAAAAGAAAAAGCGCAATATGCCAGAGTTTTATAATGAAAGTGAAAATACGCACCTCCGTATTGGGGGTGTATGTAGCTATAAAAATCATAATTGCAGTCACAGCTCCCGAAGCGCCGATTAAAAACCCGCGATTCTCTTCAAAAACTGGGAAAAGGTTATAAGCCAAAACAAATAACAGCCCTCCAAATAATGCGCCCAGTAAGTAAACTGTTAACAATCTTTTGCCGTCAAAGAGTGATAAAACAAATTGCCCAAACCAATACAACCAAATCATATTAAACAGAATATGAAAGAAGCCAAAATGCAGAAATCCGTAACTAATTAACGTCCACGGACGGAATAAAAGCGTGTCAAAATCATCGCTCAAAACAAACCAACGAGAGATGTACTGCGGGCTTACGCTCAAAATGAAGGATCCCAAATAGACCACTAAAAACACGGCTGCATTGATAACAATGAGCTTCACCAAAATATTGGCAGTTTTATATTTATATGAAAGGTTTGTAGCTGCCATAATTAATTCCAGCGATGGTTATCAAAACTATTTTTCTTCCAGTACCACGCCATAATAAAACCAAAGAGCGCCCCCCCAATGTGTGCCCAATGCGCAATACCTGTGGCTGTTCCGGTAATTCCAAAAATTAAATCTATTAGGATAATTCCGGGAATAAAATATTTCGCCTTTATTGGGATTGGGAGAAAAATAAGCATTAACTCAATATTCGGGAACATAATTCCAAAGGCGACCAAAATTCCATAAACTGCACCCGAAGCACCTAAGGCCATACCATTGTAAGATTGCGCCATAGATTGTATGCTATCCATAGAAACAGTGTCTAAAACCGCTTTGCTTCCGCCATTTCCGCCAGACAAATAACTCATAACTTCCCCCTCGCTCCATCCACCGGCTATCAAAGAGTCCATTACACTATGAATATGAAAGTAATTTACCAATGTATGTATTATGGCTGCACCCAAACCTGCGGAAAAGTAAAAGAAAAGAAACTTTTTCTGTCCCCAGCGCATTTCTAAAGGTGAACCAAAAGCCCATAGTGCATACATATTAAAAAGTATATGGAATATAGAGGAAGGATCATGCATAAACATATGCGTGACAGGCTGCCAATATTGAAAATTAGGATTTTCAAAATAATATAGGGCAAACAATTTGATTGATAAATCGCCGATTATAAATGATCCTATATAGAAGATCACATTCAGTATTAAAAGAAATTTTATAGTATCGGTTATTCTTCCCATTTACATAAATTTTTTATCCAGATCATTCACATCCAGCGTTGTAAAAACTGGTTTGTTGGTCGGGCTCACTGTTGGCTCTTTGCAGGCAAAGAGTTGATTTATTAGATGTTCGCGTTCTTCTCTATTTAATGAAACGCCAGTTTTTATCGCCATAGTCGCAGCCATAGATTTTGCAAGCATATCATTTTGGCTAAAATCGTTTTCGGGCACTTCTTCTTTAATGTCGTGCACTAATTGGCTAAGCAAATTTACAACATGACTTTCTACTATTAGCACAGGAATTCCGCTAATCTCAATCGTTTCATCTTTCAATTCTGAAAAAATAAAACCTGTGTGTTCAAGTTGTTCACGTATCATTTCAATTATTTCAACATCAGGTTTTGAAAAATGCAGTTGAAGCGGAAATAACAATTGCTGGCTAACTGCTTCTTTTACAGTGATATTTTTTAGCAATTCTTCATAAAGAATCCGCTGGTGCGCCAAGTTTTGATGAATTATCATCATCCCGCTTTTCAACGGACTTACAATGTATTTATTTTGAAGTTGAAACGTTATCTGTCCGGTTTCGGCTTCATTAGTTTCAAAAAGACTTCCGGTTACTTCTTCGCTTTCAAATTCCATTTCCATATCGGCTCCGCTCGATGACCGACCCGGTGGCCGAGCGGAGCCGAAGCCATCTTTTAAACCCACATACAATGATTCCCAAGACTGAGCTTGCTCCCTTTTAAAAGGAAAACTAATATTTCCCTGTTTCGGTTTCTCTCTAAATGGATTGAAATCCCTATCTACATCTATTGACGGTGCCGTGGGTGATTTTTTGCTATAATCATAAGGCATATCAAAACCTTTATCCCTTTCAAAATCGAGCACTGGAGCAATATTGAATTGTCCCAAACTATGCTTTACCGTTGCGCGAAGCATGGCATAAATAGAATGTTCATCGTCAAACTTTATTTCGGTTTTTGTGGGATGGATATTAATATCGATGGAATGAGTATCTACTTCCAAAAAAAGGAAATAGCCCGGATGCACATCATTCTTCATTAAACCTTCAAAAGCCGACGAAACTGCATGGTGCAAATACGGACTTTTTATAAAACGGTCATTCACAAAAAAGAACTGCTCTCCCCTACTTTTTTTTCCGAATTCAGGTTTTAAGACGAAGCCTTCAATTTTTAAAATTTCGGTTTCCTCGCTTACGGGAACTAGTTTTTCATTGGTTTTGCTTCCAAAGATATTTACGATGCGTTGTCGCGAATTTGAAGATGGAAGGTTAAAAACATCACTTCCATTATGGAGCATTTGAAAAGCTACACTGGGATGCGCCAAAGCCACACGGTGGAATTCATCAATAATGTGACGCGATTCAACGGGATTGCTTTTTAAAAAGTTTCTTCGTGCGGGAATATTATAAAAAAGGTTTTTTACTGAAATGGTCGTTCCCTTCGGGACAACAGCTGGATCCTGTGATATTACTTTGCTGCCCTCAATTGTGAGATGTGTTCCAATTTCTGAATCAGCTGTTTTGGTTTTCAACTCTACGTGCGCAATTGCTGCAATAGAGGCCAAAGCCTCACCTCGGAAACCTTTTGTGTGAAGGTTAAAAAGATCTTCAGCCGACTTTATTTTTGAAGTTGCGTGCCGCTCAAAACTGAGCCGAGCATCGGTAACGCTCATTCCTGATCCGTTGTCGGTGACCTGCACTAGGGTTTTTCCAGCATCTTTAATTACAAGTGTTATTGTTGTGGCATTAGCATCAATGGCATTCTCCAGCAACTCCTTTACTACCGATGCTGGTCGCTGTACAACTTCACCAGCTGCAATCTGGTTAGCAACGTGATCTGGTAATAACTGAATAATGTCTGCCATTAAAATTTATGCGTAGAAAATAGATAAATCGAATTCAATAATAAATAGAAAAAGAAGAACAAGTACTGCAATTATTACAATCAATCTACGGTTTGCATTTCTATCTGAAGACTGTCGTAAATCTGCCCAAGCGGTTTGAAATTTTCCCTTTAATCCTTTGTTATCGCCAACAGTGGTTCTGTACTGGTCAAATTTATGACCCATTGAAAAAGGGCTGCTTTCACCATCAGAATCAAAATGACGTGGTTTATAACTGTACTTTTTATTTTTTCGCTTACTTATTAGTCCCATAATTGTCGTGCTTCAAAGTTACTGAAAATAGTATGTTTTCTAAAGTAATTACGAAGCCATTTTAAACAATTACTGTACCGTTCTCAGTTGTCGGTTAACAGTTATCCGTTATCTGGATTGAAGACTTGAGATTTGGGATTCGGCACTTGGACTGCGCTCAGGGTGACAACGAAATATTTAAGATAAATCTACAATCGTAAATCTAAAATCGTGCGTCTTTCCGAAGTTGTGCCATTTTTATTGCAGCTATTGCTGCTTCTGTGCCTTTATTACCGTGTTTGCCGCCGCTGCGGTCAATGGCTTGCTGCATATTGTTATCGGTAAGAACGCAGAAAATAACGGGAATATTTCCGTGTACGTTTAAGTCTTTTATGCCTTGTGCAACAGCTTCGCAAACGTAGTCGAAGTGTTTTGTCTCGCCTTGAATAACACTTCCAATTGCAATTACGGCATCGAGCATATCATAACTTTGAGTTATCTGCTTACAGCCAAAAATAAGTTCAAAACTGCCTGGAACATTCCAACGAACTATGTTTTCATTAATGGCTCCACAGTCTTTCAAAGCATCAAACGCGCCTTGAAACATGCCTTCTGTTATATCGTGGTTCCATTCTGAAACAACAATCCCAAACCGAAAGTTCTTCGCGTTTGGGATTGTGTTTTTATCGTAAGCCGATAAATTTGTATTTGCTGTAGCCATTATTTATTCATTGCTTCCGCGCGGCCGGTATAGATTTCAGCTTTCGCAGCTTCGGTTGCATTTGGATATTCGTCAGCTATTTTTTTGAAATGTGCTAAAGCTTTATCATTTTGGTTTAAAGCCATTGCAGCGATACCAGCTTTCAAAAGAAAACGTGGTGTTGTAAAATCGTTGGTTCTCAATTTTGCAGCTTCCTCGTAATATTTTAGAGCATCTTCATTTTGTCCTAATTGCACAAAAGCGTCGCCAATAGCGCCTTTTGCCAAAGGTCCTAACATATCATCATCACTGCTGAATTTATCCAACTGTGCGATTGCTTCTTGATATTTATTGGTATTTAGGTAAGCCATTCCAGCGTAATAATGTGCTAGATTAGCAGCATTTGTTCCACCGTAGTTATCGATAATATCAATAAAGCCGTACTTTCCTTCACCACCTTGTAGTGAAAGATTGTAAAGTGAATCTTTTGCAGGAGCGGTCAAAGCTTGTTCCCAATAGTTCTGAGCTTGGAACATTTCGTTCATGGCTTCAGTTTCTTTAGGGCCTTTTATATACTGATCGTATGCAAAGTATCCCAATACACAAACTGCCACAACTATAATAAAGCCTAAGATAGGTTTTTGGTTTTTTTCTACCCAAGCTTCCGTTTTTGATGCGCCTTCGTCAAGCGTATTAAATACTTCTGCCGTAGTACTGTTTTCTTCTAGCTGTGCTTCTTTATCAGCCTTTGTAGTTGGTTTGCCTCCGCGTTTTTTGTACGTTGCCATAGTTATAGGTTATTGTGGCGCAAAAATAAAATTTTTAATGGAATTTAAAAGGATTAATATTTCTTATTTTTTAATAATTTGCAGAGCGGTTATTCATAGTCTTTAAGCCGTCATTGCTGAAAAGTTGTTGAAAATATTCCACATTTTTACAATTGACGTAAAACAAAAGGACTTAATACGTAGGATATAATCATAACAAACCTCTTATTTTTACAACTTTTAAAAATGCTTGATAAAATGGGTTTTTTAGCATTTGGCCTTATGTGCTAAGTCTAAAAATCTTACTTCAATTTTTATGATATTACAAAAACTGTCTTTACTCAACTATAAAAACTTTGAAGTGGAAAGCTTTGAATTTGACCCAAAAATAAATTGTTTTGTGGGAAATAACGGCGTAGGAAAGACCAATATACTGGATGCAATCTACCATCTTTCCTTCGGTAAAAGTTATTTTAACCCTATAACTAGTCAAAACATGAAGCACGGGGAGGAATTTTTTGTAATTGAAGGTTTTTATGAGAAAAAAGAAACCCCAGAAAAGATTGTTGTAAGCGCTAAAAAAGGACAGAAAAAAATTATAAAACGAAATGGGAAAGCTTATGACAAGTTTAGCGAGCACATTGGGTTTTTGCCTTTAGTAATAATTTCACCAGCAGATAGGGATTTAATTATCGAAGGGAGCGATACGCGCCGAAAGTTTGTTGATGGTGTTATTTCGCAACGCGATTCAGACTACCTCAACACACTCATTAAATACAATAAAGTATTGGCTCAGCGCAATTCACTTTTAAAATATTTTGTCGCCAATAATACCTTTAGCCAGGACACGATTGATATTTACAACGAGCAGCTTCACAATTTTGGCACCTCTATTTATGGAAAGCGGACTGCTTTTTTGGACGAATTTCTTCCTATTTTTTTGAACCGTTACAGATCCATTAGCAGTGGCGAAGAAAGTATAAACTTAGTTTACGAAAGTCAGTTGCAAGAAAATGATTTATTGACGTTGCTTCAGAAGAATATTATGAAAGACAGGGTTACGCAATATTCCAACTTTGGGATACACAAAGACGACTTGGTTTTTGAAATTGACGGACATCCAATTAAGAAATTTGGGTCGCAGGGACAGCAAAAATCGTATCTTATAGCTTTGAAGTTGGCGCAATTTGATTTTATAAAAAACCATTCAAAAACGAATCCAATCTTGCTATTGGATGATATTTTTGATAAATTGGACGAAACGCGAGTGGAGCATTTAATTAGTTTGGTAGATAATGAAAATTTCGGGCAGCTTTTTATTAGCGATACTCATGCGGAGCGTACAGAAGAAGTGATTAAAAAAGTGCATCAGACTTATAAAATGTTTCCGCTTTAAATAAAGTCAATATGTTAATTGTCAACACGAAAAAACTTGGCGACTTGGCGACTTTGCGTGTAATTTTCTCTCGCGAAGGCGCAAAGGCGCGAAGAAAACTTAGAAACTAAACAAATGAATTATAAAATTACATACCTATTATTCGCTCTTTTTATTATTTCCTGTAAAAAACCCAATCCCGAGGAACAAAAACAAAACCTAAGCGGCTATTGGGAAATAAAAACCGTGGAAATGGCCGATGGCGAAAAAAAGAAATTTAGTGTAAATACGATTGTAGATTATTTAGAAGTAAAAGGCGACAGCGGTTCAAGAACCAAAGTTTCACCAAAGTTTGATGGCACTTTTACAACTAATGGTGTTTCAGAAGATTTCATTTTAAAAATTGAGGAAGACAGTTTGCGGATGTATTACAAAAGCCCTTTTGATGAATGGAAAGAAACTGTGATTGAGGCGAAGGATAGTAGTTTGACAGTGAAAAATCGGGACAATAAAATTTACACCTATTCAAAATTTAAAAAGTTTGACTTTGAGTAGTAACGCTTCACTTCGACTGCGCTCAGTGTGACTTAAATTTATAAAAAAACCAACTCACAGATTCACAAACTCACAAATTCACAAATTCACATTAAAATGGCAAAAAGACACGCAGAAAACATATCAATTGGCGATGCTTTAAAAGAATTCATTGGCACAAACCGTTTGGAGAAAGGCTTGGACAAAGTGAATGCCAAAGAAGCGTGGGACTCGGTTATGGGCGTAGCTATTTCAAAATATACAACAGATATAAAATTGGATTGCGACACACTCTATGTACAGCTTTCCTCTTCCGTTCTGCGCGAGGAATTGAGTTATGGGAAAGAGAAAATCATTAAATTACTCAATGAGGAATTGGGGAAGGAATTGATTGAAAAATTGGTTTTGCGGTAAATTGTTATTCCATTAAACACTTAGGCGTGCGATTAATCACGCGCCTACTATAAAAAATAATTTATAAAAAAAACGCCTCCCGAATTGGAAGGCGTTTTTCAATTATAATAGATTGTAATTACTTAAAACATTTCGCGTCCAGCAAAATGAAAAGCACTTTCAATAGCTGCGTTTTCATCACTATCACTTCCGTGAACGGCGTTTTCGCCAATAGAAGCTGCGTATAATTTACGGATGGTACCTTCAGCAGCATCAGCTGGGTTGGTTGCACCAATTAAAGTGCGGAAATCATCAACAGCATTTTCTTTTTCAAGAATTGCAGCAACGATTGGTCCGCGAGTCATATATTCAACCAATTCGCCATAAAAAGGGCGCTCACTGTGCACTTCATAGAACGCTTTCGCATCTTGCGTTGTCATGTGGGTAAGCTTTAGCGCTACAATTCTAAAACCTGAAGCGTTTATTTTATCAAGAATGGCGCCTATGTGTCCTTTTTCAACCGCATCTGGCTTTAACATTGTGAATGTTCTGTCTGTTCTCATTTTGTTTTTAAAATTTTGGCAAAAATAACTATTTGAAAATGAAATGCAACTATTTACGGAATGTTTAATTACACGTTAATTCTAAAACTGTTTGTGCGCGCGCCTACAATTTTGATCTTTTGGGATTAAATGGCTTTATTGTATCTTCGCTTCCTATGAAAAAAGATATTACCGAAACTGTTATAAAACTACTTGCCTCACCACAAAAAGTAGTGATTGTTGGCCACAAAAACCCTGACGGCGATGCGGTTGGATCGTGTTTGGGACTTTCTTTCTTTTTAAAAAGTCTGGGACATAGTCCAAACGTAATTATGCCCAACGATTTTCCAGATTTCCTAAAATGGCTTCCGGGTTGTGAGGACATTGTTATTTATGAGAAGGAAGTTGAAAAAAGCAAGGAACTATTTGAAAAGGCCGATTTAATTTTCACCCTAGATTTTAATAGTTTAGACAGAGTTGGTGGCGAACTGCAAACAATTTTAGAAAACGCAACTGCAAAATTTGTTATGATTGATCATCATCAACAACCCGCAGAATATGCTGTAGCAACATACAGCGATGTAAAAATGAGTTCCACTTCTGAAATGGTTTATCATTTTATGGATGCTTTGGGCGAAACTAGTAAGCTTTCAAAAGAAATTGCCATTAACCTCTACACGGGAATTATGACCGATACCGGTTCTTTCCGTTTCGCTTCCTCTAGCCCAACCACTCATAGGGTTGCGGCAAAATTGATTGAGGCGGGTGCTGAGAGCGCTATCATCAACCAAAATGTTTATGACACAAACAGCCCTGACAGAATGAAACTTCTGGGCGTGGCTTTGAACAATCTGGTAATTCTGCCTGAATTGCACACGGCGTATATTACAATGACCCAAAAGGAACTAGACGACAACAACTTCAAAAAAGGCGATACGGAAGGATTTGTAAATTATGCACTTTCTGTAAAAGGCGTTGTTTTTGCAATTATTTTTATTGAAAACAAGCAAGAGAGTATTGTGAAAATTTCCTTGAGAAGTAAGGGAGATTTTTCTGTCAATGATTTTGCGAGAAATCATTATAGCGGCGGTGGCCATATTAACGCTGCCGGCGGAAAAAGTTCACAGGACCTTAACAAAACCATAAACGAATTTATTAGTATCTTGCCCCGTTATAAAAATGAACTTACAGATGCTTTATAAGCTGTTTTTTAGTATATTATTTTTTACCATAATTATTTCCTGTAAAAGCCCGGAAGCCAGACGCCCATTGCAAAGTGCGTCGGGAACTTTTATAAAGGAGTCTGTAGAGCGGAATAAAAAAATCTATACCGAAGAGAAAAGCTACATTCAAAAAATAATGGCTAATGACTCTACCACAGATTATATTTCTTCTGAAAATGGTTTTTGGTATTACTACAACAGCCGAGATACAACAAATACCGAAATGCCAGATTTGGGCGATGTGGTAAAATTTACGTATGATATTAAAGATTTAGACGGCAGCATAATTCTTTCAGAAAAAGAAAACGGACTGCAACAATATAAAGTTGACCAAAGCAACCAAGATCTTATCTCTGGGGTTCGCGAAGGCATAAAACTTATGAAGGAAGGCGAAACAGTAACCTTTCTTTTTCCTTCCTATAAAGCTTTTGGCTATTATGGGATTGAAGAAAAACTCGGCACCAATATTCCGGTGCAGAGCACTATTACCCTACATTCAATTGAACAATCAAACGAAAATTAAATTAACACCATGAAAAAATTAACATTTCTATTTTTATTTCTTACGCTTGCATTTGCGTCCTGTCAGGAAAAATATCCAGACCTTAAAGATGGCGTGTATGCTGAATTTATTACCAACAAAGGAACCTTTGTTGCAAAATTGAAAAACGAATCTGCCCCGCTTACAGTTTCAAACTTTGTGGCTTTGGCCGAAGGAACAAACGGTATGGTTGACTCTCTGTACAAAGGAAAACGTTTTTACGATAATCTTACCTTTCACCGCGTCATTAAAGATTTTATGATACAAGGTGGCGATCCAAAAGGCGATGGCACTGGAGGTCCTGGGTATGCATTTCCCGACGAAATTACAGACACCATCCGTTTCGACAAAAAAGGACTTTTGGCTATGGCAAATTCTGGCCCGGGCACAAACGGAAGTCAGTTTTTTATTACTTTGAAAGAAACTCCGTGGCTTGATGGACGCCACACCGTTTTTGGAGAAATAGTAATCGGACAAGAAGTTATTGACTCAATAGGAAATCTTGAAACTGAAAAACCTGGTGACAAACCGAAAGAGGCAATTACTATTCAATCAGTGAACATTATAAATAAAGGAGGTATAAAAGTTCCTTATTTCACTGAAGAAATGGGAAAACTTGAAAAAGAAAAGAAAGAGAAAGAGGAACGCGTAAATAAAGTAGCAGCGCAGCAAGTTGAAGAACTTAATGCTGTGAGAGCGAAGGCTGACTCACTTCCTTCAGGCGTTAAAATTTATTTTAATGAAAAAGGCGCAGGACCACAACCTAAAGAAGGCGATAAAATTATGATGAACTATGCTGGATACCTAAACGATGGGCATATGTTTGACTCCAATATTTTATCAAACGCTGAAAAGTTTGAAATGGTTGATGAAATGCGCAAAGCAGCAGAGCAATATGTTCCTGTGCCTACAGATTACAGCACAGAGGCAAAATTAATCCCGGGCTTCCGCGAAGGTTTATTAAATATGAAGGTTGGCGACAAGGCAACTGTGTTCATTCCTGCTCATTTAGCATATGGCAAAAGAGGAATTCCAGGAGTAATACCTCCAGATTCTGAATTGATTTTCAACCTTGAAATTGTTGAGATAGTAGAATAATTTCAGTTTATTCTAAATACAAAAAGAGGAACCAGTTTTTAATTGGTTCCTCTTTTTTTTGAAACAAACCGGTCTTGGCTCTTGTTTCTTGGCTCTTGCTTCTTGGCTCTTTGCTCTTGTCTCTATTTCTTCGGAATATTCTTTAAAATTTCCAATACAAAATCCCAATACTTTTGTGCTGAAGAAATGCTCGCGCGCTCATCGGGAGAATGTGCTCCTTTAATTGTTGGGCCAAAGGAAATCATATCCATCTCGGGATAATTCTGACCTAAAATACCACATTCCAAACCAGCGTGGCAAGCGGCTACATTTGCTTTTTCGCCGTTCATTTTTTGATAAAGGCTATCAAGAACCTTTAAAATGGCACTGTCCATATTTGGCGCCCAACCTGGATAATCGCCAGCTAGCTTCACATCTAAACCTGCAAGTTCAAAAACTGAAGTTAGGGCATTGGCTAAAACATCTTTTGAGGATTCCACGGAACTACGGGTTAAACATTCAATTTTTATTTTACCACTTGCAACTGAAACTTTCGCGATGTTATTGGACGTTTCCACCAAATCTTCAATATCTGGGCTCATTCTGTAAACACCATTATGAGCTGCATTCATTGCATTTAGAAATTTATTTTGATCTGCCTCAGCCATTGTTTTGGTGAAGGTTTCACTACTTTTTTCAGCGGTAATAGAAAGGTTGGATTCTAAAGATTTGTATTCCGCAATAATAGCTGTCTTCATCTTTTCGAAAGCAGCTGTAAATTCTTCTTCAGAAGTAACTACAACCTGTGCAACGCTTTCTCGTGGAATGGCATTGCGAAGACTTCCACCTTCCAATTTTACCAATTGCATAGTTTCTTTAGTAGCGAAAAGCAAACGGTTCATTAATTTATTAGAATTGCCTAAACCTTTAATAATTTCCATTCCGCTATGACCGCCATTCAGGCCTTTTACTTTAATGGTGACAGCACTCGCATTTTTTGGTGCGTCAACTTCACTATAAGGTCCAGTAGCAGTAACATCTACTCCACCGGCACAGCCTACTCCTATTTCGTCGTCTTCTTCGGTGTCTAGATTTAAAAGGATGTCACCTTTCAGCAAACCCCCTTTCAATCCTTTTGCGCCCGTCATTCCGGTTTCTTCATCTATTGTGAATAGCGCTTCAATTGCGGGATGCTCAATATCGTTGCTTTCAAGAATTGCCATAATGGTTGCAACCCCCAAACCGTTGTCGGCACCCAAAGTTGTTCCTCTGGCGCGAACCCAATCGCCATCTACGTACATTTCAATTCCCTGCGTGTCAAAATTAAAATCTGTGTCGTTGTTTTTTTGGTGAACCATATCAAGATGGCTTTGCAAAACCACAGCTTTGCGGTCTTCCATTCCCGCTGTAGCGGGCTTTCGGATTATAACGTTGCCCACTTCATCTTCCATAGTTTCAAGGCCCAGACTTTTTCCGAAGTCTTTCATAAAAGCAATAACACGTTCCTCCTTTTTTGAGGGGCGCGGTACGGCGTTCAGGTCGGCAAATTTGTTCCAAAGGGCTTTGGGGTCTAGATTTCTTATTTCTTCGTTCATAGTTTATATTTAATTATATCGTGAATAAAGGGTAACCACGAATACACGAATTATTGTGTTTTATTAATGATGCATTTCTGCGAAATGCTATTTTCAGAAACAGCGAATAAAAAAATATTCGTGCATTCGAGGCTATATTTAACCATATCACTTTTCAGAAAAAGTGGATAGATAAAACATTCTTGTATTCGTAGTCAACTTTCCACAAAATTACGGTTTTGTAGCCGCTATAAAAATTATGTGGAGAAAGAATTCCTTTGTAAGTTTGGATTATGCAAAAACGAACTTCGGCATTCCTCGCTATATTTTTGATTGTACAGATAATTGGCCTTCAGATTTTGAAGCATTTTCCCGAGTTTGTTGAAAACTATTACAGCCTCGGAATCTATCCGTGGATTTCAAAAATTTCCCGATCCCTTTTTGGATGGATCCCTTTCTCAGTGGGAGATTTGTTCTATTTGCTAATAACTATTGTTGCTATTCGCTGGCTTTATAAAAATGTAAAAAGACTTAGAAACAACCAAGTGGGTTTCTTTTTGGATATCATCGCCGCCGTTTCTGTTGTATATTTTATGTTTCACGTGCTTTGGGGTTTTAATTATTACAGGCTACCACTGCATAAATCTTTAGGGTTGAAGAGCGATTACACCACTGAGCAACTTCTAAATACAACCTATCGTTTTATAGAAAAAAGTAATGCTATGCACCGCGAACTGGGTTTTGCTGATAGTGTGAAAATTGATTTGCCCTACACACAAAAGGAAATTTTTGAAAACACATTAAACGGTTATAAAAATTTAGAAGAAGAATATCCGCAGCTCGCAATTTCACCACGGAGCATCAAAAAAAGTGGTTGGAGTTTAGGACTAACTTATATGGGCTATAGTGGTTATTTAAATCCTTTTTCTGGTGAAGCGCAGGTAAACAATCTGATTACAACCTATAAATTTCCCGTCGTGGCATGTCACGAAGAGGCTCACCAAATAGGTTATGCCGCAGAAAACGAAGCCAATTTTATAGCTACACTTTCTACGCTGCATAATGACGATCCGTACATTCAATATGCCGGATATATTTTCACACTGCGTTATTTAATCAATGAAATTGCCCGAAAGGATATGGCCAAATATGAAGAGCTTTTAACCACAATAAACCCGGGAATTTTAGCAAGCTATAAAGAAATGCGAGACTTTTGGGAAAGCTACCAAAACCCTTTTGAGGCTTTTTCTAAAATATTTTGGGACAACTTTTTAAAAGCAAACAACCAAAGCCGCGGAATCATGAGCTATGATTATATGGTGGCTTTGGTTGTAAACTATTTTGAGGAAAGACCTTTGTAGTTCGGGCTTCGGTGCATTTTTAATTTCCGTCTTTGGATGAAACAAAAAATACTTCACCACCGTAAGTATATGTTTTCAATAAAATTGAGTTACTAACGTTATTGAAAAACATGGCGCTTCGCACTAAATTCAACACATCACAAAACACTCAATACTCAATACTCAATACTCGATACTCGATACTCGATACTAATTACTAATTAACATACTCTGCTTCAGTAGGTTTTGAAAATACAGAAGCATCCATCATTGTTTCGCTGGCAGCTATTTTGTTAAATTTAATATCCATCTTTTCGCTTTTGGGCTTTCCATTTTCCACATTCCACCAAGTTAGTTTTTCAGGCAGCAAAAGACCATTTACTTCTTGCCATTGGTCATATTTTATATAGTGCCAATCGTTACTTTTCTTTTGGTCCTTGAAAGTTACGGTATATGCCAGCCACGCCATTTTATTGGTTGTTGGGTCGAAATATAAAATGTATTCATCATCGGACGAATCACCCACGCCATCGTTATATGAAACTTTAAAACCATTGTACATTTTTCCGTCTAATTCTGTTGCTTCAACGGCGGTATAATTGGTTCCCGGATCAGCAATTATGAAAGGCATTGCATAGAAATAAAACATCAAATTATGATAAAATACAGGATTGCCTTCATAACCCAAATCGTGTTTAAGAAGCCAAACACCTTTGCCATCGTAACCTATTGACCAATCTTTAGACTCTATCTTGGTTCTTCTATTTGGTAACGAAACGGTATGGGTTTCATTCCCATTTTTACCTTTCATTTCAAAGCACAGATTATTCATCTTTTTCCAATGGTGCAAACCGCCGTGTGCGGTAAACACACTTTGAAGTTGGGACGGATATGTTTTTTCGGGATTTGTCCTGGTACTTTTTGCTTCGCCATCTGGTGCCTCCATTCCGGTAGAGTCAAGCTCAGTTCCTTCCACTCGTGGATCTTCCCCAGTTGTTTTTTTATCATTCTTACAAGCGGCTAACGCTAGTAAAACGGTGAGCAATAAAATCAGTTTTTTCATAATGGTTGTTGTTAGTTCTTTTAAAAGTAAAAAAGCTTCTCGTGCTGGGGAAGCTTTTTAGAAAGGTTTGTGATTTCAAAGCTTTTGGCTGTAGGCTATATGCTTTAGGCCTAAATCTTCAAAAGTTTTCTTACAACTGAATTCCCTTCCGAAGAAATCTTCACGAAATAAACGCCGTTTTCCAATGAAGAAACTTCCAATGTCAACTTACCATTTTGCGGAAGCATCTTTTCAGAAAGCAACATTTTTCCTTGAATGTCATAAAGTGAAATAGTTGTTTCTGAAACCAATTGCGATGACTGAACGGTAAAGCTATCAGACGTTGGATTTGGATAAACGCTCAAATCTTGAAAAGTAAAAGAATTCACGGAAAGGAATACCTCATCATCCAGAAAATCCGGAATGCCGTTGGCGTTTGTGTCGTCATCTATTGGAGTTCCGTTGTTATTGTAATCTTCATTTATTGTTAAAGTACCATCGCCATCGTCGTCATTATCTAAATAATTTTCAATGTTGTCGCCATCTGTATCTATATAGATATATGATGATGGTGCTACTCCAGCGCCAATTCCTGCCGTTTCAACTATGGTTTGCACTGTGTCGCCATCGTCATCGCTATCCAGATAGTTTGGGATTCCATCGCCGTCGGTGTCGTCGTCGTTTAGGTTGCCGTTACCATTTATGTCTTCGTCCTCATTGGCAATTCCGTCGCCATCTGCATCGGGAGCCAGTTCATCTGTAGCAATTTCAAAGGAAGTTATTAAAAAACAAGCTGTGTTTACTTTTTCAACACGAACATAAATTGTCTGCGGGTTTACAATATTTGCATAAACTTCAGGATTTGTAAAAGGGTTTGTATTGTTCTGCGCATCTACTGCTGTTTGGAAATAAGAAATGTCATAATCCGCCGGATTTAATCCTGCCAACATTACGGCATTGTTTACCGTAAGATCAAAAATTGCAAAACCATCACCATCGCCTTCATTTATAAAAAGGTTATTGGGTTGGGTTATTGGGGGAATTTCGTTTACGATGAGTTCCAGTTCAACAATAGTATAACACTCAAGCATATTTGGAGGTACGCTATTGGTTACTCTTGCAAATACTGTTTGGACAAATGGCACTGAATTCGTAAACGGCATAATAATCTCTGTTCCAGGAACTCCAGCTTGTGCTTCTGCTTCTGATACATAATAATAAATCGATACGTCAAATTCTCCATTTAAGATTTCAATATCTCTAAGTGTTAAATCCCAACCACCATAAATACCATCATTGTTATCATCACAGGCAATAATGGGAGAAGGATTTTGATTGGGACTTGGGTTTGGCAATACAGAGAGCGTTAAGAACCCAAGCGTTTTACAACCCTCTTGATTCTCAACTCTATAAATTACTGTTTGTGGCGTCGTTAAATTTTGATAAGAACTAGGTATTAAAATTGGGGCTCCATTTTGTTCATCTGCAAGCGTTTGATACCAAGTTACAATTAGTGTGGGATCGCCACCTGTAATCATTAGATTATTTACGGTAAGATCAAACGTGCTAACTCCATCATTTGGAGAACTGCCACCTAAATCATCATCGCATAACATCATTTCAAAAGGACCGTTATCTGGGGGTGTTGGATTAACAATAATTGGTAGCGAAACAATATCGTAACAACCTTCGGCACTATTAGGGTTTGGCGGAATGGTTCCATTAGCATTACTTACAAGCAAAATATAAATATCCTGTGCGTAAGCTTGAATATTGAAGTAAGATTGTGGATTGGAGACTGCCTGTGAAAAATCAGGATTCGTAATCGCTAAATCTCCAGCGGTAGTTGCATCTGCTAAATTTTCGTAATAATAAAGGTCAAAACCCAACGGATTTAAACTTCCAAGAACCTCTATGGCTGCAACTGTAAGGTCAAAAAATGTAAAACCATCAGCAACTGCATCATCACATTTACGCAATGGTGCGGGAGTGTTTGCTATGGGAGAGGAACGCACTTGCAAATCCATATCGAACACTGCAAAATTTTCAGCTCTTACATAAACCACATCATTATAGGCGATGTCGTTGATGTAAGGATCCACAATTTCATTTACCGCATTCTCTGCATCTAAAAGTGTACGATGATAAGTTACACTAACACTTGGGTTTCCGTTTTGGATCTCCTCATCCTTATCATGTAGAGTGAACTGTTCAAAACCATCATTATTATTATCACAAACCGCTAAAGGGGTTGGATTTTCATTAACAATTATTTGAGCATTCACTGAAAGGGATATAGTTAAAAAAGTAAAAAAAAGTAAGAATAGTTTCATAGGTAATATTTTTCCCGCAATATATAAAAAATAGTTTACAACGTATCCGTTGTGTAAATAATCTTAATAAAACCTGCTCTTTGTTATCTGCAATGGAGATAGACAAAGACATAGAACTCATTAATCTTGGCAAAAGGGTTAAAGAAATAAGGCTGTCCAAAAACCTTACCCAATTTGACTTGGCAGTCCGAGTAAACAAAGACCAACAATCCATCCATCGGCTTGAAGCTGGAAAAATAAACCCTTCATATATTTACCTGCTCGAGGTTTGCCAAGGATTGGATATTCCTGTGACCGAAATCTTTAATAATAAGGAATTATAGTTTCAAGGTTGGGGCAAATTGTATTCAAGTCGAAAATGCTTAACCTCAGCAAATTAACCTTAGTCGCAAAAAGTTTGTGATTTTTAAAGCTTTAAGCTAATTCTTCAAAAGCTTTTTTACAACTGTATTTCCTTCCGAAGAAATCTTCACGAAATAAACGCCATTTTCCAAAGAAGAAACCTCTATCGTCAACGTTCCGTTTTGTGGGAGCATTTTTTCAGAAGACAATAGTTTTCCTTGAATGTCATAAAGTGTAATAGTTGTTTCTGAAACCAAGTGTAATGATTGCACCGTAAAGCTTTCAGAAGTTGGGTTTGGATAAACGCTCAAATCTTCAAAACCGAAAGAATTCACAGAAAGAAACACTTCATCATCCAGAAAATCTGGAATACCGTTGGCGTTTGTATCATCGTCAATTGGCGTGCCGTTGTTGTTGTAATCTTCATCTATGGTTAAAGTGCCGTCGCCGTCATCGTCGTTGTCTAGATAGTTTTCAATACCGTCGCTATCAGTGTCTATATAAATATATGTTGGTGCAACGCCTGCGCCAATTCCGGTTGTTTCGTCTAATGTAAGTACTGAATCGCCATCGTCATCGCTATCTAAATAATTTGGAATTCCGTCTCCGTCTGTGTCGTCGTCATTTAAGTTTCCGTTGTTGTTTAGATCTTCGTCTTCATTTGCTATTCCGTCTCCGTCTGCATCTGGAGCGGTTTCATCGGTAAGAATTTCAAAGGAAGTTACCACATAGCAGCCTGTATTTACATTTTCAACCCGAACGTAAATTGTTTGTGGGTTTGATGTGTTTAAAAAAGTTGTAGTATTTAAAAGTCTATTAGTATCGTTTTGAGCATCAATTTCAGTAACATAAAATGAAACTTCATAATCTGAAGGATTTAAACCAGCCAACATCACGGGAATATTAACGGTAAGATCAAAAATCGCAAAACCATCACCATCGCCTTCGTTTATAAAGAGGTTGTTGGGCTGGGTTATTGGGGGGATTTCATTTACGATGAGTTCTAGTGGAACAATTGCATAACACGGAAGTATTGAAGGTGGAACACTTTTGGTTACTCTTGCATATACTGTTTGATTGAAAGGAACTGTGTTTGTATACAGTCCAGCAATCTCTGTCCCTGGTATTCCATTTTGTGCGTTTTGAAGAGTTTCATAGTATCTAATATTAACATCAGGTTCGGCTTGGATAATATCAACATCTGCTAATGTTAAATCCCAGCCACCAACTATACCATCATCGTCATCGTCACAAAGTTCTAAAGGCGTTGGACTATAATTAGGATTTGGTTTTGGAAATACTTGTAATGTAAGTTCAACAATATCATAACAACCTTCAGCACTATTTGGGTTTGGCGGAATAGATCCATTAGCATTACTTACAAGAAGGATATAAATAGTCTGCGGAGTTGTATTATTTAGAAAGTTTGTAGGATTGGGAATTGCCTGTGAGAAGTCGGGGTTTGTAATTGCTAAATCTCCCGCCATAACGGCATCAGCAAGATTTTCATAATAATAAAGATCAAAACCCAACGGATTTAAACTTCCAAGAACTTCTGTAGCTACAGTTGTAAGGTCAAAAAATGCAAAGCCATCATTATTATCATCACAAACACGCAGTGGCGCTGGCACGTTTCCAACGGGAGAAAAACGTACTTCCAAAGCAAAAGGAACAATATTAATTTCATTACTGGTATTGCTTTCCACTCTTGCCCATACTCCCCCTGTTCCATAACGGGGATCTATTGGATCGGTAATTGGAAAATCTAAATATGCACTATCGTTCTCATATAGATTAGGCAATGTCAATACTGCGTTCTGGGCATTCACAAGAGTTCCATGGTAAGTTACTGTCAAGTTTGGCTCCCCTTGGGTGATTACTGGAGTCTGAAACGAAAGATCAAACCAAGCAAAACCATCATTATCATCATCACAAACAACAAGATTGGCAACGGGTGGATTGACTATAATCTGTGCATTTGCCGAAACAGAGAACACTATAAATAATAAAAGTATAAATCTTTTCATAAATAATATTTTTCCCGCAATATATATATATATATATATATACAAAAAAGAAAGAATTTTTTTAGCATTTTAAACTTGACAGCTTTTTCTTAAGATTTATGAATACTGACGTCCCGAAAGAACTGGAAGGTACTTTATAAAGTGTGAACTTTTTAACCATAAATTTCGGACTTCGCATCAATTTGGGCTCTGGTTATAACAATCTGGAGCGTATCTTTGCGGAATGCACAAAACCATTACAAGTTTTCATAATTCGTTAATAAAGCAGATAGTTTTATTACAGGAAAAAGCGCGCGAACGCCGCAAGACAAACCTATTTGTAATTGAAGGGCAACGCGAAATTTCACTGGCACTAAAAGGTGGCTATCAATTAAAAACCCTGCTTTTCTGTCCCGAAATCATTTCCGAAGAAGAAATTATTACGTTGAAAAAATCCGTTAATAGCGAAATAGAATCTATAGAAATCAATTCAGAAATCTATCAAAAGCTCGCTTATCGCGGTTCTACGGAAGGCGTTTTGGCGATTGCGAAGACGAAGGACTTAAATATTTCAAACCTGCCCTTCAGCTCCGCTCAGGGACCGAGCCCAAAGAATCCATTAATCTTAGTTATCGAAGCACCCGAAAAACCAGGAAACATTGGCGCTCTTCTTCGTACCGCAGATGCCGCAAATGTAGATGCGGTAATTATCGCCAACCCAAAGACCGATTTGTACAATCCAAACATTATCCGCAGCAGTGTGGGGTGTTTGTTTACGAATACTATCGCTACGGGAAGCACTTCAGAAATTATTTCTTTCCTAAAACAACGCAATATTAACATTTACTGCGCCGCACTGCAAGCTTCCGTTCAGTATGATACAGTAGATTTTAAAAAGCCAACCGCAATAGTTGTAGGCACAGAAGCCACAGGCCTTTCCGAAGAATGGCTATTGAACAGCACCCAAAACATTATCATCCCAATGGAAGGCGAAATAGACAGCATGAACGTTTCCGTGGCAGCGGGAATCCTTATATTTGAGGCGAAACGGCAACGAATAGCCCTCTAACCCGCCGCGGCGGGGACCTGACTCTTGAAATTTTGAATATTGAATCTCGGTTATTGAGCGAAGCCGAAGTATAAACCTTGAATTTTTCCCTTTGAAACCAGAAACTCTTTTTTACATAATTATTGCAATCCTAGTTGTCAGTTTTATTATTGATCAACTGCTGGATTATTTAAATGCAAAACATTTTAGTGACTCGCTTCCCGAGGAATTACAGGATGTTTTTGCGGAAGACGAATACAAAAAATCGCAGCGCTACAAAAAGGAACGCTATAAATTCGGGATTCTTACCTCAGCAATTTCACTTATCGCTACCCTCCTATTTTTCTTTTTTGATGGGTTTGCGTTTGTAGATACATTGGCTCGTTCCATTTCAAACAATGAAATAATTATCGCTTTGGTTTTCTTCGGAATTATTATGATTGCCAGTGATATTTTAAGTACGCCTTTTAGTTATTACAGCACGTTTGTAATTGAAGAAAAATACGGTTTTAATAAGACCACCCGTAAAACTTTTTTCCTCGATAAATTGAAGGGTTGGTTTATGGGCGCTGTTATCGGCGGTATTATTTTGGGTGCCATTATTTGGTTTTACCAAACTACGGGCAAAAACTTTTGGCTGTACGCTTGGGGAATCGTCACTGTTTTCACTGTTTTAATGAATTTATTTTACGCGCGTTTCATCGTGCCTTTATTCAACAAACAAACTGCTTTGGAAGAAGGTTCGCTACGTTCGCAAATAGAAACTTACGCCTCAAAAGTAGGTTTTACGCTCGATAAAATATTCGTAATAGACGGCAGCAAACGCAGCACCAAAGCAAACGCCTATTTTTCTGGCTTCGGAAGTGAAAAGCGGGTTACCCTTTACGACACCCTAATAAAAGATTTAAACGAAGAAGAAATAGTAGCCGTTCTAGCGCACGAAGTTGGCCACTACAAAAAGAACCACATCATCATCAACCTCTTCGCCGCTATCATAACCACAGGTTTTACCCTTTGGCTGCTTTCATTGTTTATTGGCAATCCTCTATTTTCCGAAGCATTGAATGTTTCCCAACCCTCATTCCATATAGGGCTAATAGCTTTCGGCGTACTTTACAGTCCAATTTCTGGCCTTACAGGTTTAGTGATGAATTATTTAAGCCGAAAGTTTGAATATCAAGCAGACAATTATGCCAAGAATACATACGCAGGTCCACCATTGATTTCGGGTTTAAAAAAATTATCCAAAAACAGCCTAAGCAACCTCACCCCACATCCGCTTTATGTTTTTGCGCATTATTCGCATCCGACACTTTTGCAGCGGTTTCAGAATTTGAAGAAGAATTAGAACAATAAAAAGGTTTGTAAAAACTATGAAATATCCACCTACATCAGACCTTTTTTTTTACACCATATTTGCCATTTTTTTCAGTCTTTTTGCAGCATTTTTAGCCTTCTATGGTGGTCCGCAAATAAGCCATAGCATCAATTGTGTTGCTTTATTAATAATGATAATTGTGATAATCAAATTTTTTAAAACGTTTAAACATTACAGAAAACAGTTACTAAATAAAATCTTACACTTTATTTTGTTGAATATTTTAATTTTAGTCGAATTATTATTTGCTATATTCCTTATAATTATTCGTTACGGATATTCCAATTGGAATTATAGTTATATTTTCATAATAAACCCACCCTATTAATTAGTAATTACAAATCAATAATTTCAACTCTTGAAAACCATCACCCGCACCGTTTGGATTCTCTCGCTAGTAAGTCTATTTACAGACATGGCCAGCGAAATGCTCTACCCAATAATGCCCATTTATTTAAAGAGCATCGGCTTTTCAATCCTTTTAATAGGCATTTTGGAAGGACTGGTGGAAGCCGTGGCCGGAATAAGCAAAGGTTATTTCGGGCAATTGAGCGACAGCAAGGCAAAGCGTGCTCCCTTTATCCAACTGGGCTATTCGCTCAGTGCCATTTCAAAACCGATGATGGCGTTTTTTGTATACCCGCTCTGGATTTTCTTTGCGCGAACCACAGATAGGCTGGGAAAAGGAATACGTACCGGCGCCCGAGACGCGATGCTTTCCGGAGAAACCACAAAGGCGAACAAAGGAAAAGTCTTCGGCTTTCATCGTTCTATGGATACCTTTGGCGCTGTCCTCGGTCCTGCCCTTGCTCTAATCTACTTATATTTTTATCCCGAAGATTATATAAACCTATTCTATATTGCCTTTATTCCAGGCGTATTGGCGGTAATTGCCTCTTTTCTTCTGAAAGACAAAAAAGTTGAAATCATTGCCGAAAAGAAAAAAATCAGTTTCTTCTCCTTTATTAACTATTGGAAAAAGAGTCCTGCAGAATATCGGAAAGTAGTTCTTGGCCTTTTGTTCTTCGCCCTCTTCAACAGCAGCGATGTTTTTCTTCTTTTAAAAGCAAAAGATGCGGGACTGGATGACACTTGGGTTATCGGAATCTATATATTTTATAATTTAATCTACGCTCTAACTGCTTTTCCATTGGGAAGTTTCGCAGATAAAATTGGATTAAAAAAAATGTTTGTATTCGGTTTAATCATCTTCAGCATAGTTTACTTTGGAATGGGGCTAACAACAAACCTATACGCCATCATCGCCCTATTTTTCGGCTACGGAATCTACGCCGCCGCTACCGAAGGAATTTCCAAAGCGTGGATTACTAACATTTCCAAAGACGAAAACACCGCCACCGCCGTGGGAACATATTCCGCATTCCAAAGCATCGTGTCAATGGTTGCAAGTGTTATGGCGGGTCTATTGTGGTTTTATTTTGGGGCGAGTGTCACGTTTTTTGTTTCGGCAATAGCTACACTTTTGGTTATTTTATATTTCGTGGGAAACGCATCGTCCACTAAAATCTTCTCACAAAGTCGCTAAGTGAATCACAACAACTTGCTACCGTCACCCGTATTCCAGCATCCATCATTTCCAAAAACAATAAACAATAAACAATAACCAATAACCAATAGAATATTATCTTTGCCCTCTGTTAAGAATTTTACAATTATGACGATTTCATACAACTGGTTAAAACAATTCATCAATCTGCCTTGGGGCGCCGAAGAAACTGGCGAACTATTAACCGATCTCGGCCTTGAAGTAGAAGGAATAGAAGATTTTTCTTCCGTAAAAGGTGGTTTGGAAGGCATTGTGGTAGGCCATGTTTTAGAATGTGAACAACACACCAACGCAGATAGACTGAAAGTAACAAAAGTGGACATTGGCACAGGCGTACCACTACAAATAGTCTGTGGCGCACCCAATGTTGCGGTAGGTCAAAAAGTTCCTGTAGCAACCGTTGGCACTACTCTTTATGACGCTGAAGGAAAGCCTTGGCAAATAAATAAAGGCAAAATAAGAGGTGAAGTAAGCGAAGGGATGATCTGCGCCGAAGATGAACTAGGCCTCGGAGAATCGCATGACGGTATTATGGTTCTCGGCGCCAAATTAAAACCGGGAACCGCCCTAGCCAAAGTTTTAGAAATTGAAAACGACAAAATTTTCGAAATAGGTTTAACCCCAAACCGTGCCGATGCCATGAGCCATTGGGGCGTTGCACGCGATTTAAAAGCTGGCTTGCTGCACAAAGGCATTTCTGCAAAACTAAACACCCCATCAACCAGCAGTTTCAGAGTAGACAACCGAACTCTGAAAATCGGGGTAAAAGTTGACGATTCATCACTCGCACCGCGCTATTGCGGTATCACCATAAGCAATATAAAAGTTGGAGCTTCCCCTGCTTGGCTTCAAAATAGACTGAAATCCATCGGCCTTTCGCCTGTAAATAATATTGTGGATGTTACCAATTTTGTGCTTCACGAGTTTGGACAACCCTTGCACGCTTTTGATGCTGCAAAAATTGCAGGTAATACGGTTAATGTGAAAACACTTACTGCGGGAACTAAATTTATAACTCTAGATGGTATTGAGCGCGAACTGCACGAAGAGGATTTAATGATCTGCGACGGTGAAAAACCGATGTGCATCGCCGGCGTTTTTGGTGGAATAAGCAGTGGAGTGACAGAAAACACTTCAAGCATTTTTTTAGAAAGTGCTTATTTTAATCCCGTAAACATACGCAAAACTGCAAAACGCCATGGTTTAAGCACAGATGCTTCATTTCGTTTTGAAAGAGGAATTGATCCAAATATAGCAGATTATGCGCTTCGTTACGCAGCAATTCTAATTTTGCAAGTAGCCGGAGGAGAAATAACCAGCGATCTAATAGATATTTACCCGAAGAAAATAGAAGACCATCAGGTTTTCCTAAACTTTGAAAAGGCGAATAAATTAATTGGGGAAGATATTCCGAAGGAAACTATAAAAGAAATTCTTACTTCGCTTGAAATGAAGATTACGAACATTACCGAAACAGGGCTCGGGATGACAATTCCCGCTTACCGAAACGACGTAACGCGCGATGTGGACGTTATAGAAGAAATATTAAGGGTTTATGGTTACAACAATATAAAATTCACCCAAAAGCTAAACGCGTCCATTTCTACAATTTTGCCCGGTGAAGATTATGCTGTTCAGAATAAAATAGCTTCGCAGCTTACAGCTATTGGATTCCACGAAATGATGAACAACTCACTTACTTCGCCAAAATATTCCACGATGAGTGACACGATTAAAGAAAACTACAACGTTTCAATGCTCAATCCGCTAAGCCAGGATTTATCAGTGATGCGCCAATCCATGCTTTTTTCTGGTTTGGAAGCTATTGAATACAATAGCAATAGAAAAAATAGTGATTTAAAGTTTTTTGAATTCGGAAAAACATATCATAACTTCCCTGGAAGTCGGGCTGAAACCAAGCATTTATCACTCTTCATAACAGGATTAAAAGCGGAAGGAAACTGGGCTACACCAGATACAAAAAGTAATTTTTTCTTCGGAAAAGGAACTGTTTTGGCAGTTGTGGAGCGTTTGGGTCTTAAAGGTTATACTGAAGAAACTACTAAAAATGATGTGTTTTCAGAAGGAATCGCCTTTAAAAGAAACAAAGAAATTATTGTTGAATTTGGAATTGTAAAGAAGAAAATCACAAATGAGCTTGGCGTAGATGCCGAAGTTTTTTACGCAGATTTTAATTGGGATCTGGTATTGAAACAAATTCAGGTAAACGACTTTAAATTAAAACCGATTGCAAAGTTCCAAGCTGCACAGCGCGATTTTGCTTTGCTTCTGGACAATTCGGTAAGTTTTGGAGATTTGCAACAAGCAGCGCTTGAAACTGAAAAAAAATTCCTAAAAGCTGTTACCCTTTTTGACGTTTATATGGGCAAAAATCTTCCCGATGGTAAAAAAAGTTATGCTTTAAGTTTTACCATTCTGGACGAAGAAAAAACGTTGACCGATAAACAGATTGATAAAATAATGGGCAAGCTTCAGCAGAAATTCGAAAATGAATTTGGGGCTGTACTTCGCTAAAGAATCTTACTACAATAAAAAAACAGCGACCTTTTGAGTCGCTGTTTTCATTTTATTTAATTGGGAATTGAAACAAAATTATTTAGGCAAAACAACGCTGTCGATAACGTGAATCACTCCGTTTGATTGGTTAACGTCTGCAATTGTTACAGTCGCCATTCCGCCATTTTCATCCATAAGCATTACTTTTTTGCCTTTCATCATTACGGTTAACGTTCCGCCACTTACTGTTTTATAAGTCGCCTTTCCGTTTCCTTTTTTAATGTCCTTCATAATATCCGCAGCGTTGTGTTTTCCTGAAACAACGTGATACGTTAAGATGGTTTGCAATGTCTTTTTGTTTTCTGGTTCCAGCAAAGATTCAACTGTTCCTTTAGGGAGTTTTTCAAAAGCAGCATTGGTTGGTGCAAAAACTGTAAAAGGACCTTCGCTTTGAAGTGTTTCAACCAAACCTGCGGCTTTAACTGCTGCTACAAGTGTGGTGTGGTCTTTTGAGTTTACTGCGTTTTCAACAATGTTTTTGGAAGGGTACATTTCGGCACCACCTACCATTACTGTTTTTTCATCTTTCATCATTTTGCTTTGTGCAAAACTTGAAGTTGTTCCGGCCACAAGGGCGATAGCGAATACTGCTGCTGTAAAAAATTTAGTTTTCATAATGTGTTTTAGTTTTATGTTTATGTGCATATAAACGAAAGTCTGGAAACTGCGGTTTTGCAATTTCCAGATTTTATGGTTTATTTAACTTTTATAAAACTACTGTTCTGAAGGTGGAAATACCAAACCGTTTATTATATGAAAGAAACCATTTTTATGATAGAAATCTGGTGCTATAATCGTCGCAGTCCTATTTTCGGAATCAACCAACTGCAACTGTCCATTTATTTCCCTAACGCCCAAGTTTTGGCCTGCCAGGGTTTTCAAGTAAGCCGTTCCCCCATTTTTTTCAATAGCGCTTTTTAATGTATAGGTATCAACCCGCCCTGGAACTGCCAAAAAATTCATCATCGTTTTCAGCAATCTATCATTTCCCAAAATTGAATCCCTGCTTTTTTTAGGCAAATTCAAGAAAGCCTCATCAGCCACAGCAAAAATTGTCACCATTTCTTGGCTTTCCAGTGTTTTACGAAAGGATTCATTTTTTAATATTTTGGCTAAAATGATAAAATCTGGAGCTTCCTCAATATTTTCATAAAAAGATTTACTTGATGTAAAATTACTTTCCCCCAAGATTTTGGAAACTTCAGGGGTTTTAGTCGATTTGTATTTTTGTGCCGAAATAGTGGCTCCAAAACAAACAATAAATAATAGCAGAATTGCATTCTTCAGTTTCATAAAAAAGATTTTAGATTGTAAATATAACAAAGCCAACTTTTGAATGGATGAAAAAGCGGTGGCATTATTTAAAATTTCAAGTAAACTGTGTTAAATAGTTGCTTTGCTGAAATGTACTATGTAAATTTAGTTTCCGAAAAAATGACGCTTATGTTTTCACGTACCAACATTGAAAAACAGTTGCTAAAATACCGTTCAAAACGTGTTGAAGAGCAAGTAATTATGAATGAAGTACAACGCATATTTTCTGAAAACGAAAAACAGCGGGGAGAGATTCTTTCAACATTAAATGAAAAAGCTGACGAAATTGAAAACCGTTTCGACTTCGATTTATTGGAAGGCTCCCATATTTTTCACATTAATGATATTGAAAATCTCTGCGTAAACTACCGTTTGCGCTTTTTAGATTCCCACTATTTTAAAGGTGATATCCCCGAAGAAGCGATTTCCGAAATAAGAATGCTTGAAAATAAACATAATATTACCCTGAAAAATTTCAAAATAGTTGCTCCGGCAAAACTTCTGAAGCTTGAAAATGCCGATGACCCGTTGCTTTTTGCGCCTATGGGCAATGATTATTTTTATCTAATCCACAAATGGGGCAACGATCTGCATCCATTCAGAAAATTACTGATGTGGCCTTATAAAAATTTTGAAAACCTGGTTTTTACCGTTGCCGTACTTAGCCTTCTAATTACCGCAATTATGCCGATGCACTGGTTTACGCCAAATGCAAACTTTCAGGAATATTTATTTCTATTCTTAGTTATTTTTAAAGGCGTGGGTGGGGTAGTTATTTTTTATGGTTTTTCAAAGGGGAAAAATTTCAATGGCGCTATTTGGAAAAGTAAATATTACAATGCTTGAATTCAGTAAGCAGTAAGCAGTAAGCAGTAAGCAGTAAGCAGTAAGCAGTAAGCAGTAAGCAGTAAGCAGTAAAATATAATTTTAAAATTTATAACTCAATAATTTAAAATAGAAATGTCAGAAAATAAAGAAGAAACAGTTAGAATATATACCGGATCAGATATTATGGCCGAAGCCCTTGTGGGAAGATTAGAGGATGCAAATATTACCCCAATACTTCGGGACGACCAGCAGAGTGGGGTTATGTTCGGCTCTGGAAATAAATTTGACGATCAAGTTCGTGTATTTGTACGCAAGGACGAATTGGCAGCGGCACAACCAATACTGGATGTGTTTTTGAAAGACATAGAGGAATAAAATTTATGTCTGAAACAAAAAGAATCTACACAGGACCTACTTTAATCGCGAAAGGCTTGGTTGCCCGTTTGAATGAATTAGGCATCAGCCCGATTGAAAGAAACGATCACGATAGCAGCCTGAGAGCAGGTTTTACAATGAGCATCGCAAACCAAACGATGGTTTTTATAAGAAAAGACGAATACGAAAAGGCGCAGAGCACCATCGATGAGTATTTGGAAGAAATTCAGGAATGAGACTGAGTGTTCAGTATTCAGTAAGCAGTAAGCAGTAAGCAGTAAGCAGTAAGCAGTAAGCAGTAAGCAGTAAGCAGTAAGCAGTAAGCAGTAAGCAGTAAGCAGTAATTTAAAATATAACCTTTAAATTACGAGTCAGACTAATAAACTTTTAAACTGATAAACCTATAAACTTATAACCTAAGCTTCTACCGCGTACATTTTATCGCGCAGTTCCTTTAATTTTTTATCGCCCATATACTCGTCAAAAGTCATATAGCGGTCTAGTGCGCCGTTCGGAGTGAGCTCTATAACCCGTGTTCCAACAGTCTGCGCAAACTCGTGATCATGAGTTGTAAGCAACACAGTTCCCTTAAAATTTTTCAAGGAATTATTGAATGCCGTAATCGATTCCAAATCTAAGTGATTGGTAGGCTCATCAAGCATTAGTACGTTTGCACGGAGCATCATCATTCGGCTAAGCATGCATCTCACTTTTTCACCTCCAGAAAGTACGTTACTTTTCTTTAGAGCCTCTTCACCACTGAAAAGCATTTTTCCCAAGAAACCTCGAATAAAAACTTCTTCGCGTTCCTCTTCCGTTTTAGCATATTGGCGCAACCAATCTACCAACGAAAGATTATTCTTAAAAAATTCTTCATTATCAAGTGGCAAATAACTTTGGTTTGTGGTAATTCCCCATTGAAATGAACCCGTATCAGGCTTTGCGTGGCCATTCAATATTTCATAAAAAGCGGTTGCCGCACGAGAATCTCGTGAATAAATAACCACTTTATCACCTTTAGCTAAATTAATATCTACGTTTTTGAAAATCGTTTCGCCATCAATGGAAGCTGAAAGGTTCTCAATATTCAGAATTTGATCTCCCGCTTCGCGCTCACGTTCAAAGATAATTGCGGGATAGCGACGGCTGGAAGGTTTTATTTCTTCAACATTAAGTTTTTCTAGCATCTTTTTACGCGAAGTTGCTTGCTTACTTTTTGCAACGTTTGCGCTAAAACGCATTATGAATTCCTGCAGTTCCTTTCTTTTTTCATCAGCCTTTTTATTTTGCTGTGCACGCTGGCGTACCGCAAGCTGACTACTTTCGTACCAAAACGTATAGTTGCCACTGTAATGGTTTATTTTTCCAAAGTCAATATCGCTAATGTGTGTACAAACGGAATCTAAAAAATGACGGTCGTGAGAAACTACAATCACGCAGTTATCATAATTCGCCAAAAAGTTTTCTAACCAATTTATCGTTTCGTAATCCAGATCGTTAGTAGGCTCATCCATAATCAAAACATCTGGATTGCCGAAAAGCGCCTGTGCCAAAAGAACACGTACCTTTTGTTTTCCATCCAAATCTTTCATCAGTGTGCTATGAAGGCCCGCTTCAATACCAAGATTTGAAAGCATGGCGGCAGCATCGCTATCTGCGTTCCAACCGTTCATTTCTTCAAAAGCTACTTGGAGTTCACCAATTTTTTCGGCATTATCATCTGTATAGTCTTCGTAAAGTTTGTCTATCTGGGTTTTTATAGAAAATAATTCTTTGTTGCCTCGAACCACTGTTTCTAGCACCATAAAGTCATCGTACTCGTTGTGGTTTTGCTCAAGAACGGACATGCGCTTGCCTTTTTCCAAATGAACTTGGCCAGACGTAGGATCCTGTTTGCCAGAAATAATTTTCAACAAGGTGGATTTTCCGGCACCATTAGCACCAATAATTCCGTAAATATTGCCTGTGGTGAACTGTGTGCTCACTTCGTCAAACAATACTCTTTTGCCAAATTGCACCGAAAGATTTGAAACTGAAAGCATAAATTTTGAATTTTGCGCAAAAGTAGCTATTTAAGCGACACGCCGAAAATATTAACGTTTTAAAAATCCTTTTAACTACCATTTAACAAATTGCAGTTATGGGGTCGGCTACATTTGTTTATTAATCTTGAACCGAGTGCGATTGTTTAAAAAATTACTTCCTCTCTTACTTTTTGCGTTATTGCTGTCTTGTAAAGACAAGCAGGAAAATGTTATAAAAACAACCTGGATAAGTGGCCAAATAGTAAATCCGAAAATGGATTACATTATCTTTTCAAAAGGAAACGAAATTCTGGATACCGTAAAACTGGACTCTAACAACTTCTTTTTATATAAAACCGATAAAATTTCGCCCGGACTTTATAACTTCAAGCATAGCGAATCACAAGTTTTTTATGCTGAGCCCGGCGACAGTTTATTGATACACATAAACACATTGGATTTTGATGAATCCTTGGCATATTCTGGAAGAGGTGGTGAACAGAACAACCTTTTAATGTACCTCTATTTAAAAAATGAGGCTGAAAACCAAAACCTTCCAAATTGGTATGGATTGTCTTCGGAAGATTTCACAAAAAAGATTGATTCTTTAAAGGAATTGAAAATTAAGGAGTTTGAGAATTTTGTCAATAAAAATGAGGCTGCAGAAAACTTCAAAAAAGCAGCGTTGGCCAATATTACTTATGATTATTTTTCAAAAAAGGAGAAGTACGCTGCTGCCAATCGTAACACTGCTGAAAAATTTGATGCGAATTATTTCGACTACAGGAAAGATATAGATTTTGGTTTGGATGAATTAAAATTTTATTATCCGTATTATCGTTTTATGAATCGATATTTCGATAATCTGGTTTTTTCAGAATATGATGAAAAATCCAAGATTGATCGTAATTCTTATGATTTCAATTATCGAAAGATTCTATTAATAGATAGTATTGTAACCTCAGATACACTCAAGAATAATCTATTGCGCAACAACGCTATGTTCTATCTGTTGAATGCTAAAGATGCTAGCGAAGAAAGGAAGTTTTTTGAAGAATTTTCAAAGTTGAATACCGATAAAAAGCACGTTGATGAAGTGGGAAAAATGTTTGAAGCAACTGTTAAACTTACGAAAGGCAATACCGTTCCAAATGTTGCATTAGTGAATGCAGATAATGTAGTGAAGGATCTTTTGAGTATTCTTAAGGCTCCAACAGTTATATACTTTTGGTCTGCACAATCTTCATCATACTATAAAAATATTCACAATCGCGCCGCTGAACTTAAATCGAAATTCCCAGAGTACGACTTTCTGGGAGTAAATACCGATACGCATTTTAAAAAATGGCGCCAAACCTTAGGTAAATCTGACTACAACCCACAGTTGGAATTTCAGTTAGAAAACCTAAAAGATGCTGAAAAAAAGCTCTTGGTAAAGTATATGAACAGCGCAATTATATTGGACGAAAATGGAGTGATCCTTGAAGGAAAGACCAATATGTTCAATATGAATTTTGAGGAACTACTTCTCGGTTTTTTGAATAAGTAGCCTTTCAGTTATTGAGCCTATACTTAAAATGACAAAAGGTAGTCGGAGTCGGAAACTCTTAACCTCTCGACTGCACTGGAGGAGAAGTCAAATTCAATTTCCTTTTTTATAATCTTCTAAAAATTGCTTTAATCCACTATCGGTAAGCGGATGTTTCAGCAAACCTTCAATTGATGAAAGTGGTCCGGTCATAACGTCTGCTCCAATTTTTGCACAGTTTATAACGTGCATGGTGTGGCGAATGGAGGCTGCAAGAATCTTTGTTTCGAAACCGTAGTTATCATAAATTAAACGAATATCTGCAATCAATTCAAGGCCGTCGGTTGAAATATCGTCCAATCTTCCAATAAACGGTGAAACATAAGTTGCACCCGCTTTTGCAGCCAACAAAGCTTGTCCTGCGGAGAACACTAACGTGCAATTGGTGCGAATTCCGTGATCTGTAAAATATTTAATGGCTTTTACGCCTTCTTTTATCATCGGCACCTTTACCACAATTTGCGGATGAAGTTCGGCTAGCTCCTCGCCTTCTTTTACCATTCCTTCAAAATCGGTAGCAATAACCTCTGCGGAAACGTCGCCATCCACAATGTTGCAGATGTCCACATAATGTTTCAAAATATTGTTTTTGCCTTTTATGCCTTCCTTCGCCATCAACGATGGATTGGTAGTAACGCCATCAAGCACGCCCAGGTCTTGGGCTTCACGGATTTGATCAAGGTTTGCGGTATCGATAAAGAATTTCATAGGTGTGATTTCAGATTATGTTTTGCAAAAATAGGCAAGAAAGAGTTGATTGAATTGGGTTGTTTATAAAGATTGATAAGTTTGAAATCACTTCAATCCATAATGCTTCAAAAGCATCCGTTCATAAACCCTATCTGGCAAAACACGCTTTAAAACAATCGAGAATTTTTGCAACGAAGAGCCTACTTTATAATGAATGCGCGGGTTTGCAGTTTCAATAATTTTATGTACCACTTTCGCCATTTCCATAGGATTGCCACCATTGTCAACGTGCTCGTTCATCATTTTCAGCGTACTGCCGTAGTCTTTTTTATAGGGGGAATCTTCCAAAACTGGTGTGTGATAACGACCAGCGGCAATGTTGGTTGCAAAATCGCCTGGGGCAATATTGGTCATTTTTATTCCAAATTGCAAGGTTTCCATTCGCATTGCTTCAATGGTTATTTCGAGAGCGGCTTTACTGGCAGAATAGATTCCACGGTAAGGAAGTCCCATATATCCAGCGATGGAGGTGATATTCAAAATATGCCCAAAACCCTGTATGCGCATTTGGGGCAAAACGGCTTTAATCACATTTATGGGGCCGTGAAAATTGGTTTCAAAAGCTTTCTTAATTTCACTTTCAGGAGTCTCTTCTATTGGGCCCGTAATGCCTACGCCTGCATTGTTAATAACGACGTCTATCTTTTCAGCTTTGTTGATTATTTCAGAAATAACACTCTGAATAGAACCCGTATCGTTCACATCCATTTTCAGAAGTGGGAACTGCGAATTCGTTATTTTTTCGGGATTTCGGCTGGTTCCAAAAACTTGATAGCCTTTATGGATAAGATATTCGCCTATGGCTTTACCAATTCCCGAGGAACCGCCAGTAATGAGTACTGTTTTTGGCATAAATGATTATTGAAAAGCAAAGGTGCGGTTATGGAGCGGGTTTTCCAAATAGTTTTTTGAAAAAAAGCGACGAGTCAAGAGCGATGAGTTGTGAGGGAAAAGTGAATAGAAAAAAATAGAAAAAATTTTAGTCTTTCAGCGAAGCGGTCTCTATTCTTTCAGCAAAGCGGTCTTGGCTCTTTTTGCAGACGAAAGTTTAGCGCACAAAAAATGGCAAGCTACCTACATCACACCGCTACGACCATTTACCTTTGCTGCGTTCCCGCCCTGGAGGATTCAACAGGAGCTGGTTGTGTAGGACTTGCCGCTGCAAAGATAAGGCTTTTTGAAGTTTTTGCAAGTATTTTTACATTTCAATTTTAATAAATACCTTGCAGCAAATTAATAGCTTGTTATGAAAATCTATAACGTTTTAGTCCCTACACTTTTACTGCTTTTTTTGGGTAGCTGCGGAAATAATTCCGAAGAAAAAAAAGATGCGTTTTCGCTAGAAATTAAAGATTCTAAGAAGACGTACACCACCGAAGATGTGCTGACAATTTCCTTAACCAACAAAAAGAATATTGAAACTGATTCAATAATTTACTTTTTAAACAAGGATAGGGTTGAAGTTTCTGGAAACACTCTTTCCCTATCGGGAAAAAAACTAGGTGAGAAAATATTGACAGCCAAAATCTATAGTGATAACGAAGAATATGAAGCTTCTCAAAAAGTCACTATTCTTTCTTCCATAAAACCAAAGCTCTACACTTATAAAGTTTTGGAAACCTATCCACACGATATAAATGCCTACACACAAGGCTTGGAGTTTGAAAATGATACTTTATACGAAAGCACTGGCCAATACAAAGAATCAAGCCTGCGTAAAACAGATTACAAAACAGGTGAAGTGCTTCAAAAAGTAACTCTTGCAGATCAATACTTTGCTGAAGGACTTACCATTCTCAATAATAAAATCTATCAACTTACATGGCGCGAAAACATGGGTTTTATCTATAATTTGAAAACTATGGAACAAACCGGAACCTTTGTTTATGGGCAAAGTAAAGAAGGTTGGGGATTGTGCCATGATGCCGAAAACAACATTTATAAAAGTGATGGCACCGATAAAATTTGGACGTTAAATTCAAATACACTTGCCGAAAAGGATTACATCGAGATTTTCACCAATACAAGCAAAATAAATAGTGTAAACGAGCTGGAGTGGGTTGAAGGAAAAATATATGCCAACGTTTATCAACAAGGTTCCATAGCTATTATTAATCCTTCAAATGGCGCTGTGGAAGGCGTGATAGATTTAACCGATTTAAAAGATAAAGTTACCCAACACCCAAAGTTGGATGTGCTAAATGGCATAGCATACAACGGCGAGCCAAACATTCTTTACATAACAGGGAAAAACTGGGACAAGCTTTTTAAGGTTGAAATAATTCAGAAATAATTATTCGGCTCCGTTCAGCAAGGCGGGAAAATTCTACCACGAATACACGAATATTTTTACACTTTAGTATGTGTATTCGCGGTCTTTTTTTTAGGCATTTCGTTTCTATAGTTGAACTGCAACTGCCCACTAGAAACTTCTTCGTGCATTACAATAATTAGCTTCATAAAAAGTTATATTTTTACCAAAATTATAATAGAATGCGATATTTATACGGTTTGGCAATTTTGTGTTGCCTAGTATTATGGAGTTCGTGCCGCAACGATTTTGAAACCGTGGCCAGCACCGGAAACCTTGAGTTTTCAAAAGATACGGTTTATCTGGATACCGTTTTTTCAAACATTGGTTCCAGCACGTACAATCTTAAGGTTTATAACCGAAGTGATGAGGATATAAATATTCCCACCGTGCGTTTGTCTCAAGGAGAATCTTCCAACTATCGTTTAAACGTAGATGGAATTCCTGGGAAAGTATTTGAAAATGTACAGATTTTAGCTAAAGACAGCATTTTTATATTTGTTGAAACAACTTTAGATATAAATAATTTACCAACCAACGCACTAGATTTTCTTTATACCGACCAACTTCTTTTTGATACTGGCGGTAATGAGCAAAAGGTAGAATTGGTAACACTTGTAAAAGATGCCGTTTTTCTTTTCCCCGAAAAGTATGCAGATGGAACTACAGAAACAATTAACATTGGCGACGAGCAAAATCCCTTTTTTATAAAAGGCTTTTATCTTGATGATGATGAACTCACTTTTACAAATGAAAAGCCTTACGTAATTTATGGTTTTGCCGCAGTACCAAGCGATAAAACACTTACTATTGAAAAAGGCGCAAGAATTCATTTTCACAACTTTAGTGGAATAATTGTGGAAGAAAATGGAACATTGAAAGCAAAGGGTGAAAAAAGCAACGACCTTGAAGCTTTGGAGAACGAAGTAATTTTTGAAGGCGATAGATTGGAACCTGGATTTTCAGAAATTCCAGGGCAATGGTTCGGTATATGGTTTTTAGATGGTAGTGTTGGCAATTCTTTCAATTTTACCACAATTAAAAATAGCACTTATGGCATTCGCACACAAAATAGTGTAATTGAATTGAAAAATATTCAGATATACAATTGTACTAATAATGGTTTATTTGCCATAAATAGTGCTATTGACGGCGAGAATATGGTTATTAATAACTGTGGTCAATCCTCATTAGCTATAAGTTTAGGAGGAATTTATAATTTTAGACATTGTACATTTGCTAATTATTGGACCGAAAGTTTTCGTTCATTCCCGGCGGTTTCAATCGAAAATGTACTTAAAGTCGGTGAAGAGATTCTAGTTTTTGATTTGGTAGCGGCTAACTTTACAAATTGCATTATCTACGGAAATGAACGCCGAGAGTTTTCACTATTTAAAAACGATGCGGGTGCTTTCAACTTCAAATTTGAAAACTCTTTGGTGCGTTTTGAAGACCCCACGGGTGAATTTGGAAACATTCCGTTATACGATTTTACAAATTCTGCCCTATACCCTGAAACAAAATTTAACTTAGACCCATTTTTTCAAAATACCGAAATGAACAATTTCAATATTGAAGAAGGAACTTCTGGAGCTGAAGGTATTGGTAAAAATGGTATTGGGCCGTTAAAAGATTTAAATGGAAAAGACCGAGGCACTCCACCAGATGCTGGAGCTTATGAAGCAACCATTTTTCCGAAAGGCTAAACAATAAATTAAACATATAGAAAAACCCGTCCATTGCGACGGGTTTTTTATTGCTAAAATTTTTAATATAAAGTTTATTCTGCCTTTAACCACTTCAGTTTTAATTTTGAATTTTTCCGTTCCACGGGCTGCATCACCAAAGTATCACCCCTGAAATAAAATCTTCTTTCCGCCGTCAATCCAAATTCAGAGGGGTTTGAATGTGAAAGTTTATAATGGGAAACAATACTATCCTTTTCCGAAACTTTATAATTACCCATATAATAATAGGATTTCGTAATATGTCTTAAAGCTTCCAAAGGAATAGAATCATTGAAATTCGGAAACTCGATTCCAGCTTTTTCGTAGCCCTTTTCATATAAATGAAGCGCAACATGGCCGTTGCCATCGTATAGCAAATACCCGTCCATTCCGCCGCGATAATGGCTCCAAGTGTTTGTTGCGGTATCGCGTACTTTCATACTTTCAAGTTTCCAAAGTCCTGTTATTGTTGGGTTCGTTGGTTTTTTGTTTTGGCAGGAAAATGAAAATGCTAAAATCCCAACGAAAAAAACATATTTTAAAATAATCATTATACGCATTGTGTTTTTATTAATAATCAACTCTTCCCTCCTTCGCTTCCCACTTTTTGAAAACTTTTCTGCCTTCTTCCCTATCGAGATTTATAAATTTTATGTTTCTGTTTTCAATATCCTTATCAATTTCATCGTAAATAAAATGATCGTCAAAACCTATTTCTGCTGCATCCTCCTTTGTGCAGGCATAATAAACTGCTTTGAATCGCGCCCAATAAATGGCGCCCAAACACATTGGGCAAGGCTCGCAGGAAGTATAGATAATACAATCATCCAATTGAAACGAACCAAGCTTTTCACAAGCTTTGCGGATTGCCACAACCTCAGCGTGAGCAGTTGGATCATTGTTTGATGTTACTTCGTTAAAACCTTCGGCGATGATTTCGCCATTTTTTACAATTACTGCACCGAACGGACCACCTGCATTGGAGTTCATTCCTTTTTCGGATAGTTCAATAGCACGTTTTATAAATTGTTTGTCTTTTTCTGTATTCATTTTTAAAATATTTATTTAGTGCCGGTTGATTTCTCAATGGAACTTGCGTGATCTTTAATGACATACCATTTACCCTCTATCTTTTTCAGGTCATAGCTTACAATCATTCTATTGAAGTAGGGTTTCCCATCGCGCAGGGGTTCACGGTAAATAATTTCGATAATTGCCATTCCCACGTCCTGCCCTATTTCAGTATTTAAAATTTTTGTTTCAAAAGTCCAGTCAGGTGCCGCAAACCATTCTTTATGGTAATCCATAAAGCCATCCACCCCTTTAATTATTTCGGTTTTTGGCAATATAAGTTGCATTTGGCCATTTGGAGCCATTGTTTCTTTCAGTGAAACCAAATCTCGGTTTGAAACAGCATCTAAGTGTTTCTGCATTACTTATACAAATTCCTTTGTATTATTTATCGTAGATTTTTCAGTAGAATCCATTTCAACTATTTCTTCTTCTTTCTCTGAAGATGACTTGTTGTTGCACGATATAACAAGCATTCCTAAAAATAATAATACCGTGAATCCACTGATTTTGTAAAATGAATTTTTAAATTTTTTCATAATAGCTGTATTTAATGTTAATAGCTCAATTCGAAAAGAGCAACAGCTCTTCCCCATCTTCATATTTATGAGTGCCAACTTCTGAAAGACCGAGTTTTTTTAAAAGTTTTATGGAAGCTTCATTATTTGGTAATGTAAAACCCACTATTTTATTAATCGCTAGTTCTTGTGAAGCAAATTTCATTACTGCATTTGAGGCTTCAAAAGCGTAGCCCTTATTGAAGAATTCAGGTAAAAAAGCAAAACCAATATCTGGATGGTCAAGATTCTCGCGTTTGTAGAGTCCTGCAGAGCCTATAAAGGTCCCGTCTTTTAGTGAAACGAAATAAGGACCGAACCCATTTTTTTCGTAACTACTAAAATAATTTTTCTGTAAATAGGCTTCAGCATCCTCAATGGTTTTTATATTCCTATCGCCAATGTTTTTTAGCCAACCTTCGCTATTCATCAACTCAAAAATGAAAGGAGCATCGTTAAGCCTGTATTCGCGGATTTTAAGTCTTTCGGTTTCTATATTCATATCTTCCTTTCGATATTTTATAGAATCAAAGATAAATAAATGCTGGTTTGCTGTCTGCTTCAAATAAAAAAACCTTCAGCAATTTACTGAAGGTTTTCTCTAGTTTGGATAATTAATTCTTAACTTTTAAACAACGGCAAACCAGCCATCATTTCATTCACCTTTTCGGCAATACTTTCAAGTTTGGCTTCGTCTTCGTGATTTGAGATTACTTCATCAATCAAATCTACAATTTTTCCCATATCCTTTTCAACCAAACCGCGTGTGGTTACTGCAGCAGTCCCAATACGGATTCCGCTGGTAACGAAAGGTGATTTATCATCAAAAGGAACCATATTTTTGTTCACGGTAATATCTGCCTTGCCCAATGCTTCTTCAGCTTCTTTACCTGAAATATTCTTGTTGCGAAGGTCAATAAGCATCATATGATTATCGGTTCCACCGGAAATGATATCGTATCCTTTTTCAACAAACTTCTGCGCCATCACAGCAGCATTTTTCTTCACTTGTACCATATAGTGAAGAAAATCATCTGTCAGCGCTTCACCAAAAGCTATTGCTTTTGCTGCAATGATGTGCTCCAAAGGACCTCCTTGATTTCCGGGAAAAATAGCGCTATCCAGCAAACTACTCATCTTTTTAAGATTTCCATTTTTTAATTTTTGACCGAAAGGATTTTCAAAATCCTTACCCATCAAAATCATTCCGCCACGAGGACCGCGAAGGGTTTTGTGAGTGGTGGTGGTAACAACGTGACAATGTGGAAGCGGATCGCCTATAATTCCCTTGGCAATTAAGCCTGCAGGATGGGCTATATCTGCAAATAGCAGCGCTCCAATTTTATCTGCAATCTCACGGAAGCGCTTGTAATCGATCTCACGTGAATATGCAGAAGCTCCGGCAATAATCATTTTTGGCTTTTCTTTGATGGCTATTTCTTCCACTTTATCATAATCAATGAGGCCAGTTTCTTTATCAACACCATAGAATACGGGATTGTAAAGTCTTCCCGAAAAATTCACGGGCGAGCCGTGAGTTAAATGCCCACCGTGCGAAAGATCAAAGCCCAAAAACTTATCCCCGGGTTTTAAACAGGCTGCAAAAACTGCTGTATTCGCCTGCGAACCACTGTGTGGCTGCACGTTTGCATACTCTGCTCCAAAAAGTGCCTTTGCCCTGTCTATGGCTATCTGCTCTACTTCGTCTACCACTTCACAGCCCCCATAATAGCGTTTTCCGGGATAGCCTTCGGCGTATTTATTTGTTAGCACGGAACCTGCGGCTTCCAACACTTGGTCGCTTACAAAATTCTCTGAAGCAATTAGCTCCAGACCGTTCAATTGGCGTTGTTTTTCTTCTTTTATCAGTTCAAAAATTTGTTCGTCGCGTTGCATAATATCTGTAAAAGTTAATTAAATCCAAAAATACTAATTACATTCGGTAACTATAATGAAATCTATATATTTGATGAAGATTTTTACTAACAAAACACTGCTTGGAAATAAAAGACAATTATAATTAATCCTCTGATTTTAAACAATCTGAATTTTTTTACTTAGTTTTATTTTCAACAAAAAAAATAATTTTTGACATGCCTATAACTGCCAACGACCCCAAACGTAAAACCTGGCTCGATACAACGCCAGATACAGATTTTCCCATTCAAAATATACCTTTTGGTGTTTTCTTGACGCGAGATGATATTATTACCATTGGAACACGTATTGGTGATTATGCCATTGACCTTGGCGCCCTGCATCAATTGGGTTATTTTAAAGGAATTGAGCTTACAGATGATATTTTCCTTCAAGATACATTGAACGATTTTATTAGCGACGGAAGAAAAACCTGGCGCTTGGTACGAAACCGAATTGCCGATATTTTCGATAAAGAAAATCCTAAACTTCGCGAAAACGAAGATCATAGAAAGCACATCCTTTTCACAATGGACGAAGTGGAAATGCAGCTTCCCGTACAAGTGGGAGATTATACCGATTTCTATTCCAGTAAGGAACACGCTACAAATGTGGGAACGATGTTCCGTGGAAAAGAGAATGCTTTAATGCCAAACTGGCTTCACATTCCGGTAGGTTACCACGGAAGAAGTTCTTCAATAATCCCGAGCGGAATCAATGCACGCAGACCTTGGGGACAAACTATGCCCGATGGTGCTACAGAACCTGTTTTTGGTCCTTCTAATTTGGTAGATTTTGAATTAGAAATGGCTTTTATCACCACAGATGCGAACGTTTTGGGCGAACCAATTCCAGTAAACGAAGCTGAAGAATACATCTTCGGTTTGGTGCTTTTCAACGATTGGAGCGCACGCGATATCCAAAAGTGGGAATATGTACCTCTTGGACCATTTTTAGCGAAGAATTTTGCATCGTCTATTTCTCCATGGATTGTAACATTGGATGCCCTGCAACCTTTTAAAGTGGAGAGCCCAAAACCTGAAATGGAGCAACTGCCCTATCTTCAATATAAAGGAAAGAAAAGTTACGATATAAACTTAGAAGTTTACATTGCCCCTGAAAACGGAGCTGAATCTAAAGTATCCACTTCAAACTTTAAGTATATGTACTGGAATATGAGCCAGCAGTTGGCACACCACACTATTAACGGTTGCAACGTAAATAGCGGCGACATGATGGGTAGTGGCACCATTTCTGGATCAACGCCAGACTCTTATGGCTCTATGCTAGAACTTACCTGGCGCGGTGAAAAGCCCATCAAGCTTTCCGACGGTTCTCAAAGAAAATTTATAAACGATAACGATACTGTAATTTTAAAGGGTTACTGCAAAACTGAAGACGTACGGATTGGTTTTGGAGAATGCAGAACTAAATTACTTCCTGCGATCAAGCAATAATTTTATCCGCGAATTCACGAATTATTATTAAAAAAAAATATTCGTGAATTCGTGGTTTATTTTTTTACTCAAATTATTTCAAAAACATATTTGAATAAAAATTGGCATTACTATTGTATTTTAGCCTTCATAACCAAATCAATTTCGTTATGAAGGCTTTTTACTTATTACTATTCGCAGCACTTTTAAGCATTTCTTGCAATAGCGTAAAACGCACCCAAAAGTTCGTTGCTCAAGGCGATTACAACCAAGCTATCGAGCTAGCCGTTAAAAAACTTCAGAAAGATAAAGGAGCGAAAGAATACGATGCCCACATTCGTGTTTTGGAAGAAGCATTTTTAAAAGCAAAGGATAAAGATACGCGCCACCTTAGTTTTCTGAAGAAAGAAAATAATCTAGCTAACGCCAAAGAAATCTATTATACTTATTTAGATCTTCAATCGCGGCAAAATTTAATCCGTCCACTACTTCCGTTATACAGTCTTTCAATGGGCAGAAAAGCAAATTTTGTTTTTTCTGATTATAGCGATGATTTATTGAATACAAAGGAAGATTATGTGAAATCTCTATATCAAGAAGCCATTGTATATATGCAGCGAAATACCAAACAGGATTACCGCAGTGCGTTTAATGTTTTATGCGAATTGGATGAGGTGAAACCAAACTACAAAGATGTTCATCAGTTAAAAGAAGACACTCGCTTTCGGGGAACTGAATTTGTATTTGTTGCTATTAATAATCAAACTGGCCAGTTTATTCCGTTCAGGCTGGAGAAGGATTTGCTTGATTTTAACACCTATGGTTTAAATGATTTCTGGACAGAATACCACAGCCAACGAGAAAACGGAATCAATTATGATTTAGGTATCGATTTAAATTTCCAAACCATTCAAATTTCTCTGGAACGCATTGCAGACAGACAATACACTAAAAAACAACGTGTAAAAGATGGGTATGATTATAGACGTGATCGCGCAGGTAATATTGTGCGCGACAGCTTGGGCAACCCTATTAAAGTTGAAAAATTTATAGACGTTTCTGCTACGGTTTATATTACTACTCAAGAAAAAGCTGTGCTCGTAGGCGGAACTGTAATATATAAAGACTTGAACAAAAGACGAAATCTTAACAGTTTTCCACTGTCTTCAGAATTTGTGTTTGAAAATGCCTATGCAAGCTTTCGCGGTGACGAAAGAGCTTTGACTGGTGATGACCGCAGAATTTTGAACAATCGGTTTATACCTTTTCCAAACAACGAACAAATGGTTTTTGATGCTGGGCAGAATATAAAAGAAAGGTTTAAGGAGATATTGCGGGATAACTCCCTTTAATTCCTAAATAAATTTCGCCAAATGCGAGGCCTCAATAGAATTATGCGAATCGTGATGCACCACTACTCCATTTTTAATAACAATCATTTGAGGGCTTTCGTGCTGCACTTTAAATCGGGAAGCTATTTCTGCTGAAATATCCCGGTTTTGCAATAAATCGAGATAATACAATTTTAGCTGATCATCAGTAAGATTGTAATTCTTCTCCAATAACTTCAAAACCCCTCGGCTAATTCCGCAGCGGGTTGAATGTTTAAAAATTGCAACTGGCTTTGTTTTGGACTGTTCAATTATTTCATCCAATTGCTCCATTTTGCCCAACACGTGCCAAGGCACTTCTACTATTTCTTCTTTTGCGATGTCTCTTGTAGACTTAAATTTGTCAAAAAATCCCATAAATATATCTTTTATTCAAAACTACAAGTTTCAATGGAGTTTTGTTCTAAAAGAAATGATAAAGTAATGATTTTTGAAGCAGTCATAATGTCTGTTAAACCAAGGGGTTAAGCCGACATTTTGTCGTAATTTTAAAGTGGCTTTGTATTTGAAATTAACTTACCACAAACAACGAATAATAAACTTCTTCATATATGAATTTTAACAACTTTACAATTAAAAGTCAGGAGGCTATACAGCAAGCGCAACAAATAGCGCAAGGATTTGGCCATCAGCAGATTGAAAACGAACATATACTCAAAGGAATTTTTGAGGTAGATGAAAATGTAACCCCGTTCATCTTAAAGAAACTTAACGTCAACTTGGTTACCCTAAAACAGATTTTAGACAAGCAACTGGAAAGCTTTCCAAAGGTTTCGGGCGGAGATATTATGCTTTCGCGCGAAGCCAATAAAACGGTAATTGAAGCCAGCAACATTGCCAAAAAGATGGGCGATGAATACGCCTCAATTGAACATCTTCTGTTAGCGATTCTGGGCTCAAAGAGCAGCATTGCGCAAAGCTTGAAAGACCAAGGTGTAACCGAAAAAGGAATGAAAGCCGCAATTCAAGAACTGCGAGGAGGTGAAAGTGTTACTTCCCAAAGTGCTGAGGAAACCTATAATTCTTTGAACAAATACGCCAAAAACCTCAACCAACTTGCCCGTGATGGTAAGTTGGATCCAGTGATTGGCCGTGACGAAGAGATTAGACGAATCCTTCAAATCCTTTCGCGAAGAACAAAAAACAACCCTATGCTGGTTGGCGAACCCGGTACTGGTAAAACTGCAATTGCCGAAGGTTTGGCGCACAGAATTGTAGATGGCGATGTTCCTGAAAACTTAAAGACCAAAGAAATTTATTCTTTGGATATGGGCGCGCTAATAGCCGGGGCAAAGTATAAAGGAGAATTCGAGGAACGCTTGAAAGCCGTCATCAAAGAAGTAACTTCCAGTGAAGGCGATATCGTACTATTTATTGACGAAATACACACCCTTGTTGGTGCTGGAGGCGGACAAGGCGCAATGGATGCCGCAAACATCTTGAAGCCCGCACTTGCTCGAGGTGAATTGCGTGCAATTGGTGCTACTACCTTGGACGAATACCAGAAATATTTCGAAAAAGACAAAGCCTTAGAGCGTCGTTTCCAAAGAGTTGTTGTAGACGAGCCCGATACCGAAAGTGCTATTTCAATACTTCGTGGTATAAAGGAAAAATATGAAACTCACCACAAGGTGCGTATTAAAGACGAAGCAATTATTGCTGCCGTGGAGCTTTCTGAACGTTATATTACAAACCGTTTCCTTCCCGATAAAGCTATTGATTTGATGGATGAGGCTGCTTCAAAACTTAGAATGGAAATCAATTCCAAGCCAGAGGAACTTGATGTCTTGGACAGAAAGATTATGCAGATTGAGATTGAAATAGAGGCCATAAAACGTGAAAAAGACGAAACGAAGTTGAAATCACTTCACGCAGATTTGGCTAATTTAAAAGAAGAACGCAACGAACTTAACGCAAGATGGCAAAGTGAAAAAGAGGTTGTAGACAATGTTCAAAATCTAAAAACCCAGATTGAGGAATTCAAACTAGAAGCCGAACGTGCTGAACGTGATGGCGATTTTGGAAAAGTTGCAGAGCTTCGTTATGGAAAAATCAAAGATGCACAGGCAGCTTTAAATGAATTGGAAACCCAACTTGCCGAAAACGACGAAGGTACTTCAATGATTAAAGAAGAAGTAACTCGCGAAGATATTGCAGAAGTGGTTGCAAAATGGACCGGAATCCCTGTTACAAAAATGCTACAAAGCGACCGTGAAAAATTGTTGACTTTGGAAGACCACCTCCACAAACGTGTGGTTGGGCAAAATGAAGCAATTATTGCGGTTAGTGATGCCATTCGCCGTAGTCGTGCAGGATTGCAGGACGAAAAGAAACCGATTGGTAGTTTCCTTTTCCTTGGAACAACGGGTGTTGGCAAAACCGAGCTTGCAAAAGCCTTAGCAGAATACATGTTTGACGATGAAAACTCAATGACACGTATAGATATGAGTGAGTACCAAGAACGCCACAGCGTGAGCCGTTTAGTGGGTGCGCCTCCCGGATATGTGGGTTATGAAGAAGGTGGTCAGCTTACTGAAGCCGTTCGCCGCAAACCATATAGCGTTGTATTGCTGGACGAAATTGAAAAAGCACACCCAGATACATTCAATATTTTATTGCAGGTTTTGGATGAAGGCCGATTGACGGACAACAAAGGTCGTCTTGCAGATTTCAAAAACACGATCATTATTATGACCAGTAATATGGGCAGCCAGATAATCCAGGAGCGTTTTGAAGCCGTAAAGGACCCAGAAACCGCAATGGAAGGCGCCAAAGTGGAAGTGCTTGCACTATTGAAACAAACTGTACGCCCAGAGTTTTTAAACCGTATAGACGACATAATAATGTTTACACCGCTTTCAAAAACTGACATTCACAGAATAGTGGAGCTGCAACTGAAAGGCGTTTCCAAAATGTTGATGAAACAAAATATTGTACTAGATGCAACACCGGAGGCCATTACTTACCTTTCAGAAAAAGGATACGACCCACAGTTTGGTGCAAGACCCGTGAAGAGAGTAATACAGCGCGAAGTGCTAAACGAATTAAGTAAAGAGATACTTTCCGGAAAAATAACAACGGATAGTATCATTCTATTGGACAGTTTTGACGATGCGCTTGTGTTTAGGAATCAAGAAGATTTAGTTGAGTAGTTGTGGCTTTTATGCTTTAGGCCTTAAGCTATTAGCTATTAGCTATTAGCTATTAGCGGAAATTTTAAAAACCCCAAGCTTTTGCTTTGGGTTTTTAAGTTTTATTTGGATGGCTACGGGATGCAATTGACTGATAGCACGGAGCAATGACTTTTAAATGACGTTACGATGGTTTTTATTTAATACTCCTTAGGCCTTCGTATACCACAATACTTACAGCGTTGGCTAAGTTCAGGCTTCTAACATGATTACTGTAAATTGGAATTTTATAAAGTTTATCTGCATTTACAGCGGTTATACTTTTTGGCAAACCAACAGACTCTTTTCCAAAAATAAGAAACATATCGTCCTTAAAGTCTATAGACCAATAATCCTTCTCTGCTGAACTTGAGAGAAATATCATGTTTTTGTCCTTATTTATTGAGAAAAATTCATCCGAGCTTTCATAAATATGTAGCGAAATGTGTTTCCAATAATCTAGTCCAGCTCTTTTTAATCTTGAATCATTTAATTCAAACCCAAATGGTTTTACTAAATGCAATACTGATCCTGATGCCAAACTAAGACGACCAATATTACCAGTGTTCATTGGTATTTCTGGTTCTATAAGCACGATATTATATCCCATATGTTTTAAAGTTTTTAAGAATTTACAGAGTTACGGTTATGATTATTCAGGATTAAAAAGTACTAAACTTTCACTTATCCACTGAACCAAAACTCTTTATTTTGTTTTAATTTTTCTCTTTATACATCGTCCTCTGGGCTCATCACCCTCGTAGAGCACAATTTCGGAATGTAGGAACTGTGCGGCCGCTGCTGAATCTTTCACTTTGGAAGCACTGCGTTCCAGCATTTCTGATTCAAACTCAGTTAATACACTTTTTCTCACTCCAATTTCTCTCCATTGCGATAAGGGTCTACATCCTCTTGAGATCCCCCGAGCCAGCGCCAGCGCATCCAGCAGTGCTTGATTCGCCCCCTGTCCTTTGAATGGACTCATAGGGTGAGCGGCATCTCCTATCAAGGTAAGAGGTCCTGCTTTCTCCAATAATTCTGACTCGAGTAATTCTCGATCATACACTGGATAGCCAGAAACTTGAGCTTCCAAGGTCGCCGTTAAAATCTGAGGAATGGGGTCGTGCCACTGCGCTCTTTCACACGCTTCTGTCTTGAGTGCTTGAGATCCTTGAGCACTCAACGCCTTAGCCTCTTTTTCTGACATTGGGAAGCTAAGTTGCCACATCACCGAGTTTGACGCATACGGCATCACGTAGATCCGCTCATTGCCATTGGCGGTTTGAAATACCGTGGCTGAGTCCAGCAAAGAATTATCGTAATCTTCCAGAGCTTCCAGAGAACAAATACCCAATATAACCATACACCCTAGGTAACGTAAAGGAGTAACATCCTCACCAATCAGCAAGCTTCGCACCGAACTACGAATACCATCGGCTCCAACCACAAGATCTGCCTTGGCGCGCTTCAGCTCCCCATTTACTTGAAAGCTCAGCGCAACACCTTCACCCTCACATTCCTTAAAATCTACTAACTGATGCCCCCACTGCACTGCATTATGACCACCTAGTTGCTCAAGCAGGGCTAAGCGCAAAGACTGCCGTGCTATATGCACATTTGTGCGCTTCACAGACTTTTTCGCATCTTGCTGCATCCACTTTCGCATACCCCATTCACCAATTACTTTTCCTTCTGTAGTATGAACCAGATGTCTTGTTGAAATTACTCCTTCTTCTAACAAGAAAAGACCCAATCCCTCAATCACTTTGCTAGCTTGTTGCAAAGTGAGGCCATAGCCTTGGGATCGCACATCGAAGTTACTATCGCGTTCATAAAGAGTAAAAGGAATTCCACGGTGCAAACAAGCCACAGCCAGTGCCACACCTCCTATACCGCCACCTATAATTGCTAGGTGTGGGTAGTTTTCCTTATCTGCTTTAGGAGGACTAGCAGCGGGAACCAACCCAGAGCCAGAGCAGTTCAAGCAGGAATATAGGTGGCCTTTAGGACGAACTGGTGCCGTCCCTTCGGCGTTCGATTTTTCAAATTGATCTAATTCCCTCTGGTATTGGAGTCGTACTTTCTTACGGATCCTCCGGCTTTTTTTACCACGCCCCATACATTCTTTACAGATAGTCCAGCTAGCTGCTATATTTTCAACTTTTTTCACTTCGTTTTTATTTAATCTGCTCCAGTCTGTTTGAAAAAACTTTTTGCTTGGGGATTCTTGTGTTTATCTGGCTGGCCAATCGTCGCAAGCGCGATATAGCGGGGCGGGAACCCTTGTTTATTCTGTATTCGAAAAAATGGTGATATCTGGCTTGAAAACATTGCATCTAACACACTCAAATTATCAAATACATTCCGCCATTTAAAAAATAAACCGCTCTTAAATCAGCTTATCTAAGGTCGGCTTTATGAAAATTATAGGGTTGTGCAACGGTTACCGTTGTTGCCTACAGTTATTTCTGCGCAACCTTTTTACCATTCCGATATTCGATTTCCAATTCTTTTCCGTCATCATCGTAACAAAATTCCGTTCCGTGTTTTTTGTTTTCCAAATATTCGCAACGATAAGTTAGCTTGTCATCTTCGTATTGTTCAATCAAGGTTTTCTTTCCGTTTTGGTCGTAATATTTGAATTCGACCGTTGGTTTAGATAATCCGTAAGTGGTTACTTTTTTCTTGTCGAACGTTTTTTCATAAAATTCCGTCAGTTCTACTGGTTTTGGTTTTTCAGTTCCGTTATAGTAGAGTATCGATTTAACCGGAATTCCTTTTTCATAATACTCTTCGTAAACTAAATGTCCGTTTCTGCGAACTTTTTGCGCTTGTCCAGAGAATAATTGTTCGTTCGCCACTTTATACGCCAAATTATTTTCCACATAAATTTCTTTCAGTCCGACTTTTTCTTGAGCGAAAAGTCCGCTGAATGAACAAAATATTATGATTAGCAAAATGTTTTTCATAATGTTCGTTAAGGCACATAGTTTACAAAGTTAAAGTCACATGCTTTACACTAGATTTTGACTTAGTCTAATTGATACTTGTTTTTCTCTTATTTTATTTTCATTAAAGTAGCCTAAAAATACGTCT
>NZ_VORU01000014.1 GCF_007997135.1 Aequorivita lipolytica | reverse complement strand
TGTCACCCGTCATCGAGCAATCGAACGATGAAACGTCAAGTGCATAGGTGGCGATACCACAGTTGTCCGTAGAGCCGTTGTTTATCTCGGCAGGGGTAACGGTAGCGTTTCCGGTTACCGGATCAAGATCTACGGTTATGTTTTGGCAAACTGCCACCGGCAGTTCATTGTCAACCACGGTAACCGTAAAGTTACAGGTTGATGTGTTGCCGTCGCTGTCTGTAACGGAAAGCTCCACGTCGGTATCACCAACTGCAAAAGAACTTCCACTGGCAGGGGTCGCGATAATATCGCCCGAGATGTTTCCATCTTCAGTGTCAAAAGCTACTCCTGAAAAATTTACAACACTAGAACATAGGCCCGGAGTATTGTTTACTGTAATATTTGCAGGACAAGCAATGATTGGCGGATCGCCTATAACAACTATTGGTAATCCAGAAACGTTTAGTTCAAATGGACCATTATTACTTAAAAATCCGTGTACCAATACATAGTAGGTGGAAGAACCATCTGTAGTAAAATTGACAGCACTTTGTACACCACAACTATCATCGTTCCCAACAACACAGGTTAGTGTACCACAACTTCCAGAAAAAACAGAAAGTTTTGTATCAAATGAAGTTCCCGAACAAAGATTCAAATCTACTGTAGAACCCGTGCCAGTAGTGTCGGTGAACATATACCAAACACCAGGTGAAGTATTTCCTGTACCACAAAATGGAGCGCTATCTGGAGTCGCAAAAACCGTTGTGCCATTGATAGTGCCATCGCCAGTAATTGTAATTGCATTAGCGCAAAGGTCGTTTGGTGGAGCAGCTTCTGCTTCCAACTTTAACGAAAAGTTATTTATTAACCCAAAGTTTCGAGCACATCCATTGTTAGTCAATGAGCTTCCACAGCGTTGAACAATACTGTTAGCAGGTTCTCCAGCTGGTTGTGAACCAATTACAGGACTTTCGTTTAGTATCCAATAAACATCAGGCCTGCTTGAATTTAGAGAAACTGAAATGTTATTATCAGTTTCAGGATAAAGGTTTACATTCGGAAGTGTAAAGACAACGGAATAAATAAAACCCAATGGGCCCGGTGCTACTGTTACTGTAGAAGACGAAACTAAAACTCCAAGTCCGCTACCACAAGCTCCTGATGGACCATTGGTGGAACAGTCTGTATAAATACGTAAGTTTAAATCGTAAGGGGCAGCTGATGTTAAATTGAAAACATCTACCGTTACCGTTTGCAGAATTCTGTTGGTGCCTGCCAGAACAATGGCGTCTGCCATTGATGTATTTGGACCATTTGCAGCAGAGGATATTTCAACTCCATTAGCACCTAAGTGATCGGTTTCATAAATTGTGGTCAAGGCACGGGATTGTGTGTTTTGCACTTGTGCTGTTCGTGCATCACGAATTCCCGTAGCTAGCCTTTCTTCCTGAGCTTCTGCGAAAAACGTCGCACATAGCATAAGAATGAAGAATAGAGTAATTCTTTTCATAATTATTATATTTAAAGTTAGAGCCATAAATGTATATTAAAAAATTTACATCTGACTGTAATATTCAAAAGATTAAGTTAAAATCTGAAAGAGCTAGAAAGAATCCTCAAATTCATATAAATTCAATAAAAAAGCCATCCCACAGACTGTAGAATGGCTTTCTCTAATTAAATTTTATTAAAGGATTATTTAATCATTTCGTAACTTCGTTTTATAAAAGCTGTAAGTTCTTCTCCTTTAAGTAAATTTTTGCTCAGCCTTGCCAAATCAAGTGCTTGGTTTACCAAACGTTCTTTCTTCTTTTCGGTTTTTGTATTCAGGATTTCGCTAATCAATTCGTGATTTGTATTTACTATTAAGTTATACATTTCAGGGAAACCTCCCATCCCGAACATACCGCCACCGCCGGTTTTCTGCATATCTTTCATTCTTCGCATAAACTCTGGCTCGGTAATTATAAATGGATTGGCATTGCTATCTAAAGCTTCCAATTGCACGCTGAATTTTTCCTTCGGAATAACGCCGTCCAAAAATGTTTTCAGGCTTTCTTTTTCTTCATCGGAAAGTTTTGAAATCTGCTCATCGTCCTTTTTGATAAGGTTTTCAACGTGATCACTATCCACGCGAACAAAAGAAATCTTTTCTTCGCTACCCTCAACTTTTTGAAGTAGATGAGTAACAATGGGCGAATCCAAAAGCAAAACTTCGTAGCCTTTTTCTTTTGCAGCTTCAATATAGCTATGTTGTTCTTCTTTGTTTGAAGCGTAAAGAATTACAATATTTCCATCTTTATCGGTCTGTGTGTCTTTTATCTTTTCTTTCAATTCTGGAAAAGTAAAATAGGTATTGTCAACAGTTGGGTATAATGCAAAATCCTTTGATTTATCGAAGAATTTATCTTCAGTCAACATTCCGTATTCAATTACAATTTTAATATCGTTCCATTTCTTTTCAAAACCTTCACGGTCGCTGTTGAAAAGACTTTTCAACTTATCTGCAACTTTACGGGTTATGTAGCTTGCAATCTTTTTCACCGCACCATCAGCTTGTAGATAGCTTCGTGAAACGTTCAAAGGGATATCTGGACTGTCAATTACACCACGTAGCATCGTTAAGAATTCAGGAACAATTCCTTCTACATTGTCAGTTACAAAAACTTGATTTTGATAGAGCTGTATTTTATCTTTTTGAACGCTCATATCGTTTGTCATCTTCGGGAAATAAAGGATTCCTGTAAGATTGAAAGGATAATCAACATTTAAATGAATGTGGAAAAGCGGCTCTTCAAATTGCATTGGATACAATTCCCTGTAAAAAGAATTATAGTCCTTGTCTTCAAGTTCCGTTGGTTGCTTAGTCCACGCAGGATTTGGGTTATTTATAATATTGTCTACTTCTTCAGTTGGAGCCTTATCGTCTTCTTTTGCGTCTTCAGGTTTTGGAAGAGTTTCGGTACGCGTTCCGAATTTAATTGGGATTGGCATAAACTTGTTATACTTCACCAACAATTCTGTGATGCGGTTTTCTTTCAGAAACTCGGTAGAATCTTCAGCTATGTGAAGAATTATTTCGGTTCCGCGTTCTTTCTTATCAGCTTCTTCCAAAGTAAATTCTGGCGAACCATCACAAGACCAATGAACCGCTGGTTCATCTTTATAGCTTTTTGTAATGATTTCTACCTTTGCAGCAACCATAAATGCAGAATAAAAACCAAGACCGAAATGCCCAATAATTCCAGCATCCTTTCCGTTTTTGTCTTTGTATTTTTCAATAAATTCTTCTGCTCCGGAAAAGGCGATTTCGTTGATGTATTTTTCCACTTCGTCTTTGGTCATCCCAATTCCCTGATCTATAATGCGAAGTTCTTTTTTCTTTTTGTCCAACTTCACTTCAATCATTGGATTGCCGTATTCCACGCCTTCAGCCTCACCAATATTAGCCAAATGCTTCATTTTTAAAGTTGCGTCCGTAGCGTTTGAAATCAGTTCACGAAGAAAGATTTCATGGTCGCTGTATAAAAACTTTTTAATCAGCGGAAAAATGTTGTCCACTGATACATTGATAGTTCCTTTGCTCATTTTTGTATTATTTATTACTTGTTATTATTTTTTATTGCTTTTCAATCTATTTCCTTATTAGTCAAATAAAGTACCAAGCCCGCAGATGCTGACACGATGTCACTGTAAAATTTGAATATGTTATCCTAAAATTTTAACAGAACATTCTGTTTAAGTAATGCTTTAAAACCTTAAACAGTAGTTATCTTTGTCATTATACTGAAACGTCTATTTTAATTCAATTTTAAATACTTACGATATTATGGCAACTCCAGATAAAAATTCCCCAACACAAAAAAAATCTCCTTTAAAAAATAAAATGAGCAAAGAAAAAATAATTACCGCGTACATGGAATGGGTGCTTTCGAAAGAAAAAGCGCCGCTGAGTGTTTTCAAATTCTGTAAAGAGAATAATTTTAAAGAAGCTGAATTCTATGAATTCTTCGGTTCTTTTGAGGGGCTCCAAATGGAAATTTGGAATTCATTTTATAAGCAAACAATTCTTTTGGCGAATAAGGATGAAAATTATTCAGGTTACACCAATCAAGAAAAAATGCTCACCTTCTTTTATACATTTTTTGAATTGTTGACTTTGAACAGAAGCTATCTTCTTTTCACTTTAAGGGAACAACGCGATATGATGAAGAACTTGAATCAATTGAAAGGACTTCGAAGAAACATCAAGCATTTTGCGGCAGATTTAATTCGCGAAAACAACGAAGAAAAAAGGTTGAAGATTTTAAAACAATCGGTTACAGTTTTTTCCGAAGGAGCTTGGATTCAAACACTTTTCCTATTAAAATACTGGATGGACGATAATTCTGCGGGTTTTGAAAATACAGACATAGCGATTGAAAAATCCGTTCGCGCAATCTTCGATGTTTTTGATACGCAGCCACTAGAAAGCTTGCTTGACTTCGGAAAATTTTTATGGAAAGAAAAAATGGCCTAATGAAAACAATAGATAAAATCCCTACGAATAAAATTCAACGAGCTTCAAAATTAATGACCACTGGTGTAAAAGTTGGCGGAAATTATTTAAAGTATTACAGCAAAAAGCTCGTCAACTCTGAAACCACAAAAGACGAGCTGAACGAAAGCAATGCCGAAGATATTTACGACGGCTTGAAAAACTTGAAAGGCAGTGCCTTAAAAGTGGCTCAAATGCTGAGCATGGAAAAAAACATGATGCCAAAAGCATATGTTGAAAAATTTTCTTTGGCGCAGTTTCAAGTGCCGCCGCTTTCTGCGCCTTTGGTTCGCAAAACGTTCAAAAAATATTTTGGTGACACGCCGGAAAGTCTTTTTGACACCTTTAATTCAGAATCAGTAGCAGCGGCTAGTATTGGCCAAGTCCATAAAGCCACGAAAGATGGTAAAGATCTTGCCGTTAAAATCCAATATCCTGGCATTGCAGAAAGCATCAGTAGTGATCTTGCGATGGTAAAACCGGTGGCGATGAAAATGTTTAATATTAAAGGAAAGGATAGCGATAAATACTTCAGGGAAGTGGAGGGTAAATTGCTGGAAGAAACTGATTACCTGTTGGAAGTGGAACAAAGCAAGGAAATAAGTGAAGCTTGTAAAAATATTCCGAATTTAAGATTTCCAAAATATTACGAAGAACTTTCCGGAGAGCGCATTATTACGATGGATTGGATGACGGGACATCACCTTTCAGAATTCACCAAAATAAATACCGATAAAGTAAAGGCAGACAAAGTAGGGCAGACGCTTTGGGATTTTTATATGTTCCAAATGCATCAGTTGAAACGCGTACACGCCGATCCGCATCCCGGTAATTTTTTGGTGGATGCGGAGGCGAACTTGATAGCAATAGATTTTGGTTGCGTTAAAACTGTTCCTGAAGAATTCTATGTTCCCTATTTTGAATTGGCAAAACCCGAAAATATTAATAACCCCGATATTTTCTTAGAGAAGATGTACGCTTTGGAAATCTTGAGAAAAGAAGATTCTCCCGAGGAAACAAAATTTTTCTCAGAACTGTTTTTTGAAATGCTGAGTCTTTTCACTAAACCATTCCACAGTGAAACTTTTGATTTTTCTGACCAGGAATTTTTCGGAAAAATAGCGGAGCTGAGCAATAAATATTCAAAGGACACCGAGCTAAGAAAGATGAACGGTAACCGTGGCTCAAAACATTTCCTATATATAAATCGAACATTTTTTGGTCTTTATAATTTGATGAACGATTTGGGAGCAAAAGTTGAAATAAATAATTATAAAAATTACATATAAACTTTAACAAAACTTTGTTTAATCCTTTAACAATTTAGCTAAACAAAGTGTGTTATCTTTACAGGTAAGTAATCGAATATTAAATTGCTATGAAAAAGTAAAAATATTCTGTTATTTAATTGGTTAGGTTGTTTAAGAAGGGCGCATCTTTGCGCCCTTTTTTCATTTTAGAAAGTTATTTTTTAATTTCTTCCATACCTGTTACATTATTTTCTTTTTTGTTCTTTACATATTTATCCAGCCATTGATCCTGTTCCCAGAGTACGTGCAGTATGCTTTCCTTCGCGCTGTAGCCGTGGCTTTCTTTTGGAAGCATAACCAAACGAGCGGTTGCTCCCAATCCTTTTAATGCATTAAAATAACGTTCGCTTTGCAGTGGGTAAGTTCCAGAGTTATTATCTGCTTCACCGTGAATAAGCAATAGCGGGGTTTTCATTTTATCTGCGTGCATAAAAGGCGACAGGGTATTGTAGGTTTCGGGAGAATCCCAATAGCTTCTTTCTTCACTTTGGAAACCGAAAGGCGTCAACGTTCTGTTATAAGCGCCACTTCGTGCAATTCCAGCTGCAAAAAGATCTGAATGGCTCAAAAGATTCGCAACCATAAAAGCCCCGTAAGAATGCCCGCCCACGCCTACGTGATTTCTATCTATATAGCCCATATTATCAACAGCATCAATGGCAGCCTTGGCATTGCCCACCAACTGCTTTCTAAAAGTATCGTTTGGCTCTTCATCGCCTTCACCCACAATTGGAAAAGCAGCATCGTCCAAAACCACATAGCCTTGGGTTACCCAATAAATAGGCGAACCGTAATACGGATAGATAAACTCATTTGGGTTTGTTGTGTTTTGTGAAGCGCTGTTTTTATCCTTAAACTCACGCGGGTATGCCCAAAGAATCATCGGCATTTTTTCTTTCTTTTTCATATCATAACCTATGGGCAAATACAGTGTTCCTTCAAGTTCCAATCCGTCATCACGTTTGTAAGTAATTACTTCTTTGTGAACGTCTTGAATACTCTTGAAAGGGTTTTCAAAAGAAGTGACCGGCGTTAAATCATTCTTCTTCTTAATATTTCTGAAATAATAATTGGGATACTCATTCTGCGATTCAATACGCACCAATATTTTACCTTTCTTCATATCTATTGCAGCATTAAGGTTTTCGAGTTTATCTGTATATTCAGATTGATAGATGCGTTTCGCTTTTTGTGTTTTTAAGTTGAATTCATCTATAAAAGGAAATTGTCCTTTTTCCGAAAAACCATCACCCATTAAAAAAGCGTTGCCATTTTCTATTTCCAGAACACTTTCGTCAAAATTGTTTCGGGTTGTTACAAAATTTCCGGGATCGCTGTATCTGTCCTGATAATTTCTATCAAAAATAATTTTCGGCATTTCCGAAGCACTTGATGGATTGAAAATATAGGTTTTGGTATTCCGATCGTTCCACCAATAATCTGAAGCAATTGCAAGATTATCATCTCCCCAAGTAATGTTCGAGTAACGGTTTTTTGTTTTAATCAGCAGCTTGTTTTTTCCATTGAAAGGTGCTTCCAATTGATAAACTGCGTCGCGATAATCCACTTTAACTTCAGGGTCGCCTTGGTCTAAAGCTTCGGCCCAATAAATTGTTGACGGTTTATCGGCGCGCCAATTCATACTTCGTTTTCCCATTCGGGTTGCCATAAAGCCTTTGGGTTCAACCTCGTTCAGCGGAACGTCGTTTACTTTTTGAATCAGTTTCCCTTCGTTGTTGTAAATATTTGTTTCAAAAGGAAAACGGTTGTAGGGTACTATATAAGAGAAAGGTCTTTTGAGTGTATTCACCATTACATATTTGCCATCGGGCGAAAAATCAATATCGTCATACATAGCCGTGGGAAGAAAATCTGTAATAGTTCCTTCCAAAGAAATCCTTTTAATTTCCGAATGTGCCAATTGCTCAAAGTTGTATTCGTCATTTGGGCTGCTAAGCAAATCCTGATACGTTCGGTTTTGGGCTTTTTCGCCATCGCTTACAGTAACCGTTGGGCCTTCGGGAACTGCTTCGTCAGTATTTATCAATTCTTTTCTGTCCTTCGGGATTACGTTCACTAGAAGAGCATTTCCATCTTTAAACCAATTTATGGGATTGCCCATGTTTGCGCTCACTTTTAAATTGCTGAGTTGCTTGGCTGTGCCTTTTTCAATATCTGCCAACCAGAGTTGTACATCGGTTTCGGTAGTGTTTAAAAACGCAACCATTTTTTGGTTTGGAGAAATGGTAAAACTTGAAAGTCTTGGATTTGCAGGAATACCCGTTACTTGTCGTGCGTCTTTTTCGGTAGCCTTTTTTACCTTTACATTATTGTAAAATCGCGTTCTGCTGCCAATGTTGGTTTTTGGATTTATACGAAGTCCGCCCAATCGCAATTCAGCTTCTGAAAGTTCAGCGATGGATTTATAGGCATCGCGATAAAAAAGAACAACATTTTCACCTTTGCTGTCAATCCAAACAGTTGGAGCCAAGGGCGCGTCCACAAGTTCTAAAATTTCTTTTGGTGGTTTTTGATACGTTAATTTTTCCTGTGCAACAAAATTTGTAGCCAAGAGAAGAAAAGCGATAATCGCAGTGAATTTTTTCATAGTTTTAAATTTAAAAGCTTAAAGATATTCAAAAAAAGGAATATTGCATTTGCTATGCATGCATACTATATAAACTGCGATTTGTTTCCTTTAAAAGCGGTATATACTTATCTTTCCAAACTATTCTAAATTGAAATAAATGTACACTTCAAAAATTACTGGCTTGGGTTATTACGTACCCGAAAATGTGGTTACCAATGATGATCTTTCAAAACTAATGGATACCAACGATGCTTGGATTCAAGAGCGCACGGGCATCAAAGAACGAAGGCACATTAAAAAGGGTGACGGCAACTCAACTTCGGTTATGGCTGTAAAGGCTTCAACCATTGCTTTGGAGCGCGCTAAACTCGTTCCGAATGATATTGATATGATTGTTTTTGCCACACTTAGTCCAGATATGTATTTTCCCGGCGGTGGAGTAGAAGTGCAGGAAATGATGGGGATGCGGACTATTCCAGCTTTGGATGTTCGCAACCAATGCAGCGGTTTTGTGTACGCGTTGTCCGTTGCAGATCAATTCGTGAAAACAGGAATGTATAAAAACATTTTGGTAATTGGCAGTGAAAACCACAGTGGTGGACTTGATTTTACCACACGAAGCAGAAGTGTTTCCGTTATTTTTGGGGATGGTGCAGGCGCTGCTATAGTTTCTAGGAATGAATCTGGAAAGGGTGGAATTCTTTCAACCCATCTTCACAGCGAGGGGCAACATAAAAACGAGCTCTCACTAAAAGGCCCGAGCACCGAACATTGGGTGCCGCAAATTATTGCTGAAAATCCGCAGGAAGATATTCCGTATTACCCAGTGATGAACGGTCAGTTTGTTTTTAAACACGCCATTGTTCGTTTTGCTGAAGTAATTGAAGAAGGTTTGAAAGCCAATAATCTTGAAGTGAAAGATATTGATATGTTGATTCCGCATCAGGCAAATCTTCGCATTTCGCAGTTTATTCAGCATAAATTAAAATTGACTGACGATCAAGTTTTCAATAATATCCAAAAATTTGGAAATACAACAGCAGCTTCCATCCCAATTGCTTTGACTGAGGCTTGGGAAGAAGGAAAAATTAAGGAAGGTGATTTAGTTGTATTGGCAGCCTTTGGAAGCGGCTTCACTTGGGGTAGCGTAATTATTAGATGGTAACTTAGGTACATTGTAATGTTACTTCTACACCTATAAAACACTCAGCTACCTTAGAAACAATACTTTAATTTAGCAATATAAAAAAGCCTTTCATTTTTTCTGAAAGGCTTTTGTCTTACCTAAAAAAGGTATAATTCGTTAAATGCTAATTCAAACAAACTTTAAAATGAAGTTTTAGGTATCTATAATATAGACGAAATAAAAGCAGTTTTGGTTTCACTGCAATCCATTATTTAACAGAACAATAACATTATCCGCCTGAAACAAACAAACCCGAAGCAAGTGCTTCGGGTTTGGATCTTTACTGCTATTATTAACACTAACCATCAACGTAAAAATTGTCGCAGTAAAGAAAAAATTCTTATTACTATATAGACGTTCAAAAAGCAATATTGTTTCATTGCATATTTCATTTTAACGAACATTTATGAAATCTTGCAAAAGAGTATTGTATTTTTCATAAAAAACTATTTATGATGAAGAAAACATTAGTACTTGGTGCAAGCCTAAATCCGGGACGATATTCAAATATTGCGATCAATCGCCTTGTTAAATACGGGCATACAGTGGAAGCTGTAGGTTTGAAAAAAGGAGACGTGGCTGGAGTTGATATTTCAACCGAAAAAGATAATTTTGAAAATATTGATACCGTAACGCTATACTTAAACCCGAAACGTCAAGTGGAATATTATGATTACATAATATCGCTGAAACCAAAACGTGTCATTTTCAATCCCGGAACTGAAAACCCAGATTTTTACGAAATGCTTCAGCAGAACAATATTGAATCTGAAGTGGCTTGTACGTTAGTTCTTTTGGGTACGAATCAATATTAAGCCCAGGAAGGTAAGCGTTCCATTTAATATCAATATAAAGAATCCGAATTCAAAATTTAAGTAGTCAGCACTTAGTGTGCTTATAGCATATCCAATAAAAGGAGTGAGAATAGCGACTATGGGAACGAGTTTATCTTTTACGTTCCATTTTGTGAAAAGTCCATAAGCATATAGTCCCAAAAGTGGACCGTAGGTATAACCTGCAAAAACAAAGAGTTTTGAAATTACGGAATCATCTGCAATTACATATTTGAAAATGATTATAACGGCTATCAATACTAGGGAAACCAAAATGTGAATCAGCTTTCGAACACGTATTTGTTTTGCCTCATCATATCTCTTTTCAATTTCCAAAATATCTATACTGAAAGACGTTGTCAATGCTGTAAGAGCACTGTCGGCGCTGCTGTATGCTGCGGCAATCAATCCTAAAATAAAGAGAATTGCGACTCCAAAACCGAATTCATTCATCATAGCCAGCGTTGGATATAGTTGGTCCTTGTGTGCATCTATACCGTTTTGTGTTGCGTAAACCGTAAGTAACAATCCTAAAACTAAGAATACAAAATTTACTATGGTCAAAACTATGGTGAACCAAAACATATTTTTTTGAGCATCTTTGAGATTTCTACAAGTAAGATTTTTTTGCATCATATCTTGGTCCAAGCCCGTCATAACAATGGCAATGAATGCCCCACTTATAAATTGTTTCACAAAATGATCGCCCGATTTCCAATCGTCAAAAAAGAAAATCTGACTCATATCGCTTTCAGCAATAAAGTTGAAAAGATTACTTCCAGATAGGCCTAAATCTGTAGCAACGTAATATACAGAAACCCCAACTGCCACTAGCATAAACAGCGTTTGCAATGTATCTGTCCAAACAATGGTTTTTATACCGCTCTTGAAAGTGTAGAGCCAAATCAATAGAATGGTAATGGTTACCGTTATCCAAAACGGTATGTTCATTTCGTCAAAAACCAAACTTTGTAGTACAACCGCAACCAAATAAAGACGAAAACTAGCGCCCACAACTCTTGAAAGCAAGAAAAAACTCGCACCAGTTTTATAGGAAGAATTGCCGAACCTACCTTCTAAATAAGTATAAATTGAAGTAAGATTTAAGCGGTAGTATAAAGGAAGAAGTACGGTTCCAATAACGGCATAACCAACGGTATATCCCAAAACCACTTGAAAATAACTGAATTTAGAAACCTCCACCCAACCAGGAACGGAGATAAAAGTGACCCCGCTCAAAGAAGCCCCAATCATTCCAAAAGCAACTAAATACCATGGCGATTGTTTTCCCGCTTTAAAAAAATCTGCATTGCTGCCACCTCTATTTGTTAGGTAAGAGATTAGTATTAGCACTAAAAAATAGCCAAGTATTAAAAGTAGTATGTGTAAGGGTTGCATAAAATTTAGGACTACAGTGGTTTAAAGGTATTTTTTATGTAAAAATACGAAGTTTGGTTTCTCCACAATTTTTATTTTTAATACTTTTGAAATTCTTGAAAAAAAATCTGTATAACTCCCTAAAAATTAATAAAATGCGTTTTAAATTACTTCTACTTTTTGCATTACTTTTTGGTTCCGTTGCTAGTCAGGCCCAGGAATACCTTCAGATGATCGACGATGGCACTTATAAAGTGCAAGAAATTATTGACAATGCCGAAGCATACTTCGCCAATAAAGACAAAGGCCGAGGAACCGGTTACAAACAATTTAAACGATGGGAATACAATGCTTTACGCATGGTAAAGGAAAACGGATACCTCCCCACAACCGAAGAAAATCTTGACGAATTAGAGCGTTGGAACGCTTACTTAAATAATACCGCCGCCAATAGAGGAGTACTTTCCGATAACTGGCAGGAACTTGGACCAACAGATTGGAACGCTACTTCGGGGTGGAATCCGGGCGTTGGGAGAGTTACGGGTCTTGCAATTGATGAAAACGATGAGAATCACATGATCATTGGAGCGAACACTGGTGGTGTATGGCGAACTACAGATGGATCTCAAACTTGGACACCACTTTCCGATTATTTTTCTGACCTCTCGGTATATTCCGTAGCTATGGATCCTGCCGATTCTGATACCTATTTCTTTGGTTCTACAAATGGAAAAATTTTTAAATCTACCGATGCTGGAGCTACTTGGAACCTTTTGGGATCAATTGGGAATAGCATCGTGAACAAAATTCTTATCAATCCTACAAATAATAATATGATCTTCGCTACGGCTGAGAATGTAGGTATTTACAGATCTACTGATGGCGGTGCAACTTGGTCTCAACCTGTTTCAGATTCAAGAGGATATGATATTGAGTTTAAACCGGGAGATTTATCTGTGGTATATGCTTCGGGTAGAAATTTTCACAAATCTACCGATGGTGGTGCTACTTTTACAACTATCGGAGGTTTTACCACTGGGCCAAAAATGATTGGTGTTTCTGCGGCAGATCCAGATGTTGTATATGTAGTTGAAGCCTCAGGAAGCAGATTCGGAGCTTTTTATACTTCAAGCAATAGCGGAAGTAGTTTCACAAAAATTAATCACGGTAGCTTAAACTTTTTCGGATACAGTACCAGCGGAAATGATAATAGCGGCCAAGCTCCAAGAGATATGGGTATTGCCGTAAACCCTACAAATGCCGATGAAGTTCATATTGCAGGATTGCTTACTTGGAGATCAACCAATGGAGGTACTACTTTTACTTGTACGTCTGATTGGATTCCAGGAAATGCAGCATCACAAAATATTGGGTACTGCCATTCTGATGTTGATGATCTTCAATTTTACGGAACCACGCTTTATGCGATAACCGATGGTGGAATTTATAAAGCCGAAAACACGGGTACGATCAATGCAAACTATTTTGAAGACCTAACTCAAGGTTTGGGAATCAGACAATTTTATAAAATAGGAGTTTCACAAACTGCAGATGTTATTGTATCAGGTGGATCACAAGACAATGGAACTTCCTATTACACTCAGGCAACACAATGGAAAGATTGGTTGGGAGCTGATGGAATGGAAACTTTTATAGATAAAAGCAATAGCAATTTGTTTTACGGAACCAGCCAAAACGGTCAAATGTATAGATCTTCAAATGGTGGTACTTCGTATTCAGGCCTTAATGAACCAGGTAATGGTTCTGGAAACTGGGTAACACCATTTGAACAGGATCCTGTTCTGGAAAATACAATATACGTAGGTTATGACCGAGTGTATAAATCTTCAAATTTTGGAGGTAGCTGGACATCCATCTCACAAGATTTAATTGCAAATCTTAATAACATGAAAATTTCAGCCACTAACAATCAGGTAATGTACGTTTCTAGAGGTCCTTTCCTTTTCAGAACTCAAGATGGGGGTGCAACAGATTGGGTACAGACATCCTTTCCGGGCGGCAATATAAATTCAATTGCAATTCACCCTACAAACCCTTTTAAAATAGCGGTTGCAATTACAGGAGCCAACCGCGTGGTTGTATCTGAAGATGGAGGAGACACTTGGATAAGCTATAAAAAGAACCTTCCAGACTTTAGCGCTTTGGCACTTATTTGGGACAACAATGGTAAAGACGGACTATATTTGGGAATGAATTATGGAATCTATTACATAGATAATACGTTCACAGACTGGCAGCCGTACAGTAACCTTTTGCCAAACGTTATTATAAATGAATTGGACATAAACAATACAACCAATATGCTTTATGCCGGAACATACGGAAGGGGTCTTTGGGTATCCCCATTGGTAGATGGAACGGCAGGTGTTAACGATAATATTTCAGAATCCTCTGTAAGCATTTATCCAAACCCTGCAACTTCTGAATTTACAATCGCGTTGCCAAAATCCTTAAAAGCTGAGGTGAGAGTTTTTGATATTTCAGGAAAACTGCTTATTTATGAAGTGGAAACTGTAATCTCAAACAAACATTCGGTAAACGTTTCAGCACTTTCCGCGGGAACTTACTTTGTTCGCATTAACAGTGAAGAAGGAACCGCAACCAAAAAACTTCTTATAAACTAAGAACCATTTTATAAGTAGGAATGCTTCAGGAAAAGTCTCTTTTTCTGAAGCATTTTTTTTATCTTGGCAGCTGGAATTATGCTATGGAATTTTCTTCAAAACTTCTTGAAAACGCGGTAAACGAGATGTCCCAACTCCCCGGAATTGGCAAACGGACCGCTCTGCGTTTAGTGCTTCATTTATTAAAACAACCCAAGGAGCAATCACAAAAATTAGCGGGTAGTTTGGTAAAAATGCGCGAGAATATAAATTTCTGCGCTAATTGTCATAACATTAGCGATACCAAACTTTGCGAAATATGCGCCAATCCACGTCGGGACGAACAACTGGTCTGCGTGGTTGAAGATATTCGCGATGTAATGGCGATTGAAAACACCAGCCAGTATCGTGGCCATTACCACGTTTTGGGTGGAAAGATTTCACCTATGGATGGCATCGGGCCTGGCGATTTGACCGTTCCATCCCTTGTTGAAAAAGTGAAGGCGGGGAGCGTCCGCGAACTTATTTTTGCGCTAAGCTCAACAATGGAGGGGGATACAACAAATTTCTATATCTATAAACAGATTGAGCCGTACAATATAACAACAACAACAATTGCCCGTGGAATTTCTGTGGGCGATGAATTGGAATACGCAGATGAGGTTACCTTGGGCAGAAGTATTTTGCACCGCATTCCTTTTGAATCTTCACTAAAAAACAGCTGATTTTTGAAACTCTCCGTTATTATCCTCAATTATAATGTGCGCTATTTTCTGGAACAGTGTATTCTTTCCGTTGAAAAAGCAATTGAAAACTTGGATGCCGAAATCATTGTTATAGATAACGATTCAAAAGATGGTAGTTGCGAAATGGTCAAAAACCGTTTTCCAAACGCTATTTTGATTGAAAATAAAGAAAACGTAGGCTTTAGTAAGGCGAACAATCAAGCTGTGGCAGTGGCGAAGGGCGAGTACATTTGTATTTTAAATCCAGACACCGCCGTTTGCGAAGATACTTTTCAACAGTCAATTAAATATTCAGAAAGCATTGAAAACATTGGCGCACTGGGCGTTTATTTGATGGACGGAACAGGAAATTTTCTTCCCGAGAGCAAAAGAAATCTACCAACACCGAAGGTTTCATTGATGAAGCTTACCGGTTTTACCCAAAAATATTATTCGAATAAAATTTTAGAAACTTCCAGTGGTGAGGTTGAAGTATTGGTGGGAGCATTTATGCTTTTAAAAAGAAGCATTTACAATGAAGTGCGCGGATTTGACGAAGATTATTTTATGTATGGCGAAGACATCGATCTATCCTATAAAATAACGCAGGCGGGTTACAAAAATCATTATAAGGGCAGCACGACTGTGTTGCACTACAAAGGGGAAAGTACCAAAAAGGATGCATTGTATTTTGAACGTTTTTACGGTGCAATGCAGATTTTCTACCGAAAGCATTTCAATAAAAATTTACTTTTGGAAGGTTCGGTTTCTGCAGGCGTTGCACTAGCAAAAAAAGCAAGAAAATTTTCTCCTGAAACTAAAACGAAGTTGGCTGCGAAGCTTGAAAGAAATTATTTTTTTACCGAGAATATTGAGCTACTCGAAAAACTTTCTGCAAATACTACTACCGTTTTTCAAATGGTTTCGAAGAATATGCACGAGCAGATTATTTTAAAAAACAGTTTATTGGTTTTTGACGCGGAGTATATTTCCTATAAAGAAATTTTCAAATTGATGAAGCAATTGAAGGGCAACAGCAATCTTTTCCGCATACGCCCTGCTGGCTGTAATTTCATAATAGGAAGTGACCGAAGCGACGAAAAAGGTGGCGTGCTTGTTTTTTAAGAAAATTGAAACCCAAGACGAACAAATTTTAACTAATTTTGCAACGTTTTTAAACAAAGCACCTTTGTGCTTACCAAATTCGATATTGAAAATATATTATGGCAAAATTTGAATTGAAACTACCCAAAATGGGAGAAAGTGTTGCAGAAGCAACGCTTACTAACTGGCTAAAAGAAGTGGGAGACACCATTGAGGCCGATGAAGCTGTACTCGAAATCGCTACCGATAAGGTAGACAGCGAAGTACCAAGCGAGGTAGATGGTGTTTTGGTTGAAAAACTTTTCAACGTTGATGATGTAGTGCAAGTGGGCCAAACCATCGCCATAATTGAAATTGCTGGCGGAAGCAACGAAAGTGAAAAATCTGCAACCGAAAGCGCTCCTTCACCAGAAGTTGTTGAGAAAGTTGAAGAACAAGTTGAAACTGCCAAACAGGCAACCCAAGCACCAATTGAAAATTCTGGCGACCGTTTTTATTCGCCTTTGGTTAAGAATATTGCCGCTGCAGAAAATATTTCGCAAGCTGAACTTGATAGTATTTCTGGCACTGGAAAAGATGGCCGTGTGACCAAAAACGATATTTTGGAATATGTTGAAAATCGTTCTTCGCAAAAAACTCAGCCACAGCAAACCCAGCCGCAAACCGTTGTTGAGGCTAAAAACATAGAAACCGCAAAAGCACAATCCTCAGAGCCTGCAAAACCAAAAGCTGCAGTATCTGTAGGCGGGGATGATGAAATTATAGAGATGACCCGAATGGGCAAACTGATTGCCCACCACATGGTTGAGAGTGCGCAAACTTCTGCACACGTGCAATCGTTTGTGGAATGCGATGTTACAAATGTTTGGAACTGGAGAAATAAAGTGAAGGCATCATTTGCAAAACGCGAAGGAGAGAACTTAACTTTTACACCGATATTTATGGAAGCCGTTGCAAAAGCGCTGAAAGACTTCCCAATGATGAATATAGCTGTAGATGGCAATAACATCATTAAACGCAAAAACATAAATTTAGGAATGGCTGCGGCCCTTCCAGACGGTAACTTGATTGTTCCGGTAATTAAAAATGCAGATCAATTAAATTTGCTCGGAATGAGCAAGGCAGTAAACGACCTCGCCAGTCGCGCACGTGAAAACAAACTGAAACCAGACGATATTCAGGGAGGAACTTACACGGTTACAAATGTGGGAACCTTCGGAAGCATTATGGGTACGCCAATAATCAACCAGCCACAAGTGGGTATTTTGGCCTTGGGTGCCATTAGAAAAGTACCTGCGGTTATTGAAACCCCTGAAGGAGATTTTATAGGCATTCGTTTTAAAATGTTTCTTTCACACAGTTATGATCATAGAGTTGTGAATGGTGCTTTGGGCGGACAATTCGTAAAGCGCGTTGCAGATTATTTAGAAGCTTGGGACGTAAATAGAGAAATATAACTAAAGTAAAACATATTTTAAATGGGGATTTTGATTTCAAGATCCCCTTTTCTTTTTTATATCTTCTTCGAAAACTTCAATAAAAAGTATCTTTGCTAAACAAAATAAAACAATGGAACTCAACTTAAAAAAACCAATTTGTTTCTTCGATCTTGAAACCACAGGAATAAATGTAGCGAAGGACAGAATTGTGGAAATAGCAATATTAAAAGTATTTCCAAACGGAAATAAAGAGAGCCACACTTGGCGCGTTAATCCAGAAATGGCAATTCCGGCAGAAACTTCCGCAATACACGGAATTACTGACGAGATGGTTGCAAACGAACCTACTTTTAAAGAGCTGGCTACAAAAGTTTACGCATTAATAAAGGACAGTGACCTTGGCGGTTTTAATTCCAATCGTTTTGATATTCCATTACTTGCTGAGGAACTGCTGCGCGCAGAAGTGGATTTTGACATGAAAAAAGCTATGTCCGTTGATGTGCAGACCATTTTTCACAAAATGGAAAAGCGCACTTTGGAAGCAGCGTATAAATTTTACTGCGACAAAGATTTAAAAGACGCACACAGCGCAGCGGCAGATACAAATGCTACATATGAAGTTTTAAAATCACAGCTTGACAGATACAGCGATCTTGAAAACGATGTAAACTTTTTGGCAGATTTTAGCTCACACAGAGATCACGCAGATTTTGCTGGTTTCATAAGTTATAACGAAGATGGTGTTGAGGTTTTTTCTTTCGGAAAATACAAGGGAAGTTTGGTTACCGATATAATGGAAAAGGATTCCGGATACTTTGGATGGTTGCTGAATGCAGATTTTCCGCTGTACACTAAAAAAGTATTGACACGCATCCGGCTTCAAAAGTTGAACACAAAATTTTAATTTCAAGATGAAAATAATCTGTATTGGCCGCAATTATGCAGACCATATTAAGGAACTGGATAACGCCAAACCTTCAGAACCGATTATATTTTTAAAACCGGACACAGCCATATTATTAAAAAAACAGCCGTTCTTCATTCCAGAATTTTCAAATGATGTACATCACGAGGTAGAGTTGTTGGTTCGTATCAATAAGATTGGGAAACACATTGATCAAAAATTTGCGTTTAAATATTATGATGAAATTGGCTTGGGAATAGATTTCACTGCCAGGGATTTACAAGCAGAATTGAAAGAAAAAGGCTTGCCTTGGGAAAAAGCAAAAGCGTTTGACGGTGCTGCGGTTGTGGGAAATTTCATAAAAAAAGAAAGCTTTAAAGATATAAATAACATAGAATTTAGCCTAAAACGCAATGGGAAAACGGTTCAAAACGGCAATTCTATGCTGATGATGTGGAAAATTGATGCTTTAATCGAATATATTTCAAAATACTTTACGCTAAAAATTGGAGACATTATCTTTACCGGGACGCCCGCAGGTGTTGGTAGGGTTGAGGCCGAAGACCGATTGACGGGATACATTGGAGAAACAGAGATATTTTCCATAAAAGTTAAGTAAGATGACGAAATATTATGCAAAGGAGAATCTAAGTGAAATCGCTGATGGGGATCAAGATTTTTTAAAGATATTAGCACAAACATTTTTGGATGAAATCCCACCAGATTTATATTCTATGAAGGAGGCTGTTGATAATGAAAACAGAGAATTAGCTTACCAATTTGCCCACAAAATGAAACCAAATATTGAGATGTTTGGCATAGACGCACTAAAAGACATTACTAGTATAGAGGCGTGGTCCAAAACGTCTAGAAACAAGGCTTCGGTTCTTCCGCATTTGGAAAACGTACTAACAACATTAAACCATGTGTTTGATGAACTGAGAGAAGACTTCCAATTATAAAATGCTTGCAGAAATAATTACTATCGGCGATGAAATTCTCATCGGTCAAATTGTTGATACAAATTCCGCCTATATTTCAAAGGAATTGAATAAGGTAGGAGTGAAGGTGTATCAAATTACCTCGGTACAAGATAACAGAACCCACATCCTGCAGGCTTTTGAAGACGCAAAGAAACATGCCGATTTTGTTATTGTAACGGGTGGATTGGGTCCTACAAAAGATGATATTACCAAACAGACTTTTTGTGATTTTTTTGAAGATGTTTTAGTTGAGGATCAGGCGGTGATTGAAAACGTTGAGCAACTTTTCAAAAAGTACCAATTGAATAAACCATTACCGGCTAATTTTCGGCAAGCGATGGTTCCTTCCAAAGCAACCATTTTAATGAATCAGCACGGCACGGCTCCCGGAATGTGGATGGAGAAAGACAATGTTGTTTTTGTTTCCTTGCCCGGTGTGCCCTATGAAATGAAACATTTGCTGCAAGACGAAGTATTGCCGAGAGTAATAAAACGCTTTAATAGACCACATATTTATCACAAAACACTTTTAACCTACGGCCTGGGTGAAAGCGCTATTGCAGAAAGAATTGAAGAGTGGGAAGACAACTTGCCCGAAAATATTAAACTTGCTTATTTACCTTCTTTGGGCAGGGTTCGCTTACGATTGTCTTCCACAGGAAAAGATGAAAAAATTCTGAAGGATAGTATCGATGCTCAAATGGAGGTCTTGACCAAAATGCTTTCAGACATTGCTGTAGGTTTTGAAGATGAAACAAGTATCGTTGGCAAAATAGCAAAAATTCTAAATCAAAAGAATCAAACTTTAAGTTTGGCGGAAAGTTGTACGGGCGGCGCTATTGTAGAACAAATAACAATAGAGGCAGGGGCTTCTTCTTTTTTCTTGGGAAGTATTGTTCCCTATAAAACAGAGTTGAAAACAAAAATATTAGGGGTTCCTTCTTCACTAATAGAAAAATATTCTGTTGTCAGTATCGAGGTAGTAGAAAGTATGGCGAACAACTGCTGCAAACTTTTCAGCACAGATTACGCTATTGCCACCACTGGAATTGCTGGTCCTACAAAAGGTGATGGAAGGGATGAGGTAGGCACCGTATGTATTGCGGTTGCTGCGCCGAGAGGTGTAATTTCAGAAAAGTTCAACTTTGGAAATGACCGTTATCGGGTCATTGAAAAGACAATAAATAAGGCCTTTGAGATGCTTCTGAAAGAAATTTCAAAAAACTAATTTTCTTTTGTTGTACATCACAAAAGAATTACTTAAATTTGCACCCTGTTTTAAAATAACTTAAAAAAAGTTAAGGAATGTCAAGAGTTTGTGAACTTACCGGAAAGAAAGCGATGGTTGGGAATAACGTATCGCACGCAATGAATAAAACTAAACGTAAGTTTGATGTGAACTTGCTTAAAAAGCGTTTTTATATTCCAGAAGAAGACAAGTGGGTTACTCTTCGTGTTTCTGCTTCTGCTATAAAAGACATCAACAAAAAAGGTATTTTTGCGGTTATGAAAGAAGCGCGCGAAAAAGGCTTTTTAACTAAATAATTGCAATAATCAATAAAGTCTGTTACAATGGCTAAAAAAGGAAATAGAGTACAAGTTATTTTGGAGTGCACAGAGCATAAAGAGTCAGGGAAACCAGGAACTTCACGCTACATCACTACCAAAAATAAAAAGAACACACCGGATAGAATGGAGTTGAAGAAATTCAATCCAATTCTTAAAAAAATGACGGTTCATAAAGAGATTAAATAATATAGGCCATGGCAAAGAAAACAGTAGGATCGATACAAACATCAACTAAGCGTTTAACCAAAGCAATAAAAATGGTTAAATCGCCTAAAACAGGAGCTTATACCTTTACCGAGTCTATCATGACTCCAGAAATGGTAAATGACTGGTTGAACAAAAAATAACCAGCTTAAAATATTTAGAAAAAGCCACTTTTTTGCGAAGGTGGCTTTTCGTATTTTTGCTGACCCCTTCCGTCCCCGACGAAAAGTCGGGGCCACCTTCCCCTGAAAAAGGGGAAGGAGCTGAAAAAATTAAACTTTGATAAAGTTGGACAACCGACAACCGACAACCGACAACTGATAACAGATAACCGACAACCGAAAAATGAGTTTTTTTAAAAAAATATTTTCCAAAGAGAAAAAGGAAACCCTTGACAAAGGACTTGAAAAATCCAAAACTACTTTCCTCGATAAGCTAAGCAAAGCTGTTGCTGGAAAGAGCAAGGTTGACGATGACGTTTTGGATAACCTTGAAGAAGTTCTTGTTTCTAGCGATGTTGGAGTAAATACCACACTTAAAATAATCGATAGAATTGAGGAACGCGTTTCAAAAGATAAATACTTGGGGACTGATGAACTCAACAAAATTCTTCGTGAGGAAATAGCAGGGCTTTTAAGTGAAATTGATTCAGGAAACGCCACAGAGTTTGAAATTCCAGAAAACAAAAAACCATATGTAATTATGGTGGTCGGTGTAAACGGAGTTGGAAAAACTACAACCATTGGAAAGATGGCCTATCAATTCAAAAAAGCTGGTAAAAAAGTGGTTTTAGGGGCTGCTGATACCTTCCGTGCTGCAGCAATAGACCAATTGCAGATTTGGGCAGATAGAACAAATGTTGAAATTGTAAAGCAAAGTATGGGCAGTGATCCTGCCAGCGTCGCTTTTGATACGTTGCAGAGCGCGGTGAACCAAAATGCTGACGTAGTTATCATTGACACCGCTGGCCGGCTTCACAATAAAGTGAACTTGATGAACGAACTTACAAAGGTGAAACGCGTTATGCAAAAAGTAATTCCAGATGCGCCGCACGATGTTCTTTTGGTTTTGGATGGTTCTACGGGACAAAATGCTTTTGAACAGGCAAAACAATTTACCGCCGCGACCGAAGTTACTTCCTTAGCTGTTACAAAACTGGATGGAACTGCAAAAGGAGGAGTGGTAATTGGCATTAGCGATCAGTTCCAGATTCCTGTAAAATATATTGGCGTTGGCGAGGGTGTGGAAGATCTTCAGGTTTTCAACAAATTTGAATTTGTCGATTCCTTTTTTAAATAAGTCCTGCTGAAAAAATAAAGCCACGAATTCACGAATATTTTTAAATATATATTTCGTGAATTCGTGGCAATTTTGTCTATCGTCTAATGTCTTTTCAAAGAGTTTCCTTCAACCAACTGAAAAACTCACGTTGCCAAACCAATGCGTTTTGAGGCTGTAATACCCAATGGTTTTCTTCTGGGAAATAAAGAAGTTTGCTTTTTATCCCTTTTAGCTGTGCTGCTTGAAAAGCTCCCAAACCTTGTTCAATTGGCACACGGTAATCTTTTCCACCTTGAATAATCATAATTGGAGTATCCCATTTATCAACGTAAGTAACTGGGTTAAATTCGTTAAAAGATTTCTGTGCAATTGCATTGTCTTTTTCCCAATAAGCACCTCCCATATCATAATTTACGAAGAATAACTCTTCCGTAGTTCCGTACATAGCACGGGTATCAAAAACCCCATCGTGGGCAATAAATGTTTTGAAGCGTCCGTCGTGATTTCCTGCTAACCAAAACACGGAATAGCCACCAAAACTTGCTCCAATAGCCCCCAAACGATTTTTATCTACATACGCTTCTTTTGAAATCTCATCAATGGCATCAAGATAATCTTGCATTGCGCCACCGCCCCAATCGCCGCTAATAGCCTCGTTCCATTCAACACCATGACCCGGCATTCCGCGACGGTTTGGTGCTACTATAATGTAACCTTGCGAAGCCATCAACTGGAAATTCCAACGAGTGGAATAAAATTGCGACAAAGCAGATTGCGGTCCGCCCTGAGCATAAAGAAGTGTTGGGTATTTTTTATTTTTATCGAAGTTTGGCGGAAGAATTACCCAAACTAGCATTTGCTTGCCATCTTTGGTGGTTACCATTCTTTTTTCAACTGTTGGTAAATTTAGTTTTCCATAGAATTCGTTATTTACTTGGGTAAGTTGCTTGAAAGTTTTGCTTTTCAAATCAAAAGAAAAAATTTCAGCAGCGTGGTTCATGTCTGTTCGCGTAACAATCAACTGACCGTTTTTTTCTGAAACTATGCCTGTAACGTCAAATTGTCCTTTTGAAAGTTGTTCCACAACCGGTATCTTTCTAGTTTTTCCGGGATGATCTACTTTAAAAAGCTGAATCGTTCCATCAACAGGAGCTGTAAAGTAAATATCCTTGTTGTTGCTCGCCCACATAAAACCATTTACCGTTCCATCCCATTGTGAGGTTAGGTTTTGTTTAACGACATCTTGAAGTACAATAATATCATTTTTGTCTGCTTCATAGCCTGGAGTTTTCATTTGTAAATATGCCAAAGCTCCTCCTTTTGAAAATGCTGGCTGGGTGTCATAACCTTTGTTTTCCTCGGTAATGTTTTCGGTTTGTTTGCTGGTTAGATTGTATTTATAAATATCTGTATTTGTGCTTGTGGCATATTCGGTTCCCGCTAATTTTTTACTTACATAATAAATGTTTTCACCCTTTGGTCCCCATATGTAATCTTCATCGCCACCAAATGGTTTTTGTGGTGTATAGTAGGGTTGTTGCGGAGTAATATCTGTTTCAGCGCCAGTTTTTACATCTTTATAAAAAACGTGGTTGTAGCTGCCGTCATTCCAGGTATCCCAATGTCTATAGTCTAATGAAGTATAAACATAAGCATCACTTTTTGGTAGATCACTGTAAATATCTTTCCCTGTAATATCATTTATTTGAACGGATTTGTCCATTAACAAATATTGTCCATTTGGAGAGATGTTTTTATCTGCAACCTTTGCTTCATCTTTAGTAATTTCGGAGAAATTACCGCCAGCAACAGGCATTGCATAATATTTTGAGTCAAAGCTATTTTCTTCCATGTTTGGAGTAGTTACCTTGTAAAATAGTACTTCACCATTATCAGAAATTCCAATAGGGCTTACTTTTTTAACCTGCCATAAAAGCTCAGGTGTCATTGTGTTTTGCGCGAACAAAAAGCCAGCACAGAGAAATGCCAGCAGGAACGTTATTTTTTTCATCTGAAATATTTTTTAGAAAATTTTTGAAATGTAAAGTTACTTAAAAAAAGTGGCAGTTTTCAGTGGCAGTTTTCAGTAAGGTAGAATCGTTTTTTTCGTGGTATCTTTGCAACCTTTTACAAATTCAAAATAAAAAGTTCTGATTTCGTAAATTGACAATCGTAAATCTAAAATCAAAAATGCGTACCAAAACCTTAAAGAAGAACAAAATAAACGTAGTAACCCTGGGCTGCTCCAAAAACGTCTATGACAGCGAAGTGCTGATGGGCCAATTGCGCGCCAACAATAAAGAAGTAGTGCACGAGGAGGAGGGGAATATTGTGGTTATAAATACTTGCGGTTTTATTGCCAATGCGAAGGAAGAAAGCATTAACACAATTTTGGAATACGTTCAAAAAAAGGAAGAAGGCACGGTAGATAAAGTTTTTGTTACGGGCTGCCTTTCTGAAAGGTACAAGCCAGATCTTCAAAAGGAAATCCCGAATGTGGATGAATATTTCGGAACCACGGAACTTCCCGCATTGTTAAAAGCTTTGGGAGCCGATTACAAACACGAATTGATTGGTGAACGTATTACCACAACTCCAAAAAACTACGCCTATTTTAAAATTGCAGAAGGCTGCGATCGTCCATGCTCGTTTTGCGCGATCCCAATTATGCGCGGCAAACACCGAAGCACACCAATGGAAGATTTGGTTATTGAAGCCGAAAAACTTGCTGCAAAAGGAGTAAAAGAATTAATCTTAATTGCACAGGATTTGACCTATTACGGGTTAGATTTATACAAAAAGCGGAACCTTGCAGAACTGCTTCAAAAGTTGGTAAAAGTTGAAGGCATCGAGTGGATCCGTTTACATTATGCTTTCCCAACGGGTTTCCCGATGGACGTTTTGGAAGTGATGCGCAACGAACCGAAAATCTGTAACTATATAGATATTCCGTTACAACATATTTCTGACCCAATATTAAAGTCGATGCGCCGTGGGACTACAAAAGCGAAGACTACTAAGTTATTGGAAGATTTTAGGGCAGCTGTTCCTGAAATGACAATTAGAACAACACTTATTGTGGGCTATCCAGGCGAAACCGAAGAAGATTTCCAAACCTTGAAACAATGGGTAAAAGATATGCGTTTTGAACGTTTGGGTTGTTTCACATACAGTCACGAAGAAAACACACACGCTTATAATTTGGAAGACGATGTGCCGGAAGATGTAAAAATGGATCGTGCAAACGAAATTATGGAAATACAATCCCAGATTTCTTGGGAATTGAACCAGCTAAAAATAGGAAAGGAATTCCGAGTAGTGATTGACAGAAAGGAAGGTAGCTATTTTGTGGGCCGAACTGAATTTGACAGCCCAGATGTTGATAATGAAGTATTGATAAATGCTGAAGATGACTATCTGCGCACGGGCGAATTTTTCAACGTAAAAATAACCGCTGCTGAAGATTTTGATCTTTATGCTGAAGTCGTTTAATTTTCACCCTGAGCACAGTAGAAGGGTTGATTTGTTTGCAGAGTTAGTTGCTTCTTAATTATTTAAAGCGAAGTATCGTTTCCAAATTTTACATTGATTCGTTTTCTACTTTAAGTTTTTATAGTTTTCCCAAAAGATCTGTTACCTTATAACCGCTGAGATCAAAATAGGCGGGATCGGCAGATTTTTTAAAAGTGGCGATATTCATTTCCGAAGAAGGTGTTCCGCTATTTTTTTGATAGTAAATACTTCGCACCATCAATCCTCTAGGGTAGTTTTCATCTAGTTTTGAAGTGGTTGCCGTAGAAGCATTCTTGGAAAAATCCTTGATCTGTCCTCCAAAAAGATGATTACCGCTTAAATCGATGCTGATGTCCTGGGTAACCCACGCATCTACTTTGGTTTTTTCGCTTTCGTTGGTATATATATGCTTGCGACAGCTATAGCCGTTGATTTCTTTTTGTTCGTCAGTGCGTTTCCACTGGCCGTTCTTGTCTTCCAAAGCACCTCCTTGGCTCGCCATTTTCTCAGCCATTTTTTGGAAATTGATTATTGGCATTTTCATGGCTGTCTTTTCTTTTTCGTTAATCATATAAGTGGCAGCACCTTTGTAGTCAAAAAGCATGCGGGTTTCGTTTTTCTCGCCCTCGTTCATAACCATGCATTCTCCAGTTTTGCCGAAAACTATTTTTGAGGTCGTTGTTTCATCCAACTTCCCATTCTTTTTAAAACTTTGTATTTCCACAACTAGGGTTGCCTGTACAGCGTTTTCTGGAGTTGGATAACGTGTATCGTTTTCATAAGTAATATCCTCAAGGGCTTTCTTTCCCTTCTCTTTTTCCGGCTCGGCATATTTCTCTTCCATATCTTGCCGCACATTCTTTTTAATTTTACTTTTAATATATCCACGCTGCGCTTGTGCGGGAGCAATAAAAAGGAATAACAGCAATGATATCATCGAAACGATGTATGACTTTTTCATAATAATTGAATTTTAAAAATTTGATTCTTAATATGATAAAATTAATCGGTAAAAGAAACGAACGCAACCCCCATTTAGAATTTGGCAGTTATGATTTAGAATTAGGAAGTAAACTTTGCGAAAATTGGTGATTATTTAAACCGAAGCATAGTTTCCAAAATTTCATTTATCTGTTTCCGCTTTTGTCGTGAAACGGGAATTTCAGTATTGTCACTCATAATTAAACTACCGCCGTCCTGTTTTAAAATTCCTTTTACAAATAGGGGATTTATGAGATGCGATTGATGAACCCTTATGAAATTATGATCTGTTAGCATATCTTCTATCTCCTTTAAAGTACGACTGATCAGAATCTTTCTTTCATCTTTTAAAAAGAAGTTGGTATAATTGCTATCAGACTGGCACCGAACAATATTTTTAATTTCAACAATATTATAGCCAACCCCCGTTGGCAGTGCGATTTTTGTGCGTTCTTTAATTGAATCTTGAAGATTGTCCTGGAATAACTTCCACTGTTCTGGGCTTGTTTTTTTTCTTCTTTTTTCCCAGTTTGCTAGTGCTGTTACAATGTTTCTCTCTGTAATGGGCTTCAAAAGATAATTGATGGCACAATAATTAAAGGCGCGAATGGCGTAACGATCATAGGCTGTTGTGAATATTATGTCGAAATCTATTGGCAAGAGTTTGTCAAGCAAGGCGAAACCGTTCAAATTAGGCATTTCAATATCTAGAAAAAGTAAATCGGGAGGATTGTTTTGGATGAATCGTAAACCTTCTATAGGATTTGTAAAGATTCCAGTAATGGTGTAGTCCGAATGAACTTTTTCAATAAGATTCGCGAGAACATTGGTGCAATGTGCTTCATCGTCAATGATTATTATCTTCGTCATAATTCAATAAGAATAGGTTAGTGTTATTTTGGTTCCAATGGGTAAATTATTAGCTTCAAGATCTATAATCTCAAGGCTTATAGAAACATCATGTAAATGATTGTATAAAGCTAAGCGTTCATGAGTAATGCTCACTCCCATTGATTTGTGGAGCTTTTTCTTCTCGCTGCTTGCTTTTCTGCCAATGCCGTTGTCTTCGATTATTATTGTTAAACATTCACTCGTATCAAAAATAATGGTCAGTTCTTTTTCAGGATTCTCGCTTGTGGTTAGGCCGTGCCATATAGCATTTTCAACGAAGGGCTGCAACAAAAGCGGCGGAATGTGAAACTGTGATAGCTCTTCTCGCGCAGAAACTTGGATGCTGAAATTAAAGTTGTTACCCATCCTGTTTTTTTCCAAAGAAAGATAAAGCTCCAAAATTTCCAATTCTTCTTCCACGGTAATTATTTCCTGATTACTATTTTGTAATATGCCCCGAAGCAGGCCAGAAAAATCGTCAAGATATTTCACGGCATCTTCGTTGCGCGAAGTCATTATTAAGTCCTTTATAGCATTTAGGCTATTAAAAAGAAAATGCGGATTCATCTGTGATCGCAAGGCAAGCATTTCCATTTCCTGTAGTTTTTGGGTGAATGAATTTTTTATCTGCTCCTCCTTTTGTTTTTCCATTTTGGAATAAAGTTGAATAAGCTCATCGGTTTTTTCATTTATTTTTTTATCTAGTTCAACACGCATGTTCTGTTGTAAAAGCTGGTTTTTTTTCAATTGCTCAATAAGATTTTCACTTGTTGTTTCTTTTTCCTTTTGAAGAAGAAAAATATTTTCACCAATTGCGAGAGAAAAACAGAAAACTTCTGCAAGTAAACCGGCCTGAAATATAATATTTGGGGAATACGGAAAATAAAAAATACTTTCAGGGTCTTTGTAAAGATTAGTGTAGGATGCATAAAAGGCTAGTACGGCACCTATAAAAAAGAAGGTCTGGCCCACAACAAAATAATTTAGAAGAGGATGTTTTACTTTATAGATTATCCAGAAAATCAAAACAAAATTTAGAGGTAAAATGGTAAACCGGACTATAGAAAAAATAAGGTTCCCTATATGAATATTTCCCCAAAACGAATTGTAAATAAAGATGGTTATGGCATATATAAAACAAAATCTTCCTAAATAAACTAGAAGTTTGGAAATGGTAGCACTATACTTTTTGACCTCTAAAAGATGCAATATAAAAAACACATAAAATCCAATAAAAGCAAATTGTGAAGCCTCAGAAATAGCATAAGCAGTTTTTGAAAAGTTGAGAAAAATATTTCCCACAGTAGCAGCCGTAGACCTTAATGCCGTAAAAGCATAGATTAATTGAAAAAATAAATAGCCTAAATAATAAGCATACAATATTTTTGAGATCCGCATCCATATTACCAATCCGAATATAAAAATAGTAAGCAGGGATATTATGTAAAAAAAGAAAAAGGCAATGGATTTTCGTTCCGAATCTAAATATTTATATGCATACTCATAATAATTCCCTTTAGAAAATATTGCAGTAGCTTGGTATGCATCGATTTTTTTTTTGCTATTCAGCCTTGTATATATAAGGGATTTTTGAAAAGGTGGCAGTTTAAGTTCGGTAACATAAAATTCATTTTTGTTGCTTCGTTCGTATAAAGGAACGAGGTTTCCATTTTTGTAGGTTTTGAATCTGGCACCTGTTTGTTGATAAATAGCGTTAAAATCATGCACGCTAAAGTAGTAAATGGGTAATAAATCCTTTGCATTATTTTCAACCTCAAATTTTAACCAGATGGCTGAATCCGGTTCGTTTTGAAAAATGGAGTCATATTTTTTCCAAGTACTTTCTTTTTGTGCTTCTTCAAAAGTTGTTTCAAGATTTGTGCGTATTGCCAGTACTTCAGGATTATTGAATAGTTCCAGTTTCCCAGTAATGGAATCACCAACTATTTGTGCCGAGCCTTGCCATAGACCAGCTAAAAAAAAGACTATTATTAATAGAGGGTTTTTCATCAATTAGCTAAAATACTATTCTATTTGGCATGGTTTCCAACTATTTAGAATTCAGTGGCTTTAAGTGAGTATTCGGTATTTTTTTCGCTTTTACCGAATTCTAATTAACGTCTTCCAAATTCTAATTGGTTGTTGGGTTCAAGATAATCAATAGTTAGGTTTGTTGTATTAAATATAAAGTCTGAACAAACTGAAAAAAGACTTAAAACCGGAGTAGGTGCAATAAAACGATTGAATTATGAAAAATAAATTTTTATTAATAGGAGCTCTAAGCTCACTTATGTTTGTTACATCTTGTAGTAAAGATGATGATATAGAAGAAGCGGCAGAACTGCTTGCTGAAACGATAGATTGCTCAACAAGTGTTGCGGCAGGAGAAACACTGACATTAGAAAATAGAAATAATGGTATAGATTACATAATTAATTGTGTTTATGCCGTAAATGGAGATATCATTATTAAACCAGGAGTTACTATTCAGTTTGGTACAGATGCGGGATTAGCAGTCCGAACTTCTGGATCAATACAGGTTTTAGGGGTCGTAGGTGAACCGGTTTTATTTACGGGAGAAGATAAAAATCCAGGCTCATGGCGCGGAGTTTATATTGAGAGTAACGACATCAAAAACAAGATGGAATTTACAAATATAGAGTATGCTGGAGGAGAAGCATTTAATAGTAACGGCGACAAAGGAGCTGTAATTGTTTGGTCAAATACACATCTTACGATGCGTAATAGCATCATTTCAAATTCTGAAACGTATGGTTTTAATGCGATATATGGTGGAGATGAACTAGTGCTAGAAAACAATACAATTACCAATTGCAATGTACCTATGCTTATAAGACCTAATTATGTGAACGGTATGGTTGGAGGAAATTATACAGGTAATGTAACTAATGCAATTTATTTAACTGATGCGTTTCTTAATATAGATGCAACCTTTAAAGATTTTGGTGTGCCATATCATATTCTATCACGTCTAGTAGTCGCTTCAGGTGGAGGTAAATTAACAATTAACCCTGGGGTTGTAATGAAATTTGGATTAAACGGAAGGATGGTTATTGATGAAGGCGCATCAGGATCAAAACCTAGTTTAATTGCCGTTGGCACCGCGCAAAACCCAATTTTGTTTACAAGTATAGACCCAGTTCTAGGTGCCTGGCAAGGCATTTATTTTGACACACCATCTGCTTTAAACGAAATAGGATTTGCCACCATAGAATACGCAAGTAACAATGCTCAAGATGGAGCCATTTATTTATGGGATGACACAGTTTTAAATGTTCATGATGTTCATTTTAAGGATATTATACATTGTGCAATACTACTAGGCACAAATGGTATCTTATTGACATATAGCAATCTAAGTTTTGAAAATGTTGGTGATGAAATTTGTATTCCTTAAGAGTAGACTATAGTCTGTAATTAATTTAGCAATTTATTTAATTCGAGGTCTTTGGAGATCAAAAAAATAGAAACTATTTCCCGAAAGTAATTAGCCAAACTTTGTATCAACCTTCCCGCAAAATTATTTTGCGGGAAGGTTTTTTTAGTGAAATATATTACAACCACAAACTTTGTTAATGAATCTATATCTTTGAAAGAAACTTCTGCGCCATGACAAACTCCCGAAGATTCAAATTCCCAAAAACAGTGTTGTTTGGCATAACCGCACTTTATATAGTGCTAATGCTTGCAACATATTTCCTGTATTATAAAGAACCCGTAATAGTTTGCGCTCAGCGAATGTTACTAGCTCAATCTGTAGCCTTGGTCTTTCAAATAATCTTAAATTACATTAATTATCATTCAAAAAATAAAATTGTAATTCTCGCCTCGTTGTTCATAAGTACTATGCTGGCATTGGGAGCGCTTTCAGCTTTTTTCAATCTTGGACTTATGTGTGAACTTTACGGATATTAATTTGGGGACAAATCAACTACTAATTATCGGGCATACATTCCCAGAACCCAAAACAACAGCTGCGGGAAGTAGGATGATGCAGTTAATTGACCTATTCCGCGAAGAAAATTTCCAAATAACTTTTGCCAGTACCGCAGCCATTTCTGAAAGGACAGCCAATCTTGAAGTCCATCATATTTCAGTTAAGAATATCCTGCTGAATGACGCTTCTTTTGATGAATTCATAAAACAGCTAAACCCTGAAATAGTAATCTTCGACCGTTATATAACCGAAGAACAGTTCGGCTGGCGCGTTTCTGAAAATTGTCCGAATTCCTTAAAAATTCTTGACACTGAAGATTTACATTTTTTGCGAAAGGCAAGGGAAGAAGCGGTAAAAAACAATAAAAACTTTTCTGAAGCGAATCTGTTTTCAGAAACGGCGAAGCGCGAATTGGCAAGTATACTGCGATGTGATGTATCGCTTATAATTTCAGAATATGAAATGGAACTGCTTCAAAACACCTTTAATATTTCTTCTGAAATACTTTATTACCTACCTTTTTTGGTTGAGACTGTTTCGGATGATACAAAGATTTCTGCGTTTCAAGAACGTCAAAATTTCCTCGCCATTGGCAATTTGCTCCATGCACCCAATGTTGATTCGGTTCTGCAGTTAAAGAAAATCTGGCCTGAAATTAAAAAGCAACTTCCCGACGCGGAACTTCACATTTATGGGGCATATGCTCCCCAGCAAATTCTTCAGCTAAATAATAAAAAGGAAGGTTTTATCATAAAAGGTTGGGTAGAAAATGTTGAAACCGTGATGAAAACATATCGAGTTCAACTTGCTCCACTTCGTTTTGGCGCAGGTTTGAAAGGCAAGCTTTTTGACGCAATGCGTTTCGGTTTGCCATCGGTAACTACAGAAGTGGGAGCGGAAGGAATGCTCGGAAAACTTCCATTTTGCGGGAATATCACCACTTCAAAAGAAGATTTTATAAACGCTTCAGTAAACTTATTTTCCGATGAAAAACTTTGGAAGGAAGCACAGCATAACGGTTTCAACATTACTAAAAATCGTTTTCAAAAAGATCTTTTTTCCGAAGATTTCAAAAAACACGTCCACACTCTTTTTGAAAACCTTGTAAAACACCGACAAGAAAATTTTATGGGGCAAATTCTTCAGCACCATACTTTGCAGAGCACCAAATATTTAAGCAAGTGGATTGAGGCAAAAAATGATAAAATAGCGAATAGCGAATAGGAATTAGCGATTAGCTAAAATTTTGACAGCCCACTAATCCCTAATTCCTAATCCCTGATTCCTACAAACAAGCTTAACACAATCTTCACGACTTTTAAATTCGTGCTATTTATCTTTAGGAATTATGAACCCTAAAAAAATTAAGCGATGAAAAAGTTAGGATTATTGGTCTCCCTTAAAGCCAAATCTGGAAAGGAATCTGAAGTGGAATCATTTATAAAAGGAGCTATAGAACTGGCCCTTGAAGAAAACAAAACCATTACATGGTACAGTTTTAAAATAGACAGCAGCACCTTTGGAATTTTTGACACCTTTGAAAACGAAGAAGGTCGCGAGGCACACCTTAATGGTGATATAGCAAAAGCATTGATGGAAAATGCTGATAGACTCCTTTCCGAAGCCCCACAAATCCAAAAGATTGAAATACTTTCAGCTAAATAGACTGTATGCTTTGAGCAATAATAAATAGCAATAAACAATAAACAATATGAATGTAACATTGGAACAAGCGGAAAAAATAATAGCCGCAGCAAAGAAAAAAGCAGCAGAAATTGATGCCAAAATGAACATCTGCGTAGTAGATGGCGGAGCAAACCAAGTAGCTTTTGTCCGTATGGACGGTGCGTGGTTGGGTTCTGCAGATATCGCATTGAAAAAAGCCAAAACAGCACGGTTTTTTGATATGCCCACAGGCGAAATAGGCAAACTTTCACAACCCGGCGAACCTTTATTCAATATTGAACATTCCAACGGTGGACTCATTTCCTTTCCGGGAGGTGTACCGCTTAAAAACAAAAATGGCGATATTATTGGCGCAGTGGGTGTGAGTGGCAGCGTTGTTGAAAACGATCACGCTGTAGCTACCGCAGGAGCAAAAGCGCTTTAATTTTAAAATATATTAATTCAAAAAGACTCCAATTTGGGGTCTTTTTTCAAAAATGGTCAACCCAGTTTAGACAATTATAAAATCTGAAACTTAAATCCCTAATCTGTCACACTGAGTCTGTGGAAGTGCCAAATCCTTAAAATGTTGTTATCTTTAAACTTTGCCTTTTAAAATGAGACAAACCCTATTCGCGTTTATAAAGAATTTCAGGAATTTTCTGTGGCGCATCTTTCATAAGGACAATCCAAAACTGCCCTACATTATTATCATTATAGTGGCATTTATTATAGTAGTTGGGGGGCTCAATCTTTTCATAGAACTTACCGAAACATTAAAGGAAGAAATGCTTGCCCAGTATGATCAGCAAATATCGCACTTCATCACTTCCTTCCGCACTCCATCGCTCACCGAATATTTTATTTTCATGACCAATGTGGGCGATATCTATGGCTACTTAGTAGTGCTCATCCTCGCCCTAATAATTTCTTTGGTGTTTTTTAAAAATTGGCGTTACATAGCCCAAACCTTGTTGGTCTTGCTGTTGGCATCCATATCAAACACTATGTTGAAACGTTTTATAGATCGCGCAAGACCGGGAGTAGAACATCTAGTTTCCGTAGAAACACTAAGTTACCCCAGCGGCCACGCAATGAGCGCCATGGCCTTTTATGGATTTTTGATCTATCTTTTTTACACCTTTAAAATGAACAGTTGGCTCAAGTATATTACTATTATTCTTTTACTTTTTGTTATCTTGAGCATAGGCATTAGCCGCATTTACTTAGGCGTACATTATCCTTCAGACATTGCTGGCGGATATATTGCTGGGGCAATCTGGGTTTTTTTCTGCATCTTGATATTCAATTTGGTCGAGGTTTTTAGAAGAGATCCGAATACATAAGAAATATCTGGCAAGCAGGTAAAAGCAGTATCAACCCCAAAGCATTTACAAAAATAATTCGTGCATTCGTGGCCTATTTAATATTCCTCCGAAGCTCTAACCAAATTGCAATACCCAAAAACTTCCCACTACTCACATCCCACTACTCACTACTATTTTAGTACTTTTGTGGAGCATTGAAAAAGAAAACATGAACTTCAAAATAGCCACAGAATTTGATCCTTCGGGAGACCAACCCCAAGCCATTAAAGCGTTGGTAAACGGTATAAATTCTGAAGAAAAATACCAAACTCTCTTGGGCGTAACAGGCTCCGGAAAAACCTTTACTGTTGCCAACGTGATACAGCAGGTTCAAAAGCCAACCCTTGTTTTGGCGCACAACAAAACACTCGCCGCCCAGCTTTATACGGAGTTCAAAAACCTCTTCCCCGAAAACGCTGTGGAGTATTTTGTTTCGTATTACGATTATTACCAGCCCGAAGCATTCATTCCCAGCAGCGGAACTTATATTGAAAAAGATCTTTCCATAAACGAAGAGATTGAAAAAATGCGCCTCAGCACAACTTCATCTTTGCTTTCGGGCAGGAGGGATGTGCTTGTGGTTTCTTCTGTTTCCTGTTTGTACGGTATCGGAAACCCTGCGGAATTTCAGAAAAATGTAATCAGTTTAGAAAAAGGGCAAACCATTTCCCGCACCAAATTGTTGCACAGATTAGTGCAAAGCCTCTATTCCCGTACCGAAGCGGAATTCAACCACGGACGTTTCCGCATAAAAGGAGATACGGTTGATGTTTTTCCCGGGTATGCCGATGACGCTTTTCGAATTCACTTCTTCGGCGATGAAATTGAAGAAATAGAAGTATTCGATCCTTTAAACAACAATATAAAAGCGAAATACGACAGACTGAATATTTACCCAGCAAATATGTTTGTAACCTCGCCCGATGTTCTTCAGGGAGCAATCCATGAGATTCAGGACGATTTGGTAAAACAGGTAGAATATTTTGGCGAAATAGGAAAGCATTTGGAAGCAAAACGTCTTGACGAACGCACCAATTTTGACCTCGAAATGATACGCGAACTGGGCTATTGTAGCGGTATTGAAAACTATTCTCGTTACTTGGACCGTCGTTTGCCAGGGACGCGCCCCTTCTGCTTGTTGGATTTTTTCCCGAAGGATTACTTAATGATTGTAGATGAAAGCCACGTTTCAATTCCACAAGTAGGAGCAATGTATGGCGGCGACCGCTCCCGAAAAGAAAATTTAGTAGAATACGGTTTCCGTCTTCCAGCCGCAATGGACAACCGACCATTGAAGTTTGAAGAATTTGAAGCGCTACAAAATCAAGTAATCTACGTAAGCGCAACCCCCGCAGATTACGAGCTTGAAAAAAGTGGTGGTGTGTATGTGGAGCAAATTATTCGTCCCACAGGTTTGCTTGACCCGCCCATTGAAGTGCGCCCAAGCCTAAACCAGATTGATGATTTATTGGAAGAAATCCATCTTCGCATAGAAAAAGACGAACGCATTCTGGTAACAACCTTAACCAAAAGAATGGCTGAGGAGCTCACCAAATATTTAATCCGCGTACAAATCCGTACTCGCTACATTCACAGTGATGTGGATACGCTTGAAAGAGTAGAGATTATGCAAGATTTACGTCTCGGCCTGTTTGATGTATTAGTGGGAGTGAATCTTTTGCGGGAAGGTCTCGATTTACCTGAAGTTTCCTTGGTAGCAATTCTAGATGCCGACAAAGAAGGTTTTTTAAGAAGCAACCGTTCGCTCACCCAAACCGTGGGCCGCGCCGCCAGAAACTTAAACGGAAAGGCTATTATGTATGCCGATAAAATAACCAACAGTATGCAAGCAACGATAGACGGGACCGAATACAGACGACAAAAGCAGATTGCCTATAATGAGGAGCACGGAATTACGCCAACCGCGATTAAGAAATCTTTTGAAAACGCGCTGACAAAATCAAAGCAAGCTGCATATAGTTTCGAAACCGCTGAAACCCTCGCTGCAGAATCAGAAGTGGAATACTTGACCAAGGCACAAATAGAAAAGAAAATACGCGACACCCGCAAAGCGATGGAAAAAGCCGCAAAGGATTTAGATTTTATGATGGCTGCCAGGCTTCGCGATAAAATAAAGACATTTCAAAAACAATTGGAAGAAGTTTAATTTTAGAGCCAAGAGCCAAGAGCCAAGAGCTAAGAGCCAAGAGCCAAGAGCCAAGAGCCAAGAGCCAAGAGCCAAGAGCCAAGAGCCAAGAGCCAAGAGCCAAGAGCCAAGAAACAACTGACAGCCGATAACCTACAACTAATAAACTTTACAATGCTTTTAACGTCCCTCATAAAACCTATTTTGTATTTTACCCTTTCTATGACTCCGACTCAAAGCATTAATCTCGACAATAAAATAATTCCCGAAAGCATAAAAAAAGAGGTAATTGAAGCTCTTTCCTTTTATCCAGAATTATACGATACTGCGATTGAATTCAAATTCAAGGATAATATTAAGAAATCCACAATGCAGGCCCAACCTAGATTTGCGAGTTTTTTTAAGGCGAAGGAGAACCGTGAATATGTAATTTTGATAAGCCGAAAAATCCAGATAGAGGGAGAGGAATTCACTATGAGCGATATTCCTTCCGATGTAAAAATTGGTTGGATTGGCCACGAACTTGGGCATGTAATGGATTACCGAGAACGGACCAACATGGGTATGCTTATTTTTGGATTGAAATATTTGTTTTCCCCAGTGCACTTTAAAGAGGTGGAACGAGCTGCAGATACGTATGCCGTTGCCCATGGAATGGGAGATTATATTTTGAAAACAAAAAACTTCATTCTTGAAAATGCCCATCTTTCAGAAAAGTATAAAAACCGAATCCGTAGATTATACATTTCCCCCGAAGAGGTTATGGAACTAATCAATAAGAATAAAGTAGAGGAAGAGCCCGAAATTCTAGAAATGAATGATTAATTATCCCAAAGATTTTTGTGATTTCACAAAGGTTTCCCACACTTCAAATTTTTCTTCATCCATCACTTTTTCCATCTTAACCTGTCCACCCTTTTTTTTGTTTTTGGCGCTCCATTCATGGAAAATATCAGGATTAATGGTAGTTACTTTCACTCCTTTCAAGGCTTTTGAACGGGCAACTTCGTAGTTTTTATTCGCTTCTTTTAATGAATTATCCAGAGCATTTGCTATTTCTTCTGAATTTATTTTAGTTTCCGTCCCCAAATACCAATGATGGTAAAATTCATCATCAATCTTTACCGCAGCCAGTGTAAATTCTGGAATTTTAATATCGAATTTCTCTTCCATTTGGCGTAAAGCAACTTCCATTTTGTTCACCGAAAGCTGCGACCCTACTACGTTCAAAAAGAATTTGGTGCGACCCGTAATTTTTATTTCGGCTTTTTCAACGTCTGTAAACGCAATAGTATCACCAATCAAATAACGCCAAGTACCGGAAACCGTACTTATAATTAAAACATAATCTACGTCCGGTTCAACTTCGGCGAGGGTTAGGGCAGGGGCATCTTTTGAAAGTGAACCGTCTTCATTGATATACTCCGGTTTGAAAGGAACAAATTCAAAATAAATTCCGTTGTCCGTTACCAGTTTCATTGAAGTAGTATCCGGTCTATTTTGAAAAGCCAAAAAGCCTTCTGATGCCAAATACGTATCAATTACAATTATAGGATGCGCCAACAATTGGTTGAAACTTTTCTCGTAGGGTTGAAATGCCACGCCGCCGGTGGTGTAAACTTGTAGATTAGGCCAAATTTCGTGAATATTTTTTGCATCGTGATATTCCATCACTTTCTTTATCATCAATTCCATCCACGACGGAATACCGCTTAGGGCGCCAATATCCCAATTGCGAGCGTTTTTTGCAATAGTTTCCACTTTTCGGTCCCAGTCTTCCATCTGCGCTATTTCTTCACCAGGTTTGTAGTAACCCCGAAACCAAAATGGAATATTACTGGCACTTATTCCGCTTATTTCGCCTTCCAGAAATTGATTCTGTTCCTCTAAATCTGTACTGCTGCCGAGCATCATGATTTCCTTTTCATAAAAATCTGAAGGAATGTTGAAATTGGTCAATGCGCCAACTTGTTTTATTCCCGTAGTACGAATGGCTTCTATCATTTCATTGGTCACAGGAATTTTTTTCGAAGTTTTTCCAGTTGTTCCGCTGCTAAGCGCAAAATATTTAGGGCATCCCGGCCAAGTGATGTCTTGTAAACCTTCTTGGGTTTTGCACCACCATTCCTTTTCCATTTGGTGGTAATCGAAGTATGGAATTTTTTCAGTAAACGATTTCTGAATATCTTGAGCTTCCAAAATTTTGGTGAAACCGTAGTATTTTCCGAAAGCTGTATTCTTCGCATTTTCAAGCAGGTTTTTCAGAACTTCTCTTTGTGATTCCACAGGAGATTTTTTCGAAATAATTGCTCCGCGAAGGTCTATTGCCGTTTTAATTATAGAACCGAGTATTGCCATTTTAATTTTTTGTGGAAGCTACAATTTTTCAAAAAATTTGATGGAGCAATTAAATCAATTTTAACCTTTTCCGTTTGCGCTTCAATAATGGTATCTTTGCAAAAAAAAGAAATGCACCACCCAGATTCCGTAAGATTGAACAAGGCAATCAGCGATAGCGGATATTGTTCCCGCCGCGAGGCCGATACTTTAATTGAAAAAGGCCGAGTTACCGTAAACGGTGAAAAAAGTGGGCTTGGGGACAGGGTAATGCCCAACGATGAGGTGCGTGTGGACGGAAAACTGATTTCTGAAAACGATACCGAAGTTTTCATAATGCTAAACAAACCTGTTGGAATTACCTGCACAACCGATACCCGTTTTGATGACAATGTGGTTGATTTTGTAAACCATCCCGAGCGAATTTTCCCCGTGGGAAGATTGGACAAACCAAGTGAAGGTTTACTTTTATTGACGAATGATGGTGATATTGTAAACAAAATTCTTCGCGCAGGCAACAAGCACGAAAAGGAATATATAGTGAAAGTTGATAGACATGTAACAGATGAATTTGTAAAACGAATGGGTTCCGGAATCCCAATATTGGATACGGTAACCAAACGCTGCACAGTAGAACGAATCAGCAGATTTGAGTTTCGGATAATATTGGTTCAAGGCTTAAACAGACAGATTCGCAGAATGTGTGAATATTTAGGCTATGAAGTAGTGGCTTTGCAGCGAATCCGGATAATGAATTTAGAATTGGGAAATTTGCCAGTAGGAGAGTGGCGGGACCTTACTTCAGAAGAATTGAAAACGCTAAGAGATTCTGTTAAGGATAGTGATGGACTTCCAAAAGATTATGGAAAAGAGCGTCGACAAAAACAAGAAGATGCTAAAAAACCCGAAGTAAAAAGAAGAGAGGAGCGAAATTTAAAAAGGGAGCAAAAAAGTACTGGAGGAAGAAGGAGAAGAGGTCCAAATTAACACCATGAAAAAACCGCGCACCGATTGAGTAGCACGCGGTCATTTCAACTAACTAACCAAATTAAATTTCAATTATGAAATCTCAACCATTCTCTTTAAAGCTTTCTTTTCTTCCAACTTGGGAAGTGTAATTTGCGTTAATATCTTCAATTTTTATATTCTTCGGAAGTTTAAAATTCTTGTAGCTAAACTCTCTATCTCTGTACTGGGAAACGCCGCTTTCCATTTTTTAATCTTCCATTTTTTTTGAGGCAACTTTCAGTGTATCTTACTCAACCTCAATGGTGCAATATTTATTTGGTAATCTTGGCGCAGCAAATTCGACTACAAAATTCGGGAAAATTTCAATAAGATTTACTGTAGGAATGCTAAATGTTTCACAATTGTTATTCAAGGTATTTAGCCTATTGTTTAAGAAAAATATCCAACGGTCCAGGCAAACAAAGGCTATTTTTATTAACTGTTTCCATGGGTATATATTGTTTATTTTTTTACTAATTTCATTCACCAATAATTAATCATAATTCCACTGCTACAAACGAGACATTTTGATGCTTTCAAACCCAAATCAAAAGTCGTTTTGTCGTATTAAAAATTTTCAATGAAACATTTCCTTATACGTATTGCTACTTTTTTTAGAACTGTACAAAGTAAAATTGCCTTTTATCCTACCCTTATTGCAATTGCTGGTTTCTGCCTCGCGCTGGGAATGATAATTCTTGAGCAATATGGGGTTTCCAGAAAAATAATAGAAATTTTCCCGTTATTGATGGTGGAAGATGGTGATACTGCGCTCAATGTGCTAAGCACTTGTATAGGTGGCCTCATTTCTATGATGGTTTTTAGTTTTTCAATGGTGATGCTGTTGTTGAGCCAAGCTTCTAGTAACTTTTCGCCGCGATTGCTTCCAGGGTTAATTTCAAATAAAAGGCATCAAATTATTTTAGGATTTTTTCTGGCTACCATCATTTATAATATTTTCACACTTTTCTCTGTGGATAGTGGTGAAGAGAAATACATGCTTCCTGGTTTTTCAATACTTCTCGGAGTTTTTTTCACGATTCTTGCTCTTTCCGCTTTTATATTTTTTATACATAATATTTCCCAAAGTATTCAGATTAATAATATAATGGATGGAATTTATGATCAAGCCATACACCGCCTCAATGAAATTATTGATGCGGAAGAAAAGGATTCTGAAATGCTCGTCTCCCATTTTCCAGATACTTCAGAATGGCATAGCTACACATCTCCTCAAAGTGGCTATTTTCAAAATATTTCTATTAAAAACATCACAGATATATGTAAGAAAAACGATGTGCGCGTCTATATAACTTCCCCAAAGGGATTATTTGTTCTGAAAAATAATTCTATTTTAAAAGCAAGTAAAGTGTTGGATGATAAAGTAATAGGTGGGATATTTTCCAACATAAATTTTGCGCGTGGTGAGTATATTCGCGACAATTATATCCTAGCGTTTAAACAGATTACCGAAATTGCTGTAAAAGCTATGTCCCCTGGAATAAACGATCCGGGAACCGCCGTCAATGCTATTGATTACTTAACGGAACTTTTTGCGCTACGGATGAAAAAGAACAACACAGGGGTTCTCACTGCAGATGGGAAAACATATATAAAAATAGCTATTATCCATTTTGAGGAACTGCTCTATAATGTTATGGCCTCCCTGCGAACCTATTGCAAACACGACCCAATAGTTGTGCAAAAACTTATTTGGATGCTTAAGTACTTACAGGATCAACCCGCTGCAGATGAAACATATACAACCTCTATCAAGGAAGAATTAAAAGTATTAATCCATGATATGGATTTTGATTCTAAAAAAGACGAACGTATTTTGAGAAAATTGGCCGAGACGAAGAAGGATTTATAAAAAAAGCCTTCCAATATTTGTTTGGAAGGCTTTTTCAATAATTTTTAATCTATATAATTAAGAAAGGACTGCTTTAACTTTATCTGCGGCCTCTTGAAATTCAATAGCGCTTTGAACGTCCAAGCCGCTGTCATCAATCAGTTTTTTTGCAATATCAGCATTGGTTCCCTGTAAGCGTACAATAATTGGAACGTGAATAGTTCCCATATTTTTATAGGCATCAATAATTCCTTGCGCCACACGGTCACAACGAACAATTCCTCCAAAAATGTTTACCAAGATTGCTTTTACATTTGGGTCTTTCAAGATTAATTTGAAGGCAGCTTCAACACGCTCGGCATTAGCAGTTCCTCCAACATCAAGAAAGTTTGCAGGCTCACCACCAGATTGTTTAATAAGATCCATCGTTGCCATTGCAAGTCCGGCACCGTTCACCATACAGCCCACGTTTCCGTCTAGATCTACATAGTTAAGTCCTTTTTCTTGCGCTTCAACTTCCACAGGATTTTCCTCACGTTTGTCGCGCATTTCCAAATAATCCTTATGGCGAAAAAGCGCATTGTCATCAATGCTCACTTTAGCATCAACTGCGATGATTTTATCGTCGCTTGTTTTTAGCACCGGGTTTATTTCGAATAGTGAAGAATCAGATTCGTTGTAAGCTTTGTAAAGTGCTGTGACGAATTTTGTCATTTCCTTAAAAGCTTTTCCACTCAATCCAAGATTGAAAGCTATTCTTCTAGCTTGAAAACCCAAAAGGCCAACGGCTGGATCAACTTCTTCAGTGAAAATTAAATGTGGAGTTTCCTCGGCGACGGTTTCAATATCCATTCCACCTTCAGTAGAATACATAATCATATTTCTTCCTGTGGAGCGGTTTAAAAGAACGCTCATATAATATTCCTCTGGCTCATTATCTCCAGGATAGTAAACGTCTTCAGCAACCAAAACTTGATGTACCTTTTTCCCTTCCGCAGAAGTTTGTGGAGTAACAAGGTTCATCCCAATTATATTTCCAGCTATATCTTCAACTTCCTTTAAATTCTTTGCAAGTTTTACACCACCGCCTTTTCCACGTCCACCGGCATGAACTTGGGCTTTAATTATGTGCCAGCCCGTTCCTGTTGTCTCGGTAAGTTTTTTTGCGGCTTCCACAGCTTCTTTTGGAGTGGTGGCAACGATACCGCGCTGTATCTCAACGCCAAAACTGTTTAAAATTTCTTTTCCCTGATATTCGTGTAAATTCATAGTAGCGGTTTTGTACTTGTTTATGGAATGCAAAAATAACAAATGTAACAGGAATGCACTAATGTTTTTTAAGGCATTGTACTTCTGAAATTTTATGGATTTAACAAAAATGAAAATTTAAGTATTTATTAATGAAGTATTTCGGCTTACATCCCTATTTTTGCGCCTTAATTTTTAAAAATTTATTCTTAAAACTCATGAAAAATCAAGACCTTTTGGCAATTTCCCAAGAATTTGGAAGCCCAGTTTATGTTTATGATGCCGCTAAAATTGAAAAGCAGTATAAACGTCTAACCAGCGCTTTTGAAAAGGTGGAGAGTTTGAAAATAAATTATGCCGTAAAAGCGCTTTCAAACATATCAGTATTAAAACTGATCATAAATATGGGTGGCGGTCTCGATACCGTTTCTATCCAAGAAGTAATGTTAGGCCTGGAAGCTGGGGCAAAACCTGAAGACATTATCTACACACCAAACGGGATTTCTTTGGAAGAGATAGAAAAAGCCGCAAAACTTGGCGTACAGATTAATATTGACAACCTTTCAATTTTGGAACAATTTGGAACCAAGCATCCCAAAACTCCCGTATGTATCCGTATAAATCCGCACGTTATGGCGGGTGGAAATTCAAATATTTCCGTGGGTCATATTGATAGTAAGTTTGGAATCTCAATCCACCAAATGCCTTTGCTGAAAAGGATTGTTGAAAATACCGGAATGAATATCAACGGAATCCACATGCACACCGGTAGTGATATTCTGGATATTGACGTTTTCCTTTATGCTTCGGAAATACTTTTTAACGCTGCGGAAAATTTCGATAATCTTGAGTTTATTGACTTCGGAAGCGGTTTCAAAGTACCTTATAAAGAAGGTGACATTGAAACAAATGTTGAAGAACTCGGTAAAAAATTGAGCAAACGTTTCAATGAATTCAGTAAAAAATACGGTAAAAAATTAACGCTTGCTTTTGAGCCAGGCAAGTTTTTGGTAAGTGAAGCTGGGCAGTTTTTAGTGAAGGTAAATGTGATAAAGCAAACCACTTCTACTGTATTTGCTCAGGTTGACAGCGGTTTTAACCATTTGATCCGCCCAATGCTTTACGGATCACAACACGAAATTTCAAACATTTCGCGCCCACACGGAAGAGACCGTTTTTACACTGTAACTGGCTACATTTGTGAAACCGATACGTTCGCAAACAACCGTCGCATTCCTGAAGTTCACGAAGGTGATATACTTTCCTTCCATAATGCTGGTGCGTACTGCTTTACCATGGCGAGCAATTATAATTCGCGCTATCGCCCTGCTGAAGTGCTTTGGTATAAAGGAAAAGCGCATTTGATTCGTAAAAGGGAAACTTTTGAGGATATTCTGAAAAATCAAATCGCAGTTGAATTGTAATTTCTCGAAATTTTTAGATTCCCATATTTCATTCAGAAGAAAAGCCATAGATTTGTTTAAATTCAAAACGTGCTATTATTAAATAATGTAGGATTGAGATTTCTTTGATTTTTTACCCTAACCCTAAAGGGAAATCAAAGAAATCTTCATTTCATTCGCCGCGGCGAAACGAGTTAAAAAAATGAAGATTTCTTTCTTTCCATTGTTATTCAAAAGAAAAAATTTAAACATACAACCTTCCTTTGAAAAATACTTTTCCCAGTTTCACAGAACAACATTTTGACACAATCATTATTGGAAGTGGTGTTGGCGGACTTTCGGCAGCTATTTGTTTATCGCGTGCTGGCCAAAAGGTTTTGGTTTTGGAGCAGCATGACGTTCCCGGCGGTTGGTGCCACAGTTTTTATTTAAATGGCCATCGATTCACGCCGGGGGTTCATTACGTCGGGCTAATGGAAAAAGGTCAGTCCACTGCCCAGCTTTACGAAGGATTAGGCATTGCCAACAATCTTACTTTTTTCAGAATGAATCCTTCTGCTTATGAGCACGCATATATTGGCGATGAACGTTTCGATTTCCCAGGAAATTTTGATGATTTGGTTACGGAGCTTGTAAAGAAATTCCCGAAGGAAGAAAAAAATATTATAAAGTATCTGAATCTAGTGAAAAATGTGAGTTCAGAATTACAATTGCTTCCAGATGTTGAAGGGTTTTGGCAACATTTAACTATTCCTTTCCGAACCAAGAATATGGGTAAATATGCACTTTTCAGCCTGAAAAGGGTTATTGATTGGCACATTAAAGATCCGTTACTTAAGAAAATTCTCAACATTCAGTTTGGCGATCACGGACTTGCACCAGCTAGAGCCAGTTTTCCGCTACATTGTGCGGTTATGGACCATTATTTCAACGGCGGATTTTATCCGTGTGGAGGCGGTGCGGCCATTGTGAAGGCGATGACAACTGTCATCAAAAAGAATAACGGTTTGGTAAAAACACAGCAGACAGTTAAAAGAATTCTTTTGGAAGGAATAAAGAAAAAAACCGCTATTGGCGTTGAACTTGAAAGCGGGGAGAAGTTATTTGCTAAACGGATAATTTCAAATGCAGATCCAAATATTACGTATAAAAACCTTATTGGGGAAGAAAATTTGAGCAATACGCTACTGAAAAAACTAAATAAAACCAAGTATTCATGCACGTCTCTAATGCTTTTTCTAACGGTGGATATGGACCTGAGAGCTGCGGGAATGGATTCGGGAAATATTTGGTTGATGCCAAATGAAGATATGGACACAGTGTATGAACGAATGATGATGCCAGACATAACCAATAATGAGGCACTTGAAGGGATGTTCATCAGCTGCACAACCTTAAAAGATCCTTCCAGCTTTGATGGGAAGCACCACAGCATAGAAGCCATAACTTATTTGGATTATAATATTTTTGAAAAATTTAAAGACGAGAAGGAACCGCGCTCCAAAGAATATCTTCAATTTAAAGAGTTGCTTACGGAGAAAATGATAAAAATATTGGAAAAAGTATTGCCCAATATCAGAAAACATATTGTTCATAAAGAATTGGGAACACCAATAACCAATGAGTACTATATAAATACAACAAGAGGAAGTGTTTACGGAACAGAAAAAAAACTTACCCAAATAGGACCATTTGCCTATAAGTCGAAAAGCGAAATAAAAAACCTCTATTTATGTGGCGCCAGTATTGTGAGCCACGGTGTTGCCGGTGCAGGTTATTCGGGACTACAGACCGCAGGGGAAATTTTAAATAAAAAGCAGAAGGAAATTTTAAAAACAGACAACAAACAATCTTTAACTATCCTTGAAGCCGAAGAAAGTGGTAATTATCCAAAATGGCTGAATGATAAAATAGAAAGCAAAAAAAGGAAAATTCTAAGTAGTTAAATGAAGAATTTAATTGAAAATTATATAATTAACAGTTGTATTGTTAAAAAGTAAAAATTGCTTCATATTTTTTACTTTTTAAAATAAACAATCTTAAAGGGCTGATTTGTCAATTATAATTCTATCTTTGCCACTTATTATAAATTTTTTAATTAAATACAATGAACAAAGGAACAGTAAAATTCTTCAACGATACCAAAGGTTTTGGTTTTATCACTGAAGAAGGAACCAACAAAGAACATTTTGTACACATCTCAGGCCTAATCGACGAAGTTCGTGAAGGTGACGAAGTAGAATTTGATCTTCAAGAAGGAAAAAAAGGATTGAACGCGGTTAACGTAAAAGTACTTTAATACACACAATTTTTTTAAGACAAAGCCTCCCAATTTGGGGGGCTTTTTTTATGGTTGTTGTTCTTGGGGAAAAATAATTGAAAATATTTTGATGACAAATAGTTGATTCTTACGATTTTATCATAGTTTTATAAAACTAACTAAAATCAAATTTCAATATGAAAAAATCAACACTACTCTTGATGGTGTTATGCATGCTGACCATTCAGCTTTCAGCGCAACACAAAAACCCAGAAAAAGAGAAGGAATCTGCACAATTGGCCACGAAACCTTCAACTATTTCGCTAGAAAAACTCATTGTACAGAAAAGTGACTCTTATGTAATTACTAAAGAACACGTTAGCCGCATCAGCGGTATTCGCCATGTATATTTACGACAGGCCATTAACGGTTTGGAAGTTTACGGAACCGAATCCAGTGTGCATTTTGACAAAACTGGAAAAGTTTTGATGGAGCACAATAAGTTCTTGGCTGATGTGCAAGCTACCGTTAAGAGCAGTTCCCTAGGAATTTCAGCAAGACAAGCAATTACTTCTGTTGCCAATCAAATGGGTTACAGAGTATCGAATCTTCAAGAGGTAAAAAGTATTGGAGGCAAGAATAAAGCTGCCGTTTTCAATAAGGCGGGAATTTCTTCAGAAGAAATCCCCGTCAAGTTAATGTACTATTATAAAGAAGGTGTTGGAACCCAATTGGTTTGGGAACTTTCCATAGCTGAAAAAACAACTTCAGACTGGTGGAATTTCCGGGTGGATGCTTCAACCGGAAAAATAATTGACAAAGACAATTGGACTGTTTCCTGTAATATTTTGGGCGATCACAATGATCATGTGCATGCTGTTGCTTCAAAATCTGCAGCCTTCATTGGACCAATGGAAAAGCCGGTGATAAGCAATACAAGTATTACATCAAATATGGCCGCACCTCCAGCAGCAAGCTACAGGGTATATGCGATGCCAAATGAAAACCCAAATTACGGAACACGTACTTTGGTTACAAACCCAGAGAATTTGACTGCCTCACCATTTGGATGGCATGATACAAATGGAGATGACACACCTGAATTTACTAACACCCGAGGAAACAACACCGACGCTTATGATGATGACAACGCAAACAACAGTCCTGACGGAAAATATGCTTTTAGTCCTGGTGGAAACTTAATATTTGATTTTCCGCTGAATACTACATATAGCGCTGGAGATCAATCAGAAAATGCTGCTATCACTAATCTATTCTATTGGACAAATATCGTTCACGATGTAACCTATCTATATGGTTTTGATGAAGCCAGTGGAAACTTTCAACAGAATAATTACGGTAACGGCGGACTTGGTAATGACCCTGTAAACGCTGAGGCCCAAGATGGGTCGGGAACTTGTAATGCAAACTTTGGAACTCCACCAGATGGGAACAGACCGCGCATGCAAATGTATGTTTGTAATACACGGGATGGCGATTTAGATAATTTTGTAATAATTCACGAATACGGTCATGGAATTTCCAATAGGTTAAGCATATTAGGAGGTCAAGAACAAATGGGTGAGGGCTGGAGTGATTATTATGGCTTATTGCTTACAATGGAAAGTGGAGATGCTGGACCAGATTCAAGAGGTGTTGGAACTTGGTTAATAGGTGAAGGCCCAGGCGGTCCGGGAATCCGTGTTTATCCATACAGTACCAATTTTGGTATCAACCCACATACTTATGACGATATTAAAACAGCAGTAGCACCTCATGGAGTGGGTTCTGTATGGGCAGAAATGTTATGGGAAATGACTTGGGAACTTATAGCTATCCATGGTTTTGACTCAGATTTTTATAATGGAACCGGAGGAAATAATATATCATTGGCATTGGTAACCGAAGGGATGAAATTGCAGGTAAGCCAACCTGGTTTTGTAGATGGAAGAGACGCAATCTTGGCAGCAGATATGGCTATGTATGGAGGAGCCAATCAATGTGCTATTTGGGATGCTTTTGCTAGAAGAGGCTTGGGTTTTAGTGCAATTCAGGGCTCATCCGGAAGTAAGACTGACGGAACGGAAGCTTTTGATTTGCCCCCAACTTTTTCAAGTTTAGATGTTATTGATGAGGTATGTCTTTCAGACGGAATACAAACTGGTCTTTCTGGCGGAAACCCGCCGGGGGGCGTGTACGGTGGTCCTGGTGTAACCGATGACGGCAATGGTACCACATTTACCTTCAATCCGAGTGTTGGAGGCCCAGGCTTGGTGACAGTAACTTATCTAGTGAACGATTTCTGTACGGGAGCACCAACTACTTTAACAGATGATATTAATGTAACCAACGATCCCCCAGAAATTATATGTATGGGCTCTGGTTTAATTCCAATGACTGGCTCACAATCCAGCAGTCCCGGAACACCGATACCAGATAATAATCCTACAGGTGTTACGGTAACTATGAATGTTACTGAAGATGTTTCCATCACAGATTTGGATGTAAACTTAAACATATCACACACTTATGTAGGTGATATTATTGTTACAATAAAATCTCCATTAGGAACAATGGCTACAATTGTAGACAGGCCTGGAAGAACAACAACTGGATTTGGGTGTTCAGGCGATAATATTGTTGCTGCTTTAGATGATGAAGCTGCCACTCCTGTTGAAAGTGAATGTGCAGGTTCTGTGCCGACAATCAATGGGTCTTTCATACCAAACAATCCACTGTCCATATTTGACGGTGAGAGCACAATGGGAGTATGGGAACTTACAGTTTCCGATGTTGTTGGTTCAGATACAGGTATAATAAACAGTTGGGGAATAGATTATGATTATGAAGTAACTGTACCAGTATTGGATGTTACCTTAGACGGAAGTGGAAATGCCACTGTAAATGCCGAAGATCTGCTGTATAGTGTTACTGTTGACTGTGGAAGCTATACCGTACTTGCAGGAAGCCCATTGGCTTCAACCGTAAGTTTTAGCTGTTCAGATACAGGATTGAATACGGTTTTAGTTGAAGTTACCAATGACAGCGGAGCAACTTCAACCTGCTCGGCCATTGTTAATGTGATTGGCGGCGGAGGCGGCGGCGGCCCCTTTGTTTGTCCGGGTGATATTACTCAAGACAACGATCCAGGTATTTGCGGCGCAGTTGTAACATATTCTGTAGCATCACCTTCTGGTTGCGGTGGTAGCTCTGGTCCTTTGGCAACTGGTGTTGCTTCTTTGGAATTGATTACTGTAAGTGGAGATATATATAGATCTGGACTTAGTTATAATCCAAATTTGGATAGATATTATAGTATGAATGCTGGAAGCTCTTCTTTTCCTATAGATTGCTTTGACGGTACTACTGCGACTCTAATTAGTACAATAGCCGCAGGTTTTGATTATAGAGGAGCCTGGTGGAATCCATCCCTGAGTCAATCTGAAGGGAATGGATATAATACATTCGGGGTTATACTCACTAATTTAGCAGGCGATTGCCCTGATGGAACTGTGACTCCTATTCTTCCAGCCAACCAACCCAATTCGCAATCAATAGGTGATTTTGATTATGACAACAATGAAATAATCTACTATAATGCAGGAGCCATCACACAAGTTGATAGAGCTACAGGTACTACAAATGCAACACTAGTACTTTCTGGAATACCAGGTGGAGCATCCTATGCAGCCTACGCTGTAGGCTATACAGGAATAACTGGGTATGAATATGCAATCTATGATAATACTACCCAATCCGTTCATTTGTATGATCGAGCTTCTGGAGCTTATGCCGCTGCTAGTAGTATAGGTTTAAGTTTGCCAGCAACAAACTTTGGTTTTACTTATGAAAATGGACAAGCTTGGATTTATTCAAACAACAGGTGGAACGGCTATACCATTTTTGGCGCAGCCAGTGGAACCATTACCCAAACAGCAGGTCTGCCAAGCGGAGATACTTTCCCTGTGGGAACAACCACCAATACCTTTGAGTATGACGATGGAATCAACCCAGTGCAAACCTGTTCTTTTGATGTAACCATAAACGATACCGAAGTACCAGTTGCAAATTGCGCAGCTCCATTTACGATTCAGTTGGATTCCAATGGAATGGCAAGCATTGCTGCTGCAGATATCAATAACGGAAGTACAGACAACTGCGCTATTGCATCTTTAAGTGTTTCTCCAAGTAGCTTTACTTGTGCAAATGTAGGTCCAAATAACGTTATACTAACAGTAACCGATGTTAATGGAAACTCAAGCACTTGTACCGCGGTTGTTACCGTGGAAGACAACGTTGCACCAACAGCAGTTTGCCAAAACATAACAGTTCAGTTAGATGCTTCTGGAAATGTTTCCATTACTGCTGGAGATGTTGATGGTGGCAGCACCGATGCTTGTGGAATTGCAAGTACTTCAATTGACATTACAGATTTCACTTGTGCTGATATTGGTCCGAACAACGTAACCCTAACAGTAACCGATGTTAATGGAAATACAAGTACTTGCGTAGCCGTAGTTACGGTAGAAGATGACCTTCCACCAACAATAGTTTGTCCTGCAAATATTACTGCAAATACAGACTTAGGAATGTGCAGCGCAGCTGTAAGTTTCCCAATGGCAATAGGCTTGGATAATTGTAGCGTAACCGTTGCCCAAACAGGTGGTCTTTCAAGTGGAGGTGATTTCCCAGTTGGGATAAGTACTATTGAATTTACTGCAACCGATGGAAGCGGAAATACAACTGTATGTAGTTTCACCATTACTGTTACCGATAATGAATTGCCAACAATGGTTTGTCAAAATATTACCATTCAATTGGATGAGTTTGGAAACGCATCCATTACCGCAGCAGATGTGGACGGAGGTTCTACCGACAACTGCGGAATTGCATCTGTATCAGTAAGTCCGAGTATTTTTGACTGTAGTGATGTAGGCGACAACCCTGTTGTGTTAACAGTTACCGATATTCACGGGAATTCCAACACTTGTACAGCAATAGTAACCGTAGAGGATATTACACCTCCCGTTGCCGTTTGCCAAAACATTACAGTTGAATTGGATCCGGTAACCGGTACTGTGACTATTACAGGAGCAGACGTTGACGGCGGAAGCACGGATGCCTGTGGAATAGACACCTATAGTTTGGATATTGATACTTTTGATTGTTCAAGCATAGGCGACAACACCGTAGTGCTTACCGTAACAGATGTAAACGGAAATGTTAGTACTTGTACCGCAATAGTAACGGTAGAGGATAATACTTCTCCAGTGCTTGTTTGCCAAGATTTCACAATTGAAATTGGAGCAGATGGAACAGCCACCCTTAATCCGAGTGATGTAATAGCTTCTAATGATGATGCCTGTGGAATACTTACGGTAGCTGTGGACATTACGGAGTTCACCTGTGCTGATATCGGAACACCAGTAACGGTTCAAGTTTTCAGTCAAGATAACAATGGCAATCTATCTACCTGTACGGCAATAGTAACAGCTGTTGACCTTCTTGCTCCAGTCCTCACTTGTCCTGCAGATCAAACTGTAGATCCAGGAGCTGGTAATTTGTTTTACATAGTTCCAGATTATTTTGCAACTGGTGAAGCAACAGCAATTGATAACTGTACCGATCCCGTTATTATAACTTCGCAAAATCCAGCTGCTGGAACCCCATTATCTGATGGTGTTTATACCATTACGCTTACTGCGGAAGATGAATATGGCAATATATCAACTTGTACTTTCGAACTTACTATTGAAAGTATATTGGGTGTTGGCAATAACAATGCTAATATTGGAAGCTTACAAATGTACCCAAACCCAGCCAAGCATTCAGTAACGATTGGAAACCCACAAAGCCTTTCTCTTGAAAATCTAAGTATTTTCGATTTAAGAGGAAGAATGGTAAAATCAATCGATCTTAGAAGCATGGGAACTCAAAAAACATTTGATGTTTCTGAAATGGCTGCCGCTACTTATCTTGTAATTATTCAAGGTGAAAACGGCCAGATAACCAAACGACTTATTAAGGAATAAGCATTCGGTTTTATTTTAAAAGAAAACCCTTCCGATTAAGTTCGGAAGGGTTTTTTAAATTCAGGTTTTTTAATAAGCTTAAAAACAAATTAAAGATCAGAAACCTCTCTTTTGGCCGTTTCAAATTCTTCAATCATAACTTTTAGAATTTGAGCTGCAGGTTTTATATCGTGAATAAGCCCAGCTATTTGCCCGATTTCCAATTCCCCTTCTTCCAAATCGCCTTCAAACATGCCTCGTTTGGCTCGGGCACGCCCCAAATGTTTTATAAGATCTTCCTTCGTGGGGCTGGTAGTATAAAGCTGTATTACACTTTCAAAAAACTTATTTTTTAGCATGCGTACAGGAGCCAGTTCTTTTAAAGTAAGCTGAGTGTCGCCTTCTTTAGCATCAACCACCATTTGCTTGAAAGCGTGATGTGATGAAGCTTCTTCCGAAGCTACAAAGCGGCTTCCCACTTGCACGCCATCGGCACCCAAAACCATTGCGGCCAACATACCACGACCCGTGGCAATTCCACCAGCAGCTATTAAAGGAATTTCCAATTGTTCCTTTACCATTGGAATTAATGTGAAAGTTGTGGTTTCTTCGCGCCCATTATGGCCGCCTGCTTCAAAACCTTCAGCAACTATCGCATCAACTCCCGCTTCCTGTGCTTTCAATGCAAATTTAACACTGCTAACTACGTGGACAACAGTAATTCCGTGTTCCTTCAGTTTTGAAGTATATGTTTTTGGATTTCCGGCTGAGGTGAAAACTATTTTCACGCCTTCTTCAATAATGATATCAATTATTTTATCAATATCTGGGTAAAGCATCGGCACATTTACGCCGAAAGGTTTATCAGTAGCTTTTTTACATTTCAAAATATGCTCCCGAAGAATTTCTGGATACATAGAGCCCGCACCCAGCAGACCCAAGCCACCAAAATTTGAAACAGCGGAGGCTAGACGCCAACCGCTGTTCCAAATCATTCCGGCTTGAATTATAGGATATTCAATATTAAAAAGTTCGGTAATCCGGTTTTGCACTACTCTTTAATAATTTTATAGCTTGTTGTTTTGTTGTTTGATGTAATGGAAGCAATGTACATTCCAGAGGAAAGTGCAGAAACATCAACATTATTTTTCAGTGAGCTTATTCTAGCTGTCAGCACTCTTTCGCCCAAAACATTATAGAGTGCAAATTCTGCGTTTTCAGCAGACTTCGGGAAAGAAATGTTTATCTGTGTACTTACAGGGTTTGGATAAAGAGCGAAATTGGTGTCTAGCATTTGTTGCTCTGTACCTAGCAATAATAATGCGTTTAACGCATCACCAAAATTCGGAACGCCATAACCATATTGGTTCGTAGGATTGTTAAATCTATCAGCAGATTCGCGAATGGCTTGCATAACTACATCATTTTTCAAATTGGGAACTGCGCTCCATAATGAAGCAACTGCTCCAGCTGTAATTGGCGAACTAAAAGAAGTTCCGCTTGCCGTTCTTACATTACCGTTTTGGTTAACTATTGCTGCATCAAGACCTTTAGCCATCACATCTGGCTTTATAACACCTGCGGCATTAGGTCCGCGAGAACTGAAACTCACATAATTTTCATCTTCATCAACCGCACCAATAGTAAATGAACCTGCTGCATCTGCGGGGGTTCCTACTTTTCCAAAACCATTTCCTTCATTTCCAGCAGAAGTAACGTTTATCATTCCTTTGTCAAAACCAATATTTGATCCTCTTGCTGCTATGGTAGTTAGTCCGTCTAAGTCAGGATAATCGTGGTCAAAGCTAGGGTTGTCAAAAGCTTGATAGCCTAAGGAAGTATTTGTAACATAAACACCCAAACTGTCTGAACGTTCCAAGGCTTCTACCCAATAAGCTTCTTCTGCTGGAGATTCGCTATTTCCATCTTCCGTAATGTATAAGTAGTAAGAAGCACCTGGAGCCGTGCCAACAAACTGACCGTTCAAAAATCCTGCTGCATCACTAAAGGTTCCAGCACCGTGGCTTCCAGTTCCATTTGGATTTTCAATACGATCCACAAAATCATAATAACCCAATAATCTACCTTCATTTCTAAGGGTTGCATAAGCTGGATTACTTAAAACACCCGGGTATCCGTTGTCCATAAATGCTACTAGAATATCTTCCCCAGTGTAATCGTTCTCATGTAGATAATCTACATTCAGCATTTCTGTTTGGTTGGCCGCACTTCCGTAGTTATAGACAGGTCTGGATTCCGTTTGGTTTTCAATTTCAAATTTATCTTTGGTAAACTGTTTTCCTCCTGTTGGTCTGTTCAAGCTCTTGTCTGCAAACTCAATATCTGTAACAAAAGAAAGGTTTAATAGATTGTTGATGTTGTTCTCCGTTCCGCGAACGTAAACGGCATTCAACCATTTAGATTTTGCAAGTACATTAATACCTGCGGAAGCCTCAATTGCAGCTTTTTGAATTTCGTTCAAAGGCACGTCGCGCTCGTCTATTGCGATGCTTTGGGCATTTTTTCTATTAATAGCCGCTTGGGTCAAAATGGTTATGGGAGCTGCCAGAGCTGCTGAAACCACGGCAGGATCTTTAGATTCAAGAAACACCAGTGCATCTTCGGTTTGGGCAAAACTTAAGGTAGAAACAAAAACAATAAATAATAGGGATAATTTTTTCATCATATAATTTTTTTAGGATATAACACCACTTCCCAGTAATTCAGAACCGTCGTACCAAGCAACAAACTGGCCTTCGGTTATGGCAGATTGTGGTTTGTCAAATATAACATAAAGTCCGGAAAATGTGCGGTGTAATGTTGCTTTTTCTAATGCTTGCCTGTAACGGATTCGCGCCATGACTTCCATTTTCTCATCTTCGGCAATTTCTAAGTCTTTGCGAACCCAATGGATTTCTTCGTTTTTAACAAAAAGACCGCGCCTATATAGACCTGGATGATCTTTGCCTTGTCCTGTATATATTACGTTTTCATCTACATCTGTTGCAATAACAAACAAGGGTTCTTTAGTTCCGCCAACGGCCAAGCCTTTACGCTGACCGTTTGTAAAATAATGTGCTCCGTGGTGAATTCCTACCTGCTTGCCATCGCAAATTGAATAAGAATGCTTTGCGGAAAGATATTCTAGTTTTTCTTCTTCGGAAGTAAAATCTGGAGTTTCCATTTTATATTCTTTAAAATCTGAAGGAACTTCCACAATGGCACCATCTTTCGGCGCAAGTTGCTGCTGAAGAAACTCTGGAAGTCTTACTTTTCCGATGAAACACAAACCTTGCGAATCTCGCTTTTCAGCGGTAATTAAGCCTTGTTCCGAAGCAATTTTTCTAACTTCTGGTTTCAACAATTCTCCAATGGGGAAAAGGGTTTTTGAAAGCTGTTCTTGCGAAAGTTGACAAAGAAAATACGATTGGTCTTTGTTGGGATCTTTACCGGCTAACAAATGATATATTTCTTTTGTTTCACCATTTTGGCCACTGAGCGAAGCGTCGTGCTGAGCTTGTGGAAGTGTCGAAGTGCCTTTTCTGCAATAATGCCCGGTTGCCACAAAATCTGCTCCCAAATTGAGGGCAATTTTCATAAAAACATCAAACTTTATTTCGCGGTTGCAAAGCACATCCGGGTTTGGCGTGCGGCCCATTTGGTATTCGCGAAACATATAGTTAACAATGCGCTCTTTATATTGTTCGCTTAAATCTACCGTTTGAAACGGAATGCCCAGTTTTTCAGCTACGAGCATAGCATCGTTGCTGTCTTCAAGCCACGGGCATTCGTCAGAAATTGTTACAGAATCATCGTGCCAATTCTTCATAAAAAGACCAATAACGTCATAGCCCTGCTCTTTCAAGAGATAGGCTGCAACGCTGGAATCTACGCCGCCACTGAGGCCGACAACTACTCGTTTTTGCATAAAAATTTAAGTGTGTGCAAAGGTAAAAGACTTTTTGAATATAACTGTCGGGAGATTGTTTGCTACCTTACCCGAAAGACTTATTAATTATCTTTTTTTGGGTAGGTTTCTTCTAAAATAACTTTTTCGTCTTTGTAGTATTTCCAAAGTCCGTGTTTTTTACCTTCTTTATAAAACCCTTCAATCACCACCTTCCCATAAGCGTCATAATATGTTGCAGGACCTTGAAGCTCATTATTGGTGTAAAGTAATTTTTTAAGCAGTACGCCATCGGGTGAGTAGTAATTATCTTCTCCTTCTTTTATACCGTTTTTATAGGTGGTTTCTTGAGTGGTTTTTCCGTTGGGGTAGTAGGTAATCAATTTTCCGTCCAGCTTTCCATTTACGTAATTTTCGCGTGTCATTACGTTTTTAGACTTTTCGTGATAATAGACCCATTCACCAATGCGGTCTTTGTCCTGCATTTTTCCTTCGCTAACCAACTTCCCTTTTACTGTGAAATATTTTACTTCTGCACTATTGTCTTTACTGTTGAAGATTTTAGTAACCATAGGCTGACTCTTGCAATCTTCACAATAAAATTTAAACTCGCCCACTTCCTTCCCGTGCTCAAAAGTACCTTCGTACCGAAGTTGATTGGTTCCATCAAATGTTTTTTTCCAAATGCCATGTCGCTTTCCCTGCGCATCTGTTTGGTTTATTTCACTTTGTGAAAAAACACTAACGGAGCAGAGGCTTGTAACTAAAAAGAAGATGAAAGCAATTTTTATCATTTCAGAAGTATTAACTTACTTCAAAAGTAAACGTTCGGATTCGCATTCTATTTTAAGCGCTGGAATAGTTCAAGAAACTTCCAGCGCTTATAAAAATTTTATTTTTTCCCCACTTTTTTCTGCTGTTCAGCCTGTTCCATCATTTCAGCCATTTTGCGCTGAAACTTGTTTTGCTTTTTAGGCTTTGCTTTTTTTATCTGAATTTTAGCGTGAACCTTATCTTCATCAATAATGAAGTTTTTTATCACAAGCATAATTCCGATAGTAATTAAGTTTGAAATGAAATAATAAAGCGAAAGTCCACTCGCGTAATTGTTGAAGAACACCAACATAAACAGCGGAGAAAGATACATAAGAAATTTCATGTTTGGCATTCCCGGTTGTTGGGTTTGTTGCATGCTTTGGCCCATTGTCATCATCATATAAACAAAGATGGCGATGGAAGCCAAAATAGGGAACAAGCTCACGTGGTCTCCATAGAACGGAATGTGGAAAGGTAATTCCGCAATCGTATCATAACTGGAAAGATCGTCTGCCCATAGGAAACTTTTCTGCCTTAAATCAAACGCCGAAGGGAAAAACGTAAAGAGCGCATAAAACACCGGAATCTGCAGTAAAGCTGGCAAACAACCCTTCAGCGGACTGGCGCCGGCAGAGTTTTGCACTTTCATGGTTTCTTGTTGTATTTTCAGGCTGTTGCCTTTGTGCTTTTCTTTAATTTCGTCCAGTTCTGGTTTCAAGACCTTCATTTTTGCTTGCGCCAAATACTGTTTGTATTGAACTGGCGAAAGCATTAGCTTTATAAGAATTGTTAAAACAATAATGGCAATTCCAGCAGGTAAAAAGTCAGTTAAAAATGCAAACAATGGAATGATGATGTATTTATTTATCACCCCAAAAATTCCCCATCCCAATGGCATTGCCTCATCAAGATTGCGACCGTATTTTTTGAAAATCTGATAGTCAGACGGCCCGTAATACATATTCATGTCGTACGCCAACGCACCATTCTTTGGCTCCAAAAGTATTTTTGCTCCGTATTGTTTGGTAAAGGTTGTATCTATTTCTTCGTCTTTCACCAAATCTACAGAAGTAAGTTTCACTTCTTTAAATGGAGTGTCTGTAAGCAACATAGAGCTGAAGAAATGCTGGCGGAAGTTCATCCAAGTAACGTCTTTTTCCAGTTCTTCATCTTCGCCCGAAGGAGAAAGTTTTGAGTGTTTTTCATCATCGTATTCATACGTCAAGCGCGAGTAGCGATTTTCATATGAAATACTTTTTGCGTGGCGATATCCTTTCAATTGCCAATCAAGATACATTGGCTGCGAAGTATTGATAACACCGTCCAAGCCTTGGCTATTGATGCTAAAATCCATCATATATTCGCCAGGATGGAGTGTATAGCGGTATTCAATAAACCCGTTTTCTGAAGTTTTCAGCTTCATGGAGAGCACTTGGTCATCACCATTTTGGCTCAACGTAGGTTCAAAATATAAATCTTGTGTATTTAAGGTTCTGTTTTCTGCTGAAAACTGAAGATTTAATGAAGCGTTACCGTCTTTTATTAAATAAATAGGAACAGAATCATATTTGTGGAAATTCTTAAGAAGCGCTTCGGTTATGTAACCGCCTTTATTACTTACTTTCAAATAAAGCACATCGTTTTCAAAAACCGTTGTTTCTTCTGTTGCCGAAGGAAGTGTTCCCGAATATGCAAAAGAACCAAGTTTGTTTTTCAATTGTTCAAAAGCCAATGAATCACCAGGTTTTACGGCATCCATTGTATCAGCGGTTGCTTGTGCAAGTGTTATGTCCTGCTTTCCTTTTTCAGCTTCTGCCTCTTGTTTTGCGGCGGCTTCGGTTTTTGCTTTTTCAGCTTGAAGTTCTTCTTCGGAGGGTTTGTTGAGATACAGCATCCATATTAGGATTCCACCGATTAATAAAAAACCTACGAGTGAGTTTAAGTCGAATTTCTTTTGTTCCATCTTTTATTTCTTCTTTTGAACTGTTTCAAAAGTATGTTATCGTTAATTTTTATGTGGCAGGGCAATAATCCCGCCTCTTTCAGAATTGCGTCAAATTGTCCTATTTCTTTTTAGAAGCGTGTTCGTGCACGGCTTTTACGAAAGCCACAAAAAGTGGATGTGGATTGGCAACAGTACTTTTATACTCGGGGTGATATTGAACCCCAACAAACCAAGGATGTTCTGGTATTTCAATAATCTCAACCAATCCCGTATTTGGGTTTATGCCCGTTGCCATTAAACCTGCAGCCTCAAATTGTTCGCGGTAAGCATTGTTAAACTCATATCTGTGGCGATGACGTTCTTCAATACTTTCAGTTTTGTAAACTTTGTTGGCGATGCTTCCTTTTTTCAAATCACACTTCCAAGAGCCTAAACGCATGGTACCGCCCATATCGGTTATGTTTTTTTGATCCTCCATAATACTTATTACGGGGTTTTTGGTTTGCGAATCCATTTCGGTGCTGTTGGCATCTTTTAGTTTCAGTACGTTTCGTGCAAATTCTATAACGGCCATTTGCATTCCCAAGCAAATTCCTAAAAACGGTAAGTTGTTTTCACGAGCGTATTTTACTGCAGCAACCTTCCCTTCAATACCACGCTCACCAAAACCGGGAGCTACTAAAATTCCATCGAGTTTTGATAACTTTTTGCCTATGGTTTTAGCATTTATATGTTCGGAATGAATGAATTCTACTTTTACCTTTACTTCATTTTCAGCACCTGCGTGTATGAAAGATTCAAGTATGGATTTGTAGCTGTCCTGCAATTCCACGTATTTTCCAATCAAACCAATATGAACTTCTCCCTTCGGATTTTTATGTCTTTGAAGAAATTTGTTCCACTGTTTTAGATCTGGCTTTTTTGAATTCTTCAGGTTTAATTTCTGAAGTGTAACGGTATCTAAACCTTCTTCCAGCATCATATTTGGCACATCGTAAATTGTGGATGCATCAATGGATTGAATAACCGCCTCTTGTTTCACGTTGCAGAAAAGTGCAAGTTTTTTTCGTAAATCATTGGAAAGTTCGTGTTCCGTTCTACAAACCAAAATATCTGCGCGTATTCCGCTTTCCATCAAAGTTTTCACGGAGTGCTGTGTAGGTTTTGTTTTAAGTTCGCCGGCAGCTGAAAGATAGGGTACGAGGGTTAAGTGTATTACTAAAGCATTGTCATCGCCCATTTCCCACTTCATTTGGCGGACTGCTTCAATGTAGGGTAACGATTCAATATCGCCCACGGTACCGCCAATTTCAGTGATTATTATATCGTACTCACCCGTGTTTCCTAGCAATTGTACGCGTTCTTTAATTTCGTTTGTAATGTGAGGAACAACCTGTACGGTTTTCCCTAAAAACTCGCCACGGCGTTCTTTTTCAATCACGCTTTGATAAATGCGACCTGTGGTAACGTTATTTGCTTGTGAAGTATTTACGTTCAGAAAACGCTCGTAGTGGCCCAAATCAAGATCGGTTTCGGCGCCATCATTGGTTACGTAGCACTCGCCGTGCTCGTATGGATTTAAGGTTCCCGGATCTACATTTATATATGGATCCAATTTTTGGATTGTAACCCGATATCCTCTGGCTTGCAATAGCTTAGCCAGCGATGCCGCTATAATTCCTTTTCCTAAAGATGATGAAACCCCGCCCGTAACGAAGATGTATTTTGTAGTGTTCATGAGTGCCTTTACTGAAATGTCTATACGGGATGCAAAAGTACATTTTTATTGTGGAAAGGAGGAAAAGTTAATGGTTAAATGTTAGCTGTTAATTGAAGCTTGGAAAATTAGTTCATTACTTCAATTTCTTTCCAATAAGCAAAGTATTCGTCCTATTAACTTTCGGTAAAACTTGAAACTCAAAATCATTGCCGAAATGTGATATTATTGTTTGAACTGTATCAGGTTTCTTTTCAAGGTTTATACCTACGTTAAAAATTATTGAACCGTCACTATCCAAAAGGTTTGAAACATTTTCACAGAATTCTTTTCCATAAAAAATAGTAGGTACTTTGATGTCGATGAAAAGATCAATAATTATAAGTTGAAATTTTTCAGCACAGTTTTTAACATACTTTGCTGCGTTTGCTTGAATGATTATTAAATTTCCAGCTTCTTTAATATTAAATTCATTCTTTGCGATTTTGATAATCTCTGGGTCTAGTTCAACTGCAAAAATCACTTCGTAAAAACCCATTTTTTTCAAGGAATTTATAACACTTCCGCCGCCCATTCCTAAAAGCAGTAGGTTTTCAACCGACTTTAAATCAACTTTTGTTAAGCCAATCTCCAAAATCTTTTGAAGCGAACCGTAGGAGTAATTCGCATTTTCGGTATCCAAAACTTTTTTGCCATTAATATAGGTTACTTCAAGCGTTCCATTTATTTCCGAAGAAAAACGGCGGGTGGTTGGCCAGATGTAGCTTATTAGTTTTTTCAAATTTATGGTTTATGAGTTTAGGTGTTTAAATGTTTATAAGTTTATGTGTTTAAATGTTTAAAGCTTAGAGCCTACAGCCTAAAGCTTAAAGCCTACAGCCTACAGCTTTCAGCTACTTCTTAATTAGCTTTTGAACTAAACCTTCAAGCCCATTAAGTTTCAACTCAAACATTTCAGCCATCATCCTGCCCAGTTTTCCTTCGGGGAAGCCTTTTTGTTTGAACCACACAAAGTAATATTCAGGGATGTTTGCCAAATAATAGCCTTCGTATTTTCCGAAGGGCATTTTGTAGTTTGCGAGTTCCACTAAGTGGTTTGGGTCTGGTTTACTTCCAAGATTCATATTCGGCGAGTTGTTGGGCTATATATTTCTGCCAAAAAGCTTCTTTCGCTTCGTTTCTGGAATGATCGCTCTCTGAGTCAAATTTAGTCTGCATTGCCCTTCTTTTTTGTTCCACTTGCTTGTAGATGCCCTCGATTTCAGATTTAATATTTTTTGAGAATTTCTTTCCCGCTAGGTTTTTCTGAAGCATTCTTGCGTGCAATTCCGAAATATCAAAATGTGCTTGCTCGTGTTTTAAAATATAGTTTGTAACTCTTTCCTTTAAATACCACGAACCCTCAGGATTGAAAAAGCTTTCAACGGAATATTCCACTTTCATGTCTCCGTTTTTCATGGAGTAGGAATACTGAAAACTGATGCCAGTATTCGTGCTTGCTACAAAACTTGCGCTTCGCAAAGGTTTACCGCGGAAATCCTCCCACGAAAGTTTTTGATTTTCCTTCCATAGAATTTTTTCAGCATTGTGCTGCGGGAAAAGTAAAAGGGAGAATATAAAAGTGAAAAGTAATTTCATAGTGGCGTGCAATCAAAAATAGTACCTTTTATTTGAGTGTATTCACTTTTAATGCCAACTGCAACTGAAAACTGCTCTCTTTTTTTGGAGGTATTATCCCCAATTAAACGTAATCACTTTTTCAATATCGGGATGGAGACTATAGTTAACAGGACACGTTCGCGCGGTATTTTCCAATATTTTTCTCGCTTTAACATCTATACCTGCAGGAAAATTTAAAACGATTTCAATCTTTGAAATCCGGCGCGGGTCTGCAGCCATTATTTTAGTAACCATCGCTGTAGTGCCATCCATATTCACGTCCATATCGCGAGCCTTGATTCCCATCATGGTAATCATACAATTTGCAAGTCCTGTGGCTACCGTGTCTGTTGGCGAAAATGCTTCACCTTTACCATTATTGTCGGTTGGGGCATCGGTTATAAATTTGTTGCCAGATTTCAAATGCTCGTTTTCGCTGCGTAGTTTTCCTAGGTAAGTTACTTTGGCGGTGCTCATTCTACTATTTCAAATTTAAGGTCGTCGTTATATTTCAAAATATAAGCAGCTTCATTACAGTAGCCTTCTGTATTTGATTTTTCATATCGAAATTTATTTTCAATATAAACCGTTTCGCTTTCTGGCAAAATGGCGTCATAAATATCTTTTTCGGAAGCCAAACGCAACAAAACATCATAGGTTACATCAAACCCGCGAATGGCGTATCTGTTTGGAAGCACGCCGTATTTATTTTTATAGCTTATTAAAAATGGGTTGGGGTCGTCTTCAGCAATATTTTTATTTACGGAAGGGAAGGTAAAGTTCAATTTTGCCAAACGGGTGCTCGACACTTCGTGCCATTCATAGGCTTCATTTCTATTCAAAGTGAACAACCGAATTTTATAATTGCTTGGCATTGCTGCAAGTACATTCACGGCGCTGCTCACCAAAACAGGGTTATCAGATTCAAGAATAACCCAATTTTCTGATGTTCCATCTGCTACCGCTGAAATATCATTAGCACTCACATAACCGCTTCCGCGAGGGGAAACCGTTTTAGCGGTTGGAATAGCGGCCTGGATCATTTCCCGCTGTTTAGCTCTTTTTGTATCTGAAATTATAATGATGTTTTTGCCAGAACTGTGCTGTCTTAAATAACGGATCATTGTTTTTTGAAGCACGGCATCAGTAGGAAGGGTTTGGAAAAGATTGTCGTTCATCGCCATATCTCTATTGCTTAATGGCGAAAAGACAGGAATCTTTTCACTCCTCAACATTTCTGAAGCTTTTTCCACATTTTTTTGAAGCAACGGACCAATTACGGCATCCACGTTTTTGAATTCACTTTTTGAAATGATGGAAGCTACTTTACTATCGCTCTTTTCGGTGTCGTAAACATTCATTGTTACCGAAATGCCTTTGTCTTTTGCAAATTCTGCAGCCATCAATGCACCACTATAAAAATCTAAAGCAACACGAAGCGTTGGGTCTTTTTTAAGCGACTCTTGATCGTTTTGGGTAGAGTCGGCAGTTCGCATCAAACGGAACGGAAGCATTAGCGCTACCGTTTTCATTTTCTTATTGTCAATGCGGTTTTCAAGATTTATTACTGAAATATCATCTTGCGAAATTGTTGCTTCTTCCTTGGGCAATTTCAGAATCATTCCTTCCTTCAAGCCATCTTTTGCATACGGATTCAATGCAATTATTTCTTCTTCGGAAAGACCGAATTTTATTTTTAATCTGTAAAAACCTTCTTTTGGCTTCACTTCGTAATACTGAAAGTTTTCCTCGTCTATTTCAGCACTTTCGATTACTGATTGGTCTGGAACAATAATAGTTGAGCCAACTTTTAACCCTTCTCCCAAATCTGGGTTTAAAACTTCTAATTCAGTTAATGAAATACCGAATTTTCTGGCAATTCCAAACTTCGTTTCTTTCGGCTTAACAGTATACTGCTGCGTTCCGGGTAATGTACTTCCTGAAGTGGAGCTACTATTTTGATTGACAATGGAGGCTGGGATCAGTAATCGCTCTCCTTTTCTCAAGCCACGGGAATACAACTCTTTATTCAGTTTTTTAATATCGTCTGCGCTTACATTGTAAAGTTGTGCAATTCCGTAGAGGGTTTCCTTCTTTTTTACCCTGTGATCGCGGTAGTCGTTTTTGTTGGTTCCAGAGCTAATTGCGCTATTGGAAGGGATTATCAAAACGCTGTTCACCTTCAGCTCATTTCTGGAATCGGGATTTAAGTTGTAAATAGTTTCTTCGGAAATGTTGTATTGCTTTGCAATGCTATATACCGTTTCCCCTTTTTCAACCGAATGACTTTTGTACTGTTGCTGCGCTGCAGAACCACAGCTAACCATAAATAGAAAGGTTACCGAAACGTATATTAAACACTTCAACATAGAGATAATCAATTTTTTAGATTTGCTAAACATAGTCTCGATTTCAATTTAAAAAAACATTGGGCCAAGGTGGTTGAGTGAATTTCAACATGCGTAGCAATGATGAAATTACTATCGAAACCTTATTCCCACTCAATGGTAGCTGGCGGTTTTGAGCTGATGTCATAGACTACTCTATTAACGCCTTTAACGCGGTTTATTATATGGTTGCTTACTTCCTGTAAAAATTCATAGGGAAGGTTCACCCAATCTGCGGTCATTCCGTCTGTAGATTCCACGGCGCGCAAAGCAACTACTTTTTCATACGTTCTTTCGTCACCCATTACACCCACGCTATTTACTGGCAAAAGTATTGCTCCTGCCTGCCACACTTTATCGTAAAGATCCCACTTTTTCAAACCGTTGATAAAGATAGCGTCAACCTCTTGTAATATACGAACTTTTTCAGCCGTAATATCACCCAAAATTCGAATAGCCAAACCTGGGCCAGGGAAGGGGTGTCTGCCCAATAACTCGGAATCTATGCCCATTTCTTTACCTACGCGTCGTACTTCATCTTTAAATAGCATGCGCAATGGTTCCACAATTTTCAACTTCATAAAATCTGGTAAACCGCCAACATTGTGATGACTTTTTATAGTTACCGAAGGTCCATTTACCGAAACACTTTCTATTACATCAGGATAAATCGTTCCCTGTGCCAACCAATCCACACCAGTTAATTGGTGCGCTTCATCATCAAAAACCTCTATAAACGCGTTGCCGATGGCTTTGCGTTTCCTTTCAGGATCGCTTTCATTTTTTAAGGCTTCCAAAAAGCGTTCGGAAGCATCAACACCTTTTACATTCAGCCCCATATCTTTATATTGGTGAAGCACGCTTTCAAATTCATCTTTTCTAAGCAAACCGTTATTCACGAAAATACAGTATAGGTTTTTGCCGATGGCTTTATTCAGAAGAATTGCAGCAACTGTGCTATCAACACCACCACTTAAACCAAGTACCACTTTGCCATCGCCAATCTGCTCTTTCATAGTTTCAACCGTAGTTTCCACAAAAGCAGCAGGTGTCCAAGTTTGTGGAACTTCGGCAATATTAACAAGGAAATTTTCAAGCAACTGCTTCCCGTGGGTTGTGTGATATACTTCTGGGTGAAATTGGATTGCGTAGGTTTCTTCACCTTCAATTCTGTAAGCCGCATTTACCACATCAACCGTGCTTGCCAAACGAACTCCGTTTTCGGGAAGTTGCGCAATGGTATCGCTATGGCTCATCCACACATTTGTATTTTCGGGAATATCTTTAAAGAAATCTTCCCCAGATTTTATCATTGAAAGTTTTGCCCTTCCGTACTCACGGATGTTTGAAGGCTCCACGCTACCACCACTAAAATGTGCTAAATATTGAGCTCCGTAACAAACCGCCAAAAGGGGTTTGTGTCCACGAATCTGTGAAAGATCGGGATGTGGCGCGTCTTCCGCGCGAACGGAAAACGGACTACCCGAAAGTATTACGGCCTTAAAAGGCTCCAAGTTTTCTGGAATGTGATGGTAAGGGTGAATTTCGCAGTAAATGTTCAGTTCCCGCACGCGTCTCGCGATCAATTGGGTGTACTGCGAACCAAAATCTAAAATGAGGACGTTGTTTTGCATAGGCAAAAATACTTTAAATAGTTAAGTTCCGAAATGGGTTACAGGTGAATTTTTTTGTGGGTTTTCAACAATGGATTTTTGACACGAATGCACGAATATTTTTGTTATCTCAAATGTTTTTTAAGTTTATTTGGATTTGGGCGTGTGTCAAAAAATGTGATAACTTCAAGTACGTTATTTTGAGAATTTATTCGATAATAAAAAGTATTTTGTTTGGTAACTACGCATTTATAAATACCACCAAGTTCTTTTGATTTTGGGCAACTTTCTGGTTGTAATGAAATCTGCTCGATTTTAGAAGTGAGTTTGGATAAAAAATCTTTTTTTACTTTATTTCCCCATTCAGATAAAAGATATTCAGTAATTTTTTCAAGTTTATTTTCCGCTTGTGGCGATAGAATAACTTCCATTATGAAATTCTTTTAAGAACTTCTTTATATGATTTACCATCGCCTCGGTTCAGCTGCTCAATACCTTTTTTTATTTCAGCTTGTTCTTCTAAGCTTAAATCATTCCAAAAGTCAGATTTCTCATTATTTATAAATTCAGTTACTTTATTTATAAAAGTATCGTTTTCAATATTAAGTATCATTTTTACCAATTCTATTTTTGAAGTTTTGATGTCCATTTTATGTGCTTTTTTCAAAGTTAATGATATTTGTCTATTGTTTTTTATTTTAGAACTATATGTGATGGCTTTTTTTTGCCACGAATACACGAATGTTTTTGTTTTTTTACTCTATTGTTATTCTTAAACCTAATAGGTTTTTGAAACCTGTTAGGTTTTATTCAAGCTCCATAATAGTAAAATTAACATTCAACGGCTGTAAATTCTCTTTAAGTGTATCCAGCAATCCTTCACCATATTCCAAATAAAGCTCAGAAAAATTAAGCTGCCGTTCCTGCAAACTTTGGTTTGGGAACAATTGATTTTGAATATCTTTTACGCGATCCAGTTCTTCGGAAAGGTTCCTTTTTTGTGCTTTCAGCAGTCGCTTTTCAAGATTGTCCAAACCGTTCAATTGTTTCTTTTCCTGTGCGCCAACGGCACCCAAAAACGAAGCGTCGGTTTGTTTTGCCAATTCATATAAATCTTTGAACTGTTGTTTCAGGAATTCTTTTTGCTGCGAAAAGTCTATGTCTATTTTTGAAATCTCCCGTGTGTGTTTTGTTATCAATTCGTGCTGCGGAAGGAAGAGATCATCAATTTCAATATTCAGTTTTTGTAGTTTTTCCGAAAGCATTTTTGAAACCAAAAGCACCGAATTGCGAAGCAACAAAATAGGGAAGGGGACTTCCACTTTATTGAAATAATCCTTCAACTGAAACCAATAAGCCAGCTCACCGCCACCGCCAATGTAACAGAGGTTGGGCAAAATAACTTCTTGGTAAAGCGGCCGCAGCAAAGCATTGGGTGAAAAGCGCTCTGGATTATCGTGAAGTTCATTTAAAATTTCTTCTTTCGAAAAAGAGAGGTCAGTTTCATTTACATAAAACCGCCCATCTTTTTCAATAATGCGTTCCCTAAGATTTTCCTTTAAATAGAAAAGATTTATTTCCCGCGGATGTACTTGTTCCGAAAAACCCAAATGTGTTAGCTTCTCAGTTGTTTCCGAAACTTTTTTAAAGCTGAGGTTTTCGGTCAGCTCCTTTTCTGCGAAAGGAATAAAACATTTTTTTAATTCTTTATCATTTCCGTCAATAATTACCAAACCGTGATGGTAGAAAAGACAATTCGCTAAAAACCGTGTAGCATCAGCGAGGTTGTCGTGTTTGGTATAAGCATCTTTAAAATAAGAAACCAGCTTTTTGGCGTTTTCGCTTTCGCCAAATTCCTTTTTCAGTAGTTCTTTCACCTCCTTTAAACCTTTCGTGGAAAGTTCGCCAACAGCGCCAGAGGCTTCCCTGTTCCATTTCACTTTTTTGCCGAAGAGGTTGAAATAATTTATTTCCTCAAAATCGTGATCTTCCGTTGCCATCCAATAAACTGGCACAAAATGGTTGGTTGGATATTTTTGGTTTAATTGTTCAGCTAGGTTGATTGCTGAAAATATTTTGTATAAAAAATATAAAGGACCTGTAAAAAGATTGAGCTGATGCCCTGTAGTTATTGTAAAGGTATTGTGTTCGCGAAGCAAATCAATATTGCTCAAAGTAGATTGCGACAGCGAATTATCGCCATATTGAAGCATTAGCCGTTTTGCAAGCAAATGCCTTTTTTCATCCGTAAAGTTCTTCTGCTTTTCCGTTAATTGGTGTTTGAAATTTTCCAGGTTTGGAAAGCGATTGTAAAAGGTTTTTAATGATTCATCTTCAGTGAGATAATCGCATATTAATTTAGAAAAATAACCTGTGTTTTTATAAGGAATGTAATGGGCTGGCATAGATTCTTTGGAAAAATTCAAACAAAAATAACCGTTTTAAATGGGCTGTAGGTTTAAAGATACGTTAATCTTGAAACTCGGTATGGCTTGGCCACGAATTCACGAATGTTTTTTGGATATCCGGTGGATTCAAAATATTTATAGAAATCAAGATAGAAAAACATTTCAGTCCTTTCTGGGACTTGAGAATTGGGTAATCACATTTTTCGAGGGAAAGGTTTACCACGAATTCACGAATTTTTTTGTTTGATACATTTTAGTATTCTTAACTATGTGATTAAAAATTCATAACTGGCAAATAGAATAATTATTCGTGCATTCGTGGCTAAAAATCCCCAACAATATTTCAAAATCTTTACTTAGTTTTATCGCACATTTTAAATTTCTACAAATGAAGCGCCATTTTACTTTTTTAGCACTGTTTTTTCCTCTGTTTATATTAGCCCAACTGAAATCCCCATCAGAGTTTTTGGGGTATGAAATCGGCACAGAATTCTCCCGCCATGCTGATGTTGTTGCCTATTTTGAACACATAGCTGAAAATAGTGGAAAGGTAAAATATTTCGATTATGGAAAAACCAACGAAAGAAGAAGGCTAACGTATGCAGTTATTTCTTCCGAAGAAAATATTGGTAATCTCGAAAAGATACGCACCGATAATTTAAAAAATATCGGCATTTTGGAAGGCGCTTCCTCTCCAGAAAAGGCAATCGTTTGGCTCAGCTATAACGTCCACGGTAATGAGGCCAGCAGCAGTGAGGCGGCTATGAATACTGCTTATAAACTTATTACTGAACATTCAGATTGGTTGAAAAACACCGTGATAATTATGGATCCCAATGTTAATCCTGATGGTCGCGATCGCTATGTAAACTGGTATAACCAAATGAAAGCTTCACCTTATAATTCTTCGCGCGATGCCATAGAACACAACGAGCCTTGGCCTGGCGGACGCCCAAACCATTATTTGTTCGATTTGAATCGCGACTGGATGTGGGCGAGTCAAGTGGAAACCCAACAGCGCCTAAAAATATACAACCAGTGGATGCCGCAGATACACGTAGATTTTCACGAGCAATACATTAACAACCCATACTATTTTGCACCTGCGGCGGAACCATTTCACGAAATAATCACTCCTTTTCAGCGTGAATTTCAAAATACAATAGGAAAAAATAACGCTAAATATTTTGACGAAAATGGGTGGCTGTTCTTTACCCGTGAAAGTTTCGATCTTTTGTACCCAAGCTATGGCGATACCTATCCGCTATTTATGGGTGCCATCGGGATGACCTATGAGCAAGCTGGCCACGGAATGGCAGGCTTGGGAATAATTAATGACGAAGAAATTGAATTAACGCTAGTGGACAGAGTGGCACACCACACTACCTCAGGACTTTCCACTATTGAAGTGGCTTCGCAACAAGCAGCTTCTATGAATTCTGAATTCAAAAAATTCTTTAGCAATGATAATTTAAAATATAAAAGCTTTGTCCTGAACGGGAATCCCGACAAGATACAGGAGCTTACCCAGCTTTTGGACAAACACGATATAAAGTATGGTTATGCCAATGGTGGAATGGTAAAGGGCTTCAATTATAACGATATCAAAAAAGGTTCTATAGATACCAAAGGCGCTTTGGTGGTGAGCACCAACCAGCCAAAAGGAAAGATGGTACAAGTACTTTTTGAACCAAATGCCTCGCTCTCAACGCCGCTAACGTATGATATTACTGCTTGGAGTTTGCCTTATGCATTTGGGCTGGACGCTGTGGCTAGTGTAACTTTGGTTCCTGCAAACGGAAATGCACCGAGCAATACAGTTTCCAATGTTCCTTCTCCTGCAGCGGCGGGCTATATTGCCAAATGGAACAGCTTGAAGGATGCTGAATTTCTTTCAGCATTATTGCAAAATGATATAAAAGTTCGTTTTTCTGAAAACGAACTGGGCTTTGGCGGCAACAGTTTTGGTCGCGGTAGTTTGATTATTACACGCAGCGATAATAAAACCACACCTGATTTTGACAAAAAGGTCATCGAAATAGCAAATCAACTGGGACGGCAGTTGTATGCTTCACCTACAAGTTTTGCAGATAAATTGACTGATTTCGGTTCACAATATGTGCATTTAATTAAAAACATAAAAGTAGCAATGCTGCAGGGTGAGGGAACTTCTTCTTTAAGTTATGGTGCGCTTTGGCACTTTTTTGAAACACAATTGAAGTATCCCATTACTTCTATTAATACAGATGATATCGGCAAAATTGAGTGGAGCGATTATGATGTGCTTGTTTTGCCCGACGGAAATTACAAATCTATTTTAGACGAAGCTGCTTTTAAAACTCTGGAAGAATGGATTAATAAAGGCGGAAATGTGATTGCAATTGGCAATGCCGTTGGTATTTTTGAAGAAAAGGAAGGCTTTGATTTGTTAAGCAATATTGATAAAAAAACCGAAAAGGAGAAAGATACATTAGGAAATATGGTGCCTTATGCACAACGCGAACTGGAAAGCACCAAAGATTTCATAACTGGAAGTATTTATAAGATTTCGCTAGACAATACCCATCCGCTTGCGTTTGGTTATGGCGATACTTACTACAGTTTAAAACTAGGTAGCGATTCCTATAAATTTCTGAGTGATGGGTATAATGTGGGTTATATAAATGGAGAAGCAGAAAGCGTTTCAGGTTTTTCGGGTGAAACGGCTAAGGCGGCCCTAAAAAACTCTATTGTTTTTGCACAAGCAAAAAAGGGGAGTGGCAGTGTGATTTATATGGTAGATGATGTTTCCTTTCGTTCGTTTTGGCAGAATGGGAAACTGTTTTTGGCTAATGCTGTGTTTTTTGTGAATTAGGAATTATTTATTCCCAGAAATTTCTACTGAAACATTTTCGGTTTTAATATCAGAAAGCAACTCGAGTTTTCCGGCCGTGTATAGCTCGTCTACAGTTTGTAGATCTACGGTTTCCCAAGGTTGTACTTTGTAATTTTCGTAATCCACAAATCGCAGTCCGTTTACCATCGTTGGGTTATAAGCCTTTCTAAAACGGATGCCGCCTTTGCCTGTATAAAATTTATAGGCGAAATAATCTACAGTAAAATCCTCTTGCGCTATCCAGTACATATAAACATCTTCGTGATCTGTACCGCCGCCATCCTGCGCAAAAGTCACTTCAATTTCATAGTATTTCTTGCCGTCAATCTCGGCTTCACCCAACAATTCCTTGTTAACCGCAGCCTCATTTAAACCGTATGGCAAGTGCACAAAGTAATGCACAGAGTTAAGCGAATTGGCATATTTGCTTGCAGTGGAATCGGGTAGAATAAGTTTGGTGCCATTGGCAAAGCGCTCAAAGCCGAAATTGGTTAGCACATCATTCGTTTCTCCCAAAGAATCCGTAATAGTTCGGGTAAGTTCGAAGTTGCCTTTCTTTCTGTAGCTGCCGTATTTAGTGTCGCGGAAAGTAAATTTTATTGTTGCAGCATCATATTTTTCGCCACCGGCATTTTCAATGGTTTTATCAATAATCTGTTGAGCGGTCAATTGTTTTTCTTCTTGCTTGCAGGAGCTTAAAATTAGCAGGAAACCGATTATTGGAAGGATGCGCATAACTGATTGATTTTTTTTTCAAAGATACGAATGATGATGGCAATGAACAGTAAACTTTTAAATTGAATCAACCGCGCAACAACTTAAATTCCCGGAACCATCGTCCTAAACTTTCATCGTAATGGTGGGTTGCATAGCCGGAGCCATTGTAGTATTTCGCCACAACCTTAAAGTCGTCTGCAGTTGGGTTTGTTTTGCTCACCACGTTGCGTACGCTGGATCTCAGGGTTAAAAACCGAGCAATGGATGTAATTTGTTTTTCCAGTGGGGCGGTATAAAGTTCCTTGGCGGAGTTAGCTCCAATGCTACTATAATTAAAGCCCATAATTTGCCCAAGCCCAAAACTCATGGAGCGGAAGCGCAGCTCAGAGAGATCTGTTTGTGGTTCTTGTTTTGAAAATTTTGTTAAAAAATGCTGCTCAAATCTTGGCCGTACCACACCTGCAGATTCCTGCCGGATGATTGATAAAATCCATTCAGGATGTATGATGATGTTTTTTGAATCCTTTAAATTTTGCGAAGCTTTTTCTGCAGCGGTACCGTATCGCTCGTTTATTTTTCGGCAATCCAGCAAATCATTATTATAAAGCGCGTTAAGCTGAAATATAGCTTCATCAAAATCGCCGCAGTTTATTTCATTTTTTGCGATGGCTTCTTTTGCAGCTTCCAGCATTTTTTCCAACGTTGGCATTGTTAAAAGCACATCGGGAATCACATTTATTTCTGTGCGCGCATTGCGCCAATTACATTCATAGGTCAATGTTTTTGTGGGAAAACCTGGTTTTGAAAGGCTGTGTTCAAATTCAAACTGTGCCAAAGCTCTGTTGGTGCCACGGCCAAAATCTCCATCAATGGAAAACGCACCCGAAGAAGATGTGGAATAGCCCAAAAAGATAAGCAACCGCTGAAACGCCCGAATGGTGTTTTCACCAGCCGTGTGCCTATCGAGCGAAACATCGCCGCTCTCAAATCTTTTAAGGTCATTTTCCCAAAAGCGGGAAGTGTTTGGTGGGTTTATAATTTGTTGGATCTGTGGGTCATGGATCAAGGTTGTCATGGCTTTTAAACATTAGTTGGTTAAAGAAAAATTAAGGAGAGGAGAGTAATATTGGAATAATTTACGAAATTATTTCAAATAAATGATTGGACGAGGAAAAATAGAAGCAATATAATTTGTTCATTCTTAATGGAATGGCTCAGAATAAGATGAAGATAATAGCACAATCCTAGCAACAAAAACATTAAAAGTCCAGTTGGGGAAGGATGCTTGTTGGGCCTTTAGAAACAATCGTTCTTACGGTCGAATTAGGCTATGCTAGCGAGAGGTCTCGCTCGTCCGTCACAGTTTGGAGACTAGCAGTCCGGGGGGATACGGTTGGGATGCCAGCGCCGGTGAGGAGCTTACTTACAAGGTTGTTCCAAATAAATAACCCACCAAAGCTGTTAAGCCCATAGCCACCGTTCCCCAAAATGTAATTCTTATAATGGCTTTCCCAATACTTGAACCACCTGTTTTGGCAGCTACTGCACCTAGAACAATTAGGAATGCAATGGCAAATCCATATAAATAATATTCCATATTCTGAAGAGGTAGAAATAACGCAACAATCAATGGAAGTACTCCCCCAAAAGTAAATGCTGAGCCCGAAGCAAAGGCGGCCTGAATCGGTTTTGCTTGACTTATTTCATTAATCCCCTACTCATCTCTCACATGAGCTGCTAGCACATCGTGCTCTGTTAATTCTTTGGCAACTGTTAAAGCGGTCTCTTTTTTAAGCCCTCTCTTTTCATAAATCTCTGCCAAACGTTGTAATTCAAGTTCGGGCATTTCTCTTAGTTCTATAATTTCTCTTTCAATATCAGCCTTTTCCACATCTGTTTGAGAACTGACTGAAACGTATTCACCAGCTGCCATTGATAAAGCTCCCGCAACCAAACCTGCAAGGGTAGCCAGAATAATAGGTTCTCTTAAATCGCTGGCAGCAGCAATTCCTATCGCAAGACTTGCAGTAGAAAGAATACCGTCATTGGCGCCAAGTACGGCCGCTCTTAACCAATTACTTCTGTGTATATAGTGGTTGTCTAAATAATCATCCGGCAGCTCGCTCATTTTTGCTTTTTTAAGAATATTAATAATGCTTTCCCTCGTTACTAATGGACGCTTAGAAGCTATGTGAAGTTACAGAATTTACGCTAACAACCTCCTGTTAATTATTCTTTCCAGAAAGCCCAAATAGGAGGCTGGTATATGGTGGTTTTTGATGACACAAAATTTCAACAATATCACAAAATAGCTTTAGCACAATCTACTTTTGTTGGCTTTGAAATTTAGAGTATATAGATGAAAGGGATAGTAGCTGTGGCACCCTTCTTAATAAAGATAGTTATTAATTGGATTGCTTTAAGCTGTATGCTTTAGGCTTTGAGTTAGGTGGTTAGTATGTGAGTATGTGAGTATGTGAATTTGTGAATGTGTGAGTTTGTGAATTAGTTTGAAATTTCTGAGGCAGTAGTAGTGCATTGGGAGCAATTAGGCTCCCCAATCAAACTGCCGTTTTTGTCAAATTCATATTTGCAGCATTCGTTGAAGTTTTTCTTTAGAATAGCCTTTGCCCGCCGTATTCTTGCTTTCACATTTGCGTGACTGACATGCAGTATTGTCGCAACTTCATGTTGTTTTTTTCCTTTTAGATAAACCAATTCGATAGGTTCTCTATAAATAGGGGGCAGATTGTTTATAAACCTATCAAAGCAACAAATGTTTTGATATTCTTCTTCAAGGGCTTCCGTATGTTTACCTACTTCAGTTATATAAAGAGATTCCTGTTTGAAGAAATTGGCAATCTCGTTTCGCGCAATCTGAAAAACCCAAGCTTTCATTTTCTCTTCTTCTTTAAGCTGATGTAGGTTTTTATGGATTTTCAGGAACGTATTCTGAAAAATATCGTTAGTAGCGGCTTCATTTTTTACCTTTTTAAGGATGAAAAAATAGAGCTCTTCATTAAACTGCTTCCATATTTTTTGTGTTTCCATAATTAGAGCTTAACTTTATTAAAATAGAACAAAGGTTGGCTTTTGTGCCAACCTTTATTTAATTTAACAGCAACTGCATTTATTGCATTCACATTTTCCGCAGGGACAGTTATTCTTTGAGCAGTCTGTGCAATTACATCTGGTGCAATCGCAATTGGTACATTTACACGTATTCATACTTTAAGTTTTTAAAATTCATAGAGTAGACTTACAAATGATGAAAAGGATACATTTTTTTAGAACGCTATTGTGAATGTCTCATTTCCGCATTTAAAATTTGAGCAACCGCCTGTTTGTATTTTATAGGATTTGAAGCTTTCTTAATGGCTTTGTATGCCTTTTGCGGATTTGATGTTGCCTGCGAAAAGAACTCCCAAAAACCCAGCATTTTCATTTTTATAGGGGTTGGTCCTGACAAGTATTCGTCGTATTGCTGGTAAATGGTGTCGTGAAATTCTGAAAAAATAGCCCATCTGTTTTCGGGATATTCCGTAGTTTTATTTTTGATCATGCTCGGTAAAAACGGATCGGCAATTAAGCCGCGGCCAATCATAAAATGATCAATACTTGGGAAGCGTTCTTCAATGGCCTTAAAAGCAGCAACGCTGGTAATATCTCCATTATAGTACAACTTGTGTCTGGTACTGCCGATGCATTTTTCAAAAGCATCCAGATCTACCGGGCCTTTGTAGAGTTGCTTTCCAATTCTGGCGTGAATAGCAATGTTTTTAAGCGGATAGTTATCTAAAATAGGAAAAGCATCGAGGATTTCTTCAGGGTTTTCATAGCCCATTCTCATTTTCATGGAAACCAAAATATCTGTTTCGTTGTGTGCTTTGTGTAAAACGTCGTTAATTCTATTCGGATTGCAGATTAGGCCGGAGCCCATTCCAGATTTAGCGACCATAGGGTAGGGGCAACCTAAATTCCAATTCAATTCTTTATACCCTAAACTTTGCACGTATTTGGCAACAAATACAAATTCATCTGCATCGTTGGTGATTATTTGCGGAATCACCTCTAAGGTAGTGTTGTTTTCGGGTAAGATATCGTTTTGATAGGATTGCTTAATTGTAAGTTTTCCGTTGAGCCTAATGTATGGCGAATAGAACGTATCAATCCCACCAAAATACTTATTAAAAGCATTTCGAAACCTGAAATCTGTAAAACCCTGTAAAGGGGATGAAAGTAGGGTGGAAGCCATCTTATTGTTTAGTGGGGCAAAGATAGGATAATTGGGAAATGGAAGTGCGAAATATGAAATGGGAAATGCGAAATAGAAAGTGGGAAGTTTAAAAGTGGGAAGTTCAGTTTGAAGTTGGAAGGGGACAGGTGAATTGGTTTTCATATTTTATTGATTTACTGTCCAATCTGATTTCTTTAATGATTTAATGCAGTATGGATGCATCAGTGGAATGATTAGCATTCTTATTTATTACTGTGATACCCACGAATTCTTTATGGACCACTATGAAGAGATTGAATCACTTCGTTATGAATATGAAGAATTGTATGGTGTTATCCTAAAGCCCCAAGGAGATTTAATGAACTGGTATAGTTGGTTTGCTTTTGAAACGGTAGCTCGCAATCTCGCTGAATCTTTTGGAATCTATTAAAAGCGAAATGTTATGGAAGCGAAAAAGAGAGATTCGAAAAAAATGTATGAAATTGGGATTGTGTATAAACGTCCCCTCTTTGATACGATGCCGGTGATAAAAAATTCCTGTGATGCCCATACTGTTTTATCCAAACTCATTGACTATGACCTAGTAGATTATAAAGAATATTTTTGGGTTCTATTACTTACCAAAAGTAACCGAGTTTTGGGTTTTTCTCAAATTGGTATGGGTGATTCTTCTAGCGTTATTGTACATACGAAAGAAATATTCCAACTTGCATTGAAAACGAATGCTTGTGGGCTAATTTTATGCCATAACCATCCTAGTGGAAACCTTACAAGTTCAAAGCCAGATAGAACCTTGACCGAAAAAATTAAAATTGCAGGGAGATTGTTCTCTATTGATTTAGTGGATCACCTAATAATCACTAGTGAAGGTTTTTATTCACTTGCTGATAATGGAGATATTCTTGTGCCGGATAACACTCTACCATTTTGAGGTAGAGTGTTTTTTAATTATATTTCTATATCATTTTACCTTAAAAGATTCAAAAACTTCATTGGCTGAAGTTATAAAATTGGAAAATTCATTCATTTCGGCTGTATAGGTAATTAAATATGCCTTATCATTTTTTATAAAATATACTTGTTTTAACTTTAATTTAGGTTGATTGTTATTATTAAAATTTGGTGGCATAGTGTAAACAATCTCCTTTGCCGCAATTTCTGATATTTTAATATTTTTATTGCTTTGTATGGAATTTTCTCCTAGGGCATTTTTTATTTGATTTAATGTTAGAAGATGGTAATCTTCTAATGACATAGGCATAGATTGATTGGGTAAATCTTGAATTAAAACATTTAAGTTTGGATTAAAATTAGAACTTTTCTTCTGTTTATTAAAAACAAAAGTCTGAGATTCATTCTCTTCTACCTTCCAATCTTCCATAGAATATCTAAACGAATAACCTTTTGCGGAGCTAAATTTTTCTAAAGAATTTTGACTACAAGCCATAAATGTTACTAAAATAAAAAAAGACAATAGTGGGTTTTTCATATCCAAATTTTTTAATAATGGTATTAATGATTTAAAAAAAGTAAACTTACAAAGAAAAAACAAATAGATATTATAGTGAATAGAATACTATAAACAATGTATTTTCTTCTTTCTGAATGCGACCAATTTTCATATTTTTTAAAATACACAAGATATTTATCTTTTATGAAGATAAGGAAATAACATAGCAAATAAGTAATCACTCCAAATAAAATATAAATTACAGAATTCAAAAGAATCTCAAATCTAAATATATATGTTGTGAGTTTAAAAAGTCCTATCATAAGAATAAAAATAACTCCTCCTGTTATTCCGGCTGAAAAGAATAGACTTAAACCAAACTCTTTATTAATATATGTATCGTTATAAACATCTAAAAAACTTTCTCCATTTTCTTTAGCCTTTCTTTTAAAATATGGAATTTTATATAGAAGCAGAAAAGGGTTTATTTTATTAGAAAGAAAGTGTAGTTTACAATCTATTAAATAGATACAATAATGAAATATGTTAATAATATTTTCCATAATTATTCTTTATAGGCAGAGTTAACTGCGGCTTCAGCGGGAGTGTTCAATTAAGTGTGTCATCGGTTAAAAATCTGTTGTCAAAATAATCTACTAGGTCTCTTCGCACCGATGCCCATGCAAACATACTACCATTCCATCTTGTCTGCGCATTTATGGTTGCCA
>NZ_VORU01000041.1 GCF_007997135.1 Aequorivita lipolytica | reverse complement strand
AACGTTGATGTGTATGGACCGTTGCGTGTCTCACACACGAACCAATCCAAATATAGACAAACTTTGGGTTTATCCGATAATATTCCAGAAAAGCACAGACCCAGCAATGGTTTATACACGGTGTTGTAAGTAGTACTTTTCACAGTTTCTATTTTAATTCATTGCCAAAAATATATTGGTCAATGTCAATTCCTAAATTTAATTTATCAAGCCTATTTATGGTTCCCACATCAAGATGAATTCCTTTATTTCCACTAATATACATTTGATTATGTACGGAAATAATAACATCAGCATTTTCGGCTAAACTTTTTATTCCGTTTCTATCTTTTTCTAATTCCGTTAAGAGCAGTTTTAATTTTGTTTCTAAATCATAAGCGCGACTTCTTATTGGCTCAAATGTTAAACGGCTAAAAGTATATTTCCCTTTTCCGATTTTTCTGTCATCATTTATACTCCAACCCGAAAGTCCGTTTAGTTTTGTCAATTCTGCGAGTTGCTCAAAAGTCAAATTTTCAGAAACGGCTGTAAGAACAACTTGATTTCCGTTTTCAGTTCCAACATTAGTAATTTCGTTATTTTCTTTAGAGAAATAAACACTCAAAAAAAATAGCTCATCTTCAATTGGAAAATAGACAACATTGGTTTCTTCAAATGACTCGAAATCCACTCGCTCAACTTTCGGTTTTCCATTTTCCATTTCGACATTGTGAACTTCCAAATATTGTTTAGTCGTTCCAAAAGTTGGCTTTTCTATTTCCGAAATTGCTTTTGCTATTAGTTCATTTTTCAATGTTTGTTCGGTTTTTTTTTGGTATTACTTACAACGTTT
>NZ_VORU01000013.1 GCF_007997135.1 Aequorivita lipolytica | reverse complement strand
TGGTTTACCAGAACGAAGCTCATCACCCATTTGTTTAATGAGGGCTTCCATGTTCAAAGTAATTTCTGTATTTTTCATATGTCTAATTTATTAAATTATAAATTGACACACTTAATTGAATAGACTCAATATTTCTGCTTTTTATTTTTATATTATCTTTAATACTCATTATCAAATCCTTGACACTTTATTACTTTCAAAAGAGATATTTAACGCTTATAAACCAATAAATAATTTCTCCCGCTAGCGCGAGCGTCCCGCTCATACCTATTCCTCCAAAATCCTTTTAAAGATTAAACGCACAACTTCAAAGACACTATATCTGTTTTATCATTGGCTTCTCTGGAAATTTAGAGACCCCGCTAGCGCGAGCGTCCCGCTCGTGTCTATTCCTCCAGAATCCTTTTAAAGTTTAAACCCATAATTTCAAAGACACTATCTTTGTTTCATCATTGGCTTTTCTGGAAAATGAGAGACTTCAATGGAAAGGATTATTTTTAGAAAACCAATTACGATTTGTAATTGGAGTAGTTTTTGCCGATATTAGGTACAGCTCATTCGTAAAACTTGGGCTTTCATTTATTAAAATTATAAGACTTATGAAAATACAAATTAAAATAACCGATTTAAAAAAGGTCAGCGAACTGGATTTTTATTGGAAAAATTCTGATTATAAAAACCTTCTTAAAGAATTTGGTTATCCTGATGTGGAAGCTATTGCAGAAAATGAACTTCTGGATTATTTATTTTTGGCCATTTTAGATTATAAACCGGCAGAAGCTGCAGAAATTATTTTGACCTATAAAATGAGTGATAAATTAAACGATGGTCAGATTCAAAACCTTGCTAATGAAATGTTATTGGATAAGTTAGCGGAAGAATATCCGGACCCGGCTTTACATTTTGATATATTTAATATTAATCAATTTTTGCGAAAAGCATATAACGGTTCATTTCCAGATACAGAAGCAACCATTATTACCGCAGAAATTCAAGGAATGGAGGAGGAGGATGAAATGACAAAGGAGATTCTTATTAAAGCTTTATCTAATGGTTTAAGGGAAAGCAATTTAGTCAAAAGACTTTATGGTGATCAATTAAACGGTACTTTGCCATTTGAGGATGCTGGAAAGGTAATTTGGCATTTCAGAAAATTATCTGAAAATGAGGTAGAAATCATTACCTCAAATTATTTGATTGCCAGAGAAGACTTCGGAACTATGGAGTTTGAGGCGGAGTTAAAATATTTTGAGGAAGATTAAATAGAACTTTATAAATGGAGTTATTTAATTTCTTTAAGCGCGAGCGTCCCGCTCGTGACATCGTTATTAACCGCAAACCATAATATACCATGGAAAAAGAAGAAATATTTAAACTTATTATGAGCATCTCAACGGAGGTTTTACCAGAATTAGAAGGTAAGGACATTCCTATAACCGATTCATTAAAGGATTGGGGTGCAAACTCTATAGACCGTGCGGAAATTGTGTTGATGACTTTAGAGAGCCTATCTTTAAATATCCCTATGGTGGAGGTTACAACTACGCGTACTATAGAGGAATTAGTCGATATACTACATGCAAGATTATAAGACTTGCATATGCGATAGATTGGGTTTTGCCTATATAAACTATATCAAAACTAAACCTTAATCCCTAACAATCTTCAAAGTCTCATTTCCTACCCGCACATAATAAATTCCTTCAGCAAAATTAGAAAAGTCAATCTGCTTTTCATTTTGAGTAAGTTCTCCAGAAAGTAATCGTTGGCCTAGTGCAGAATACACTTCATAATGCGCAGTACTGGAAATATTTAAAGTTACAAAGTCGTGTGTAGGGTTAGGATATACATTTATGGCAAAGCTGTTTTCAGGCACACCAAGCAATTCACACTCAAAACTAGACAGCACTTTAGAAGCCGCTGGAGGATCTACTAAAAGTGACTCTGTTAATAGAGGACAATAACAATCATTATCATCTAGGTATAATTTCAGCCAAGAGAGCGCTATTTTACCCACAGCGCCATTACCGCCGTTAGGCGTATTAGCCACCGAATGATTTCCATTTTCAATTTCGAAAAGTAGTTTGTTGGTTGTATTTGGAGTAGCTGCATAATGAAGATCTGCATGCTGTGCTGGAGGCGCGGTAGGATCATTTTGGCCACTAAAAATTAACACAGGACTGTCGTGGTTTAAGGAAGCATTAGGCAACCAAGGGCACAAAGCAACCACACCTTTAATCGTATTGTCTAAAACTGCTGCGCGCTGCGCTCCGCCACCACCCATTGACCAGCCACTGACTGCAAATTTGTCTACGTCAAGGCTGTTTTCTAGTGGAGATGAGCTTCGGTTGTTTTCCTGGCGCATAGTTTCTAAAGCGTCAATAAGCGCCACAGCCCTTTCTTCTGGAAAATCAAAAACAGAGTTGGTCCCAATTATGATGGTAACAATTCCGTGGGAAGCATAAAACGGGCCCCATTCGGCAACACTTGAAGGTAGTGCCGTAAATCCAGGAACAATGGCGATACTCGCAAAAGGAGGCGTAGCATTTGTAGGGTAATATACCGTGGCACCCAAATAATTTGGGCCATTTCTAAGGCCGTCTGCTTCGGTAAGTGTGGCAACGTTAAAAGGTCCTGGGTTTGTTAAACTCTCAATTGTTACATCTCCGCATTGTGCGAAAAGCATGTTTGGTGCAAATGAAGTTGCCAAGAACAAAAATGCTACTGCGTATATTTTTTTCATATATATTTATTTAAACTACTGCTTCTAATGTCGAAAATTAAACTTTTTAAAGTTTCTATCAAAATATAAATTTCAAATATCTTTTTCAAAGAAATGCCTATGGAAAAATTCTTCGCGTCCCAACTCCCGCCACTTAAACTTAACTGGTATAAATATGACAGAGCCATAAAATATTATTGCACAAATAAGCAGGAACATTAAAAATTTATATAAAAATAGTCGTTATTTCTTCTTACCGACTTGTACTTTACCCTCAAAATGATTAAATTAGCGTATAAACAAAAAAACACAGTAAAATGTTAAATAATCTATCCTTTAAGCTTTTTTCTCAAAATACAGGGTATTCTGAAAAGCCCCCGATTTTCCGAAAATTTTCACAACTGCTTTTTTGGCTTGCTCTAAGCTTAGTATGGCTGCCGTCAAATGGGTTTGCTCAGACGGAATGCCCCTCCGTTAATGTAAAAATTCAGAATATAAGTAACAATACTGGGGTTATTGCCTGTGCAATTTTTGAATCCGGTGAAGGTTTCCCCGGTAAATTCCTAAAATTCGCATCTAAGATTATGATAACTCAAATAAGTGGAACAGACGCGAGTTTTGAGTTTTCAGATGTTCTACCGGGAAAATATGCCATTGCTGTGATCCATGATGAAAACTACAATGGTGAACTTGACAAAAATTTTTTAGGGATTCCGAAGGAAGGTTATGGTTTTTCCAGTGGTGCAGAGGTCACATTGAGTGCTCCTTCTTTTTCTGACGCTGAATTTTTATATGATGGCGGAGTTCTGCAAATGTCTATAGAACTTAATTACTAAAAATTTAAAATTACCTAAACATAACCCTACTGACGCGCTGGCACCTTTACTGAGCGAAGCCGAAGTGCAAAACTTGACCTTCTTCCCAACTAGAAAAGAGCAATCAAATCTCCCTGAAATATTTCGTTATCTTTGAAAGTGCAATCATTCACAGATAATCTAACCTAATGAACGAAACCCACCGCATCCAAACCCTTTTTACAGATTTATACCATGGCCATCCCTGGCTGGACGTAACCCTAGATGACACCCTTAGTTTTATTACGGCAGCGCAAGCCGCCCAACGCCCAATAAAAGACGGCAACACTATTTGGGAAATAGTAAACCACATAATAGCCTGGCGCGAAAACGTGCTAAAAAGAGTACAGGGCGAGGTACTCCAAACCCCGTCTAATAATTATATAGATAAAATAAATGACCCTTCGGAAGAAGCGTGGCAACAAACTCTCAACGTTTTGGAAAGAACCCAAAAGGAATGGCTCTATTTTCTTAGTACTTTTAATGAAACAGATTTCGCAAAAGAATATTCAGTAAATAAGCTTACTTATTATCAACATATCCACGGCATTATCCAGCACGACGCATACCATTTGGGACAGATAGTACTTTTGGCAAAAATGGTTAAACCTTAAACCTGCCAATGCTCCAAACCCTTTTACATTACACGCTTCATCTTTTGGTTCCAGGTTTAATTGCTTATATTTTTTTCAGAAAAGAATGGAAAAAAGCGTGGCTGATTATGCTCGCTACAATGCTAGTAGATTTAGATCACCTTTTCGCCACCCCCATTTTTGAACCAGGCCGTTGCAGCATCAATTTCCATCCGCTGCACACTTATTGGGCAATGGCAGTTTATGTGGTATTATTATTTTTTAAGAAAACAAGAATAATAGCAGTAGGGTTATTGTTTCACATGTTCACAGATTTCATAGATTGTCAGTGGTAGATCAAGCTATCTAAAAATCTTACCATCCAATTATCTAACAATCAAACAATCCAACTATCTAACAATCCAACTATCAAACAATCCAACTATCAAACAATCCAACTATCTATGATGATACGGTTCATTCCTTAAAATAGTAAACCCCCGATAAAGCTGTTCAATAAAAAATAACCGAACCATTTGGTGCGAAAAGGTCATGGAAGAAAGTGAAACTTTTCCATTGGCGCGTTCGTAAACCGCTTCACTAAACCCATACGGTCCACCAATCACAAAGATGAGATTCTTCAGCCCACTGTTCATTTTTTTCTGAAGAAACTCTGCAAACCCTTCCGAGGTTAGCATTTTTCCTTTTTCATCTAAAAGAATTAAAACATCAGCCGTAGTGGTTCGCTTTAAAATTTCTTCACCTTCGGCTTGTTTTTGAAGCATTTCTGAAAGATTTTTAGCATTCTTTACATCCGGAATCATTTCCATTTCAAAAGAAATATAAAACCCCAACCGCTTGGTGTAGTCGTCCATCAAGGTTTGCAGTTGGTTATTGTCCGTTTTGCCAATGGCGAGTAGCGTTATTTTCATTGAAACATTTTTCGAAACCCAAAAATACAAAGATTAATTGTTTCAAGTTATTTTGTTGGTCAATGAGCGAAGCCGAAACGAAGGTTTTTCAATAACTGCCAACTGAAACTGAATACTGCCACTTCTTTTTATTATTTTAGCTGAAATTTCCTTGCTATGATTTCAGAAAAACAATTCAACAAAGAAATAGATATTATTATCGCCAACGCAATCCGCGAAGATGTAGGCGATGGCGACCACAGTTCACTGGCCTGCATTTCAGAAGATGCGCGTGGCAGCGCAAAACTTTTGGTAAAGGATGAAGGCATAATCGCCGGGATAGATTTTGCCCGTCAAGTGTTTGAATATGTTGACCCGGGACTGGTGCTAGACATTAAAATAAAAGATGGTAGCCCAGTGAAATATGGCGATGTATGTTTTTACGTTTCGGGACTTTCGCAGTCGATTTTAAAGTCGGAGAGGCTGGTGCTAAACGCTATGCAGCGTATGAGCGCCATTGCCACCAAAACAAATGAGTACGTAAAACTATTGGAAGGTACAAATACCAAAATCCTCGACACCCGAAAAACCACGCCCGGAATACGCGTTTTGGAAAAATGGGCAGTAAAAATAGGGGGCGGGGAGAACCACCGTTTCGCACTTTATGATATGGTGATGCTAAAAGACAACCACATAGATTTCTGCGGTGGAATAACAAAGGCTATTGAAAAGACAAAGCGCTATTTGGAAAACAATCACCTCGATCTTAAAATAATAGTAGAGGCCAGAAACCTTGCCGAAATAGAAGAAATATTAAGGACTGAAGGTGTTTACAGAATCCTGATAGACAATTTCAATTACGAAGATACCCGAAAAGCAGTTGAGCTAATAAACGGAAAAAGCCTTACCGAATCCAGCGGTGGCATCACTTTAGAAACAGCGCGGAAATATGCAGAATGCGGTGTAGATTATATATCTAGCGGCGCATTGACGCATTCCGTATATAATATGGATCTTAGCCTAAAAGCTGTTAAATGAGCGAAGAAGAACAAAAGGAAATAAACATTCCGGTAATTCGGGATTTGATAAAGTTCAGTAAAAGAATAAAACTACCCGGACTTGGCGATTTTTCACTGTATAATTTACTTGATGTTTATGGAACAGGCGTTTTAAAGGGAACGTTTTCCTTTCGTGCAAGTTCCATAGCTTATAGTTTTTTTCTTGCGCTTTTTCCTTTTTTATTGCTTCTGCTTAATCTTATACCATACATTCCTATAGCAGGTTTCCAAACACGATTCCTTATATTTTTTGAAGCCCTTTTGCCCGCACAAACCACACAATTTTTTTATCCAGTTATAGCTGATATTGCTGTAAATCCTAGAGCGGGCTTACTATCAATTGTATTTTTTCTATCAATCTTTTTATCAACCAATGGCGTAAATGCAATTTTCAGTGCTTTTGAACATTCTTTTCACGTAAATATTAACCGCTCCTTTTTTAGACAGTATTTTGTGGCATTGGTTGTTTCCATTTTCTTGGCATTGTTGTTGTTAGCCACTGTGGGGGTCATCCTTTACGGCGAATATATTATTCACGACCTTCAGTCCAGAGCGTACATAAAGAATGATGTTTTCTGGATTCAGTTCTTTCAATTTGTCGTCTTTTTAATAATGATATATGTGGTTATCGCCACCTTATATTATTTTGGAACGAAGGAAGGAAAATATTCGCGTTTCTTTTCTATTGGAGCGGTAACGACCACGATACTTTTTGTATTGACAACTTATTTTTTTGGGGTCTATATCAATAATTTTTCAAATTATAACGAGTTATATGGTTCCATCGGCGCACTTTTAATTTTGATGTTATATATTTGGATAAATGCAAACCTCTTGTTGCTGGGCTTTGAATTGAATATTTCAATAAGGCGACTAAAAGATAAACTTTAACTATAAACCTAAATTTTTGTACTATGAAAAAAATAATTTTAACTTTCTCCCTAATTGCTTTAACAGTATTGACCGCCACCGCACAGGATGTGACCGGAAAATGGAAAACCATTGACGATGAAACGGGCGAAGCAAAATCTGTAGTTGAAATCTATAAGCAAAATGGAAAGATATATGGGAAGGTTGTCGAAATTTTTGATGCCTCGAAGCGAGATTTAACTTGTACGGAATGTACTGGCAGCGACAAAAACAAACCTGTTATGGGGCTTGTAATAATAAAAGGTCTAGAAAAAGATGGCGATGAATACAACGACGGTACCATCACCGACCCTAATAATGGTAAGGTTTACAAGTGCTATATAGAACTTGATGGGGCCAATACATTAAATGTGCGTGGCTACATAGGTTTCTCTCTTTTGGGAAGAACACAAACTTGGCAGCGCGTTAAGTAAAATATTAAAAGCACTATCTTTAGGCTGCCAAATTTGGCGGCCTTTTTTATTTTGAGTGAATCCAAGGAATTTTTTATTCAGAATAATAAAAACGATTATATAAACTTATAACCCAAAAACCGTTTCCCTTTTGTACTTTATAGACGTCATTCTCCCAATTCCGCTGAAACAGACTTTCACCTATAGCGTGAACAAAGATGAGGCTGCCTTTTTAAAACAAGGCATGCGCGTGGCAATTCCATTTGGAAAATCGAAAGTCTATACGGGCATTGTTTATCAAGTACATGATCAGCCGCCTGTGGGTTATGAAACAAAATCCATAGACCATATTTTGGATGAGGAGCCAATTATTACTACCCAGCAAATAAAACATTGGGAGTGGCTAGCAGGATATTATATGTGTTCTTTAGGTGAAGTAATAAAAGCCGCGCTGCCCAGTGCGTTTTTGCTGGAAAGTGAAACAATCATAAAACTTTCTTCGGAAAAGCAGTGGGACGAAAATTCACTTTCTGACGAAGAATTTTTAGTTTTTGAAGCCTTACAGCATCAATCTTCGCTCCATATAAACGACGTACGCTCCATTCTCGATAAAAAGAATGTGGTTTCAATAATTCAAAAACTGTTTGAAAAAGGTTTCGTAGAAATAGAGGAAACCGTTTATGAGCAATACACGCCAAAACTAAAACGCTACATAAAACTTGCTACTGAATATACCTCCGAAGAAAAACTGCGTGAGCTTTTAGATTCACTAACCCGCGCGCACAAGCAGCGAGAGGTGCTAATGCATCTTTTTATGCTGAACACCAAAACTAAAAAAGCTATTAGTTCCACGATGCTTCAAAAGAAAAGCGAAGCCTCTGCGGCAACCTTGAAAGCATTGATAGACAAAGGGATTTTAGAAGAATATTTTATTCAGCAAGATCGTGTTGAGTTTTCGGGTGAAGCTTCTTCAGAAATTAAAACGCTGAATGAAGCCCAGATGGTAGCATATGACGAAATTAAAATTTCTTTTGAAACCAACGATGTGGTTTTGCTACACGGCGTTACTTCAAGCGGAAAAACAGAAATCTACGTCCGCCTTATTGAAGAAGCGATTGCCTCGGGAAAGCAAGTTTTATACATGCTACCCGAAATTGCATTGACAACACAATTGATAACTCGTTTGCAAAAGTATTTCGGTGAAAAGATAGCAGTTTATCATTCCAAATTTTCTGTAAACGAAAGGGTTGAGGTTTGGAATAATGTACTCTCCGAAAAACCGAAAGCGCAAATAGTGATTGGTGCACGCTCATCCTTATTTCTACCTTTTAAAAATTTGGGACTTATAATAGTTGATGAAGAGCACGAGCCTTCATTTAAACAATACAGCCCGGCGCCGCGTTATAATGCCCGTGATAGTGCAATTGTTTTGGCGAATCTTCAAAAAGCGAAGCTGTTAATGGGCTCTGCAACACCTTCACTGGAAAGTTATCACAACGCCAAATCTGGTAAGTTTGGATTGGTAACGTTGAAAAAGCGCTTCGGAAATGTGCTGATGCCAGAAATTGAACTGGTAGACATAAAAGAAAAGACGCGAAAAAAGCAAATGACCGGCCATTTCAGCGATCGTTTGCTGGAAGAAATGCGCGAGGTTTTAAAAAATGGCGAACAAATAATCCTATTTCAAAATAGAAGAGGTTTTTCACCCGTTGTGGAATGCACCACTTGTGGAGTTTCGCCGCAATGCCCTAATTGTGATGTAAGCTTAACCTTCCACCAACATAAAAATCAGTTGCGCTGTCATTATTGTGGTTATAATATGGCGATGATGCAAAGTTGCATTGCCTGTGGAAGTGAAACTTTGGATACTAAGGGTTTTGGAACCGAACAGATAGAAACAGAATTGAGAACGTTGTTTCCAAATAATAAAGTTGCCCGAATGGATCAGGACACCACCAAAGGCAAACATTCCTATTCCAAATTAATAGAGGCTTTGGAAAACGAGGAGATTGATATTTTGGTGGGTACACAGATGCTAGCCAAAGGTTTGGATTTCAGAAACATAAGTTTGGTAGGAGTTATGAACGCCGACAATCTTTTGAATTTTCCGGATTTTCGAGCACACGAACGTAGTTTCCAGCTGCTTCAGCAAGTTTCGGGTAGGGCAGGGCGCACCCACAAACGCGGCAGAGTTTTAATCCAGACGTATAATCCGTACCATCAAATTCTGAAACAAGTTAGTGTGAACGATTATGAAGGGATGTATAAGGAACAATCGGAAGAGCGCTACAATTATAAGTATCCGCCATTTTACCGGACAATAAAAATTGTTTTTAAAGATAAAGATTTAACACGAGTTCAAAAAGCCTCTACTTGGTTTGGACAGGCGTTGGAAATGCAATTCAAGGAAAATGTTTTAGGACCAGAACCGCCGCCAGTAGGAAGAATTAAAAACAAATACATCATCAATCTTCTTGTGAAAATTCCTAAGAATCAGTCTTTAGAGAAGACGAAAAAATATATAGAGAACGTGCAACGCAGCTTTAATTCAATCAAAGAATTTTCAAGCGTTCGCGTTAATATTGATGTAGATAATTATTAGGCGTTTTGGGTGGCTGCCAAAGCATCGATTAAATCTGCCTTTCGGTTTCTACTCAATGGCAGTTGGTCTTTGTCTAGCTCAATGGTTTTGCTATTGTAACGCTGTACCTTGTCTAAGTTTACGATGTACGATTTGTGTATTCTAAGAAAACGTTCATTAGGCAAAAGCGCTTGAAATGCTTTCATGGTAGATAGTACAACGAGTGATTCGTGCTCTGTTACAAGTTTTACATAATCACCCAAAGCTTCAATATAGCGTAGTTCGTTCAAGAAAACTTTTCGCTTTTTCAGATTGCTTTTTACAAAGATGAAATCTTCATCATCAAAGCCTTCTTCATTTTTCAACTTAAAATTAGTGATTGCCTTGTGAACAGCGTTTAAAAAACGATCTTTAGCGATTGGTTTCCTGAGATAATCAACGGCATCATAATCAAAAGCTTTAAAGGCATATTTGGTTTTTCCCGTAACAAAAATTACCTGTGGTTTTCTATCAATATCATCAAGAAGATCAAACCCAGAGAGAATGGGCATTTCAATATCGAGAAAGATTAGGTCTATTTCTGTTGAAGCAAGCCCCATTTTTGCCTCGATGGCATTTTTATATTCGCCAACAAGTTCAAGAGATGGATGCATTTGGATAAGCTTCACGATGGAAAGCCTTTGCAGCGTAGAATCATCTACAATAGCACATTTAAGTATTGTTTTCTCCACAATAGTAGGTTTAACTTAAGGCAATAATATGCAAATAATCGATGAAATGCAACTTTTTTTGATTTTAATCGAAAGAAATACACACTTTATCTGAAAACATCATTTTTGAATACTATTCCAAATTAAGGTTTGATAATACCAAATAAAGTATTATTTTTGCACCCTCTTTGGCAGAAAGCCAAGGTTTTAATCATTAATTTTAATAGATTTTTTATGAATCATTACGAAACTGTTTTCATCTTAAATCCCGTTTTATCTGAAGATCAGATAAAGGAAACAGTAAAGAAATACGAAGATCTTCTTGTTTCTAAAGGTGCTAAGATGATATCCAAAGAAAATTGGGGCTTGAAAAAACTTGCTTACCCAATCCAGAACAAAAAAAGTGGGTTTTATCACCTATTTGAGTACACCGTTGATGGCGAGACCGTAAACGAACTTGAAACTGAATTTAAAAGGGACGAGCGTTTTATGCGTTACCTTTCAGTGAGCCTAGACAAGCACGCAATTGCTTGGGCGGAAAAAAGAAGAAACCGAACTAAAAAATCAGCTTAAATTATGGCCACATTACAACAACAAGCAAAAGGGAAAAAGGACGGAGAGATTAGATATCTTACTCCACTTAACATTGAGACAAACAAAGCTAAAAAATACTGCCGTTTCAAGAGATCCGGTATTAAGTATGTTGACTATAAAGATCCGGATTTCTTATTGAAATTTGTGAACGAGCAGGGTAAAATCCTTCCAAGAAGACTTACCGGAACCTCATTAAAGTATCAGCGAAAAGTGGCTGTTGCCGTTAAAAGAGCGCGCCATTTAGCACTTATGCCTTACGTAGCCGATTTATTAAAATAAAAAACCAGAGAACATTATGGAACTTATATTAAAAAAAGACGTAGAAAATCTGGGATTTACAGATGATCTTGTAACTGTAAAAAACGGCTTTGGAAGAAACTTTTTGATTCCACAAGGGCACGCAGTATTAGCAACCCCTTCGGCTAAAAAAGTATTGGCAGAAACTTTAAAGCAACGCGCTTTCAAAGAAAAGAAAGTGGTTGATGAGTCCAAAACACAAGCTGAAAAATTGAATGGTCTTGACATTAAAATCACTGCCAAAACTGGTGAAGGTGATAAACTGTTTGGTTCAGTTACTAATGGAGATCTTGCCGAAGCACTAGAAAAAGAAGGTGTTTCTATCGAGAAAAAATACATTAATATTGCCGGTGGCGCTATTAAACGTACCGGACCTTACGATGCTACTATCCGTTTTCACAGAGATGTTGTGAGCAACTTCACCTTTGAAGTAGTTGCGGAAGCAAAACCAGAAGTTAAAGCTAAACCGGAACCAAAAGCAAAACCAGAGGTAAAAGCTAAATCAGACGATAATTCGGAAGATACATCGGAAGCTGAATAAATAATAAAATTAGTGTTATAAAACCTTTCCCGTTTTTCGGGGAAGGTTTTTTGTTTTAAAAATCTCTCCCCTTAGAACAGATAATTGAGAACTGATATGAAATACGCCAGATTAACAAAGGAACAATTTGAAGAACTGCATCAAGAATTTATAAACTTTCTTGCAACGCAATCTATCACAGCTGATGAATGGAAAAAGCTGAAGTTTGAAAAACCAGAAGTTGCCGAGCAGGAATTAGACATTTTCAGTGACCTTATTTGGGAAGGAGTTTTGAATAAAGTGAACTATCTAGAACACATTTCACCGAAACAATTAATGCTTTTTCATATTACTGAAGCTTTTATGGAATTGATAGCTATAAAAGTTGAAGATGATAGCATTGATATAACTACAGATTATGGCTACAAATGGCTTCAGCAGAATTTACATAATGATGCGGTAAGCCTTTACACTTCAACCAAGGCCATAACTGATGATCGCAACAAAGATCTTTTCGTGTTGATCCAACAAGGAGCGGTAATTACTAAAGGAGAGCTTTATAGCTACTTTGGTGATTTATTGAGTGACTAAGTAGCCTCGGCTTCGCCCGGCCACCCGGATTAGTCCGATTTTATTATTGAATATTTTAACAGTTCCGGTCTTGAACGGAGCCAAAATGTCTCCTTATTCGTACCTCAAACTTTCAATAGGATCCAAGCGAGCTGCTTTTGCTGCGGGATAGGAGCCAGCAATTACAGCTACAATAAAGGTGATAATAGTTGCCCAAATCATTGCCGTCCACGGAAGGGTAAATTCAAAATCGAAGATTTTAGCAAAAGCAAAGCCCGTTAGTACCCCAAGTATAATCCCCAAAATACTCCCAAACTGGCCAATTACAATTGTTTCCATAAAAAACTGTGTGGAAATTGTTGAGCGTTTAGCGCCCATAGCCTTCCGTACACCAATTTCGCGGGTTCTTTCGGTTACGGAAACTAGCATAATATTCATCAAGGCGATGGAGGAACCTAGAATAGTGATGATACTAATAATCCAAGCCGCTGCTTCCAAATAGCCCGTAATCATCGAAATCCGGTTTATTAAATCGTCGCTTCGTTCTATTCCAAAATTATTTTCCTCCACTGGATTGAGACCACGTATATTTCTAAAAGTTATGATTGCCTCATCTTGAGCGGCCTCCATCATTTGTTTGTCATCAACTTTTACGCTAATGTTGTAGTTAATATTGGGTTGTGTAAATATTCCGCGAGCTACCTGTACCGGTATTAAAACCTTTAAATCCTGATTGTTTCCAAAAGAAGAGCCTTTGGATTCCAAAAGGCCAACAATCTTGAATTTCACTCCGCGAATACTAATTGTTTTATTGATGGGATCTTCATTCTCAAAAAGATTTTTTACAAAATCAGAACCTATCAAACAGACCTTATTATTATTTTGAACGTCGAAAATTGTGAAATTTCTACCACGGTCAACCTCGGTTCCAGTGTTTTCAAGATAGTTTTCGTTTACGCCATAAATGCGTACCTCGGGATCGGTCTTTTCAGAACCATATTTCACTTCGGCAGCTGTAGTTCCTATAAAAGATAGGGATGTTTTGGTGAATGGATATGTATAGTTGTCCGTAAATTCGCGCACATCATTATAACTAATAATCGGGTTTATTTTTTCGCGCTCGCCACTATTCCTGGTTTGCACCGTAAATTCATACTGCTGTATATTAAACGTATTAGAGCCCATAGACGCAAAATTGCCCGAAATAGTGTTTTCCAGTGCCGCTACGGCGCTTAAAATGCCCACGAGCGCCCATATGCCAATGCCAATAATAACTATGGTGAGGATAGTCCGTAAAAGTTGGCTTTTAATGGAATCTAGCGCTATACGAACATTTTCCCAGAAAAGTGAAAACATATTTTTTGTTTGTGTTTCTCATTAGACTCTAAAAGTTGGATAAAGTTACTATTATTTAAGATATTTGCGATATTGAAATTGAAGGCACAAGATTATCGAGACTTTGGACTTTTAATTTTTTAAATGTACCCTGAGCGCAGCCGAAGGGTTAAACTTTGAACCTTGAATATCAAATTTTGAAAAAACCATCCATCCCAAAAGGCACGCGCGATTTCAATCCTGAAGAAGTATCGCGTCGCAATTATATTTTCAGCACCATTAAAGAAACATTTTCACTTTACGGCTTTCAACCTATTGAAACGCCTTCTTTTGAAAATAGTGAAACCTTAATGGGTAAATATGGCGAAGAGGGTGATCGTCTGATTTTTAAGATTTTGAATAGTGGAGATTATCTATCAAAAGTTGACGATAAATTGTATTCCGAAAAGGATAGCAATAAAATAACTGCAAAAATTTCTGAAAAAGCACTTCGCTACGATCTTACGGTCCCTTTTGCGCGTTATGTGGTTCAGCATCAAAATGAAATAACGTTTCCTTTTAAACGCTACCAAATTCAACCCGTTTGGCGTGCAGACAGACCACAAAAAGGTCGTTTCCGCGAGTTTTTTCAATGCGATGCAGATGTAGTGGGTTCAACCTCGCTATGGCAGGAAGTGGAGTTTGTGCAACTTTACGATGCTGTTTTCAGTAAACTTGGTTTAAAAGATGTAACCATAAAAATAAACAACCGAAAAATATTGAGCGGCATAGCCGAAACCATTGGCGCGGAAGACAAGTTGATAGATTTTACCGTTGCTTTGGACAAGCTGGATAAAATAGGAGAGGAAGGGGTTAAAAAAGAAATGCGCGAAAAAGGTATTTCTGAAGATGCGCTTCAAAAATTACAACCGCTGTTTTCATTCAAAGGTGACAATAATGAAAAACTGAGTTTATTAAAAAATATGCTTATTAATTCAAATTTGGGAATGAAGGGTGTTGAAGAACTCGAGTTTATCACTAAAAATATTGAAATACTTGCACTAGCGGCGGCTTCACTTCAAATAGATGTTACGCTAGCCCGCGGCTTAAATTATTACACCGGAGCTATTTTTGAAGTTTCCGCACCCGCAGAAGTAAATATGGGCAGCATTGGCGGCGGCGGGAGGTATGACGATCTCACAGGGATTTTCGGCTTAAAAGATATGAGTGGTGTGGGGATTTCTTTCGGCTTAGACCGTATTTATTTGGTTTTGGAAGAACTTAATCTTTTCCCAGAAACCGCTGCGGAAAACAGCAAAGCGCTTTTTATAAATTTTGGTGAGAAGGAAGCTTTGTACGCAATGAAAGCCATAAATAGCCTACGTAAAGTTGGTGTTAAAGCTGAGTTATATCCCGATGCTGCAAAAATGGGTAAACAAATGGGCTATGCAGATAAGCGCAATATTCCTTTTACCGTTTTGGCTGGTGAAAAGGAAATGGAAGCGCAATCTTTCACTCTTAAAAATATGAAAAGTGGTGAACAATCTGAGGTTACATATTCAGACTTGGAAAAACATCTTCGATAAGATAACTTAATTATATTTCCCCAACAGATTGCAAAACCTCTTGATTTGGTTTTTGCAGCAATCTATTTTCAACTTCCTGGAGCGCAGACTCAGAGAGCATCCCGGCTATTCGCAGTTTTCTTAAGCTTTTTAAAGTATCATTCATTCGTCCCCGATTTCGTTGATAATCTTCTCGTAGGAAATAACATAATCAATCTGTTTTTCCTCTGAAACATGTTTGCGGGGAGTTTCAAGAATTATAAAGTCGAAAAGTTTTGATATAATTTTTTTAAGGCGTTCTTCTGTAGTTAAGACAGCTTTGTGTAAATAATGTGATGCAACAGTTAAAATAACTGAAACTACCAACAAGCCAGTAAAATAAATTGATGTGGAAAAATCAAACATTGGAACAAACGTATAAACCATAAAAAATATACCAACAAAAAGAAAAGAATAGCTTATATATTTAAAATATAAATTAAAATGAGGTAATAACGTTCCTACATATTTTAACAACAAACCAGAGCATAAAGCCATAGTTGGAAGACTTAATGAATACATAAAAGAGGACATATATGAAAATCCAAATATGCCCTCTTTGTCATCAATAAGATATAACACGTGGAGAAATGGAGATATCACCGCCAAAACCGCAACTGCTATTAAATAAACACTAATTTTTGATTTATTCGTTAGAGTCAAGAATCCCGTTACAGTTTCGGTCTCCTGGGGGGCAAACTTTGTGTTTGTCGATTTGTTGCTCATCACTAATTTGATTTTCTGGGGTACAGCTAAAAGCTAGACCGGCTAGCATTACGATTGCAAATAAATAATTTTTCATAATATAGGTTTTAAAGGTTCAATTGTAAAATTAACCTTTTCTACCACCTATATGAATCTGTTTCTCAATTATTTATTAACTTGATTTTAACAAATGTAATAATATTAGCCAAATTCACAAGAAGTTTTCGACCAACGGAAAATATTTCCAGTTTTGAAGGGTGTTTCTGACGGATCGCAATATGTTCGCTCACAAATTATTTCCATAAAAAAATCCCCGTAGAATTAATCTTTGGGGATTTTTAGTAGCGAGAGGGGGGCACGATCCCCCGACCTCCGGGTTATGAATCCGACGCTCTAACCAACTGAGCTACCTCGCCATGTTTATTGCACACAAGCTTTATGCCTAAGCGGCTGCAAAGATAGAAACAAAATTATCTGCGACAAATATATATTTCGGTTTTGTTCAAATTATTTAATTCTTTGTTACGTACTTTTTAAATAAAAAATTTTCAATCTTTCATTTGAGGTTAAGATTAATATATATATATTGGGCATCAACTAACAGAAAGCTATGGAAGATAAAATAAAATATGAAATGGAATTTCCCATTCAGGTTTCCCCTTCACTTTTATATCAATATATATCAACGCCTTCGGGACTTTCCGAATGGTATGCAGACAACGTAAACTCAAGAGGCGAATTTTATACATTTATCTGGTCTGGAAGTGAGGAGCGCGCAAAGTTACTCAGTAAAAAAAGTCCGGAGCGCATCAAATTTAGATGGATAGAAGATGAAGACGAAGAGTTTTACTTTGAGCTGCGAATTCAGGTTGATGAAATAACAAAAGATGTTTCATTAATGGTTACTGATTTTGCCGAAGAAGATGAAGTTGAAGAAGGTAAAATGCTTTGGGATAATATGATTTCCAATTTGAAGTCAATCCTGGGTTCAGTTTAAAAAAATCTTTAATTTATAATACCTTTGCACCGTCCATTAAAAAAGGACGGTTTTTTTATGGTAAATTTAAACGGAACAATAAAATCTCACAATGAAGCCAATATTACTTTTGATAATAGAGGCCTAAATTACGGCGATGCTGTTTTTGAAACCCTCAGGTTCTCAGGCGGAAAAATTTATTTCTGGGAAGACCACTATTTTCGTTTGATGGCATCAATGCGAATCCTTCGAATGGAAATACCTATGAAATTTACAATGGAATTTCTGGAAGACGAAATATTACGAACGCTCAAATCAATAGAAAAAAAAGATGGATCTTATCGTGTAAAATTACTCGTTTGGCGCAAAACAGGTGGAAAATATACACCAGAGACTAATGACGTTGAATACGCCATTTCATTTGAAAAATTACACAATCCTTTTTATGTTTTAAATGAAAAACGATATGAAATCGAACTTTTTAAAGACCATTTTATAACATCTGGATTGCTATCAACCTTAAAAACGAATAACAGGCTTATAAATATTTTAGGAAGTATTTATGCCAAAGAAAACGATTATGAGAATTGCTTATTACTAAATGAAAATAAACAAGTTGTGGAGGCATTAAACGGAAATATATTTTTAATATCGGGCACGATTATAAAAACGCCTCCGCTTTCAGATGGTTGTTTAAACGGTATTTTACGCAAGCAGCTTATCTCAATCATTAAAATGCTACCGGACTATATTTTGGAGGAAACTTCAATTTCACCCTTCGAACTTCAAAAGGCAGATGAAATTTTCATAACCAATACCATACAAGGTATTGTTCCCGTTACAAAATATAGAAAAAAGAAATTTGTTGATACTATGGCAAAAGTATTGTTGCCAAAATTAAATCTCAAAGCACGGATGGGTTAATTGAAACTGGGATTTTCTGGGGCGTTGGACCATAATATATAGTCGCCACCAAACTCAATCATCTTTTCTTTCCAAAAGTTGATATTGGTTTTGCCAATAATCCCATTGTTATAATTGTTTGGAACCACAACCCAACTGTTTACTTCCAGCTCCTGTTCTAGTTGTTCACTTTCCCAACCAGAATAGCCAAGAAAAAAGCGTATTTGGTCCTTTTTCAATTTGTCTTCCTTCAGCAAATCTATAATTGCGCTAAAATCTCCGCCCCAATAAATACCGCTGGATATTTCGATACTGTCTGGAATAATTTCAGGAATGCAATGAATAAAGTAAAGATTGTCCTGCTCTACAGGACCTCCATTAAATACAGGAAGCTTTGAATTTATCTCCGGTACAAAATCGCGAAGCTTGTACTGCAAAGGCTTATTGAGAATAAAACCTACAGATCCATTTTCGCTATACTCTGCCAAAAGTACCACAGAACGGTTGAAGGAAACATCTCCGATTATGGAGGGTTCCGCGACCAATAATAGTCCTCTTTCTGGTTTTAAGGTGGTCATAGCGTTTTTTTGGAATATTAAAACTAAGTAATAAATTTAGAAATACCAAAAATTTACTAATCCGTTGTTTAAATTATATTTAATTGAATAAAAACGATGAAATGTTGCGAATATATAATTTACTATAAATCAATAGAATAAAAAAAGTCCTTCCTTTCAATTGAATGAAAAGAAGGACTAACAATGTTGTAAAATATCTTACAATTAGTTTACACTGTTTTGTAAATCTGAACCAGCTTTGAATTTAACTACTTTTTTAGCAGCAATTTTGATGGTTTTACCAGTTTGAGGGTTTCTACCTTCTCTAGCAGCTCTTTTTGATACTGACCAAGATCCGAATCCTACAAGTGATACTCTATCACCTTTTTTAAGTGAATTTTCAACGTTACCTAAGAAAGACTCTAAAGATTTCTTGGCAGCAGCCTTTGTAATTCCGGCATCAGCTGCCATTGCATCGATTAAATCTGATTTGTTCATAATTTTTTTAAATTAAATTGTTGGTTAAACTTCGATTAATTGCCCTACAAATTTAACAGGAATATCCGTTCAGGCAAGTAACCACGCAGGAAATCCGTATTTTTGTTGATAACTTGGACTGTTTGTTAATAAACATAGCGCTTTTTTATGTGATTTTAACCAAATCAACACTGACAAGGGTTTACGATAGTTTGGAATCTTCATCAAAAGAATACCCGTTTAGAAGTGAAGAAACTTCCATTTTCCGTTTTCCGGGAAGTTGTATGTCTTTAATAATAATGTATCCGTCCGGACAGGCCACTTTAAGTTCTTTTTTCGAAGTTTGGATAACTCCCGGTTCAAGTTTGTGATCCATCTTTTCAAAACTCGCCGTATAGATTTTTATTTTTAGTTCTTCATTACTATTATAAAGAATAGACCACGCAACCGGATATGGAGAAAGGCCTCTTATAAAAGCAGCTATCGCTGTCCCAGGTTTCGTCCAGTCTATTCTTGTGTTTTCAGCAGTAAGTTTTGGCGCATCCTTTAGATCACTGCTTTTTGGCTGCATCCTTGGATTCGCATTCCCCATTTCAATTAATTCAAGTGTTTCCAAAACCAAATGGCTGCCCGTCTCCATTAATTTATCGTGCAGTGTTTCGGCGGTTTCATTTTGCGCAATCGCAACTTCTTTATTTGCTATTATGGAGCCCGTATCAATCTTTTCATCAATAAAAAAAGTAGTTACGCCTGTTTTTTCCTCATTATTAATTATGGCCCAATTTATCGGCGCTGCACCTCTATATTGCGGAAGGAGCGATGCGTGAAGATTAAAAGTGCCTAATGCGGGCATTTGCCAAACCACTTTGGGAAGCATTCGGAAAGCCACCACAACCTGAAGATTTGCGTTTAGGCCTTCTAATTCTTTCAAAAAAAATTCATCCTTTAAATTTGTAGGCTGGAGCACTTTCAAGTTTTGTGAAACTGCATAGTCTTTAACGGCGGAACCCATTAGCTTTCTGCCGCGGCCAGCTGGCTTATCTGGCGCAGTGATTACACCAACAATATTTTTACCAATTTCAACCATTTCTTTTAAAATCCCGACAGCAAAATCTGGGGTTCCCATAAACACTATTCTCAAATCGTTTTGCATTTTTTCAGTTTAAATAATATTGATTTTTCGGATTGGTTTTTATTTTTTCGGAATCCATAAGCAAACGGAGTACCTTTAAAATATCTGTTTCGGTAAAAGTAAGTCTTTCTGAAATCTCGCGCGAGGTTAATTCCGCTTCCTCAAGCAAAGCCAGTATTTGCGTCGCTAATTGCTGAATTTCTTTTTTAGAAAGTTTTGAAGCTTGTCCTTTGCACACCGAGCAAACTCCGCATTTTGAAGCTGTGGTTTCGCCAAAATATGAAACCAATTGTACACTTCGGCAGGTTTTGGTATTTTCAATATAGCGCAAAACGGAATTTACCTGTGCCGCTTTTTTGCGGTTTAAGGCTTCCACTTCGCGCGATATTACGTTAATGGTCTTGTCATCTTCGCGAGGAACAAGGAAAGTGAGCGTGGCATCGGTTATCTGCAACGTCATTTCAATGACTTGGTCGCGTTCCATTTTTTTCAAATTTGTTATAACGGTTTCAATGGATTGCCCGGTTTTGGAAACAATCAAATCTAGGTTGATTGATGTGGGCATTTCAAAAATGCCGCCGTAAATTCTGAGGATTGTTTTTCCGATAACGGAAGCAGTAATATCCTTTTCAAAATAAGTCAATACTTTTTCCGAAGAAATTAAAAACTGCACAGTGGATTTGCGCCCAAACTCCTGTGAAAGTTGCACAATTCCTAAACGGTCCAAATTATTTAGCGCATTGTAGGCAAGCAATGTGTTGAGATTGTAGGTTTTGCAAAACTCAGAAAAACCGAAATTGTGCTTTGAAAATTCTCCCTCCCCATAGGGAATCTGAAAATAATTATTCAGCGTTCTATAAATCTTTTTTAAATCGGAAGTGGTTGGCAGTGATTCCACAAACTGCTGCTTCACATAAATTTTATCGTACTCATTATAAAGGAGCACTGCCGCGGCATATTCACCATCGCGCCCAGCGCGTCCGGCTTCCTGAAAATAGCTCTCTAGACTTTCTGGAATTTGAAGGTGAATCACAAACCGAACATTTGCGTGGTCAATACCCATTCCGAAGGCGTTTGTGGCAACCATTGTTGAAACTCTCGCGTTTCGCCAAGATGTTAATTTTTGAGCTTTATCCTTTGCGGAAATTCCTCCGTGATAAAATGTAGCTGAAATGCCCAGACTATTAAGTTGCTCGCTGATTTCTATTGTACCTTTTCTGTTTCGCACATATACAATCGCAGAACCTTTATTGTTTTTCAACAATTGCTCTGTTCTGTAGAGCTTGTCATCTTCCTTAAAAACTTGGTACGATAGATTTTCACGGGCAAAGGAGTTTTTGAAAATTGCAGGAAGCTCCATTTTTAATTCGGAAATAGTGTCTTCCAAAACTTCGGGAGTTGCGGTGGCAGTAAGCGCGATAATAGGAACTAGGGGATGGAGGTCACGCAGTACTGTTATATTTTTATAGGCAGGCCTAAAATCATTTCCCCATTGCGAGATACAGTGCGCTTCATCAACAGCAATTAAATTTACGTTCATTTGCTTGATGTAATTTTGAACTATTTCTTGTTGCAGTCTTTCGGGAGAGAGGTAGAGAAATTTGTAATTTCCGTAGAGCGCGTTGTCTAATAAAGTATTTAATTCATCAAAAGAAATTCCTCCGGTTAGTTTTAGGGCTTTTATTCCGCGTTCTTTTAAAGCATTCACTTGGTCGCCCATAAGTGCTACTAGGGGTGAAACTACAATGCAAATACCGTCCATAGCCAAAGCCGGAACTTGAAAGCACAAAGATTTTCCGCCGCCCGTGGGTAGTAATGCCACGGTGTCTTTTCCATCCAGCACGGAAGCCATTATTTCTTCCTGCATTGGTTTGAAGGAAGTGTAGCCCCAATATTTATTTAGGATGTCGCGAACGTTCGTCAAAGTATATTTTCAAGTTTATTGATTATAAAAACTACTCGATCTTTAATAGACCCCGCTGGGACATCGTGAATTTTGTAACCATAATTTTCGTAGCCTTTTTTTAGAAAATCGAAAATTTTTTCAGCCTGCTCAAAAGATTCGTATCGCTCATTATCTTGTTCATAAATTTCTTCCCAGGGCGGTAGCACAAAAATTTCGTCATATCTATTTTCAAGACAAGTTTCAGAAAAATTATTTGGGTAATGCGTATCAACAAAATCCATATAAGCAGTAACATCGGGCATTCCGCGATCAAAAAAAAGAATGGGTGCTTCGCAGTTTTTTGCTTCGTGAAATTGTTTCAGTCTTCCTTCCAGCAATTTTTCACTGAATAAGATAGGATTTTCCAAAAACAATTGTTCAATTCCATCCTCTTGAGCTTCCAAGATTACATCTCGTGAAATTTCGTGCAATACAGGATAGCCTTCTTTTTCTAAATATTTAATGAGTGCAGTTTTTCCTGAGCCTGGCCCGCCAGTTATTACAATTCTTTTTGTTTTCAAAAGTTATAATTTTTATACAAAGTAAGTAAATAAATATTTGTGGTGAAAGTGTATCTTTGTTGGCTAACAACAACGTTTTTTGATGGATCAAAACAAAAACACTTCTGAATTTTACGAACGTTTAAGAAAACAGCTTGAGCAAGACACCGCTTGGCCTTCTCCATACCTTTTCAAATTTATAGTGCCTGCAGATCTTGAAAAAATAGCTGAAATAGAAAGTGTATTTGATGGCACCGATGCAAAAATAACTACACGCGATTCTTCAAAAGGAACCTACGCAAGCCTTTCAATAAAGGTTACAATGGGATCTCCAGATGAAGTGGTTAAAAAATATCTTGAAGTTTCCAACGTTGAAGGTGTTATTTCACTTTAATTTTTAGTATTTTGCGTCTGAAATGATTTTCAATCTTTCCCAATACACTAATATTCTTTCCTTAATTAAAACATTTTGATACAAGAAGTAGCCCAAATAGAATACAATACAGAGCGCCCAAAATTAATTATTCCAGAATACGGTCGCCACATTCAAAAAATGGTAGATCAAGCCATTGCCACTGAAGACAAGGACGAGCGTAATAAAATTGCCAAAAGCATAATTGCCGTAATGGGTAATCTAAACCCGCATCTTCGCGATGTTCCAGATTTTCAGCCCATGCTTTGGGATCAACTTTTTATAATTTCAGATTTTAAACTGGATGTAGATTCGCCTTTTCCCATTCCTTCCCGTGAAGAATTAATGGAGCGGCCTGAGCCATTAAGCTATCCACAAAACCATCCGAAATATCGTTTTTACGGAAACAACATAAAGCGAATGATTGATGTGGCAAAAAGTTGGGAAGAAGGCGATAAAAAAGAAGGCCTTATCCTTACCATTGCAAACCACATGAAAAAGTGTTTTCTAAACTGGAATAAGGACACTGTGGAAGATGATGTAATCTTTGCACATCTTTTTGAACTTTCCGACGGAGAAATCAATTTGAAAAACAGCGATGAAGATTTGAGTGACGCTTCCAATCTATTGAAAAATAAAAAGCGTTTCAATACCACTTCCTCCAACAAGAAAAACTACAAATCAAACAGCAACAGCAACAACAATAACCGCAACCGTAAGCGTCATTAATATTTCAATCATTATTTATGGGAACTTTCCAAATAGAAGGCGGGCATAAACTGAAAGGCGAAATTACGCCACAAGGTGCCAAGAACGAAGCCTTACAAATTCTTTGTGCAGTATTGTTAACCCCGGAAAAGGTTATCATTGAAAACATTCCGGATATTCTGGACGTCAACAAGCTTATAAAAATTTTAGAAAATCTGGGTGTAAAAATCCAAAAACTCGGTAAGGGAAAATACGCATTTATTGCTGATGAAATAAATTTGGGCTATCTAGAATCTGAACTTTTCAAGCAGGAGGGAAGCTCATTGCGTGGTTCAATAATGATTGTTGGACCATTGTTGGCAAGGTTTGGGAAAGGATATATTCCACGTCCGGGTGGCGATAAAATTGGAAGAAGAAGGCTGGACACGCACTTTGAAGGTTTTATAAAACTTGGAGCAAAATTCAGATATAATAAGGAAGAACGTTTTTACGGTGTAGAAGCTCCCAAAGGTTTAAAGGGATCTTATATGCTTTTAGACCAAGCTTCGGTTACAGGAACGGCAAATATTGTGATGGCGGCTGTTTTGGCCAAAGGGACTACTACCATTTACAACGCAGCTTGTGAGCCTTACATTCAGCAGCTTTGTAAAATGCTTAGTTCAATGGGAGCAAATATTAGCGGTGTTGGCTCTAATCTATTGGTTATTGAGGGTGTTGAAAATCTTACCGGTTGTGAGCACAGAATTCTACCAGATATGATTGAGATTGGCAGCTGGATAGGTTTGGCTGCAATGACAAGAAGTGAAATTACCATTAAAAATGTGAGTTGGGAAAATTTAGGTTTAATACCTGAAACCTTTAGACAACTTGGTATAAAACTGAACAAAAAAGGTGATGATATTCATATTCCATCTCAAAAAGAATACGAAATTCAAGGTTATATTGATGGCTCTATACTTACGGTAGCAGATGCGCCGTGGCCCGGTTTTACACCAGATTTATTGAGTATAGTTCTCGTAGTATGTACGCAGGCAAAAGGAAGTGTGCTTATTCACCAAAAAATGTTTGAAAGTCGTCTATTTTTTGTGGATAAGTTGATAGATATGGGCGCAAAAATAATTCTTTGCGATCCGCACCGCGCCGTCGTTATTGGTCATAACTTCCAATCTAACCTCAAAGCAACAACAATGGTTTCGCCAGATATTCGGGCGGGAATTTCATTATTGATAGCAGCACTTTCAGCACAGGGAACTAGTACTATCCACAATATTGAGCAGATTGATAGGGGGTATGAAAATATTGACGAGAGACTTCGGGCAATTGGCGCAAAAATTACACGAACAGAGCCTTAAATCAAGTTAAGCTTTTCGATTCTTATTAATCTCGTCCTGTAGTTTTCTACGAAGCTTTTGTTCGCGCTCCAAACTGTTTCTGCGGTAATCTTCAAGTTCAATTTCCATTTCAGCCATTTTCAATTGGGTCTCGTTTGTAATTTTGTGGCTGTTCAAAAACCTGTAGAATAAAAATCCGCTTATCAATAACAAAATCAGGATTATACCCCACATTATTGTATTGTAAGTGGCTTTGGAAGTAAGTATTCCGAAAATCGATATACCATCTTCCTTTTCTTTTGAAGTGGCGAGATTTTGCTTTGTATTTGTTAAACCCTGACGAAGCGAATCAACTTCATTTTTCTGCTGTACTAGTTCAGTTTCCTGACTTTTAATTTTTTTCTCCAAAGAAGAAACGGAATCTAAAATATTTCGTTTTAAAGTAACGAGTTGCGTCTTCTTAACGACCTTAAATTCTTGGTAACTATTGCTTTTATCAAAAGCATCAATCATTTGATTGTTTAATGTATTTTTTTCAACTTGAATAGAATCCTGCGCGTTAGCGTTCAGGGTAAGTAGAAATAAAGGAAAGGTAAGTAATAAAATCTTCTTCATGGTTTCAGGTTTGTTGCGATGCTTTATTTAACTGTGCAAGAGTAGCAAAATTGTGCTGAATGGCATAAAATTCCTATCGCTTTACGTTTTTTTTAACAAATATGAATTCCTGAAAAAAATAATAATATTACGAAACGGCTCTTTTATAAACCTGCAGACAGCGCTCTCTAGCTTCTTTATGGTCTACCATTTTTTCGGGATAATTGCTCGTTCCAAATTCAGGAACATGTTTTTTGATATACTTATGGTCCTTGTCAAACTTTTCAATCTGAGTTGTTGGATTGAAAATCCTGAAATACGGCGCTGCGTCAACACCACTGCCGGCAGCCCATTGCCAGTTGCCAACGTTGCTTGACATTTCGTAATCCAGAAGTTTTTCAGCAAAATAAGCCTCGCCCCAACGCCAGTCTATTAAAAGATGTTTGCATAAAAAGCTCGCAACCAACATTCTTACGCGGTTGTGCATATAGCCAGTTTCATTCAGTTGACGCATTCCGGCATCAACTAAGGGATAACCTGTTTTGCCTTCTTTCCACTTTTTGAATTCAGTTTCGTTATTCCGCCATTCAATTCTATCGTATTTCTTTTTGAAGGCGTTGTTAACAGTTTCAGGGAAATGCCAAAGGATTTGCATAAAAAACTCGCGCCAAATTAATTCCTGCCAAAACACCTCATTCTTTTCTGCAGTGGCTTTTTTAATCATCTTCCGAATGCTTACGGTACCGAAACGAAGATGTGGTCCCAAATGCGAAGTTGCATCCTCTGCTGGAACATTTCTTCTGTTTTCATATTCCTGAATGGTTGTTGGCGTAACATCATATTCCGGAATTTCTATTTTAGATTTTGTGAAACCTATATCGCTTAATGTAAGATTTGGGAGCCGAGAATTTTGATATAGATTTTTTAAAAATTCATTGGTGTAATAAATCTTTTCATCATATTCTTTTTTGAATTTTGCCTTCCACGTTTTCATAAATGGAGTGTAAACAACGTATGGGTTGCCATCGCTTTTTACAACTTCATCTTTTTCAAAAATTACTTGGTCTTTGAAAGTATAAAACCCGATATTATCTTTTGAAAGTAACTTTTCAATTGTTTCATCGCGCTGCTTTGCATAAGGTTCATAATCGCGGTTTGTAATTACATTTTGAACCGCAAATTCTGTAATTATTTGTTTGAAAACATCTTCCGGTTTTCCGTGGTAGATAGCGATACTGCTGTCGTGTTGCTGCAAGTCATTCCGCATTTTTTGTAGGGTTTCAAAAATAAAAGTGACGCGGGCATCGTCTTTCGGAAGCTCGCTCAATATTTCTGAATCGAAAATAAAGATGGGCAATACTGGAAATTTTCCGTGAAGTGCTTTGTAAAAACCCACATTATCATCCAACCGCAAATCTCTTCGGAACCAAAAAATATTTACTTTTTCTGCCAAAATCTAGTTTGTATTTAAAGTTGAAAGACCGCCATCCACGCCAAAAACTTGGCCTGTTATCCATTTAGATTCATCGCTCAATAGAAATGTAGCCATAGCTGCAATATCTTCTGTAGTTCCAACTTTTTTCAATGGGTGACGCTCTGCCATTTTTTCTTTTTTGGCATCGCTGTTCAATAATTTGGAAGCTAAAGAAGTATCAGTCAAGGATGGGGCAATTACATTTACTCTAAAATTTGGAGCATACTCAGCTGCTAAAGCTTTTGCAAAACCTTCTATGGCTCCCTTGGCGGCAGCCACGCTTGTATGGAAAGGCATTCCTATTTTTACCGCAACCGTACTGAAAAATACCAAGCTAGCTTGCTCTGAATTCTTCAATTTTGGAAGTAAACCGTGTATAACGCGAACCAATGAATTAAAATTAAGTTCCATATCTTCATTAAAAGTTTCGGGACTCATCATTTTGAAAGGTTTTAGGTTTATACTGCCAGGGCAGTAAACCAAACCGTCTATTGTTTCTGGGAGATCTAATTCTGAAATATCATCTTTTAGCACATCAAAAGTATGATGTGTAACTCCTTCTGGAATATTGTCATTGCTTCTGGATGCAATTATTACATTGTGGTTTTCTTTTAATCTAGAAGCGATTGCAGCTCCTATTCCGTAGGAACCGCCTATTAAAATTATGGTTTTTGACATTGTTTAGTTTTTGAAATTATATTTCTCCGAAGAGTTCCATCAATTTATTTTTTCGGTATTCAAATATTTCGTCAAGTTTCGGTTTAACTAAAAAGGGGTGCACCAATTGGCCCAAAAAACCGAAGGGAAGTTTATAATGAAGCAAATCTTCCATTTCAACACCGCCATCGATTTCCTTTATGAAATGTTTGTGATGCCAAAGGGCATAAGGCCCAAAGCGTTGTTCATCTACGAAATATTTTTTATTCTCAACGTGGGTTATCTCTGTTACCCATCGTGTTTTAATTCCTAAAATTGGAGTAACAATATATTCAATGATTTGACCAGAATACATGGTTCTATCGGAGCCGGATTGAATATTAAAACCCATATAATCTGGCGTTATAACTTTTAAGTTTTTTGGATCTGAAAGAAAATCCCAAGCTTGATCAACAGAAATAGGTAAATTTTGTTTGGCGTGCAGTGTATAAATTTTCATTCAGTTTTTATTTGTTCTTATTGAATGTCAATTTTTGATTCATTCGCAATAGCCTATAGGTGTCTGTTTGAGCTACGTTTTTTTGAAATCTCGTTCTAAATATTCTTTTTAAATAGGTTAACATATCTTCATTTTTTCTTTAAAAATACTCTGTTTTACTATATCAAAAAAAGTTTAAACAAAAGATTAACAATTCTTCGGTATTAGTACTATAGTGTTGTTTTTCAACGATTGATCTGTGGACGTTATTTTTGTAATTTAGGGTTTTATTAACTATTTAAAATTTTGCAAACAGTAACTTCGTAAAAATTATAATCACCTTAAAACCATTACAATGAAAAAAAATATTTTACTTTTCACCGCTTTGATGCTAACCGCTGGCATTCAAGCTCAAATTGAAACTCCGCAACCGAGTCCATTTCAAAAAATTGAACAAAAAGTTGGACTAACAGACGTTACTTTAGAATACTCCAGGCCTTCCATGAAAGGAAGGACAATCTTTGGAGGATTGGTTCCTTACGATACCATGTGGCGTACTGGTGCCAACGCAAATTCTAAAATTACATTTAGCGATGACGTTGAAGTAGGAGGTAAAACCTTGAAAGCTGGGTCGTACGCAATATATACTAAACCGGGCGCTTCAAGTTGGGAAATTTATTTTTATGATGATACCACTAACTGGGGTAATCCTGAAAAATGGGATGATAGCAAAGTTGCGGTGCAAGTATCTGCACAGGCTTACCCAATGCCCATGAATGTTGAAACCCTAACAATGACGTTTGATGATTTAAAAAACGATATGGCTACTTTAGGCATACTTTGGGAAAAGACTTACGTTGGCGTACCAATTAAGTTTAATACTGATAAAACGGTAAGTTCAAGCATACAGAGAGTGATGAATGGACCGTCAGCAAATGATTATTACTCTGCGGCAGTTTATTATTTGGAAGCTGGAAAAGATATTAATCAAGCTAAAACTTGGATTGATAAGTCTATTGAAATGAATAAAGACCCAAAATTTTGGCAATTGCGCCAAAAGTCTTTAATTTATGCAAAAGCAGGTGATAAAAAAGGTGCTATTGAGGCAGCTAAAAAGTCAATGGAACTAGCTAAAGCAGCTGACAATAGTGATTATGTAGCCTTAAATGAAAAGTCCTTGAAGGAATGGGGAGCTATGTAATTTGATGATATTGTATAAAAAAGCCTCGAAATTTCGGGGCTTTTTTAGTATCTATTCTTTTCTCTTTTCCTGGTTATGCCGGTATCGACCTAAAAGCTCTCTTTTAAAATCATTCTCAGTTTTTTTCAGGATGATTATTTTTTTTGGAGAAATTACATTCCTTAATTCAGCTGTCATTTGTTTTCTCAATTCCAGTTCTCCGGATTCTATACTTAGATTTTTGTCAATTAGTTCGTTTGCCTCGGCGTCGGTTAAATTATCAAGACCATCTCTTAATTTTTGAAAAATCTCGTTACGTTCCTTTTTCCGAAGGGCGTGAAATTTCTCTTGATAGCGGTTGTATATAGGCCAAAACTTTTCCGCTTCAGCAGAAGTGAGTGCCAGCTTTTCTGTAATATAAGCGGCTTTTAAAGCTCTTATTTTTTCGTGTTTTTTATCCTGGGCTTGCAAGGTTGCAGCTAACAGGAAAAATAATATTGCTAATTTTTTCATTTTTCGTTTGTTATGATTTCTGTATCCAAATTTTCCAAAAGATAATCCTCCAGTGCAGCATCTGTGAATTGTTGCGTGTCAAAATCTAAGTTAGCAATGTCTTCGTCGTCTATAAATGAAGTTACCTCATAAAGATCTAGATTTAAATTGCCTTCCTCAATATAGGTGTCAATTGCGGCCAATTGCAGGGCGTCTAAATTTGAATTATCGGTTTTTTGGTTAAAAATATTGAAACCTATTAAAAGGCAAGCTGCGATTGCTGCGGCATAACCGAAATATTTTCTCGAAAAAAGCGGAATTACTTTCGTGGGTTTTTCTGAAACATTTAATTTTCCAATAACGCTTTCTTCAAATTTGTCGAAATAGTTTTTTGGAACCTTAAAGCCTCTAGATTTCGGAAACTTTTCTTCGGCAATTTTGCTAAAAAGACGTTCCTCAAAAGTTTCGAAATAACCTTTGGGTGTTTTAAAATCAGGTATGTTTTTTTCTTTTTTCACTTTAAATTTTGACTATCAATTTTTTATAAGGTTTTAGCTGTCTTTTTATTTTTTTATTGGACAGATAGAACATCCTAATTAAATATATTGCATTGATCTATATAGAATTAATGGATGTTTCATTCGTCTTTATGAATTCGGTAATTTTTTTTACTGCAATGTGATAACTGCTCTTTAGTCCGCCCACAGATGTTTCAAGTATTTCCGAAAGTTCCTCGAAGGTGTGATCTTCAAAATATTTCATTGTAAAAATCAACTTTTGTCTTTCTGGAAGTGTAGCAATTGCCTTTTGAAACTGAAGCTGTAGCTGGTCGCCTTCAAAATAGATATCGGTTTCTAGTTTTCGTACCGCATTATCACTTAAGTTTTCAATGGAAACATTGTTGTGCTTTGCTTTTTTGTTCAGAAATGTGATGGATTCATTCGCTGCAATCCGGTACATCCACGTATGCAACTTGCTTTCACCCTTAAAGGAATCAATATTTCTAAAAACTTTTATAAAGGTGTTTTGTAGCACGTCATCAGCATCGTCGTGGTCTAAAACGATATTCCGAATCTGCCAATACAACCGTTCCTTATATTGCGAAACAAGTTCCCTAAAGGCGGCCTCTTTGGCTCCCCCGGTTTTCAATGCCGTTAAGAGTTCTTGTTCTTCAACCATTATTGCGCAAGTGGGTATATGACCACAATATTGTAAAAAGGTTTAATCAGCGAAAAAATATTTTCCCACACGGCCGTAGAGACGCACGGCCGTGCGTCTCTACGCAAGTGATTGCATTTCCACCAAACTGTAGTAAACGCCTTTTTTCTCTAAAAGCTCTTGATGCTTGCCCTGTTCCACAATTTTTCCTTTGGAAAGAACCACGATTTTATCTGCATTTTGAATGGTGGAAAGTCGGTGCGCAATAACAATGGAAGTTCTATTCTTCATCATTTTTTCCAAAGCATCCTGCACCAAGCGTTCACTTTCAGTGTCCAATGCAGAAGTTGCTTCGTCCAAAATCATGATCGGCGGGTTTTTCAAAACGGCGCGGGCAATACTTAAGCGCTGTTTTTGGCCGCCGCTCAGTTTGTTTCCACTGTCGCCAATGTTAGTTTCAAAACTTTCGGGAAGATCTTTTATGAATTCATAGGCGTTGCTTATTTCCGCAGCATCCATTAATTCTTCTTCGGAAGCGGTCGGTTTTCCGAGTTTTAAGTTATTCCCGACAGAATCATTAAAAAGAATAGAATCCTGCGATACAATGCCCATCAATCCACGTAGCGATCTTTTTGAAATATCTTTTATATCAACACCGTCAATTTCTATGCTTCCTTCGTTTACATCATAAAAACGTGTCAATAAATTTGCAATCGTACTTTTTCCACTTCCGGATTGGCCAACGAGCGCCACGGTTTTTCCCTTCGGTATTTCCAAAGAAAAATCTTTTAAAACATATTGATCTTCGTATTTAAATGAAATATTTTTAATAGAAATTACAGTATCAAAACCTTCCTTTTGAACTGGATTTTCAATATCGGTGATTGTGTTTTTGGCTTCCAGCAATTCTAAAATACGCTGGGCAGAACCATTAGCGCGTTTCACTGAATAACTTGCTTTTGCGATCGCCTTTGCAGGGGTTAAAATATTATATGCCAGCATAATATAGCCGAGAAAAAAACTAGCGTCCAATGTTTGATCTACAAATACCAGATAACCTCCATAAACCAAGAGAACCCCAATGGTAATGATTCCTAATAATTCGCTCAACGGCGAAGCGAGATTTTGACGGTTTAATACTGTGTTTGAATATTTATAAAAACGCTGGTTACTATCCTCAAATTTTTTCTGGAATAAATTCTCTGCGTGAAAAGCTTTTATAATACGCAGTCCACCCATAGTTTCCTCCAAAATGGAAAGAAAAACACCCTGTTCCTGCTGCACTTTTAAAGAGCCTTTTTTAAGAGATTTTCCAATTTTGGAAATTAAAAAACCCGAAATAGGTAAAAATACAAATACAAAAAGGGTAAGCTTCGGACTTATAAAAAGCATCGTGGCTAATGAAAAAATGATTGTTAACGGCTCACGCACAATCATTTCCAGAACTGAAAGCACTGAATTTTTCACTTCATCAACATCACCGCTAAGGCGGGAAATAGTATCACCTTTTCTTTTCTCAGAATAAAAAGCCAATGGAAATTGGATCACTTTGCTGTAGAGATCGTTTCGAAGATCTTTCAAAACACCGTTCCTTAGAAATGTGGAGTAAAACATGGCCAAATAATTGCTCAAGTTTTTCAGCAGAAATATGGCTATTATTACTCCTATCATAAATAGAAGCACCTTAAAGTCGCCGTACTCATTGATATATTTAACCAAATGGTAGTTGAGGGAATCTTGGATATATGTAGTTAATTTGGTGATGCCTTCATAAACTGGCAGTTTCCCAACTTCACGTTGGTCGCTAAATATAACCTGTAAAACCGGGATCAAAGCGAGAAATGACAACGTGCTGAAAAGGGCATAGAGTATATTGAAAAATATGTTCAGATACGCATACTTTTTATACGGGATGACATAGCGTAGTATTTTTTTGAAATAATTCATTAACTCACGTTTAGTTGTGCGGCGATAGCGTCAATTTTTTTCTGAAGTATGTCTTCAAAATTTTCCTTTTCTAAAGTATTCACGCTAATGTAAAACTTTATTTTCGGTTCCGTTCCGCTAGGCCTTGCGGCAATTTTGCTGCCGTCTTCAGTGTAATAGATTAATACGTTTGATTTTGGTAGATTTAATGGCAAAGTTTCCTGTTTTATAAAATCTGTGGTCTCGTTTTTTGAAATATCATCCATTCTAACCACCTTGCTCCCCGCAATTTCCTTATATGGATTTTCGCGAAGCACTTTCATCATTGCTGAAATTTCTGCAGCGCCCTGTTTTCCTTTTTTTGTGACCGAAATCAAATGTTCACGGTAGTTCCCGAACTGTTCGTAAACATCGTTCAAATATTGGAACATGCTGCTGCTGGAATGTTTTTTTTGCGCTGCAATTTCGCAGGCAAGTAGGGTAGCGGTAACAGCATCTTTATCGCGGACAAAATCGCCAACTAAATAACCGAAGCTTTCTTCGCCGCCGCCAATAAATTCGAGTTCGGGATGGTCCTTTATCATTTTCGCTATCCACTTAAAACCTGTTAGACCTTCAATATATTTTACGTTGAAATGTTCCACAACATTTTCAACCATTGGCGTAGAAACAATAGTTGATGCAACAAACTGTTTTCCATTCAGTTTTCCCGCTTTTTGCCATTGCTTCAAAAGGAAATGCGTCATTAAAACCATTGTTTGGTTTCCGTTGAGCAAGACCATTTCATTTTTATTATTTCGAACGGCAACTCCCAAACGGTCGCAGTCTGGGTCAGTACCAATTACAATGTCTGCATTTTCTTTTTCTGCAAGTTCCAAAGCCATTTTTAGCGCAGCAGGTTCTTCGGGATTGGGTGATTTTACCGTTGGAAAATCACCGTTTGGTTCTGACTGTTCTTCAACAATTAATACATTTTTATACCCAGCCATTTCCAAAACCTTTGGAACCATTGTGATTGAAGTTCCGTGAAGCGAGGTGAAAACAATTTTCAAGTTATCTTTTGCTGCTTGGGAAGTATTGAAAGTTCCGTTTTTAACAGAAGCATTTGCGAATGATTCATCAACTTCGGTATCTATAATTTGAATCAAACTTTCATTAGCTTCAAACTTTATGTCTTCGTATTTCAGTGAATTTATTTCGGCAATAATTTCGCCATCCTGTGGTGGAACCAATTGTCCGCCATCTTCCCAATATACTTTATAACCGTTGTATTCTGGCGGATTGTGTGAGGCTGTTAAAACAATTCCAGCCTTACAATCCAAATGTTTTACTGCGAATGAAAGTTCGGGCGTAGGCCGTAATTCAGAAAAAAGAAAGACTTTTATTCCGTTTGAAGAAAAAACATCGGCTACTACTTTTGCAAACTCTTTACTGTTGTGGCGGCAATCGTACGCAATTGCTACTTTAATTTCTTGGTTTGGGAATTGATCTTTTAAATAATTTGAAAGTCCCTGTGTGTTTTTTCCTAGTGTATATTTATTGATCCTGTTGTCGCCAAGGCCCATAATACCTCGCATTCCACCAGTTCCAAATTCTAAGTTTTTATAAAAACTGTCTTCCAATCCATCGGGATCGTAAGCTATCATTTCTTTAATATCGTGTTGGGTTTTTTCGTCAAAAAAAGGAGTTAGCCATTGGTTAACGCGGGCTAAAATTTTTGGATCTACGTAAATCATTCGCTTAAATTAATTTGCAAAAATAAAGATTCTCTGCGGTTAATCTTTGAAGTTTCGTCGTTCTTTAATGATGTAGTTTCGGGAGTCTTTTTTACTTCTCAATATTAATTCTCCCAAAAAACCTGCGAGAAAAAGTTGGGTTCCCAAGATCATTGCCGTAAGTGCTATAAAAAATTCTGGGCGAGCGGTGATTAGTCTTGCGGATGGATTTATAAATAACTTGTCAATGCCCAAATACAGAGCGAAGCAAAAGCCCACAAAGAGCATAAATGCGCCCCAGGCGCCAAAAAGGTGCATTGGCCGTTTTCCAAAAGTTGATAAAAACCAGATCGTTATCAAATCTAAAAAACCACGAATGAATCGTTCTGCGCCAAATTTGGTTGTTCCATATTTTCGGGCTTGGTGCAAAACAGGTTTTTCTGAAATTTTGCTAAAACCTGCATTTTTTGCCAAAACTGGAATGTAACGGTGCATTTCGCCAGTTACTTCAATTGTTTTTACAACGTCTTTTTTGTAAGCTTTCAGCCCGCAATTAAAGTCGTGTAGTTTTACACCCGAAGTTTTTCGTGCAGCGTAATTGAACAGTTTAGAAGGTAAATTTTTACTTATTACAGAATCGTAACGCTTCTTTTTCCAACCTGAAACAAGGTCGAAGCCTTCTTCGATAATCATTTTATAAAGCGCTGGGATTTCTTCGGGATTGTCCTGCAAGTCGGCATCCATTGTGATAATCACATCGCCTTCCGCCATTGAAAAGCCAGCGTGTAAGGCTTGCGATTTTCCGTAGTTCTTTTGAAAACGGATTCCTTTAACTGCAGGATTTTCTTTGGAAAGGCTTTCAATTATTTTCCAAGACTTATCGGTACTGCCATCGTCAATAAAGATGAGCTCGTATAAAAAACCATTGGATTGCATAACGGATGCAATCCAACGGTAAAGTTCATTTAGCGATTCTTCTTCGTTTAGAAGAGGTATAACGATGGAAATATTCATCAATTAGTTTAACGGGTTTGGATTTTTTGTTTTGAAAATAAGTGCGACCAGCAATCCTATTACGCTCATAAATGCAAGGCTGAAAATATAATTTTTGAGCTGAGTACCAATTGCGAAGTTGTCCTGCTCCGCCATTTTTGCCATTTGTTTATCAATCTCTGCTCGTGGTGTGCCTAATTTTTGTAAAAATTCTGCGGTCATTTCCAAGGTTTTTTCTTGCAGAAATGCCGCCATTTCAGGATCAATTATATTGAAAATTAATATACCCACCACGGTACTAATAAATAGTCCAAGGGCAACAGTAATAAAATAAACCGTAAAAGCTTCTTTAAAGCTCATTATTCCGTCGAGTATACCCTTTGCTTTGGCTACCGAAACTATTCCTAAGGCAATAATTATAATAAAACTTATTATACCCACCCACCATTTTGTGAAAAGGTCTGGGTTTAAAACATACATTAATGTGGTCATAAGTGCTAAAACTGCACCTAAGATAAGGCCGTAATTAACTGCAGATTTTTTAATTGAAATAGGTTGGGTTTCCATTTTAAAGTTGATTTTTTTGGTTTGGTCTGTTAGTAAACAAAGATAGCAAAACGTTACATTTGCCAGTGATTTAGCGATGAATTAAAAAAGAGTAAAATATTGTTGCTAATTTCCAATTAATACTTAAATTTGCAAACTCAATTCCGAAAGGTCGGGAATGAATTTTTTTTAATACAAATTATTACAATCATGAGAAAAGGTATCCACCCAGAAAATTTTAGATTAGTTGCTTTTAAGGATATGAGCAATGAAGATGTATTCCTTACTAAATCAACTGCAGATACAAAAGAAACTATCGAGGTAGATGGTGTTGAGTATCCTTTGGTAAAGATGGAGATTTCACGTACTTCGCACCCTTTCTATACTGGAAAAGCAAAACTTATCGATACTGCTGGACGTATTGACAAATTCAAAAACAAATACGACAAGTTTAAAAAACCAGCAGCTAAAGAAGCTAAAACAGAAGAATAATCTTCTTTTTTGTGAAAACATACAAAAGCCTTCGAGAAATCGAGGGCTTTTTTTGTTAGCTTTGAAATTAAATCTAGATGTAAAAACAATGAATTACATTCTCTTCGACGGCAACGTCCGTAACCAGCTTTTGCCATTTACGTTTACTCGGCCAGTGGCAGACATTCGTGTGGGTATTTTGACCATTCGCGAAAAGTGGGAATTTTTTTTAGGGTTCACAACCACGAGCGTCACTGAAGATTACCTTTCCGAAAAATATCCTTTCTTGGAATTGGAGAAGAATATTTTAATAAACGCGTCCTTTCTTCCATCGGAAAATTTAGTAAACATAATTAAAGGGTTGGAAGAAAATCAAGCTATTTTTTTTGATGATGAACCTATTGCTTTTTATACCAAAGAAGGACAGGAAGTAGATTTTGAAACCTTCGATATTATTCAATATGAGCACAAAGATGTCTTACGAATTGAATACAGCTGGGATATCTTTTCAAAAAACGGTGAAGCGATAATCCGCGATTTTGAAATGATTACAAAAGGCAGAGATTCACAGCCAATTCCAAAAGGGATTTGGACAAAAAAACCCGAGAATATTTTTATTGAAGAAGGGGCAACGGTTGAATTTTGCACGCTAAATGCTTCCGAAGGACCTATTTATATAGGTAAAGATGCTGAAATTATGGAGGGTTCTATGGTACGCGGTCCTTTCGCGCTTTGCGAAAATTCTACCTTAAAGATGGGCACCAAAATTTATTCAAACACCACTATTGGCCCACAGAGTAAAGTTGGGGGAGAGGTTAATAACTCTGTAATCTTTGGGTACTCAAACAAAGGTCACGATGGTTTTTTAGGGAATTCAGTTGTTGGGGAATGGTGTAATTTGGGTGCTGACACCAACAATTCCAATTTAAAAAATAACTACGCCGAAGTGCGTCTATGGGATTACGAAACTGAAGGTTTTGCCCGAACAGGCTTACAATTTTGCGGTTTGATGATTGGCGATCACAGCAAGTGCGGCATAAACACTATGTTCAATACAGGAACAGTTGTGGGCGTGAGTGCGAATATCTTTGGAAGTGGATTTCCTCGCAATTTTATTCCGAGTTTTAGTTGGGGGGGAAGCGGAGGTTTCACAACCTATAAAACCGACAAAGCTTTTGAAGTTGCCAAAGTGGTAATGGGCCGAAGAAATATTGAATTTTCAGAAATGGACGCCAAGATATTGGAGCACGTTTTTGAAGAAACAGCGAAGTGGCGGAAAACTTAATTATAAAATAAAAAGTAAATCAATACTCCAATAATTACAAACATTACGCTTCCGAAAACAATAGCTAAGTGTTTTTGGCGCCGTAATTCGTTTTCTTTCAATTTTTGTTTGAAAGCCACGAATTGTGCGGGAGACATTCTTTTATAGTCAACAATTTTTGTGGATGTTCCATATTTCGAAGGAACATCTTTTTCAAAATAACTATTTCGTTTGGCAAGTTGCTTCGCATTGTTGCGAATTGATTGAACCATTGCCGCAGCCGAGCCGCCAAATCCCATATTGTTCTATTAAATTAGTTTGTTTATTTTTCTTTTTTGACTTTTTTCAAGATCAAAAAATTCTGTGGATTAATACCCAGCCCAGAAACTTTTTTATTTACAAAGCGCACTGCCATATCATAAAACAAAGGCACTACTGGAGCTTCCTCAATAATGATGGAATCCATTTTGGTATAAAGTAATTTACGTTTATCAATATCTGAAACGGAAAGCGATTTCGCATAAAGACTATCAAAAGTCTGGTTTTTAAAGTGCATATAATTGGGGCCGTTTGGTGCAAAATTAGGACTATAAAAAAGCGAAAGATAATTTTCGGCATCGGGATAATCTGCAATCCAGCTGGCGCGAAAAATATCTAATTCACCGCTACTTTTCATTTGTCGTAGTGTGGAAGGGGGCATTACATCTATGGTTACAGCAATACCCAATTTTTCAAGTTCGCGCTGAACGTATTCACATAAGTCCAAGTACTGGCTGTTTGTTCCAATTGTTATTTCAGGTTTTGAATCGCCGGTTTCTGTTTTGTATTGTTCAATTAAGTGCTTGGCTTTTTCGGGTTGATAAGTATAACCATCTATTTCATCATAACCAGGCAATCCTTTCGGTATAAAGCCGTGAATGGCGGGAATGCCCATTCCGTTGCGGAGGTAGGTTACCATTTTTACGCGGTCAAAACCATAATTAATTGCTTGTCGCAAGGTTTTGCTTTTTATTTCGGGTGTATTGGCTCCCAGGAAAAACCCGAGATATTCCGTGTTCAAATAAGGCCCCGTAATCATATATGCCAAATCATCATACTTCGGCTGCAATTTTCCGTGGGTGCTTAATAATTCATCTTTGTAGCTGCCATCCAAACCCGAAATAAAGTCGAGTTTTCCCTGAGAGAATTCCAAAAATTCACTTTGTTTGTCTGGCAGAAATGTTATGGCAACGGCCTCCAAATAGGGGAGTTTGTTTCCATTTTTATCTCTTTCGAAGTAAAGCGGGTTTTTTCTGAAAACAAGTTTTACGTTTTCTTCCCACATTTTGAACTGAAATGGTCCAGTACCCACTGGGTTTCTTCGGAATTCGTTACCATAAAATTCCACCGCTTCTATTGGAACAACCGAGCAGTAACGCATAGAAAGTAATCCCAAAAATGCAGGAAATGGTTGTTTTAGCTGAATGGCCAAAGTGCTGTCGTTTACAGCTTTGTAGCTTTCTACATAGTTCATGACCCAGCTACCAGAAGAAGCAACTTTTTCATCCGTTAAACGATTGAAACTATAAACAAAATCTTGGGCAACAACCTTTCGTGTATAACGCGTGGGAGTGTGAAGCGCATCTTGTGCAAAGGCTATATTTTGATGAAAGTAAACGTCGTTTCGAAGGTTAAATGTGTAGGTGTTTGTAGAATCATCTATAACCCAGTTTTTTGCAATATCGGGCTTAATATTTAGAGAATCGTCCAATTGCACCAAACCATTATAAAGTTGGTTATCTGGCCAAATGGCTTGCGGATTACGAGCAAAAGCTGGGTCGAGGGTTGGAATGTTTCCGTGTTCGTTATAACGGAAAACAAGGTGTTCGCGATCTGTTTCTGCGCTTTTTTGGCATGAAAAAAGAGATACAATAAATATTAAAATTAAAGTAGTTCTAAGCATTGAGATTTTTTACCACGAATTCACGAATATATGGCTTTATTGTTTCCATAATGTATGGAAATATCAAAAGTTCTAAAACAAATAGTTCGTGCTTTCGTAGTTATTAGTTTGTATTTTTGCACTTGTTAAATGCCAAAAATACAATAATGAACGCACCAAAAAAAGTCGCTTTTTACACACTCGGTTGTAAACTTAACTTTAGTGAAACTTCTACTATAGCCAGAAATTTTGAAGGTGAAGGTTTTCAGCGTGTCGATTTTTCTGAAAAAGCTGACATTTATGTGATAAACACTTGCAGCGTTACCGATAATGCAGACAAGCGCTTTAAAACTATTGTAAAGCAAGCGCAGAAGGGAAATCCTAATGCTTTTGTTGCGGCAGTAGGATGTTATGCTCAGCTAAAGCCGCACGAGTTGGCGGATGTTGATGGTGTAGACTTAGTTTTGGGGGCAACAGAAAAATTTAAGATTACAGATTATTTAAATGATCTTTCTAAAAATGATTTGGGAGAAGTGCATTCCTGTGAAATTGAGGAAGCCAATTTCTATGTAGGTTCGTATTCCGTTGGTGACCGAACCCGCGCTTTTTTAAAAGTTCAGGACGGATGCGACTATAAGTGTACGTATTGCACCATTCCGCTAGCACGCGGCATTTCACGAAGCGATACTTTGGGTAATGTTTTGAAAAATGCCTCGGAAATTTCGCAACAGGGAATTAAGGAAATCGTGTTAACAGGAGTAAATATTGGAGATTACGGAAAAGGTGAATTCGGGAATAAAAAACACGAGCACACTTTTCTGGAATTGGTAAAAGCTTTGGATGAAGTAGCGGGTATTGAACGGCTTCGTATTTCTTCCATTGAACCCAACCTTTTGAAAAACGAAACCATTGACTTTGTATCAAAATCAAGAACATTCGTGCCGCATTTCCATATTCCGCTGCAGAGTGGAAGCAATGAGATTTTAAAATTAATGCGTCGCCGCTATATGCGTGAGCTTTATACGGAACGTGTTGCAAAGATTCGTGAAGTAATGCCACACGCCTGTATTGGCGTTGATGTAATCGTTGGTTTTCCCGGCGAAACAGATGAGCGCTTTTTGGAAACCTATCAATTTTTAAATGAACTTGACATTTCATATCTGCACGTTTTCACCTATTCCGAAAGGGACAATACAGCTGCTGCGGAAATGGAGGATGTTGTGCCTAAGAAAGTGCGAAGTAAACGCAGTAAAATGCTACGAGGTCTTTCTGCAAAAAAGAGAAGGTTTTTTTACGAGAGCCAATTAGGAACCACCCGCACGGTTCTTTTTGAGGGTGAAAATAAAGAAGGTTACATTCATGGGTTTACGGAAAATTATGTAAAAGTGAAAACTCCGTGGAATCCTGAATTGGTAAATACCTTACAGGAAATTACACTTACTGAAATTGATGAGGATGGTTTGGTTCGGTTTAAAGTAACCGAAACTGCATTGGCCTAAATATTTATACCAACGGGCAATAAATCTTTATACTTTCTACGGTTTTTCCGCATAAAACCAGCAATTTCGGGACTAGTAGGCACCAAGCTGATACCGCGGTTTTTTACTTCTTCAAAAACCGCTTTGATAAATATTTCCCTAAAGCCTTGCTCTTCGAGGTCTTCGGGCATTTCATATTTGGTAAGAAAAATTTTGCGATCCTGTAGGGCGTACTCTATACGCGCCATGTTATCGCCAATTTCAAGTTCGAACTGTCTTAAAAATTCGTTATCTGTAATTTCTACATCTTCAATCATTGGGAGTTGTTTTAAAAATTTGTTCAGCACATTTCATTTTTAGTAAAAGTGTGCGTTGCTTTAAAATAAATAGTTTTTTGTATAAAACTCTTACTTTATATACGGCACTATAAAATGTCTGGTTTGGTTTCAAAGTAAATTATTGGTAGAATTTTCAGTTTTTAAGGAAACTATAGTATAATTTTATCTTTGTACCCGTAAATTTACGAATAATCTTTCGTCTATTCCATTTTCTTCACAAAAGACTTATGAATTCTGATAAAACACACATTTATTTTGTTCCAGGCTTGGCCGCCGGGGGTGAAATTTTTAGGAATATTAAATTTCCAGATAATTATGAAATACATATTCTTGAATGGCTAATTCCTGAAAAAGGCGAAAGTTTGCACGCATATGCCCAGAGAATGGCAGCGAATGTAAAAGAAAAGAACTCAATTTTAGTTGGTGTTTCTTTTGGGGGAGTTGTGGTTCAGGAAATGAATGATATCTTAAAATTGAAAAAATTAATAATCATATCTAGTGTAAAAACAAAAGATGAGCTCCCGCGGCGTATAAAACTTGCTAGTTTAACAAAGGCCTACAAACTTATCCCAACAAGCTTGGTGTTGAGCACCGACGATTTAACAAAATACTCCATTGGACCAAAGAGCAAAAAACGATTATCGCTCTATCAGGAATACCTTCACGTTAGGGACAAGCAATATTTGGATTGGGCGCTTGAAAAAATGATTACTTGGGATCGTAAGGAAAAAGTAGCAAATGTAGTTCACCTTCATGGCGAAAAGGATATTGTCTTTCCTATTAAGAATATAGAAAATTGTCAAGTTATCAAGGGCGGCACACATATTATGATTCTAAACAAAGGGCGTGAAATCTCCCAAAGGCTTTTAGAAATTTTTGAAGAATAGTTTGTGCTTTTTTATTTAAGAGTATTTGAAATAAGTATCTTTATTAAAAATATGAGATTATGAATATGATAGGAAAAATAGGATTGGGTGTTGCAATTTTAGCCGTAAGCGCTATTAGCATTAACGCTGTACAGGATGCCCCAACGGATGCAAATCTAGAAAAAAAATTAGTTAATGATTATAATGTTTACGCATTACCATTGCCAGAAAAAATGGACTTTGCAGGGGAATCGGTTCCACTGAATAACCCAGATATTAGAGAGCGAATGGATCGGGAGCTTTTGGTGAATACCTATTGGCAGTCCAATGGTCTGCTAATTCTTAAACGAGCCAACAAATACTTCCCGATAATAGAGCCATTATTAAAAAAGCACGGCCTGCCGGATGATTTTAAATATTTAGCAGTGGCTGAAAGTGGGCTGGAATATACAAGCTCACCTGCAGGAGCCTCTGGTATTTGGCATTTTATGAAAGGCACCGGATTAGAATATGGCCTAGAAATAAATGATTATGTGGACGAGCGCTACAACCTTGAGAAAGCAACGATGGTCGCAGCGGAGTATTTGAAAAAATCAAAAGAGAAGTTTGGAAGCTGGACTATGGCTGCAGCCTCCTATAACGCGGGAGTGGGTGGAATGAACAAACAGATAAACCGCCAAAAGGAAACCAGTTATTACGATTTGTTGCTAAATAGTGAAACGAGTCGATATGTTTTCAGAATTTTGGCGCTGAAAGAAATAATGAGTAATCCCGAAAAATATGGTTTCAATTTTAGAGAGAAAGATTTGTACACAAACATCCCTACTTTCAAAGTAAAAGTAGATTCACCAATTGAGGACTGGTCAGAGTGGGTAAAACAATATGAAATCAATTATAAGATACTAAAGATTCATAATCCTTGGCTCCGGGATACGTATTTAAAAAATGCTTCGGGAAAGGAATATTTTATTGAAATTCCAGAGAAGGGTTATTATAAGTAAGAATTTAGATGATAATATTGAGGCCCGGAGGAACATTTAATCTTTACGGGTTTCGTTTTGATGCCAAGTGTTCTTTATCTTCATCACTAAAGCTTTTTAGAAGTGATATTCCGTTTAAAAAAGAATTGTAATTAAGCTCAAATGAAATTTCATACTTTTCATTGTAGGGGTGCAATACGCCTCTCCTAACATCAACAATCCGTTTGTTTTCGTCAATAAAAAAGGAAGTGGGAAAACCTAGACTATGCTTCATTATCTCAACTATATGGTCGTTTTTGTTTTCCTTTTCATCAACGTAAATAATGTTAATTTTACTGGAATAGTCGCGAGTTGATTCACGTACGTTTTTTTTGGAGTCCCAAAAAAGTATTACAAAATCGATGTCTTTATAATGTTTTTCTGCAATTTCATTCAACGCGGGAATTTCTCCCACACCTGGCGTACACCACGAAGCATAAGTCATTAGGAAAATAGGTTTATCAAACTTGTAGAGCTCAATTTTTCTTCCAGAACGTTTCCGTACTTTAAAGTTGTCCAAGTAACTGCCGTTTACAACATTGTTTATGAGCGAATCAAATAGAAACTCTGCGCGCTCATAATCCTGCTCTACGTATGCTTTTTGCGAATTTTTCGTGTATTTCTTTATGTTTTTTCCAATCGCCTCAGAGAAAGAAGTGCCTTGCTCAATCTGTGATTGTGCGAAGAAGGAAATTAAAAAAGAAAGGTAAAGTAGTTTTCTACCCATAAGCAAGAGCTTTGAGCAAATATAACTTACTTGGCTGATTTACAGTGAGCTATTCGATTAAAAGTAATTAAAATCGTTCATGCGTAATACAGTAAGAAAAAGACTATTAAAGAAGTAAATTAAAATCTTCTTCCTCCGCGACCGCTGCGTCCAAATTGTTGACGTGGCTGTCCCATTTTTTTCATCTGCTGTTTCATCATTTTTATTTGATCGTCCAGCATATTTTGTTTGTCGAGTTTTTTTGCTTCGATCATAAGTTGTTCTGCCTCGCGCTTTCGGTTTTTTGTCATCGCAATGCCAGCGAGATTTAGTTTTGTCATCGCCATATCTGCAGACATATTTAACCCTAACTTTTCGGCTTTTCTAAAATATTTTTCTGCTTCAACCATGTTGGTTTGCGAAATCATAAGTCCGTTCAGATAGTTATAATAGCCTTCTTGTTTGGGTACTAATGCAGCACTCGGATTTTTAATTTTATCTAGCCATTTTTTTGCGCCCGGAAAATCCTGTTTACGAAGGCGCAGAAATGCCAGTAGAATGATTTCATTTTTAAAATAAAGAAAAACGAAAATCAAAGAAAGCAAAATCAGCATAATGCCGTTACCAATATTTGTCTCAGTAAATTGCCAAACAGCTAAGCCAATTACTAACGCAACCAAAACTAATTTTATATTTTTATTGAACATGAGTCATCTTTAAAATGGTTGCAAAGGTATAAAAACTAAATTCTTTTTGGAAGGTTTTGTTCTCTTCTGAACCACACATTTTTTTTATTGAAAAAGTTGTTTTCTTATTAGCAATGTAAAGATATTTGCAACTCCATTTTTAATAGATGAATTTCGTTTGCATTTTTTTCAAAAAAGGTTTGCCTAAGTAAAAACTTGTTGTATTTTTGCACCCGACTTTTGAGGTAGTACCCAAAGGTTTTAAAAAAGGATATTACAGAAGTTAAAGCATACTATAATGAGCAAAAGAACATTTCAGCCATCAAAAAGAAAGAGAAGAAACAAACACGGTTTTAGAGAGCGTATGGCTTCTGTAAACGGAAGAAAGGTATTAGCTGCCCGTAGAGCGAAAGGCAGAAAAAGACTATCTGTATCTTCTGAAGCCCGTCACAAAAAATAATGTTGATAAGTAATATATAAAAGGTGTTGTTTAACTAAGCAACACCTTTTTTTTATACCCTAGCGCGTCGTAATTTTGCAACACAGAAAAAAATAAAAGAAATGCCAAAAAATCCTTCCATTAAATCTGTACTTATTATAGGCTCCGGCCCCATTGTTATTGGTCAAGCTTGCGAATTTGACTATTCTGGATCTCAATCCTTGCGCTCTTTACGCGAAGATGGAATTGAAACCGTTTTGATTAATAGCAATCCGGCAACCATTATGACAGATCCGTCAATGGCAGACCATATTTACCTTTTGCCGCTTACCACAAAATCAATTATAAAAATCTTAAAAGAGCACCCACAAATTGATGCTGTTCTGCCAACAATGGGTGGACAGACGGCCCTTAACCTATGTATTGAAGCAGATGAAAAGGGGATTTGGAAGGATTTTGGTGTAAAATTAATTGGGGTAGACATTGATGCAATAAACATTACCGAAGACCGCGAAAAATTTAGAGCGTTGATGGAAAAAATTGGCGTAGGTATGGCTCCACAAGCTACTGCAAACTCCTATTTGCAAGGAAAAGAAATTGCACAAGAGTTTGGGTTTCCATTGGTTATTAGAGCGTCCTATACACTTGGTGGCGCAGGTGCTTCCATTGTTTATAAAGAAGAAGACTTTGATGAATTGCTATCGTACGGATTAGAAATTTCACCCATCCACGAGGTAATGATAGACAAAGCGATGATGGGCTGGAAAGAGTATGAGCTTGAACTACTACGAGATAATAACGACAACGTGGTAATTATTTGCGCCATTGAAAATATGGATCCAATGGGTATCCATACGGGCGACTCTATAACGGTTGCTCCAGCAATGACCTTAAGCGACCGTACATATCAAAAAATGCGGGATATGGCAATACATATGATGCGCAGTATCGGTGACTTTGCAGGTGGCTGTAACGTTCAGTTTGCCGTAAGCCCTGATGATGAAGAGAAAATTATTGCAATTGAAATTAACCCACGTGTGTCGCGCTCTTCGGCATTGGCTTCAAAAGCAACTGGGTATCCAATTGCAAAAATAGCTACCAAACTAGCCATTGGTTATAGACTTGATGAGTTGAAAAATCAAATTACTAAGTCAACTTCAGCTTTGTTTGAACCAACTTTAGATTATGTAATTGTAAAAATACCACGTTGGAATTTTGATAAATTTGAAGGATCAGACCGTACTTTGGGTCTTCAAATGAAGTCGGTTGGAGAAGTAATGGGTATTGGCCGCTCTTTTCAGGAAGCGCTTCATAAAGCTACACAATCGCTCGAAATTAAAAGAAACGGAATTGGCGCCGACGGGAAAAGCTACACCAATTACGAACAAATTCTCGATAAACTGAAAAACGCAAGTTGGGATCGCGTTTTTGTTATTTATGATGCTATCCAGATTGGAATTCCGTTGAGCAGAATTCACGAAATCACCAAAATAGATATGTGGTTCCTTCGCCAATATGAAGAACTTTATTTACTGGAAAAAGAAATTTCAAAATATACTTTGGAAACACTTCCGAGGGAATTACTTTTAGAAGCAAAACAAAAAGGATACGGCGATCGCCAGATTGCACATATGCTGAAATGTTTGGAAAGCCAAGTTTACAAAAAACGTGAGGAAATGAACATTCAGCGCGTATATAAATTAGTAGATACCTGTGCTGCCGAATTTAAAGCTGAAACACCCTATTACTACTCAACTTTTGAGAATGAAATGCAGCTTGAGGGAGAAAAGCCTTATTCAGAAAACGATAGCATTGTTACTGCAAAAAAGAAAATAATAGTACTTGGTTCTGGTCCAAACAGAATAGGGCAGGGCATTGAGTTTGATTACTGTTGTGTGCACGGTGTTTTGGCCGCTGCTGAATGCGGTTACGAAACCATAATGATAAACTGTAATCCTGAAACTGTTTCAACAGATTTTGACGTTGCCGACAAACTTTACTTCGAACCCGTTTTTTGGGAACATATTTACGATATAATCCGTCACGAAAAACCCGAAGGTGTTATCGTACAGTTGGGGGGACAAACAGCTTTAAAACTTGCTGAAAAGCTTGACAGATATGGCATAAAGATTATTGGTACAACCTATGAATCTTTAGATTTAGCTGAAGATCGCGGAAGCTTTTCAACGCTTTTAAAAGAAAATAATATTCCCTATCCAGAATTTGGTGTGGCTGAAACCACAGAGGAAGCCTTGGCGCTTGCCGATAAACTTGACTTTCCACTCTTAATTCGCCCTTCCTATGTGTTGGGGGGCCAAGGAATGAAAATCGTTATCAACAAAAAGGAACTGGAAGAGCACGTTGTGGATTTACTTCGCAAAATTCCTAATAATAAATTGTTACTGGATCATTACTTGGACGGTGCAATAGAGGCGGAAGCCGATGCAATCTGTGATGGTGAAAATGTATATATTATAGGAATAATGGAGCACATTGAACCTTGCGGAATTCATTCCGGAGATTCAAACGCAACCTTGCCACCATTCAATATTGGCGAATTTGTGATGCAGCAGATTAAAGATCACACGGTCAAAATTGCAAAGTCACTTAAAACTGTAGGTTTAATCAACGTCCAGTTTGCTATAAAAGATGATATTGTTTACATAATTGAAGCCAATCCACGTGCTTCACGTACTGTTCCATTTATTGCAAAAGCTTATGGAGAACCTTACGTAAACTACGCAACCAAGGTAATGCTAGGCCATAATAAAGTAACCGATTTTGACTTTAATCCAAAATTAGAAGGCTTTGCAATTAAACAACCTGTATTTAGTTTCAATAAATTTCCAAATGTAAATAAGCAATTGGGGCCTGAAATGAAAAGTACCGGTGAGAGTATTTTATTTATTGATAGCCTAAAAGATGATGCATTTTATGATCTTTACGCAAGAAGAAAAATGTACCTGAGCAAATAACACGCTGTATTTACGAATACTGCCGATTTATAGTTAATTTTTTCGTAATTTTGCAATACACTTTATAAACACCTCTTATGATGAAAAAAATTACTTTAATTATTGCCTTTTTTTCAATTACTTCCATATTTTCTCAAACAACGTTCGACCTTAATTGGGCTATTGGTACTAGTGGAACCGCTGCAAGTGTTACGATTGAAACTGGTGACACGGTTAGATGGACATTAACAGATGGATTCTCTCATACGGTAACAAGTATTGCTGGGAGTAGTGTTGAAACCTTTGATAGCGGAACCTTTAGCGGGATTGGATCTCAGTATTCTTTTACTTTTAGTGTGGAAGGTGCTAATGATTATAAGTGTAATTTTCATCCAGGCTCTATGTTTGGAAAAATTACGGTGGAAAGTGGTTTATCGGTTGAAGATAAATTTGTGAAAAATCTTAACTTCTATCCCAATCCGGTGAAAAACGATTTGACTATTTCTTCACTTTACAAGGTAGATAGTTACCAAATATATAATGTTTTGGGAAGCCTAGTTGCTGAGGGAAAAGGAAACGGAAATATAACGCTGGTTGATATGAGCCGCATGAATAGTGGTTTGTATTTTGTAAAGGTTACTTCTAAAAATATGCAAACAACTTTGAAAATTGCAAAAAAATAGTTTTTAAAATTTTTTAATTTCTGTTGAAATGAGGTGAATTTTCAAGCTCAACAGCCGTAATAAAATACTTCGTATCGCCCCAAATTGCAAAAGTTGCAAAACGCTCAACATAAGTTACCATCACATATTTTCCTTGAAATTGCTTAAGGTTTTCAATTACTTCCTGGTTTTTATCCAGTACTGAAAAAGAGAATATCTGCGCTCCGCTAATACCTTGGCTTATCTCACCTTCCCAAGTTTTGATAACTACTCCGCGATGACTAAATTTTATAAGTTCACCTGCACGTGTACCTTCGCTGTAGGGAACAAAATATACAAAAGCAAAGTAAAGCAAGTATATCGCTAAAAGGCTTCCGAGGATAATGAATAGTATTTTTTTCATTCTCTAAAATTAATCAAATTATTGATAGGGACTAGAGAAAATTGAAGCCGGCAATTAATGCAAATGAGTTATATGAAGAATCTATACTATCATAATTTAAGAGCTGGCGAGAAGTATGGTACCTAGCTTCAATGCTGTATCTATTTTTAAATCTAAAACCTACTCCTAAAGCAATTGCCACGTCTGCGTCAACATCCAAATCATAGCCGTTTTCATTACTTGAAACTACTTTAGAATCCATCATCGCTACATCCACTATTATAGCAGCATTAAGAAAAAAAGCGGCGTCTTGATTAACAAACATATAATGACGAGCACCAAGAGGTAACTCTATAGAATTATACTCGGCTGTAATAAGAGTGGTTTTTTTAATTGTAAGAAAATCTACATAAAGAAATTCTTTCTCAGATTTGTAGTTACGGTAGGTTGGTTCTATAAAAATTGACCATTTACCGTTATTGAAAGGCAAAACATATTCTGCTTCAAGCCCAATTCTAATTCCTGTATTAGTGTCAAAATCAATTCTTTCGTCACCTGATTTCAATATAGAAAGTGAACTAAATGTCACGCCGGGACGAAGGGTTAAATTGAACTTAGCCTTTTGTATATTCTTGGTGAAAACGACGGTTTCAGAATTTATACAATTGTTATAATTGGTAATTAATTTAACCAATTTTCCGACTTTATATTCCAGATTTTCAAAGCTACTTTCGTTTAGTTTACTGCAATTTAGGGTTGTGGCAAGTTGCTGTTTATAGCGTTCGTTTACACCTATTTTTGTTGGGGTAGCCAGATATCTTTTGTAGATGAGCTGTTCTATTTCTCCGTCATCCAATTTATAGAAATAACGCTTAATCTTGTCATTTTCAGTATAATAAAGTGATGCTTTTCCTTCTATTAAAGTTTTTAGAAAAAGCGTTTCCTCTTTCATTTCGGGATTACGCACGTCTGTTAAATCATTTATATTATCGTTAGATTGATCTATATTGACTGTAGCTTTTAAGTATTTAAAAGATTGGACTGAGCCAAATTCTATCACATTGTTTAGCGTTCCAGTTTTTATTTCACCGTTCTCCTCGAGTTTGTAATCAAATGTAGTCGGGCTTCCTTTCCAATCTTCATTTTTTATGAGACAATCCACCTTGACTCCATTGGTTTTGATGATATAACCGGGCTCGAATATTGTTTGCGAAAAAACGTTTAAGGTTGAGAATAAAATAGTTAAAAAAAGTAGATTTAGTTTCATAATTAGTGAGGCTTTAAATTTTAAAAAGTGGTAAATATATAGTTTTTTTTATTCCTCATCCTCGTTATTAACGGCTCGGTTCAGCAATTTTTCGTCAATATGCTTATTGGCTTTTGCACCTAGTTTTTTAAGTTTTTCAACACGGGTAACTAGATTGCCCTGTCCTGTAAGTTTTTTCATGGCTCCGTCGTAGCTTCCTTTTACGGTGTTCAATTGGGAACCAACTTTTAAAAGGTCATTGGTTAAATTCACAAAAGAATCATATAGTCTTCCAGCCTGTGTTGCAATTTCAATAGCATTCTGCTGTTGCTTTTCATTGGTCCACATACTGTCAACGGTGCGTAATGTTGCCAAAAGGGTAGAAGGAGTTACGATCACAATATTTTTTTCAAAAGCCCAATTGTATAGATTATTGTCATGGTTTATGGCCACTGCAAACGCAGGTTCAATTGGAACGAATAGTAACACGAAATCAGGACTTTCTATTTCATAGAGCGTATGGTAATTTTTAGCACCCAATTGCTCAATATGTTTCTTAAGTGAGGCAACGTGCTCCTTTAAAAAACGCGCGCGTTGGTCCTCATCTTCTTCATTCACAAAACGTTCATATGCAACAAGGGAAACTTTGGAATCGATAATCATTTTTTTATTATCCGGCAAATGGAGCACAACATCAGGAAGCACACGGCGGCCTTCTTCGGTAGTGAAACTGTTCTGCACAAAGTATTCACGATCTTTTTCTAGACCACTTTTTTCGAGGACCCGCTCAAGAACCAATTCACCCCAATTTCCTTGTATTTTGCTGTCACCTTTCAACGCTTTGGTAAGGTTGGTGGCTTCTTTGCTCATCTGCTCGTTCAGTTCTTTTAGCCCAATTATTTGTTGTCTTAGAGCTGCATGGCCAACGATACTTTCTTTATGTGTATCTTCAACCCGTTTTTCAAAACTTTTTATTTTCTCTTGAAGTGGATTAAGAATAATCTCGAGACTTTCTTTGTTCTGCTTTGAAAATTTTGATGACTTTTCATCCAAAATTCTATTGGCAAGATTTTCAAACTCCTTTGTGAATTTTTCCTGAAGTTTTTCAACTTCTTCTTTCTGCTCGCGATTACGGACTTCCAGGTTTTCAAATTCTGAATTTCGACGCGTCAGCTCCATATTGACTCTTTCCTTTTCTTGTCTTATAGCATCGCGTTCCTTTAATGCCGTTTCAAAACGCTCACTCAATTTTTCACCCTGTAATTGTGCATTTTCTAGGCGTTCTTCCAATTTACTTGTTTCAGTTTTGCTTTTTAAATGCGCAAAGTAATTGCCTATAAATGCTCCAAGCACTAAGAAAATTATGGCGATTAGAAAGGATAGAAAAATTTCGTTCATTGCAATAAATTTTAAAGTAAATATACTTATTTCCGAATAGTGAAACGTCCAGTTTTTCCATCAAAATCGATGGTTTCCTTTGGAAAAAGCGTATCAAATCTTCCTGCTTCAATAAGTTTGCAGGGATCGTCAAAATAAGTTTCGTTCTTTGCCATTACCAGCATCTTGTCTGTAAGTTGAATAGCCAAATCTATTTCGTGTGTTGAAAAAAGAATTGTTTTTTGCGTTTCCGAAGCTAATTTCTTCAGCAATTTCAAAATATAAGCGCGATGGTAAATATCTAAATGTGTGGTGGGTTCGTCCAGAATTATAATAGGCGTATCCTGCGCCAAAGCACGCGCAATGGCAACCCGCTGCATTTGGCCATCGCTTAATTCAAAACATTTGCGGTGGGCTAGGGTAGCGGTTTCAGTAGCTTCCAAAGCAAATTGGATTGCTTTTTTATCTTCTTCAGAAAGTGAACCTATCCAGTTGGTATAAGGTTGTCTTCCCAAGGAGACCATTTCCAAAACCGAAAGATTTTTTGAGGCTGGCGCTTCGGTTAAAACAACGCTTAATTGCGTTGCAAGTTGAAAAGACGAGTATTCATTCAGATTTTTTCCTTTTAAAAAAATAGCGCCATTTAAAGCATCTTGCATTCCTGTTAGCGTTCGCAACAAGGTTGATTTACCAATTCCGTTGGCGCCAACCAAACCGACCAATTCCCCTTTTTCAATAGAAAAATTGATTGCTTCGGCAACTACAGAATCGTTTCCTTTTTTCCAATAACCAACGGAAAGGTTACGAACTTCTAAAATGATATTTTTTTCTTCTGAAACCATTAAAAGAAAAGTTTTCGTTTTCGAACCAAAAGCCAAATTACAACCGGAGCTCCTATTAGCGAGGTTATTGCGTTAATTGGCAGCGTAAATTCACTAAATGGTAATTGTGCCACGGTATCACAAACCAGCATCAGCAAACTGCCGCAAAGCAGCACAGCTGGTAGTAAAACAAAGTGGTTTGATGTTTTGTAAAATTGTCGTACCAAATGCGGAACAGCAAGCCCAACAAAAGCAATTGGCCCAACAAATGCCGTAATACTTCCGGCAAGAATACTTGTCGCTAAGATTATTATAAAAGTGGTTCTCTTTATATGAAGTCCCATGCTTTTTGCATAGTTTTCTCCTAAAAGCAAACCGTTTAAAGATTTACTGCTGAAAACACTTAAACCCAAGCCTGCCAAAAAACACAAAGTTAAAATTGAAACGCCTTCCCAAGATTGGTTTCCTAAACTTCCAAAAGACCAGAAAATGTATTGTTGAAGCTGCTCTGCATTACTGAAATAGGACAAAACTGAAACCACTGCGGTAGTTACGCTACCGAACATTAAACCAATTATTAAAATTGCCATCGTGTCTTTTATTCTGAAAGTTACGGCCAAAACGGCCAGCAGCACCAAAAAGCTACCCAATGCCGAAGCGATAACCAAACTCCATTGGCTCATTAAAATAGTTCCGAAAAAACCACCAAAAGCACCAGCTCCCAAAATTAAAATTGCAACACCCAAACTTGCACCGCTGCTCAACCCTAAAACAAAAGGTCCTGCTAATGGATTTCGAAACAACGTCTGCATCAATAATCCCGATACCGCCAAACCGCCGCCAGCAAGCATTGCCGTTACTGCTTTTGGAAGGCGATAATCCATAATTATGTAACGCCAAGTTTCTTTGGAAGCACCGTTCCCAATAAAAACAGAGATTATTTCATCTAAAGGAATTGAAACCGAACCCATACCCAAATTCACTAAAAATGCAGCAATTAGCGCTATAAACAGCACAATAAACTGAACCCGATTTGCTTGGGTGGTTTGCATTATTTAAGTTTATTAAAAAAGAAAAGTTTGTATTCCGGTAACAATTCTGGATGAAGTATTTTGATAAGGTCTTTTAAAACTAAATCGGGTCTGTTTGGTGCCAATTCGTAATAAATTACGCCGCCAGTTGCGCCTTTTTTTAAACTATTTGAATACACGTTTCCAATTTTATAGGCTTTAAATTGAGCATAGGCTGCACTAGAATTTTTTAATTCAGGCAAACTGGTAAATTGTCCCGGGCCAATCCAAAATGCTGCATCAGTTCCTTTCTCCAAAACAGATTCCAAATTTAATGAAAGACTGCCAGTGCCTTCTGAATCTTTCCAAAGATAATCGCCATTTGCATCTGCTATAAACTGCGCCCCCCAACTATTGCCTTGTGGCATATACCAAACGTCTTTATACATTGCGCCGCTAATAACCGTCGGTCTTTCTTTAGCTTCAAAAGCTATTTTTTTTGCTGAAAGATATTCCGTTTCAATGTTTTTGAAAATACTATCTGCTTCTTCTTGTTTGTTGAAAAGCAACCCGAAAAATTTGATCCATTCGGCTTTTCCCAAAGGTGAAGTTTCTGTCCAGTCTGAATTATAAAGCACTGGAATCCCAGTTTTCTGAAGGGTTGCAAAGGCAGAATTGTTTCCGTCAACGGCAAAGCCAATTACGGCATCGGGATTTAAATCTATTAAAATTTCAGTATTGATGTCTTCATTTTTACCGAGTTCTTTTATGGTTCCTTTGGAAATTTTTTCGCGGGTTTTTTCCGAAGAAATATAGTCAAGATTTGGGAAGCCAACCAAGGTTATAAGTTCGTTTAACATTTCCAAAGAAGGAATGTGCGTGGTTGAAGTAACCACGATTCGCTTTACTGGAATTTCAACCACAGCATCATAATCTTCAGGGTTTTGAAGCGTGGTGTTTTTTTCAATTAAAGCATACTTGAAGGTTTTATCGGTTCCGGGCCACGGATTTTTTAGAGTGATTATTTTTAAGTTTCCTTGGTCTTCAATTTCAAAACCTTGAGCGTAATTTACTTCAATCATTTTCTTTTCAGAAGCATTTTTTTCTAAAGATTGGGGGGATTCGCTTTTGTTTTTACAAGCGGTAAAAAGAAGGAAGGTACTTAGGAGTAAAACGAATTTTTGCATTTTCAAAAATAATGGTTTTGTTTGGGTGAACTAGTATTTAAAAGCTATTTTTGCAATGAATTTTGGTGAGCTGTTTTCTACAACTGAAAACGCTCTTAAAAGGGAAATAGGTGAACTATTGTGATAATGTTTGACGAAAATTAAAAATCGGCAATCTTAATTCAACAATCGTAAATCCTATGCTGTTCCCGCAACTGTAAGTCGGTCCGAATTATTATTCGGGCGTGCATTCTTCAAAAACCACTGTTCCGATCGTTATCGGAATGGGAAGGTAGCACAAAAGACAAGCCAGGAGACCTGCCAAATTCATAACATAAACACATCAAACTTTCGGGATAAAGGTTGAATTATGAAGCAAAACTTTTACCATATAATTTTGGCTATTTTTCTGTGCACGGTTTCATCGTACGCACAACTTGATAGTATCCAGCAGTTGCCCGAAGTTATGTTAACAGATTCTAAACTTATTCGGTTTTCAAAAGGTTTCAAGCTTGAAAAACTCAATGATTCCATTGTTGAAAGGAATGCAACTTCGCTCACCGAAACACTTCGGTATAATTCTTCAATATATTTTAAGGAAAATGGTTTTGGGATGGTAGCATCACCTTCATTCCGCGGAACGAATGCTGCACAAACAGCTGTTATTTGGAACGGAATTAATATTAATTCAGTCTTTACCGGACAAACTGATTTCAATATAATTTCGCCTTTAAATTACAATGAAATTACTATTAGAAGCGGAGGCGGAGGTGTGCAATACGGCAGCGGTGCCGTGGGCGGAAGCATTCATTTGAATAATACATATTCTTTCGAAAAAATAGATACTACTGAAATTGGTTTGCGCTATGGAAGCTTTTCTACAATGGGCGCAAATGCTAGTACAACCCAAACTTGGGGCGATCATTATTTAAACGTGGGGCTTGATTTTATAAGTTCTAAAAATGATTATAACTACGTTGGAAAAAATCAAGAAAATACACACGGTGAGTTTTTGCGTTTTTCGGCAAAAATTAATGAAGCTCGAAAATTGAATCGCGGCATTGCTACTTGGAATTCCGACTACACTTATAACGACCGTAATTTTTCGGGCAGTTTGAACACAATTGGCAAAGACGCTTATAAAGATATTGCCACAAGAAACCTTTGGCAATTGCAGCAAAAATTTGGGCTTTTTACAAGCAAAGCGAGTGTGGCGCACCTTTTTGAACAATACAGCTATTATCCCGATAGTGAAAAACCGTATTATGGCGGAGGGAAAGCAAACACTTTTATAGGAGCGTTTCAGTCTGAGATTTTTCTTCTAAAAAAGCTTCGAATAAATGGTAAGTTGGAATATACTTATGTTACGGCGGAAGGAGATAATGTTGGGGAAAATTCCCGAAAAACCTTGGCTGCCGTAGTTTTGATGAATCATAAAATTTCTGAAAAGTTTAATTACGGAATTAATCTTCGGAAGGAATTTTTAAATGATTTTGATAATCCATTGCTTTTTTCAGCAGATGCAAAATGGAGCATTTCAAAAAAGTACGCGCTTCGTTTAAATGGTTCAAAAAACTATCGCGTGCCTACTTTCAACGATTTGTTCTGGTACGCCGGGGGTAATGTTAACTTAGAGCCGGAAACTTCCTATCAATTTGAATTGGGGCAGGAGTTGTCAATCGGGAATCTGAAAGCTGATCTTGCTGCCTATTATATTTCTTCGGAAGATTTAATTAAATGGATTCCCGGAAACGGTGGTCTTTGGGAACCAACAAATATTCAAAAAACTAGAAATTATGGAGTTGAAGCCGTTGTGGGTTATTTTCTGAAATTCGGCAACCAACAAACTTTGGATTTTACTGCAAATTACTCATATACCAAAGCGGAAGATTTAGCAAAAGAGAAGCAGCTTATTTATGTTCCATTCCACAAAACTGTTGCTACGTTGCAGTATAATTTTGATAAATTTTCTGCATTCGCTCAAGGATTATTTAATGGTGACGCCTTTACAACCACGGACAATAGTGAAATTGTTGAGTCGCATTCCATATTAAATTTTGGAGCAGAATACACATTGCCTTTTGAACCAAGCTTAACTTTTGGTGGCAGAATTAAAAATGTTTTTGACACCTATTACGAGAACGTTGCCTATCGGCCAATGCCCTCTAGAAATTTTGAAATATTCTTAACCTTTAAAATATAATTAAATGAAAATCATGAAAAAATTACTGTTTATTTCCTTAACTACTTTGCTTTTTATATCCTGTAGCAATGACGATGATGTCCAGCCCGAATCCATTCCAGAGGCTTTTGAAAAAGGAATTTTGATTACCAACGAGGGACCTTTTAACAACGGAAGCGGCACTATTACATATATTTCTGAAGATTATAGTACGGTGGCTCAAAATATTTATAGAACTGTAAATGGAAAAGAACTTGGTAACATAGTGCAATCTATGGGCTTTCAGGATGATAATGCTTATATAGTGGTTAGTAACTCACAAAAAATAGTAATTGCTAATCGTTATTCTTTTAAAAGCGTCGATTCAATAAATACAGGATTGCAGAATCCACGTTATTTTATAGGTGCAGACGGCAATAAAGGTTACGTTACAGATTGGGGCGATCCAAATGATAATAATGACGATTACGTAGCTGTTTTTGATCTAAGGACCAATACTATTTCCGCTTCAGTCTCTGTGCCTTTTGGACCTGAAAAGATGGTTGCATATAGCAACAAAATTTATGTTGCACATCAAGGTGGTTTTGGTCAAAATAATTTGATTTCCGTTATTTCAGGGAACTCTGTTGAAAGTTCCATTACTGTTGGCGATGTTCCTAATTCAATGGTAGTCGCAGGAAATTCGTTATTTGTGTTGTGCGGTGGAAACCCTAGTTATACGGGAAATGAAACTGCGGGATCTTTAGTGAAAATTGATCTTTCCAGCGGACAAGTTTCTAATACATATAGTTTTGGCGCCACCGAACACCCGTCGAATTTAACAATGGACGGAACCAACCTTTTCTATTCTTTGGATGGTAAAGTTTATAAACTAAATAGCTCTGCAATTGCATTGCCAGGAACCGATATTATAAGCGGATTCTTTTATGTGCTTCAAGCAAAGGACGGACTACTTTATGCTACCGATGCGGACGATTATGCAAGTAAAGGTTCATTAAAAATATTTGATCTTTCAACGAATCAGCAAATACAGGATTTCCAAACTGGAATTGTTCCGGGTGGAATTTATTTTAATGAATAGTTTGAATTAGCAAAAGATGCTACGAAAGAATCTATTAATTATTAATGGATTCTTTCAAAGTATCTAAAAGAAGTCAAAACATCATTTCACTAATATATCAACATTAACCTTTCGGAAATAGTTAAATAATAGGTTTATAGAAAAATTAATAAGGTATTTATGGCAAATTATAATTTATGGGATATGGCTGGACTAGACGTTTTCCTACAATCGTTGAGCGAACAGCAACGTGAGAAGTATTTCAATATAATTGAACCCCAGACATATTTGTCTCCATTAAAAAGTTGGGGGCTTTCTGCTGAATTTTTTAAGCCGACGGCACTTTTGGAAACACGGCAAAAAGACAGAGCTTCACTTACGCTATTGGCAAACCAATTTCACTGGAAAGCAAACCTTTCCGAAATACTAACCAAAAGCTACGATGCACTTATTGTTACTGATTTTTCACAAAAGATTGTTTGGGCAAACAATGGTTTTTTTAAAATGACCGGATATTCCGAAAGTTATGCTATTGGGAAAACGCCTTCTTTTCTTCAGGGCAATGAAACTTCAACCCAAGTAAAAGCATCAATAAGAGAAAAACTTCAAAGAGGCGAACCCTTTACCGAAGAAGTGTTAAACTATAAGAAAGATCAAAGAGAGTATTGGTGTAAAATACAGATTTTCCCATTACTTTCAGCGGGGTTAACCACTCATTATTTGGCTTTGGAAACAGAGTTGCTGTGAATATAGAAGATAGAATTACAAATTCCGAAACAAGGATTTTTAAGGCGGTTTTCCCAAATACCACCAACCATTACGACACGCTCTTCGGCGGCGCGGCAATGCAACTTATGGACGAGGTAGCTTTTATAGCCGCAACGCGTTTTAGTCGGCAAAGAATGGTAACCGTTTCTTCAGACCGCATTGATTTCAACAAACCCATTCCCGCAGGGACTATTGTGGAATTGGTGGGGAAAGTTTCGTATTTAGGCAACACTAGTCTAAAAGTAAAAGTAGAAATATACATTGAGGAAATGTATTCTTACAGCCGCGAGAAAGCCGTAACTGGCGAGTTTACTTTTGTGGCGATAGATGAAAATAAAAACCCAATTAAAGTACTATAAAAATTGTTAATCCACGGAATTCCTAGCTCTTCAACTTATTTTATTTTTGAGAAAGACTAATTTCCAATCATTTTTCCATCAATCGGAGAATTCGCCTTACTATCAGAAAATTCTTTTAATTGTTGAAACTCTCTGTTCGCTGGTAAAGGTCTTCCGGCAATTTCAAAAAGTGCAGCAGCTAGAAGCGGTTCGTTTTCATTGCCTAGCTGGCCGAGGTTAAAATAATTTTCATTTAATGGAATTTGAGGCACTAACCCATCTACATAATCAGTATTTCCTGCAACATTGGCGGTTTTGAATACAAGCGGAAGCATTGCGTAATAATGCGCTGGATTGGCATTCTGCCTTCCGAAAGTGGGTGCGGGCGAATCATAAAGCAAAAAGGAAGCTTGGAACTTTCCAGTGGTAGTATCGCCTACCTGTACGGTATTTATGTATGGATTAAGTCCGTTTATAACCAATTCACTGGCAGAAGCTGTTCTTTGGGTAGTTAGAAAATAAACATTGGTCAGGTTAAGGCTGTTGATTGCCGCACCGTTGCTGATTGCGCTATCAAAAAGACCGTCCTGCGCAAATTCTGCTTGGCGATCTTCATTCCAGAACTCTTTGTAAAAAACTTGTCCATTAAACTGTCCCGTAATCATTCCTGCCAGATCTGTAGCAGTTTCCACGGCACCACCACCATTATATCTCAAATCCAAAACCAGATTGGTAATTCCTTCTGCTTTAAATTGTGCAAAAGCATTGTTGAGTTCGGTGTCATAATTTTTTATAAAACTGTTATACATTAAGTAACCCACCTTTTCTCCATTAACGTCCAAGGTTTTCACCTTATAAACAGGATTTTCATTGTACTGGGTTTTATTAAGCAAAGCCGTTTCTCCGGTAGGAATAAAATTTGCACCATCATAAGTGGCTAAACCAATTGTGTAGCTATTCGGAGCCAATAAATCTTCAAAATTTGCTCTAGTTATTTGCTGTCCATCAATGGTCGTGAAAAGATTGCCACGCTCCAAACCATTTGCTTCAGCATCTGTATTGGGCAGTACATAGCGTACATACCCAAAAACATTATTGCTGCCAGGTGAATATGGCACCAAGCCAAACTCCATCCCATTACTCAGGCTTATTCCGCTTAGCGCATCTTCTATCACTCTAAAATCGCTGAAAAGGTTACTGAAACGATCTTGTGGCGACAACAAATAGTCAAACAAGGTCTCAGGAGTCTGATAATTGTTCAAAAAATCGTTTAGCTCGGTATCGTTTGCAAATGCGTTATTCGCAAGCTCGGGAGTGTCTGCTTTGTATAGATAGAAATAATTGAGGCCACGATAAATAAAATTTTGAATATCAAGGGTTGAAGCAGTTTGTAAATTGTCGTCAGCATCCTCAAAACAGGAAACAAAAAGTACTGAAATAGCTAAAAAGGAAATGAAAATATTTCTTTTCATAAGTAAGTTTAATTAAGGTATTCTTTTAGAACAGGTAAATTAGGGATTATATTGCAATGGTAAAAATATGCTTTTTTAGTCGAAATTATTTCGAGACTTTTCATTGTGAAATATTCTGCCACAAATTCACGAATAAATAGTTCAGAAATACATTAATGTCATCGAAATAAATGTTGGCAGATCGTATAAAAACACAATCGTGCAGTCGTGGCAGAAAACCAAGTAATACTGCATCATAGAACATTTGTTTATTGTGGGGAATTCCTTTGAAACAATATCAATGTAACAAAATTTGAATACGTTCGTCATTTAAATAGACGGCGAAATAATCCAACCAACCAAAATGGAAAAAACCGAATTTTTAGCATTAACGATGCCCTTTAAGGATAAGCTTTACCGCTTGGCCAAAAGGATTTTGGTTTCCAAGGACGAAGCTGAGGATGCCGTACAGGAAGTGTTTTTGAAATTGTGGAAGGGAAAAAAAAATATTGAAAACTATAAAAATCCCGAAGCGTTTGCAATTACGATGACCAAGAATTACTGTCTGGACAGATTAAAGTCGAAACAGGCATCAAATTTAAAAATTGTACACAGCAATTATCAAACTTCCGAAAATGTTGAAAAAAATATTGAAGCGAATGACGGGGTTGAAATGGTCTTTAGGATAATGGAAACTTTACCCGAACAACAGCGAATAGTACTTCAATTGCGCGATGTGGAACAATTCGAGTTTTCTGAAATAGCGCAGATGCTAGATAGTAACGAAACCGCAGTGCGAGTGGCTCTTTCCCGAGCACGTAAAACAGTTAGGGAGGCAATGATAAAAAAGTATAATTATGGAATCGGTTAAAATAAAACAATTATTGGAGGCCTATTTTGAAGGCGCAACTAGCATTTCTGAAGAAAAAATGTTGCAAGACTATTTCAACAATGAAAAAGTTGCGGACAATCTGGTTCAATACCAGCCCATTTTTGTTGCATTAAAGGCTGCGAAAGAAGAACGGTCAACTATGGTATTTAATCTACCGGAAACTAAACCACAAACCTCAAAAAAATGGTGGTACTCTGTTGCGGCAATCCTAGTAGTGGCTTTTGGAGTGGGCAGCTTCTACTTCTCGCAACCCAGTTATACCCAAGAAGAAAAAGAAGCTCTGGCGACCTTTGAGAAAAGCAAAAGAGCAATGATGCTGCTTTCAGAAAATTTTAATAAAGGTACTGAGCGACTAACGTTTGTTGGGCAGTTTGAAAGAACAAAGGACAAAATCTTTGAATAACTTTTATAAATAGATAGCGCTGCGGTAAAGTTTATACTGAGCATTGTTGATTGGCTCTGCGTCTGAAAATTTTAAAATCAATAAAAAATCGAAATAAACAATAAACAATAATTAACGATGAAAAAAATAACAATAATAATAGCATTGGCAATAGCGCCGATGGTTTCTTGGGCACAAAACGCTTTTGATTCCTTTGAAAACGAAAAAGATGTAACCTCTGTTGTGGTTACCAAAAATATGTTCAAGCTTTTAAGCAAGATGGATTTGAACTCTTCAGATCCAGAGGCGCAGGCATATCTTAAAATGGTGAACGACTTAGATAACATCAAGATTTTTACCACAGACAATCCTTCAGTATCCAAAAAAATGGAGGCCGCTGTGGCTAAATATATTTCAGGTTCACAAAATTTAGGTGAATTGATGCGTGTAAAGGAAGACGGAAGAAATATAAGATTTTATAGCAAAGACGGGAAGAATGAAAACTTTGTAAGCGAGCTGTTGATGCACATGGACGGAATTGTAGATGGAAAACCCATGACCGTTATTATGAGTATTACCGGAAATATAGACTTGAAACAAATTTCAAAACTTACTGAGGAATTAAAGGTTCCCGGTAGCGAACAGCTTAAGAATATTGACAAAAATAAAAAGCAATAAATATGGTACTTGTAAAATATTTTATGGCTTTAGTTCTTGCGGCAATGGCACTGAGCTCCTGTAGCGATAAATCACTTCAAAAGTATTTGGTAGAAAAACAAGATGATGATAAATTCGTAAAGATGGATATTGCTGCAAGTTTACTCCAAGGAAATAGTAGCAACTTTACCCAAGAAGAAAAGGATATTCTAAGTACGATTAAAAAGGTGAATGTTGTTGCTTACCCAATAATTGAAGGAGATACAGCCGATTTTGAAAAGGAGCGCCAAGAACTGAAAAACATTCTTGATCAGGAACAATACAAAGAACTTACGCGTATAAAAAGTAATGATTGGAACGCTACCTTAAAGTACACTGGTGAAGAAGATGCCATTGATGAGGTAATTGTTTTTGCGAGCGATGACAATCGCGGTTTTGCAGTATTCAGATTACTGGGTGAAAATATGCGCCCAGACCAGATGTTGAAGCTGATGAAATCTGCGGAGCGTGGCGATTTGGACGTCTCCAAACTTGAAGGTTTCGGAGAAATATTTAAGGATTAATTTAGTTGATTAATAGTTGAAAAGGGCTTCTTCCAAATTGTGGTTGAAGCCTTTTTTTAATGCTGTATTTGAAGGGATGCGGATATTGACCACGATACACGAATAAATTTATTTAAAAATATTCGTGAATTCGTGGTTGTATTTTTTTAGAACCGTAGTTTAAATCCCAGTATAGTTTCCAGGCGTGATGTTTCGCATTTCCTGTTTTACACTTTCCGGTATTTCCAAGGTTTCTATAAAGTTGGCAATTGAAGTTTGATTAATACGTTCATTAGTTCGTGTTAATCCCTTCAATGCCTCATAAGGATTTGGATAACCCTCTCTGCGAAGAATAGTTTGGATTGCTTCCGCTACAACGGCCCAATTGTTTTCAAGATCTTCAGCAAATTTTGATTCGTTCAGCACCAATTTATTCAAGCCTTTCAATGTTGAAGAAAAAGCGATAAGTGTATGCCCAATGGGAACCCCAATGTTTCGTAAAACCGTGCTGTCTGTAAGGTCTCTTTGCAATCTACTGATTGGTAGTTTTGCCGAAAAGTGTTCAAAAAGTGCGTTTGCAACGCCCAGATTTCCTTCACTGTTTTCAAAATCTATTGGGTTCACTTTGTGCGGCATGGCGCTGGAGCCTACTTCACCTTTTTTAATTTTTTGTTTGAAATAATCCATCGAAACATAAGTCCAAATGTCTCTGTCTAAATCAATCAAAATAGTATTGATCCTCTTTAAGCAGTCAAAAAGTGCAGCCATATGGTCGTAATGCTCAATCTGCGTAGTAGGGAAGGAGTGGTGTAGCCCTAAAGTATTCTGAACAAAATGTTTTCCGAACGCTCTCCAATCTATATTGGGATAAGCCACTTTATGCGCGTTAAAATTTCCCGTCGCGCCACCAAATTTCGCAGCACTTTTTATATTGTTCATCAAGTCAAACTGCTCCTCAATACGAACCACAAATACGTCAATTTCCTTTCCCAAACGGGTTGGCGAAGCAGGCTGGCCGTGTGTTCTGGCTAGCATAGCTATTTGTGCCCAATCTTCGGAAAGTTGCTTTAATTTATTTTTCACCTCCATTAAAAGCGGCACATAGACATTGTTGATAGCATCTTTCAGCGAAAGCGGAATCGCAGTATTATTTATATCCTGTGAAGTTAAACCGAAGTGGATAAACTCTTTGTATTTCTGAAGATTTAAATCTTCAAATTTTTCTTTTATAAAATATTCAACCGCCTTTACATCGTGATTGGTAACCTTTTCGGTCTCTTTGATTTTTACTGCATCCTGCACCGTAAATTCAAGATAAAGATCGCGCAAATCTGAAAAAAGATTTCTATCAAATTCCGCTAGCTGTGGCAGATCCAGCTCTACAAGGGCTATGAAGTATTCAATCTCCACCTGCACACGGTAACGTATAAGTGCTTCCTCGGAAAAATAAGGAATTAGGCTTGAAGTTTTTGATGCGTATCTGCCGTCTATAGGCGAAATGGCTTGTAAAGCGTTGGTGTACATGGTTCAAATTTTAAAAGTGCAAAGATATGAAACGCGAACGAGTTATACGGAAACGGTTTGTTTATATAAACGGCAGCTTTTTTACAAGTTATTTTATGAAATTACTAAGGGATGTGACTTTATGATAATGAATAGTTAAATAATTGTACTAATCTTTAAGTTTATGATTTTGTTAAGTGCAAAAGACTTATTTAAAAATTAGTTTTAATACTGAAAAGAAAAATGAATTATTAATTTAAACAAAACATGTTATGAGTACAGAAAATCAAAACCAGCAAAGGAATCCTCAAAATCAACAACAAGATCAGCAACGGAATCCTCAAAACAAACCACAGAACCAACGCAATCCTGAAGAGGAAGAAGAATAGGCGTTAGAATTAGAAAAATGGGTACCCAGATTTAGGGTACTGCGAAACCCCTTAATCATCACAATGAGAAAGGGGTTTCTTATTGTGGGGATATAAAAAAAAGTGGATTAGCGAATATATTAAATATTGTGCTTAATGAGCTAAGTTTATACCAATATTTGCTAATACACCTTGTTAATTTTCAATGATTTAGCACTAATTAGATAATTAAAACAATAGTGTGTGGATAATAGTGAAAATTTGAAAATTAGCATTGCAGTCGAATACTCGCAGTCTTTTCAACTACTAATTCCTTTTTAAGCTCGAAGCGGAGGCTTTTCTTATTTAAAAGATTATGAGATGCTTATGAAAAGTATTTGGGCTAAAGATTCAATCTTTTGAGTTAATCTTGGATAATTCCTTTTGCTAAATTAGCAACGCAAAGAATTGCTATGAAGAAGAGAACCCCGTCTGAAATATTTTCAGCGGGGTTTTTTTTATTTGTTCTGGTGTTTTTTGCGAAAATGGGATGGTGAGATATCATACTTTTCCTTAAAAATTTTTGAAAAGTAACTCTTACTGCTCAGCCCAATAGCATTTACAATTTCTGAAATGCTCAAATCCGTTTGGATTAAAAGGCTATAGGCTGTATCTAGACGCTTCTTTTGAACGTAGTTGTTCACGGTAGAACCGTACAGTTTTTTAAAACCTTCCTGCAATTTGTTAATGTTGAGGCCCGCCTCCCTAGCCAGATTTTCCACTGTTGGTATTTGCGAAATGTTGTTCTCTATTAAATTGGAGATGTGGTGAATCTGTTTCAGTTCAGATGAACGTAGCAAGGTTCTGCTGCCTTCATCCATTCTATCGTCTTGGTATTGTAGTATTTGATGCGTTAAAATTTGATAAGCCATGCCTTCTAAAAAGAGCTTGCGCATAAAATTTTCAGCAGCAAAGCCGGTCATTTCGTCCAAAATTCCAGAAATGTTTAGGCTGTAGTTTCCATTGTAATAAAAGGACCCGCTGGCCGTAATGTCCTTAAACAGCTGTTCCAGTTCTTCATCAAGGCTATTAATGTCGCACTCCATTTTTGTCTGAAATTTCTCCCGATCAATCTCGAGACTGTTCACTTTTATTGTTTCGCCTGCCTTAAATCTTAATACGTGGCCGTTTTGTTTACTGCTGGCTACAATAGCGTTTTGGTATTGCTTAATTTCGTGCAGGTCGTCCTCGTTTTCAAAACGATGATGAAGGATTCCGCTAACGGTATAGAGGAATTTCAGCGGGTGAACATTGTTTACAACAAAATGTATTTCCAGATCTTCATTAAATAGGCAATCGTATTGTAAGAGTCCTAAGCCACCTTCAAAGTTGATACCGCGGATGCTGCCTTCACCTACTGATGGAGGAAGTTGGAGCAAATATTCGCCACAGTTTTCGGAATAGGGAATGTCGAAAACTTCTGCTATGTCCCTAATCACATCTTTAAGTGGAAGTGAGTTAACTTGAATGGAATTCATGAGGTTGTTGTTTTGCTCGACCAAAATACTACATTGCTTTGAAACACATTACTACAGATACTTTATTTTGTTTAACTGGAATGTAGTTTTTTTGTAGCATATTGCTTTATAGTATTTTAAACGAATCGTTTTAATAAAATAACCGCCTAAAAATATGTTTTTAGGCGGTTTGCTTTATTTCTTAAAGTAAAATCTTACTCATAATATCTTTTGCGCTTTCTCCGCATTTGTCTAAAGATTGAAAGCAACAGGCAAGCGCTCAAAACGTAGAAAGCTGTTTTGGCGGGTTCTATTGGGCCAAATCCCAAGCCTAAAAAACCCAGGACGGCGGCAACTACTGTAAGAAACAGAAAAAGTATAGTCCAGATCATAATAAAGAGTGTATAGGTTTGTAAAATCTTATGAATCAGGTTGTAAAGATATTATATTGTTAAATTTTTAACTAATGAAATCCGAAGATTTTTTAACGCATTTAATTAAAAGCTTTTTGTGCTAATGCTCTTAAAAAATATTATGTAGTGACGCTTTTTACTGAAATACTATTAATAGGCCGTAGAGGTAGTGATGATTCAGAACCAACCGAAGTTCCGATTAACAATGCTTTTACCGCAACATTTGCAGAAGCTTGCATAACAATTTATGACGCTATTATTGCTAAGTTTTTCAACCAAAATTTCCCCATCAAAGCTTGTAAAGAACATATTAATTTTGGAAGGAAAGGAAGTAGTAATTTTTTTTCTGTTATCCAAATATTTTTAAAAGGGTTGCTTTTTTTAGCGGCTTTTCTATAAAATCAATAACTAAGGGATTTTCTTTTGCACGGTTAATGTCCTTTGGTTCAACGGAGGATGACAGTATGTAAATATCGTACTGCTCTTTTATTGAGGTATCAAAAAGCTCAAACTTTTCGAGGTATTCCCATCCTGATATTGAAGGCATATTAATATCGAGAAATAGTATTGTTTTTCCATCGGGAGGACTATGGCAGGGTTCAGATTTCATAAATTCCAATCCATCTTCGGGAACAGTAAACGCGTTAATTTGCACTAAGTCAAATGACTTTTTTAAAATCATTTTAGTGAGAGAATTATTTAGTGGGTCATCGTCAACGAGAAGGAACCGTTTTTTTATTTGTGCCATTTTGTTTCAGATTTAAATCTCAAATTCTATTGTGAATTCTGTTCCTTTATTGAGTTCGCTTGCAATAGCTATTTTTCCACCGAGCAATTCTACTTGAGTTTTCACCATAAATAGCCCCATGCCCTTTCCTTCAACATGGGAATGGAAGCGATTATAAAGCCCGAAAATTTTATCTTCTTTGGTTGTCATATCCATACCCAAACCATTATCTATAAATATAAGGATTATTTTTCCGTTTTCTTTTTTACTTTTTATTTCGATGAGTGGCGGTACGTTTGGTTTGCTGTATTTAATGCTGTTGCTAATAAGGTTATAGAAGATGCTGTATATATAAACTTTGAGTGAATAGATTTCGTCCACTTCTGAAAAGTCACGTTTGATGTGTACGCTATGATTGTAAAGTAGATTACCTATACTCAGCATGATATCGTTCACAAGTTTTGAAAAGATCACAGTTTCCTTTTTCTCGTGAACTTCGCGATTAATCTGCAAGATGGTGTTGATATCTTTGATGATGGTATCGAGCCCTGTTACGGATGCTGAAAGTCCTTGCAGTAGTTCTTTTTGCTCCTTCGGCTTGAGTGTTTCATCCTCTAAAATTTCTGCGAAACCTATTATGTTGGCAGTTGGTGCCCGAAGGTTGTGTGATACCATATATGAAAACTGCTCCAGATCGCTATTGCGCTGAACAATATCGGACATCATTTTTGCGCGTTCATTCTCTGCTTTTTTTTCTTTTGTAAGATCTCTTAAAATACCGTGTATGAAAAGAGGGTTGCGATGGGAGTCAAACTCAAATTTCCATTCGGATAATGCGTATCCAGATTCACCATTTTTTCTTATAAAACGAAACTGAAATGATGAATCTATATATGCGGAGAGAGCGTCCTCCATAGTGCTTAAAGCCATAGCCCTGTCATCGGGGTGAATAAATGACACGAAGGCTTCACGAGAGGGTATTACATCTTCCTTTATTCCTAAAATTCTATAAAATTCATCAGACCAACTTTGTTCCTTGGTTACCATATCTACTTCATAACTACCCACATGGGCAATATGCTGCGCAACTTTTAACTTTGTTTCGCTACGTATTACTTTTACTGCTGCTTTTTTACTTTCCGTAATATCCTGGCAAGTACCAATGGCAACCATAGGCGAACCCTTTTCATCCCTAGCAACGGACCAATTTTCTTCTACCCATTTTTCGATGCCTTGCAAGGTTATAATGCGGTGTTCTATTGAACTAGAACCGCTTTTGTTTAGTGAATCCTTAAAGGCTTTATCTATCATTTCCCTGTCTTCAGGATGAACGAAACTTTGAATAGATTTATAGGATGGTTCAAAATTATTAGGATCCGTTCCATAAAGACGGTACATTTCTTCTGACCAGTTTACTTGCCACGTTTGCAAATCTGTTTCCCAACTGCCTACTTTGGCTACTGACTGTGCTGTAACCAGACGTGTTCTTTCTATCTCTAATTCGGTAGCAAGTTTACGGTACTTCTGCTCACTTTCCATAAGCATTTTATCTACCACCAGTTTCTCCGTAATATCCGAGACCATCCACAACGAGCCTTTGAATTCTTTGGCATCAAAAATAGGATTGGAGGCTATTTGGGTCCAGATAAGCCTTCCATCCTTTTTCAAGAATGATGCTCTATAGGTTTCACTGATGCCTTGTCTTCGTTTTTTAAGAGCATCTATGGCAGTCTGTAAATCGGCTTCATCCTTAAAAAAGAAATTTGTTTTGCCCATCATTTCATCAAATGAATACCCAATGATTTCACACATTTTCTGATTCACAAAAGTGGTTTCACTGTTTTCATCTAACATCCATATTCCCTCCTGTGCAGTTTCTACAATCTGCCGGTATTGGAACTCGCTTTCCCTAATTTTTATCTCAGCATTTTTGCGATCCGTAATGTCTTGGAAACTTCCATGTATCTTTATACATTTCTCGTTTAAAAAATCTCCTTCGCCTATTGTACGTACCCATTTCTCGTTTCCTTTAAAAGTGATTATCTGCAATTCTTCATCCCAAGGTGTGCCATGTTTTATACAGTCCTTTACTTTTTGCTCAATGGTATCTCTATGAGTACCTTCCTTAAAATAACTTATGCCCTCACCTAACTGCGGAACATAATCTTTATCAACTTCACGTATTTCCTTTGTAATGTCTGACCAATAAACACTTTCCGTTACCACATCAATTTCCCAGCTACCAACTGCTGCAAGCTTGTTAGATTTTTCTAAAAGGTCTTCTAGGTGCTTTTTCTCGGTAATATCTGAAACCATTCCCAATGACCCTTTAAAATTTCCCAGATCATCAAAAAAAGGATTGGCAGATACCTTAGTGAGAACTATTTTTCTGTTTTTAGAGATAAAACTATATTCAAGATTTTCAGCTATTCCTTTCTTTCTTCTCTTCAATGCAGTTAAGGCTTTTTCCTTTCCACCTTCATCCATGAAATAATAATTCTCTTTCCCCATCATTTCTTCCTCAGTGTATTCAAGTATCTCGCACATCTTTTTATTTACAAAAGTTGTCCTGCATTTTTCATCGATTTGCCAAATTCCCTCGTTTGCCGTTTCTACAATTTGGCGGTATTGCTTCTCGCTTTTTTCTATTTCTTTCTGGGATATTATTTGTTCAGTAACGTCATTTATAAAAAAGAAAACGCCTTCTATATCTCCTTTGCCGTTTCTATAGGCCTGGTAGACGAAGTCTATATAGAAATCTGTCATTTCACCGTTTTTTTCTGTATTTACCTTGACCAACATTTCTGTACCGGTATATGATTCGCCAGTTTGGTACACCTGATCTAACATGCTAACGAACCCTTGTTCAATGACTTCCGGAAGCACTTCGGCCACTGTCTTGCCTACGATATCTTTTTTGCCTATCAATTTCAAATAGAGGGGATTTGCCATTTCAAAAACATGATTAGCACCCTTTAACATACCAATTGCCGATGGTGCTTTTAAAAACATATCGTAAAACTGATCCCGCTCACTTTCTATGGCTTTCTCCAGATTTTTCTTCTCCGTGACATCCTTTGCTATGCAAAACATTAATTGGAGCTTTTCATCCCAGTTGACGGACCATAGTATTGGAACCGCTTTTCCGTTTTTGTGCACATATCTGTTTTCAAAGAGTGGCATCTGGATTCCCCTAGCTATTTTTTCAGCCGCCTTGGTGGTAATATCAGCATCTTCACGATACACAAGGTTCATAAATTTGCTGCCGATAAGCTCCTCAGGTGTGTAACCCCAAACTTGCTGTGATGCAGCGCTGACATTTACAAACTCGCCATCAGCATTTATCGTACAAATAACATCTAATGAGGAATCTAGTATTTTATGAAGTTCAGAGAGTGTTTTTTGCAACTCAGCCGAAGTATTATTGAGCTTATTTTCGGCGATCTTTCTTTCAGTAATATCTTGATGTGAGATAACAACCTTATGTGCATCGCTTCCAAAATTTTTGACGCTAAGTAGAAACCATAGCTGCTGCTTAGGAGAATGACAGGGATATTCCATTTCGAACTTTTCCTCTTCCTTTTTTAAAACAGATTGAATACCGGCTAATGCTTCTGCTGCATCACTATCTCCATTTTCTATGGATCGTTTACAAACATCAAAGTAATTGCTACCTGTAGAAACACGTGATAGCCTTGTTTCTCCATTTTCTTCTGCAAAATCATCCCAAGCTTTGTTGACGGATATAATATTTCCATCTTCATTAATAACAGCTATCTGCGCAGCGAGGGAAGAAAGAACGCCCTTGTTAAATTGTTCACTTTCTTTTAAAAGTTGGTCTGCAAGTTTTCTTTCACTTATATCCCGAACGATCATTGAAGTTCGTTGTTCGCCATTAGCATTTTTATAAACTACGGAAGTAAGCTCACCTTGAAATCTCTCCCCATTTCCACGAATTAGTGTAAGTTCAGCTTTTGCCTTACCTGTACGCTGGCGTTCTTCAAGAGCTGCAGCCACCCGAGGGTCTGTGTTATCCACTAATCCAAATCTACCTGCTTCGCAAATTTCTTTCTCACTCATGCCAAACATAGTACAGGCAGCAGGATTTGCCGCAAGTATTTTTCCATCAGTTACTGTAAGGAGTATGGCATCCAAACTGTTGTCAAAAAGTGAATGATATTTCTCCTCGCTGTCATATAAGATTTGTTCTGCCTTTTTTCTTTCAGTAATATCATGGACTATCTTAACTGCTCCAATAACTTTTCCGTTATTGTCTTTAAGCGGGGAGATCGTGAGCGAAACATCTACTCTTATTCCATTTTTTGTAAGCCTTACGGTTTCAAACTGCTGTATAGATTCATCTCTTTTTATGCTTTCCATAAATTCCGATTCTTCCTGCAAACAGTCAGGTGGAATAATTATGGAGATGTTTTTGCCAATGGTTTCTGCTGCTGAATAACCAAAAAGCTTTTCTGCGCCAATGTTCCAACTACTAATTATTCCATCCAATGTTTTGCTAATAATGCCATAATTAGAAGCATTAACGATAGCAGCAAGATGCGCATGGTCATAAATAGTGCGCTTACGTTCTTTTTCACAGCTAAATTTCTCAATTGCATTCAGTACCGCCTGAGGCAAGCGATGCAAGCGGTCTTTGGGGATATAATCATCAGCCCCAGCTTTCATTACTTCCACAGCATATTCATCTGATACAGTTGCTGTAACCAGTATGAAAGGAATTTTTAAATCTTGTAGTTTCAATATCCTTATTGCTTCAAATGAATCAAAGGAAGTAAGGGTATGGTCTGCTAAAATGATGTCTGGAGCAAATTCTTTGAGTGCCTTTTCAAAGGCTGTTTTAGTGCCAACAACCAATTTCTCAAATTGAATATTTCCTTTTTTCAATTCACTTTCTACTAATTCAGCATCAGTAGGCGAATCTTCAAGGTGGAGTATTTTTAATTTAGTGTTCAATTTGGGGGATTTTTGTTTGTTCAAATGTGAGGTTGGTTCACTAGCAGCCAATAAAAATCAAGGTCTGTAACGGTTTTCTAAATTCATCAAATTCAAGCGGCTTTAATATATAGTTGTTTGCACCAAGCGAATAGGCGCGTTCCTTACCATATATAAATATAGATAAACCATCTGTATAGAGCTTTTCTTTTTCATCATTCGGCTAATGTAAGAAAATAACCCATTTTCCTACAAGTTAAATTTTGTCCCCAACCAATCTTTCAAAATCTTGAGCTTGAATCTGTTAAAAACAGCATTCCGACAACTAAGATTCCTCCTAATTTCATTTTCTTGAATATTGCATAACTATTATAATTATACAGAAAGTTCCTGTACAAAACTCAAATAGTATGCTGACACCAAAAAATAATTTTCTTTAAATAGCGCTATCTATAATTTCCTGTACCACCTCTGGATTTAGTAGCGTAGAGATATCACCCAAGTTATCGGTGTCCTTTTCGGCAATCTTTCTAAGAATACGGCGCATAATTTTTCCGCTTCGGGTTTTGGGCAGGCCCGTGGTAAACTGGATTTTGTCCAGTTTTGCAATAGGACCAATATGTTCTGTGATTATTTGGTTTATCTCTTTGCGCAGGTTTTCGTGCAGACGGGTTTCTCCAATTTCCTTCAATATCACAAAACCGTAAAGCGCATTCCCTTTCACATCGTGCGGGAAGCCCACAATGGCACTTTCCGCCACTGCAGGGTGTTCGTTTATGGCATCTTCAATGGGAGCAGTGCCCAAGTTGTGGCCAGAAACAATAATTACATCATCCACGCGACCCGTGATGCGGTAATAGCCAGTACTGTCGCGCAACGCCCCATCACCTGTAAAATATTTGTTCTCAAACGTTGAAAAATAAGTTTCGCGGTAGCGTTCGTGATTGCCCCAAATGGTCCGTGCCATTCCCGGCCAAGGGAATTTTATACACAAGCGGCCGCTAACTAAGTTTCCTTTCAGTTCTTCACCGTTTTCATCCATGAGCGCAGGTTGTATACCGGGCAATGGTAGTGTGGCATAAGTGGGAATAGTAGGCGTGGAGTAGGGAATAGGTGAAATCATAATACCGCCCGTTTCTGTTTGCCACCATGTGTCTACAATTGGGCAATTTTTCTTTCCGATATTGTCATTATACCAGTGCCAAGCTTCTTCGTTAATGGGTTCGCCAACGCTGCCCAAAATTTTAAGCGAAGAAAGATCATAGTTTTCTGAAAAGTCCAATCGCTCCTTCGCTAAAGCACGGATGGCGGTTGGCGCAGTATAAAACTGATTTACTTTGTGTTTTTCCACCACTTGCCAAAAACGTCCAAAATCTGGATAGGAAGGAACGCCCTCAAACATCAGGGTTGTGGCGCCATTTGCAAGTGGACCATAAACAATGTAACTGTGGCCGGTAATCCAGCCTATATCTGCCGTGCACCAAAAAACATCATTCTCGCGATATTGGAAAACGTTTTTGAAAGTATAAGCGGTGTAAACCATATAACCAGCTGTGGTGTGTACCATCCCTTTTGGTTTTCCGGTGCTACCGGAAGTGTATAATATAAACAATGGATCTTCAGCGTCCATAACTACTGGCACACAGTGGTGATATGCTTCGTCCAGCAAGGGTAGTAGCCACTTGTCGCGGTTTGGTTTCATTGCAATTTCAGAATTTATTCGCTTTGCCACCAAAACAGTTTTTACACTTGGGCAGGATTCCAGTGCTTCATCCACAATTCCTTTTAAATCTATGGTTTTGTTACCGCGATACGAGCCATCGCTGGTAATTACCATTTTGCAATCCGAATCATTGATACGCGTTGAAAGTGCCGTAGCCGAAAATCCAGCAAAAACCACTGAGTGAATAGCGCCAATGCGTGCACACGCCAATAGTGAAATGGCCTGTTCGGGAATCATAGGTAAGTAAATACAAACTCTGTCGCCTTTTTCTATTCCGTGTTCCAACAGCACATTTGCAAATCTGCAAACTCTTTCGTGCAGCTGTTTGTAAGTAATGTGTTCCGATTTTTCAGATGGGTCATTGGGTTCAAAAATAATGGCGGTTTTATCGCCACGGGTGTATAAATGTCTGTCTATACAATTCTCGGTAATATTCAGTTTTGCGCCTTTGTACCAAGAAATTTCGGGTTTTGAAAGGTCATATTCCAGCACTTTGTCCCAACGTTTGCTCCACATAAAGTTTTCTTCCGCAATTTCTTCCCAAAAGCTTTCAGGATCGCGAATAGATTTTCTGTAAACCTGAAAATATTCTTCTAAATTCTTGATGTGGTAATTGCTCATAATTAAAGGATTTCTGTGGCGAAAGTGAAGGTAGCCAATTTGATGCAGAAATGTATTTAATTAATGCGAGTCTTTATAATGAAAAGTAGGTTTTGTTGCGGAAATAATTTCGGTTGGAAAAGGATAAAATAATTTTGAGAGAATAGATTTTAAACGAAATAGTTTTTTCAACTTCGGGAAAAAGAAGCTTTCAAAACACCTTTAAAATTCGGGTACCTCGGGAATTCTTACATACGGATAACGCTCCATTTTGGTAAGTGAATAATAAGTATTTAATCCCGAAATACCTATGGCTTCTGAAATTTGCAAATCAATATCATCATCCATAAAAGCATTTTTCGGAATTATTAATTCTTCTATTTCGCCAATAATCAAAACAGTTCCATTTAAGGGAATGTCAATTTTTTCCTTGAAGCGAAGTCCCATTTTAAAGTTGCTTTCCTTTACAAAAGGTGCTTTGAAATCTTTAATATATTCTTCAGTAAGTCCGCAGCGGTCAAATTCTGAAATTTCCTGATCGAATTTTCCCGAAGTATAATGCGCGTTTTTAACGAATTCTGGGTGAATGTGATTTATAGTGTAAACTTCATTCTCCATAATATTGCTGTAAGTGTGGCCCGCATCTTCAGTATGCGGACGCGAAATAAAACCCAAAATTGCGGGATTGCTGCCCAAATGTACTACACTGCTGAAAATGGCTACATTGGTTCGACCGACGCTATCAATACTACCAATTAGGTTTGCGGGTTTTATTCCAGTAACCGAGTTTATAATTTTCAATCGCGTAACGCGGTCTAGGTTTTCAATGTCTTTCTTGCTGTAGTGCATTTTTGTAGTGTTCTAAGAGTTACCTTTTACTAATTTTATTTCCAGATATAGCTTTTTGTCGGGAACATTTAAAACGGCCAATTTCTAAGCTTCTTTTTTTAAGATGTTTTTTGCTTACACCACTATTTACACGTTTTCGCCACAACTTAAAGCTACTTTCTTTTAAGTTGCCGCGCATAATTTTTATAACTTCTTTTTCAGGATAGCCAAACTGAAAATCTATGGCTTCAAAAGGGGTTCTATCTTCCCAAGCCATTTCTATTATTCGGTCCAATTGTCTTTCTGTAAGTTCCTCTCCAATCATATTTCATTTACTTTTTCCCAAGTTTGGTCTACGTTTAAATAGAAACTGCCAATGTGTTTAAAGTTGCACTGCTCTGGGGCAATAAGTGAAAGAAAGCTGTTGCCTTCCTTTCTTTTATAAAGATGGTAAACTTCACCAATTACGGGTTCAAAACTAAATTCTGAATTAAAAATGAGGTTGTTGTACTCAAACTCCGTTATCATTTTTTCATATTCAGTCTTCAACTCAACATACTTGGCATTTATTTTATGGTTTGTTTTGTTGATGCTCCTATTTTTCCACGCAGTAGTGTCGGTAATTGTAATTACTGGTGCACCAACCGAAGTTGCGTAAGGCTTTAGCGCTGCATCATAGCGCTGTTTTTCAATGTTAAAAACTACGTTGTCTGGTTTTTTTTCGTCAGCCATTGCAAATTTATTTCAGCTTTTCCAGCTGCTTCATAACTTCTTCGGCTTCATACGCTTTTTGATCGCTCAGCTTTCGGTTGGTGGTAGAAAGATCGAAGGATTCTTTCTGCAGTTTTTGATATTTTTCCTGCAATTTTTCTTTTTCAGTTTTCTTTTTAAACATTCCAAACATAGCATTGTATTTATAGGATTGTGTAACAAATTTCATTGTGGGTAAAGATACATAATGTTTAAGAGAACGATAAATTACTTCAACAAAATTTTTCAGCCTTGCATCCTTTTATAATATTTTCTATTGAAAACATAATTGGCGATGCGCTTTCACTATTTTGATTCCTTCATTGTTATCAATCATGGTTATGGTATTATTTCTAATCTCAGTACTTAAATCATATCTTGCACGGCGCAACGCTACAACGATTAGGGGGTAGAAGAAAATAATAAAAATAATTGTTCAAGCATATTGGTGTTTTCAAGATAAAAAAATATTAAGCTACGGTTCTATCATAAAAAACCAAACATTCTTTTCAGAAGTATACTATAAATTTAAAAGCTTTTTCATTGACCCTTGGGATGATGATCTTGAAACTTTCATAATATATTCAAAAATAGTATATTAGTCATTCTTTTTTAACCAATTAAAATTATGAAACTCTTAGTGTTAAAAAAAACTGCTATTACCATAATGGTCCTTTTGTTAGGCATTAGTGAAATCCATTCACAAATGGGCTGTACGGATCCTCTGGCCAATAACTATGATCCCTCGGCAACGCAGAATGATGGCAGCTGCACTTACGACCCCGTCACTGTTTCCACTACAAACACCTATGCGCTTGATGCGGTACTCGCGGAAAATTCCGGGCTTATATATTGGAACGACAACCTTTGGACCCAAAATGACAGTAGCGATACCAATCTTTATGAGCTCGACCCTTCCAACGGTTCCATACTTGCCAGCGTTTCACTGGATCCTCTATTAAATGAGGATTGGGAGGAAATCTCCCAGGATGAAGATTATGTTTATGTGGGCGATTTTGGCAACAACGCAAATGGCAATCGTACAGATCTGAAGATAATTCGCGTGAGCAAAGTTTCCATTCAAGCGGGAACGCCGCAAATGGACATTATAAATTTTGCATATGAGGATCAAACCGATTTTACACCACAGGGTCCAAACAATACCAACTATGATTGTGAAGCATTTATCGTAACCGAAAGCTCCATATTTCTTTTTACCAAGGAATGGGTAAGCAACGAAACTAGGCTCTATAAACTACCAAAAATCCCTGGTACATATCAAGCTTTACTGCAGGAAGGATTTGATGTTAATGGACTGATAACAGGTGCCGTTTATAAAAATGACAGGGGAATCATCGCCCTTTCGGGTTACAGTACCATTTTACAACCTTTTGTTTTTCTGCTATATGATTATACAGGAGAAAACTTTTTGGGGGGCAATAAACGGAAACTTGGCGTTAGTTTGCCTTTTCATCAAGTTGAAGGTATAACGACCGCAGACGGTCTGAATTATTATATTTCCAATGAAAGATTTAATACCACTGGAACGATCCAACAATTACATACTCTGAACCTTACACCATATTTAGAGAACTATCTTATTGTAATTCCAATTGAAGATTCCGTACAGTTTAAAATTTATCCCAATCCCACTACCTCCATCCTGGAAATTATGGATAGCCAAAGTTTGTTTCCCATAAAATATACGCTTGTGGATACGGCCGCCAAAAAAGTGAGGGAAGGAACATTGACCGCCCAAAACCCAACTATTGATGTTTCGGCATTGTCCGTGGGAACCTATATTTTGAGGCTTGGTCAGGAAACCTCAAATTCATTTAGGGTTATAAAGAAATAGCTTTTTTTAATTGGGTTCAGTATCCAAATCTCTAGCGTATTATGGGCGAAGTTGAATTGGAGTCCAGCAATGAAATTGAGGTTCAAGATTAAGAGCGACGCATTCAAAAAATGGGTGCAGCTTGGCAGATATTGCGCAAAAACCACAGCTGTAAAGCGGCCGTAACAAAACATTATAAAAAAATTAACCTTTCTATTAATTTCCTCAATTTCGTGTTTTTCAGCGGATAAAAATTTCATTACGTCATTGTAAATCACTTTTGAAGTAGGTTTTTTCTTACATTTTTATAATCAGAAATATGCCCATTCACGTTCGGGTTTGGATTGATGCTTATTTTTTTTGCATATTTGAGGTGCTTTCCACAATCCTCCTCTGGAAAGCCAAGTAACAAAATTAAAGCTGGTCAACCTCACTTGAGCTAGTGTTTGGATTTCTTCTGACAAAATCCATTTAATAGGTTTTTTTTCCTTTTAACACTTTGCACATTTATTTGCTATGGTACTCGTTGGAATAAATCTATGTACTCATAGCATATATAAATCGTAATTTTTTTAACCAATAAATATATAATGCTATGAAAAAAGTAACTTTGAGTGTCGCAGCACTTTTCTGCGGAGCAATAATGGTTGCTCAAAACACAAACAATGTGACACAGAATGGTACCGGGAACGGCGCCATGGTTTCACAGACTGGTAATTTGAACGAATCCGATATCTACCAAAGAGGAAATGGTAATGATGCGGATGTTACACAAGATGGAACTGAGAATGATGCAAACGTGCAACAGGGAGATTCCCGCACATCATCAGCAAACTCCAATAACAATGATGCAACCATTGACCAAGTTGGAACTAGAAACGTTGCAAATACTACAACAATAGGAAATAACAACACAGTTACCCAGGAACAAGACGGTACTGATAACGTTGCAAATGCCAACCAAGGTAGGGTATTACAGATTTTTCCAGGTTTCTTTCAGGTAACTAAAAGTACCAATAATGAAATTGACCAAGACCAAGAAGGAAATGACAACGAAGCAAACGCTACCCAAGGTGGTGGTGGGTTTTTTGGTGGCGGTTCCGGAAACCTTATTACACAGGACCAAATTGGGGATTTTAACGTTGCAAATGCTTTCCAAGAAACGGGAGCTTCAAATAACGAGATTACCCAAACACAAGTTGGATATGGTAATGACGCTTTGGCCAGACAAGGTTCTGGTGGAGGAATCCAAACCTTTAGCAACGAGATTACCCAAACCCAAAACGGAGATTTTAACAGAGTAGAAGCCCGACAGTTGATTACTACTAAAAACTCAACGGCCACACAGACACAAACAGGTAACGACAACATTGGTTTATCTCGCCAACAAGGGGACAACAATACAGTGACCCAAGACCAAAACGGTGATTTAAACAATGCGAATGCTGATCAGGATGGTACTTTTGCAGGAACTAGTTTTGATAACGTGATCACCCAAACCCAAAATGGAGATGGCAACAATGCTTTTTCAGATCAAAAAGGTGCTACAAACACCTCTACTGAAAACCAAATGGGAAATGACAACCACTCTTCGGTAACTCAAACAGGAAACGGTAATGAGTCTATGGTTGCACAAACTGAAATTAACAATAATTCCATACTTACCCAACTTGGCAATGATAACGATAGCGATATTTCCCAAAATGGAAATAGTAACTTCAACTTTATCACCCAACGAAACAATAGAAATATTAGTTCCATAGAACAAGTGGGAGATTTTAACAATTCAAAAACCTTCCAAGGTTTTCCCAACGGTGGTAGTGATAATATGAGTACTACAATGCAAACTGGGAATAGTAACTTAGCCAACACGGCACAAAGCGGAAACTTCAACGTTACATCCCACCAACAGACTGGTAATGAAAACGATTTTGATGTGGATCAAAACGGAGATCAAAATTCCTCAACAGGTAACCAAGTAGGAAACTTGAACACGAGTGAACTTGACCAGGCAGGTAATTTGAACACTGCTATTTCTTTCCAAAACGGAGATAGCAACTTCACTAATACTTCCCAAAGTGGTGATGAGAACCAATCCAATACCAACCAAGTGGGCAATTTGAACATGTCCGAGGTTAATCAAAATGGCAACTTGAACGACTCTATGGTTATGCAAAACGGAATCTCCAACACCTCTGGGGTCTTCCAAGTTGGCAATAATCACACGAGCAACGTAAACCAAATGGGGAATGGTAACAACTCCACTGTAAATCAAGGCAATTAATATATTTGGTTTTATTATTTCACAAAGAGGCTGTCTAAAAAGGGCAGCCTTTTTTATGTTTTATAATTTTGACAACAGCGTGAAATTTTGTACTTTCATGCTATGAAAAGCAACGTAGTTTGGAAGACCAATAGCCAGAACCAACTGAGTCTTCTCCCTCCAAGTTATGATGATCTTGTTCCAGAGAATCATCCGGTTCGCAT
>NZ_VORU01000012.1 GCF_007997135.1 Aequorivita lipolytica | reverse complement strand
TGGTTTACCAGAACGAAGCTCATCACCCATTTGTTTAATGAGGGCTTCCATGTTCAAAGTAATTTCTGTATTTTTCATATGTCTAATTTATTAAATTATAAATTGACACACTTAATTGAATAGACTCTCCAATTTGAAGGTAAATACTTTTAGTTAAGCATATCCATTTAACCCCGCCTTAATGCCTATTTTTGCCAGATATTATTTATTAGGAAATATGCAGCATTTAGTAGAAAAATCAAAAGACAAAAACAGATCAGAGCCAAAAGTTACTATGCTTCAGGCTTTCAAAACGATAATTTGGCCTAGGCGAAATTTAGTCTTTATAGGGTTAATCTTAATCGTAATTAAAAGTTTGTCGGGTTTGGTATTACCGTGGCAGAGTAAGGTATTGCTTGATGAGGTTGTTCCCAATAAAGATATGTCGCAACTATATACTTTAATTGCCATTGTAATTGGCGCTATTACAATACAGGCAGTAACATCGTTTTTACTTACCAGAATACTAAGCGTACAAGCGCAGTATTTAATAAGTGAGTTGCGGTCTCAAGTACAGAAAAAAGTGCTTTCACTACCTATCAGTTTTTTCGATAATACCAAATCTGGCGCCTTGGTTTCAAGAATAATGAACGATGTGGAAGGCGTTAGAAACCTTATAGGTACAGGTTTAGTACAACTGGTAGGCGGAACATTTACGGCTGTAGTCTCATTAATTATTTTAATAAAACTAAATGCTTGGATGACGCTTTTTGTCTTTGTGCCGCTGTCTATATTCGGAATTATTGCTTTGAAAGCCTTTAAATATATTCGTCCGATCTTTAGAACACGTGGTAAAATCAATGCCGAAGTTACCGGAAGGCTAACCGAAACACTCGCGGGAGTTCGTGTTATAAAAGCATTCAATGCGGAAGAACAAGAAAATGTTGTTTTTGAAAGCGGGGTTGATAAATTATACCAAAACGTAAAAAAGAGTCTAACGGCAACCGCTTTAATGACTAGCTCCTCCACGTTTTTAATTGGAGTAGCCACAACGGGAATTATGGGAATGGGTGGTTATTATATGATGATTGGCGAAATGACCACTGGAGATTTTTTATTCTTCACCCTTATCCTTGGGTTTATGATTGCGCCCATTATTCAGATGAGTAATATAGGAAGTCAGTTAACAGAAGCATTAGCGGGTCTGGATAGAACGGAAGAACTGATGAATATGACTGCCGAAGAAGAAAACCAAAACAGAACTATTAAATTGAATACCCTAAAAGGCGACATTGAGTTTAATGATGTTTCATTTTCTTATGAAGAAGGCAAACAAATACTGCACAACATTAGTTTTAAAGCGGCAGCTGGTTCTGTAACCGCTTTAGTGGGAAGTTCAGGTTCTGGTAAATCAACCATTGCTGGGCTCTCGGCTACATTTTTAACGCCGCAATCTGGTAAAGTCACTGTTGATAACCAAGATTTATCGAAAGTTAAATTAAGTAGCTACCGCCAATATTTAGGGGTGGTTTTGCAGGATGAATTTTTATTTGAAGGCACTATTCGTGAAAATATCATGTTCCCAAGACCAAATGCCACCGAAGCAGAAGTACAAAACGCGGTAAAGGCAGCCTATGTAAACGAATTTACAGACCGCTTTGATGAAGGTTTAGATACGTTAATTGGGGAAAGAGGCGTAAAACTTTCTGGCGGACAAAGGCAACGATTGGCTATTGCGCGTGCTATTTTAGCAAATCCAAAAATTATAATTTTAGACGAAGCCACTTCAAGTTTAGATACCCAAAGTGAAGCCTTAATTCAGAAAAGTTTGGCGGAATTAGTTAAAGACAGAACCACTATCGTTATTGCGCACCGTTTAAGCACCATAAGAAAGGCAGATCAAATTTTAGTTATTGAAGCTGGGCATATAGTAGAACGCGGCACCCACGACCAATTGATTGCTAAAGAAGGTAGGTATTATGAATTGTATACTTATCAGGCGAAGATTTAAGGGTATGGTTTGACTTAAGTTTTCAAAATAAAAGACTTCTGCTTATTAAATATTGACTCATTTTGGGCGATAATTTCTATCTTTTTCTTGTCTATACCCTTTTCAATAATCACAATATTAAGTGCTTTTTGAATTTTGGAAATAGTCTCAATATTTAATTTTTCAGTTCCTTTTAATAGTTTGCTTACGTATTGTGGAGTACAATTTAATGCTTCGGCTAATTCTTTTTGGTTTTTGGGAAATACAGCTTTTTTCTTATTAGCTCTCAACACAGAAAGGATTTTAATAGCAATAGAAAATGAAATGTCTAACCAATCTTGATTTTCTTGACGGTATTTAGCTTTGTCTAACCAACCAGATTTTTCTTCTGAAACTAGCGCTTTAAATTTATCTAGGTTATTTTTCATAATTAAAAGAATATTTCTTGAAAACTGTCTGCATCATAAACTCCTTGTTCTTTTAGGTAGTCTCTGCATTTATTTATTTTCATCAATTCTGTATTTGTGTGAGGATAGTCTTTCATATAGTGTTGATTATCTAATTTGATAGCTCCACCTGTAATTACATAGTTATTTTCATCAATCTTTATAGCGTATAAACGTAACCATCTATTTCTTGCTTTTTGCTGAGAAAGTTCTTTTGCAGTATATTCATTATTGTTTAAATTCTTGAAGAGTAGATTTAACTCATTAGGATTAGCTTGTGCTAGGGCAACCAATTTATTTCTTAAAAAAATTGCTTCGCTTCTTGCTTTTTCGATAGCTTCTTCTATTGTAATTGAAATTCCACTTTCATGTTCTTCAAAAAAATCATTCAAAAATTGTGGGTCTTCCCATTCATCAAATACTCTTTCCAACTCATCTGGTAAGTCGTCAGCATATTTAAATGCAAATAAGCAGGGAACAAATGTATTAATTATTATCATTAAATCAACCTGTGGATTTACTTTTTTTGTCAAATTTTATAAGAATTGATAAAAACAAATTATTTCTTTTATAGGAAGAAATATAAGATATCAACAATTTATAGAGTACTTAAAGTTCATTATTTGTTTAAAATTTCAATAACGGCGAAGTATATTCATTATATAAATCGAACAAATATTCAATCCGTGCATTATCATTCATAAATGTTTGTGGTCTGTAGCATAAATCTACCGCTTTATTTGAAGCTTAATGCCATAATTACTATAGATGATATTCGATTTCTTGAAAGAAATTGTGCGGCTTTAAGACTATTTTTTTTGTCCGAGCTAAACGGTACGTGTGGTTCTGCTGAGAAAGAGGCGTGAAACTTTCTGGCGGACAAAGGCAACGTTTAGCTATTGCCCGGGCTATTTTAGCAAACCCAAAAATTATAATTTTAGACGAAGCCACTTCAAGTTTAGATACCCAAAGTGAGGCCTTAATCCAGAAAAGTTTAGCTGAATTAGTTAAAGACAAAACCACTATCGTTATCGCTCACCGTTTAAGTACCATAAGAAAGGCAGATCAAATTTTAGTTATTGAAGCTGGGCATATAGTAGAACGTGGCACCCACGACCAATTGATTGCTAAAGAGGGTAGGTATTATGAATTGTATACTTATCAGGCTAAGATTTAAGTTGTTAAAACACCGCAAGCCCACGCTAACGAATCTACCAGACATACAAATGAAGCGATGAACAATTCAATTCACGTAAACTCAAGCGTCTTAAAATAACGATATTCGGCGTTCCGGAACGTTGAAAGTAAGAGCATTTAGTAGAAATAGCTGTTATCACATAAAAAATGTCATATAGACTTTTTCTCATACTTTCATAATACTTAAGACAGATCGTGTCATTTTTAATTTGATCACAAACCGTTATTTCATACCAAATATAAAATGTTTGTGATTTAATAATTGATTTTCACCTTATCATTTCGGTCTTTCAAACAAGGACAGCTGCCTGATTACCGCACGGCTTTCAAATCCTCCTGCCAAGGCTCCGGTAGTTACTCCTACAGTACTTATAAAAGCGGCGAGCCGTATTAAATCTGTTAATTCAACCTCCTGCTTATTTAAGGTGGGCCAAGTTTGTATAAGATCTGACGGAAACACGTAAAGCTCCATAAATAGCATGAGCAAACCCACCATTAAAAAAAGGCCTATGCAGGCAAGGAAAATGCTCAAATAAATAGTGGTATTTGCGACAGCAAGATGTTCTGTCAAGATTCTTTTTTCTTTCCGAGGTAAAAAAAGCGATTGTATGGTAACAAGATAAAAACTGGCTCCCATAATGCTCATGATTGCAAACATAATGGCAACAGAATTAGGCATATTCATCCCTACATCCCAAATCTCCGCGGTGAACAATAATATAAATGATGGAGCAACGGCGGCTGTGACCAGTTTTGGGAGCGATAAGGGAAGCAAGATTGCTCTATTTCTTAATAGCGGCTTGAGTAATTGTTTGGGATGCCGGAAAGCCATCAATAAATGAAAAATCAAACTTTCCAAACCACTACCACCGCGTAACTCCCTTTCTGGCAATTGTGTATTCTCTTTTTTCAATTGTTCTATCTCTGCCTGTGTAAATGTGGGCACCGATTTACGATCTGCCATGAACACGTAGGTGGACATAATTTTAGATCGGCCTTTATTTGTAGAGTCAAGTCCTAATATCTCCCCTACCAAGTGCAAGAACAATGTTGCCGCATTATATCTTACCGACTCATCCATTAAAGAAAGCATCGGCTGTTTTCTTCCTGTGGTTACAAGCTTTCGGGTGGAAATCATGGCAATACGGGCTACGCTTGATAAAAAACCAGCATCCACTCGGTTTTTTACTGTTGCCAAAGCGACATCTGTTATTACCAACATCAAATCATAGGGACCTTCAACCATTCGCAGGCTGGTGTCGTCGAGAAAGTCTGATGGCCGGTGGGTTTTATCTGTGGGTAACTGTGAAGGATCTGTAATATCAAAGGTCCATGGAATGCCTGAAGCCTGCTCTAAGGGCACTTTTACATCGGTTATTAATTGACGCGCAAACTGCTTTAATTCATCTTTCAAATCCTTTTGACTGTATTCAATCAAAATCCCGATATTCATTTCAGGTTTGGGCTGCGGCCCCTTCGCTTCTTTTAATGCTTCTAAAAACCGTCTTCCAGAAGTTAAAGAACGTACCACATTTGTAGAAGAAATAAAACTGGCCGAACGCAAAATGCGAATGGCATTAAGTAACCGAAACACCCTGAAGGCGGGTATTACCAATGCGAGGAGCGTAATCCAGTTTTCTTTAATGTAAGACCATTTGCTAGCCGCGAGGTAGAGCTTTAAAAGGTATTCAAAAATAAATACGCCCCAAATAATATAGAAAATTGTACTCTCGATTGCACCCATCCCTCTAACCAGATCAATAATGAGCAGGTAAAGCCAACCGAGAGATAAGATGAACATGGGAATCTCCAGCGCAGCCTCCAGCGTGTACAAAGCTCTGTACTTTTTACGCTTATAGGAAATAGTATGCGTATTTTTCATTTTATAAAAAAAGCTCGTGAAGTAACCTAAATTCTTGCATTTTACGTCGCGAATATTGATTACTTATACAAATATATGCTAAATTAGATTTGTTATGTAATTAGGTTTCTATATCTGAGCATTGCTCATTGGGGAGAGAAGTTGGTGGGAAAGAGCGAGAAATAATCATAATTTTAGACGAAGCCACTTCCAGTTTAGATACTCAAAGTGAGGCCTTAATCCAGAAAAGTTTGGCTGAATTAGTTAAAGACAGAACCACCATTGTTATTGCGCACCGTTTAAGTACCATTAGAAAGGCAGATCAAATTTTAGTTATTGAAGCTGGGCATATAGTAGAACGCGGCACCCACGACCAATTGATCGCTAAAGAAGGCAGGTACTTTGAATTGTATACTTATCAGGTGAAGATTTAGATGGTTGAAATAATTCTAGCGCGAATGTTTCGCTCGTGACATCGGGTTTTCCCATTATAGTTTATAACAATATTGAATATAGTTTTTAATTCCTATTTGTAAAAATGTCCGTGAATTTTTTCTAAAAATTCAACTTCATCTTTATTTAACCTTTTTTCCTTTGTTCCTTCGTGAGCCCAAAGATTTCTGTAAGAATTAAATCTGGAAATCCATTTAATTCTCTGATCCGTACTATTAAAGCCATCTCCAATGTCAATAGAAAAAAGGTCTCTATAGGTTTCAAATCCATCTACAGATTCTAAATCAAAATCTTCAGGTGATTTGGTAAAGTATTTTTTTATTATTGTTTTGTAGTCATTTATATTAAACATTTCTGTCCAATGAATCTCTTTTACACCTAATCCCTCTTTATAGTTTCTTTCTTTTTCTTCTTCTGCACGTTTTAAACATTCTCTCTTTATGCTGTTAATTTCGAGTTCCCAATTTTCATTAAATAGATTTTTTAAATTTTTCAAAACCTGTTTTTTTACGTATTTTTCTATTTCCACACCATATTTTCTACCCTCTGATTGTAAATCTTCATTTTGACGTTCACTCCAATCTATTAATTCAGGTGGATTATATTCTGGGTGTTTTTTATTAATAAGCGACTGAAAAAACCTAAGCCATTTTGTGTCAGCACCAGCACCTAATAATCTTAATTGTCGTTCTTCGTCTTCTTTTTCAATAATGCTTAACTGGTCTAATAAGGAAGTTAAGTATTTACTTATAGAATCGAATCTTGTTTGAGTTTCTGTATTAATATTTAATGTTCCTTTTTCAGTTTCAAATTTATTTAAATTGCCTATTACAGATATAAATGCATAAGTGCCTCTATTAGAAATAATGAAATATTTTTCCTTATTAAATATTTCTGGATAATGTTGTTCAACAAAATCATAACAGGCGATAATGAAGTCAACTACTTTTCTCTTTGCCTTGTACATTTCTTTATTATGATCTTGGTTGTTAGTATCATATAATGAACCAATTAAAGAATCAGGATTGTATTTATTGCCTTTTGCTGTTGGTAATAGATTGGAATTTGAAATAGCAGCTGTAAAAGGTTTAAAGGTTAATAGGGCTTTATCTTCTCCGACTGAGATCATGCTATATAATGAGCTTGATTCAGAATTTGCAAGCATCTTTATTATTGAAGACCTTAATGCTTTTAAACGAGAATCAACTCTATCAGAATCCCAATATAAATCTTCTTCAAGATCGAGTCTTAAACTTGGACTCACAGCTTTTTGATTCTGGTTAATATCCATAAAAATCTCTAACTGCTCTATTGTGTCTAAACCATCAAACGCGACAACTGGTATTGTGTTGTTCTCCAAATATTTTGAATTTGCATAACCATAGACCCTGTGTTGTCCATCAATAATGTATGCGATACCATATGCATTTGGTATAATTAGATTTCCCGAACAAGCATTTGAATCGGTCATTTTTGAGTTTGACTCAAACTTGATTTTATTCTTTTTAGTGTTAAAATTTAGGATTATTGAGTTAGGGAAATAACCTCCATCATCAATAAATTTAGTAATTCCTTTTAATCTACTAGGAACTAATAAACGTTGATAAGTTGGAAACTCCGATTCGTTTGCTCGAGTTCTATGTAACACAAATCCCATTTTTAAAAGTAATGATGGTTCAATTGAAAACATATAATAATCTTTTTTACCCATTTGACCTTTCACTGCAGGTATTTCGATTTTGTTTTGATTTATTATTTCATTCTTAAATACCATTCCTAAAAATTGGTAAAATGCAGCATTTTTGTAATTTTTTATTAAACTATTAATGTAGTCAAATGTATTATTGTTGAAATAAAAGGCGTTAGACTCTTCTAACCTTTGAATATGAATGCTATCAGGGTTTATTCTTAAATTACGAGTAGCGAACACGTATTTAATTTTTTTGTCTCTTCCGAAAATTTGCCAAATTGCCTTTTTAAAACCATCAAGCCTTAATTTAAGTAAGTCAAATTCATCTTTTAGCAATTTTGCAGGTCCAAGCTTTTCACTAGACTTACATTCGACTAGAAAAATAGTATCGTCTTTAATTGCAACAACATCAATTTGTTTTGTGTCTTTAGGGTCTTTAGAAAAGGGAAGTATTAAATTTTCATCAAAATTCAAATGTCTAAAACCAAGTCTATAAAATTGACACCATATGTCATCTTCAAATTGTTTTGAATGTCCTTTTAATTTTCTAATTTTAGTTTTTGTTTTTAGAGGTTTTCCAAAAATTTCCCAATCATTTTTTAAGTAATCTTCTACTAAAGAATGATCTACACTCAGAGTTTGAAATTTGTTATTTTTTGCATTAAATAATTTTCCAAGAGTAGACTTATCTTCTAATAATTTCCTCTTTATCTCTTGAGCTTGATAATCAGTTAAAAATGCCATTTTTTAAACAGTATTTGTGATAATAATTTCTTTGTAATTTGTTCTTTTTGCACCAATTCCCCCTATAGTGCTTGCTCTTGACAATTTCTCCTGAGATCCTAAGGTGTATATTTCCTTTATACAATCGTGATATGCATTTGTAACTAAGAAAAATGCCCCTTTTCTATCTATTTCTATTGTTTGTTTAGCTAATTGGATTTGGTTTTTCCAAGAAAATATAGATTGATTATATTGTATAAAACCATTATTCTCATGGGCTACAGTGTAAGGAGGATCTATGAAAACAAAGTCATTTTCGTGAATTTTTTTACATCTATTTTTAAAATCTTGAGTTGATAAATAGGTGTTTTTTAAAGTAATTGAAACTTTAGTTAAGTGTTCAAAATCGTATAATGAATCTAGCTTTCTTTTACCATATGGAACATTATACTTTCCATTTCGATTCACCCGGTATATTCCGTTAAATGAAGTTTTGTTTAAATATAAAAATTGAGCGGCTCTTTCTATTGGATCTGTGAATTCAGTATTTCTTATTCTGTAATACTCATCTTCAGTGTCCACATGATTTTGAAGTAAATAAAAAAGTTCTTTGTGATTGTTTTTAAGTATTTTATATGTGTTAATTAACTCAGGATTAGAATCAGATAGAAAAGCTTTATTTTTTATATAACCCTTAGATTTTAGATAGAAAAATATTGATCCACCTCCTAGAAAAGGTTCATAGTAATCGTTAAAGTTTGTAGGAATATAATTATCTATATGCTTTGTTAGCCAAGTTTTTCCTCCTGCCCATCTAAGAAATGGTTTCACTGGTTTTCTTTTTATTTCAGTAGTCAATTTCCTTCTTTTTCAGAATATATCAACAAGTTGATATACACACATTATTAAAACTCTATTTCTTTTATTCCGTACAGGAGATTAAGATTGTCTTCAAATATAAATAAAAGTAACACACCGCGGTTACGGAAACCGTAAAGGAACACATTAAAAAGGGAGAATATCAAATATAGCAATTATCAATTAAGAATAACTAATAAACAATTATCAATACCTTTGCACAATGCAATCCAAAATCCTTTTTATAACGCCACCGTTTACCCAGCTGAATACTGCTTATCCGGCATCGGCATATTTAAAAGGTTTTTGGAAGATCACGACATTGCTGTGCATACTTGCGATTTAAGTAAAGAACTCTTTACCGCAATGGTATTCTGTTTTCATATTTAATCCACGAACATTTCGCGAATTACATCTTTACAATTTTGTATTTCAGTTTTGGTCAATTGGTCAAACTGTTTTAGTATTCTTGATTTGTCAATTGTCCGAATTTGGTCCATTGTAATCATTCCTTTTTTATTGTTGTGTTTGACTGCGATGCGGGAAGGGTATTTATTCAAATTTGTTGTCATTGGAGCAACAACAATTGTGTTCAAATGTTTGTTCATTTCATTTGGAGATACGATTACGCAAGGTCGGATTTTTTTAATTTCGTTGCCTACGGTTGGGTCGAGATTTACGAGTACTATGGAATATTGCTTTAGTTCCATTCCTCAATATTTTCGTCCTCAAAAACATCGTTGAACATTAATCGGTCATCATTATTTTTATGCATTTTCTCAAACGCTTTTTCCCAATCTTTTCTGGGAGTGGCAATTGGTTTTAGAATAATCTGATCTTTTTCCAAAATGATCTCGACTTTGTCTTTTATATTATATTTTTCTAAGATTGTTTTGCTCAATCGCAGTCCTTTTGAATTCCCGATTTTAATAATTGCTGTTTCCATAACGTTATGTTTTGTGGTTACAAAGTTATTACATTTATTTTAGTGTGCAATTTTTTTTACAGTAATGACGTATGAACTATTCATAATTATACAGGATCAACAAAATCGAATAACCAATAACAATAACCAATAAACAATAATCATATTTTAAAGAATCCTACCTTTGCCCAATGCAATCCAAAATCCTTTTTATAACGCCACCGTTTACCCAGCTAAACACCGCTTATCCGGCGTCGGCTTATTTAAAAGGGTTTTGGAAGCGCAGGATATTGCTGTGCATACTTGTGATTTGAGTATAGAACTTTTTACCGAAATTTTTACGGGCGATTTTCTTCGCGCTGTATTTCAAGAGGCGCAGGACTAAAAGCATTATTCTTTTATAAACTTCTTCACAATATTTTTCCCTTCAGTACTTATGGAAGCCAAGTAAAGACCGGATGAAAGTTGGGAAACATCAATTTGGTTAGTTTTTGATTCGCTTATTAATTGCCCTTGTAATGTGTAAATTTTTATATGGTCAATTGGAGATTCAGCATTTATATATATTATATTTTGGACGGGATTCGGGGTTAATTGAAGGTTGCTATTTTCTAAATCTGAAATTCCTAAAACACAAAAGTCACTATAACTAGCCGTGCTATCCTTGCACCAGCCATTATTAGGTAGATTACAAAAGTGATTAGCAGTCTCATCATCTACTTGAATACAATAAAGATTAGGATTATTACGAGCATGCATTTTAAACCACGCATAATTAATTCCATTGCTTACATTTAAGTTTCTTAAATTATTGGATTCACATTCAAAAGTCTTTAGGTTAACATTGGGAGATACATCTAAAGTGAATATTTGATTATTGTTAACATTTAAAAATTCGAGATTTATATTGTTTGATAAATCTATGCTTGTTAAAAAATTATTTTCACAATTTAGCGCCCATAGTTCAGGATTTTGGGAAACATCTATGTTGGTTAAAAGATTGCCTGCACATGCAATCAATCCCACACTTACGCTTCCAGTCGTTAAACTAGTTATTTTATTTACTGAGCAACTTAAAATATCAAGATTTGTCATGTGGGAAACATCCAGACTTGTTAGTTGATTAAAGGAGCAACCTAAGCTCGTTATTTTAGAATTTTGTGAAATATCTAAAACAGCTAGGTTATTAGATCCAGAATTTAATAAATCTAGTTCTAAACATTTTGTGACATCTAAATGGGTTAAATTGTTTTCCTGACATTGCAAAAAGTCTAATTTTAAATTGTGTGAGAGGTCAAGTGTTTCAATATGATTTTGACCGCAATACATAGATCTTAAATTGCAAAAATGCGCAATACCCACCATTGAAGTAATATTTTCACCGGCAACATTAAGATGCTTAACGCTTGCAGCTTCACTGTATTGAATTTGGCCATCATAGTTTGTATCAATAACCGAAGAAGTGTGATTTAACAATCCATTTTTAAAATTAGGATCTGGAAAATCTATAATGCACGTTTCACTGTAAATTGTGTTTGCATCTTTAATCCAATTTGATGCATTATTTGCGTAATTAACATCATCTACTCTTATACATCCTAGACAAGTGTTATTTGAAGTATCTATTTCTGCCAGTATTGTATTATTGCCATTTTTAATATTTAGGCCTAACAGTTCATTGTTGTGAGCAAAAATTTGGGTCAGATTTATATTTTGGGAAAAATTTACATTAGTTACTTGATTGTTTTGAAATTCAATTTCCTGTAAAGAAGTAATTTGTGATACATTGAGCTCTGTCAATTCATTATTTCCACAATTTAAATAAGTAAGGTTTCTAAAACTTTGAATTCCTTGTAGTTCCTCAATATATTTATTGCTCACATTAAGCCATAATACAGCCTCAGCCTCACTATTTTGAATTTCGCCATCATTATTTAAATCTGCGTCTGAATCTCCAATACCGTCGCCATTGGTATCTACGCACAAACTATTTCTCAAGGCTTCCTTAAAAGAAAAATCAGGAATATTAACTATTTGGGCTTGCAAAACATATACTGAGAAGAAAAGAATGGTAGTAAATAAGTAATTTTTCATAAGAATTTTTTTTTCGGAAAACCAAAATCGGATGTGGTTTAATAGCTCCATGTACAAAAAATTAGAGGCTAACTGAATGGTTTCAAATATAAAATTTTAATTAACAATTAACAATTAGCTGCAAACAATAAACTCCATAAATCAAAGAATCCTACCTTTGCACCATGCAATCCAAAATCCTATTTATTACGCCACCCTTTACCCAGCTGAATACAGCTTATCCGGCACCGGCATATTTAAAAGGGTTTTTGGAAGATCACGACATTGCTGTGCATACTTGCGATTTAAGTATAGAACTCTTCACCGAAATTTTTACGGGTGATTTTCTTCGCGCTATGTTTCAAGAAGCACAAGCCTTAAAGCATTTTGATTATCCGGAAGTTCGTAAAATGAAGGCCAAGTACATTCAATGCGTGGATGTTGTTATTCCTTTTCTTCAAAAGCAGGATCTTGAAACGGCGCATAAAATTCTGGCACCTAATTTTTTACCGTTGGGCCATAGACTGTCTAAAGTAAATACAACTATTAAATGGGACGCTGGCGAAATTGGCATCATCGATAAAGCAAAACACTACGGGACGCTTTTTATTGAAGAGATAGGCGATTTTATGCAAGCCAATGTAGATGAGTTTTTTGCCTTTACGAAGTATGCCGAGCAAATTGCCACTTCGGCAAGTAGCTTTAATGAAATAGATGAATTTTTAAGTTTCCAGCCAACGATCATTGAAGAGAAAATGCTGGATATTTTAATAGAAAAAATTAAAAGAGAGCAGCCGCTTTTAGTTTGCTTTACCATTCCTTTTCCTGGAAATTTGTTTGCAGCCTTGCGTTGTGCGCAGTTTACAAAACAGTTTTTTCCAGAAATAAAAATTGCTTTTGGTGGCGGTTATTGCAACACAGAACTACGTTCGCTTACAGACCCACGGATTTTTGAATTTGTGGACTTTATATCCTTGGACGATGGGGAAGGGCCCTTGCTAAAAATGGTTCAGTATCTGGAAGGTAAGGTTTCTGAAAATGATTTGGAACGGACGTATGTGTTGGAAAACGATGCCGTTGTTTATATGAATAAAATTCCAAACACCATTTACCATCATAGAAACTTACCGGCGCCAGATTATTCTGGGTTGCCTTTTGATAAATATGTGTCTTTTCTGGATGTGGTAAACCCGATGCACCGTATGTGGACGGATGCCCGATGGAATAAAATGACCATCTCTCACGGATGTTATTGGAAACAATGTTCGTTTTGCGATGTGAGCTTGGATTATATTGGAAATTATCAAAACACAACCGCTGAGGATTTAGTCAACAAAATTGAAAAAATAGTTAAGGACACTGGCATTACAGGTTTTCATTTTGTGGATGAAGCTGCGCCGCCTAAAATGTTACGGGCTTTAGCGAATGCACTAATAGAAAGAAATGTAAAAATTACTTGGTGGACGAATATTCGTTTCGAAAAGACATTCAGCTTTGAGCTTTGTGAATTAATGGCACAATCTGGTTGTATAGCCGTAACTGGCGGCTTGGAAGTTGCTTCGGATAGATTACTTGCCAAAATGAAAAAAGGGGTTGATATTGCGCAAGTAACGCGCGTTACCCATAATTTTTCTGAAAACAATATTATGGTTCACGCCTATCTTATGTATGGGTTTCCCACCCAAACGGAACAGGAAACCATTGATTCGCTTGATGTGGTAAAGCAATTGTTCGAACGCAATTGTATTCAGTCTGCATATTGGCACCAGTTTACCACTACGGTTCATAGTCCTATTGGTAAGAATCCGCAGGATTTTGGAATAACTATTACGGGGCCTGTTTTTGAAGGATTTGCCCAAAACGATTTATACCACGAAGATCCCCAAGGCGCTGATCATCCAAAATATACCAAGGGATTGAACTTGGCATTGCACAATTATTTAAACGGAACGGGTTTCGACAAAGAAATACAACATTGGTTTGACTTTCCTGTTCCTGCTACTAGTCAGCCGGCTGGGATGATTGATGGGTTTTTGTTGGAGGCTCTAGGTAGTAGGCTTTAAGCTTTAGGCTTTTTTTTAATAAGTGAGCCGTTGAATGGTCCATACAGATGCCCAGGTTTTTATTTGTTTTCAGAATTATTAGGTTTAATGTTTTTCCATTTTTCCAATAATGCTTTCTACAGCGGTTTTCATTTTATCAATAGCACCTGTTAATGCAAGATCTACGGTGTCTGCCTGATTAGTAACAACGATGGGTTGCCTGCCTTCAAGTCTGGCTTCTAATAAACATGAAATATCATTAAACCCATCCTTTTTTCCATTTTCATCTTTTAAGTGAACTTCTACTCTGGTAATATGAGATTCGAACCTTTGTAAAGCTTCTTCAATTTGAGAGGTGAAAAAATCTTCATTTCTTTTTTCTCCAGAAATAGTCTTGTCTGTATTTATTTGTATTGTCATTTTGTTATAGTTTTTTATTGTTCTTTTTTATAAGTTTCTATGATGCCATTCAAGGAGTCTAAATAGGTTTTTAGTTCTTTCTTGTTTGTTCCATCTTTCGTATCAGATAGGAAGGTTTTGGATACTTCAGTCATATCATTAACCAATTCTGGATATTCCTTATGAATTTCTAGGGTCGTCAATCGGATATTATCAATAAGTTTATTTTGAGAATCCATAGTCTATATGTTTTATAAAAATTAAAGCAGCTTTAATTTAAAGTTGCTTTTAATAAATCCCATTTTTGTTGTTTTAATGGTTCATTCACAGTATACGGCTTTGATACTAGAACATTACCAATACTGTCATAAAACAAAGGACATATATAACTATTACGGGAACTGTTTTTGAAGGTTTTGCCCAAAACGATTTATACCACGAAGATCCCCAAGGCGCTGATCATCCAAAATATACCAAGGGATTAAACTTGGCATTGCATAATTATTTAAACGGAACAAGTTTCGACTGCGCTCAACCAGACATATTGCTTAATTTTAAATCCTATGCTATAAAACGAACTATAGACCTCTAAAATGTTTTATCTTTTAAAAGTTAGCGCGAGCATCTTGCTCGCGCCAACTTAGACCTCAGTTATCCTATTTTTTAGAAGAAATATATTCATCTACAAAATCTTCTAAAACATTTAAAGGAATTGCGCCATGGGAAAGAACTACTTCATGGAATTCACGAATGTCAAAATTTTCACCTAAAGCATTTTTAGCTTTTTGACGTAATTCCAAAATTTTCATCATTCCTATTTTATATGCAGTTGCTTGCCCTGGCATTACTATATGTCTTTCAACCATTTTAACGGCATCCATTTCTGCATTTGGGGTATTTTCTGTATAATATTTTATCCCTTGCTCTCGTGTCCAATTTTTAGAATGTATGCCCGTATCTACTACCAATCTACATGCTCTCCACAATTCCATAGCCAAACGACCAAAATCTGAATAAGGATCTGCATAAAAGCCCATTTCTTTTGGAATAAATTCAGAATACAATCCCCAACCTTCTGAATAGGCCGTGTACCCACCAAACTTTCTAAACATAGGCACTTCTTCTAATTCTTGCTGAATTGCCAATTGCATGTGGTGTCCGGGAATTCCTTCGTGATATGCCAATGCTTCCATCTGATAGTTTGGCATAGACTCCATATCATATAAGTTGGCATAATAAATTCCGGGTCTTGAGCCATCAGCTGCTGGGCGATTGTAAAAGGCCTTTCCCGCAGACTTTTCTCTGAAAGGTTCAACGGCTTTTACTACTATGTCTGCTTTTGGCTTTGTAATAAATATTTCATCTAATCTAGTTTTCATACTGTCTATTAAATGCACCGCTTGTTTTAAATAAGCGTCTTTTCCTTTTTGATCTGCACTGTAATAAAACTGTTTGTCGGTTCTCATAAACTGAAAAAAGTCTTGTAAACTGCCTTCAAATCCTACTTGCTGGCGTATTGCATCCATTTCTCCATGAATTCTAGCAACTTCCGCTAAGCCTATTTTGTGGATTTCATCTGCAGTTAAATCTGTAGTAGTGGTTCTTTTTAATGCATTGTTATAAAATGCCTCACCGTCAGGAAATTTCCACGCGCCATCATCAGTATTGGCTCTTCCCTTTTGCTCTTTTATAAATGAAATAAGCCCTACATAAGCTGGTTTTACAGAAGTTAATAAGGCTTGGTTTGCTTGTTTCTTTAAAGTAGATTTTGCTTCATCATCAATCTCCAATTTGTTTACTTTATTCATAAAATCTTCTAATAATGTACTTTGCTTATTAGAAGTGTCAAAAGGTTGGCCAACTAATATATTTTCTGAATCTTGCACTACTTTATCATAAACAAATTTTGGAGGAGCAATACCAATAGCTTCTCGTTCTTTTAGATTCTCGACCACTTGAGCGAAGTATTTGTTAAAACCATTCAATCTAGATATATAGGCCTCAGCATCTGCAACACTATCAATGCGGTGCATATTTATTAAGAATGCCGGCATACCAGATTGCGCACCAAACATTTGATTTACTGGGTAATTATGTAATCTGTATTTATAATCGTCAATACTATTTTCTACATTTTGTTTATAGAGTTTATAACTCAATAAGGCATCTTTTGAAAGTGCGGCTACATTTACGGAATCTGTTAACCAAACAAGTTCTTCTTTGTTTATTTTCAAGTCTCTTTCTGATGCTTCAGGCGAATTATCATCGAGTTTCCCGTAATCCTTTTTTATTCCAAGTCTAGTTTGAAACTCTGGGGATAAATCTAACTTAGTATCAAATGACCTTTGAAAAAAATCATTCACTTTTTTGGATTCAGCCATAATCTCCATATCTGTATATGCTTTTTCAGTTTTTTCTTCTTTACAAGAAATTAATAATATAAGTGTACAAAGAAGCAGTGTAGATTTTAAAAATAATTGTTTCATGTTTTTATTTTATTGTTCGGACTTTTTTCTAAAAGTAATAATTTTTGAATAAGAATCCGCAAGAGGCTGAAAAAACCAAATAACATCCCGACAATTAAGATTTATAAGTAGATTGGAACCAGACAATTGCTTAAACTTGGCATTACACAATTACCTAAACAGAACAGGCTTCACCGAAGAAATACAACTTTTGGTTGATTTTCCGTTTCCTGCTATTAGTTAGCCTGCTGGAATGATTGATGGGTTTTTGGCTGATGCGAACCGCCTTGTAATCTCAGATTAAATGTTTTTATTTCTTTGAACGCTAGCGCGAGCGTCTCGCTCTTGCCGTAAAGTTTAGAAATTAATAGCTTGGAGAATTAGCATTGCGGAGGACACGAGCGAGACGCTCGCGCTAGCGGGGTTCTTTTAATTATCAGATTCGAAATTCCCTTTTCCATCGTGTTTTCTATTTTGTAACATTTGTTCAATGCTTTTTTTACTTTCTCCGACTTCATACTTTAATTTGGCAATTTGATTTGATTGGTCAGTTATTAGTTTTTCTTTTTCCTTTCTTTTAATTAATAATCCGTCAACCCTAATTTTTATTATAAAGTATATGACAAAAAATCCTGTTAAGATTAGAATTTGTTCGATGTAATTTTGTTTCGATAAAAAATCAAATGCACCCTCAAGAAATATAAAAAAAAACAATACACTTAATCCTAAAAGTATAGGGCTTACCAAAACCAAGGGTAAACTCTTTAAGAAAAATTTTTCGTTATTACCTGATGATTTTTGCCAATTAATTTTTTTAAATAACCAGTTGAGGGTTAGGAAAATTAAAGATAATAGTATGACTTTTGAAATGAGGATGTAATTCATTTTTTGATATATTATTGAAAACAATTTAAAGATAAATTATAACAAGAACTACTCTATTTTCGTTGGAAACTTCACTGTATTTATCAGGAAACAATCTTTAAACTATAAATATTTTCAAATATCTAATTCCCTATTAAGGTTTGAAGCAACTGAATTAATGCCAAAAACCACTAAAAAATAAAATATTAAATCACTTAAAAAATACCAAATATCAAATCCTTGGTACAGCAAATACATTAATCCCCAATAATTTAGAGTAAAAGCTATTATTGCCACTATTGCTATTATATTATTTATTCTTTTTAATGTTGGATTGCATTCATAATCAAATGATAATATTTTTTTAATTGTATGTATAATTATAGCAAAAATTCCAAAAACGAAACCTAGTAAAACGGCAATTAGTTTGTAAGAAATTGCTAATACTAAAAAAAGCAAGAATATTACGTACCATTTACTGCTAAAAACCCATTTCATAGCATCATAAAACCAACCTTTAGGATATTCCGAATAATATGGCACAAACTGGACAATCAAACCAAACACTATCAATGATACTATTGTGTATATAATATATTTAATCAATCTCATATTTATGTTGCTTTGAGTTGTGAAAGGTTTGGATTAAGCGCAGTAACGGTAATTGTGCATTTATCCTTCTGTAAACACAAGTCGAATTTTTAAATTATACAAATTATTTAATTTTTGGCAATTCGTCAAATTTTAAAAAACTTGGCGACTTGTCAAAAATGCCCGATCCATTGTATTACCAATCACTCACACTATTTTTATAAACGGTTTTGGCAATTGGCTTTATTTATTATTTTTTATCACATTTGTTATTCCTTCGATGTATTCTCTAATTTCTATCGTAAATGTATTAAATTTCCTTTGCGCATTTTCGTCCGTGGCACACATATCCATTATTACAAGACAAGTCATATTCGTAGCAACATTTACTATCGGATCAGTATATTTTTCTAAAATTGGTTTACCACGAGTATCTTTAAATTCAGCTAAAGCTGGAAAATTCGAGTGAGAATGTATTGAAGTGTATTTATACATATTCACAAATGCTCTTTGTTTACAAACGTGTTTGACCAAATCAATAATTTTTTGAGGTCTTATCTTTTCGCTTTTAATAAGAAAACGCCAATCGGAATTCTTGCGTTGTGGATTATAGATTTTTAATATTTCATTTTCGGTAAAAGCAGTATAAAATTTTGATTCCTCAATTTGGATTTTTGTCTGCTCAATTAGTTCTTTATCTTGTTTTAGAATTTCTTTAGCTTTTTCAAAATCTTTGTACACAATTTCATATTTCTGTTTTTGATAAAGACCATCGAGTTTCCATAATAAAAATCGGAATTTAGTTTCCTCGACCGTTTTTGCCTCTATGAAAATGTTGTGAAATGTTATATATGTTTCAATTAGTGCTCGAAATGTTGTATTTACTGTAAATAAATCATATCCATTCATTCTTATCTGTTCGCCAGAATTTTTATGCTCTACAATTCCCTTTGAAAGATGATAAAATGACATTGAATGAATTGCAAACTTATCAAGCAAAAGAGTTGAAAATTGCATCCAATCTGTCAATTCCGTAAGTTTACGAGCTTGATAAATTTTCAAAAATGGGCCTCGAACAATTACATCATATAATTCAAGTGGATTTTGGTTTGATGTCTTCTCAGTCATTTTTTTTAGCTTATTGCCAACAGGTGTATATACGCAATATTTATTGCTGCTATATCATTTCAAATATAATTCAAACTAAAACACCCAAATTACGGAAAACCGTAAAGCACCAAATTAATTATACATATTTAGACCATCTATAATTTATTCCTCCTTCCCCGAAAGCCCATCAAACTTCGCTTTCATAGTAGGGTTTCCGTGGGTTAATTTTTTAATGGTTAAATCGTCTGCTTTATTATTAGCCGTGCGTAAATTGTTTTAGTAAAGGTTTTTCCTGTTCCTGTTCCTGTCCCTGTTCCTGTTTCCATCATAATATTTATGATGTTACTTCTGCCATTTCTTTTTTCGTCAAAACCGTTGCGTTCTAGTATATTACGAATGTTTGTAATGTATCCAAATCCTGTTTCAAAATCATTCACAGGATGGAGAAACTGCTGGTCAACTCCTTTCGCTTGCGCAATATCTAAATTATTAAAGACACTAACAGTAATGTTTACAGCTTGTGTTTGATGTAATAGATTTTTTTCAAAATTGAATCGTTTCATTTCAATTTAGTTTTACTGTCTAAAGAATCTTTTGCAGATAATTTAGTAACTATTTTTTTACCTGACTTTTCTTCAATCTCTTTTTTGGTATTTCCTGCAATGGTTCCGCCTTGTTTTGCCACTTTTTTGTTTTCTTCAAAACCCTTTGGCTTTTTTTCTTTACTTATTTCAGTAGTGGTGGCTTCTGCAAGCATATTGAGTACAAGCTCTAAATTGCTCATATTATCACGTAAATTTTCTTTTTTGAGCCCTTTCAGTTTTTTGTAATTTTTTACATCAAAACCACTCCAAGCTTTTGTAATTTCATTAGTAAGTATAGCGTATTCCGTTCCTTTCTTTACGCCTCTATCATCCCATTCATCTGTCAATTCTTTGCGTACTTCTATACTTTTAAGGCGTTGGTTTATCCATTGGGTACTGTATCCTTTTTTAAGGTAGGTTTCCATTAGTCTATCAAAACCTAGTTCTGGGTCTTCAATTTCATCAATACGTTCTTTCGCTACTTTTGCTATCCATAGTTTAAAAGGTTCTGCTTTGGGTGACGGGATGGACTGTATTAGACGGAACAACTGCTCGGTATTTGCTACATCTGTTTTATATAATTTGCCATCTGGTGACAACATTTTCAGTTGTCCGATTTTTTCGGACAACTCACTTCCTTCTTTATTTAGCTTACTTTTTAAGTCACTCCAATATTTTCTAGGTCTTTCACTTTCTGTTAATATTGCTATAACGTCAACAATAGAAAAAAACCATTTTTCTTGCTCCTCATCCCAATGTGTGCGCACTTGCTGTTGCTCAAATAATTTTATGGCGGTTTCTTTGGTCATACTACTAGCTTACAAATTGTTAAAATGTTTTTTGAAGTGATTCATCTATGTTAGCGACATTGATGTCGTGGACATAAGATAACTTAAACATTTTCAGTCTATTATGTTTTAAAACTTCATATCCAGATTCTTCGAATTCTGACTTATTGTTTTCAATATATCTATCAACAGTTCTGTCGTCAACTTCGAAGAATTCCGCTACTTGTTTTTTTGTAAATCTTTATTTACCCTCCAAACATTACACCTGGAAAAGAAATTTCATCATAGATGATTTCTAAAGCATAATTATTATTTAGAATATTTCTTCTATGTAAGTCCGGTGTTGTTAAATCTTTGTTCATTCTTTAAAGTTACAATTTTTGTTTTTTCGTAATGTTGGGTAATATGTTTATATAGGCAATTAGCTATCCCGCACATGCGCGCAGGCGTATATTCAAATATAATTCAAAGAAAAAAACCCAAATTACGGAAAACCGCAAACCACCAAATTAATTATACTTATTTAGGTCGTCTATAATTTATTCCCCTTTACCCGAAAGCCCATCAAATTTTGCTGTCATTGTAGGGTTTCCGTGGGTTAATTTTTTAATGGTTAAATCTTCCGCCTTATTGTTAGCAAGGCGTAGGTTGTTTACAGATGCCAAAAGATTATCTTTTGTTTTTTGAAGATGATCCATTGTTTTATCTATTTCTTCAATTGCTGTTTTAAATTGTCTGCTGGCTAAATCATAATTTCTTGCAAAACCATCTTTAAACGTGTTTATTTTATCCTCAAAATTGGTAATGTCCACGTTTTGGTTTCTTATTAAATTAAGTTCTGTTTTGTATTGCATGGAATTCATTGCTGCATTGCGAAGCAGGGTAATAATGGGAATGAAAAATTGAGGTCGCACCACGTACATTTTTTTAAATCTATGCGCTACATCAACTATTCCTGTGTTATAAAGTTCATTTTCGGCTTCAAGTAAAGAAACCAGCACTGCGTATTCACATTTCTTTTCTGTCCGGTCTTTGTCCAGTTTTGCAAAAAAATCATCATTCCTCTTTTTTGTAGCAGTTTCGTCATTCTCATTTTTCATTTCGAACATAATAGAAATGATTTCATTACCTGCTTCATCCGTTTCCCTATAAATAAAATCGCCTTTGTTGCCACCTCTGGCGTCGTTATCTTTTTCAAAATAGGCATTTTGAAAAGCTGTTGCCCGCAGTTTATTGAACTCAGCTTCACAATGCTGCTCTAAGGTTTCGCCAATCATTTTTGTGGAAAGCTTTTGCTTAAAGTCTTTTAAGCGTTCAATATCCTCATCTTTCATTTTGATGATTTCGTCCTTTACCTTGAGTTTATCAGTAAATTTCTCGTTTATGGATTTTTCAAGTAACTGTGTTTCCGTTTCTTTTATTTTTAAATCAGTGGCAAGATTATCACGCTCTTTTTCAATTGCCCTAATAGCCTCTCCAACGGTTAGTTTTTTGTCAATCTCTGCATTCTGAATTTTCGATTTCATATCAGAAATCTCCGCTTCTTTCTTAGCTAATTGCTCTGCAAGGGAGCGTTCACTTTGGGCTTTAAGGTCACTTATTTCCCTTTCCTTTTTTGCAAGTTGGTCTTGCAACGAATTTTTTATGTTGGCTTCTGCGAGCTTAACCGCATTTACCTTTTCATTTTCAGCAAGTGCCAGGCGTTTGTTTAACTCGTGTTCAAATTGATGATCGCGAACCTGCTTAAGTATATCAGCAAATCCAGCTTCATCAACTTTAAAGGCTTTCTTGCAATTGGGACATATTATTTCGTTCATGTTACCTTTTGTTATTTCGGTTCGAGTTGGTAATTATTGACCAGAACCGAAGCAGAAATTTGAAGTGTTTTTTCTAAATCTCTAATCATATCGACAGTCAATCTTTTCTTTCGGTTCAGAATTTCCGATACTCGGCTTTTCCCACCGATTATACCAACCAAGTCTTTTTGGCGCATATTCAATTCTTCCATCCGTATTTTTATGGCCTCGATTGGATCTGGTGCCTCAATGGGATAATGTTCGTTTTCGTAATTCTCGATAAGCATCGAAAGAATTTCCGCCTCGTCGCCCTCTTTTGTATCGATTGGGGCATCGAAAATTACTTCCAAACGTATAAGCGCATCTTGGTAATTTTTGTTAGTTTTAATAGGCTTTAACTCCATAATTAATTTTTTAAATCGTGTCCGCATCTATTTTGTCATATTCAGCGTGTGTGCCAATAAAACGAATAAATGCCCATTGTTTTTCGTAATTGAATTTAACAATCAGTCGGTAATAATTTCCTTTTATATTGAAAACTACGCGACCGTTCTTTAAAATACTTGCGTTGATGTAAGTTTGTTTGACGTCATTGGGCGAAAACCATTTAGCACTCTTTACTGTGTCATACCAAGTTTTTAAATACTGTTCAGAATCAGCGTGGCTTTCCCAATATTCTCGAAGCGTACTTTTTGCAATGATTCGTTTCATCAGTCCAATTATGAAACAAAGATACAATTAGTTCTCAAATGTAGAACTATTGGAGGTTGTCTTTTATAAAAAAGGGGAAACATTTAAATGAATACCTCATAGTATTTATCCCAGGATATATACCTATGTCTTTATTTAACAAATCATCAACAACCGGTGCTGTCCATTTTTTTCTTCTGGTGCACGATGAAGACAAGGAGGAACTTTACTTTCGGGATGATCAATCGCCAACCGCCATAAATGACCAATGCCTAAGCTAATGGGTTGTGCTTGAGGTAAAGCTTGATAGTGTAGATCAAAGAAATAGTCACTTAAAAAGGCTTCAAAACCAGCATCTGGGCCACCATATAGTTTTTTGAGTTCAGCGAGTATTTCGGGAATAAGGATTTTTTGTATGCCTTGCGAATTGGGCAATATATCACTCGGCTCACCATAATAGGTGCATAAAAAGGTATCGGTTGGTACGGGAGAGCGATCTACGTGAAAAGAATAAACATCGGTTGGAAAAAAAGGGAAGGCATCATCTCTATCATAGTATTTTATCAGATTAAGAGTTGGAGATGCCCCGTGAGCTGTCAACACTTTTAGGTCATTCAGAAGGATTTCACGAGCAAGCTGCCCTTGTTCACTTAACTGTAGCTCACGAAGCTGCTCTTCATCAAGTGTTGCTATATTTTCGTTTATTTCAACTTGTTTAACAATCTCAGAAAAATCACCAGTTAGTTTTCGAGTCCAACAAATGGCGTTCATTTCTCCTTGAAAAGGCGTGGAAACCAAGTCTTTAAAATTTGTGACACGGTGAATTTGATTTGCGGTATGGGGTAAATCTATCATAGGGGCAATATACTTTATAAAAGGCATTAGGCATTAGGCAATAAGCTTTAAGCTGTTTTTGTGAATAGGCTTCAACAATAAACAATTATCAATAAACAATTAGAGTTGATTATTAATCCACCCATCAATCTTCCTTTCTAAAAGCACAAGCGGCATACTGCCATCTTTTAAAACTTCATCTTGGAATTCCTTGATGTCAAATTTATTTCCCAGTTTTCGCTTAGTTTTTCACTTAACTTGATACTGGTTAATTGTTAATTTATCAATCTGCTTTTAATGGTGGTCCGACTAAAATCATATCGTGGTCTTCGAAAACTTTTATAAGTTCCTCTTTAGTGGGCGGGGAAGTCCATTGGTCAGTTACCTTAAAAAAGGCCTCCATCTTTCCCGCTGGTAGATAGGAAACAATCATCTTTCCTTTTTCTGTTAACTGGACAAAGGCGTGCTGAACGTTCCTTGGTAGAAAAATGGTGTCGCCAGCTTTCATTTCATAATTCTCATCGCCAACCTGAAACAAGTACTCCCCTTCAACAACATAAAACCATTCATCTTGAAAAGGATGAACATGCAAAGGTGGGCCACCTTTTGGTGTAAGTCCGTTTTGCTCAAAAACAGCCAAATCGTTATCGGTGTCGCTCCCTGAAATTTTTATATCCAAAACGTTCAAGGTTATGCCTTTCATTTTATAATGCTCACCAAATCTACCTTCTCCAGAATTTACTTTAAAACCTTTATTGGTGCGTATATCAAATTTCCAATTTGTTGTTTTAGCAATTAGAGTAAGTGGTATAGAAGCAAGGAGTGCTATTATTAATTTTCTTCTTTTCATTTTCTACCTCATTTGCGTTGGCTAATCTTTATGGTTTTAGGTTTCCCCGTTTTAAAAAATAATGTTTTTGGAATTCAGACACTTTGATTTGTAAAACATCTTGCTATACGAACTTTTTAATTAATTCTATGCCAAACAAGTATGTAATTTTACTATCAAATATAAATCAAAATATCATTCCCCAATAAGGGAAATGGTAAATGATCAAATCAATATAATGATTAAAAAGAGTCCTACTCTCAAACACCTCGTCGCTCGTTGTTCGCACCTTTTCGATCATGCTTCGTCGTTCGTCCCTCGTCGTTCGTCCTTCGCATCAATCGTTCTAAAAGTCAAATTAATCCTCGCAGCTTGCACCTTTTTAGTAGCCGGCAATCGGTGCAGCCAATGCTTTTGTGTAGTGCCTTTCATTAGTAAAAGGCTACCATTTTTCAGGTTAAGGGATACGGTTTCTTTGGTTTCCTTATGCTTAAAAACAAACTTCCGCTCTGCGCCAAAACTTACCGAGGCAATGGAACTATTTTTTTGAAGATCCTTTTCAGCGTCACTGTGCCAGCCCATGCCTTCCTCCCCTGTGTGATAGAGATTAAGCAGGCAACTGTTGAAGCTTTCGCCGCTTTTTTCTTCAATCTGTTTTTTGAGTTGAAGTAATTCGGGCGTCCACAAATTGGCTTTTTTGGTGATTTTGGAATACGTGTATTCAAACTCGCGTTCGCCGTACCAGGCTACTTTCCGTTTGGTGACAATCTTTTTTCCGAAGATAAAAACTTCGTCGTGCTTCCAATTAATTGTATTGTGAAGGATTTTAAAATAATGGTTGGCGTCCTCTTCTGAAAAAATGGTTCCGAAGTAATTGACGGTGCCGTCTTTTGGGAGCAGGTTTTTTTCCGTGTCCATTTTAATGTTGAACGAATCTATTTGCGACATGGGCTATCTAAAAAGGTTTCTTCAAAAGTATTAAAACCCAATATTAAAATCAAACCGAATGCGGTCACCGATTTCCTTGGCTATTCCATACGGCACCAATTGCTCCACGGTAAAGAACCGCACTTTTAAATCCATGTTTTCGGCAAGGCCATAGCCGGCCATTATTTCAAGTCCTTTATAGTTGGTAAGCCTTCCATCTGGAGAGCCTTGGGAAGAATAATCCCAACGCGCCCAATCGTTTTGTGCCAAATAATCCACAGCGGCAAAACGTTTCAAATACATATAGGTAAGCTGCACTTTCCAATCGCCTTTTTTGTCCAATTTCCCGATGCCAGCATTTGCCACATAGCCTGTTTTTTGGTCCTGTAAATTCTTCGGAATGGAATCGTTGTCGTTATAATCCTTTACGTTTTGATAATAGTCAAACCCGACGGTAATTTTGGGTTTCATAAAGACGTCAACTTTGGTTCCAAGATGAACTATGGAATAATCAATATTAAAAGTATCACCGCCATCGGGAATGTTCGGCATATTTTTGAAATAATAAAAAGCGGGAAAAAACTTCACCCTGTTTTGCCAATGCGAAGAAACCAGCTGAATTCCTTCAAAATAGCTGTCCTTTTTCAAAGAACTGTTACTGGTGGCAAAAATGAAATGTCCGGTATTCACTTTTAATGATTGCACAAATTCATTCTCAAAATTAAATTTCCCCGAAAGGGAAACGCCTTCGGGGAATACATTATCGCTCCAAAAAAGCTCGTTCTGTTTTTCAAAAGGGAAGGTATTTTTCCCGATCCAAGCGCTCAACCAATTATAGTTGAAACTGGCATATATCTTTTCAAAAGCAATGGGCAAGCTGCTAAACTGGTCGCCCAAAGTGAGCTGCGGATCTTGCTGCTTTTCAGGTTGCCCAGTACGGATCCGCATTCCGAAGGAAACCCAATCTTTATAGTCATAAGTTGCGCCCAGCCTTGCACGGTAACGCAAACGGGTTCGATCATCCCGGAACGAACCGTCCGGTTTTCGGGAATTCCAGTCTTCCTCTACCCTAAATCTAAAATCGGCAGAGAACTTGAGTTTTTTTTGGATGCTGTCATTTTGGGAAAACAAACAGAAAGGGAACAACAGCAAAAGCAAGAGGAAGGGGGTTTTATTCAAAATTGTAATAATTGGTTGGTTAGCGTTTTATCAAAGGATTTTACCTTTATGGAAATGAAGCGATTAAATTAATGATTTTGTTTTTAAAATAATTAGCAGCGGGCTATATTTTATTTGGTGGTTTCGTTGATAAAACGAATAAAAATGTATCTTAGTAATTCATAATGAAATTATTACCGTAGTATTGATTAATGAGGACCAAATTCACAATCCCAATAGCTATCGGGACACAAATTAAAAAAACCTAAATTATGAGTATTATATTACTTCTTCTGGGCGTCCTTGTTGTAATGGCCATTTTGCTCGTCATTGTTTATAACCGTTTTGTGAAAAACAAAAATATGGTGAAAGATGCGTGGAGCAATATAGACGTTGCCCTAAAGCGCCGTTACGATTTGATTCCAAATCTCGTGGAAACTGTTAAAGGTTATGCCGCGCACGAAAAGACAACTTTAGAAAGCGTAATTCAGGCGAGAAATGCTGCAATGGCAGTACCTTCTGATGATATAAATGGGCAGATAAAAGCTGAAAACCAACTGCAACAAACCCTGCGAAGTATTTTTGCCTTGGGAGAAGCCTACCCAGATTTAAAGGCAAACGCCAGCTTTTTGGACCTGCAGCAAAAACTTAACGAGATAGAAGAAAACCTTGAAAGAAGTCGCCGTTACTATAATGGTACAGTTCGCGAGAACAATACTTATGGCGAAAGTATGCCGGGTGTATTGTTTGCCGGGATGCTAAAGTATCAGCATTTCGATTATTTTGAAGTTGACGAAGCTACCCGCGAAAACGTAAAGGTGAGTTTTAATTGAAAAGGAGTTTATAGGTTTATGAGTTTAAAAAATAAACACATTCCAACCATCCAACTATCGAACAATCCAGCAATCCAGCAATCCAATAATCCAGCAATCCAAGCCTAATCTGGAATGAGCAGCCACACTTTCATAAAGAATGCAAATACGCCTCAGTTCAATAAAAAACTGTTCCTTATTCTTTTTGGAATGATGTTTTTTCTGAAAGGATATTCGCAAGGTTTTGATATGAATCGTGCGAGTATTGATATATACATCAGCGAGAAAGGTTATTTTGATGTGGTTGAAAACTATGACCTCACTTTTACCGAAGAGAGACACGGCATTTATAGAAACATCACAGTTAAATACGATCTATTGACTGCGGAAGGAACACAGGAAGAACGCAGGATCAAAATCAGAAAAGTTAAGGTTCCTGCCTATAAGTTTGAATCTGATCCTGATTTTGTACAAGCTATTAGTAATGAGCTTGAAATCAAAATAGGCGACAAGAATAGAACGCTCGTTGGGCCGCAACATTATGAAATAAAATATAGGGTTTATAACGCTTTTCTTTTTGAGGATGAACTGATTGTCTTTTACTGGAACGTTAAACCAGATGCTTGGTATCCTCCTTTTAGACAATTAGATTTTACCGTTCATCTATCAGAAAACATTGAAGCAAATTTAGACGATTTCTTTGTTTATTCCGGTACTACGGGAGAAACTGATGCTAGTAATGATTTTGATGTTAGTTATGAAAATGGTGTTTTTACTGCAAAGAGTCGTTCCGATTTTCTTTCGGTTACGGGGCAGAACGTTACCGTTCTGCTAAATCTTCCCCTCGGTTCCGTCAAGGAAATAAAACCCTTATGGCCTTTTTGGACAAATTATGGATGGACTTTGATTCTTGCAGTCTTGCCTTTAATATTCTATTGGATTTGGAACAAATACGGTAAGGATGATAGGGTAGTGGCAACCACCAGTTATTTTCCCCCAAGCGGCATAGATCCATCAATGGCGGGATACTTAATTGACGATACCGGGGATACCCAGGATCTTATTTCATTAATACCCTATTGGGGCTCTCGAGGCCTTATAGCGATGGAGCAGATACCCAAAACGAGTTGGCTTGGGCAAGCCGATACCAAACTCACCAGACTAAGGCCATTACCCGACGGGGCTCCCGATTATGAGCGGGAAATATTTATGGGTCTTTTTGGTAGTTCGCAGGGCTCTTCAGAAAAGGAAATTTTAATCAGCAGTCTGAAAGATACATTCTATACAAAAATGGCTAGTGCCAAAGTAATGTTGAAGAAAAAGTCTCAAATATACTACGAAGCAAAAGCCAAGAAAATGCAGACCTTAACAATTGTAGGTACGATCTTGATCGGGGTTTTTATTTTTGCTTTATTTCTTATCACTTGGGGGCTTTGGGCTGCTTTGGCAGTTATTCCGGTAACAATTTTTCTATTGTTTATGACGGTGTATATGGTGAAGAAAAACAGCAAGGGCAATGAAATGCTTTCAGAATTAAAAGGCTTTAAGAATTTTATAAAAATAGCTGAAGAAAACAAACTGAAAATGCTGCTTCGGGACAGTCCTACTTATTTTGAAAATACAATGGGTTATGCCCTTGCTTTTGGTTTATTTGACCAATGGGCGAAAAAGTTTGAAGCGCTCAATATACAACCCCCCAGTTGGTACACTTCGTCAGCAGGAGCCTTTACGATGCACAATTTCTCCAATTCCTTTTCAGATTCTATTTCATCCGCAAAATCTACAATGGTAAGTTCGCCGTCCAGCAGCGGTTCTGGCGGCGGCGGTTCTTCAGGCGGTGGTTTTGGCGGTGGCGGCGGTGGAAGTTGGTAATACGTTATTGCGATACCACCTTTCCCTCATCCAAACCCTCTGTTCCCTCATTCCTTGTTTTACAGCGCGCTTATGTGTGGTAGTTTTACTTCAAGTTTAACACAAAAACCACACATTATGAAAACACTATTCACATTTTTAGCAGCAGCATTGCTGGGTTTCCAGCTTTATGCTCAAACAGTAACCATCACTGGCACAGTAACTGACGATACCGGGCTTCCGTTGCCGGGGGCAAATGTTATTGTTAAAAAAACTAGCACAGGCACCCAAACGGATTTTAATGGTAAGTATAGTATTAATGCGCAAATCGGGCAATACTTGACCTTTTCCTATGTTGGTTTCAACACCAAAGAAGTTAAGGTTAAAAAGGCTGGGGAAATAAATGTAAGTTTAGAGGGTAGTTCTGCCTTGGAAGAAGTTGTTGTTACTGGCTACGGAATAAGTAGAGAAAAGAAATCTTTGGGATTTGCCGTTGCTCCAATTAATTCAGCAGATAAAGCTCTGCAAGGAAAAGCCTCGGGCGTTCATATTAGAGGGGCAGCCTCTTTATCCGGCTCAAGAAGTTATGAAAATAATAACCGCGTTTCCGATAACGAATCCTACGGCCGCATTGAAGAAAACATTTTTAAAAGTGTAGGCACAGCACCGCTCTCCACTTTTTCTATTGATGTTGATAAAGCAGGTTATAGCAACATTCGCCGTATGCTAAACAATGGGCAGAAAGTGCCAGAAGATGCAGTGAAAATTGAGGAAATGGTAAATTATTTTGCATACAACTATCCACAACCAAAAGGCAAAGATCCATTTTCAATTACTGCAGACATAGTAAACTCACCGTGGAACCAAGATGCCAAATTGGTAAGGATTGGTTTAAAGGGAAAAGATATTTCCTTGAATAACGTGCCGCCATCAAACCTGGTTTTCCTGTTGGATGTCTCCGGCTCTATGAATGATCCAAACAAATTGCCTTTGCTGAAAGCTGCACTAAATGTTTTAGTGGACAGGTTAAGAGAAAAAGATAAAGTTTCTATCGTGGTGTATGCAGGTGCGGCTGGTTTAGTGCTGCCTCCCACTTCTGGCGCAGAGAAGCAATTAATTCGAAATGCTATTGAAAACTTAAGTGCCGGCGGTTCTACCGCAGGAGGTGCTGGTATTGAATTGGCGTATAAAGTTGCAGCTGAAAATTTCAGCAAAGGAGGTAATAACCGAGTGATTCTTGCAACAGATGGCGACTTCAACGTAGGGGCTTCCAGCGATCGTTCTATGGAAGACCTTATTGAGGAAAAACGTAAAAGCGGCGTGTTCCTAACCTGTTTAGGTTTCGGGATGGGCAATTATAAAGACAGCAAATTGGAAACTCTAGCAAACAAAGGCAACGGTAACCACGCCTATATAGACACTATGCAGGAAGCACAGAAAGTATTGGGTACAGAATTCTTTGGAACGCTCTATACCATTGCAAAAGACGTAAAAATTCAAGTGGAATTCAACCCTGCAAAAGTACAGGCCTACCGTTTGATTGGTTACGAAAACCGTTTGCTAAACGATGAAGATTTTAAAGACGATACCAAAGATGCAGGCGAACTTGGCAGTGGCCACACTGTTACAGCTTTATATGAAATAATTCCCGTGGGAGTAAAGAGCAAATATTTGAAAGATATTGACAACTTGAAATATACCAAACAAACCAGCCAGAACTATACAGATGAAATGCTCACCGTAAAATTTCGCTACAAGGAACCCGATGGCGATGTAAGCAAGCTGATAGTAAAAACAGTAAAAGATGAAAACAGTTCCATGGAAAGTGCTTCAGAAGACTTAAAGTTTTCAGCAGCCGTTGCACTTTTTGGAATGCAACTTCGCAACTCTGATTTCATAAATACCAAAAAGAAAGAAGACGTAATTGCCTTGGCCGAAGCAGGCAAGGGAAGCGATAATGATGGTTACCGTGCAGAGTTTATCCGCTTGGTAAAAAGCAGCAAATAACTCTGAACTATGATTTTATGAGGTGGTTTGGTTTTTTTGAAGGGAAGGGCGCGAGAGCGCTCTTTCTTTTTTCCACATATTACGTACCTAACGGCACGGCTGATTTTTTTACCGATATGTAGTACATAACGGGACATTTAATTGTTTTTTTTTACCGATATGTTGTCCCTAACGGGACGTTTGATTGTTGTTTTGTTTTACCGATATTATATCCCTAACGGGACATTTTTTTGGTTTTCGATTGTCTTCTATCGTTATTTCGTACCTGACGGCACGGGGATTGAATGATTGTTTTCGTTCACCAGCGCCATGTCCCGTTAGGGACAACATCTCGTTAGCTTAATGTTTGATGTGATGTTTTCTGTGCCGTTAGGTACAGCATATTTCCCCAGAATTTATTTCAAAAATAATATTATTAAACAATTAATAATTCACATAAACCCACCCAATAAAAGCATCGGGATATTTAGGGTCGTTCAAAACCAAAACGTAATAATAGGTTCCCACCGGTACAGTGTTTCCCGTAAAAAGAAGCCCTTTTGTCGCCACGCCATCCCAAAAACCATCTGCGTTGTGGGCGGTGTGTATCAAATTACCGTTGCGGGTGTAGATATTCAGTTCAAAATTTTCATAAATATTAAGCAGGTTGCTTATTTCAAAAGTGTCGTTTATGCCATCGCCATTGGACGAAAAACCTTGGGGAATAAAGGGCGCACAGTTTTCCGTGGTCAATAAAAAGGATGCGGTGGCAAAACAGATTTCGTTTTCTAATCGAACATAAATGGTTTGCGGATCGCTACCGTTTTGGTAATCAGTTGGATTGCTGATGGGGTTAGTGTTTTCCATAGCATTTTCCATAGTAGTGAAATACTGCACCACATCGTCCGGTCCGGTGCGAATTAAATCATCTTGTAGAGTTAAATCGAAAATAGCCGTGTCAAAACCTTTATCACATTCCAACAGATTTGGTAAAATGGGAATAGCGGGAATGCTTTCAAAAGAAATGGTCTGTGTAAAACTGTTATTATCCTCCCGAAGCTCTTCCACCGCGCCATTGCCGTTGCCGTCATCATCTACCACGGCAGTAATTGTAAATGTATCGGGTAAAATGTCGGGCAATCGAAGTTCCACTGCGCCATTTTCACTATTGCCAATAGAAATAGTTTGTTGTGTTTGCGAAAGCCCAAGCAAAGCCCCATCATTATAAAAGGCTATCGAGGTATTGGCTGGCAGAGGCGCGGTCGCTTCCAAATTATAAACCGTAAAAGGTAATAGCAGCGCCCTGTCGCGACACGCAGAAATTTCAGGAAGTTCAATCGATGCATCCGGCAAGGGGCAGGGGAGCACTTCCACCGTAAAACTGTCAATAAGAAAACAATCCGGGTTAGAAACGCGGATGTAAATGGTTTGCGGGTTTTCGGTATTTTGAAAAGTTTCTGGGTTGGGAATTGGGTTTATATTGTTCTGCGCGTCTGCTTCCGAAAGGTGAAAACTTAACTCATAAATCGGGTCTATTTGTGAAGTTGCTTCCGTTAAATCAAAAAATTCCTCGCCAATAACATCGCAGGTTTCAAGATTTTGAAGTCCTGTGATTATTGGATTTACAAGCAAATGAATAGGCGTTTCATCTTCGTTGTTTTCTTCGTTTGTCTCTTGCACAATTCCAGTACCGTTCCCAGTATCGTCAACAACGGCTCTCAGAATAAAATCTGCTTCAATATTGTTGAGAACAGTGAAAGTTATGGTTCCGCTTTCCTGTCCGTCAATTGGAATAACGCCAAGGGTTTCACTTTGCGCCACCAAAGTTTCATCAGCATAAAAAGCAATTGGCGTTCCCGCTGGTAAAATATCGGTGCTATTCAAATTATAAACCGTGTAGTCTATCGTAAGTTCACGATTGCCACATTCAGTACCCCCAATTTTGTTGTCTATGGAAATGGTTGCATCGGGCAGTTCGGTGTTTAATACGGTGATAATATTATTCACCATAACAAAATCCTGCCCGCTGGTTAGTTGAATGGTTGCCGAAGTATCACCCGGATTTAAATAGTTTGAAATAGGATACACGTCAATATCCATATTGTAGAGCACATCGCTGCCTGTAAAGCTGTTGGTGCCGTTAAAAGCATTATCTGCAGGGTTAAGCGGCGGATTGCTAAGAATATTTCCATTAATGCGAAGTGTTTCATTTACCGCGATTCCTCTGTCCCCTTCCCAAGCCAAAAAACCAATCTTGGCGCCCTGCGTGTCCAAAACCATTAAATTATCTAAGGTAATGTTCAAGGTTTGGTTGGTTTGCGAAACACTTTCCAAACCATCAAAAATATTCACTTGGTTGTTTGGCAGCGAATCATCCTCATAAACCACCGCTACCGCCCAGCCGCCAAAATTGGTGCCCGTGCCCGGTGGACTGCAATAAGCGGGAATTACAAGCGTAAGGTCCAAGTCCGCAAGGGTGTAGTTTCCATTGCCACTGGTTTGAATTTGTTGAGTGACATCTGCGAATGCGGCAAAATAAATATATTCATTGCCGCCACTGGTAAAGAACACATTAAAGGTCCGTTCGGCAGTTATGGGAATTTGGTTAAAGGTAACATTGAAATCGCCCGGCCCAGAACCTGCCCAATACAGATAGGCTGCCACCACTTCTTGGTTTGGTTGCAGTTGAAAATCTGCACTACTGCTGGTCAGTATAAAACATTGCCCGCCTTGACCGTTTTCTTCAGTGTTAAGTGTATTTCCAAAAGCTGTATAATCGAAATGGCCATTAAATTGCTTGTACAGTGAAATATCCTGAGAAAGGACTGCACCTGATAGTAACAAACATATTATAAAAAGAAAAGGCTTCAAAAGTAAAATTAAGGTTGATTGCTTGCTAAATATAGACAAAATATCAACGGCGCACAGTGTTTTTTAAAGGTCTCTTTTCTTCAGAATTGCGTACGACCAGTATATGAATAGTGCTGTCCAGACTAAAACAATCAATACATTGAGCCAAGTTACATGATAGTCTTTCGTGAAATTTTCACCCAGCTGATTGGCTGCAGACTGAATGGCTCCCAAACGGCTCAATGGTTCTTTGATGAGGTTTGCCATAGCATTGAGCGGAAAGAACTGTGAAACATTGTCGGCTATTTCTGTGTCTTTAAAAAATTGCCATTTCATCAAACCGTAAAATAACCATTCCACGATTTGCCAAACAATTAAAAAGCCAAGGGCAAAGGCAGAACGCTTCACCAAAACGCCAAGAAAAAGGCAGAAAGAGAAAAATGCAACCAGTTTTATGAAATAAGCGCCTATGTATTCCATACCGCTAAAAATGATGGTTAGTTCATTATAGTCTGAAAAACTTAAGCCTAAAATTAGAGATACTAAAAAGATAAATACTGTGGAAATTCCCGCAAAAAGTAATACTGTAAGGAATTTTGATATTACAAATTCCTTTTTGCTGAGCCCGTCAATTAAGTTTTGTTTTAAGGTTCTATAGCTGTATTCATTGCTCATCATCGAAACAATCACAATAGCCAAAAACAATTTCAGGATTGCTGCCACATAGGTATTGAAATGCCAGATATAAGGGAAGTTGAAAATTCCTTGATCGGCAACACGAAAGTGAAAATCACCAAAGTTGAATTCAATGGAAGCAATTAAAGCAATAAAGGTGATGAGCACAAAATATATGATGGAAATAACCTTAGCTGCACGGTTATAGCGTAATTTCTGAAGTTCTATATTTAATAATCGTAGCATTGTGGTTAGTTTTGTTTTGTAAGTTCCAGAAATTGTTCTTCAAGGCTTTCCTTACGTTTTACAAGGTGCGAAAGGGTGATGCCTTTTTCAAAAAGAAGCTTGTTTACTTCTGCAGCATCCATTGGCTGGTTTAGGTAAACAATTAGATAATCTCCTTCACGTTTTACCGTTCCAAAAGCGGGATTTCCTTCCAAAGCATTTTGAAGCATTTTCATATTGTCGCTCTGCATCGTCAAGAAACCATGGCTGGCGTTCATCGCCTCCACACTTCCGGAATAAAGGCTTACGCCTTTCCGAAGTATAACCACATGCGTACAGACCTTTTCCACTTCATCCAGCAAATGCGAAGCCAGCAAAATGGTGGTTCCCTGTGAAGCTATCGTTTTAATTATTTCTCGAATTTGGTGGATGCCCTGCGGGTCGAGTCCGTTGGTTGGTTCATCGAGAATTAAAATTTCAGGATCATTCAGTAATGCAGAAGCAATTGCCAAACGTTGTTTCATTCCCAAGGAAAAGGTGCTGAATTTGCTGTCTTTTCTCTCAATCAATCCAACGAGCTGCAATTTCTCGGTAATCTTTTCTTCGGAAACCTCTTTTATTTTACAGACCAATTGCAGGTTTTGAAATGCCGACATATATGGGTAAAAGTTAGGTCGTTCAATAATGGCACCTACTTTTTTTAAAGCGTTATGCGTATCAATTTGGCCGTTAAACCATTGGAAATCGCCAGCAGTTTTGTTTACCACGTTCAGCACAATGCCCAAGGTGGTGCTTTTACCACTGCCATTTGGGCCGAGGATGCCGTAAACGTTGCCTTTCTCAATGGTAAATGAAAGGTTATCGACGGCGGTTAGCAAGCCGAATTTCTTGGTGAGGTTGTTTATTGTGAGAATATTTTCCACGCAGTTGTTTTTGGTCCCGAAAACCATCGGGATGGTTGTTTATTTGACGAATGGGTTTGGGATTTGTTACATTTTTTCAATTCTGAATTCAGAATTCTGAATTCAGAATTAAGTACCTTTGCTTTTAATTTAAAAAATAAAAAAATGCAAGACGGAATTTACGCAAAAATAACTACTGAAAAAGGAGAAATCCTTATAAAACTTACACACGATAAAACACCGGGAACGGTTGGAAACTTTGTGGCCTTGGCTGAAGGCAATTTGGAAAACGCAGCAAAACTACAAGGAACGCCCTATTACGATGGGTTGAAGTTTCACCGAGTACTTCCAGATTTTATGATTCAGGGCGGCGACCCAAAAGGGACAGGCTCCGGCGGACCTGGTTACGACTTTGAAGATGAATTTCACCAAGACCTTCGTCACGATACTCCGGGAGTACTTTCTATGGCTAATTCTGGACCTGCAAGTAACGGAAGCCAGTTTTTTATCACTCACGTTGCAACACCTTGGTTGGACAACAAGCACACAATTTTCGGAAATGTAGTGGAAGGACAAGACGTAGTTGATAGCGTTGCACAGGGCGATACTATGAATAAAGTTGAAATAATCCGAGTAGGCGAAGAAGCCAAAAATTGGAATGCGGTAGAAGCTTTCAGAAGTTTTACAGGCGAAAGGGAACAGCGAATTGAAAAAATAAGAGCAAAAGAAGAAGCAGATCTTAAAAAAGTTTCAGAAGGTTTTGATAGAACCGAGAGCGGACTTCTGTATAAAATTATCCAAAAAGGCGGCGGTAAAAAAGCTGAAAAGGGAAAGACAGTTTCCGTACATTACAAAGGCGCATTAACCGATGGAACTGAGTTTGATTCTTCCTATAAAAGAAAACAACCCATTGATTTTCCATTGGGAATGGGCAACGTAATTGAAGGTTGGGACGAAGGTATCCAATTGTTGCAGGTTGGAGACAAAGCCCGTTTTGTGATTCCTTCGCACCTAGCCTATGGCGAGCGCGGTGCTGGCGGGGTTATTCCACCAAGCGCTACCCTGATTTTTGATGTGGAATTGATGGATGTGAAATAGGGATTAGGAATTAGCGATGAGGAATTAGTTTGCTATAATTCTAAATTCACGAATATTATTTATTTAACTGATTCACAGACTCACTTACTCACCAATTCACTAATGGAAATTGAAAAACTAAAATACCCAATCGGTAAATTCGATTGCCCTTCAAATATTACTATCGAAATACAGCAAGCTTGGATTTCCATTTTGGAACATTTTCCGAATAGGTTAAATAATTTGGTGAGTACCCTTTCAGAAAACCAGTTGAAGACTCCCTACAGACCCGAAGGTTGGACGGTGCGGCAAACAATCCATCACGTTTATGACAGCCATCACAATGCATATACACGTTTTAAGTGGGCATTGACAGAAGCTATCCCAACAATAAAGGCTTATGACGAAAAAGCTTGGGCGGAAACTACTGACGCCAAAAATGCGCCGATTGAGTTGTCATTAACGGCAATAATCGCCTTGCACGCGAAATGGGTTTATTTAATAAAAGGATTATCGCAAGAGCAATTGTTGAAAGAGTTTCACCATCCAGCCAGAAATCGTAATTACACTTTGGCAGAAACAGTTGGCAGTTATGCCTGGCATAGCAACCATCATTATGCACATATTGAGAACTTGCTAAATAGGGAAGGGTGGAAGTGAAACTTTAATTTGGGATTTGGATTTGATAATTCGAATCCCAAATTCCAAATTAACAAATCCCGAATTCAATCTTTCCATTTAATGTTACACCCAATACTCGGTTTTTGGTCTTCTCGCTGGGGATTGTTGTTGAGTATAAGGTCCATGGCTTCACGAAGATCACGTCCGTTTACAGGAATACCATTCCCCGGTCGCGAATTGTCTAATTGTCCGCGATACACAAGCTCTAATTCTTCATCAAAAAGATAGAAATCTGGAGTGCACGCCGCATCGTAAGCTTTTGCCACTTCTTGGGTTTCATCAAATAAATAAGGAAAAGGGTAGTTATGTTTTCTTGCAGTACGCCACATTTCCGCAGGAGAATCTTCGGGATAGTTTATTACATCATTACTATTAATAGCTACAAATCCAAAACCAGTAACGCGATAATCGTTGCACACGCGCACAAGTTCCTCATTCACATGCTTCACGAATGGGCAGTGGTTACAAATAAACATAACCACAGTGCCTTTTTTACCGCGAATGTGTTTTAGCGAAACAGGGTTGTTGGTAACTGAATCAATAAGTGTAAAATCGGGCGCTTTGGTTCCCAATGGAAGCATTTTGGATTCTGTTCTAGCCATTTTCTTATTTTCTATATTTGTTATAAACTATGGTATAAAGTTACAATTTTTGAGTGGTTATTGGGTAATTGAAATGTATGCATCTCAACATCTAAACTCTTAAACATTTAAACCTCTTCTATTAAAGAATGTATAAAACTTTGCCGTTGCAGAATATCTCCATTAACTTTAAGAATTAAAACCAACTATTATGAAAAACTCATATTCATCACTATCCGTGGCCATTGCAGATTTACAAAAACACGGTTTTACGGAAGACTTCAATCTGGTGGGCGAAGGCATAGAATCTAAAAATCTTAAAAAGCAATGGAATGCCGGCGAACTGGACGTCATTAAGTTTTATCGCTTTGAAGGAATGACCAACCCTGGCGACAATACCATTCTTTTTTTGATTGAAACCCAAGATGGGAGAAAAGGTCTGCTTGTTGATGCTTATGGTGCCGACCAAGGCGAAATTTCTCCTGAAATGATAAAAAAACTCACCATCCGTCATGACGAATAAACTATCGTGGCAAGATTTTGAAAAGGTCGAAATGCGCGTGGGGACAATTCTTGAAGCCAACGATTTTCCTGAAGCTCGAAACCCTTCCTATCAACTTTTAATAGATTTTGGAAGTGAAATTGGACAGCGAAAAACTTCAGCGCAAATAACTACACAGTATTCAAGAGAGGAACTGATAGGAAAACAAGTGGTTGCAGTAGTTAATTTTCCGAAGAAACAAATTGCAAATTTTATGAGCGAATGTCTTGTTTTGGCCGCTGTGGAAGGGAAAAACGTAACGCTTTTGCAACCTGGAAAAGAAGTGGAGAATGGATTAAGAATATTATAATTAAAAACTTTTTTTGATACCTTCGCCGAACTAAACCTGACCGCTATGAAAAAGTATTTGCTTTTTATATTGCTTCCATTACTGCTAAATTCCTGTAAAAATAATTCCGAAACAAAGAATTCTGAAACTGAAACCGCTGTAAATAAATTTGAAAAAATAGACCAATTACAATGGCTTTTAGGAACTTGGACCAATGAATCGGGAGAAGAGTTTTCGCAAGAAACTTGGTCGAGAGAAAATGAAAGTAGCTTTACGGCTTTTAGTTTTACGCAAGTAGGAAAAGAAACCGTTTTTGCTGAAACTATGGCGCTTGAACAAAAAGGAGAAAATTTGTTTTTGGCTGTGGTAACAGTCAATCAAAACAATGAAAATCCTGTTACTTTTAAAATGGTTTCTTCGGAAAACGGACAGTTCACTTTCGAAAATAAAGACCACGATTTTCCTGAACGTATTACCTATTCAAATCCTGTTAAAGACTCTCTCCACGCTTGGATTGAAGGAACGGTAAATGGTGAAGCCAAAAAAGTTGATTTCTATTTTTCGCGAAAGAATCGATAATTAGGTATCCGCATCCAAAGTATCGGTAACCACGTAATAACGCGGATCTTCAACTGAATCTTCAATAATTGCGTCAAATTCAGGATTCCACTTTAAAAGAAGTGATTTGCAATCCGGGCTGAGGTGGGTGAGTTTCACTTGCTTGCCACCGTCCATATATTTATTTGCAATATTCCGCACTGCTTCAACTCCAGAATGGTCCGAAATTTTAGATTCTATAAAATCAATTTCGATAGAACTTGGATCATCCGAAACATCGAATTTGCTGTTAAAAGCCGTTGTGGAACCAAAAAATAAAGGTCCCCAAATTTCATAAACCTTCGTGCCGTCTTCTTTAATACGTTTACGAGCGCGAATCATTGTGGCGCTTTTCCAAGCAAAAACAAGAGCGCTCATAATTACGCCAACTAGCACTGCAATTGCCAAATCCTGCCAAACGGTAACTGCAGAAACTGTAATTAAAACAATTGCATCTGCCAAAGGGATTTTGTGAAGAATCCTAAAACTACTCCAAGCAAAGGTGCCTATAACCACCATAAACATTACACCCACCAGAGCTGCTATAGGAATTTGTTCAATTAAAGGCGCGCCGAAAAGCACAAAACATAACAGAGCGATTGCTGCCGTAGCTCCGGAAAGCCTACCGCGACCACCAGAACTTACATTAATAATAGATTGCCCGATCATTGCGCAACCACCCATTCCGCCGAAAAATCCGTTTAAAATATTTGCGCCTCCTTGTGCAACACATTCACGATTGCCGCTGCCTCGGGTTTCGGTCATTTCGTCAATTAGATTCAGCGTCATCAATGATTCAATCAAACCAACTGCGGCCAATAAAAATGCTGTTGAAATTATTATATCCCAATGACCACTTAAAGTATCAATAAATCCAAAAATCTGTGTTTGAAAAACGGGGAGTGAGCCTTTTAGACCACTTCCACCTCCATCGCGGATAAAAGAACCAACGGTGCTAACGTCGAGATTTCCAAAAATGGTAATCGCCGCAACAACAACAATGGCAATAAGCGCAGCGGGAATTTTCTTTGTTAGTTTTGGCAATCCAAACATAATGCCCATTGTAAGCCCTACGAGTATGAGCATAATCCACAAATCTGCTCCGGTGAGCCATTGTGGAACAGTACCGCGACTTTCTTTAAAAAGTCCTAATTGTGAAAGAAAAATTACGATTGCCAACCCGTTTACAAACCCCATCATAACTGGATGCGGAATAAGCCGAACAAATTTCCCTAGCTTAAAGACCCCTGCCATAATTTGAATGGCGCCAACAAACAAAAGTGTTATAAAAAGCCATTGCAGGCCAAGATATTCAACGGGTTCGGCCAATGTTAATCCAACTTCGTTTCCTTTTTGAATCAAATGCACCATTACCACCGCCATTGCGCCCGTGGCTCCAGAAATCATCCCTGGACGACCGCCGAACAGCGCAGTTATAAGTCCCATAATGAACGCTCCGTAAAGCCCTACCAGAGGATCAATACCCGCCACGAAGGAAAAAGCAACCGCCTCTGGTATCAAAGCCAATGCTACCGTTAATCCTGAAAGGATATCGTTTTTTGGGTTTTGGGTAAAGTTCTTGATTGTTTTTGTTAACATCTGGTTCGTTTAAAAAAGTGGCAAATATAGGTTTTATTTTGATCTTAAGTAAGCAGATCAACTCGTTGAGCCGACGAACCTCAAGAATTCTTAGAGGTTTTAATTGCTTTAAATATTTTCCACGACCCCAATTTTAATATAGCCGTAGCACACAATAATCCTGAAAGCATAGCACCAGCTACACCAACAAGCGTTATGTCCTGCCCGGTTAAAAACAATCCTTTAATTTTAGTTTTCGGTCTTAGAAAAGGAAGCGTAAAGCGTTCCGGTGAATGTGCCAATCCATAGATTTCGCCGCTTTTATAATTGGTAAAATTTTCTGTGGAAAGTGGGGTTGAAACTTCAGAAGCTATAATGGTTCCTTCAATTTGAGGAAAAAATTTGAAGAGAACCTTCAGCATTTCTGTTTCAAAATTCTTTTTTAGTTTTAGATATTCATCGCCGCGTTTCATCCAATTGGTGTCTATATAATTTTCAAACCAATCCATATTTCCCACAGAAATAGCTTGAATGGTTGACGTTTCGGGATTTTTGGTTTGCCAGTTTGGATCTTTTGCGGAAGGAAAGGAGATATATGCAAAATTTTCGGGAGCGTTTTCCAAAGTAGCTTCCTCAAAAATTTCATCGATGCCGTCGTGTTTGTAATACCATAAATTGTGCTTTGGAAGCTTTAAAGCTTCACTGGATTGGTTCAAACCCAAATACAGACAGATATGTGCGCTGGCGGGCTGCACATTTTTTAAACTGAAATCACAAAATTTCCGATCTGCTTCCGAAAGTAAATGATTAAAAGTATTGTTTACGCCTACGTTGCTGATCACACTTTTGCAAGGGATGAATTTTTCACCTAGTTGGATTCCTTGAACCTGATTGTTTTCCGTGACAATTTTAGTAACGTCAGCGTTTATAAAAACCTTTCCGCTATTTGCTGTAAAAACTTCGAGGGTTTTTTTGCAAATTTGATCTGCTCCGCCAATAGGGTAGTAGCCGCCTTCCAAAAAATGCCCGATTACCATTGCGTGCGCCGCGAAACTGCTGTTTTTTGGAGACAATCCGTAATTACCACATTGTGCACAAAGCACGGCGATCAATCTTTCGTTTTTGGTTATTTCATTTAAAACATTCCAAGTGGTTTTTTCTGAAAATTTTGAATATCTTTTTCTGAAAATCCAACCAACAGATTTACTGAACCAAGGTTCGAATACTTTTTCAAAAAAGAAGGCACTACCACGTTTGTTAGCTTTCTGAATTAATTTTAGATAAGCATCAATCGCTTTTTCTTCTTTAGGAAAATAGTTTATGAGCTGTTTTCTGAAGTTTTCCTTTCCAGCTTTGAATTTATATTCGGCGCCGTCAATATTTGCAACATCATAGACTTCACCCATAGATTCCCATTCCAGTTTTCCATTAGTCAAAAAGTCGAAGAAACCACGAAGCGAAGAATCTTCTGCCATATTACCAACGTAATGAACCCCAACATCCCATTGAAACCCATCCTTTCTTTTAAAACTGTGCGTGAAACCACCGGGAACGTAATGCCTTTCAAAAATAGCAACCTTTTTTCCGGCTTTCGCAAGCCAAGTAGCGACAGTGAGTCCGCCCATTCCACTGCCAACAACAATGTGATCCAAACCTAAAAAATCAAGACTTGGATTGAAAGGTTGGTATAGTTTCTTGACCATTGAAGTATTGCGGGTTCGAGGATTTCAGAAATGAAAAATAAGCAAAGTAAATGAGCTACAGCCAGTACGGTAATAAAAAAAACCGGCAACGGTTTTGCCCGCGCCGGTTTTGTGTTTTAAAATTGAAATTTAAATATCGTCAAATTCTATATCTGTGAAACTGCTGGTGTCTGTTTCGCCATTTTCTGAAGTTGTTTCGGCAGCTTGTGGCGTTTCATCCGTTTCCTTTTTGTAATCTTTTTGGTGGCGTTCGCTTATTACCTCCTCGCCCTTCTCATCAATTACGTAGTTTATCATTTCCTCCAAGGTATCCTTGAACTCGCTGAAATCTTCTTTGTAAAGGTAGATTTTGTGTTTTTTATAATGATAAGAACCATCATCATTTGTAAACTTTTTACTCTCTGTAATAGTAAGGTAAAAATCCCCTGCTTTTGTGGACCTTACGTCAAAAAAGTAGGTGCGTCTTCCGGCGCGCATTACTTTTGAAAAAATCTCTTCTTGCTCCATCGTATAGTGGTCACTCATAATTTCTGTTTTTTGCTAACGTTCTGCCAAAAATCCAAAAAAAAACCAAACCAGCCAAAGTAAATTTACTTTTCTTTTTCCAAAAGCTGTTTTGCGTAGAGTTCCTTATAGTAGCCTTCGGAATTTACCAATTCATTATGAGTTCCCTGCTGAATAATTTTGCCCTCGTTTAATACAATAATCTTATTGGCGTTTTTAGCCGAAGAAATTCGGTGGCTCACAATAATAGTGGTTTTCTTTTTTGAAATTTTATGTAGGTTTTGAAGTATTTCTTCTTCAGTTTCCGTGTCAACAGCCGATAGGCAATCGTCAAAAAGTAAAATCTGTGGATCTTTTATTATTGCCCTAGCAATGGAAACCCGTTGTTTTTGGCCGCCGCTCAGTGTAATACCGCGTTCGCCCAAAACAGTGTCGTATCCATTCTTAAAACCGATAATATTTTTATGGACTGCTGCATTTTTTGCGGCTTCGATAACTTCTTCATCAGAGGCGTTTTCTTTTCCAAAACGAATATTGTTGCGCAACGAATCACTAAAAAGAAATGCGTCTTGTGGCACATAGCCAATGCTGTCGCGTAAATCTTCCAGGTGTAAATCTCGTATTGCTGTGTTGTCAATTTTCAGCATTTCTTCTTTTACATCGTAAAGTCTTCCTATTAATTCTAGGATGGTTGATTTTCCAGAACCTGTATTTCCAATAATGGCCAAAGTTTCTCCGGGTTTTACGGTGAAGGAAACGTTTTTTAATGCAGTTATACCAGTGTCGGGATATGTAAACGATAGATTATTGAATTCAATATTTCCATCCACCGGCGTGCTTTCTTCCACCAAATTTTGTATGGAAGGTTCCGTTTCCAAAAACTCATTAATACGTTTCTGTGAAGCTTCGGCCTGCTGTATCATTGAAGTTATCCACCCAACCACAGCAACGGGCCAAGTAAGCATATTCACATATATAAGAAATTCAACGATTGTTCCAAACTCTGCAATTTGCCCGTTAATGTAACGCGTTCCTCCAATATAAATAACAAGGATGTTGCTCACACCTATTAAAAGCATCATAAGTGGAAAAAACAGTGCTTGTACTTTTGCCAAATCAATATTTTTTACTTTGCTGCCATCGGCAAGTTCTTCAAAATTGGTATTGGTTCGCGGCTCTATTCCGTAAGCTTTTATAACCGCAATACCGCTGAAACTTTCTTGGGTAAACGTGGTAAGTCTCGAGAGATATTGCTGTACAATTGTAGTACGTTGGTTTATAAGTACACTTAGTTTGTAAATTGCGATAGAGAGAATAGGCAATGGTGCAATTGCATAAAGCGTCAAAATTGGCGCTTTGTAAAACATATAGCTTATCACCACGATAAATAGTGTAACGGTTGTAATGCCGTACATAAGCGCAGGGCCTACATACATGCGTACTTTGGAAACATCTTCGCTAATACGGTTCATCAAATCGCCGGTGCGATTCTGTTTGTAGAAACCTAGCGATAGTTTTTCGTAATGTTGGAATATTTCATTTTTAAGGTCGTATTCCACATAGCGTGATACCACGATAAACGTCTGTCTCATTATAAATGTGAAAAACGCAGAAAGCAATGCAGCGCCCAAAAGCAGTAAAATATTGATAAGCAATTCGTGCTTCACAATGGCAATATCTGTTATTTCCCCATTAAGATATTGTTTCACAGCAGTTACCGAATCACCCACCTTCATTGGCACTACCAATTTAAAAACGGTTGCAATAATCGTTATAAAAACACCCAATAATAAGCGCCCTTTATATTTCAGAAAATATTTATTGAGATACTTTAATTCTTTCATTTATGGGAAATAGACTAATTTTTTAAAATTTCTAAATTAACAAACGATGCTTTGCGGAATTGACAACAAAGAGCTACTTTTGCACCGCCTTTTTAAAGGATGTATAAAATAATTAAAAAAGCTATGGTAACTGAGGTAATTAATACAAACGAACTTCATAAAATGGATCCGGTTTTCGGGCAAATGTCCTTTGATAATCACGAGCAAATCGTTTTTTGCAACGACAAAGATACTGGATTAAAAGCAATAATTGGAATTCATAATACTGTTTTGGGGCCAGCTTTGGGCGGTACCAGAATGTGGAACTATACTAGCGAGTGGGAAGCTTTGAACGACGTGCTTCGTCTTTCACGCGGAATGACCTACAAAAGCGCAATCACTGGTTTGAACCTTGGTGGCGGGAAAGCCGTTTTGATCGGTGATGCAAAAACTCAAAAAACTCCAGAGTTGATGTTGAAATTTGGAGAGTTTGTACACTCTTTAGGTGGAAAATACATTACTGCAGAAGATGTGGGAATGGCAACTTCAGATATGGATTTGGTTAGAACCGTAACTCCGTACGTAACGGGTATTTCAGAATCTAAGGGTGGTGCGGGCAATCCTTCCCCGATTACCGCTTACGGCGTTTTTATGGGAATGAAGGCGGCCGCAAAATATAAATTTGGAAGCGATGTTCTTGAAGATAAAGTAGTTTATGTTCAGGGAATTGGGAATGTAGGTGAGGCGTTGGTTGAAAACTTGAGCAATGAAGGTGCTAAAGTATATATTGCGGACATCAACCAAGAGCGTTTGGAGGAAGTGCGTGACAAATACAGCGTTGAAATTTATGGCGGCAGCAATCTTTATGCAGAAAAAATGGACATCTACGCTCCCTGTGCTTTAGGTGCAACTGTGAATGATTTCACCATAAATCAATTGAACACAAAAATTATCGCCGGTGCTGCCAACAATCAATTAGCCGAAGAGCAGAAACACGGAAAAATGCTTCGTGAAAGAGGCATTGTTTACGCTCCAGATTTCTTAATAAATGCCGGTGGAATTATAAACGTTTACGCAGAACTTGAAAATTATGACCGAAAGGAAATAATGCGCAAGACAGAAAATATATACAATACTACTTTGGAAATATTGAAAAAAGCAGATACAGAAAATATTACAACCCATCAAGCAGCATTCAATGTAGCTCAAGCCAGAATTGATGCGAGAAAAAACGAAAAGTAGAATTCCTTTTTCTTAAAACACTATCTTTGCAACGCACAAGAAAATACTTGTGCGTTGTTTCTTAAAAACCAGTTCTTTCAAAAAAATATGCTTACAAGAAGACATATCCGAGTAAAAGTGTTGCAGTCCGTTTACGCCCATAACCAGCGTGAAAACCCGAATATAGATTCACAGGAAAAATTTCTGCTCCACAGTATAGATCAGATGCAGGATCTTTATTTATTGATGTTGCAACTACTTGTGGCACTTCAGGAACAGGCCGATAGTTTTCTTAACCGCTCGCAAAAGAAGCATCTTGCCACCGCACTTGAAAAAGACCCCAGCCGCAACTTTGTGAACAACAAATTACTTAAGGTAATTGCGGGAAATTCTACTTTTTCTGATATCATTGAGAAGAAAAAACTGAACTATTGGCAGATGGACAGCGAATATGTAACTATTCTTTTTAACGAATTACGTCAATTGGAATGGTACCAAGATTATCTTTTAAATAATGAGACCACTTACAAAGAAGATCAAAATTTCATAATTAAAGTTTTCAAAGAAGTAGTTGCCCCCAATGATAAACTTTATGATTATTTAGAGGATAAACGACTAACTTGGGTTGACGATTTTCCAATAGTCAATACCGCTATCGTGAAAATGCTCAATAAGCTTTCAGAAAAAAATGCCTCGGCGCTTTTAGTCCCCGACCTTTATAAGAACGATGAGGACCGAGAATACGCATTGCAACTTTTCCGAAAGGTAATTCTTAATGAAGACAAGTTGAATGCACAGATAGAAGGCAAAACCCCAAACTGGGACAAAGAGCGAATTGCCGATGTGGATCTTATTATTTTGAAAATGGGCATCGCAGAGTTTTTATACTTTCCCTCAATTCCTGTCCGCGCTACGATCAATGAATATTTGGAAGTTTCCAAGGAATATTCCACACCTAAAAGCAGCATTTTTGTGAATGGAATTCTGGATAAAATAGTGAAGGAATTTTCCGAAGACGGTAAACTAAACAAAATTGGTCGTGGGCTTCAATAAAAGCAAAAAAATACCTATTTTTGGCGTGCTAAAAACATAAAATATATAATTATTATGAAAAAATCAGTTTTAATAGTTGCTATTCTATCTGTTTTCGCTTTCTCCTCTTGTAAGGATAATGCTGCGGATAAAGTAAATGAAGAGAATGTTGCAACGGCAGCAGATCGAGATGCCGAATCAGGGAAATTTCCTGTAATTGCATTTGAAGAAAGTGTATTCGATTTTGGAACAATCGATCAAGGAACAAACGTAGAGCACGTTTTTAAATTCAAAAACACAGGCGAAGGTCCTTTAATGATCGTAAACGCTAAAAGTAGCTGTGGTTGTACTGTTCCAGAATATACTAAAGAACCAATTGCACCGGGCGAATCTGGTGAGATGTTAGTAAAATTCAACGGTAGTGGTCAAAATCAAGTGAGCAAAACTGTGACTATTACAACTAACACTAAAGCAGGAACAGAAACTTTAACTATTAAAGCTTTTGTAAATCCTAAAGCAGGAGGTGCAGTAGCCCCAATAAAAACCCCAACATCCAAATAATTAGTTTTTTGGATCACTAAAAATTGCTATGGAACAAATTCAAAGTTTTTTACCAATAATATTATTGTTTTTGGTGATGTATCTATTTTTGATACGTCCCCAAATGCGAAAAGCAAAACAGGAAAAACAGTTTGCCGCACAACTTAAAAAGGGCGATAAAGTAATAACCAACGGTGGTTTGCACGGCAAAGTTCTTGAGCTTAATGACGACGGAACTTGCATCATTGAAAGTGGTGCAGGCAAAATGAAGTTTGAAAGATCTGCCATTTCAATGGAAAGGACAGCAAAAATGAACGCTCCGGTAAAGGAGAAGAAATAGTAAATTGTTCCTTTTTTAAATAAAACTCCCTCACTACTTAATAGTTGAGGGAGTTTTTTTGTAACCTATTTTTATAATTTACTCTTCTTCCTTTTTGAATTTTGAAAGATCCTGAGCAGTTATTTGGGCTATATTCACTATTACTTCTACCGCCTTTTGCATACTTTCAACGGGAACATACTCATATCTTCCGTGAAAGTTGTGACCACCGGCAAAAATATTTGGACACGGAAGCCCCATAAAACTTAATTGAGAACCGTCAGTTCCACCGCGTATTGGTTTTATCAATGGTTCAATTCCAGCTTGCTCCATTGCTTGTTTTGCGATTTTTACAATGTGCATTACAGGTTCAATCTTCTCGCGCATATTGAAGTATTGGTCTTTAATTTCAACAGTGATAACCTCCATTTCAAATTGCTCGTTCAGTTCGTCGGCTAATTGTTGAATCATTTCTTTACGAGCTTCAAAATGCTTTGGGTCGTGATCGCGGATAATGTATTGGATTTTGGTTTCGTCCACAGATCCTTTTATGCCGTGAAGGTGAAAAAATCCTTCGCGTCCTTCAGTATGCTCTGGGGTTTCCAGTCTTGGTAGCGAGTTTATGTAGTCTGTAGCAATGTACATACTGTTTACCATTTTTCCCTTTGCATAACCGGGATGTACTATTTTTCCTTTTACGGTAACCACCGCGCCGGCTGCGTTAAAGTTTTCATACTCAAGTTCGCCCACTTGACTGCCATCCATTGTATAGGCCCAGTCTGCACCAAATTTTTTAACATCAAACTTATGTGCGCCGCGACCAATTTCTTCATCGGGTGTGAAACCTACGCGGATTTTTCCGTGCTTTATTTCGGGATGCTTAATTAGGTATTCCATTGCGGAAACTATTTCGGTAATTCCAGCTTTGTCATCAGCGCCCAAAAGTGTTGTTCCGTCCGTTGTTATTAGCGTTTGTCCTTTGTAGAGCAACAAATCTTCAAAATAATCTGGAGAAAGAATAATGTCTTTTTCTTTATTTAGAACAATATCTTTTCCATCGTAGTTCTCAATAATTTGAGGTTTCACGTTAGCGCCCGTAAAATCTGGTGAAGTATCAAAATGTGAAACAAAACCAATCACAGGAACGTGATGTTTCACGTTTGAAGGCAAAGTAGCCATTATGTAAGCGTTTTCGTCTATGCTTACATCTTCCATTCCTATTTGCTTTAGTTCTTCAGCAAGTTTATTTGCGAGATTCCATTGTTTTTTGGTGCTTGGTGTTGTGTCGCTATCTGGATCACTCTCGGTGTCTATAGTAACATAACTTTTAAAGCGTTCAATAATGTGTTGTTTTTCAATCATAATTTTTCTTTTACTATGCAAAATAAAGCATATTCAAAATAACAAATACATAGTTTAATGTATTTTTGCCAAACATTTTTCAACCATGTACAAAACCATAATCCGTCCACTCTTTTTCAGTTTTGATCCCGAAAAAATTCACCATTTCACGTTTTCTTTGATTCGGTTTTTTCATAAAATTGGCTTCGGAAGTCTTTTCCGAAGTATTTATAAAATTGAAAACCCAAAACTGGAGCGTGAACTTTTTGGGCTGAAATTTCCAAATCCTGTGGGACTTGCCGCTGGTTTTGATAAAGATGCGAAACTTTATAAAGAGCTTTCAAATTTCGGCTTTGGTTTTATTGAAATAGGAACTGTTACCCCAAAACCACAAGCTGGGAATGACAAACCGCGCTTGTTCCGTTTAAAAGAAGATTCCGCAATCATAAACCGAATGGGTTTTAATAATGGTGGCGTAGAAGAAGCTGTTGAAAGATTGAAGGAAAACTCCTCGGCTCCGCTCGGCGACCAAAATTCGGTGTCCGAGCGGAGCCGAGGAAACCGAGTTCTTATTGGCGGGAACATAGGCAAAAACAAAATCACCCCCAATGAAGAAGCGGTTAATGATTACATAATTTGCTTTGAAGCACTTTTTGATTATGTAGATTATTTTGTGGTAAACGTAAGCTCGCCAAACACGCCAAATCTTCGTGCCTTGCAGGAAAAGAAACCGTTAACAGATTTGTTGCAAACACTACAAAATCGAAATAATTCAAAAGAAAAGCGCAAGCCGATTCTTCTGAAAATCGCTCCAGATTTAACTGATGAACAACTTTTAGATATAGTCGAAATTGTTTCGGAAACTAAAATTGATGGCGTTATCGCAACAAACACCACTATTTCCCGAGACGGAATTTCTTCCGCAAATAAAAGCGAAATGGGAGGTTTGAGCGGAAAACCCTTAAATAAAAGAGCTACTGAAGTTATTCGCTTTCTTTCGGAAAATAGCAATAAAGCGTTTCCAATTATTGGCGTTGGTGGTATCCATACAGCAGAAGATGCTTTGGAAAAACTGGATGCCGGCGCAAGTCTTGTGCAACTTTACACAGGTTTTATTTACGAAGGTCCGGACTTGATTAAGCAAATAAACAAGACGATTTTAAAGCGGAAATGATTGAAACCCTAATTTCATTTTCCGTCGCAACACTTGCTTTAGCCATCTCTCCGGGGCCAGACAATATTTATGTGCTTACGCAGTCTTTGGTAAACGGCACCAAAAGCGGCATTGCTACTACCGCTGGATTGATTAGTGGCTGTATAGTTCACACTACACTTTTGGCATTTGGAGTTTCTGCAATTATAACTGCTTCAGAAGAAATTTTCTACGGAATAAAAGTTTTGGGCGCTTGCTATTTACTTTATTTGGCGTACAAAGTCTATAAAAGTGACGAGCATATTTCGATAGCTGAAAATGCTCCGAAAAAAACATATACACAGCTTTTCAAAACGGGTGTTGTTATGAATTTGTTAAACCCCAAAGTGATGATTTTCTTTTTGGCGTTTTTCCCAGGTTTCCTTTGGGACAAAGAAGGAAACACTGTACTTCAATTTTATATTTTGGGAATCACCTTTATGATTGTTTCCTTTATTACATTTAGCACGATTGCATTTGCTGCAGGGCGTATTTCATCTTTGATTTTAGAATGGAAAAGTATGGGTGTTGTTTTGAAATGGCTTCAAATACTTGTTTTTGTTGGGATTGCTGTTTTTATTGTTTTGCCATAATTTTTCACATTTCTATTTCACTTCATAAATATTTCCCATTTCTAATTTCGTAATTCCTATTTCAAAAACTATCTTTGAAACAATGCAGCAAGTAAAAATTATAGAATGCCCACGCGATGCTATGCAAGGCATCAGAGAATGGATTCCCACGGAACAAAAAGTGAAGTATATACAATCGCTTTTGCGCTGTGGTTTTGACACTATTGATTTTGGAAGTTTCGTTTCTTCCAAGGCGATTCCCCAAATGCAGGACACTGCGGAAGTACTGTCTAAACTAGATCTTTCGGCTACAAATAGTAAGCTGCTAGCCATAATCGCAAACTTGCGCGGCGCCGAAGATGCCGTGAAACATCTAGAAATTGATTATTTGGGCTATCCATTCTCAATTTCTGAAAACTTCCAAATGCGGAACACGCACAAGACCATTTCAGAGTCTTTGGTAATACTTCAGGAAATATTAAATCTTGCCGATAAAAATAATAAAGAAGTAGTTGCCTACCTTAGTATGGGCTTCGGAAATCCGTATGGTGACCCGTGGAATGAAGAGATAGTAGGTGAGTGGACGGAGAAACTGTCGGGCATGGGAGTGAAGATACTTTCGCTAAGCGATACAGTAGGTTCCTCAACACCCGAGATTATTTCATATTTATTTACTAACTTGATCCCCAAATATCCCCACATAGAATTCGGCGCGCATTTGCACACCACTCCTCACGCTTGGCACGAAAAAGTTGACGCCGCCTTTAAGGCAGGTTGTTACCGTTTTGATGGTGCCATTCAAGGTTTTGGTGGTTGCCCTATGGCAAAAGATGAATTAACGGGAAATATGCCTACCGAAAAAATGCTCAGCTATTTTACGACTGAAAAGATTTCGAACGGAATAAACCCAATGTCTTTTGAAAGTGCGCACAATGAAGCAACTAAAATTTTTACTAAATACCATTAAATGAAAAACTTTTTACTTTTAGCTGTTGTGGGCTATTTTTTTACGAGCTGTGAAATTCTTCAACTCTATCCGGAAGATCCAATAAAAGGTGCAGGCGCTATTACCATTAAATTTGTTCAAATTAACGATGTCTATGAAATTGCTCCCTTAAACGGCGGGGAATATGGGGGATTGGCGCGTGTAGCACATATTCGCGATTCTATTAAAGAACAATTTCCGAATACATTTTTATTTCTGGCGGGCGATTTTTTAAATCCATCCTTAATAGGAACGCTAAAAGTAGACGGCGAACGCATTAATGGAAAACAGATGATAGATGTGCTAAACGCTATGAATATTGATTTAGTAACCTTCGGAAACCATGAATTCGATTTGAGTGAAAAAGATCTTCAGAAAAGATTGAATGAGTCAAACTTCACTTGGACAACGGCAAATGTGCGCCATGTAACCGTAAAGGGGCTTATGCCTTTTGCTACCAAATGGGAATATTCTACCGTACCCACATCAGATTATTCAACATTTAATGCTGTTGATGCGGATGGCAATAAAATGAAATTTGGGGTATTTGGTGTAACCATTCCTTCCAATCCAAAAGATTATGTTTCCTACGGAGATATATACGAAAATGCAGAAAGAGCCTACGGTTTGGCGATTCAAAAGTCAGATTTTGTAGTTGGGCTTACGCACGTTTCCATAGAAGAAGATAAAGAAATTGCCAGTCGTATAAGGTCGCTTCCTTTAATAATGGGTGGCCACGAGCATTATAATATGCTCGAGAAGGAAGGTAGAACCATTATTGCAAAAGCAGATGCCAATGCAAAAAGTGTTTATGTGCATACCCTTATTTACAATTTGCGGACAAAGTACCTTCATGTTAATTCTGAATTGATGATGGTTACAGATAAAATAGCATCCTCTGCTAAGGTGGAGCGAGTAGTAAGCAAATGGACAGAGCTTTTGGATGAAAAGCTAAAAGAAGTAATTGAGAGACCTGACGAAGTAATTTTCAGTGCTTCATCGCCATTAGATGGAACTGATACCGCAAACCGAAGCAAACAAACTAATATGGGCGAGCTGATAACCCGTTCTATGGCCTACGCCTATAATGATAGAGTTGATGGCGCTCTTGTAAATGGCGGCTCAATAAGAATAGACGATAGGTTGGTGGGCGATATTACCAGTAGCGATATTTTTAGAGTACTTCCCTTTGGAGGTAGTGTTTTGAAGGTAGATTTAAAGGGCAGTCTTTTAAAGGAGGTTCTGGAATACGGAAAATCGCAAAGTGGAGAAGGGGCATATCTTCAACGCTACAAATTTTCTCAAAGTGAAGATGGCGAATGGCAAGCAGCCGGTAAAGCAATTAGTGACAATAAAACATATAGTGTAGCTTTTAGCGACTTTTTGCTGAAAGGATTGGACATCCCTTTTTTAACTACTGATAATAAAGAAATTATAAAAATTTATACTCCGACAGAAACCGAAACTGCTGCCGATATTCGAAAGGCAATTATTTTCTATTTAACTTCGCAAAAAAATTAAATTTTGAATAAAGTTATAAAAATAGTTCTTGTATTGGCACTAGTTGCTTTGGTGGCAATTCAATTTATACGTCCAGAAAAAAATAACGGTGGTTACGAAAGTGTTGCATTATTTGAAGCAGAAACCAAGCCTTCTGTAAAAGTAGCCTCTATATTAAAAGAGAGCTGTTACGATTGCCATAGCGACCAAACCCAATATCCGTGGTATGCAGAGATTGCACCAGCTTCACTATGGTTGGCCGATCATATTGAAGAGGGAAAGGAACATTTTAACGTATCTGCTTGGAAAAATTATACAGTGAAAAAGAAGGAGCACAAGCTGGAAGAACTTGTTGAAATGGTGGAAAATGGCGAAATGCCTTTAGAGTCCTATGCAATTATCCACGGTAATCTTTCCGAAGAAGATAGAAAACTTCTTTTGCAATGGGCAGGTGTTGCGAGACTTCAGTACAAACACCAATTGGAGGTTTCTTCAAACTAAAATTTTGAAATCTATTTAAATTAATTCTAAATAAACTTGTGGGTTTTCATAATCCCTATTATTTTTGCTGAAAAATCAATCTATTTTAATTCAGTCTAAATAATATTTAATGAAAAATTTATTCCTCACAGGAAGTTTAGTGGCAACATTATTCTTTGTATCATGTTCGTCTGATGACGATCAACCTATAGTCCAAAATACCGTAGAAGCTCCAGCCACCTATAAATTTATGCGTGGCAGTGAGTCAACTGTTGATTTCTCTGGTCAAAAAAGCCGAATTTTGATGGCGGGGGAAACTTCAAATGCCTTTACTGATTTTGATAACACAACCGAAGCTTCATTATTGGCGATGTTCAATCACCAAGCGGGCGATATTGATTTTTCTGATGCAAATTTAAACGCTTCAGATAAAAACTTGAGAAGCAAAAGTGCAGCTTCCTACGATTACTTCTCGGCAAACGCCTCTGAAAGCACACAAATCAAAGCCACTTTTGATGGTTATATTTCTTCACAAATCAATGAGGTTTTCGCAAATAGAATGATTGTAGCAACTTCTGGAGTAGCAGGACAGATTGCTGATGGCAGCAAAACACGTTACGTAAATGCAAAGGGTTTAGAGTATAACCAAGCTTTTGCAAAAGGCCTTTTGGGAGCTTTAATGGCAGACCAAATGCTGAATAATTATCTAAGTGCGGCTGTGCTTGATGAAAGTGAAAACCGCCAAAATAACGATAATGGTGTTACTGAAACAAACAAACCATACACAACCATGGAGCATAAATGGGATGAGGCGTACGGTTACCTTTATGGAACTTCCGCAAATCCTGAAAACCCAAACTTAACTATTGGTGAAGATGATAAATTTTTGAATGAATATGTAGGTCGTGTTAATGACAATGCAGACTTTGCTACAATAGCCGCAGATATTTGGGATGCTTTCAAATTAGGTCGTGCTGCCATTGTTGCGAAAAATTACGAAGTTCGCGATGCACAAGCCGCTATTATCCGTGAAAAAGTTTCAATAGTAATTGCCGCTCGTGGTATTTATTATTTACAAGCAGGAAAAAATAAAATCGCAGATGGCAATCGCGAAGGAGCATTTCACGCATTGTCCGAAGCTTATGGCTTTGTGTATAGCCTTCGTTTCACAAGAAAATCTGAAAACGCTACTCCACTTTTCACAAGAGCTGAAGTTGATACACTTTTGAGTATGCTTTTGAATTCAACAGATAACGGATTTTGGGATATTGCCCCTGAAACTTTAGATGAAGTTTCCGAAGCCATGGCGGCAAAATTTGACTTTACGGTAGCGCAGGCCGCGACCAATTAAATAATTGAATTTAAAGACAAGCCGATTTGCAATATATAGGTCGGTTCGTCTTGATTTATAAATAATTAATATGAAACATTTAAAATTAGGAGTTCTACTGCTTTTAGTGGCCGCATCAATTATTGCGTGTTCAAGTGATAATGAAAGTCCGCAAGAGGCAACCGATACTTTTGACCGTAGCGCAATGCTCGTTAATTGGGCGGACAATATTATAATTCCGGCGTATGACAGCTTTAATACGAAAGCTATTTCTTTAAATGCAAAGACTGTGGAATTTAATGCAAATCCAACAGAAGCTAATTTGCAAGCACTTAGATCAGTTTGGAAGGATGCTTACATTTCATTCCAAAATGTCTCTATGTTTGAAATCGGAAAGGCCGAAGAGTTGCGTTTCAGAAATCGTTTAAACGTGTATCCCGCGAACGCTGCTCAAATAGAAAGTTTTATAGACAGTGGGCTTTATGATTTTTCATTACCATCTACAATTGACAAACAAGGCTTTCCGGCTCTAGATTATATGTTGAATGGTTTAGCGGAAACAGATGCTGAAATTGTAGCTTTTTACACTACAAACAGTAACGCGGAAGGTTATAAAAATTATCTTCAAACCTTATCTGAAACTATTTCGTCTTTAAGCAATGAAGTGCTCACAAGCTGGACGGGCGGATACCGCGATGCTTTTGTGGCTAACACAAGTTCTTCCGCTTCCGGTGCTGTGGATAAACTTACTAACGATTATATTTTTTATTTTGAAAAAGCCCTTCGCGCTGGGAAAGTAGGTATTCCGGCAGGCGTTTTTTCAACCGGAACTTTACCGCAAAATGTGGAGGCGTTTTATAAAAAAGACATTTCAAAAGAACTTTTACTGGAAGCCATTGACGCTAGCCGTGATTTTTTCAACGGAAAAAGTTTTGATGGAAACTCCACCGGACAGAGCTTCAAAACATATCTTGATTATTTAAACACCATAAAAAATGGTGAAAATCTCAGCGCTTTAATCAACAATCAATTTGAAGTTGCAAAAACTAAAGCGAACGAATTAAATGGAAATCTAGCGCAACAAGTTGAAACCGATAACTCAAAAATGCTTGCAACTTATGATGAGTTACAACGCATCGTTATACTGTTAAAAGTTGATATGATTCAGGCTTTGGACGTAAGCATAGATTACGTAGACGCAGACGGGGATTAAAAATGGCTGGATGACTGAAGCGGGATGACGGATGCTATTCGTTATACTAATCCCTAATCCCTAATCCCTAATCCCTAATCCCTTTCTCTGAATTACGTCGAGTTTTCAAATTATGTCGAAATCAATATCCAATTATCTAAACAGAACCACACAGGCCGCGCCCCTCGCGGTCTTTCGTGTTCTTTTTGGTTTTATGATGTTTTTAAGCATTGTTCGTTTTTGGGCAAATGGCTGGATTGAAAAATTATACATTCAACCAAAGTTTTTCTTCAGCTATTACGGTTTTGAATGGGTAAAACCGATTGGAGATTATACATACCTGATTTTTTTGATCTGCGGGATTGCCTCGCTCTTCGTTGCTTTGGGTTACAAATACCGCTTGGCAATAATCATTTTCTTTTTGAGCTTCACTTACATTGAGTTGATGGATAAATCCACTTACCTCAATCATTATTATTTTATAAGCTGCGTAGGTTTTTTAATGATTTTTTTACCAGCGAATGCATACTTTTCTGTGGATGCTTTTAAAAATCCTTCCAAAGCATTTAGAGAAATTCCAAAATGGACCATCGACAGCATTAAGTTAATGCTGGGCATCGTTTATTTTTACGCAGGTTTGGCAAAGCTGAACAGCGATTGGCTCTTCAAAGCAATGCCTTTAAAAATATGGCTTCCTTCAAAATACGATCTTCCTTTTTTGGGAGATTTGATGCAACAGCAATGGCTACATTACGTCTTCAGTTGGAGCGGCGCTGCTTACGATTTGGCAATCCCTTTTTTACTTCTTTACAAACCTACGCGTTGGTTTGCTTTTGCATTAGTGGTTGTTTTTCACGTGTTGACGCGCGTTTTATTTCCTATTGGGATGTTCCCGTTTATAATGATTGTCAGCTCGCTTATCTTTTTTGAAGCAGGTTTTCACCAACGGATTATACGTTTTATTTCGAAGTTATTGCGAATAGATTATTCGAAAATGGTCGCTATTTCGCAAATGAAAACTTACCGCTTCAAACGAAACCTTGTTTTACCTATTCTGGCCTTGTTTTTTGTAATCCAACTATTATTTCCGTGGCGCTATTTGGCGTATCCCAACGAACTTTTTTGGACGGAGGAAGGCTATCGTTTTTCGTGGCGGGTAATGTTGATGGAGAAGGCTGGGTATGCGCAATTCAAAATAAAAAACACAGAAACCGGAGAACAATTTTTAGTGGACAATACCGATTTTTTAACACCTTTCCAAGAAAAGCAGATGAGCACGCAGCCCGATTTTATATTGCAATACGCACATTATTTGGGGGATCATTTTGCTTCGCAAGGCCATAAAAACGTTGCTGTGTACGCAGAAAGTTATGTAGCGCTGAATGGAAGATTGAGCCAACCATACATAAACCCAAATGTGGATTTAATGAAAGAGAAAGAATCCTTCCGAAGAAAAGATTGGATTTTACCATTTAACAATACTATCAAAGGATTTTAGTGAAGACGTAAGACCGATTCGCTGTAAGACAAAAAAATGTCAAACTATTTTAAAATTTTTTTAAATCATTGTTTTTCGATAAGTGTAAAATCAAACGTAAAACTTGATTATATGAAGTCCCTACAGGACTGAGCTTTCAATGGGTATCTATTTTATTACCCACATAAAATGTCTAAAGCCATTCTGCCCCAGCGGGGCAAAATATTGGTAAAAAAAAACACAAGTAAATAAATGTCCCGTAGGGACATCATATAATTTTTAACTGGACAATACTGTTTTCAAAATGCTTAAAAACGCTTTAGTGCTACTATTTTTTTGTGTGAATCTTTCAGCTTTTGCACAATTTACCGTTTCGGGGAAAGTGATTTCGAAAGAAACAAACGCTCCCATCGCTTTTGCAGAAGTGTATATTTTAGACCTCGGAAAATCTAAAGTTTGCGATGCCGAAGGAAATTATGAATTCACTGAAATTCCTGCGGGAACGTATGAATTTGCAGTTTACAATTTGGAATACGAAGTTTTTAAAAAGCAACTTACTATTTCTGAAAACACAACAATTTCATTTCAACTGGAATTATTGGGAGAGCAGCTTTCCGAAGTGCTTATAACCAGACGAAAAGAGGAGATTTTCGCTTTAAGAAATTTGAAACAAGTAGAAGGCACGGCTATTTACGCAGGAAAAAAGACTGAAGTAGTGGTGATGGAAAATCTTACCACAAACACGGCGACAAACAATGCGCGACAGATTTATGCACAGGTAGTTGGCTTAAATATTTATGAAAATAACGATGGCGGATTGCAGTTAAATATTGGCGGTCGTGGCTTGAATCCAAACAGAACTGCAAACTTCAATACGCGCCAAAATGGGTATGATATTTCTGCAGATGTTTTGGGTTATCCCGAAAGTTATTACACGCCGCCAGCAGATGCTATAAGTGAGATTGAAGTAGTTCGCGGTGCGGCTTCGCTTGAATATGGAACACAGTTTGGCGGTTTAATAAATTTTAAACTGATGCAACCCAACACAAAGAAAAAGATAGAATGGATTTCACGACAATCCTTGGGATCTTATGAGCTTTTCAACAGTTTTAATAGCCTAAGTGGCACCGTTGGTAAGTTTGGCTATTACGCATATTACAACTTTAAAACGGGAGATGATTTTAGGCCAAACTCGCAATTTGATTCACAAAACGCCTATGCCCATATAGATTATAAATTTTCAGAAAAAACGAAGCTTGCTTTTGAAATGAGTTATCTGCATTACCTTGCCCAGCAACCGGGAGGGTTAACAGATAAACAGTTTGAGGAAGACCCAACCTTCAGCAACCGAACGCGGAATTGGTTTAAGGTAGATTGGAAACTTTATTCGCTTCGTTTGGATCATAATTTTTCTGAAAAAACCGATTTTAGTTTGAATCTTTTTGCTTTGGATGCTTACAGGAAATCGGTTGGTTTTCGAGAAAATAGGGTTTCGCAGCAGGATGATTTAGATGCGCCACGCGAACTGATTTCAGGAAATTTCAACAATTGGGGTGCGGAAGCTAGAATTTTGACGCACTATAATTTATTCGGAAATGAAAACGTATTGCTTTTGGGTGGGAAATATTATCAGTCAAATAACAACGAGCGCCAAGGTGCTGGGACTAATGGAAACGATGCAGATTTTAATTTTGCTTCCGAAGCATTTCCGAATTATCCACGTCAAAGTGATTTTGAATTTCCAAACCTAAATTTTGCTACTTTTGGCGAAAGCATTTTTAATTTTTCAACCAAATTCTCGGTAACGCCGGGTTTCCGTTTTGAATATATAAAAACACGAAGCGAAGGCGAATACAAAAAGATAAATTTTGACATTGCTGGCAATCCTATTTTGAATGAAGACATTGCAGACAACCGCGATTTTGACCGTGCATTTCTATTATTGGGAGTGGGTTTAAGTTACAAACCCGCGAAATCTGTAGAGATTTACGGGAATGTAAGTCAGAATTATCGCTCTGTTACCTTTAACGATATCAGAATTACCAATCCATCTTTGGTGGTGGATCCAAATATAACAGATGAGCAGGGTTTTACTTTTGATTTAGGCGCTCGCGGAAGATTGGGCAAATTTGTTTCATATGATGTTGGTGGTTTCTTTTTACGTTATCAGGATAGGTTGGGGGTTATAGTTCGCGAGGTGAGCGATATTCAAGAGGAGCGTTTCCGCGGTAATATTGGCGATGCTTTTACATACGGATTGGAGAGTTTTGTAGATTGGAACATACTAGAAACTTTTTCTGGAAATAGAAATTTCCGAATGAATTATTTCGTAAATCTTGCAGTTACGGATAGCGAATACACTTCTTCCGAAGAAAATAATGTGGAAGGAAACAAGGTAGAGTTTATTCCCGCCATCAACCTAAAAACGGGTCTTGGCTTTGGGTACAAAAACTTTTTGGGAAGTCTGCAATATACATATTTGAGCAAGCAATTTACGGATGCCACAAATAGCGAACGAGATTTTGAAAGCCAAAGCGGCATTGTGGGCGAGATACCTGCGTATGATATATTAGACCTTTCGCTGTCGTACACTTTTGGCCGTTTCAAACTTGAGAGTGGAATAAACAATGTTTTGGACAATAGCTATTTTACCCGCCGAGCTACAGGTTATCCCGGCCCAGGAATCCTTCCTAGCCAACCAAGGACTTGGTATGCTACGTTGCAGGTGAAATTGTAAAGAATTCATAATTCATTATTCTGAATTCAAAATTAAAAAATGTACATTTGCACGCAATTAATAGTTAACCACTTTCGGTTCTTCGAAAGTTAATTTAATTGCAATGACTGCACACGATAATAAAATTCTTGGAGAAGGCCTTACTTACGATGACGTACTATTAGTGCCTGCCTATTCTGAAGTTTTACCACGCGACGTTTCTATCGCCACAAAATTTTCACGGAATATTACATTGAACGTTCCCATTGTTTCCGCTGCGATGGATACAGTGACCGAAAGCGCTATGGCTATTGCTATTGCGCGGGAAGGTGGAATAGGAGTGCTTCATAAAAACATGAGCATTGAAGACCAAGCCGCCGAAGTACGAAAAGTGAAACGTGCCGAAAGCGGGATGATTATCGATCCTGTAACTTTAAAAAAGGGAAGCACAGTAGGCGATGCCCAAAAAACAATGCGTGAATACAGCATTGGTGGAATACCCATTATTGATGAAGCTGGAAAACTTATAGGAATTGTTACAAACCGTGATCTTCGTTTTGAAAAGGATTTGAAACGTCCGCTGAGCGAAGTTATGACTTCGGAAAATTTAGTTACCGTTGCTCAGGGCACCTCTTTAAAGGAGGCCGAGATAATTCTTCAGCAGAATAAAATTGAAAAACTTCCAGTAGTAAGCGATGAAGGAAAACTTTTGGGACTAATTACTTTTAGGGATATTACAAAGCTTACCCAAAAACCCAATGCCAATAAAGACAAATACGGAAGACTTCGTGTTGCCGCCGCACTTGGTGTAACCCCAGATGCTGTGGAAAGGGCAGAAGCCTTGGTAAATGCACAGGTTGACGCCGTGATTATAGACACTGCCCATGGACATACAAAAGGTGTGGTAGAAGTTTTACAAAAAGTTAAGCAAAGATTCCCAGATTTAGATGTTGTGGTGGGTAATATTGCAACTGCCGAAGCTGCAAAATATTTAGTAGATGCTGGTGCCGATGCTGTTAAAGTAGGAATTGGACCTGGGTCAATTTGCACAACCCGAGTGGTTGCAGGAGTTGGTTTTCCACAGTTTTCAGCGGTGCTAGAAGTTGCTGCTGCTTTAAAGGGTAGCGGTGTTCCCGTTATTGCTGATGGGGGAATTCGATATACCGGAGATATTCCAAAAGCTATTGCTGCTGGGGCTGATTGTGTTATGTTGGGTTCGTTATTAGCTGGAACGAAAGAGTCTCCTGGGGAAACAATTATTTACGAAGGAAGAAAATTTAAATCATATAGGGGAATGGGTTCCGTGGAAGCGATGAAGCATGGTTCCAAAGACCGATATTTTCAAGACGTGGAAGACGATATTAAGAAACTGGTTCCCGAAGGAATTGTGGGTCGTGTGCCTTATAAAGGAGATTTGGTGGAAAGCATGACACAGTTTATTGGCGGACTTCGCGCTGGAATGGGCTATTGTGGTGCGAAAGATGTGGAGACGCTGAAAGAGAACGGAAAGTTTGTGAAAATAACGTTTTCAGGCATTACGGAGAGTCATCCGCACGATGTAACTATTACGAAGGAGTCGCCTAATTATAGTAGATAGAGGTTCAAAAAATATTTCTTTAAACGCACTGGATTTTTCCAGTGCTTTTTTAATTAAAAAAAGCTGAACTTTTCATAGTGTAGTTAACAACGCTCTAAAGTGTTCAATTATGGTCTCTAATTGGTCACTGTCTTTTCTTCTCAATTTTGCGGTGTATGAAATTTGATGGTTCTGACAACTAATTTTTGAAGTTGGAAAGTAAAGAAGCGCACGCGTATATTGATTTAAAAGTAATTTCTCTGTCAGTTCGGTTTTCTCTCCGCGTAAACTGTATTGCGGAGAACGAACAATCATACTCATTATTGGTAATTTTCTAATTTCGAAAACAGCTGTATCAGTTATCAATGATTGTTTACGGCGAATGCTAATACTGATTCTCCTTTTCCATTGATAGGTAATTTGATACTCCTGATTGTCTATGAAAATAGATTCATCTATTTCCCCAAAAGGATTATTTTTTATTTGTTCAATAATTTCTTGAGACATCTTTGGTCTTAATTTGTTGCTCTATGCATTGTAAGATTTCGATAAATCTTTCAAGCTGTGCTTCATCTTCAATTCCGTGGGGTGGAGTCAATATTATTTTTGAAGTGTTTTTCTTCGGGATACGGATATAAACCTTTTGTTTCTGAAGATTTTCCAGCAGTGATTTTTCTTTCACTAATTGTTCGATAAATTTTTCACTTCCCTGAAATATAAACTTATTTTTCAACTTCTTATTTTTGGAGGGAAATAGCTTTCGAATTATTTTTTCTAAAAAAGTGACTGGATATATTTCTATACTTTCCAAGTTATTTCTACTTAAATGAAGCGTGATTCTATAAGGTTCCGCAGTGGGAATTGCGCCACCCACTTCATCGAGATTCATGGATATTTTAGAACCATTAATCAAGAATTTGGCTTTTTTGGGCTGATAGACCATTCTGCCTAGAATTGAAAAGATATTTTTTATATTCTCTTCTTCATAATACCCATCATTTTTTTGGGCAAAATTTTTATTGAGGTTCATAAGTAAATTTTTTGAATTACTTCAAATAAAGTTTTTTGATAAATAGAAGGATAAAAAAACGTGAGACTTCAAAAGCCCCACGTTTTATTCTATAAACTAAGCTGTGTATTATTTCCCTTCTTCATCGGCCGTAATTGTAATGCCTAATTCAGTAAGGACTGGGGTGGTAAGATCATAATTTGGGTCAAGGTAAACTAAATCTTGATTGGTCTGCATTACTTGAGTATAGCCTTGTTCTTTAGCTACTTTGTCCAGTGCTTCACCAATTTTTTTGTAGAGAGGCTTTAAGGATTCCTGTTGTTTAATGTCCATAAGCTTGGCGCCGTTTTGCTGAAATTTTTGGATGTCGGCTTCTGAGGTTATTAGTTCATTCTGCTTTGTCTTTTTTTGTTCTGGGGTAAAAGTAGCCTCGCCAGTTTTATAGGCTTCTACAAGTATTTTGTATTCGTCTATTTTTTTGTTTAGGTCAATGTCCAATTGCTTTCCATAGGTTTGCACTTGAGTATTTATGGCTTCCATTTCGGGCATTTTTGACAGAATGTAATCAACATCCACTGCGCCCACTTTTCCTTGTGCGAAGGTTGAAAGACCTATAAAGAATACTACAATTTTTAAAAGTTTCATGTTATTAGTTTTAAATATTCAGAGGGCAATATTACTATAAATATCGCAAATAAATAGACAGTTATTTTCAGGATTTATAAAAAAATTAGTCATCATACATTTGGCCGCGCGTTGGTTTTAGGGTTTCCCGCAAGGTATTCATCAAGGTTTTTTCAACAACCATAAAGGCTATATGGTGCATGGGGGTAATTTGTTCGTGCCCTGTAAAACTGTGCTGCAATGTTTCCGTTTCGGCAAATTCATCGAGATGTTTTGCGTGGTGTTCGGCAATATGTTGTGCGTTTGGACCTCGAAAATCCCATATAAGTTTTACTCTTTCAGCCATTTATATATTATTCTGAAGAAAATAGACTCGCAAAAAGCGAGGTGATTTTCTTCATTTGAAAAACTTTTGCAAGTTACGGGTTTTCAGGAATACTTTTGAGATGGTAAAACACTATAATTATATAAAATTCGTTTGCTTTTCTGATGTGTGTTACCGTAGCTTTTTGCTATTTTTGCACCTTTGTCCACCAAAAGCTTTAGCATAGGTGGGTCGCTTCAATAAAAATAAATATTCAACAAATGATGAAAAATTTTATTTCCGTATTCATTTTGGCCTTTTTGAGCGCCACAACTGTTTTTTCTCAAAACAAAAAAGAAGTCTTAATGACCATAGACGGCAGTCCCGTTTATGCGAATGAATTTAAGCGAGTTTATAAGAAAAACCTCAATTTGGTACAAGACGAATCACAAAAGGATATTGACGGGTATCTCAATCTTTTTATAGATTACAAGTTGAAGATAGCCGCAGCCCAAGCCCAAGGTCTTGCGGATAAGCGTTCCTATCAAAATGAACTTTCAAGATATCGTGACCAACTCTCCAGAAATTATCTTTTTGATAACAAAGTGACAGAGACTTTGGCCAGAGAAGCCTATGAGCGCGGTAAAGTGGAAATAGATGCCTCTCACATTTTAATACTTGTAGATTATGAAGCTGTGCCTCAAGATACTTTGATAGCATACAATAAAATTAAATCAATCCGTGAAAAGGCATTGAAGGGCGAAGATTTTACGCAACTTGCAAAAACTAATTCAGAAGAGCCTGGAGCCAAGGAAACTGGAGGAAACTTAGGTTATTTTTCAGTATTCTCCATGGTTTATCCTTTTGAAAATGCAGCATACAACACTAAGGTGGACGATATTTCAGAAATAGTGCGCTCACGATTTGGATACCATATTGTGAAGGTGAATGACAGAAGAGCAAAAATGCCAAAAATTTCAGTATCACATATTATGATCTCTGATAAAAAAGGAGCTCGCGATTTTGATCCGGAACAGCGTATCGATGAACTTTTCACCATGGCAAAACAGGGAGAATCTTTTGAAAGTCTTGCCCAGCAATTTTCTGATGATAAAAATTCCGCAATACAGGGAGGCAAGCTGAAACCATTCTCTAAGGGTGATCTTCGCGCCACAGAATTTGAGAATGCAGCTTATGGACTCAACAAGGTTGGCGAAATGAGCAAGCCTGTAAAAACAGATTTTGGTTGGCACATAATACGTCTAGACGAAAAACTGCCAATGGAAAGTTTTGAAGACCAAAGAGAAGAACTTGAGAAAAAAGCGGGTGAAGGAGATCGTTCCAAGGTTGTAACCAACGCAATAAATAAAAAAATTAAAGACAAGTATGGCTTCAAGAAAGAGGTTAGCTATTTGCCTTATTTTGACACCTTCGTTACAGATGACGTATTAGGAAGAGGCTGGGCAAGAAATCCAGTTCCTGCTGAAGATGATAAAGTGCTTTTTACCATTGGTGATAAAGATGCCACCTTTACGGAATTTGCAACATTTATAGCAGGACGCCAAAAGACCACTAAACCTTTTAAACAAAAGGAAGCATTGCTAGTAGCTTTTTACGATGAATTTGAAACAGAAATTTTAAAAGATTATTTCAAAATGGAACTTGAAGATGAAAACGAAGATTACGCGGCAATAGTTACAGAATACCGTGACGGTCTTTTAATTTTTGATGTGATGAACGAAAATATCTGGGAAAAGGCAAAAATTGATTCTATAGGTCTAAAAGATTTTTACAACAAAACAAAACAGAAGTATCAATGGAAAGAACGCGTAAACGTGGATATATACTCAGCTACTTCAGAAATGACGGCACAGCAAATCCAAAAAATGCTTGCTGATGGCAAAACTACAGAAGAAATTAAAGCCGATCTCAATACAGAAAATAAAGTGAATGTCTTTATTACCCCAGGTCTCTTTGAAGTTGACGATGACAAACTGCCAAAAAACCTTGAGATGAAAAACGGAGCATCAAGAATTTACGAAATTAGCGACTCTTTTGTCGTCGTTAATATTAAAGAAATGTTGCCTTCCGGTCTAAAGTCTTTGGAAGATGTAAAAGGAAGAGTATTGAGCGACTATCAAAATGAGCTTGAAAAAAACTGGATAGAGGGTCTACGCTCAAAATATACAGTTGAAGTAAATAAGAAAGCCTTAAAACGCGTGAAAAAAGAGCTTAGGTGATATACAGGATTCTTCATATAATTTTGCTTAGTGTCTTTTTGGTTTCATGTGATTATTTTAAAACCGAAACAAAGGAAAACGCCATAGCGCGTGTAAACAATACATTTTTATACGAAGCAGACTTGCAAAAATTAGTAACGGAAGAGACTTCTGCTGAAGACAGCACCTTAATAATCAACAATTATATAAACCGTTGGGCTACGCAGCAACTACTTATTGACCAAGCCAAAATTAACATCTCTGCAGACAAGCTAAATGAATACAACAGACTTGTGCAGGAATATAAAAATGATTTGCTCACAGAAGCATACAAAAATGTAATTGTTGGCAAACAGTTGGACAGCGCAATCTCAACACAGGAATACGAAGATTATTATGAAAATAACAAAGAAAACTTCAAACTAAAAGATTTACTTGTAAAATTGCGTTACGTGCAGCTTCCCGTAAATTATGATGGTCTTGCATCTGTTCGCGATAAACTGAACCGCTATAACGAAAAGGATCAAATGTCATTACAAAGCCAAGATTATCAATTTATTTCTTCCAACTTTAATGACTCCGTTTGGGTCAAAAAAGAGGTTTTGCTATCTAATTTGCCCGTTATAAGAGACAACAGCGAACAAGTGTTAAAAAAATCCAATTTTACACAGCTGCAAGATTCATTAGGAGTATATTTGGTGAAAATTGAAAATGTGCTCAATCCCACTGATATAGCACCACTTTCATACATTCAGCCTACTTTGAAACAAATAATTTTGAACAAAAGAAAGCTTGAATTAATAAAAAAACTAGAAACAGATATTACAAAAGATGCTATTGAAACAAATAATTTTGAAATCTATAAAAATGAGTAAATTTTTATTGATGTTGCTATTTTCAACCGCAATGCTGCAGGCTCAGACAGTTGTGGAACCAGACAGCACGGGAGTTGCAAAAAGTAATGACTCGTTGGTTGTAAAACAAACAGTAAAGCGCGACACATTAAAACCCTTTAAAAGATACAAAGCTGAAGGCGTGAGTGCCGTTGTTGGTGAATACGTTATTTTAGATAGCGATATTGACAAAGCCTATGTTGAAATGCAATCTCAAGGAATGTCTATTGAAGATATTACCCGCTGCCAGTTGATGGGGAAATTGATGGAAGATAAATTGTACGCACACCAAGCGAAACAGGATAGTATTTTAGTCCCTGATGCCGAAATTAATGGCATGATAGAACAACAATTGCAGTATATGATAAGCGAATTGGGAAGTGAGGAAAAAGTAGCGGAATACTATAGAAAGGATAATATTGCATCACTTAGGAAAGATCTTTTTGAAGCAAACAAAAGTATAAAGCTAGCAAGTTTAATGCAACAAAAGGTAATTGAAAAAGTGGAAGTAACTCCTGAAGAGGTAAGAACCTTCTTCTTTTCAATCCCAGAAGACGAACGTCCTGTTTTTGGTGCCGAAATAGAAATAGCCCAATTAGTTATCGATCCCGAAGTAACCAAAAAAGCAATCGATGAGGTTATTGACAAACTAAATGCAATGCGTGCAGATGTTTTAGACAATGGCTCAAGTTTTTCAACTAAGGCAGTTTTGTACTCTAAAGATCCTGGCTCGGCTTCCAAAGGAGGTCTCTACACAGGCGTGACAAGAGATTCTCCTTGGGCAAAAGAGTTTAAGGATCAGGCTTTTTCACTTTTAGAAGGTGAAGTTAGTGAACCTTTTGAAACTGAATTTGGCTGGCACATTCTCTATGTTGAAAAAATCCGTGGGCAAGAAGTAGATGTACGCCACGTCTTAATGTTTCCTGAGGTTTCTCAAAAATCAATAGAAGCCGCACAAGCTGAGATTGAAGATTTAAAAACGAAGGTTAGCTCTGGTGAAACTACTTTTGCAGAAGCAGCTCGCAAGTTCTCAGACGACAAAGAAACTCGTAATAATGGAGGACAATTAATAAATCCAGTAAATTTTGATACTAAGTTTGATCTTACCAAAATGGATCCTACTCTCAGTGCCCAAGTTTATAATTTAAAAGAAGGCGAGGTTTCGGAAATTTTCACAGATAGGGACCGAACCGGAAAGAGTAGTTTAAAAATACTTACCGTAACAAAAAAATACGAAGAGCACAAAGCCGATTATGCCAAAGATTACGAACGTATCAAGCAATTGGCGTTGCGTGAAAAACAAATCAATGTCATAAATAAGTGGCAAAATGAAAAAATAAAAGATACCTATATTAGCATTAATGAAGATTATCAAGATTGTGAGTTTTCAGGAAATTGGCTAAAAAAATAATATAGAAAAATATGTCAGACGTAGCAGCGGTTTCGCAACTGGTTTCAAAATATAACGCTCTTAAAAAGGAAATAAAAAAAGTAATAGTAGGTCAAGATGAAGTGGTTGAACAAGTATTGCTCGCTATTTTTTCTGGAGGACACGCATTACTTATTGGAGTTCCGGGGCTTGCGAAAACACTTTTGGTGAACACCGTTGCAGAAGCACTTGGGCTAAAATTTAAAAGAATACAGTTTACGCCAGATTTGATGCCTAGTGACATTTTGGGGTCTGAGATACTTGATCAAAATCGCGAGTTCAAATTTATAAAAGGACCAATCTTCGCTAACATTATTCTTGCAGACGAAATTAACAGAACACCGCCAAAAACCCAAGCTGCGCTTTTAGAAGCAATGCAGGAACGTGCTGTTACTGTTGCGGGCCATCACTATAAATTAGATTTACCATATTTTGTACTTGCCACTCAAAACCCAATAGAGCAGGAGGGAACCTACCCGCTGCCAGAGGCGCAACTGGACCGTTTTATGTTTGCTATTAATCTTGAATATCCTTCCTTTTCTGAAGAAGTTGAAGTAGTAAAACAAACTACGGCCGGTGAAACGCAAAAGGTAAATCCACTTTTCACAGCACAAGAAATTATAGATTTTCAGCAGTTAATTAGAAGAATTCCTGTAGCAGATAACGTTGTGGAATACGCCGTTACTCTAGTTGGTAAAACCCGCCCCAATAGTTCAACTGCCACTGATACCGTGAAAAACTATATTGATTGGGGAGCTGGGCCGCGAGCTTCACAGAACTTAATTTTGGCTGCAAAAACAAATGCCGCACTTCACGGTAAATTTTCTCCAGATATTGAAGATGTTCAAAAAGCAGCAATCGGAATACTTCGCCACCGATTGATTAAAAACTATAAAGCAGAAGCAGAAGGCCTAAGCATTGAAGAGATTATTAAAAGCTTGTACTAAACCCTATTCACTTTTTCCTTTCACGTTTTCAAATTATCCGATCGGAAATATTTTGAAATTCTTAAAATTAGTTATCTATAATTACCAATTTGATAATTATACGCAACAATAATTACTATTTAGTGAATTATATTCACTAAATAAGCATTTTCATTAAATATTTTTTAAATATTATTATTTTTTGTAATTTCGCATTTACTAAAAATACTACTATGGCTTTTGATATTGATATGATTAAAAAGGTTTACGCCCAGATGGCAGAACGTGTAGATAAAGCACGCGAAATCACGGGAAAACCACTCACCCTTTCTGAAAAAATACTTTACTCCCACCTTTGGGATGGAAACCCAGATAAAGCGTTCCAACGTGGAAAGGATTATGTGGATTTTGCTCCAGATAGAATAGCTTGCCAAGACGCAACCGCACAAATGGCGCTTTTGCAGTTTATGCAAGCTGGTAAAAAAACAGTTGCGGTGCCAACTACTGTTCACTGTGATCACTTAATTCAAGCCAAACAGGGCGCTGTGCCAGATTTAAAGCGCGCGAACGAAACCAGTAACGAGGTTTTTGATTTTTTGGAATCTGTTTCAAACAAATATGGAATCGGTTTCTGGAAGCCCGGAGCTGGAATTATTCACCAAGTAGTTCTTGAAAATTATGCGTTCCCCGGCGGAATGATGATTGGTACCGACAGCCACACCGTAAATGCAGGTGGTTTGGGAATGGTAGCTATTGGCGTTGGTGGTGCAGATGCTGTTGATGTTATGGCAGGAATGCCTTGGGAATTAAAATTTCCAAAATTAATCGGTGTTAAATTAACTGGCGAACTAAACGGCTGGACGGCATCCAAGGATGTAATTTTAAAAGTGGCCGGCATCCTAACCGTAAAAGGAGGGACCGGAGCTATAGTTGAATATTTTGGACCTGGTGCGAAGAACCTTTCATGTACTGGAAAAGGAACCATCTGTAATATGGGTGCCGAAATAGGTGCAACCACTTCAACCTTTGGTTATGATGATGCCATGGAGCGTTTCCTAAGAGCAACAGACCGCGCGGATATTGCAGATGAAGCAAATAAAATCAGACCTTATTTAACAGGCGACGATGAAGTTTATGCAGATCCAGAAAAATACTTTGACCAAGTTATTGAGATAGATTTAAACACCTTGCGTCCACATTTAAATGGACCATTCACGCCAGATTTGGCAACTCCCATTGGTGAATTGGGTGAAAAAGCAAGGAAAAACGATTGGCCATTAAAGGTAGATTGGGGATTGATTGGTAGCTGTACCAACTCTTCCTATGAAGATTTAACGCGAGCTGCATCTATTGCGCAACAGGCCATAGATAAAAAATTAAAACCAAAAAGTGACTTCGGAATAAATCCCGGTTCAGAGCAAATACGTTTTACTGCCGAACGTGATGGACTTTTAGATGTTTTCGAAAATCTTGGTGCAACAATTTTCACAAACGCTTGCGGACCGTGCATTGGTCAATGGGATAGAAGTGACAGAAAGGGCGATGAAAAAAATACAATAGTGCATTCTTTCAATAGAAACTTTTCAAAACGAGCCGATGGTAATCCGAATACACACGCGTTTGTAGGTTCTCCAGAGATGGTTGCGGCAATCGCAATTTCTGGACGTTTGGATTTTGACCCAATGAACGACACACTTTTGAATGAAGATGGACAAGAGGTAAAATTAGATATACCAGTTGGTCTAGAACTTCCTCCAAAAGGATTTGAAGTGGATGACAATGGTTATCTGGCACCAAAGGAAGACGGAAGTTCTGTTGAGGTTAAAGTTGCCACAGACAGCGAACGTCTTGAATTATTGGAACCATTTGTTCCTATTAAGGATTCTGAATTGCAAGGTGTAAAATTGTTGATTAAAGCTTTCGGAAAATGTACCACAGACCACATTTCTATGGCTGGGCCTTGGTTGCGTTACCGTGGTCATTTGGACAATATATCTAACAATACATTAATTGGAGCTATAAACGCTTTTAATAAAAAGACAAATTTTGTAAAAAACCAATTCACTGGTGAATATGGCGGTGTGCCAGATGTACAACGTGAATATAAAGCGAAGGAAATTAAAACCATCGTTGTGGGAGACCATAACTACGGTGAGGGTTCCTCTCGTGAGCACGCAGCTATGCAACCTCGATTTTTGGGGGTTGCAGCAGTTTTGGTAAAGTCTTTTGCAAGAATACACGAAACAAACCTTAAAAAACAAGGAATGTTAGGTCTTACATTTGCTAACGAAGCAGATTACGATTTAATTCAGGAAGACGATACTTTCAACTTTGTGGATATTGCAGATTTTGCAGAAAACACTCCGTTAACTATAGAAATTGTTCATAAAGATGGCAATAAAGACACTATTAAAGTGAACCATACTTACAACGATGCACAAATAAGGTGGTATCGTGAAGGTTCTGCATTGAATTTGATTAAGAAGCAAAACGCTTAACCGCTTTTGAAATATTAAAACCTAACAGTTATGAAGCAATTTAAACTGTTAGGTTTTTTTTATACCATTCAATTATGAAAAGTTTTCTAAAGAAACACTGGAGCAACATCTTGTTTGTTGCATTTTTGGCTTTGCTGATTTTTCCGCAAACGCGTATGCCTATTCAAGTGTTTGTGCAACGTATAATTTCATTCTCGCCATCGGAAAAGGCGGAAGCCGAGCGGGAAACACTTCATGATTACGATTGGAGTTTACAACAATTAACTGCAGAAGGAGTAAACTTTTCACAATCTCAGGGAAAAGTAACTATCGTAAATTTTTGGGCAACATGGTGTCCTCCGTGCGTTGCGGAGATGCCTTCATTCCAAAAACTATACGATACCTATGGCGACCAAGTAGATTTCTATTTTGTTACTTCAGAAAAATCTGAAAAGGTTGAAAAATTTATGGAGAAGAATGGTTATACTTTGCCCATCTTTCTTCAAACTTTTGAAGCACCCAAAAAGTTGGAGTCGTTTGTGCTGCCCACTACTTATCTCATTTCAAAAACTGGAGAAATAGTTATAGATGAACAAGGCGCAGCCGATTGGAACAGTGAAAAAATGAGAAAGCTTCTTGATCAACTACTGGGTGAATAATTGGTTGATAATTATCGTGGGAAGTGATTTTCTTTAATAGATTTCATCTCTTTTTTTCCTTCCGCAATAGCGGTTATATCATTCCACAATTTTTGAGCAATCAAAGATTTTAAAGGTTGTTCAACCCTAAGGATATCGGGGAAGTTTTTAATAAGCTGTTTATCCCAAATTTGGTAATGATTCAAAAGATCATCCGGATACACTGTTTTTCTTCTGGTTCCCTCATCTATTCCTTTAAAAGGTTCTGATACGTTTAGATAGCCGTAGTCATCTGTTAATTCTTCACCGGGTTGAATATCGCGTATTGCTATTTCGAAGTCGTAAGCAGTAGATATGCAATTGCTTTTAAAACTGTGGTTCACATAGCGACCATAATCCCAACAGAGAACAAAATTTCCTTTTTTGTTTCTGTAGCAATAGGTTTCTAAAATATTTTGGTAAAGCGGATTCATTTTCTTTAGTTTGGTTGGAGTAAACTCACGGTCTAAATCATCTAAAGCCCACGTTATAGTTCCAGCGGGCATAAATTCTGTGGCAACAACGCCGTATCCAACTTCATTGCTAATAAATTTCAATTCTGTTTTAGGATGTATCATAACAAATGTGATTTCTAGGATTAAAAGTAATGCAAAATCGCAATTGATTTACATTCCCCAATCTATTGTATATGAATTAATATTCCTGTTAATTTGCCGATTTTTTTCAGCAGAACCCAGTTAATTTTCTATCGGCTTAGAAGGATATTTTTCCTTGAATTTTTCCATCAAAACAAAGATGGTAAGCAGCATTGTCATTGCATAAATGCTGTCTTCAATTGGTACCGTGCCAACTCTTATTCCCAAATTTTCGGCGTCGTTGTACCATACTACTTGTTCATGAATCCAGCTGCCGGTTAAGAAGCCGTTCACAATAAAAAAAGGAATTAAAAGAATGGCAAAAACAGGAAAGAAAACTTTCAAACATTCACGTTTGTAATTAAAAACCAAAGCTAGCAAAACAATGGCGTAACCAAAGTTAATAGCCGTGTACCAACGATCGTAAAAATAAAGTAAAGTAGCTATTAGAACTGTTTGCAGACTATAATAAACTATGGCCGTAACCTTATTTGAAAAAGAAAATTTCGGAAGTAAATTTTTAAAAGCGTAAAGTGTGAAAAGACAGGCATAAGGAATGCATATAAAAAAGAGCCACTCTTCCAGTGGAAGGTTAGCGATGGTGATTCCAGAGAGATACATTTCATTGAATCCCCAAATTCCGTTTTGGGTAAAAATAATATCCCACGGTATAAAAAAAGCCATCATTATAAATGTGGCTGGAAAGAAATATTTCCAAAGTTTATAAAACTTTAATTTTGGGTGAAAGCTAAAAAGAAACGGGACACTGAGCGAGGCAATGTCCAATAGGAGATATAGATGCCACATAATTTATTTTTTAAAATATTTCAATGGCGGAAATAGCATTCCGAAGCATTCTCCTTTATCTTTTCCTAAATGTTTGTGGTGTATTTTGTGTGCTCTCCGAATACCACGAGCATACCAATTGTTGGCATTTCGAAACATTTTAAAACGCTGATGAATAAAAATATCGTGTACAAAAAAATAGGCGAGACCATAAGCAAAAATACCTAGGCCAATAGGTAGCCCTGCCCAAAAACCATAATAGCTCCAACCTATAAAGCAGCTTATGCTAACCAAGGCGTAAAAAATGAAGAAATAATCATTTCGTTCCCACCAACTGCCGTGATCCTTGTGGTGATGATCTTTGTGTAATTTCCACAAAAAGCCGTGCATAATGAATTTATGGGTAAACCACGCCATAAATTCCATTGCGCAGAATGTAGTAATAAGAATTAATATCCAGAAAACCGTCGTCATTAATATATGTTAATTCGTTAATTTGGGATTAGAGATTTTGAGTCTGAATTTTAGCATAAGAAAATTTTAGAATCATCCCGCATGGGTCGTCCATGTTCGAGCGCCCTTTATTTTACCAAATTTAATTGATATTTTACGTAGCTGCGTGTTAAAAGTCCAATTTTTTCGACATTTGGAACACGTATCCGGGCATTTTTAATTTCTGTTGCAGGAGTTTGCTGAAGTTTTTTCAGCAAGCGTTTATAATATCTGTAAGCCACGAAAACACCTAGTTTTGAATCGTGCGGTAATTGTAAAATACCTAGATATCCGCGGTTGAAGTTTTCTTCTATTTCTTGAATTATCTTCTCTTTTGAATCTTCATCCAAGGCATTTAAATTGGTATTTGGAAAATAAGTTCGGCTTAAATTTTCGAAATCTTCTTTTAAGTCTCGCAGAAAATTCACTTTTTGAAAAGCAGAACCCAAATTCATTGCAGGCTCTTTTAGTTGATTGTACTTATCGGCATCACCTTTTACAAATACTTTCAAACACATAAGCCCAACCACATCAGCCGAACCGTAAATATAACCATTGAACTCTTCGGTAGTGCTGTAAACGCTTTTTGTGAGATCCAATCGCATACTGGACATAAATGCATCAATCAAATCTTTATCTATATTGTATTTGAAAACCGTTTCCTGAAATGAATTTAGAATGGGGTTAAGGCTAATGCGGTCTTGCAATGCTTCTTCAAGTGCATTTTCAAAGCGTTTAAACAGTGTTTCTTTGTCGTAATCGTGAAAGGAATCCACAATCTCATCTGCAAAACGAACAAAACCATAAATGTTGTAAATATCTTGGCGAATGGAGGGGCCAAGCATTCGCGTAGCTAACGAAAAGGAGGTACTGTAGGTTTCAGTAACATTTTTGCTGCATTTTTTGGATACTATGTCAAAAAGCTCTTTCAATTTTTCTTTTCTTTTTCAATTAATCCAGCTACTAATTTTCCAGAAATTAACGCTGGGGGAACTCCGGGTCCGGGTACTGTAAGTTGTCCCGTAAAAAATAGATTTTTTACTTTACCGCTTTTCAGTTTTGGTCTTAAAAAAGCAGTCTGCATCAGTGTGTTGGCGAGTCCGTAAGCGTTTCCTTTATAGCTATTATAGTCGTCAACAAAGTCTTTTATACAATAAGACTCCTTAAATATAACGTATTTTTTAATCTCTTGGTTGGTGATTTTTTCAAAACGGACCATTATTTTTTCAAAATATTCCTCACGTATTTCGGGAATATCATCTAGTCCTGGCGCCAACGGAATCAAAAATATCCCTGCTTCTTTGCCCAGAGGCGAAACGGAAGAATCTGTTTTTGAAGGAAAACTAGCATAAAAAAGCGGCTCTTCCGGCCAACGTGGTGAATCGTATATTTCTTGAGAATGCTTTTGAAAATCTACATCAAAAAACAAAGTATGATGATCTACATTTTCAATCTTTTTATCAAAGCCAACGTAAAAGAGTAGTGCCGAGGGAGCGAAAGTTTTATGTTCCCAATAAGTTTCAGAATATTGCCTGTAATTTTTATCGAGTAGTGTTTCGGTGTGATGATAATCTGCCCCGCTAAGAATTACGTCAACATTTATTTTTTCACCATTAACGATTAATGCAGAAGCTTTTCCATTTTCAACACTTATCTTTTCTACATTCTGATTAGTTTTTATAGTGACTCCAAGTTCTTCGGCTAGTGTTTTTATTCCATCAATCACAGAATACATTCCCTTTTTTGGGTGAAAGGTGCCAAGTCCAAAATCTGCATAATTCATAAAACTATAAAATGCTGGAGTGTTGGAAGGCTTTGCTCCTAAAAACAAAACTGGAAATTCTAAGATTGAAATCAATTTGGGATTGGTGAACTCACGTCGAACATCTTTACTTATAGTGCTGAAAAACTGTCCTATCTTTTTCATAGTTGTTGCCGTCACCAATTCCAATGGCGAAACCCCTGGTCTATATACCAAATCTTTGATTGCAATATTGTAGTTATCCAATGCCTGATCCATAAATTTGCGCAGTTTTATTGAACTTCCTGATTCTTCATTTTCAAAGGCGGCACATATTTTCTCAAGAGTGTCTTCAATAGTTATATAATCATCAGCTCCAAAATACACACGGTAAGCAGGATTCAACTTTTCAAGTTCATAAAAATCTGATGGCGCTTTTCCGAAGTCTTGAAAAAACCGTTCAAAAACATCTGGCATCCAGTACCAAGTGGGTCCCATGTCAAAAGTGAATCCATCTTTTTTGAATTGTCTGGCCCTGCCTCCAATTGTTTGGTTTTTTTCGTAAATGGTTACTTTATTTCCAGCTTGTGCCAAATAGCACGAAGCAGCAAGAGACGAAAAGCCAGAACCGATAACCGCAATGTTTTTTTTCATAATGTTTAACAAATTTACATTTTATTTAAACAAAAAAGAAATTTACAGAATCTATTTTTTCAGGACTCTTATAGATTTTAACTATTGCCAATAATATTAGGAAATTTTCAATTGAAAAAGAGAGAGCTAAATGTTTTGATTATCAAACGTTAGTTAAACTTTTAACCTGATCGGTAAATTCTTTTAAGTCTTTAAAAAACTTGATGTTTTCAGTATTTTTCATCTTTTTCCCCACCTTTCTCCCCACCTTTCTCCCCAATACCCAAAGTTCAGAGGGTTCTTTTGAAGACACTTCATTTTGGAATTCATTCACATAGGTTTCAAGATTGTCTTTTTCCGGGCGCACTGTGAAATATGTTACGAAAATAACTTTTGTTCTTGTTTTGAGAACGTATTTCAAGCTGTCCAAAGGAATATTAGCACCTAAAAATATGGTAGTAAAACCAGCGGAAATTAGTTCGTAATTAGCATATAGCAGTCCAATTTCATGAATTTCCTGATATGGAAGATAAAGCGCAAATACTTGGTCATTTTTTTCCGAAGCATTTTCCTTTTGCTTGATGGAATGCTGGATAATGGAGTGTTTTATTTTTTCTGAAACAAAATGTTCATGCGATGGATCTATGGTCCCGGCGTGCCATAGAATCCCCATTTCGTTAAGTAAAGGGACAAATACCTCTGCAAATATTTCTCCGAAGGATTTCTTCTCCAGCAATTTCTCTATGGTAGTGTCAAAAAGCTCTCCATCAAATTCAAACATAGCTGATTTGAAAATATTAAGCATATATTCAGAATCGAGTTCATTAATGCTTTCCTTGATAAGTGCCTGAATCTGTCTTGAATCTAAACTTGCAAGTTTTGAAATCTTGTGTCCGGAGTTATACAAATAGGCAATATTCAACAACTTTTTGAGGTTTTCCAGATCGTACTTTCTGATGTTAGTATCAGTACGGTCCGGTTCCAAAAGATTGTACCTTTTCTCCCATATCCTTATGGTATGGGCTTTGACGTTTGAAAGATTTTCGAGATCCTTAATGCCAAATTGATTTTTGACCACAGAAGAATAATTTAATGTTACCGGGTGAAAGTACTAAAAAGAAGTGAATTTGTTTAGATAAAAGTAAAATTCTTTAAACATAAATAAAAATAGTACCCGGGATGGGACTTGAACCCACACGCCCAAAGGACACATGGCCCTCAACCATGCCTGTCTACCAATTCCAGCACCCGGGTGGATACTTAACCTTTGAAAGCGTTTAAAGCGTTTTCAGAAATGCTCTAAATTAAAAAAGTTAAACCACGGAGGCTTAACTTTTTTTGACCTGCTGAGGTTTGAATCTAAACTTATTAGCCCAGTCAAACAGGTCATCTGCTAAATTTTTCAATTCGTACTGACGAATTGTGAACTATCGTTCAACTAAATATGTCAAATTTTACTTTCGAATTACAAATATAGGATTTAATATTCTCACCGTAAAATTTGACAAATCTATTTTGGACATTATTCCAGAACGAAAAAAACTTTTTTATAAATCATTTCTTGCTGTATTATTTGGTTCTAATTTATAGAGTAAAAACAACATATACCCATTTAATATAAAGGATAATGAATTTGTTGCAATAATTGGAATGTCGTTTTTAATTATTCCATAAATAGTCCAAAGTAATACTCCAGAAATTAGTGTGTACAACATTCCTTTAGACACATCATTAGTCTTTTTTGTTCGGTGTGCCTTATAAATCTGTGGAATAATTCCACTCGTGGTTAATATACCAGCTAACATTCCCAAGAGCATTAATAAATCCATAACTCTAAACTCTAGTGATATAAAGGATTTACAGGTAGATACTGAGCCGGGTATATTGCTTTGTTAGTCATTTACTAAAAAAGCGTGAATTACTCCTGGCAACCATCCCACAAGCGTTAACAACAAATTTAGAAGGAATGTTCCTCCTAAGCCATGCTTCATAAATACAGCTACGGGTGGTAATAAAATATTGAGTATTATTGTTAAAAGTGACATATATAATTTTTTAAATTATTGATTAATTTTACGATTGACTGTCTTCCATCATATCTTCTCTATGCTCTTCATCTACAGTGAGTATGGGAGAACCTGTTGCTCCTCCACCAAATGCGGCACCTGCGCCTAAAAGAAGTAAGAAAAATGCAATGATTGAAAATTTACCTACAGCATCTGCTGTTTTATCTGCGGCTTCAATAGCTTCTCGTTTAACCTCGGCATAATACTGCTCAGCTTTATCTACAGCTTTATTGATTTTACGATCCCATTTTTCAATAACACCGTTTATTTCAGCCTCGCTTAATTCAGTGTTCTGAGCAAGATAATCTTTAATTTTTTCACGATTTAGTAGATTATCTGCGCTTCCAGCAGAAATGGATAAATCTCCATTTTCGTCAAGATCCACAGTTAGTTCATTAAAAAACTCATCTATATTTTCATCTAAATTTAGATCGTTTAGAAACTGTTGACTCTCTCGTTGCGTTTGGTTAAGCGTAGATCTAACTTCTTCAGAAGCATCATTAGGTAAGATATTATATTTTTCAGCTTTATTGATTAACTGAAATGCCTCACGCTTTAACTGGTCTAAAGAAAATGTAGTATCATCTTGCCCTTTATCTTGGGCAGATTTTAATTCTTGCGCAATATTCTTGCCCGTAGAATCACTAAAAATGGCTTGAGTGGTATTAGCAAGACCGTTAAAAATACTGCCGATGGTAGAAGTTACGAAGAATATTGAAAGTAGGGTATATAAGGCCCACGCTAAAAAGCCGTGTAAACCACCATCTGAATTTGAAGGGAGCCCAGACATTCTTCCTGCCACCATTCCTCCAATAAAAAGAGCCGCTACATTTGCGATTGCCCACCATACAATGGTTCCAGTTCCTAAACCGTCAAACGGATTATTCTCTGTCATGGGATCTATTGTGGTTAATCCGATACCAAATCCTAGAAGATTTAATAAAAATAGGACCACTAATGCCGTTAATGCACCAGCAAAAACAGCACCCCAAGAAATTCGGGAAAATTTGTTTTTGTCATTAATAATTTCAATGTACTGATTTCTCATAATTTTAGAATTATTGGTTAATAAAAAATACCGATTTTTTCAAAATACGGTTACTGTTAATTTTTAATGTAAATCTTCTAGACGTGAAACTCTTTCTAAAGTAGATTTGATGTTATGTAATTGCTCTCGGATTGTATTGCTTACTTCTGTTGATGTTGAAGGATAGTCCTCCAAAAACTCTTGATATTCTTCAACACTTGCTTTATCACCGCGAATGCACTCTTCTAGAATCGACTCATCATCATCCATGGAAAGTGCTGCTTTACCATCTATCCAGGTTCTATGTAGGGAACCTGTAACACTTCCGGTCGTGTCTACGTCGAAGTCGGGATTATACATCATTAAACTTCCTGTTAGTTTTTTTGCGAAAGCTTGGCGCTCGCTTGCTTGTTGAATGAGATAATCTCTTAGATGTTTACTTTCCGCATTTTCTGAAGCTTTTTTAAAACCTTTATAGGCATCATTGTTTTTTTCAATCAATGCATTAATCTTTTCCGAAATTTCTTCTGTCTGTTTCATATTTTTAGTTGATTATTTTTTTTCATTTTATCGAAATATTGAATTGTTAAATCCTAATTGTTATTCGACATTAAAAATTTATTATTATGATCTACTCCATTTATTTCTCTGGGTTTCGAAAAGGGATTTTTAAGAATTCCACAAAAACATTTTTTAGTAGTCATAATTAAATTATGAAAATTCATTTCTTTAAAATTAAGGGAATCATAAATCTATAGCTAGATATTTAAGAAAAGTTTAAATTAATTAGCACAAAAAATGTTAAAAATATTGATTTTCAATCAGTTATTATTTATTAGTGCCATTTTTAGGTGAGCGTGACCAAAATTGAAACGTGAAGAATTTTACTTGAATTATTTTGGCTTTATTTTAGTATTTAATTAAATGTTTTTAGCAAAGACGAATATTAGTTTTGAGTCTTACCATTTAAAAATTTTCTAATGAAAACTTCACCAATTCTTGACAAGCCTTCTCTTATTGCGCAGTTTAAGGATTTTATACTAAAAAAAAGCCACCCCTGTATTATGGCTCAAACTGTATTTAAAATGGATGAATATTCTATTAAGGAATACAACAGCTTGGGTTCTAAAGAAACTGCTGCTGAAATTTTAAAAGATTTAAGGAACTATATTGATAAATATGACTTTACATCAAACAATTTTGAAACATTTATAGCAATCTTCCCCAGTGAAAATTTTGAAGACGAAATAACATTCGAAAAAGCACTATGGTCACAATTGAAAACCATAAATGAGCTAGACAGCACTCCTTGGGATTCTAGTGTAGCTAATGACCCTACAAGTACCAAATTCAGTTTTAGTATCTTGGGTACGGCTTTTTATATTGTAGGATTGCATCCCAATAGCTCTCGAAAGGCTAGGCAAGCTCCATATCCCGCTTTAGTTTTCAATCTACACTTACAATTTGAGAAGTTACGGGAAATGGGAACATATCAACGTGTAAAAAATAGAATTAGAAAACGCGATATAAAATTACAGGGTTCTGTGAATCCGGTTTTAAAAGATTTTGGAGAAGCTAGTGAAGCATTACAATACAGTGGAAGAAATGTAGGAGAAAATTGGAAATGTCCTTTTCACCAGAATTAAAAATAGTATGGTTTAGAATCCTTCATTCTATGAATGGATTAAGAAGTAAATGAGTGAATTTACTGAAAATAAAAACGTTCTCGAATCTAAGATTTCCGAATGCTACTAAAAACAGAAAGCTATTAATAATACATTGCGGTTAGACGAAGATTCGGCTTCAGATTTTGATATTTTGTTTTTCGTTGGCGGTCGCGACTGATATTCAATTGAGTTCCGAATTAAATTAGCCAGCGTTACAATTAACGAAAGAAAATTTATTACAGATAATGGTTGAAAAAATAGACAAACAAAGTGGACGCGCTTTCATTCTTAAGAAAAATCAATTTCTGAAAGTTATTGATCCATTAGGTGGTCAAGTGTGCGATATGGTACTTTTTAATGCTAAAGATACTCGCGAAAAAATTTCAGCGGGAAAAACAATGGATTTTGAAGAATCTATACTAATAACGAAATCTAATTTTTTATGGAGCAATCGTTCACGAAAAATGATGGAAATAATTGAAGATACTAATGGACGGAATGATATTCTTTTGGCTCCTTGCTCTCCTGATACATTTCGAATTATGTATAACAATCCAGAATATCATCCCAGCTGTTTTGAGAATTTATACAAAAACTTAGCGTCTTTCAATATCGCACCCGATGATGTTCCAACTGCTTTCAACATATTTATGAATGTGCAATTCAATGAAAAAGGAAAATTATCTGTACTTAAGCCATTATCGAAAGCGGGTGATTTTATTCTTTTTAAACCTGAGTTCGATATGATAGTGGGTCTTACAGCTTGTTCTGCAGAAGATAGTAATGGAGGAACTTTTAAACCAATCCATTATGAAGTTTTAGACAAGTTGTAAGTTCTGTAATTCATCATTAATGAAGGTTATAATTCTCAGTTTTCAGGAATAGGATTACTATTATTGAAAAATTTTAAAATAATATAATTTCTAAATCGTCACTACAATGGAAAAATGGTTTACATCTACACCCGAATCCCTATTAGCAATTGCGCTTTCAACATTGGGAATATATATTTCTGTAATTGTTTTTACACGAATTTTTGGAAAAAGGAGCCTCTCCAAAATGTCTAGTTTCGATTTTGCTATGACCGTTGCCGTAGGTTCATTAATAGCTACAACTGCCTTGTCCCATTCAGTGAGTCTAATGGATGGAATTGTTGGTATGTTTATGGTTTATCTCTTTCAATTGGGAGCCGCATATTTTAGGAGATGGAAAATCTTTAGAAAAGCTATTGATAATAGTCCATTATTATTAATGAGCGGGAGTGAAATTTTGGAAGATAATCTACGTAAAGCGAGATTATCAAAAGGTGACTTGCGATCTAAATTGAGACAAGCCAATGTTTTGGATTTATCTGAAGTAAGAGCTGTGGTTTTTGAAACTACCGGAGATATAGTAGTTTTACATTCAACCCATTCCGAAAAAAAATTAGCTGACTGGTTAATAGAAGATGTTGATATTTCATAATTACTCATAGAAATTGTTATGGCTTTATTATCACAAATAATAACTGTTGGTCTTTTAGCTACTTTAGCTATGACCGTTTTCAGCTACGTTCTTGCATATTTTACCAATAGTAAATTTGAGGAACCGCAATTATTGAATATTTTAATAGATAGGCTTCCATTTATAAAATCAAAAATATCGAGAGAACACATTCTAGGTTGGTCGGTACACTTGTGTACTGGTTTTTTCTTTATTTTTCTATATCTTATTTTACAAGACCATTTTAATTTCGAAACTTCAATTTTATCCGGTATCCTATTAGGAATCATTGGTGGCTTAGGTGGTGTTTTTATATGGCATTTTACATTTTTGCTTCACCCAAACCCACCATCTTTAAAAAGAGTACCGTTTTATGCGCAGTTAGTAATTGCGCACGTAATATTTGGTGTCTGTGCAATATTACTTTTAAAACTTTTTTAAAGTTACTATGTTAAAAAACGATTTTTGATTTAATGACCTAATCTATATGCATTTGGATTTTAGAAATCTTAACACTTTAGGTTAAGGTTGCTATAAAATTCTTTTTTTAAAAATAAATTCAAGCTATTTTTAAGATATTAATTTCAAAAAAAGATAACTATGAAAACCTTAGAAGATTTATTCGAACATCAATTAAAAGATTTGTACAGTGCTGAGAGCCAATTAATAGAGGCCTTGCCCAAAATGGCAAAACATGCTAACGATAAAAAGTTGAAAAAAGCATTTGAGGACCATCTTGAAGAAACCAAAAAACATAAAGAGCGCCTCGAGAAGGTATGCGAAGAATTAGACATCAAACCTAATGGTGAAACTTGTAAAGCCATGAAAGGCTTAATTGCCGAAGCTGAAGGTTATATTAAAGAAGACGCTAGTGAAGAAGTTCGTGACGCAGGACTAATTGCTGAAGCACAACGTGTAGAGCATTACGAGATATCAGGTTATGGAACTGCCGTTCGCTACGCAAAAGAATTAGGCCACGATAAAATTGTAAAGCTATTACAGTCTACCCTGGACGAAGAATACGGCGCAGATGAAAAATTAAACGATATGGCTGAAGATAGGCTAAATAAGAAGGCAAAGAAATAATTCCTTATTTTTATAAAGTGAATTGTTTTGTTTCCGATTATTAATTTCAGCTAAAAAAATGCAAGGTTTATAAATCTTAGTGGCTTCACAAATTTTTGCGATGTCGAAATCTATTTAAGAGTAAGGCCGTCACTTTTGACGGCTTTTTCATTAAAAATTTCACCAACAAAAACAGAAAGTATACCTCCATGAATAATTTTTCATTAGATTCAATAAATGTAAAAGGCCAAGCTCAAAACTTATAGCTAAACCGGACCTAAAAAAGTTTTTAAAACGTGGAACCTTATTATAGTTATTGTCATAAAGTTTTTTTGTTGCAGACTATAATCATATTAATGAAGAACTATAAAATTCTCAATTAAACATTCTAACCAAGAACCATAAACCCTATAAATATGAAAAACTTTTTCACTAAACACAAACGTTCATTATACGGAGGTTTGGCAACAACTATCTTTGCTGGATTAGGAGCTTTTTTATTAGGAGATATTTCTGGATACGAAGCAAAATCTTTGATCACAAGTTCTCTAGACGGTATCAATATGTTGTGTAATACCATAGTTTTAGCTTCTGCAACTATTCTGGCACTTTTACTAACCTTGTTAGGAATAAGTAGTGGAACCGATTCACAATTTAAAAAGGCGCACTATGAGCAAGTCTTGACCATAGCTAAATTTGATACTATACTGTTTGTCGGTGCTTTGATGCTTTTTCAACTTTTTAATATTCCCATTGCCGAGTCTGATAGTCTGCCCACATCTTGGTTTGCATATATTTATTGGTCCACGCTATTCTTCTCATCCGTGCTGAGCGGATTGATGGTCACTGTGATACTTTTATTGTATTCTACAGTAATCAATATTATAGCTATAGTGGGTCTAGATGAAAATAATTCTTTGCTAAACGAAGATGAAAGCGAGGAAGATGAATCAAAATAATCGCAATGGTTTTTATTAATTAATTCCAATTAATTCTTTTCTTGTAACATCTCCTGAAAGAAAGAATTTTCGATATATTGTTATTTATTTTTTAGGAATTTTAATAATTTCATACTTAATACAATCAACAAAGTTCAATCTAAAGGTTTCGTAGTTCAATTTGAAGAAGAACAACTAATAACTAAACTACGGGAAGCAAATGTGCTAAACTATGAACAAATCTTTGCAGTTGTCCTTGAAACTTGCGGCGGAAACTCTGTATTGCTTTCGTATGAAAGCCATAACAACTTAAGTTGAAAAAATGATAATGACAATGATTGTAATCGACCTATCAACTTCACAATGTCTGCGGACGAATATTTGCTATCTAACCTAATAAAGATGAAAAACGCGCATACTATTTCCTATAAGCGTAAAAAGTACAGGGCTTTATACAAACTCGAGGCAGGGCTTGAAATTCCCATGTTCCTTTTGTCACTCGTTTGGCTTTACCTGCTTATTATAGATTTGGTAAGAGGATTGGGCGCCATTGAAGGCACTATTTTTTATATAATCTGGGGAATATTTATCTTCGAATAACTCTTAAAGCTATACCTCGCGGCAAACAAATGGTCTTATATTCAACAAAACTGGATTACGCTCCTCGCATTAGTAATACCCGCCTTTAGGGTGTTTCGGTTGTTGAACGCCATACGCATTTTGCGATCGGCCAGTTTTATTTCTTCCACAAACGTTGTACGTTCCTTAACTTCGGGAAGAAGATTTTTAGCAGCATTAAAAGAAGCAAAGGGACCGCAACCAGAGCCTGAAATGAATATCGGTATTTTAATTGAATACAGTAAAAAGGAATTGAAAGACGAATTAAAGCTGTTTGCCGAGCAGTTAATATCAGATGTTAAATCTCCATTGCAGGATGCTACTGGCATTCCGTGGAGTTTCGACATCACGGATCCATCACAGTTAGCCACTGACAAGGCCCGGAGGCCTTCAGACTTTCTGGATGATACCAGCCTGCGAATGGCCGAAGGCCCCTATGATATGATGCTGGTTATAACAGATGTAGCCCTTGCAACAGTAAGAAACAGAGTGGACGCAGGCTTTATTTCTACCGTAGCTCGTATCGCAATGATATCCACACGAAAGCTGGTGACAACAGGGAGAAAACAGCCGATGCTTTCTTTAAATGATGAATCGGTACGGTATAATGCCGCAACGTTATTATTGCACTTGGTAGGAGAGATAGTGGGGCTTAGCAATACCAATAAAGGCGTTCTAAAATTATGTCCACATACGAGTTCATACCAGATCGCAAGACGGTTCCTGCTTTCACACAAGCAGAGAAGGACCAGTTGAAAAAGGGAAATAAGCAACTGCCCGAACGGGAGTTACGAGGTGGAAGTGGGTTAGAGAGTTTTATATTTCACCTTTTAATGGCATTTCGTCATCCCAAACAACTATTCAGGCCGCTGTTGAGAAATAAGGCGATTTTGCTTCCACTGTCGCTTCCAAAGCTTGTAACCGCAGCCGTGAGTCCGTCATTTATCTTACTGTTCACTGCCGAAATATGGGATGTTGGGATCAATATGCCGAACTCTGTTGCCATTATGTTTGCGGTAATGAGTATTATGGGAGCTAGCTTTTATCTCGTTACCATCCAGTCACTTTTTTTACCGCGAAAAGAAAAAAGAATTTTGACAGAACATCTTGCCGTGGCAAATACAACTATTTATCTCAGCATATTTCTTGGATGCATAGGGCTATTCTTAATGGTCGGTTTGCTTATGTTGTTTATGGAACTTTATGTTTTCCCTTCAGATCTTATACAAACGTGGCCCACCTTAAATAAACAAGCAGTAGAATTAACCGATTTAGTACGCCTGGCTGCATTCATTAGCACTGTGGGGGTAACTACTGGTGCACTGGCGGGTGGGTTCGAAAGCCGTGCTGTTATCAGGCAACTATCACTGTTTAAAAGACCAAAATAACGTATGTTAGAATAAAGAATTATAATTGCATTTATATCAAAGCTTAGATATGCGGCGGATAATGAGTACTGATCGGGGGAGAAGATGCCAAGAATTACGGAACATAAAACAACAAAATTGCCTCATAAATGATTAACTGAATTAGTTTAAAATTTAATGAAGTTTATTTGTGGTTCCTGCAATTGGATTGTGACTGGAAAACCTGCTGCTCGGTGAACATGACATGATTTTCCTTTTCATGATTTTTATTCGTGCGTTCGTCAGGTTTCTGATAATACAGCTTGGTCTAAGGATGTTGGGAAAGTGAAGTGTTAATCAGTTAAGTGTTTTGAACCGTTTATATTATATCATATCCTAAAATTCGAAAAACCCTGCTAATTATAAATTAGCAGGGTTTTATTGTAAAATAGTAATCCTTTTTGTGACCTGGCTGGGGCTCGAACCCAGGACCACCTCCTTAAAAGGGACAAGTCACAAGTTTTAGTAATCGTAATTACCTAACCTACAGCTGATTATATTTTACGAAACACCCAAAAAGACCTTCATTCGAAATGGTATGTTTGTTAGTGTTGAATCGCCTGTTTTCCAATCTTTTGGGTTTACGGATGGGGTTCTCATTGAGCACCTGTTTGGTAGTATAATTTTCTTTGCCATATTATTAACTGTATTATTAACTGCACTTTTGATTTTTTTATGTATGAAATCGTCCGTATGTCAATGTGGGATTGGCTTCCCGAGGTTGTGGTCGCAGAAGGATTCGAACCTTCGACCGTCTGCTTAGAAGGCAGATGCTCCTCACAAACTATCTTAATGCTTGTGGGATCAAATGACTTTTATTAAGAAGTCAGATCGATTTTTACATGGATAAATCCTTTTAATTTTCGGTGTGCTAGGTGAGAGGAATTATATCTTGCGTACGATCAGAATCTCATCGTCTGAAAATTCCATCCATGCTAGATCATAGATATAGTGGAACATTTTGTTTTTTGAGTTTATATGAAAATGGGTATGGTACTTAAAACGGAAGCCTTTCTTTTCTAGTAAGTTTCTATATATTTTTATCTGTTTTTTATTCTTTCCCAATTCCTCCAAAAGAATGGCATAATTGCGTTTTAGATAACCGTTAATTTCTATTGCAGCAATCTTTGAAGCATAGCGAAGTTTTTTATGATACAGATTTTTGCATTGGCTAGAACAGAAAATCTTATCTGATCGTCCCTTGATAGACTTTTCACATATTTTACATTTATGTTCCATACAAACCTTTGTTATACTTACAAATATACGTATCCGTTTCTAACGGTTAAATACGTTTATAGTCGTTTACAAGCATTTACTATACTATTTGAATAGTTCTTCTTTCTAAATTTGAGTAAACCTATAAATCGTCATTAATGGAAAGGAAGGATAAAACTCATGTTATAATGTATATTCCCCAAGCTAAAGCTGGCCGAATCAAGCTCTTCATCCCTTACGAAATGATTAAGGAGCGAGAGGCTTTTAAAAAGCTCAACAGTACTTATTACCATTTCCATCAGAAGCTGTGGAGCATTGTCAATACTACAGAAAATATAAAAAAAATCGAATTGCTTTTTGGCGCAAAACTATGTAAAGAAGCCTCGAAAACCTCTACTGTTATTCCACAGGTGGAAATTTCGGAAACAATACAGAGCGAACTAGATCGCAACCACCAGAAAATGATTCTAAAAGGCTTTAGCCAGGCAACTATCCGTAATTACCAAAGCAATTTGATACAGTTTTTCCAATATTTTGAAGCTGTTGAATTTCGTGAAGTAACCAAAGAACAGATAGAAGGGTTTGTATATTATTTAATTAGCAAGTATAAAATAAGTGAACAAAAGCAAAACCAATTGATAAACGCCATCAAATGCTATTACGAGCACACTTTGGGAATGCCACGGGAATATTACAACATCACCCGACCCAAAAAGAGCAAGGATCTTCCAGATGTCTTGAGCAAGGAAGAGGTGGCTGCTATTTTAAATTATCCGCGCAACATAAAACATAAGGCTATATTGCATGTACTTTATGCTGCTGGCCTAAGAGTAGGCGAAGTAGTGCGTTTGCGGGTTGCCGACGTGCGAAGTGATGATGGTTATCTTTTTATAAAAGACAGCAAAGGAAAGAAAGATAGGCATTGTACCCTTAGCCCTTTGCTTTTGGATGTTTTACGGGAATACTATCGACAGTTCAAGCCAAGTTATTGGTTATTTGAGGGTCAAGATGGTGGCCAGTACACCACTCAGAGCATACAGCGCGTATATCGCAAAGCTGTAAAGGAAACAAAAAGTAATCCTTGGAGCACCCCGCACACTTTACGACATAGTTATGCCACCCATCTTATGGAACACGGTGTAAACATCCGCTATATTCAAAGTTCTATGGGGCATTCCAGCACCAAAACAACGGAAGTCTACACACGGGTATTAAGCATAAACAGTAAAACTTTAACAAGTCCTTTGGATACTTTATATGAATCAACTAGATTTGTGAAGGACAAACCGAAATAACATGGTGTACAAGTGCGATATATACGTCACTCCCATGTTATATATACACATGTTATCTTGCATTTAACAAAAATCGTGCTGAAATTCAAGACATTACGCATAGAAATACCAAAAATAAACTGAAACTGAAATAGAAATTTAAAAAATCATTACGCCGAAATTATCACTCATACGAATAATTTAATTTCCCCGCTTTCCAATGTTAAGTTGCAGCACGGGAGACATTGAGCTTGCCGCAAGGCAATTGCAAATTATTTTAAAAGCATTACGCCGAAATTTACTCTTACGGAATAATAACGCGGAAATTAAATCGAAATTTTTTTTGGTTTATAAGTGCAAAACCGAAACTTTGTGTTTCCCGACCAAATTAGATTTATCCGAAAAAATATTTAAAAACTGAATGCGGAAAACCGGAATGGAATCTAAATGGAAATTATTAAATTAGAATTTTAAAAAACAATACGACGGAATTTATAAGATCGTCGAAAAACAAAAATTGCGGATAGATAAAAACGCAAGATAACACCGTGTATAGACCATTGCTGGGTCTGTGCTTTATTTGGAATATTATGGAAATGCCCAAAAGTTTGTTTATATTTGGATTGGTTCGTGTATGAAACACGCAACGGTCCATACACATAAACGTTGTGCATAATGTAAACCAACATTCTGCAAGCGAGAAAAATCCTTCTGAATTAAAAGCGGACTAACTAAAACTAAACCGAAATTTGAAAAGAACTGAAATTTATTGGCTAATTGGAACAATCGTGTTTGTATTGATTATGAATTTTGTTGTTTTTGGGACTGACGGATTTAAATCGGACTCAAATGTTGACATTAATATTCACGACACATATTTTGTTATAGCGAACATTCATTTTGTCCTACTATTTTCAGTTCTAATTTTATTCGGCGTTTATCTCTTCCGAACATTAAAACGGAATTTTAAAAATTTGACGGCAAATTTAATTCTAATGATTTCTACAATTCTCCTGATATTAGTTTTAATCGGAATTGATTCAATAGTAGACGCTCTAATCCGACAAACCTCAAGTTGGACAATTTATCCGCCTTTAAGTGCTGGACAAAGTATTCCTGAAATTGAACCGAAAGAAAATAATCTTGAAATTTTATCGAGCGCTTTGTTTTTAATCCAAATAATATCGTTGATTTTCTTAACTTATTGCGGATTTAAAACTGGACGAAATTATAAACAAAACGGATAGAAAAACACTATGCACAACACCGTGTATAAACCATTGCTGGGTCTGTCCTCATCTGGAAAATTCTTGGGAATTTTCCAGCGCAGTTTTGTATCTTTAATGGCTCGTGCTTTAACACGCAACGGTCCATACACATAAACGTTAACGGCAAGTTGGCTTAAGTAAATGTTGGCGCAGCAGAACCCAAAAGGACCTTTGAAAAATGGGGCTCGTGCTTTTCAGCGAAAATGAAAACACGGTTTTTGGGCGGGGAATCCCAAAATCCC
>NZ_VORU01000011.1 GCF_007997135.1 Aequorivita lipolytica | reverse complement strand
GCGATTCGTTACCTGTGAACTTCCCGATGCTAAATCGGGACACGATAACCGGGCTACGCTACACCCCGAAGTAATTTCAACTTCTTGCGATTCGTTACCTGTGAACTTCCCGATGCTAAATCGGGACGCGATAACCGGGCTACGCTACACCCTGAAGTAATTTCAACTTCTTGCGATTCGTTACCTGTGAACTTCCCGATGCTAAATCGGGACACGATAACCGGGCTACGCTACACCCCGTGAACAGAAATTACTCCATTGTTCACTGTAATTTTGGAGTTTTTAAACTCTATAATGCGGAGAGACAGGGATTCGAACCCTGGCGACGGTTGCCCGTCGACAGATTAGCAATCTGCTCCGTTACCACTCCGGCACCTCTCCAGTTTTTTATGAACGTGTCATCCTAAAATGCGGTTGCAAATGTAAGTTTTCAAATGTAATAACGCAAGCAAAAAATAGCCTTTTTTAAAGATAAATTTTAAAGCGGTTGAAATCAACTAAATGGTACCAAAATTTCTTTGTAAAAAGCATATTAAACTTTAGAACAAATAATCATTTCCTTTTTGTCTTCAATATTTGTTACAAAAAATAGATAGCGATCGCCACCATCTTCTATTTTCCATTTTTTGCGAAGCATGGCCACAGATTCCGGAAAATTGCGGATAGTAATATTTGCTTTTTTAAAGTCCAATACAGCACGTATTTCTTTTTTTGAATAGGGAGTCACATTTTCAATTAAAAAACGCCTGCCTGGGAAGTCAATGAGATTTTCACTAGTGTAAAGGTGGGTGTTTTTATGAAGCTTATCAATTTTGAATTTTTCTGAAATCAATTCAAAAGCTCCACTTTTTAATATGGCGGCGTTTGGTTCATAGAGATATTTTTGTGGTACGCTATAATTTGCAGTCCCAGCTGCGTCCCAATCAAAAAGAAATCTTTCAACTTTTGATTTTGAAAAATTGATGGTTTTGATAATTAGCTTTTCAGAAATATTCTTTTGAAATAGCCACAGCAATTCCTTCACTTCGTTGTCTACTGCAACAATATGAATTTCTGAGACATTGTTCAATTCATTCAAACCAACCGAAATGTCAAGCATTGGGGAAGTTTTTAAAAGAAATGTTTCACAGGCATTAAGTATTTCTGAAATATTTTTAGGAATATTTGGTTCACAATCCTTTAGAAAAAAAACCTTGCCCTTGCTATCGTGCCTTCGGGAGGGATCTGCAAAAATAACATCGTAATGGTTGTTTATAACTGCCTGTAGGCCATCTTCAGTAGCGCAATTAACAGATGTTGCTCCTAAAACTTCAAAGTTGTGTTTCGCTATTTCTGAAAGCGTTTCATTGTGCTCAAAGTGATGGATGCTTTTAAAATATTCAGAAAAATAATAACTATCAACACCAAAACCGCCAGTAATATCGGAGAGTGTTTTTCCGCTAACCAATGAGGCTTTGTATTGTGCCGTGATTTCTGAAGAAGTTTGCTCGAGGTTTAACTTTGGAGGAAAGAGTATATTTTGAGTTTCAAACCAAGTTGGTAACTTTTTCTCAATTTTCTGCCTACTTGCAATTTGCTGAATTAACTCTTGAACTGAAACATTTTGAAAAGGACTACCCGCAAATGCCAGATTTGAAATATCGCCTTCAAAAGCTCTTATAAAATTTTGAACGTCTTTATTTAATAGGGCTTTGTTGAACAAGAACTACATGTTTTTAGTAAGACGCTTTACAATTTTATATTCTGAAAGAAATTCCTTTGCAATCACTTTGAGTGCGGTGTAAGTGGGTACAGCAAGTATCATTCCTGGAATGCCAAAAACATAACCTGCAGTAAGAATTACGATGAAAATTTCCAACGGATGGGAGCGCACGCTATGCCCGAAAATAACAGGTTGCGATATAAAATTATCAAAAATCTGAGCAATTGCGTAACCGCTGGAAGCGATAAACAATAGCGGTAAAAGACCCGTTGAAAAATCTGCACCCAGATTATTGGAAACTATTACAAGCAATATTAAAACCCAACCTATTATAGGTCCCAAATAGGGAACAATGTTTAAAAAAGCACAGATTATGGCAACTGCTATGGCATCGCGAACATCTAAATAGAGCAATAAAACGGAATAAAAAAGAGCCAATATAGATATCTGCATTAGTAGACCGATGAAATATCGGGAAAGCAATTCCTTAATTTTTATCAAAATTCGTTTAAACTTTTGTTCATCTCCCTTTTTCGAAAAGGCGAGCACAGAGCGTGCTATTAAGTTTTCGTCTTTCAACAGAAAAAATGAAATGAACAATACCGAGAATATGCCAACAATTGTACTGGCAATATTTCCGAAGAAAATATCGATAAAACTTGGAATGATTTCTATATCCATGTTTTGAACGTAGGTGGTACGCTTAATGGCTTCAACCAGCTGAAAATGATCTACACCAAGATAATCGCTGGCCTGAATGTTTAGTTCGTTTAAATCGCGCTTTACCTGTTCAAAATCTATTTGGGAAATATGCTTGCCTTGTTCAATGATGATAGGAACAAAAATGCTGAGAAGTAAACTGAAGGTTCCTATAATCAAAAGAAGAGTAACCACTGAAGCAACCGTATTGCCAAGCCGCAATCTTCTTTTTAAAAACAGTACTACCGGTCTTCCAATCAAGGAAAGAACCAGAGCCAGCCCAATGTAGAGAATAAGAGCTTGGGTTTCATAGAGAAACCAAATTAAAATCACGATTCCCACCAGTACTGCCAGTGCTTTTAAAATACCGAGGGTTATTGCTTTTGCAGTGCTATTCACTTCGTAAATATACTATATTAAGATATAGAAAAAATCAAATATTTGTTAAGGATGGAATGTGCTGGATGCCTGACGAAAGATGGAATTTCATCGCTAATTTTCAAATACGTATTTAACAATGTTAGCTCCCATCTGCAGTGCTTTCAACCTAACTTCCTGTGGATCATTATGGACTTCGGGATTTTCCCAGCCGTCGCCAAGGTCGGTTTCATAAGTGTAGAGTAAAACCAGTCTATCTTCCATAAAAATCCCAAAGGCCTGTGGCCGTCCGCCATCGTGCTCGTGAATTTTTGGCATTCCCTGCGGAAATTTATAAACATAACTAAATAACGGATAATTGGCAGGAAGTTCTTTCAATTCCTTGTTTGGAAAAATTTTCACGATTTCCTTCCTAATATATTTATCCATCCCGTAGTTATCATCAATATATAGAAAACCGCCGCTCATTAAATACTCTCTGAGGTTTTGTGCTTCTTCGGCAGAGAAGAAAACGTTCCCATGGCCCGTCATATGCACAAAAGGAAAATCAAAAACATCAACACTTCCGGGAGTTACGGTTTGTGGTTTGTCTTTTATTGCAGTTGCAATATTCGCATTGCAAAATTTTACTAAATTCGGCAATGCCGATGGGTTTGCGTACCAGTCGCCCCCGCCACCGTATTGCAAAAGGGCAACTTCCTGGGCCGAAATGTTTCCGATGAAAATAAATAAGAAAATTGAAAAAAATGTTATTCGCATAGCTTTCAAAAGTACAAATTCAGAAAGAATAATTGCAACAAACCAATCTTCAAAAAAAGATATTGTAAGTATTTGTAGAAGTGAAAGACAAATTCAAAAAATTGTCGTTATGAGAATTTCATTTTTCGCATTTGTTTTTTCCTTAGCTATTTGCGCGTATTCTTTTAATAATGAAAGGGATAATGTTTTGGTGTTGGCAGACAGTACACCGAATCTTTCAAAAAATAAACCGTTTGCGATTGTACAACTCTTCACCTCGCAAGGTTGTAGCAGTTGCCCGAGTGCTGATGTACTTTTGGAAAAAATAGAAAGAGAATATCAGGACTCTAACGTCTATGTGCTTTCCTATCACGTGGATTATTGGAATAGATTGGGATGGAAAGATGTTTTCAGTAAAAAGGAGTTTTCAGATATGCAATATCGCTATGGCAGTAAATTTGGCGGTTCCAGCGTCTATACACCACAGGCAATCGTGAATGGCAAAATACATTTTGTAGGCTCAAATGAAGTAAAGATGAATGAAAACATCTCAAAATATTTGAAGACAACTCCAGAGAATATAGTCACTCTTTCAGAAATTGAAAATGATGGAAAGCAAATAACCTTTGATTATAAAATTGATGGTAGCCTAAGCGGTAAGAAACTTAAGGTCGCTCTTGTAATAAATAAGAAAAATACTAATGTAAAACGTGGCGAGAACAGTGGCAAAATGCTTTCCAGTGTAAATATAGTGGTTGAAGAGGTCGCTATTTCTTTAATTAATAAATCCGGAAAAGAAAGCATACTAATTCCAGATCTGGTTGATGTGGCCGATTCACTTTCGTTTGTTGGATATATCCAAAACTCCAGCTTCGATATAAGCGGTGCAATTCTAGAAGATATTTAAAAAAACATTTTTTGTTTTTTTTCCTAACAGGTTTTTCCCCCAACTTTATAACAATCATAAAAGTTGAAATCTGTTAGGATTTTTTATTGGTTAGAATAAGCAACACTGTGGCAAGCTACAATTGCAGCAGTTTCAGTACGTAATCGGCTTTCGCCCAAAGTAACGGGAACGTATCCATTTTTTTTTGCAAGCGCAATTTCTTCTGAAGAAAAATCTCCTTCGGGACCAATTAATATTGTTGTTTTTTTATTCGGAATAAGGACAGATTTCAATGATTTTTTATCGGTTTCCTCACAATGTGCGATACATTTTAAACTTTCTGAAGCGACTTCTGAATTTATAAAATTATTAAAAGAAATAGCCTCATTCAATTTGGGAAGATACGCTTTCAGCGATTGTTTTGCAGCGCTTTGAATGATTTTCTCATAGCGTTCGCGTTTAATTACTTTTCGTTCGCTGTGGTCGCAGATTATAGGAGTGATTTCGCTTATACCTATTTCTGTAGCCTTTTCTAAAAACCATTCGTAGCGATCATTTAATTTTGTGGGTGCAACCGCCAAATGAAGCTGATAGGGTAGTGGCGCTTGTTTTTCTTTGGAAACTATTTTTACCAAACATCCTTTTGGGTTGGCTTTTGAAATTTCAGCGTTAAAAAAAGAACCTTTTCCATTTGTTATTTTGAAGGTATCGCCTTCCGTCATTCGCAATACTTTTACAATGTGGCGACTTTCCTCTTTATCGAAAGTTATTTCTTTAGAGTTTTCAGAAATATTTGGATTGTAAAAAAGCTGCATTTATTTTTTTAATTTAGTTTTTGTGTGCGCAACGCCCATTTTAGCCCATTGCTGCAATTTTTCTTCAGTATTATAACCTTCTTCGGAAACCACTATAAATTCCTTCATCGGTTTACCTGTAAAATCCATTGGTTTCACAAATGGGCTTTGAATTATTTCTTCCATCTTTTCAGCGGGAATGCGGACCATCAATTGTCCGCGAAATTCCCCCAAGCACATTTTTCCTTTAAAAAGAAAACAGGAACCGCCGAACATCCGCTTTTCTTCAATTTCGCTTTGCCAATATTTGAGCGCTACTCTTATCCTAGTCAATATTTCTCCTGAAATGTCTTTCAAATATATCTTAATTTAAAATTCATCAAAATTTCATCCGCGCCGAGGCCACAACGTTATTTTCGGCAAAATTTTGTGTTTTATATTTCAATTCGCCTACAATTGCAATCATTGCCGCATTGTCTGTACAAAATTCAAATTTTGGAAGATGGGTTTTCCATCCGTACTTTTTTTCAGCCTCTTTTAAAGCAGTCCTTATTCCACTATTTGCTGAGACTCCGCCGCCAATTGCAACTTCGTTAATACCCGTCTTTTTTACGGCGTTTTTTAGCTTATCCATTAAATAATCCACAATTGTAAATTGAATGCTCGCGCAAATATCTTCAATATTTTCAGAAATAAAATATGGGTTTTGATCAACTTCCTTTTTCACAAAATAAAGCACCGAGGTTTTCAAGCCACTAAAACTGAAATCCATAGGTGAAACTTTGGGTTTCGGAAATTTAAACGCTTTCGGGTTTCCATTTTGGGCATATTTATCAACTAATGGGCCACCGGGATAGGGTAGACCTAGAATTTTAGCACTTTTATCAAAAGCTTCACCCACGGCATCGTCAATGGTTTGGCCTATTATTTCCATTTCAAAATAATCGGTCACTTTCACAATTTGTGTGTGGCCACCGCTAATGGTCATTGCCAAAAACGGAAAGTTGGGTTCGGTCTGTCCTTCGGCTTTAATAAAATGTGCCAAAATATGCGCCTGCATATGGTTTACATCTATTAAAGGAATGCCCAAACCAAGCGCCAAAGATTTTGAAAATGAGGTGCCTACAAGTAACGAACCCATCAATCCCGGTCCGCGTGTAAAAGCGATGGCTGATAACTGATTTTTATCGATATTTGCTTTTTGCAACGCTTGGTGTACCACGGGAACAATATTTTGCTGGTGGGCACGTGAGGCCAGCTCTGGCACAACGCCGCCGTATTGTTCATGAATTGCCTGAGTGGCAACAACATTGCTTAGTATTTCGCCGTTGTTTATCACGGCGGCGGCGGTATCGTCGCACGAAGATTCAATACCAAGGATGTAGCAGTTTTTCTGTGTCAAAGCGAAAGAGGTATATTTATTGGTTGTAAAATTAAAACATTAAAAGCGTATCAAAAAACTTCGGAAAATAATAGTTCGCACCTTCGTGATCATTGTATTGCTGCTCGTGCTTATAGTAATTATTTTTTCTATACCCTCCGTTCAAACTTGGGTTGCCCAGAAAGTAACAACCAATCTTAACGAAACTTACGGTACCAATATTCAAATAAAGCGTCTTGGGCTGAACTGGAAAGGAGAGGTAGATATTCGTGAAGTTTTTATTGCCGATCACCATAATGACACCTTGATTTACAGCAAAGAAGTTCAGACCAACGTTATCAGCTTTCAAAACTTGATACAAGGAAATTTAGGCTTTGGCGATATCGCGTTGGATCACGCAAAACTATACGTTAAAACTTACAAAGGCGAAGAAACGGACAACCTTTCTATTTTTGCACAAAAATTTGACACTGGAAAACCCAGCACATCTCCTTTTTCACTTTTCAGTAATGACGTTAGTTTATCGAACAGTCGCGTTAAGATAACGAATGAAAATTTAGAAAATCCGGAGGTTTTTGTTTTAAACGAGGTGAATATTGTTGCAAACAATTTAAAAGTTAACGGCCCAGAAGTAAAAGTAAATATCAAAAGTCTTTCCTTAATTGCAGCACGTGGCTTTGTAATTGAAGATTTGGAAACAGATTTTTCATATACTACAACAAATATCACCTTAAAAAATCTGAAGTTGAAGACCATCCAATCTGAAATTGTAGGTGATATAGATTTGGATTACTCTAAAAATGGAATGGCAGATTTTGTAAATGACGTAGTGATTACAGCCAACCTGAAAGATTCAAAAATAGCAACGAACGATCTAAACGGGTTTTACAATGAATTTGGCCCGGACCAAGTTGTATTATTAAACACCGAGCTAAAAGGAACTCTAAACGATTTTACCGCGACTAATTTAAAATTTCAAACAGGAGATACAAATATTCAAGGGGATTATTCTTTTCAGAACATCTTAGACGCTGATGAAGATTATGCCGTTAGGGCTACCAACCATTATATATCTACAAATTATTACGATTTAAGAAGATTTATGCCACGCGTTTTAGGCGATGTTGTTCCTGCGGAATTAAAAGAATTGAAAGGTTTCAGTTTTAGCGGTAACACTTCAATAATTGGAAATGAATTAAATACAAAAAGTGATTTACAAACGGCGATAGGGCGGGCAATTCTAGATTTAAAAATAGGCAATATCAATAATATTGATAATGCCTATTACAAGGGAAATGTGATTCTCAGAGACTTCAATTTGGGGAAAATAGCCAATACTACTACACTCGGAAAAATGACCGCCAACCTAGATTTTGATGGTCGTGGTTTTGATAAGAATACCGTAAATACAGAAATTTCCGGAACAGTTTCTTCCTTTAATTTTGAAGGATATAATTATAAGAGCATTGTAGTTACTGGTAACCTTAAAAATCCTCTTTTTAATGGTGAACTTTCTATTAACGACCCTAATTTAAAGCTAGAGTTTAAAGGATTGATTGATGCTTCGAAAAAAGCAAACCATCTTGATTTTGAGGCAGATGTGGAATACGCAGATTTGAACAAGCTCAACTTAATAACCCGTGATAGCATCTCTGTATTTACTGGAAAAGTACTTGTGAATATGGACGGAACAACCATTGACGATGTAGTGGGCACAATTAACTTCAGCCAAACTTTTTACCAAAACGAGCGTGATGATTATTATTTTGATGATTTCAACGTTACATCTACTTTCCAAGACTCGGTGAGAACCATTGAAATAAATTCACCGGATATTATAACCGGAAACATTACAGGAGAATTTTTAATTGAAGATATCCCCAATTTATTCCAAAACGGAATTGCGAGTATTTATACCAATTACATTCCACAGGAAGTTACCACCAATCAATATATAGATTACGAGTTTGTAGTTTATAACAAAATTGTAGACCTCTTTGTTCCGCAATTAAAGCTTGGTGACAATACTCGGGTGAAAGGTTCCGTTTCTTCCGATGAGTCAAAATTTGAGCTTGATTTTCGTTCTCCGGAAATTATTCTTTTTGATAATTATATAGGAAAATTAAACATTCAAGTAGACAATGACAATCCCTTGTATAACACATATATAGCAGCTGATTCTGTTTATACTGGTTTTTATAATATTAAAGATTTAAACATAATAAACAAAACGCTCAACGATACTATGTACGTGCGTTCAGAATTTGCTGGAGGACCCAAGAAAGAAGATCTTTTTAATCTCTCGCTTTACCATACCATCAATCCAGCCGGTAAGTCGGTTATCGGTGTGAAGAAATCTGATATTACGTATAAAGGCAATGTTTGGTACCTAAACGAAAATAATAATCAATTGAACAAAGTAGTTTTTGACGACAATTTCAGGGAAGTACGTATAGATTCTTTGGTGCTTAGCCATAATGAAGAGCTTATACAAATGGCCGGTGTGCTGCGCGATTCTACCTATAAGGATCTAAAAGTTCGTTTTAAGGATGTAAATATTGGTAATATAGCCCCAGATATTGACAGTCTGCGGCTAAAAGGAAATACGAATGGTACGTTTAATTTTATTCAAAAAAATGGCGCATATTATCCCAATAGCTCAATAACTATTGATGGTGTTGAGATTAATGAAATTCCATTTGGCGATTTAAGCCTAAATATTGATGGAAACGAAGACCTTACGAAGTATCGAATAAACACTTCGCTTGTTAATGACAATGTAAAATCTATAAACGCTGTGGGAGAAATTGACGTAGCTCCCAAAAACCCACAAATACAGCTTAATATAGATTTAAACCAATTTAACATGCAGGCTTTCAGTCCGTTTGGAGCAGACGTTATTTCAGACATACGTGGATTAATAACTGGAAATGCAAGAGTTTCGGGAAATTATAAATCTCCGCATATCTTGGGACGTTTTACCTTGGAAAACAGCGGGCTAAAAGTTCCATATCTTAATACAGATTTCGATATTGAAAATAATGCGCAAATAATCGTTACAAAAAATAAACTTGAAATAGGCCGTACCAATATCAAAGACATAAAATATGAAACTGCTGGTATTCTCTTCGGAAACGCTACACATTCAAATTTTTCTGATTGGGAATTGGACCTCCACATTGAAGCTCCCGAGAGACTGCTGGTTTTAGACAAACCCCCGGAAGAGGATGCACTTTATTACGGAACTGCTTTTATAAGTGGAAGGGCAGACATAGTAGGGCCGATAGACGAATTGGTTATTAACGTGGACGCAACCACTGAAAAAGGCACCACTTTTAAAATTCCAATTAGCGATACCGAATCCATTGGAGATGATTCCTTCGTACATTTTCTTTCACCCAAAGAAAAGGAAGCCCGCATTAATGGCGAAACATTAATTACAAATGATGTAAAAGGATTATCCTTGAATTTTGAATTGGACATCAATAGAAACGCTGAAGTAGAAGTAGTTGTAGATCAGCAAAACAATTCAACCTTAACAGGTCGCGGCGCCGGAATTCTTCTTATTGAAATAAATACAAATGGTAAATTCCAGATGTATGGGGATTTTCAGGTTTATGAAGGACAGTATGATTTTAGATATGGGGGCATTATTCAACGAAATATTGGTGTGGTTCCCGGAGGAAACATTACTTGGGATGGGGCGCCTGAAAAAGCTAATTTAAATTTGAGCGCAGTCTATAAAACAGAAGCTAACCCTTCGGTTTTACTGGATAACCCATCTGCAAATACCAAAATACCCGTAGAAGTTTATGTAGCTTTAAATGGTGAATTGGCGCAACCAGAACTCAGTTTTAGTATTGACTTTCCCAGAGTTAGCTCTACGCTTAAAAGTGAGTTGCAATATAAATTACAAAACCAAGAACAGATGCAAAATCAAGCACTTTTCTTGTTAGCTTCAAATTCTTTTGTGAGCGATACCTATGCTGGTTCAAACGCATTTGCGGGAACCGTGGCCGATAGGGTTTCTGGTTTGGTGAATAATCTCTTTGCAGATCAAGATGGAAAATTTCGTGTAGGTTTGGATTATTCTGTGGGGAATAAAACGCCAGACCAGGACACCGCAGATCGTTTTGGTATTACGCTTTCTACGCAGATTAATGAGAGAATCTTAATAAACGGAAAGGTGGGTGTGCCCGTGGGTGGTGCAAATGAAACTTCTGTAGCGGGCGATATTGAAGTGCAATGGCTTATAAACGAAGACGGAAGCTTACGTATGAAATTCTTCAACCGTCAGGCAGATTTGCAATTTATTGGTGAAGACCAAATTTTTGAACAGGGTACGGGAATCTCCTATTCGGTAGATTTCAATACATTCCGGGAGTTGTATCAAAAATTGTTCAATAAGAAAATGGTTTTAGAGTCTGAGTTGCCAATTATTCCAGATGATAATAGTTACCCCGTGGACTTTAAACCACAAGCAACAAAAACTGAGGAAGACGGGGAGTAGGTTATTCAGTTCTCGGTTGTCGGTTTTAGGTTTTTTGAAGAGATTCGTGCGAAGTGACGGTATCAATTCTAAAACTTTCTAAAGCGAAGCAACCACCGAAATCTCCACATTTACAAACTTAGGCAGGTTTGCTACTTCTACGGTTTCTCGAGCTGGAGCGGTAGCCTCATTGAAATAAGTGGCATATACTTCGTTTATTGAAACGAAGTTGTGCATATCGCTTATGAAGATTGTGGATTTCAATACATTTTCAAACGTCATACCCGCTTCGGTTAGAATTGCTTTTAAATTTTCCATAACTAGTTTGGTCTCCGTCTTAATATCGTCTATTACCAAGTTTCCGGTCTTGGGATCTATCGCTATTTGCCCCGAAGTGTAAAGCATGTTTCCTTTTAAAACTGCTTGATTGTATGGGCCAATAGGAGCAGGGGCGTTAGTGGTGGTGATTATTTTTTTCATATAATTTCAATTTGTGAGTTTGTGAATTCGTATTTTTTTATCAACCATCAACCATCAACCATCAACCATCAACCATCAACCATCAACCATCAACCATCAACCATCAACTACAAACGTTTATCGCTTTCCCTTCGTTTGTCGTATTTAATATCACTAAGCACTGAAGATTTTATCCCTATAAAGAAATACCAAGCCGTATTAATACTACCAATGGGCGTCCAATTGAAACTCATCTGCCAACTTTCTAAATCGCGTTGGAAACGAAATTGCGTAAGCGTAACGCCATTATTCTTAAAATCGTAACCCGAAGAAACACCCACGGTCCATCGCGGAGCCAATTCCATATTTGTGCTCACCATTAAGGACTGGCTTGAAATTTCGTTCTGTCGCTGGCCATTGGCATAGGTTATTGTGTACGCAAAGCGCATATCCCACGGAATGCTGTAATTGTACCACTCCACATTTGTTTTATCATTGTCTTCCTCTTCTGTATCATCTTTATAAATCTGTCCATCATAAACATCGGCTGCATCCCCAAAAAGATCATCGGGGCGCCCTCCATTTCGGAAGGTTTCATTATCTATCCTATTCAAATCTTTACGGGTGCTACCGTCAAAATCTTTACTTGAGAAGGAATAGTTAATACTTACGTTTGCATTTGTTAACCGGAAAAGACTACCGCCATTGTCAATGTTAAAAACATCAATCTTTTTGTTATTGTTGTTCAGCGCGTAGGGGTCTAAAGTTCCACTAAAGTTGAAATCCAGCTTTGGAACAATCGGTATGCTTCCAGTAAATTGTAACGGGCTCCATTGCAGCGAATCTCCTGCAAGATTGTAAGCGGTAGAAAAGTTTAAATTGTTTAATAATATCACTTTCTTTGGTTCAAGGGCCATCGTGTCGCGATCGCGCACCTTTGCTTCAAAAGTGTTGCTTAGCGACATACCAATATTACTGGAATATACTTTTCCCGGAGCACCGTAAAGTGTATTTTCAAAACGCGAATATTCTACAACTTGCGCTGCTTCATCTGCCGTTTGTGGTATAATAAATTCATCGTAGTACCTATCAAATGCCGGATTGATGTTATAACCAAGGGAAGGGCGCACTACATGGCGGATGGCTTGTATCTTTTTCTCTTTTCCGAAGTTAAAGAGCCCATAGAGCGTGGTCCCCAAACTTGTTGAAAAATTATAAGTTCGATAACTTTCAAAACCTGCGACCGTATCTTTTACAATTCCACCCAAACCATTGTTGATGTTTGCATCGTAGCGTTGTCGCGTACTTTTAAGCACCCAGGTTTCTCGATAGTTTGTTCCGGCTGAAGCGCTTAAATATTTCAAAATTTTGAAATTCGTGGTGATAGGTATGTTGTGTTGTGCCCCAATCTGCGCATTGTTGAACATTTCTGGTTTAAAGAATAGCGAATCGGTGGTTTGGATTCTATTTTCTGCAGAAAGGTCATACTGAAAATTAATGTTTTGAATGATACCTTTTTTGGTGCCGTCCTTTGGAGCGAATGGATATATTCTTGAAACACTTGCGTTCAAATTTGGCAAAGACATAGATATCTGTTTCGTATTTGTATTTTGTGAATGTGTTGCCGCAACAGCAAGGTTAACCTGTGGTTCGCCTTCAAAACTTTTGGAATACGATATAGAGGAACTTAATGTGTTTACAAGCGCGCTTGCATTGTTAGTCTGGTTAATGGATTGTGTGAAATATTGACTACTACCAATATTTACCGAAGCAGAAAAACGAGAGTTGGGGCTGCTTTTGGTATCCTGAGAATGCGACCATCTTATGTTGTAAATACTGCTCTCTTCAAAATTAGGAAACCCGCGCTCTTCACGTATTAGCTTTTCAAAACGTGCGCTCACATTTCCCCTAAATTTATAACGGAGCGCGTACGATGTTTCTCCACGCAAGGCATAACTACCATTGGTATAATAATCTCCTAAAATACTCAAGTCCAAATACTCATTTATGGCGAAGTAGTATCCGCCATTCTGAAAAAAGAAACCGCGACTGTTATTATCACCGAACGATGGAATTATAAAACCGGAAGTGCGATCTTCCGTCAACGGGAAATATGCGAAGGGCAAACCAACGGGTGTGGGCACATCTGCAATGTACATATTCGTTAAACCAGTAACTATTTTCTTTTTGGGAACGAACTTGGCTTTTCGCGTGTAGAAATAATATTCCGGATCGTCAATGTTTTTTGAAGTTGTAAATTTTACATTCCGCAGATATACCACAGAGTCGTTTACTTTCTTGGTAACATCTGCAATTACCCTAAATCCATTTTGTTCCGTTCTGCTGTTGTAAACGAGCGCTTTTTTTGAATCAAAATTGTACCTTATAGAATCTGGTTCCACTTTATTGTTTGCCTGCACAAAAACTGGGCGCTGGCTGTAAACGCCGGCACTGTCTATTCCTTTGGCATAGACTTCGTTTTTGTCGTAGTCAAGAATTATCAAACCTGCATCAATACGCATATCGCCGTAGATAATGTAGGCCTTGTTATACATGTAAACCTTGTTTTCCTTTCGGTTCAGCAATACGTAATCTTCGCCGTAATAATCTACTATATCTGTCAAGGTTTCTTTTACGGGCTTTATAGAATCTGTCTTTACGGTGTCTTGCGCCTTTTCATTAATTTCATCAATAACAGGTTTCAGATTAACTGAAAGTGTATCGTCTTTTGTAGTCTTGGGAATATTGGCTTCATTCTTTGCCGGAATGTCTTGTGCATGCAAAACAGCGCTGCAAAGGAGCAGGAATGTTAAGAAGATTGTTAAGTAATGCTTGTTGGTCTGCAATGCGCTGATGCTATTATTTTGTAGATTTGGCTCAGTATTTGAAACGGTCAAAAATAAACATATTTTTTCGGTAACGTTTTTTTAATTGAAATTTTTGGAAAAAGAAAATGTAGACGAAAAGGAACCACGAAACACGACTAAAGGGAAATAAGACAATATTAATTTTGTATTTTTTTATTTTAAAGTCGAATCGTGTCGTAAATCCTGTAATGCAGCAGAAATGGTTTAAAACCTTATTTTCTCAAATCCAAATCGTTTGTGGATCTCATCCGAAAATAAATAATGATAATAGCAAATAATCAATAATAACAATCGTTAACAACTATATGAAAACGAAACTTTTTTCTTTTTTCGTATTTATTACCATAATTACACTTTTTTCTTTTGCTGTTTCCGCGGCAGAAAATCCTATTAAGCCATTCGTAGTAGTATTGGACGCTGGCCACGGCGGTCATGACCACGGAAATAAGGGCAATGGATACAAAGAGTCTGAAATATCACTAAATATCGTTCTGAAAGTAGGAGCGGAGCTGGAAAAACTTCCCAACATAAAAGTAATCTATACGCGAAAAACTGATGTTTTTATTGAACTGCGCGAACGTGCGGCAATTGCAAATAGGGCAGATGCAGATCTTTTTGTTTCAGTGCATTGCAACGCTCATAGCAGCAACGCTTTTGGCACTGAAACTTTTGTGCTTGGTTTACACAAAAGCCAAGCCAACTTTGAGGTTGCAAAAAAGGAAAACGAGGTAATTTATCTGGAAGAAAACTATCAAGAAAAATATGGTGGTTTTGACCCCAATGCCCCAGAATCATTAATTGGAATGGTATTGATGCAGGAAGAATATCTAGATCAAAGCATCCTTTTGGCAAGTTTGGTGCAAAATAATATTGTGAACAATCTTAAACAGAATGACCGCAGCGTGAAACAGGCCGGTTTTTGGGTACTTCACAACACGTATATGCCGAGTGTTTTGATTGAAACAGGTTTTCTTACAAATAAAAAGGAAGGCGCTTATTTAAATTCTGCTCAAGGACAGGCTGATATGGCTCGAGAAATAGGAGCCGCCATCAAATCTTACATCACCAGTTTATCAGTTTCAAATGAAAAACTTAAAGATCCGGAAATAGAGCAGATTCAAGTTGAGAATGCCATTGAAACTACAAAGGAAGTGATTTATGAGGGCGTAACATTTAAAGTGCAACTTGCTGCCAGCAGTAAAAAATTGGATCCCAAACCAAATAACTTCAAAGGGCTCAAGGATGTGGCTCGTGAAAAAGAGGATGGTCTTTTTAAGTATTATTATGGTGATACTTCAGACTATAATAAAATTCAGGTAATGAAAACATTTGTTCAGCAAAAAGGCTATCCTTCGGCATACATTGTTGCTTTTAAAAGAGGGAAAAAAGTTAATCTACCAGAAGTGTTAAAATCCAAAGCCAATTAGCCTGCTTTCTTTATATTTATCACTTAAATTTGTTCACAATCTAAAATTATACATTTGAAACTAACGAGAGAAGTTAAAACCGGAATCCTAGCAATAGGAGCTATCTTGCTGTTAATCTTTGGTTACAGCTTTTTAAAAGGCACTAATTTGCTGGACAAAAACCGTGAGTTTTATGTGAAATATGACAATGTGGAAGGTTTGGCTCAAGCCGCACCCGTGACCATTAATGGACTTACCGTTGGAAAAGTCCAAAACATAACCTTCGCAAACTCAAAAGGTGGTTTAGTAGTTAAGTTTACAGTAGAAAGAGATTTCGATTTTTCCACAAACAGCATTGTTAGAATATACAGCACTGGGCTAATAGGCGGTAAGTCTATGGGTATTTTTCCACAATATGATGGCAAAATTGCCCAAAGCGGCGACACTCTTCGGGGTGATGTTGAAGATGGAATGCTTACTGCCGTTACAAAAGCACTTGGGCCTTTAGAGAGAAAAGTAAATAATACTTTGGCTACTGTAGATACATTACTCTTGAGCGTGAATGCCATTATAGATGAAGAAACACGTCGAAATTTAAAGGAAGCAATAGTAAATCTAAATACCACGCTAAATTCCTTTGCTGGTGTTTCTGAAAATTTGAATATTATTCTTTCAAACAACACTGGCAAATTGGACAATACCTTTACCAATTTAGACAAAACAGCCGGAAACCTTTCCAAACTAACTGATTCCCTTGCGCAGCTTGAAGCAGGCAAATTGGTCACCGATCTTCAGAGTGTAGTTGATAAAATGGATAAAATTGTTTCAGGGGTTGATAATGGTGAGGGTTCCATTGGTAAACTTTTGAAAGACGATCAATTATACGAAAATTTAGAAGGTGCTTCAAAACAGCTTGAAGAGCTTCTGCAAGATTTGAAGTTAAACCCGAAGCGCTACGTACATATTTCAGTTTTCGGGAAAAAGAACAAAGAATATGAATCGCCAGCCAACCCAGACGAATAAAAAACCATGCAGTACATTCCGAATATACTTTTTATAATTGCCCTCGTGGCGGGTATTGGTTATTTTGCCATGAACATCCGCAAAATTATACGTAATATTAAGTTGGGCCAAGAAGTAGACGCTTCCGATAATACAGCCCAAAGATGGAGCAATGTTGTTCGCATTGCGCTCGGACAATCAAAGATGGTTGTTCGCCCCATTCCCGGTTTGCTTCACGTAATTGTGTATGTAGGTTTTATCATTATAAATATTGAAGTGCTGGAAATTATCATCGACGGTATTTTCGGTACACACAGAGTTCTTTTCTCCATACTTCCTGCAGGTTTATACAACTTTTTAATTGCTTCTTTTGAAATATTGGCTTTTCTTGTTTTGGTAGGAGTTATTCTTTTTTGGACCCGAAGAAATATTCAAAAACTGAAACGATTTTGGGCAAACGAAATGAAAGGCTGGCCGAAAAACGACGGAAATTTCATTCTGTATTTTGAAATGGTTTTGATGGTCCTTTTTTTAACAATGAATGCGGCTGATCAATCCTTACAATCACTAGGTGCGGCACATTACGTTCAAGCGGGATCATTTCCTATAAGCCAATTTATTGCACCACTTTTTAATGGACTTTCCGAAGGAACACTGATTGCCATAGAGCGCGGTGCCTGGTGGCTGCATATTTTGGGAATTCTTGTATTCTTGAATTATCTGTACTTTTCAAAACATCTTCATATTATATTGGCATTTCCAAATGTTTACTTCGGAAAGGTTGTTCCAAAAGGAAAATTCAAAAACTTGGATTCAGTTACGAATGAAGTGAAAATGATGATGGATCCAAATGTAGATCCCTTTGCCGCTCCCGCAGAAGGAGCAACCGAAGCTCCCGCAAAGTTTGGTGCCAGCGATGCTATGGATTTAAGCAGGATTCAATTGCTGAACGCATATACCTGTACCGAATGCGGACGTTGCACAGATGAATGTCCTGCAAACATAACCGGAAAAAAACTTTCGCCTCGAAAAATAATGATGGATACCCGTGACCGTTTGGAAGAAATAGGGAAGAACATCAATAAAAATGGCGAGTTTAAACCAGACGGAAAACAATTACTGGACGATTATATAACGCGGGAAGAACTTTGGGCTTGTACCACGTGCAATGCTTGCGTTGAGGCTTGCCCCGTCAGCATTGACCCGCTTAGCATCATAATGGATATGCGCCAATATTTAGTGATGGAACAATCTGCCGCACCAACAGAATTGAACGTTGCAATGACAAACATTGAAAACAATGGCGCCCCTTGGCCATACAACCAAATGGATCGTTTAAACTGGAAAGATGAAAATTAGTAATTAATTCAATTTATTGGATTAAAAATTAAACAAGATGAAGAAAGAAGAAGTAGAGAAAATGCTGCACGATAAAGTAGAAGAAGGCGAACACGTAAGCCCAATTCTTCCAGAAGGAGTTAAAAACTACTTGATAGATATAGACGGTACCATTACAGACGACATTCCGAATGAAGAACCTGAAAGAATGGCAACTTGCGAACCTTTTCCCGATGCGTTAAAAACCCTTAACAAATGGTATGATGAAGGCCATATCATTTGCTTTTTTACATCGCGTACCGAAGCCCATCGTGAAGTTACTGAAAAATGGCTAAAGAAACATGGCTTCAATTATCACAGCATGTTAATGGGAAAACCGCGTGGCGGCAATTATCATTGGGTTGATAACCATTTGGTGAAAGCAACGCGTTACAAAGGAAAATTTACCGATTTAGTAGAAAAAGAAGTAACCATCGAGGTATTTGAAGATTAATTAGAGAACAATATAAACTGTCACCCTGAGCGCAGTCGAAGGGTTGGAATCTGAAATTTTAAATAATGAGTGAACCAATAAAAGTCCCAACAATGGCCGAATATATGGCCCAGGGTAAAAAGCCTGAAGTACTGTTTTGGGTAGGTTGCGCAGGGAGCTTTGACGACCGCGCAAAGAAAATAACAAAGGCCTTTGTTAAATTGCTCAACAAAGCAAATATAGATTTTGCCGTTCTGGGAACTGAGGAAAGCTGCACCGGAGATCCTGCAAAAAGGGCCGGGAACGAGTTTCTTTTCCAAATGCAGGCAATGACTAATATTGAAGTGCTAAACGGTTATGAAATTAAAAAAATAGTTACTGCGTGTCCGCATTGTTTCAACACCATAAAAAACGAATATCCCGGTCTCGGCGGAAATTATGAAATTATGCACCACACTCAATTCCTAAAATCTTTAATGGAAGAAGGAAGGCTGAAGGTTGAAGGTGGGAAATTCAAGGGAAAGAGAATCACTTTCCACGATCCGTGTTATTTAGGAAGAGCCAATGGTGAATATGAAGCGCCGCGAGAACTCCTTAAAAAACTGGAAGTGGAATTGGTTGAAATGAAACGGTGCAAGTCTCGTGGCCTTTGCTGTGGTGCCGGTGGCGCACAAATGTTCAAAGAACCTGAACCAGGAAATAAAGATATTAATGTTGAGCGAACCGAAGAGGCTTTAGAAACAGCCCCAAAAATTATTGCCGCGGCCTGCCCGTTCTGCAATACAATGATGACCGATGGCGTTAAGGCTAAACACGCTGAAGATGATGTTCAAGTTTTGGACATAGCAGAGATGATTGCAAATGCAGAAGATTTATAAAAACCCATAAATTGTTTTCTCCATAGTCATTGAGCGAAGTCGAAATGAACAATTTGGATTGAAACAATAAGATTAATTGAAAATGCTGACAGATTTTAAAAACCTGCCCGATGATTCCAGAGTATGGATCTATCAGGCCAATAGAAAATTAAGCGACGATGAAGTTGCTGAAATTACAGAACTTACTACAGATTTTTTAACCAAGTGGACTGCCCACGGAGCCGATCTTGAGGCTGCGGTAGAGGTTAAATATAATCGTTTCATTATTATTGGGCTCAATCAGGAAAATGCTTCGGCATCGGGCTGCAGCATTGATGCTTCGGTACATTTCATTCAGTCAATTCAAGAAAAATTTGACGTAGATCTTTTAGACAAAATGAACGTTACCTTTTATTCTGGAGACTATATAGCTTATAAACCCTTGGCAGATTTCAGAAAAATGGCGAAGGATAAATCGGTTTCAAAAAATACGGTCGTCTTCAATAATCTTGTAAATACCAAAGCCGAATACCTTGAAAACTGGGAAGTTCCTGCTCACGAAAGTTGGCACAATAGATTTTTATCGTAAAAAGTTATTTACTTATGAAGAACTTATTGTTCACCTTCGTTTTTGCATTTGTCTGCCTTTCTTCCTTTTCCCAAGACAGAAATCCATTAATCGTTAAAAATGACTTTCAAAACCAAAAAAAATGGGTCGATAGTATTTACGACAACATGACTTTGGAAGAAAAAATGGGCCAACTTTTTATGGCTGATATATTTTCAAGCGATCCCAAAGAAAAGACTGATAAAATAAAAGACTTAATAACCAATTATAACCTGGGCGGAATTATCTTTTCCAAAGGTGGCCCAGTGCGTCAAGCCAAGCTGAACAACGAGTTTCAATCTCTTGCCAAAGTTCCCTTAATGATCGGCATGGATGCGGAATGGGGCTTGGCAATGCGCCTTGACTCTACGTATGCCTTCCCGTGGAATATGACTTTGGGTGCCATAACTGACAATAAGATTGTTGAAAAAATTGGTCGTAGAATTGGGGAACAGTCCAAGCGTTTGGGTGTTCACATTAACTTTGCACCGGTTGTAGATATAAATACCAACCCAAAAAACCCAATAATTGGTAACCGTTCCTTTGGGGAAGACAGAGATAACGTTACCGAAAAGGCCTTGGCCTTTATGAAAGGGATGCAAAGCGCAGGAGTTATGGGAAGTGCGAAACATTTTCCCGGTCACGGCGATACCGATATGGATAGCCATAAAACCTTGCCAACGGTAGATTTTACAAGAGAAAGATTGGACACTATTGAATTAGTTCCATATAAAAGATTGATAAATGAAGGACTCAACAGCGTGATGGTTGCCCATTTGAACGTTCCTGCTCTAGAAATTCAAATGAATTATCCTTCTTCACTTTCTTCAAAAGTTGTGACTGATCTTTTAAAAAATGAAATGGGCTTCAACGGGCTCATTTTTACCGATGCCTTAAATATGAAAGGTGCCTCAGATTTCAAAAAATCCGGCGAAATAGAACTTGCCGCATTTCTTGCTGGAAATGATGTATTGTTAATTTCCGAAGATGTGCCCAAGGCAATGGAATTTCTTATCAATTCTTACAACGAAGAAGTTATTACAGAAAAGCGATTGGCATATTCCGTAAAGAAAATTCTTTACGCAAAATATAAAGTTGGGCTGAACAATTATAAACCTGTAAACCCAACCTATTTGGTTGAAGATTTGAATTCTGTAAATGATGACGCGCTTTATGAAGAAGCGATGGACAACGCGCTTACAGTTATTAAAAACGACCGAGCGATCCTTCCGATAAAAGATTTGCAGCAAAAAAGGATCGCCTATGTAAATTTTGGTGACGATTCAGGTGAAATTTTCCTCAATGAGTTGAAAAAATATGGCGAAGTAGATTGGGTAAAAGCGAATAGTCTTGATGATTACATTCAGAAATTAAAAGCCTATAACTATGTAATTATCGGTTTCCATAAAAGCAATGCAACCCCGTGGAAGCGATTCGAGTTTTCAGAAAATGAACTTGTTTGGCTTTATGAAATTGCGCGCACAAATACCGTGATCTTGGATGTTTTTGCAAGACCGTACGCATTGCTAGATCTAAAAACTACAGCCAACTTTGAAGGCGTAGTAATGTCTTATCAGAACAGTGAGATTTCACAAAAACTTTCTGCCCAACTTATTTTCGGCGCTCGTGAAGCCAAAGGAAAACTTCCTGTTTCCTTGGGTGAAGATTTTCCCTTGAATACTATTTACAAAACAAAATCATTACGAAGGCTTCAATATGGCACACCTGAAAGTGTGGGAGTTAACAGTTATAAGTTGAGAAAAATTGACTCACTTGTAAACTTAGGAATCAGTGAGGGAATGTATCCTGGAGCACAGGTTTTGGTGGCTAGAAAAGGAAAGGTTATTTATCAAAAAAGTTTCGGATATAATGAGTACGAAAATAAAATTGAAGTGAAAGACAGCACTGTTTACGATTTGGCCTCACTAACAAAGATTTTAGCTTCCTTACCTTTAGTTATGCAGCTTGTAGATAAAAACGAATTGAGTATGAATTCGAAACTTTCTGAAATGCTTCCCGAGTACAAAAACTCAAATAAAGCAAATATTATTTTAAAGGAAATGCTTTCACACTATGCGCGTTTAAAAGCTTGGATTCCTTTTTATCGCCACACCTTTAATGATGAAAAGTCAGGAATTTCTTCAAAGTACTATTCAGATATTCCCGACAAGGATTTTAATGTAGAGGTTGCTGAAAATCTTTATATGCGCAGGGATTACATGGATACTATTTTTAAAACCATACGTGAAAGTGATTTAAACTCTCGATTGGAGTACAAATACAGCGATCTGCCATATTATATTTTGAAAAAGTATTTTGAAGAAAAATTCGGAAAACCGATGGAAATTATAGTTCAGGAAAATATTTATGAATCGCTGGGTGCAAATTACACTATGTATCATCCATTGGAAAAATTTTCAAAAGACAACATTCCACCAACGGAGCAGGACAATATTTTCAGAAACCAGAAAGTTCAAGGTTACGTTCACGACCAAGGTGCGGCAATGCTGGGAGGCGTTAGCGGTCATGCAGGATTGTTCAGCAACTCAAACGATGTTGCTAAAATAATGCAAATGTACCTATGGAAGGGTTTTTATGGAGGCAAGCGGTATTTTAACCCAGAAGTTTTAGACCAGTTTAACACCTGTTATTACTGTGACAAAAACGTGCGAAGAGGCGTGGGCTTTGATAAGCCACAGTTGGGCACTTCGGGCCCTACCTGCGGTTGTGTTTCTATGACCAGTTTTGGGCACAGTGGCTTTACTGGAACGTTTGCGTGGGCAGATCCGGAACAGGAAATTGTTTATGTGTTTTTATCAAACAGAACCTTTCCCGACGCGGAAAACCGAAAGTTGATAAGAAGCGATTTGCGCAGTAAAATTCAAGAAGCAATTTATGAGGCTATTGACTATTAACCTCTGAATGTTTTCGTGAAACTGAAAAATTTGAACTTGAAACCTTGAACTTGAAACAAGCAAAATGAAAATAGCAATAGTATGTTATCCAACCTTCGGAGGTAGTGGAGTAGTAGCCACAGAACTAGGCCTGGCACTGGCTGAGAAAGGCCATGAAATACATTTCATAACTTACAAACAACCCGTTCGGTTGGAATTGCTTTCAAAGAATATTCACTTTCACGAAGTTTCGGTTCCCGTTTATCCGCTATTTCATTACCAACCTTATGAGCTTGCACTTTCCAGCAAACTGGTAGATATGGTAAAACTGCACAAAATTGAAGTGCTTCACGTACATTATGCTATTCCGCATGCTTATGCGGGATATATGGCGAAGAAAATGCTGGAAGAAGATAATATCTTTATTCCGATGGTAACCACGCTTCACGGAACAGATATCACTTTAGTAGGAAACCATCCTTTTTATAAACCAGCAGTTACTTTCAGCATCAATAATAGCGACGTGGTAACTTCAGTTTCAAAAAGTTTAAAGGAAGATACGCTACATCTTTTCGACATTAAAAAGGAAATTCATGTTGTTCCGAATTTTATAGATATTCCAAAAAAAATCAACGCTTTTACCGATTGCCAGCGGGATTTGATGGCAGATAAAGATGAACGGATTATTACGCACGTTAGTAACCTTCGGGAAGTAAAGCGCGTAAAAGATGTTATTGAAGTTTTTGATCTTATTCAGAAGAGAATACCCTCAAAATTAATTATAGTTGGCGAAGGTCCTGATAGAGAGGCGTGCGAGCAGTTGTGCGAGAAAAAAGGCATAGAGGAAAAAGTATTGTTTGTTGGCAATAGTAATGAAGTAGATAAGATTTTGTGTTTCACCGATCTATTCATACTTCCTTCGGAAAAAGAGAGTTTCGGTCTGGCTGCTTTAGAAGCAATGGCTTGCGGTGTACCCGTTATTTCAAGCAATACCGGTGGTTTGCCGGAAGTAAACATTCAAGGGGTAAGCGGTTTTTTAAGTGATGTTGGTGATGTTGGTGAAATGGCAGAAAACGCTTTGAAAATTTTGGCCACAGATGAAACTTTGGCGAAGTTCAAAAAACAAGCAATCGAATCTGCGATGATTTATGATACTAAAAAAATTGTGCCCGTTTATGAAGAATTATACAGAGTGGCAATTGATAAAATGACCATCGCTAAACATTAGTAGTTTTTTTTTATAAATTCCATTGCATTTTCATGCATTACCCGATCCACGATCGTTTCCGCATTAATTCTGTTGAAATCATTGAGAGTTATTAAATTTTTTGAAAGATAATCTTCGGCATGGTTTAGCATTTCCTCGGCCAAATCTTTCATGTTTTCAGCAGTCCACAAACCGTTTATTGGGTTTACGATTCCATCAAAATCACTGCCGATGCTTTGGATTCCCCAACAGAAAAGTCCTTCTTTGTCTAGCACTTCAGCAATATGTTGCACTTGTCTCCAAACCAATAACGCTTTTTTCTGCAATTGTTTTCGTTTGTTAGGAAAAATCATTCTGCTTTCTGAAATAGCCTTGCTGCTGCCAATACGGCGTTCATCCAACTGAATTCCAAAAATTCCGTTGCTTCTGGCAATTCTTATTAATTCTTCATCATAAAAGTTAATATCAATATCACAGAACCAATCTTCGTGTTCGCTGAAAGTTGGTATATTCCATTGTTCGATGGAGTGTTTGCCATTGCAAGCTCCGTGACTGGCAATAACGGGAATTTTTTCAGCAGCATATTTTGTGTCAAGTAATTTATAATAAGCTTTTCGCGAAGATGTGCTCAAGTGCTTTACATCTATCGGTATTCTTTTTCCGGCTGTATCGTCAAGCAACAAATCAATCACTTCCAAACCTAGTTCCGTAATGCCTGTGTTTAAACCGCGATCCTGATTTTTCTTCAACATTCCAATAGTTATGCTACGGGCGTGCCCACAAAGCTCATTGTAAAAATGATGCGCAAGTGTTATAAACATTGGGCGGTGTTCCCAGTTTTTGATGGTGGCAATGTTGCCAATAACCTCGGTTCGGCTGGCCATATCTTTTTGCATATCGAGGCCCGTATTGAAACTATGGCCGCCTTCAATGGTGAGTATAATGTTTATAATTTTTTTGGAATCGGTTTCTGCTGTGAAATTATTTTCAATATCCTGAAAATTTCGAACCAAACGATAGGTATAGATTTTTCCGTCAATATTTACAACTTGATTGTGAAGCTGTAGATAATAATTGTACTCATCAATCAAATCAGCAAAATAATCATTGTTGCTGCGTATATAATCCATTCGCGATTGACTGATGCTTGCTGCAAGATTAACCAATACATCTGTTACACCTTTGACCCCAACAATTTCCTTTCCAAAAAAATGTTTTTCGAAAGGATATAGGGCAACCACGAATACTTTTGTCTTTGATTTTGCAAGTGCCGTTAAATCAGTCTGCGTAAATTTGGTAAGCGTAACAATTCTATTTACAAACTTTTCTAAAAAATTAGGAGGACTGTAATGCCAAATAGAATTTTTCCTGTTCGTATCCTGTGCGTTTCGTTTTGTAGGATTGTATTTAAAACTTTTGCTATACGGTTTTAAAGACGGGTGGCAATGTATATCTACGTAATGCTTTTCCATAATTCATATTATTGAATTTTATAAAATTGCAATAAAATGAGAAATTATAAAACAGGATTTTCCCTGTTTTTTTAAAAGGGAAATGCCCCTTCGTCTGTGGGGCATTTCTTTCAATATAATTATTTTTTATAATTTCTAAAACTGATAACGGGCGCTTAGGCCCACATCAAAACTAACGTCATCCCTGTAACCTAAGTTTATTTGTGGTCTAAAATCAAAGGAAACGAGCAAAGGGAAATCAAAGTTATACTCAATCCCCACATCTCCCGTTAAAAAAGCAAAAGCTTCTGAATCCTCATATCTATTGTCGCCTGGATAATCCTTATCCTTCCGGTCATAACTCACAACACCTGCACCTGCACCTGGACCCGCATACCAATTAAAACCGCCATCAATATTCCATACCCATTGATAGATTCCTGTAAGTTTAACTGCATCCCAATAGCGTTTGCTGTGAAAAGCCAAACCTAACTCTAGTCTATTATCATCGCCAACCGCTCTTTGGTAGTTAACCTCGGGACCAAAACCATCACTTTCGCTAAGACGAATCCCGATAGCGTTTTTAGAGATTTCTTGAGCCTCAGCCTGCCAGCCAAATGCAGTAACAATTGCAATTAAAAAAAATGCTTTTTTCATAATTTTTCTTTTAGTTATTAATATGTAAAAGTATCGAAATGATTATCACGATTAGTTAAAGCGTTGCCAATCTATATCTTGTTTTTTAGAAAATTTTGTTAAGGAAGTTTTTTACATTTACAGAAGTGATATGAAAAAAAAAATACAGGAATTTCAGAAAACATTTAAAGGTGAATTTTTTACCGACACTTTGCATACAGCTATCTATGCCACAGATGCATCCGTTTACCGAAAAGTTCCGATAGGGGTTGCTTTTCCAAAAGACAACGAAGCAATTAAACAGCTTATTTCTTTTGCTGGTAAAAACAATACGTCGCTAATTCCACGAACTGCCGGCACGTCGCTGGCCGGGCAATGCGTGGGCGAGGGGATTGTGGTTGATGTTTCAAAACATTTCACAAAAATAATTTCAGTAGATACTGAAAAGAGGACTGTTACTTTGCAGCCCGGCGTTATTCGCGATGAATTGAATCAATATTTAAAACCATTCGAACTCTTTTTCGGACCCAACACTTCCAGCAGCAATCGTTGTATGATTGGCGGCATGGTTGGCAACAACAGTAGCGGTACTACTTCTATTCAGTATGGTGTTACCCGTGATAAGGTTTTAAAACTGAAAACAATTCTTTCCAACGGCGAGGAAGCTATTTTTGAAACCCATTCAAAAGAAACTTTTTTGAAAAAAACTGAACTTAATTCTTTGGAAGGAAAAATCTATAAAACGCTTTACACAGAATTAATTTCCGAAGAAACACAGCATGAAATCTGGAAAGAGTTTCCAAAGCCTGAAATTCACCGAAGAAATACAGGCTACGCAGTTGATAGCTTATTGAATACTACTGTTTTTGGAGAATTTGAAGAAGAAATAAACCTCTGTAAACTGCTCTGCGGAAGCGAGGGAACCCTAGCTTTTACTACTGAAATAACACTTCAGCTAGATGTTTTGCCACCACAGTTTACCGCAATGGTGGCAACGCATTACGAAACTCTGGAAGCATGTTTAAAAGATGTGGTTGTAGCGATGCAGCACAATTTGCACACTTGCGAAATGATGGACAATGTAATTTTAGATTGTACCAAAAAAAGCAAAACCTACGAACCGTATCGCTTTTTTGTGAAAGGCAATCCGAAGGCCATACTTTTATTGGAGTTGAAAAGTAATTCTGAAAAAGATCTAGTGAAGCAAATAGCTTCTTTACTCGATTCACTTAAACTTGCTGCACATAGTTATCACAGCCCAGTTTTAAGAGGCGAAGAGATTGAAATGGCGCTGGAACTGCGTAAAGCCGGTTTAGGATTGCTCGGCAATATGGTCGGCGACCGAAAAGCTGTTGCGTGTATTGAAGACACGGCAGTGACTCTAGAAGATCTGCCCAGTTATATTACGGAGTTTTCAGCTTTGATGAAAAAGTACGATCAGCAGGCGGTTTACTATGCCCACGCCGGTGCGGGGGAGTTGCACTTACGTCCAATCCTTAATTTGAAGGAAAAAGAAGGTGTGGACTATTTCCGAAAAATCACGACCGATGTTGCTAAACTCTGTAAAAAATACAACGGTTCCTTTAGTGGCGAACACGGTGATGGTATTGTCCGCGCCGAGTTTATTCCTTTAATGATTGGCGAAAAAAATTATGAACTTTTAAAGCGAATTAAAACTGCATTCGATCCTCAAAACATATTCAATCCGGGAAAGGTTATAGATGCTTATAAAATGGACGAATCGCTTCGTTATGATATAGATAGAGAAGAGCCAAAAATTAAAACATTAATGGATTTCAGCGATTCCGAAGGCATACTCCGTTTGGCTGAAAAATGCAACGGCAGTGGCGATTGCAGAAAAACTGCGGAGGCAGCCGGAGCAATGTGCCCCAGCTATCATGCCACAAAAAACGAAAAAGACACAACGCGGGCAAGAGCCAATGCATTGCGTGAGGTTTTAACAAACAATGAAGCTGTAAACAAATTCAATTCCAAAGAACTAAAAGAAGTTTTCGATCTCTGTATTAGTTGTAAGGCCTGTGCCAGCGAATGTCCAAGTAATGTTGACATTAGCACTGCAAAAGCTGAATTTTTATATCAATATAATAAAGCAAATGGTGTTTCCTTTTCAAATAAACTATTCGGAAAAAGTACAATATTGAACAAAATGGCTTCAAAATTACCGAAGCTTTCAAACTGGTTTTTCGTGAATAGTGTTACTTCAAAAATCATAAAAAAAGTTAGCGGGATTCATCAAAATCGTTCATTGCCAAAAGTTTCTATTAAAAGTTTTAGTAAAAGTATTCAAACAAATAACAATCAGTTAATTGAGGGTAATTTAACTAAAAATAATCAAACTAAAAATGTACTACTTTTTGTTGATGAATTCAGCAACTATTTAGATGCTGAAATTGCAATGGATTCGTTTTTACTTTTAACAGGTTTGGGTTATAAAATAACCGTAATTGACACTTTAGATAGTGGCAGGGCACTTATTTCAAAAGGCTTTTTGGAAGAGGCAAAAAAAGAAGCCGATAGAAACATTACTTTCTTAAAAGATAAAGTTTCTGAAAATGTGCCTTTAATAGGCATCGAACCCTCGGCAATATTATCGTTTCGCGATGAATATCTTCGTTTGGCAGAGGACAAAGCTTCCGCAGAAAACATTTCAAAAAACACCTTTTTAATCGAAGAATTTTTAGCCGCTGAAATTGAAAACGGAAACATCTCCGCAGCGCAGTTCACTTCCGAAGAAAAACATATTAAAATTCATTCCCATTGCCATCAAAAATCGCTGAGCAATCAAAAAGTGACTTTTGATATTTTAAACCTTCCCATAAATTATAAACCAACTATTATTACTTCGGGCTGTTGCGGGATGGCGGGAAGTTTTGGGTATGAAAAAGAGCATTACGAAGTAAGTATGAAAATAGGGGAACTTAAGTTATTTCCAGCAGTTCGAAAATCTTCCGCAGACACAATGATTTCTTCAAACGGCACAAGTTGCAGGCATCAAATTTTAGATGGCACGAATCGAAAAGCGTTACATCCAGTTACAATTCTTAAGAATGCACTTTTATAATCTTAACGCAGTTTTGTTTCAAAATCTTAAATTTTGAATTTTCAACCTTGAATAATTGAACCCGAAAGTTTACATTTGTTGAAAACCAACCTATGGCAGGCAATTCCTTCGGAAATATTTTTAAACTAACAACCTTCGGCGAGTCACATGGACTGGCTATAGGCGGAATAATAGATGGCTGTCCTGCAGGACTTTCCATAGATTTTGAAACCATAATTTCTGAAATGCAGCGACGTAAACCCGGCCAATCAGCCATTGTTACTCAACGTAAAGAGGAAGACGAGGTAAAGTTTCTTTCAGGAATATTCGAAGGAAAAACCACCGGCACACCCATTAGTTTTGTTATTGAAAATACCGATCAAAAAAGTAAGGATTACAGTCATATAAAGGATATTTATCGCCCTTCGCACGCCGATTATACATATGATAAGAAATACGGAATTCGCGATTATCGCGGTGGTGGACGTTCTTCAGCACGTGAAACAGCTTGTAGGGTTGTGGCTGGAGCAATTGCAAAACAGTTGCTGCAAAATATTAAAATTACCGCCTACGTTTCTTCCGTTGGTGAAATGCAATTAAAGAAACACTATTCTGAAGTGGATTTTTCAGAAATTGAAAAAAATCCAGTTCGATGTCCCGATGCCAAAATGGCTTCTGAAATGGAAGATTTTATAAAATCAATCCGTAAAGAAGGTGATACTGTGGGTGGAACCATTAGTTGCGTTATTCAAAATGTACCGACTGGTCTTGGCGAACCTGTTTTTGACAAATTGCACGCAGAGTTGGGCAAAGCAATGCTTTCAATAAACGCCGTAAAAGGTTTTGAATACGGAAGCGGTTTTGCAGGTACAGCAATGAGAGGCAGTGCTCATAATGATTCATTCAACGAAAACGGAAGTACCAAAACTAACCACAGTGGCGGAATCCAAGGTGGAATAAGCAACGGCGAAGACATTTATTTTAAAGTAGCTTTCAAACCTGTTGCTACCATTATGCAAAAGCAGGAAACCATAGACACTAAAGGAGACAAAGCCATTGCAGAAGGAAAAGGCCGCCACGATCCCTGTGTTGTGCCGCGAGCTGTTCCCATTGTTGAGGCAATGGCCGCATTGGTTATTGCAGATTTTTATCTATTGAATAAAATTTCACAAGTTTAAAATAATTACAATTTATATGAAAAAACTAGCGCTACACTGGAAAATAATCATCGGCTTGGTTTTGGGTATCATTTGGGCATTGCTTTCCAGCCAATTGGGGTGGAGCGATTTCACTATAGATTGGATAGCGCCTTTCGGGACTATTTTTATCAATCTTTTAAAATTGATAGCCGTCCCATTAGTTTTAGTTTCCATCATCAGCGGTGTAGCGAATATCGGCGATGCTTCCAGTCTGGGGCGAATGGGAGGGAAGACGCTCCTCGCTTATTTAATCACAACCCTCTTTGCGGTTAGTATGGGGCTTTTACTAGTAAATGTTATCCAGCCAGGAAAACTCATTGACGAGCAAAGCAGAATAGATAACAGAATAAGTTATGAAATCTGGGCGGCTTCCGAGGGCCACGAAATTAAGGACGGTATAAATTATCTGCAAGAGCCAGCGTTTTTTGAACGCGCTCAAAAAATCACAGATCTTTCAAGAAGCGAGTTGAAAGATGCAGCAGTTACCGAAAAAATGGAAACGGCAAAAAAGACAAAAGAAACCACACCACTTCAACCTTTAGTAGATTTGGTTCCTGAAAATTTCTTCTTTTCGTTGACTAGTAATGGATTGATGTTGCAAATTATTTTCTTCGGAATATTTTTTGGGGTGTGCCTGTTGCTCATTCCAAATGAAAAATCGCAGCCCGTTACAACCTTTATGGACAGTGCGATGGAAGTCTTTTTAAAAATGGTTGATTTGGTTATGCAGGCCGCTCCTTTCTTTGTATTTGCACTATTAGCAGGCGTGGTAAGTAAAATGGCAGGCGATGATATTGGGAAAGTATATGAAATATTTAAAGGATTAAGTTGGTATTCACTTACTGTTTTTGCTGGCTTGATGCTTATGATTTTTATTATTTACCCATTATTGATGAAGCTTTTCGTAAAAATAATACCCTATAAAGGTTTCTTTAAAGCAATGGCGCCAGCACAAACATTGGCATTTTCAACATCGAGTAGTGCGGCGACTTTGCCCGTAACTATGGAGTGTGTGGAAGAAAACTTAGGGGTTGACAAAAAGATTACAAGCTTCGTTCTCCCTATAGGAGCGACAGTAAACATGGACGGAACCTGTCTTTACCAAGCCGTAGCTGTAGTTTTTCTTGCCCAATTGCATATGATTGATTTAACGCTAGGCCAACAATTAACCATAGTATTAACGGCTACATTGGCTTCTATTGGTTCAGCCGCCGTGCCAAGTGCGGGATTGGTAATGTTAATTATTGTTTTGGAATCGGTTGGGTTAAATCCTGCTTGGATAGCAATTATATTCCCTGTGGATCGTATTTTAGATATGTTCCGAACAGTGGTAAACGTAACTGGAGACGCAACAGTTTGTACTATTATTGCAAAAGGCGAAGACATGTTAAATTATGTGCCTCACGAAAACCCCTCAGAAACTTTTGATTTAGATTCTTGATATTTAGAATTTTAAAATTAATTATTTCAGAATTTTTTTTGGAAAATAATTTTAATTTATCTAAATTAGATTTCTCCCCAGAAAAATAGACCCAATCTATATTTCTGAATTTTAACTTCTTAGCTATGTAAATCTCATAGTTATGAAAAAATTACTTTTATTCTTCGCGCTTGCATTTATTGCAACAAATTTTTATTGCCAAGTTGGAATTGGCACAACTAATCCGTCACCTTCTTCTATGCTTGAGGTTAGTAGCACTTCTGATGGTGGTGCAACTTATAAGGGGTTTATGCCACCGCGAGTGCCAAATGTTAACGCTCGGGACGCAATAAACCCAAATGTTTCTGATACCGGTTTGCTAGTATTTGTTCAAAGCACCAACTGTTTGCAAATATGGAATGGAGTAGCTTGGGAGAATGTTTATTGTTTTACAGCAAATATAACATTTGCAGCTGTTCAGGATTTTGATGCAAATACTTCTTGGTCATATAATGTAGATCCAGCATTTTATAATGTTGGTGCGGATATTTGGGATATTGTTTCTAGCCTTCCGAACATTAGTAATGTATCAGGGAATTTTTTGGGATGTCGGGATTTAGACAACCCTAATGGTGGTGGTAATTTTTTCCATGAAATACAATTTAATAATGTGAATGTTTTAGCACTCACTAATGCCAGAGTGGCTTTTGATTATGATATCTATAGGTTTGACAATGGAGACGATGTTCAATATGAAGTATTTTTTGACAATGTTGGTCAGGGAATTGTGAATTTAATTAATGGTAATGGAGATTACAGTGAAGCAGGAACGATTATCATCAACGTTCCAATAGGAGTTGCGGATGTGCGTTTAACATTAGGAATAAATCAAAATGGTGATTTAGATTATGCTGGATTTGATAGCTTTATGGTTTATGGACAATAATGCAAATCTAATTTACGCTGACATTGAATATCAATTAAATCTAACTATGAATAATTACATTCAATATATCAAAGGTTAAATCATTTGAAAATTAAGAAAAGTTTATAAATAAATATTTCACAAAAACTTCCCCTTCAATTCCGCAGTTGGAATCATACAACTTTCCTTTTTTCCAAACCATTTGTAACGGTTGCGGGCAACATAATCGTAAACAGAATTTCGAATAAATTTTGGGAGAATGATAAACCCAAAAAGTAGGGGATACCCGCCGGAAAGCTTTTTGGCAATATAAAGTGCTGCAGAAGATTTTTCGTAATACTTATCTCCATCAATCAAAATTATAGAATCTAATTTTGAAGTATCAATTTTAAATTTTGAAATAAGCTCTAAGCCAACCTCACTTTGAAGCGCAGCAAACTTGAAGACGTTTTTTTTATCGTGCTTAATAACAAAATTGATCGAGCTGTTGCAAAGATTGCAAACACCGTCAAAGAGAATTATTTTGTGATTTTCAATTTTATTCATAATTATAATTTGTGGAGGCAGTAGCAATATTAAGTCATACTTATAACTGCCACTGAAAACTGCAACTCCTTTTAAACTTTCTCCAGCTCCGTCAAACTAACATTCGTCTTGAACATTCCATAATTTACAAAAGCTTTATTCTTTTCAATAGTATCAATGGTTCCAATGGCTTTTCCGTCTATCATTCGCACTCTGTCGCCAATTTTTAGTGTAACTTTCGGTTTTGGCGGTGGCAGTTTTTTTGCTTTTTCTTTCTCTTCCTTTTTGCGTTCACGAATTACTTCTACCTTTTGCGCTACTTCTTTTATTACCTTTTGCTCTTTGGCTTTTACTTCCTTTTTCACTTTTGGGGCAATCTTTTTGCGCTTGCTGTTTTCAATCATAACAAGCCGCATCAACTCATCCATAAGTTGTTTTTTTTGCTTGTTATTGAAATATTTTTCTGAAAGTACATCCACCTTTTTACCCAAACTTATAAGCTTCTGGTTAGCGTCAAACAATTCCTGATACCTCTCCAATTTTTCTTGAACCCGTGCATTTACTTCTTCCAATTGCTTGCCTTCAACCCTAGCTTTTTGCTCTTCATTTTTTAAAGATTCTGACGTTTTCCGAAGGTTGGAACGTTCCTTTTGAAGATTGGCTATAGTTTTATCAAAACGTACTTTGCCACGTTCAATTTTCTTTTTTGCTTTGTTAATGAGACTGTACGGAATACCGTTTTTCTGGGCAACTTCAAAAGTATAACTGCTTCCGGCTTCGCCTAAATGCAATAAATACAAGGGTTCCAAAGACTTATTGTCAAACTGCATATTCGCATTTATGGCGTGTGGCAATTCATTAGCCAACAATTTCAAGTTTGTGTAATGCGTAGTGATTATGCCGAAAGCATCCCGCTCATAAAAAACTTCCAAAAAGGCTTCTGCTAATGCACCACCTAATTCGGGATCGCTTCCTGTTCCAAATTCATCAATCAAAAAAAGTGTGTTTTTATTACATTTTTTTAGGAAATGATTCATCTTTTTTAAACGGTAACTATAGGTGCTTAAATGGTTTTCAATGGATTGGTTATCGCCAATATCTGTCAGAATTCTTTTGAAAAAACACATTTCACTTTGCGGTTCTGCAGAAATTAACATTCCGCTTTGCAACATTACTTGTAAAAGACCAACGGTTTTTAACGTAATACTTTTACCGCCAGCATTTGGTCCTGAAATTACGATAATCCTTTTATCGGGTAAAAGTTCAATGCTCTGCGGAAATGTTTTTTCTTTTCGCTTGTTGTTTGAAACGAGTAATAAAGGATGAAATGCTTTTTGAAGCGATATCTTTTTTTCTGAACTGAGAATAGGCAAAACGCCGTTAATTTTAATAGCATATTTTGCTTTGGCATAAAGCACGTCCATAACAGTTAAATATTCCTGATAGCTCGCTAAAAGTGCTGCGTACGGACGGACATATTCCGTCAATGCTTTTAAAATTCGTTTTATTTCTTCAACTTCCTCATAAATTAAATTACTAAGTTCATTAGCATATTCAAGGGTTTCTTGAGGTTCTATATAAACAATGCTTCCAGTTTTTGAACTGCCCAACACGGCTCCTTTTACTTTTCTGCGGTGCATGGCCTTAACGGCAAGCACTCTTCTGTTCTCAACAACAGACTCACGTATTTCATCTAAATAATCATTTTGTGAATATTGTGAAAGTGCCTTTGCAAAAGATGAATTTATTTTTCCTTTCACCACATTCAACCTTCTGCGAATTGCACCAAGTTCGTTTGAAGCCTCGTCCTTTATTTCACCGTATTTGTCAAGGCGCTTATTTATTTCTTCGGAAATGTTTGATGTGTAATTCACAGCTTCCGAAAAAGAATTTAAGCGAACATAAAACTCTTCAAATTTCTCGAAGAATTTCAACAGAATTCGAGTTGTTTCAGAAATGGAAAGGATTTTTCGAAAGCCTGAAATTTCAATCGAACTGTTTTCAATATCAAGCAATCGTAACTCTCTAAAGATAGGGTCAAAACCGTGGTTTGGAATACGGTTATCACCGTCAAACGACGCCGTAAATTCCTTAACGCGTTGCAATTCGGGTTCAATTTCAGTGAAATCTTGAAAAGGTGCAATAGCCAAAACTTGCTCTCGTCCGGGTCCGGTTACGCAAAATTCCGAGACCTGCCGCAGTACCGCGGGAAATTCAAGGTCTTCTAAAGTTTTACTGTCTATACGGGCTTTCCGTTTTATTTCCATTAATTTTACTTTTTCAGCAATCATACAAAAGTAAGAATAATGCAGGTAACAATCGAGCCCGGATGGAAGGCGATTTTAAAGGAAGAATTCGAAAAACCATATTTTATTGATTTGGCTGAATTTGTGAAATCAGAATATACTTCCACAAAATGTTTTCCCCCGGGAAAGGAGATTTTTTCAGCTTTCAACCATACGCCATTTGACGAAGTGAAAGTTGTAATAATAGGGCAGGACCCATATCACGGCCCAGGACAGGCGCACGGTCTTTGTTTTTCTGTTGGCGAAAATGTTGCTGTTCCACCTTCCCTGAAAAATATTTTTGAAGAAATAAGAACCGACATTGGCTCGCCAATTCCACAAAATGGAAACTTAGAACGTTGGGCGGACCAAGGTATCTTACTTTTGAATGCAACGCTAACTGTTCGTGCCCACCAGGCCGGAAGCCATCAAAATAAAGGTTGGGGAAAATTCACGGATGCCGTGATTGAAAAGCTTTCAGAAAAAAGAGACGGATTGGTTTTTATGCTGTGGGGAGGACCCGCGAAAAAGAAGGGAGCAAAAGTGGATACTTCAAAACATTTGGTATTAACAAGCGGCCATCCTTCGCCATTGGCAGCAAATAGAGGCTATTGGTTTGGAAACAAACACTTCAGTAAAACAAATGAATATTTAAAGGAAAAGGGAGAAAAACCAATTGAATGGTAATTTGAGTGAAAGAAAAGAAATGGGGATATTTCTTATTCTTCTTCGGGTACTTCTGATTCGGTGGCGTCATTGCAGCTAAATTGCAATAACAAAAAATTTGTGACTAACAACGCCCCCAAAACGATTAAAAAAGTAGTCATAATTAATGATTTTATATCAATAAGATGCAAGTTCTACTTTCGGGTTGCGTAAATATTAAGATTTTTTTTAGAAATTTTGTAAGATGTTGTTTTCCTGAATTTTATCTTTAATCAAATCCAGTTCTAACAGTTTTTGCTGAATATTTTCCAGCTCTTTTGAAGTCAATTGGCGGTCACTCCATTCTGTTAACGATAGCCATTCACGTACATCTTCAATTTTTTGACCGTATCGTTTGGCAATCAACTCATCAATACTTGGATGTGTATTAAAATTTTCAGTCACTGAGTTTATGACTTCCAAAATAGATTTTACACTTTCGGCCTCATTTTCCAAAACATCATTTCGAACAGCGATAACAAAGCTAGGCCACGGCGAAGGAGATTCGCCTATCAAACGGAACGTGCCATTGTCAACGTGAGGTTTGGTCATAAATTTTTCCCACATAAAATAATCGCCGTTTCCTTTGGGAAGACCTTCTAAAGCACCATCTAAATCTTTTATTACTTTAAAATTCAAATCGTTTTTTAAATCCCAAGCAAGATTTTCAGCATTCACGAAAGCCATTAAATGCGAACCGGAACCGTAACGACTAATCGCAGCTTCTGTTCCTTTTAAGTCAGAAACAGTTTCATAATCAGAATTCGCAGCCACGTGAATTCCCCAAAGAAGAGGGGATTTTACAAAAACCTGAATAATTTTGCTTTCGTTGCCATTAATAATATCGCGCACCATTCCTTCGGTGAGGATTACCGCCATATCAATTTCCTTTTCGCGGAGAGCGCTGCACATTTGGCCTGTTCCACCAGCGTAATCCTTCCAACGCAGGTTGATTCCTTTTTCATTAAATTTCTTATCGCGAAGCGCGATATACCACGGAAGATTAAAATGTTCCGGCACTCCGCCAATTAAAAAGTTTTTCATTCTGTAATTTTTCCTAAAGTATATTGAATAAGCGCCTCGATGGTTTTTGATGCGTCTTTGCTGAAACTTCCAGAGGCACGGTTTGCAATAATTGCATTCATTGAAACTGCGCGATGCCCAAGCAATTTAGCCATTCCATACATTGTGGCAGTTTCCATTTCTAGGTTGGTTATTTTTTTCTTTTTATATCGAAAGGAAGTAAGCTTTTCATTGAGATTTGCATCCTTCAATTTTGCGCGAAGCACTCGACCTTGTGGTCCATAAAAGCCAACGTTGGTAATCGTTATACCAGAATATGTTTTTTCCGAAGAGAATTTCTTAAATAAAGCTTTATCAGCTTCCACGGCGTAGGGCACAGAATTGTTGGGATTCCATTGAGTGTGGTCTATAAAGGATTGTGCAAAATCACGGTTGAAAATTTTATCTGTTTGGTCATAATAATGCATCACGTTATCTAAGCCTATTCCTATAGCGCTTATTAAAAAGCTATCAATTTCAACTTCGGGAGTTAATCCGCCTGAAGTTCCAATCCTAATAATATCAAGAGATGTCAACTTTTTTTTCACCTGGCGTTTTTCAAAATCTATATTAACCAAAGCATCAAGCTCGTTGAAAACAATATCAATATTATCTGGGCCAATTCCTGTTGAAATAACACTTATGCGTTTTCCCTTATAAGTTCCTGTGTGGGTTTTGAACTCTCGATGTTGAGCAGTAGTTTCAATAGTGTCAAAATATTTTGAAACTTCTGCAACGCGATCTGGATCTCCAACGGTAATGATAGTTGTTGCCAACTGAGAAGGAGCAAGGTCTAAATGATAGATTTTACCTTCTGGGGTTAGTATTAATTCGCTGGGTTTTATAGTTTCTTGTTTCAAGTTTGTTTTTTAGTTAATGAGATTAAAAGTCAAAAAAATCTTTTTTAAGAATTTTATGAATTGAAATATTTTCTCTCGCAAAGTCGCCAAGTCGCAAAGTTTTTTTCAACATTGAACACTGAACACTGCAACTATTTTCACCCCCCAACACGTTTCACCTTAAATCCTTTGTTCTTTAAAAACTGCATAATCTTATCGCGGTAATCTCCCTGAATGATTATTTGTTCGTTTTTAAAACTTCCGCCAACGCTCAATAATTGTTTCAATTCCTTTGCAAGAATCTTGAAATCACTATCTGCCCCATTGTAGCCTTCAATAATTGTAATTGGTTTGCCCTTCCGTTTTTCATATTTGCAAATCAATGGGTCATCCTGCATCCAAAGCGCAGTATCTTCCTTTGTTTCGGGAACATCTTTTGGTTCGTGATCGGGGAAAAGGTTTTTTAATTGGTCTTCTAAAGATTTCAATGTTTTTAGTTTTCAGGTTCATCTACGAACTGCCTGTGACAAGTGCTTATTTTTTTATCAATCCAATCTCCACCAAGCGTTGGTGTAGAAAGTCTCCGGCGGTAATATCTTCGTAAGCTTTTGGATTTTGCTCGTCAATACATTCCTCCAAACAATTCAATTTCATATCGCTCCGCGGGTGCATAAAGAAAGGGATTGAATATCTTGGACTGCTCCATTCTTCGCGGGGCGGATTTACGACACGGTGAATAGTTGATCGCAATTTATCATTTGTGTGGCGTTCAAGCATATCACCCACATTTATAACCAATTCGTCCTCGTTTGGAATTGCGTCAATCCATTCGCCATCTTTTCGCAAAACTTGAAGACCGCCAGCAGAGGCACCCATTAACAAAGTGATTAAATTTATATCACCGTGAGCTCCCGCACGCACCGCGCCTTTGGGCTCTTCAGTAATAGGTGGATAGTGGATTGGGCGAAGAATGCTGTTGCCATTCGTTGCCCAATGGTCAAAATAAAATTCATCCAGACCTATATATAATGATAAAGCCCGAAGCACGTAAATTCCAGTTTTTTCAAGCATTCGGTATGCTTCCATCCCGGTGTGGTTAAAATCGAGCAATTCTTTAACTTGAACGTTTTTCGGATATTCTTCCGAAAGATTAGCATCTGCAACAGCTTCTTGTCCAAAGTGCCAAAACTCTTTCAAATCGCCTTCCTTCTTGCCTTTGGCGTGCTCTTTTCCGAAGGAAATATAACCGCGTTGTCCGCCAAGACCTTCAATTTCATATTTTTCCTTTACCTCAACCGGAAGCGCAAAAAAGCTTTTCACTTCTTTATAAAGCTCATCCACCAAATCATCACTGAGGAAGTGGTTTTTAAGTGAAACAAAGCCTATATCCTCATAAGCTGAACCAATTTCATTTACAAATTTTTGCTTCCTTTTTGGGTCTTCGGAAAGGAAATCGGCCAAATCTACACTGGGTATATTTTTCATAGCAAAATAATTTTGAGCTTACAAAGATACCAAATAGTAAAAGTTTTTTCCACGTTAAAATTTGCTTTAATAATCCTTGTGGCAATAGGTTTTTTTCTACTTTTGAATCTTCTAATTACTAATGATGAAACCAGAAACAACCCCATATATTTTCTTCGATTATAACCGAAAGGATCTTGACAATGAAACCTTGCTGAAACTTTACCTTGGAATGCTGAAGCCACGGATGATAGAAGAAAAAATGCTCATTCTTCTGCGTCAGGGAAAGGTTTCAAAATGGTTCAGCGGAATAGGGCAGGAAGCAATTTCCGTAGGTATTACGGCGGTTTTGGACAAAGATGAGTACATTTTGCCGATGCACAGAAACCTAGCTGTTTTCACCATGCGAGATATTCCGCTTCACAGATTGTTTTCGCAATGGCAGGGAAAAGCAAACGGTTTTACAAAAGGTCGTGATAGAAGTTTTCACTTTGGAACGCAGGAATTCCATATTATTGGGATGATTTCTCATTTGGGGCCACAATTTGGCGTTGCCGATGGAATTGCATTGGCAAACAAATTAAAAAATAATAATAAAGTCTGCGCGGTTTTTACAGGCGAAGGCGGGACCAGCGAAGGTGATATTCATGAAGCATTGAACGTTGCTTCTGTTTGGCAACTTCCAGTTCTTTTTTGTATTGAAAATAATGGATACGGACTTTCAACGCCCACAAACGAGCAATACAACTGTGAAAATCTTGCTGACCGCGGCAAAGGCTACGGCATGGAGTCGCATATTATTGAAGGAAATGATATTTTGAAAGTTTATACAAAACTGAAAAGTCTGGTAGAAAGTGTGCGGGAAAATCCGAGACCAATACTTTTGGAATTTAAAACCTTCAGAATTCGCGGCCACGAAGAGGCGAGCGGTACAAAATATGTTCCAACAGATTTGATTGACGAATGGGGTCTGCGCGATCCATTATTAAATTACGAAAGCTATTTGCTAAATGAAGGAATTCTTTCGGAAGAGAAAATACAGGAGTTTAAAGATGAGTTTAAGCATGAAATAGATGAGAATCTGGATATCGCTTTTTCCGAACCAAAAATAGAATCTACTGAAGCTATTGAATTAAATGATGTTTACAAAGAGTTTGTATATCAAGAAGTTAAAGAAAATTTAGAAACAGAGAATATTCGATTAATCGATGCAATTTCTCAAGGCCTGAAACAATCAATGGAGCGTCACGACAACCTTGTGATAATGGGGCAGGATGTTGCGGAATACGGCGGGGTATTTAAAATAACCGAAGGATTTGTGGAGCAATTTGGTAAAGATCGTGTTCGAAATACGCCTATTTGTGAGTCTGCAATAGTCTCTGCAGCGATGGGACTTTCTATTAATGGATTCAAGGCTGTAGTGGAAATGCAGTTTGCAGATTTTGTTACTTCGGGCTTCAATCCAATCATTAATCATCTTGCAAAAAGCCATTACCGCTGGAGTGAAAAAGCAGACGTGGTTGTACGGATGCCCTGTGGTGCAGGAGTGGGAGCAGGACCTTTTCATAGCCAGACCAATGAAGCTTGGTTTACGCATACGCCGGGATTAAAAGTGGTTTACCCAGCATTTCCGTATGATGCCAAAGGATTACTTGCTACAAGTATTGAAGATCCAAACCCAATAATGTTTTTTGAACATAAGGCTTTATATAGAAGTATTCGTCAAGATGTGCCGACTGATTATTACACCCTTCCTTTGGGAAAAGCTTCTCTTTCAAAAGAAGGGAAGGATGTTACCATAATAACTTACGGCGCAGGCGTACATTGGGCGTTGGAAACTTTAGAACAGAACTCTGAAATAAGTGCAGACTTAATTGATCTGCGAACTTTGGTACCATTGGATACAGAAGCTATATACAAATCTGTTGAGAAAACAGGAAAAGTGATTATCCTTCAAGAAGACTCTATGTTTGGCGGGATAGCCTCAGATATTTCAGCATTGATAATGGAAAACTGTTTTGAATATCTGGACGCTCCTGTAAAGCGGGTTGCTAGTTTGGTAACACCCGTTCCTTTTGCTGCAAATTTAGAATCTGCCTATCTTCCTAAGCATAAATTCAAAGAAATCCTATTAGAATTACTGTCTTACTGATAATTTAACATTCGTTGTTAAACTTTAGATAAAGAAAATCCAAATGTTAAAATTGTTGTTTACTTTGGTCTCATACTAATCATTAACACTTAAATTATGATACGCTGGATTATTATTTTCTTAGTAATTGCAATCATTGCAGCAATTTTTGGATTCGGGGGCATCGCTGAAGGTGCAACTGATATCGCAATGATTATTTTCTGGATTTTCTTAGTGCTTCTTGTACTATCATTACTTTCTAGATTATTCAAAAGATAAAATTTATCTAACACTTAATTTTTTTAACACACATTAATTTTATGAAAAAATTCCTCATTTTGGCTGTTATTGCAGCTACCACATTTGCTTGCGGAACTCCAAAGACCGTTCAAGAATCCCGAAAAGTTATTAAAGGATATTGGTCATTGGACAATATTTCCTATGACTCTTCCGGAACGTTCAACGTTACATTATTCAACGATACTTCGGTGGAGTGCATGGAAGGTAGCGATTGGAGATTCATCCCTAACAATAATAGCGGAAACTACACGATAGATAATTCCAACTGTCCAACAGGTCAGCGGGATTTCATCTTTACAATTCAAGAATTGGATCCTACCTCAGGACTTTATGATTTCCTTTTAAAACCAACGAATGCTAAAGGTAAATCAGACACCAACGCTGGTTATAGGTTGCGTTTAGCGCAGCTTAACGAATCCTCAATGCGTTGGGAACAAACCGTAAATTTGGACGGTAAACCTTTCAAAATAAACATGAACTTTTCTAAAATTCAAGACTAAATATTATGAATAAATTTTTTAAACAAATCACACTAATTGCATTAGCATTCACGCTGGTTATAAGTTTAGGTAGCTGTGAGGCCACTAGAAATGCAAACAATAAACAAAAAGGCGCCGTAATTGGTGCCACTGGAGGAGCCGTACTGGGCGCTATACTTGGAAACAATATTGGCAAAGGTGGAAATGGTGAGCTAGGTGCAGTAATAGGAGGCGTAGTAGGTGGTGGAGCCGGCGTTCTTATCGGAAATAAAATGGACAAACAAGCCCAAAAGATTGAACAGGAAATTCCTGGAGCTCAAGTAGAGCGTGTAGATGATGGTATTGTTGTAACGTTTGATGAGAATAGTGGTGTTTATTTTGACACTGCCAAATACAATGTTAACCCTTCATCTCAAACTATGCTTGATAAATTAGCAAATGTTTTAAAAGAGTATCCAGATACTAACGTTCTTGTGGTAGGTCACACCGATAGTGTGGGTGCGGATGAGATGAACATGACCCTTTCAAAAAATAGGGCGCAATCAGTTACTGATTATTTTGTGCAAAGTAAAGGCCTAAGCTCTGGAAGGTTTACAACTAATTGGTATGGTGAAACCGCACCAGTAGCAGACAATACAACTGCTGCAGGTCGCGCTAAGAATCGTCGCGTAAATCTTGCCATCATTCCAAATGAGAAGATGAAAAAAGACGCCCAAAGAGAAGCTGGCGAATAATTGCTGAACTAATTTTATAAATCCCGTGCCATCTTTGGACGGGATTTTTTTTACCTTTAAGTGAAAAATGACCAATAAACGCAAGTGGGATATAATAATAGTTGGTGGCGGACTCGCTGGTCTTACCACTGCCCTTCACCTTGCCAAAAAAGATGTTTCAGTCTGTTTAATTGAAAAAAACGAATACCCCAACCACAAGGTTTGTGGAGAATATGTGAGCAACGAAGTGTTACCGTATTTACAATCTTTAAACATTGATCCCTTTTCAGTAGGCGCAAAAAATATCTCGAAATTCAAAATCACAGACATTAAAGGCAATCCAATAAACGCCAATTTACCCTTAGGCGGTTTTGGGATTAGTCGTTATGCGTTTGATCAACTTATCTATAATGCAGTCAAAAATAAAGTACACATAGTTTTTGATACCGTTGAAAAAATAATTTTTCAAGAAAATCAGTTCTCAGTTACAACACAAGCCAAAGATTCCTTCTTATCAGAATTTGTTGTGGGAGCTTTCGGAAAACGATCAAATATCGATTCATTTCTGAACCGTAAGTTTATGAAGGAAAAATCGTCATGGTTAGCTGTGAAAGCCCATTATAATTATGATTTTCCTGAAGATACGGTTGCATTGCACAATTTTGAAGGTGGTTATTGTGGCTTAAGTAAAACCGAAAAAAATACAGTAAATGCTTGCTATTTGGCGACTTTCAAGTCTTTCAAAAAGTATGGGGATATCGATTCCTTTCAAGAAAAAGTGCTTTCGCAAAATCCATTTTTAAATAATTTTTTCAGTAAAGCAGAAGCTGTTTCTAAAAAACCTTTGACTATCAGTCAGATATCATTTCATAAGAAACAACCTGTAGAAAATCATATTTTTATGGTTGGCGATAGTGCCGGGCTCATCCACCCATTGTGCGGCAACGGCATGGCTATGGCCATAAAAAGTGCCCAAATCTTTTCTGAATTGTTTCTTGAATCTTTCCAGAGAGATAATTTTATTCGCGCTACCTTAGAAAAAAATTATACCAAACATTGGCTAAATGAATTTGAAGGCAGATTGAAAACAGGAAGATTCATTCAAAAGATTTTAATGCACCCCGGCGCATCAAAAGTAGGATTTGCGACAATGAGAATGATCCCATCGCTTGTGCCGCATATTATTAAAAGAACCCATGGAAGCTCAACCTTATGATTACCTTCAGCAACAAACATAGATCGAAACAGCCAGAAATAATGGATGATCTGAATTTCCAAGGGGCTGAAATGAAAGATCTTTTGCGTGATTTAAAAATTGTGAACAAATGGTTGGGAGGAAATGCCATAACTATTGACGGAATTGAAAAATTGATGCAAGATCATTCCAAAACTGAAAAAATTATCATTCTGGATATTGGCTGCGGCGATGGCGAGTTACTGCGGAAATGTGCAGATTTTGGAAAACGAAAGAATTATAATTTTGAATTGATTGGATTGGATTTCAATGGGAATATTCTAAAGTTTGCAGAAGAAAAGAGTAGTAATTATCCAAATATTAAATTCCAAAAAGTTGATATTTTTTTAGACGAAAATCTAATTCCTAATTGCGATATTGCACTGTGTACGCTAGTTTTACATCATTTCAACAATGAAAAGATTGAAACTCTTTTAAAAATTTTAATTCAAAAAACACGTATTGGCTTAATTGTAAACGATTTACAAAGAAGCAAACAGGCATTTAATTTATTTAAGATGGCCAGCCAACTACTTTTGAAAACTAAAACCGCAAGGCACGACGGACTTGTTTCCATCGCCAGAGGTTTTAAAAAAAGTGAACTGGAGCATATTTCAAAAAAAATACCAAATCAAATGAGCGTAATCCGCTGGCGCTGGGCTTACCGTTACCAATGGATACTCAAAAAAGACATATGAGCGTTAAAATAACCACAGTAGCAAAACAATTACCAAAACACAGCCGGAATACAGAAGAAGTAATTCCGTTTGTAAAACAATGGATGCACGGCCAAGAAAGCCGATTTCAGAGAAAAGTGATCAAAATTTTTGAAGGCGCGGGTGTGGATAAACGCTATTCTATTATGGATCCCATTGAGGTTTTTACAAATACCAATTTTCAGGAACGCAATGATATTTACATTCGTGAAATCAAAAAACTCGGAAAGCAATGTCTTGAAAAAGCACTGAATAAAGTGGACTGGAAACCTACCGAAATAGATTTTATTATCACGGTTAGCTGCACGGGCATTATGATTCCATCTGTAGATGCCTATTTAATTAACGAATTGCAAATGAAGCAGGACATAGTTCGTTTGCCAGTTACTGAAATGGGCTGTGCTGCAGGAATCTCGGGCATTATTTACGCAAACAATTTTTTAAAGGCAAATCCGGGAAAACGGGCGGCAGTAATTGCGCTGGAAGCTCCCACGGCTACTTTTCAACTAGAGGATTTTTCAATGGTAAATATTGTAAGCGCTGCTATTTTTGGTGACGGTGCCGCTTGTGTTTTAATGTCCTCAAACGAAGAAGATATGGGGCCAGAAATTCTTGCTGAAGAGATGTATCATTTTTATGATGCTACTAATATGATGGGGTTTAAATTAGTAAATACGGGACTTCAAATGATACTTGACAAATCAGTACCCGAAAAAATTACAGAGCATTTCCCGGCAATAATCCATCCATTTCTACAGAAAAGCAACTTAAAAATTGAAGATATCGATCATCTTATTTTTCATCCCGGCGGACGCAAAATTGTAGAAACGGTTGAGGATTTATTTGGCAGTTTGGGAAAAAACATTGATGATACCAAAGAAGTGCTTAAATTGTACGGTAATATGAGCAGCGCAACCGTGCTGTATGTTTTGGAAAGATTTATGGACCAAAAACCCGCAAAGGGCGATCTGGGATTGATGCTCAGTTTTGGACCGGGCTTTTCCGCGCAGCGCGTATTATTGAAGTTTTAATTATGAGCGAATTCAAAAATCAGTGGGCAATTATACTTGGTGGAAGTAGCGGCTTGGGCCTTGCAAGTGCAAAAAAATTAGCTTCCGAAGGAATGAATATATGCATCGTTCACCGTGACCGGAAAAGTAAATTGGAAGCTTTTGAGGGGGAAGTGATAAAGATGAAATCTTTTGGTGTAGCAGTAAAAACATTTAATAAGGACGCTTTAAGTGAAGAAGTTAGAAATGACGTAATCGAACAATTTTCAAAGAACAGTGTAAAACTCTTACTTCACAGCATAGCCAAAGGCAGTTTAAAAAGTATGAATGCTGCAACGAGCGAAAAATTATCAAAACAGGATTTAGAAATAACCATTCACGCGATGGCAATTAGCTGGTACGAGTGGGTTCAAGCTTTGGTAAAAAACGATATTTTTTCAAATAAAGCGCGCAGCATCGCTTTTACTAGTGAAGGAAATTCAAGAGTTTGGCCGGGTTATGGAGCCGTATCTGCGGCAAAGTCTGTCTTGGAAGCATTGATGCGAAATATGGCCGTAGAACTAGCTCCTCTGAAAATTACAACTAACTGCATACAAGCTGGAACTACGGAAACACCCTCCTTTTCAGCAATTCCGGATAGTGAAAAATTAGTTGAAATGGCAAAACTTCGAAATCCTTTTAATAGATTAACAAATCCCGAAGATGTTGCAGATGTAGTTTATTTACTCTGTAAAAATGAAGCCAACTGGATAAACGGAACGATTCTGAAAGTTGATGGTGGTGAAAGTTTGAGATAGAATTAAAAATATGAATAGCCAAGAAATACTAAATCAACTTCCATATTCTGAACCTTTTTTATTTGTGGATGAGATAATTTCTATTTCGGCAGAAGGCATAAATGGAGAATATACTTTCAAAGGTGATGCCTATTTTTATGCAGGTCATTTTAAAAATAATCCTGTTACACCCGGTGTAATTCTAACAGAATGTATGGCACAGATTGGCTTGGTATGCTTTGGAATATTTCTTATAAACGAAGAACAAATAGAAAGAGTAAATTTCGCACTGAGTAATACTGAAATTGATTTTTACATTCCTGTATTTCCCGAGGAAAAGGTAAAGGTCATTTCAGAAAAAATATATTTTAGGTTTAATAAATTGAAGTGTAAAGTAAAAATGCTTAACGCTAAAGATGAAATAGTTGCGAAAGGAACCATCAGCGGAATGATAATTAATAACAATCAGCAATAAAATACCAAGAAATAAAAAATTCACCACCGATTATAAATATAACTCACTATACTTTTTAACCCATAAACTCTATAACTTTAAAATGAAGAAACGCGTTGTAATAACTGGTCTGGGAGTAGTTGCACCGAATGGAGTTGGAATTCCTGCTTTCTCGGAAGCCATTAAAAAAGGGATTTCAGGTATTAAGTTTTTTCCAGAATTACGCGATTTAAATTTTTCCTGCCAATTGGGCGCAATGCCAATTATTTCCGAAGAAAAAAAACGTGAATATCTTTCTGATCTCCAACTTCGTAATTTCAATAGCAGTGGTATTTTATACGGTGTAATCGCCGGAATGGATGCGTTAAAAGATGCAAAAATTGAAGTTGCAAAACCCGAAGACGAACCATTGTGGGATTTAGGAATAATCTTCGGAACCGGAACCAGTGGCATTGAAAAATTTCGCGAAGCTATTTACAGAATAGACGATAAAAATGTGCGCCGTTTGGGCAGTACTTCTGTGGCACAAACTATGACGAGCGGGGTGAGCGCCTATTTGGGTGGATTAATTGGTGCGGGAAATATGGTGACTGCAAATTCCTCTGCCTGTGCAACTGGCACAGAAGCGCTTTTAATGGGTTACGAACACATTGTAAACGGGAAAGCGAAATATATGCTTTGCGGTAGTACGAGTGATTCTGGCCCATATATTTGGGGTGGTTTTGATGCAATGAAGGTAACAACCTATAAATACAACGATTCGCCAGGTGAAGTTGCCGGCCCAATGAGTGCCGAAGCTAGCGGCTTTGTTCCCGGAAGTGGGGCAGGAGCCTACTTGCTTGAATCTTTGGAAAGTGCGCAGGAAAGAGGAGCCACTATTTATGCCGAAATACTTGGCGGAGCAGTTAACAATGGTGGTCAAAGAGGTGGTGGGAGTATGAGCGCGCCCAATAGTAAAGCCATTCAGAAATGTATTACAGATGCGCTCAAAAATTCTGATGTTACAGGAGAAGAAATTGACTATATAAACGGCCATTTAACAGCTACCATTAAAGATCCGGATGAAATTGAAAACTGGAGTATTGCGTTAAATAGAAATGGAGATGAATTTCCCTATATAAATTCGCTTAAGGGAATGGTGGGCCATTGTTTGGCCGCGTGCGGAAGTATAGAGATTGTGTCAGCCATTCTCCAGCTGCACGAGGGCTTCATCTTTCCCAACGTGAATTGTGAAAACTTGCATCCCGAAATATCTTATTTGATTGCTTCGGAAAAAATTCCGACCAAATTTCAGAAAAAATCGTTGCAAATCATTGCGAAAGCAAGTTTTGGTTTTGGTGATGTAAATGCTTGTGCTATCTTTAAAAAAAATTAAAAAATGACTTCGGAAGAAATATACAGAAAGCTTGAACCTATCATAAAAACTTATTTGCCTGAAGATATATCTGCAAAGGAAATTAACCGTTCAAGCGACTTAACAAGAGAGCTGAATATAAATTCTGCGCATCTGGTTGATATTATTTTGGATATTGAAGATGTATTCAATATTGAATTTAAGAATGAGGATATGGAACAGCTTCGAAACGTGAATGACGCGATCTTGTTGATTCAGCAGAAAATTTCAATTTAGATTTTAATCGGCATACATTTTAAAAAACCTCATTTCATTTTGTTAACTGATAATGTTTGAGCCGTTAAAGTGAGTTAAAGTACTTGCCATTAAACAAGAAATTAATTATTTTCAATGAAACTCAAATTGAAAAAATCATGAAAAAATTAGTTGCAATCGTATTATTATTTATAAGCTTTTCAGCATTCTCACAGGATCCATATCTTCAGAAATCAAATGCTACTGCAAAAGAAGAAGCGGTAAAAATTACAGATAACTACAATCTAGAATTGTCTTTAACAGGTGAACAACAGCTTTTATTTCAACAGAAAGTTGAAGAATTTTTGATACGTCGTTATAAAGTTGAATCTGAATTAAAGGGAAGAGAAAAACTCACCGTTCTTTATCAACTTCAAAACGAAGAAACAAAAGAGATGAATAATATTTTAACTAGGCCACAGCTGGAAGTGTACAAACAGGTTAAGCCTAATATTCAACCTTTAGAAAGAGTATCAAAAGAATAATCAGTTATCTTTTTCAATAAAGTTTTCCTTTTCTGTTGTTCTTTCAATATCAGGTTGGGTATCGTTTGATGGGCTCTGCTCAAGCCCTGCGGAATCTACTTCAAAAAATTCCATAATTTCTGTCGGATTGCCAATTTGCTTTGTCCTTTTGCCCTTTATTGCAATCGGTCTCGATATTACAGAATCATTTTTCTGAATTATCTTTAGCCAATCATTTGAATCAAATTCCGCGGTACTTTGAACATCTATGTCGAGAGTCCTTTTATCAACTAAATCTCCGATTTTCACTCCCAGTGAATCGGCAATTTCTGCCCATTGGGTATCCGAAACTTTTGTTTTTGCCAAATCTATGGCTAAATATCTCTCATCAATGCCTGTTAAATAACTTAGCGTGTGGGTTCCCACGCGCGTATTACTACTATATATAAGTGTTAATTGTTTCTCGTCTCGTGCTATAACTCCCATTTCTTTCATGATTAGTGTGCTTTTAATTTTTCCTTGCGTTTTTGAAGTTGTGACCGAAGCTCCGTAATTACTTTAGCTATAGAAGCTTCAAAAGATCCAGTTGATGTTTCAGCAAAAATGGTAGGTCCTGGCATACCTAAACGTACACTGCAAATTTTACCAATTTCTGGATTGGTTGTATTTTCTTTTTTAAAATAGACGTCGGCGCTAACAATGGAATCGTATTTCGATTCAAGTTTGTTTAATTTTTCGGTTACCAATCCTTCCAACCTTGGACTTGCTGCAACCTCGTGATATTCAAAATTTATATTCATAATTTGTAGATTTTAGTTATCAATTTTAAAGATACGATAGCAAAAAAACCATTCCAAATTTTTAGTAGGATATTATGAAATTAATTCTCTTCAATAGCTGATGGATTGGGGTCTGGAATTAGGATGGAAGCAATAATTCCAGAAGCGAGTGATACGCCGATCACACCAAGCGATAACCATTCGGGGATTTCCACATTGTGGGTAAAAATCATTTTAAGACCCACAAAAGCAAGTATTACAACTAGGCTGTAGTTAATATATCTAAATTTGGTAAGCATTCTGGATATTAAGAAATACATAGAACGAAGCCCCAAAATAGCCAGAATATTAGAGCTAAAAACAATAAAAGGATCTATTGTAATAGCAAGTATGGCAGGAATACTATCCAGAGCAAAAAGTATATCAGTTAATTCAATTATAATCAGGGCAACAAATAGTGGGGTAGCAGCACGAATGCCCATGCGCTTAATGAAAAACTTATCCCCGTCCATTTTGTAGCTTACGGGAAAGAGTTTCTTAAGAAAACGAAACATTTTAGATTTCTTCGGGTCAAATTCAGATTCTTTATGGACTAACATTCTGTAAGCAGTAATCAATAAGAAGGCTCCGAACACGTAAATTATCCAATCAAACTTATTGATAAGGGCCACACCAAAAAAGATCATTAAAGCTCTAAAAACAATAGCTCCCAAAATTCCGTAGAACAAAACCTCGTGTTGATATTTCCGGGGAATGGCGAAAGAAGAAAAAATTACGGCAATTACAAAAACATTGTCAATGCTTAGAGAAAGTTCTATTAAATAACCGGTTATGTATTTTAGAACTGCCACGTCTGGAGCCAGGTTGGATGGGTTTTCTACAAGTCCATTGCTGAACAGCCAGTAAATTACACCTGAGAATCCTAAGGCCACGGTTACCCAAACGGTAGTCCAAATTGCAGCTTCTTTTGTTTTGATTACGTGCGGAGTGCGGTTGAAAACCCCTAAATCCAAAGCTAAAAATAAAATGATAAATGCTATAAAAATAATCCAGACCAACATTAATTTAAATTTTTGAGCAAAAATAAGTGCAATCCTTGTTTAAATAAGGTATTAAAATGTTAATACTCTAAAGGAGCGTTAAAACTTTTTTAAAAGCTTTTCATAGCGCTCCAAACTCGGTATATTTAAAAGAAAAAACATGAAAAATACTGAAACCGTCAATAAGACCACACCTTTGGATCATCCCATTTTAGAAAGTTTAAAAAATAGATGGAGCCCACGGGTTTTTGCTAATACACCAATCACAGAAGAACATGTGAAAAAATTATTGGAAGCTGGCCGTTGGGCACCCAGTGCTTCAAACATCCAACCTTGGCGAGTTATTTGGGGCATCAAAGGTACCGCCACTTATGACCGTATCTTTAACTGCTTGGATGAATTTAACCAAAGTTGGGCGGGCAATGCGCAGCTTTTATGGATCAATGCTTTCAAGAAAACGATGGAAAAAAGTAAAAAGGAAAATTTTCACGCCCTGCACGATTTGGGATTATTTATGGGAAATGTAGTTCACCAGGCAAACAGTATGGATATTGCCGTGCATCAAATGGCTGGTGTGCAGTTTAAAAATGCCCAAAAGGAGTTTCACTTCCCAGATGATTACCATGTTACAACTGCTGTGGCCTTTGGATATTATGGTGGTAATCCAGATGATTTGCCAGACGATTTAAAAAAGCAGGAACTCAAGGAAATGCGTCAACGGAAAATACAGGAAGACTTTGCTTTCAACGGAAATTTTAAAAACTAAAAAAAACTAGACAATGGAAAACAAAAAGAAACACGCGGATTTTCAGGACGAATATAGAAAGTCGTCCAATTTCGGCAAAAGCGAAAAAAAAGATAAGTTAAAAATAAAAGGTGATGGTGAGCTTAAAATGGAAAAAGACACCGAAATGAAATCGAAAGCAGATAAGCAAAAAATTTCTGAAACCTTCAAAAAAATCAATTCAGAAGAAGAATAGAATTAATATAGAAAATAAAAATTATGATGAAAATAGGAGTAATAGGAAGTGGAAATATAGGAGGGAATTTAGGTAAACACTGGGCCAAAGCAGGCCATGAGGTTTTGTTTACCTCAAGACACCCAAAACAATTAAAGCAATTGGTGCAAGAAGCAGGAGGGAAGTCTAAAGCTGTAACCCTTGATGAGGCTTGGGAAGCTAATGTTGATGTTTATTTACTCGCCGTACCATTTAAAGCGATTGATAAACTGGCCGAACTTTACGCTGGTGAGTATGGAAATAAGATTATTATTGACGCAACCAATCCCTATCCAGAGAGAGATGGTGAAATGGCACAAGAGGTTCGCGACAGTAACCGAAATGCGTCGGAATATACCGCCATGAAATTTGGAACCGCCAAAACGGCTAAAGCCTTCAATACTATACAAGCAGAACATTTAAAAGATAGAGCATTTCGCGATACGGATAAACTGGCTATTCCATTTGCGGCGCAGGATGAAGAGAGCAAAATGGTTACCCAGCAGCTCATTGAGGATATTGGTTTTGAGGCAGTTTATATTGGTGGACTTGAAGACACGCATATAATGGATCCCGATCAAAAAATTTATGGCAAATCAACAAATAGGCAACATTTGGAAGAAATGATGAATAAATAAAAGTGCAGTTTTATAAAATAGAGGTTTCGTTTCAGATATTATAAATAATTATATCTTAGGAGAACGAAACCTTTTTGGTGTCACAACATTATATTTCAGAATATGTCAGCGGAAGAAACCAACAAATCAGAAGAACAGAAAAATATTGATAAGGAGTTGAAAAATTCTGAAACCTCAGAGTTGACTACCGCAAAATCCCACGGTGAAATTCTAAAACAACAGATTATAGAAGGGCAGGAGACCTATGATAAAAACTCCGTAAGTATTTTGCTCAGCTCATTAACGGCCGGCTTGGAAATAGGTTTTAGTTACTTATTGATATCTACACTTTTTTATTTTCTACACGGTAAAGTTGAAGAAGATACGATACTAAAGTTGATTTCTTTTGTATATCCAGTCGGATTCATAATGGTTATTTTGGGTCAATCCATTTTATTTACCGAACAAACTTCACTGTTGACGCTTCCTGTATTAAATAAGAAAAGAAGCCTGGGCAGCCTTTTAAGATTATGGGGGCTGGTTATATCAGGCAATTTGATAGGTGGTTACCTTATAGCTTTCTTACTAGTTTGGATAGGTCCGCAGTTGGAAATCTTTGATCTAAAGACTGTTGAAAAAATAGCGCTGCATGTAACAAATTACGACAAGACAATAATTTTTGTAAGTGCCATTTTAGCTGGCTGGCTAATGGGTCTGCTTTCTTGGCTGATTGCAGCTTCAAAAAGCACACTCAGTAGAATTGTGTTAATATTTATGATAACGGCGGTCTTATCTTTTGTCGGCCTTCATCACAGTATAGTAGGCAATGTAGAAGTATTTGCTGGCCTTATAAGTTCTCCGGCAATAACTATTGGTGGGTATCTAATATTTATTTGTTTAGCACTTTTCGGAAATGCCCTTGGTGGAGTCGTTTTCGTTGCACTACTTAAGTATCGTGCTTTCGTTTATGATGTGAAAGGTTAAAAATTCATTTCAAGATAATTTTCATTTCATAATCAAAAGCGCTCATTTAGCTTATTTGAAATAATATTTCAGCCCAAGTAAGAAATTATTATTGTAAAAGTTTTTTAGCGTATAAAATACCGCAATTCCGGTTACATAAAAATAATCCCAGAGAGGTTGTTGAAACTGGGCGCGATAACGCTGGAAATCTCCACTAAAACTAGCTAGAAAATAGGACGCGTCAAGGTCTAATTGTTGACTCGTTTTTAAATTTCTATACATATAGTTAACTCCAATACCCCCATAAACACGTTCTTTTATAGTCCAATATGGATAACCATTAGAATTATCGCGATTGCCAAGCATTCCGGAAACTTCTGTTAAAGGTGCTATTTTACCGTATTGTTCCCACTTCCATTTTCTGGCAAAACGACCCAATAATAGTAAATCTTTGGCACCGTCAGTAAACATATTTGCTTCCAAAGAAAGGACACCTGTATATTTATTTGCAATTTGAAGCTCTTCATAAATGGAAAGTTGCGCCCTATAAATATTTAAATTGTAGACGGGTGCTGTAATGGCTGGCTTGAAAGAGAAAGCGGCAGCGCTGTATAAACTATCTACTGTAAAATTTAAGCTGAATGCAAACTGATGATTCCAAAGATCCCTTTATCAAATTCCTGAAAACCCATTTTTTATCGTAATTTAATTTTAAATTTATATGTTATGTTGAAATTTGTTCAAGACCAAATCCCAAAGTTGGATTTCAAAAAAGCAAAAAAAAAGCCTATCTCTATAAAATGTGTTCAAATTGACGAGCCTTTTGAGGTGGAAACTATGGAGGGAAGAATGAAGGGAAAACCTGGAGACTGGCTAATGGTGGGTGTAAACGGTGAGATGTACTGCTGTGACGCGGCAATTTTTAAGAAAACGTATGATTTGTGTACGGACGAGAAATAATATTCAAAATGCTATTGTTAAAAATATACAAAAGCAATAATAAATAAAAATGGTTCAAGGCACTATATTTTTCAGCTATTCACGGGACGACTCTGAGTTTGTTTTGAAGCTTGCGAAAGATTTACGTGTGGCAGGAGCTACCATTTGGTTGGACCAGTTGGATATAAAGCCTGGCTCACGCTGGGACAGCTCGATAGAGAAGGCATTACAGGAATCGTCCACTCTTTTGGTAATTCTGTCCTGTTCTTCGGTGAAATCAAATAATGTGTTGGATGAAGTTTCATATGCACTGGAGGAGCATAAAAATGTTGTCCCGGTGCTCTTGGAAGATTGCGAAATTCCTTTTCGATTGCGCCGATTGCAGTATGCAGATTTTAGTGGCAACAGGGAAACGGGTTTAAAAACGCTTGTAGATGCGCTCCAACTGGAAAAAGAGGTAGCTAAGAAGTTGGTGGAAAGGGAAGAGGAACATCTCAAGTCTTCACCTACACCAGCGCCATTAACTCCTAAATCACGGCCTGTTCAGCCACAGCAGCCAATCCATCCGACACGTCCACCACAACCTCAAGTGCCGTACAAAAAGCAAAACTTTACCACTTATTACATTTTAGGCGGCTGTTTTCTTTTTGTACTTATCGCGATCTTTATTTTTATGATGATGGTTTACTACTATTCAGATGAATCTGGATATTATGATTATTAAATAGGGTAAATATAGAGTCTTGATGTTACTGTTAATAGCCTTATCTTCAAATTATAAAAAAAGTTTTCAGTACATTAGCGTCTATAACACAAGTACATAGCAATGGCAGAAGGCACGATATTTTTTAGTTATTCACGGGATGATTCAGAATTTGTATTGAGCCTGGCTAAAAGCCTTCGTGAAGCTGGCGCAAAGGTTTGGCTGGACCAGTTGGACATTAAACCTGGCAATAGGTGGGACAATAGCATAGAGAATGCGCTGAAAACTTCGCATACGCTGTTGGTTGTCCTGTCAAAATCTTCCGTTAAGTCGAATAATGTTTTGGACGAGGTGTCTTATGCCTTGGAAGAGAACAAAAAAGTGGTGCCAGTGCTTTTGGAGGAGTGCAAGATACCTTTCCGATTGAGACGTTTACAGTATGCCACCTTTGCAGAAGGACATAAAAAGGGGATAGACAGCTTGGTAAGTGCGCTTCAACTTGATGATACCGTAGCAAACAGGTTGGCAGACGTGGCCGAATTGCCCATACTGCCTAAGCCAAAACCCATACCACCCACACCAGATCCAATCTTAGACCCGATAGAACAAGATCTACCAAACTATTATAAGCCTAAAAAGACGAGCAATGCCTGGATGTACATACTGAGCGGCCTGGCAGTTTTAGCGGTATTAGCTGTGGTATTGATACTATCCACAAGCGGCGATACAGATAAAGAATTACATATACCCGACGAACAATACAATAACCAAATAGTAAACACTAATGACAACCCAACCAATACGGAATCGGCAATAGCACAGGATTGGGCGTATGCCACCAATACGAATAACATTGAAGGTTATGTACAATTTGTGAGAACACACGGAAAAAACAATACGTATTACAATGATGCCTACACACGGATGAAGAATATGTTTTCTGAAAATGGCTATGTAAAATACGGCATTGTAAACGTGGAACAATACTTTAACAAAACGCTGTATTTTGATGGCAATGAATTGACAATACCCGTACAGGGCGATTTTATTTCACCCAAAATGGAGAACGAAATATGGAAGAATAATTCTCCCACAGGGTATTATGTGCAACCCGGAAGGTTCTATCTTGTGATGGATGTGGCTACGGATGCCAACAATGTTGTTTGGGTACACTTGGCTATTTAGGTTTGGGTGGTATAGCAGTAACTTTTTGCGAAATATATTTATAGTAGGAGTTGTGTAGAGCAATGGAGGGAATAAAGTATTGTTGTGGGTTATCAATTATTTCATTTTACATAATATAAATTATAGAACAAAAAGAGCATTCCGTTTTACCCATTAAAGAGTGTGTTATGATGCTATAATTAGCCGTTATGTAAAATTGCATCGCTCATTGTGCTTGATTGATTAATTCTGCTCTTTCAGATTATTCTGTTATGGTTTTATTACTTGTTACTCTTAAGCCAGCCGCGCAATAGCAAACATTCTTCTTAAATAATTATTTGGTTTTAATAAGAATAATATTGCTGTAAAAAGTTTTGAGGAACATTTAGGATAGCTTTCCTTAAATGTGAAAAAATTTAATCCTGCACACCAATCAGCATAATTTTCTGCTAAAAGTTTTTAAACAACCCACTTAAATCTGAATACCTCTTGGATACCGGGATTAAATTTCCTTTTACCACCACATTTTTAATATTGAATTTATCAATCTTGGTTTTATTTACTACAAAGGCTCTATGCGTTTGTATAAAAGTGGCTTCGGGTAGGGTTTCCAATACTTGTTTGATGGTGGAACGGCATTTGTAAACCTTCTTTCCTGTGTAAACCAGCAGGTAATTGCCTTCAGATTCTATATAATCTATTTCATTTATAAAAACCTCAACGTGGTATTCGTTGTCTTTTAAAAGAATGGTAGGCTCTGGTTTGCTCTTTTTGGATGATTGCTGTAAGGCTATTTGAATGGCGGCTACCAAATCTGCATTTTTGAATGGCTTGGTTAAATAGGAATAAGGCGAAGTTGTCGCAGCCCTATTAATTATTTCTGCAGTTTCATAGGCGGTAAGATAGATGAACGGAATCTTGAATGTATTTTGTATTTGCTGCCCGAGGTTTATACCATCTTGTTCAAGCTTGCCGAGATTGATGTCCAATATTAGCAGGTGTACCAATTGACTTTCTAATATTTTAAAAGTTTCTTCGCTGTTTTTGGCTTCGGCAACATTATAGCCGTTTTCGGTCAAAGCTTTTTTTGTTACGCGCCGGTTCAGGAAATCATCTTCTACCAGTAATATTGTTTTTTTCTCCATTCAATCTGTTTTTAAAACGAAATGGTTATTTCGAATCCTGCGTTGTTTTTACTATCTATTTCACCATTTAATTGATCAATCAACCCTACTATTATTTCCAGTCCCAATCCTTTTTTAGAAGTGGTGTTAAAGTCGAAACCGTTTCCATTATCTGCATAGTACAATTGGGTTTTTTGTGTGCTTTCATCCTTTGTAATAGCTATAGTTATAATTCCGACAGCACGATCTTTGAATGCATGCTTTATACTGTTGCTAAGCAATTCAACAATAATCAAACCTGTGGGAAGTGCATTTTCAATAGTTATATTTTCTACCTCGCAGCTTATATTTAGCTGTATTTTTTTATTGTATGTATCGTACGATTCTTTTACCAATTCCGAGAGTTCAGTAACATATCTTTTCAGGTCTATGTCATTTACACTTTCAGAAATGTTCAATTTTTTATGGAGCAACGCCATGGAATGAATGCGGTTTTGGTTGCTGCGTATTACCTCATCTATATTGTTGAAATCTATAGATTCTTTCTGTATTTCAAGAATGCTTATTACATGTTGAAGATTGTTCTTAACCCTATGTTGAAGCTCTGATAATAGTACTTGTTTTTGGTCTAGGGTTGTGACTAATTCTTCCAGCTGTTTGTTAATGGTTTTATTTTGTGTATTTATCTTTCTGTTTTTTAGAATTAACAGAACGGATGCGCCTGCAATTACAATTACGAGTATTAAAATGAAGATTAATAGCTGGTTTTTGTTTTTTATAATCGCTTCTTTTTTATCATTTTGAAATTGTTCTTCTAGTTTTTTAGTTTCGCCAACCTCTTCCAAATTATATTTTTCTACTACATCAACATAGGCTATTTTTAAATAATGATATGCAGAATCTGTTTTTCCCATTGCCTCAAATATGTCTGCTCTATTTTGTGGAATTATATATTTGTAAAACAAATTCACATTATCATAAGACATATATGACGAATCGTTATACTTTAAGGCGGTATTAAAATCTCCACTTATTAGATAGTTAACGGCGATATTGCGATACAGAGCCCCTATATTTTCTGTATTATTCAGTTTCTTGTCATAGCGCAATGCTTTCAAAAAATATTCTGTTGAAAGTGAAACATTATTTTTTCTATTCTTGCCGTAAAGGCTACCCAATGTAAGATAACCATCCTTAAGGTCGCTTACATTATTAAACATAGTTGCGTATTCAATACTCTTGTCTGCATAATAAACGGCAGAATCTATACTTCCTATAAAACCTTTATCCAATAAACGCTGGTTTAATCCTTGGTTAACATTAGTGTCTTCTACATCTCCAATATACCTGTGCAGAAAAGAATATCTTATATATATTTTACTATATAAATCTGTAAATTTATATTTATCAGCAATCTTTCGGGCAGCTTTTATATAATCGTAAGCCAAGTAAAAGTTGTCTGTTTTTTCTTGTTGTAATGCAATTTTGATATAACTGATGCAAAGAATGCGATATAAATTATTGGTCTCGGCCTTTTGTGCAACCTCTAAAAAAATTTCAAGTGCTTTTTTGTGTTCAAATTGATTGTCGAATATAATGCCTTGCTGAAGACGTACTTCCAATCTTTGTTCTAATACTTCTCCCCTATTAATTTTCACCAAAACCTGGTACAAGCTGTCTGCTTTTTTTCGGGCCTTATCATACTGATTGTATTCTATAAGGGTATCTATTTTTTGAATTTCTTTGTCCACCGCTATATTCTGGCCAATTGAAACTTGGCAATAAATAATAAGTAATACTACAGAAATCTGTTTGAACATTCTCATTGCCTTAATTGTGATGTATGCGAAATATAAAACAGGTGTAATATAATTGAAAAATGGTTGGCGATTTAGAACAAAAAATAAAAGGCAGAATGTAAACAGAAATATGTTATTCTTTGCCGGTTTAAAAAAACGTTTGCGTGCCATAGAGACACGCAAACGCTAAATTTTTATTATTTACTGCTCCAAACAACACCGCCGTTGGCATTGTATAGATTTAAGATGCCATTGTCTTCAAGCACTAATAAAGAACCAACCTCTTTGATGTCGCCTCTATACGTGTCTGTGCTCCAAATATGACCACCCGTTGTGTTATAAAGGCATAAATTGCCATCATCCTGTAAAATAAGCTGTGCAGTATTCTTGCCGTTAGTCATTGTACACCAAACAAAATCTTTCTTGTTCTTGTAGATACATAGATTTCCGTCGGGTTGTAAAATTAAATTGTACTGTCCGTTTTTAGAAACAAGTTCTTGATTTACAGTTAAGGATTGCGTTACACCTAAAAACTCATTAGCAGATTGATTCCTGACCATTTTTTCATTTTTAATAGGTTCAAAAAGCCAGGTTGCATCTTGGCGATATACAATATCCTTTCTGGCATTATCTGTTGCTTGGGTAACTTTTAACTGAAAACCTTGGTGACGAAGAAACCATCCCGGAAATGCTACAGATTCAAATGAAACATACTTTTTTGAAGAGCCTTCTTTTTCCTCAGGATTGCGAATTATGAAATGGTGTCTGTTAGTATTACCAGTAATAACTGCAATGCTTACGTTTTTGTTATCTCCAATAACCAAAAATGAACTGGCGCCTGGCGCATTGGTAACTTTAAGGGCAATAATACCTTTAGCTTTGTCGATATCTACTTTTTCAACATCTAATACAGTTCCGGTTTTTGCATTTAGTATTCTACCTACTTTTGAGGCACCAGCTTCATTTGGATTAAAACCCATCCAATAATCACTACCACTTTCAACACGTTTGCCGTTAATAGAATATGCGTGCAGTCTAAAGGTATCGGGAAGCGTCACTGAAGTAGCTTCAGCCATCATAACTTCTTCTTTTATGGTAACCCGCAAGCCAGATAAATTATTGCCAGGTGAGCATTGATCGTAATGGATAACCACAATGCGGTTTTCTTCTCCTTTTACAATCCAGTCTTTAATATCTATAACAAAAGGACCTCGCTGTGAAACTTTTATTTGGTCTTTAGACTGATCAAACTTCCCATTTGGATATTTGCTGTTGTAAATTGCTATACGGTTAGCATCATCTCCAGCATTATATGTTACTGCAAATGAACTTATATTCACGTTTGCTGGCACATTTGCGAGTAGTTGAAAATAGGTAAAGTCAACTTGTTGCCCGCAAGATTTTACATCAGATGTCTTTTTAAAATTTACCCATCCGTTTTTATCCTTTTCAAGATTATTCCAAGCTTGATCATTTTGTGAAGGAACTGTAGCGCTGTTAAATGCTTCGCTGCGTTGCGCATCGCTTGAGGTTGGAATTTTCAAAACACCTTCTGAGCCGTCATTAACTTGCCAAGAACTCATTGTAGTTTGTGCAATTGAGGTTGCTGAAAAAATGATAAGCAACACAAAAAGCGAAATAAATGTATTTTTTTTCATGGTTAAAATTGTTTTGTGCCTACTCTAAGAAAAGTATTTTCGGCTTACTACTTTTTACAAGGAATTTTATCCTGATATAAAAGTAGCAATAGCTTTAACTGCGAAAAAAAAATTGGGATAGAAGCGAAATTTAAGGGATGAAAATGGAGTTGGATATACTAACGATTTAATATATAAAAATTAAATAACTTTTTTTAAGTTTCAAAATCATGAACTTGATACTACAGTTAGCCAATAATTTTAAACCTAAACATTTGTGTACGGTGATTAACACTAATATTTCTATATAAATTATTTTTATTTGTTTGATTTTTTAAATAGATATTAAAAGTTTATACAAGTATTTAACCAATTGAAAATTTAAATATTAGACCATTTATAAAGAAAAAAATAAAGTATTTATTGATATTCAACATAACAAACATTTCATAGAAATTATTCATTCCTCATTTAGCATTTTGAATATAAAAGCGTTTCATTACCAAATGGAAAAAACTAAATAAGAAAAAAATAGAAAAAGCAACTACGCCCATTTAAATGGTCTACAGATAGTATCTTTGCAATAATTAATATAATTAGTGCATTCAATTACAATCTCAATACTTTCTATGCCTTTTAAAAAATTACATCCTGAAATACAAGAGCGGCTAGCGACTCTAGAAATATCAACCCCTACTCCTTTTCAGAGTAGCAGTATTCCTGTAATAAAAAGTGGTGCGAATGTGTATTGCGTATCCCCAGCAGCTAGCGGGAAAACCACCACGATTATCCTTACTACAATGCACGCATTAAAATGTAGAGAGATCGGAAATGCCCCAAGGGCGGTAGTTCTTGTAGAAAATAAGGAAAAGGCCATGGAGTTATATGATGCTTTTTTATTGTACACTAAATATACTTCCTTGCGAGTTTATGTAGGCTATGAAGAGCTTCATATTGATGTGCAAAAATCTGAAATCGCTATGGGGGTTGATATTCTTATTTCCACACCAAAGTCAATGAACAAGTTGTTTTTAACAAATGGGGTTAGTATCGCTGACTTTAAAATATTTAGCATAGACGACGCTGAGTTTCTAACTCAAAAATCAACCTATGAGGCTATTATGTCCATCACTCAAAGTATTCAAAAATGCCAGTATGTGCTGTATTCAGAGAAAATGCACCCAGTACTAAAACGCTTTGAATCCTATTTTATGGAATATTCTAAAGTAGTGAGAATTGAGAATTGAGTATTGTGAATTGAATATTAAAAAAATATGATACCTAAACTACATTATATATCCCAAGGGAGTTCGCCGGTAGCGCATTTGGAGAATATTCAGAAGGCTTGTAACTCTGGTGCGGAGTTGGTGCAATTGCGTTTAAAAAATGTTTCAGAAAAGAACTTTTTAAAAACAGCCCATGATGCTAGAGAAATCACTTCCCATTTTCAAACAAGATTGATTATAAATGATCATTATAAAATAGCAAGAGAAGTTAAAGCAGACGGTGTTCATTTGGGAAAAATAGACTCCTGCCCTACTATAGCTCGTAAACATTTATACTCGTGGCAAATTATTGGTGGCACGGCAAATACGATGCAGGATTGCGAAACACTGCTTGACAAACAAGTGAATTATATTAGTTTAGGTCCCTTTAGAGACACAGCAACTAAAGCTAACTTACCGCCAGCTTTAGGCTTAGCGGGCTATACTGCCATTACGGATATATTGAAAACCGGCACACCTATTATTGGCGTTGGAGGTATTACAACAGCAGATGTTACAGCCATATTAGAAACGGGTATTTCTGGAATTGCTGTTTCCGGCGAAATTACCCGCGATTTTAATACTATAAAAGTACTTAACCAATTGCTTAATGCATCTTCTACTGCGGAGCAACGGTATACGTTTGAGTGAATTGGAAGTACGAGCTACGAACGACAAGCTATGAACGACGAGCGACGAGATTATGAATTATGAAAAATTCGTCTTCTCCAATAATAGTTCTGGATTGTTGATTTGTTGAAAGTACGAAATAAGAGCGACGAAATTTTGAATTATTCACCTTCTTCAATTTTGGTATCTTGCATTAATAAATCGGTATTATGAAATTAAAATTATTGTCTTGTGATGCGCAGCGGCCAGATAGAAGAGCGATAGCCCAATCTATTGTAGCGATTTCATTAAACATAAACGAATCCTTAGCCAATGAACTTACAGATATCCTCTTAGAAGGAGACGCTGTAGAAATTGAAGTGGAAGACAAAGACAGTGGTTCTGCTTTGAGAGCACTGCGAAAACTAGCTATTGACTATGAGATTATAGAATGAATTAAATTACTATTTTCAAATTACTTAGAATTCAAAAAAGAACATTTAAATGATCTACAGACTTATACTATTCTTAATACTTAATTTTGGTTCCATTGGCCTTGGAAGTTTAATGGCAGGAAAAGGTCCACGGTCTGAATGGTATGCCGGTATTAATAAAGCCCCTTGGACTCCCCCAGGTTGGGTCTTTGGTGCCTCGTGGACCGTAATTATGATTTGCTTTAGTATTTATCTGGCGTATTTATGGCCTGTGGTGGAGAATAAAAAACTGCTTATCGGAATGTTGATTCTTCACTATATTTTAAATCTAGCCTGGAATCCAGTTTTCTTTTATTACCACCAACTTTTGGCGGGACTCTTTATAATATCGGCGTTAACGCTAGTTATTGCGTTTTTTATGTTTTTCTATTGGCCAGAAGTAACGTATAAATCCCTTTTAGTAGCTCCATATTTTATTTGGTTGCTTATTGCTACTTCCTTAAATGCGTATTCTTTAATAAAAAACTAATCAGAAAAATCTCCGTAGGTATAAGGATCTTTAGTATGGAGGATTTTGATTTTGCGGCGAAAGGCTACACCAAATTCTGCGAGTATGCCTTAACGCTTGTTACATCCATATATCTTGGTTTTGTAGTTAATTTAATGATTTAATAAATTCATATTTGGAATAGAAATGAATACCAATTGAATTTTTAAAAGGAAGTTGAATTCACGAAAACCTATTTGAATTTTAGAAATGTATTTTATTCCAAATGGAATCACTACACAATTAAATAAAAAAAGCCATTGCTGGAATGCAATGGCCTTAATCTTCTTTTTCAGACTGCGTTTCTTATTTCGGCATCACCACAGCATCCAGTGCGTGAATAACCCCATTTGAGGCTGCAACATCGGCCATAACCACCGTAGCGGTTCCGCCCTGGGCATCTGTCAATATTACATTACCATCTTTTAGGCTCAAAACAATATTATCCCCTTGAACAGTAGTTACCGTAAATTTGCCTTTGTTTGAATTAATGGCTTCAATAACCGCCGCTGCCTCAAATTTTCCCGATACCACATGGTAGGTCAAAATTTTAGATAGTGTTGCATTATTTTCAGGCAGTAAGAGACTCTCTACTGTTCCAGCAGGTAATTTTGCAAAAGCTTCATTTGTTGGAGCAAATACCGTAAACGGACCATCACTACTTAACGTTTCAACCAATCCTGCAGCTTTTACCGCAGCCACCAAGGTGGAAAAGTTCTCATTTCCTGCGGCAACTTCTACAATATTAGGTGCTTTCTGTTCCTGAACTTCCATTTCTGTAACTTGAGCAACAGGCTCTTCTGTAACTTCTTTTTGTTTTTCGCCACAGGACAAAAATAATAGTCCCGAAAGAGCGAAAAAGCTTAGTACTTTCATTGTTCTCATAATATTTAAGGTTTTTAAGTTGTGTTAAAGATACACGGACTTTTTATTTGTTTAAACTATTTAACAAAAGATTAAACAAAATTATTAAGCTTTCATATTTTTGTATTCGAAATTTATGCTCCTTAAGCAATACATAGTTTGTACTAAACCCTAGTTTAAACTAATCTCCTAAAATATTGAATCAGAAAATTTCATAAAAAAATATTGGCTTTAAATTTCGCCTATTCCTAGATATTTCACATATAAGGAATTTGCACACCTACTGGCTATCTTTTAAGATACCCAAAGAAAGTCTGTTTTGAAAATAAGGCTCGGGATTATAGCCGATTGGTTTTTTAAAAGGTTTAGTTCCATACCAATTAATCGTTTTTGTACTATAAATATTAATTTGAATTGCTTAGAAATTTTCTTTTCTTTAATTGAAGATTAACTTTATTAATCTACCATTAAGCATATTATATCAATCCTGATACGCGCAATAGAATTACGTATCTTTGATAAAAACAATTGGATTTACTTACTGTACTAACTTGGTTCTCAAGTCTAGCATTTATTTACTTCGGTATTAACTGCTTTTATTCACAGTTTATTATTTCAGAATTTAGTAGGTATGGGTTGCCGACGTTTAGAAAACTGGCTGGATTTCTTCAATTAATAGGATCAATGGGATTGTTGATTGGTCTTTATTTCAGTCCAATATTACTCGTAGCAGCTTCCCTAGGATTGTGTTTATTAATGCTGGCTGGATTTATAGTTAGATTAAAAATTAAAGATAATTTTATTAAATCTTCACCAGCTTTTACTTTTGCAGTTCTAAATTTAATTATTGCCTTAATAACCTTAACTAAATACTTTTAAATAGTGCAACGCTATAACAAGATTCATTACTATAAATAAAAAGGCAGGAAATGATTTATACAATTCGTCTTTTACTTTAAGATGCATAATTATTGATCCTAACAATAAAACGGCCAATCCTAAACTTCCAATTAAAGTTAAGTTCACAAAGGCAATTGAAGCCAGCAGAATTAATGCTAAACTTACCTTTAAAAAGCCAATGATGTAACAAAATGTCTTTGATAAACCATAAACTTCAAATTCTTCAACAATAGTTTTTGCGTCACCGCCTCTCCACTTTGAAGGTTTTTTTGGCTGGATTAACCACACATTTAAAATGCTGATTCCAACAATTACTTTTAATGCAATAATTATGTAGTCAATTAGGTCCATTGGTCTTTATTTATGTACTGTTTCATTTTAACGAATTTATAAAAATAGATCAATTTAAACGATTTTAACTGGCGTTGAAATGAATATTTCTGTTAAGCATTCTGAATTTCACATTTGGTCGAAATGAATTGTTAGTTTATCTTATCACAACCATCTCTTCCTTTTAAAATACCAAAGCATCCCAATAAACACCACGATCATTGCACCCCAGAGGTAATAGTAACCGTATCTAAAGTGTAGTTCGGGCATATGGTCAAAATTCATCCCATAAATACCAGCCATAAATGTGAGGGGAATGAAAATGGAAGCCATAATGGTCAATACTTTCATCACCTCGTTCATTTTGTTGCTGATAGTGGTCATATACATATCCATCAAGCCCCAGATCATATCGCGGTAAATCTCTACACTTTCATTCACCTGAATAATGTGGTCATACAAATCGCGGATGTATTTATTGGTACGTTCTTGAATAAGTGGGGTTTCTATTTTCTCCAATCTATTTATTACTTCACGTAAAGGCAGTACGGCGCGACGAATTTTTAGTATTTCTTTTTTAAGTTCTTGGATTTCCTCTGTAATGTTTGAATCTTCTTTATCGTCAAAAAGTTTGTCCTCTAGCAATTCTACTTTATTGCTCAGAAATTCAATAACGGTGAAGTAATTATCAACCACAGCATCAAGAATCGCGAACATTAAATAATCTGCTCCAGCGCCTCGTATTCTCCCTTTGCCGTGTTCCAAACGTTCCCGAAGGTCTCCAAAAACATCACCTTCGGCTTCTTGAAGCGTGAGCACGTAATCTTGGCCAACTACCATACTTATATGCTCAATTGTGAGGTGTTCTTCATCATAGTGCAGCATTTTGAAAACTATATACAAATACTCTTCGTACTCATCTATCTTTGGGCGTTGGTTGGTAGAAACTATATCTTCCTGAATAAGTGGGTGCAGCTCAAAATGATTTCCGAGGGTAATAATATCTTCTGTATTGCTTAGTCCGTTTACGTTTATCCAAGTAATGCGTGTTGAGTCTTCATACTTAAATACGTCTTCAATATTGTTTGTTTCAAAACGGTCATACGTATCTAAGGAATAATCTATTATATCAAGTTCCGTAACCGTAGTAGTTTTTTTTCCGGTATAGGCAACGGTTCCCGGCGAAAGATTCCTGGCTCTTTTGGGTTGTATTTTTGTAGTTTGAGCCTTTTTTCTTCTTTTTGCAGCCATAAAAAGTGGATTATTTTTTAAAGGTAGGAAAAAGTATAAAGATTATTCGGCTTTATGACGCTGCCGAAGAATTTTCTCAACATCTTGAAGTGTGAAACCCTTTGCCTGAAGCAAAATCAAATAGTGAAAAAGCAAATCTGCGCTTTCATCTAGAAAAAGATCATCATTATTATCTTTCGCTTCAATAACCACTTCCACAGCCTCCTCTCCTACTTTTTGAGCAATTTTATTGATGCCTTTTCTGAAAAGTGAAGCAACATAGCTATCTTCATTTTCAGCATTTTCTTTTCTATTTTGAATTATATTTTCTAATTCTGAAAGAAAGCCAAAATCTGAAACATTTTCTTCCTGCCAGCAAGTATCAGTACCTTTGTGGCAAACGGGGCCTTGAGGATTTACTTTTATTAATAGCGCATCATTATCACAATCTACCGCAATGGAAACCAGATTTAAAAAATTGCCACTTTCCTCCCCTTTTGTCCAAAGCCTTTGTTTGCTTCTACTATAAAAAGTAACTTTTTTTGACTGATTGGTTTTTAGAAACGCTTCTTCGTTCATATAGCCAAGCATCAGCACTTTATTCGTTGTGTTATCTTGAATTATTGCAGGAACAAGCCTATCGTTGTATTTTTTAAAATCTATATTCATATTTTACTTTTTTTACTTTTTACCCAAATTATATGCCTAACGGCATTCCTTCCTTGTGGTACGCATTATTAATAACCATAATAAAATCAATATACGGTAGGCATATCTTATTAATTCAAATAGCAAAATAAAACTTCAGAATTCTTAATTTATTTTTTCGTCATTCGTCATTCGTCGCTCGTCGTTCATCAATCGCATTGGAATTCCCTGAATTAATAATTCATTTTTTAAATCTGAAATGGTAATCTCCTTAAAATGAAAAACGCTGGCAGCCAAAGCCGCATCTGCCTTTCCTTCAATAAAAGTATCAGTAAAATGCTGCATAGTTCCTGCTCCACCTGAGGCGATTATCGGAATATTTAAATCTGTTGAAAGTTTTGCCAAGGCTTCATTTGCAAAACCATTTTTGGTGCCGTCGTGATCCATAGAAGTGAAAAGAATTTCTCCAGCACCGCGACGTTCCACTTCTTTTGCCCAATCAAACAAATCCAACTCGGTTGGCACCTTCCCTCCTACTAAATGAACCTTCCAGTTCCCGTCAATCTGTTTTGCGTCAATGGCAACAACTATGCACTGTGATCCAAACCTTGAAGCCAGCTCATTAATCAACTGCGGATTTTTTACTGCGGAAGAATTCACCGAAACCTTGTCTGCACCGTTATTTAAAAGAATTTCTACGTCTTCCACGGAAGAAATGCCGCCTCCCACCGTAAAAGGAATATTGATTGTTTCGGCTACTTTTAATACCAAATCTGCTAATGTTTTTCTGCGTTCTTCGGTTGCTGAAATATCCAGAAAAACCAACTCGTCCGCTCCGTTTTCGGAATAGAATTTTGCCAACTCCACAGGATCTCCAGCATCGCGTAAATCCAGGAAATTGATTCCTTTTACGGTTCTTCCGTTTTTGATATCTAAACAGGGTATTATCCTTTTACTAAGCATTTAGTATATAGTTTTCAAGTTGTTTTAAACTTATTCTATTTTCATAAATTGCTTTCCCTATTATTGTTGCCTCACAACCTATTTCTGCAAGTTTTGGAAGTTCTTCGAAAGTTGATATTCCACCGGAAGCGATTAGTTTAATTCTGTTTCCATTAGGTCTTCGACACTTCGACAGGCTCGGTGCGGCGCTGAGCTCAGACTGACATTCGCTAATTATTTTTTTATATAACTCAAACGAAGGGCCTTGTAACATTCCATCTTTGCTGATGTCTGTACAGATTACATAGCTAATGCCTTCTTCAACGTATTTTTGGATAAATGGAATGAGGGCTTCATTTGAATCTTCGGTCCAACCGCTTATTGCTACTTTTTCATCTTTGGCATCCGCTCCCAAAATTATTTTTTCATTTCCGAATTTTTGCAACCAACTTTTAAAAACTTCTGGATTTTTAACAGCTATACTGCCGCCGGTAATTTGACTCGCGCCACATTCAAAGGCTATCTTTAAATCTTCATCAGTTTTTAACCCCCCACCAAAGTCAATTTTTAATTTGGTATTTGAAGCGATTTCTTCCAAAACCTTATGGTTTACGATGTGTTTACTTTTGGCGCCGTCCAAATCCACCAAATGTAAATATTGAATTCCGTGTGCTTCAAACTGTTTGGCAACCTCTAGCGGATTTTCATTGTAAATCTTTTTTGTACTGTAATCGCCTTTTGAAAGGCGAACACATTTGCCGTCTATAATGTCTATTGCTGGTATTATTCTCATAGATTTTAGATTTTAGACGTTAGATTTTAGATTTTAGATTTAAAAAGTTCTTTAAAATTTGTTCTCCTGCAGTGCTGCTTTTTTCAGGGTGAAATTGTACCCCGTAAAAATTGCCCTTTTGTAAAGCCGATGAATATTGAATTCCGTATTCACTGCTTGCAATCGTTCCTTCACATAGCGGCGCGTAATAGCTATGCACCAAATACATAAACTCATTTTCTGAAACATTTTTGAACAGGCCTGATTTAAGATTCTGAATTTGGTTCCACCCTATTTGCGGCACCTTTACTTCGTTAGAATATCGTATTACATCTACATCAAAAACTCCCAAACCTTTAGTATTTCCTTCTTCGGAAGAATTGCAGAGCAGCTGCATTCCCAAACAGATTCCCAAAACGGGTTGTTTTAATGTGGGGATTACTTTGTCCAGTCCACTAGCTTTCAACTTTTGCATCGCGCTACTCGCCTCGCCAACACCTGGAAAAATTACCTTATCTGCATTTCGGATTTCAGTTTCATTGTCGGTCAAAATAGCTTCCACGCCCAGTCGTTTCAAAGCAAATTTGATACTTTGAATATTCCCTGCGCCATAATTAATAATTACGAGTCCCCCCACCCCCAAAGGGGGAGTATTTTCCATTATTTTTTTTAATTCCTTTTTCATAAGAGTTCCCCCTTCGGGGGTTAGGGGGCTTTACAACAATCCTTTAGTAGTTGGCAAAATCATTTTTTCAGCATCGCGTTTCACTGCCATTTTTATTGCTTTTGCAAAAGCCTTGAATATTGCCTCAATCTTGTGATGCTCGTTGGTTCCTTCGGCTTTAATGTTGAGGTTTGCCTTTGCGCCATCGGTAAAACTTTTGAAAAAATGGTAAAACATTTCAGTAGGCATTTGGCCAATCATTTCGCGTTTAAAATCTGCATCCCAAACCAACCAATTTCGTCCGCCGAAGTCAATAGCCACCTGCGCCAAACAATCATCCATTGGCAAACAAAAACCGTAACGCTCCATTCCCAACTTATCTCCCAGAGCCTTGTTGAAAACTTCACCTAGCGCAATAGCTGTATCTTCTATGGTGTGGTGCTCGTCTACTTCTAAATCGCCTTTTACGGTGATTTCTAAGTCCATTTGACCGTGCCGTGCTAATTGGTCAAGCATATGGTCAAAGAACGCAATACCAGTGTTAATTACGCTTTTTCCAGTTCCGTCTAAGTTCAATCTTATTGAAATATCGGTTTCGTTTGTTTTGCGATAGATTTCAGAAACACGTTTATTTAGTTTTAAAAATTCATAAATATATTGCCAATCGTTTGTTTCCAAAGCGATGTATTTTTGAAGTTCTTCAGCTTTTACTGAAACTTCATCAGTTCCCAAGTTGGTATTATCATTAATAAAAATTCCTTTGGAACCCAGGTTTTTGGCCAGTTCTATATCGGTAAGCCTATCCCCGATTACAAAAGAATTTTCAAGATCATAATCTGCTGAAAAATATTGCTGCAATAATCCCGTTCCAGGCTTGCGGGTATCAGCATTTTCATGTGGAAATGTTCTGTCAATCAACACATTTTTAAAAACAACACCTTCGTTTTCAAAAGCTTTCATTATAAAATTATGTACTGGCCAAAAGGTAACTTCAGGAAAAGAGTCTGTTCCCAAACCGTCTTGGTTGGTTATAATAACCAATTCAAAATCTAATTCCTTTGCGATTTTTCCGAGATAGGTGAACACTTTAGGATAAAAAATCATTTTATCAAAAGCATCAATTTGTTCATCCACGGTTTCTTTTATGATGGTGCCGTCACGGTCTATAAACAGTACGCGTTTCTTCATTATTTAAATGTTTTTAGAGTGGTGATTAGTTTTTTATTTTCTGCATTTGCGCCAATAGTTATACGAAGTGTATTCTCACAAAGCGGTTGCGAACTTCTGTTTCGCACTACGATGCCATTTTCCAACAATTGTGTGTAGCGCTTTTCAGCATTGTCAACCTTTAGAAGTATGAAATTAGCATCTGTTGGATAAACTTTTTCAACGAATTTGACTTTAACTAAAGCTTTAAGTAATATTAACTTTTCCTCTAATAATGAAAAAATATCATTTTTTAACTTCACAGTATTCTGAAGTTGTTCAATTGCACTTTGTTGCGTAAGTTCATTGATGTTGTATGGAGGTTTGATTCTTTTTAATACCGAAATTATTTCTGCGGAAGCATAACATATCCCTAATCGAATTCCTGCCAATCCGTATGCTTTTGATAGTGTTTGGGTAATAATTAAATTAGGGAATTCATGCAGTTTTGTAATCCAACTTTCCTCGTTTGCGAAATCAATGTAAGCCTCGTCAATTACTACCAAGCCATTAAAGGTTTTCAACAGTTTTAAAATCTTTTCCGAAGCTATTAAATTACCCGTTGGATTATTGGGAGAGCAGATAAACAAAAGCTTGGTACGAGTATCTGCTGTTCTTGAAATTTCGTCCATATTGGGTTGAAAATCTGAATCGAGCAGCACTTCTCTATTTTCAATATCGTTCAAATTTGCTAAAACGCTGTACATTCCATAGGTTGGCGGCAAAGTGATTATGTTGTCTTTAGAAGGTTCGCAGAATGCCCGGAAAATTAAGTCGAGCACTTCGTCGCTTCCGTTCCCCAAGAGTATTTGATCGGTAGTAATATTTTTTTGTTTTGAGAGTATGCTTTTCAGTTTTCGCTGTTGCGGATCGGGATAGCGATTCACATTAGTTTCAAAAGGATTTTCGTTTGCATCAAGGAAAATCATTTCACTATCAAAATCTTTAAATTCATCGCGAGCCGAGCTATACGGCTTCATTTTGGCCACGTTTGGACGGATGAAAGTTTGTATATCAAATTTGTTCATCATATATCTTAATTAAGGTCTCGACCCTTCACAGGCTCAGGATGACACTGCGCTCGACCTGACATTTTCTCTAAGCTCTTTAATCGTAAAGTAACAGCGTTTTTGTGCGCTTGCAGTCCTTCGGCTTCGGCCATTATTTCTATTGCCTTCCCAATATTTTGAATTCCCTTTTCTGAAATTTTCTGAAAGGTCATACTTTTCATAAAACTGTCTAGGTTTACACCGCTGTATTGCTTTGCATATCCATTGGTGGGCAAAGTGTGATTAGTGCCCGAAGCATAGTCACCCGCACTTTCGGGGGTGTAGTTTCCTATAAAAACCGAACCTGCATTTTGAATGTTTTTGAGGAAGAAGTCTTCGTCTTTTGAAACGACTATAAAGTGTTCTGGGCCGTATTCATTTATCAAATCGATGGCTTCAGAAACTGTTTCTACCAAAATCAATTTTGAGTTGTCAATAGCTTGCTCAGCCGTTAATTTACGCGGTAACACTTGAAGTTGTTTTTCAATCTCCTTTTCTACTGAATTCAAAAGCTTTTCGGAAGTTGTAACCAAAATTACTTGGCTGTCAGCGCCATGCTCCGCTTGCGATAAAAGATCTGAAGCAACGAAAGATGGATTGGCGGTTTCATCTGCAAATACCAATAATTCCGAAGGGCCAGCAGGCATATCGATTGCCACGCCATATTTGGTGGCAATCTGTTTTGCAACGGTTACAAATTGATTTCCCGGTCCGAAAATTTTATAAACAGGAGCAACGCTTTCTGTGCCAAAAGTCATTGCGGCAATGGCTTGGATTCCGCCGATTTTAAAAATTTTGGTGACTCCGCACAGCTTGGCTGTATATAAAATAGCAGGATTGATACTACCATTTTTATCGGGTGGCGTACATAGAACAATTTCGTTGCAACCTGCAATATTTGCTGGAATAGCCAACATTAAAACCGTTGAAAATAAAGGCGCAGAACCACCGGGAATATAAAGACCCACTTTTTGAATTGGCCGTTTTTCTTGCCAACAACTGACGCCTTCCGTAGTTTCGATGGTTATTCTTTCAGTTTTTTGTGCGCTGTGGAATTTTTCAATGTTTCCTTTTGCAAGATTGATAGCGTCTTTCAATTCTTCGGAAACTTCATTTTTTGCAGAATTAATTTCTTCTTCACAAACCAATAATTCTTCTATTGAAACTCCATCAAAAAGTTGGGTGTATTTCGTTACAGCTTCATCGCCTTTGGTTTTTACTTCAGAAAATATTTCTTTTACCGTCGCCTCTATATCGGCAATGGTTTTGGTGGGCCTTTTTAAAAAATCTCTCCAAGTTTCAGGTTTTGGATTGTATATTTTGTTCATTTTTTCAATTTAAAGTTTATTGCTTAAAGCCTATTTCGTAGTTCGTCGCCCGTCGTTCGTCGCTCGTAGTTCGTCGCTCGTCGTTCGTCATTCGCACCTCGTCGTTCGCACCTCGTCGTTCGCACCTCGTCGTTCGCACCTCGTCGTTCGTCGTTCGCACCTCGTCGTTCAAAATATCATTTTTTCAATTGGGCAAACTAGAATTCCTTCTGCGCCGGCTTCTTTCAGTTCTTCAATTACTTCCCAAAAAGTATCTCTGTTAACAACGGAATGGATGCTGCTCCAGCCCTCTTCGGCCAAGGGAAGTACAGTGGGACTTTTCATTCCGGGGAGGATTTTGATTATATCGTCAATTTTATTGTTGGGAGCATTTAAGAGCACGTAACGAGAATCACGGCCTTGTAAAACCGATTGAATTCTGAAGTGAAGTTTGTCCAAGATATTATTTGTGCTTTCTGAAATATTTGGAGATACGGCAAGCACGGCTTCACTTTTCAGAATTACCTCCACTTCCTTTAAATTGTTTTTGAACAGGGTGCTGCCACTGCTCACAATATCGCAAATTGCATCTGCCAGGCCTATATTTGGTGCTATTTCAACACTACCGTTAATAATGTGCAGCTCTGCTTCTACTCCTTTTTCTTTTAGGTAATTTCGTGTTGTTTCAGGGTAGCTAGTGGCGATTCGTTTTCCGTTAAAATCGTTGATGGAATTGTATTTAAAAGTTTTTGGCACTGCGAGGGAAACTCTACATTTTGAAAAACCCAATCGGCCTACTATTGAAATTTCTTCGCCTTTTTCAACCAGGAGGTTTTCGCCAATAATAGCACAATCTACCACGCCATCTTTTAAGTATTGTGGAATATCACCATTGCGCAGGTAATATATTTCCAGAGGAAAATTAGTGGATGTAGCCTTTAATTGTTCACGGCCATTGTCTATGTAAATCCCGCAATCCTTTAACAAGGCAAGCGATTCATCGTGAAGTCTTCCTGATTTTTGTACCGCAATTTTTAACTTTTTCATTTTGATATTTTATTTGAGTTTTGAGTTGAGGGAATAAAAAAAACCCGTTTGATTGCTCAAACGGGTTTTTGAATATTGTTAAGTTATACAACAGCCATATCACCTCGCGAGCGCGCGGAAAAAAATATGATGATGATGTAAAATTGTTTTGTTCATAATAGCGAGGGCAAATCTAAACAAAAATTATGTTTAAAAAACTGTGAATATAAAATTTTAACGGTTTATTAATTTTTAATGCAATTTCTTTACTTTCACCCGAGCAATTTTGAACTGCTGAAAAATCACTATATATTATGCAACTAAGCACCATCGATTGGATAATTATTATTTCTTTTTTTATTGTTTTCATTGCTATAGGATTAATTGTAGCAAAAAAATCTGGGAAAGATTCAAAATCCTTTTTCCTTTCAGATAGAAATATGCCTTGGTGGTTGCTTGGGGTAAGTATGGTTGCGACAACCTTTGCGGCCGATACGCCCAATTTTGTTGCTGGCGTTATTCGCGAGGATGGCGTTTTTGGAAACTGGATTTGGTGGAGTTTTTTATTAACGGGAATGTTGACCGTGTTTTTTTACGCCAAACTATGGCGCAGAAGTGGAATAACAACAGATCTGGAGTTTTATGAATTGCGCTATAGTGGCAAAAGCGCCGCTTTTTTAAGAGGATTTAGAGCAATTTATCTTGGGGTGTTTTTCAATATCATTATTATGGCAAATGTTTGCTTGGCTGCTATTAAAATTGGCCACGTAATGTTCGGCTTATCTTCTTATGAAGTTTTATTGATTGCCTCCCCAGTAGTGGTAATTTACTCAGCTTTTGGTGGGTTTAAAGGCGTTTTGTTGACAGATTTTGTTCAGTTTATTATTGCGATGGTTGGTAGCATTTGGGCAACCATTTATATTGTAAATATGCCTGAAATTGGCGGAATTGAAAAACTACTCTCCACCCCTGCTGTTGCAGCTAAAACAGCGATGCTTCCAGATTTTTCAAAACCTGAATTATTGATTCCGTTGTTAATAATTCCGCTTGCTGTGCAATGGTGGAGCGTTTGGTATCCGGGTGCAGAGCCTGGCGGTGGTGGTTATATTGCCCAGCGAATGCTTGCGGCAAAAGATGAAAAACACGCTACTTATGCAACCCTATTTTTCAATTTTGCGCATTATGCAATTCGTCCGTGGCCTTGGATTGTTATTGGGTTGGCGTCAATAATAGTTTTTCCAAATCTTGAAAGTTTACAAGCAGCTTTCCCAGACTTGAATCCCGCTTTTGTGAAAAATGACTTGTCGTATCCTGCAATGCTTACGTTTTTACCGGCGGGTTTATTGGGAATTGTTATAACATCGCTCATTGCGGCATTTATGAGTACCATATCAACACACTTAAACTGGGGAAGTTCTTATGTAGTAAACGATTTCTATGTTCGCTTTCTTCGGAAAAAAGCAACAGGTAAAGAACAAGTAGCCGTTGGAAGAATTTCTACGGTTGTAATGATGATTTTTGCAGGATTACTAGCACTCGTTTTAGAAGAAGCTCGGGATGGTTTTAATTTGCTGCTTTCAATTGGCGCTGGAACTGGTTTGCTATTTATTCTACGCTGGTTTTGGAGCAGAATAAATCCTTATAGTGAAATTGCTGCAATGCTAATTTCTTTTATAATCGCAGCTTTCTTCTTTATAAACGGAAAAATGGAAACACCTATGTTTGAATTGGCTGGCCATTGGCAATTGGTTTTAGGCGTCGTAGTAACAACAATTGGTTGGGTAGCTGTAACGCTTTTAACAAAACCATCAAAAGCAGAAACCTTAAACAGTTTTAATAGCTTAATCTTTGGAAATGAATCTAAATTTAAAGGTTTTGGAATGAAGATACTTGGATTCTTTGCTGGTGTTGTTGGGGTTTATTGCACGTTGTTTGCCATTGGAAATTTCATTTATGGAAACAATATTTTAGCCTTCAGTTTATCTGCTGTGGCTGTAGTTTGTGGATTGGTGATTATTAAATCTTTTCAGAAGACTGATTTATAGATAGAATTTATTTTATAATATCAAATATATCATCATTCAACTGTAGGTTATAGTTGTAGACAAAATTCATCCCTTGAACAACTTATTGAAATAGTTTGAGTGCAAAAATAGCAAATCTTTAAATTTGAATGAAATACTAAAAACGTAACTATAAAAACGATATTGAAAGTATTTGGTGCATTAAAAACCAATGTAAAATTTAGCGTTAAAATGAACGAATCTCAATTTAACGTGGCGTAATCCACTTTTAATAATTATGGTTAGGTCTCCAGATTAATTATTAAAAAAGGGTTAGACTTTAAAAAAGTCTAACCCCTGTTTTTTCAACCTACACTCTTTGTGGTATAGTGTTGCCTATTTTATTTTAATAGCGAGTTATAGCTACAAAGCCATTGAAATCTGCTAATTCTCCTTTTGGCAAGAACACCGTATCACCTCCAAATTTCATATTGGCTTCAATTAGTTCGTCGTATATATCATCAGTTACGGATTTTTTGGTTCTTTCTTCTTCTGTAACAAAGCTTATACTATTGCCATCTATAATACCAGGCTGAAATAGGCCTTCCTCTAAAAACAGTGTTTGAACTTTACCTTCAAGAATTGCCCTATAAATGTCATTAATATCGCTAAAAAATTTGTCGCTGTTTTGTGCGTTTAGCAATTCTTGTTTTCTAGAATTATTTTTTTCAACGGTTAGCTTTTTCACTATTTCCCAAGCGTGTTCTACAATTTGGTGTGCTTTTTCGTCCAATCTATTTTTGTTGAGGTACGCTTCAAAAATGCTTTGTTTTTGGTCAGCTATTTTTAAATATTCGTGGTAATTACTTTCTTCAGAGCAAATGAGTACTGGAAGTGGGTTTTCATTTCTTATATTATTTACTTCTTTATCAACCCTATTGAAAAATTCTGCAATCAAGTTTGTTTGCCTGCTTGCGTTTGATAATTCTACTTTGTTAGTAGAATAAAATTGGCTGTTTTCCATGGGGAAGCTATCGTCATATTCCTTTACAACCTTACCATTAAAAGCCTCAATTAATCTAACTTTATGATGACTTAACAAAAGAATGAGGTAATTTGCCTCTTGGTGTAATGCCCTAATTAAATCTCTTGTAGCAAAGGTGTTATCTATTATTACGCGATCTTCTACTGAAATGGGTAAGCGTGTATATTCCGCAATATTTTCATTTACAAATAAAACCAAACTTTCCAAGTTATAATTATGGTCTATTTGTGATGTTAATTCATGCATCCGTTTTATTAAATTTTTCGCATCTCTTTTGTCTTCATCTACCAAAAGCCTATCTTCTGCTTGTTTACAGAGATTTTTCAAAGTTATGGCATCTTTTGCACTGTCGGGACTGGTTCTGTGTGTATTTAATATTATTGTAATACAGCTTTCAGAATTGATGTTTTTAAGTTCTTTTAATGTAATGTTCATATATCAGTTTCTTTTAAATGAGTGCTAGAGTGTAGATAAAAACATCTAAATCACATTTTTCATAAATATACTCCGTAACGCATTGTTTAATTTCAATTTTAACATAACAATATAATATTTATGAGCTTGTTGGTGATAATAAAATCTTTTCAGAAAACTGATTTGTAAGGTGTAGAAAAATCTAATTGAAAATATTTTTTAGAATACTAAAATATGCTTAAAACGCTCGATTTATTATTTAGATGTTACCTTGGTTCTTTTGCCAAATAGCCACATTAAAATTCCACCAGTTATAAACATCCATATTGCATAGGCAGCTGTTGGAATGCCCATTTCTACATTATTTAGTATTGTTGTAGCTATTATGATTGCTAAAGTTCCGTTCTGAATTCCGCTTTCTACAGTAATTGAAATTGCACTTTTTAAATTCAATTTAAACAATCTAGCTGTTAGATATCCCAATCCCATTGTTATACTATTTAATAGCAAAGTAACTATTCCCACTTGTTTCATTGCTGCACCCATTATTTTGAAGTTTGCAGCTATAACCGCTATAAATACTAAAATAAAAATTACGGTTGAAGCTATGCGCATTGGCTTTTCCATTCGCTTTGCAAAGTCTCTTTTGTATTTACGAATTATCATTCCAATTGCAATAGGAATAACTGTAATAACCATTATTTGAAGAATTGTATTTAGTATAGGTAATTTTATGGTAACGTCTGTGCCACCAGCAAAATATTCCAAAGCATACGCCAAAATAAAAGGGATTGTTATTATACTAACAATACTGGCAATAGCGGTTAATGTTACCGATAATGCAATATTGCCTTTGCAAACTTGTGTTATTAAATTACTTGTTGGACCGCCCGGGCAAGAAGCCAAAATCATCAATCCAACTGCCATTATTGGACCTAAATTAAATACAATAGCCAATGAAAAACCAATAATTGGCAAAAAAATAAGCTGATTTGTAAGCCCTATTAAAATGGCTTTGGGGTATTTAAATATTCTTGTAAAATCTGCTGAAATTAAAGTCATTCCCATGCCTAGCATAATAATGGCGAGCGATAATGGTAGGAATATTTTACTTACAATTTCGGCTGTGGTCATTTATAGGTTGGTTTTTTATTTATTTGAGTATATTCATAAAGTTTAGGTTTTAGGGGAAACTAATACCTGCAACTAGTTACTTTAAATATATTAAAATTTAGCAAAACAAAACAATATTCAAACCCTAGTATAAGTATAAAGAATTTCAGAAAACTATAGACAAAAAAAACCTTCCATAAGGGAAGGTTTTAGTTTCTAGTAAAAATATTTTAAAGAGGTTTTGACTGCGCTCAACCTGACATAAATTTTAGTTATTCCCCAAAATCAATGGCATTCCACTATCGCCAGAACCAACAATTACCACTTTGGCATTTGGTGATTTGGCTAGTTCTAAAGTAGCATCAATACCTTTATCTTGAAGAACTTTATCTGTAAGTGAGGCGCTCAAAATGGCGTTTGCATCTGCTTTACCTTGTGCCTCTATACGTACTTTTTGGGCTTCTTTATCTGCTGTTACCAATCTAAATTCATATTCCAAAGATTCCTGTTCTTGTTTCAGTTTACGCTCTATTGCATCTTTTATTGTTGCAGGCAGCGTTACATCGCGAACCAAAATTTGGTTTAGTTGTATGTGCTGTTCGTCTAAAATTTTCTTTGTTTCTTCAAAAATCTCTGTTTGAATAGCGTCACGCTTGGTAGAGTAAAGTTGTTCTGGAGTATAACGTCCTACAACACTTCTTGCCGCACTTCTAATTGCAGGCTGGATAACGCGTTGCAGGTAGTTTTCACCCTTCTCTTGGTGCAGTTTTGCAACATCTGTAGCTATAGGTTGATACCACGCAGAGGCATCAAGCTTTATTTCAAGTCCGTTAGAAGAAAGTACTTGCATTTTTTCGCTAAGTTCCTGTTGACGTATTTCGTAAACAAAAACTTTGTTCCAAGGTGCGATTATGTGAAAACCTTCGCCAAGTGGCGGCTCATCAGTAACCACACCATTGCTGAATGTTTCATAGAGCACTCCGGCGTGACCAGAGTTAATAGTGACCGACGATTTTGCTACTAAAATAATGAGTAGAATGACCCCTACGACTACGGGTATTGTGAGTTTTGGTAATTTTTCCATATATATTATTAAATTATTAAGTTTTAAATAAGTCCGTTATATTTTCTGATAAACCATTCTGCAGCGAGGGCAAGAACGATAAGTGCAAGTAGCTGTTTCCAATCGATCAAAGGTACTACTTTTTGCTCGCTTCTTTCAATGTTTTGGTAGTTAGTATTCCCAATTAACGCATTAATTAATGAATCGCTCTGTGTTGCGAAATATGCCATTCCCTTGGTATTTTCTGCAAGCCGCCGAAGTTTGGAAACATCAGCATTAAGAAATTGCTGCTCTACATTGAAATCTAAAATGGTAAAGCTTCCACTGCTGGAAATCGCTTCATTTGAAACCGAAACAGTATAGCTGTACTCTCCGGCCGGCAGACTGTTAAGATCAACTTCATAATAATTGTTGCGTAAGAGCATCGGGAAAACGGTCTGTTTTTCGGTCTCTTTATCTTTCACTGAAATATTTAGCGAGGAACGACCGTCAAACACATAGTTTTTATCAAAAAATTGCGCGGAAATCTTGATGGGATTGTTATTATAATAAAATGTTTCCGAAGAAACTTCCAGCCTACTTCGTCTTTTGTTTGAAGCCAAGTATTGAACAAGATTACCTATGAAATCATCAAAATTCTGAAAGCTTTCCGTTTCAATAAAACTGCGTGCTCGCCAACGCCAAAAACCTTCACCATCCCAAATAGCATTTCGTTTGCCGTTTATTTCCATTGTGGCCAGTAAAGGATTACCGTTAGTAATGCCACTTACGGTTTGTTCCAGCATTACTTCGTTCGGGGCGCTTATAGTTAATGTTCCAAACGCTGTATGCAGGGGCGGAAGATTATCAAAACCAATATCATCCACAGCAAAGGTACCATAATTGCTATTGAGCAAGGCTTGCACGTTATCGCTTTGGTTTGAGGCCTCTTTGTTGAAATTATCCTGTGCTCCGTTCAAAAAATACCAATCTGTTTGCAGGCCTGAAAATACTAAAGTGTTTTTATTGAGTTTTTCAATTTCTGAAAATACCGCTGCAAAACTTCTGTCAGGTTGATAAAGCATCACAAGCTGATAATCATTCAAAATGCTAGTAGCTTCTGCTGGCTTTTTGAAAGTAACCGTACGCCGCTCGTTGGTGGTAATTGCCTTCTTTAGGGCTCCCAAATCTGGATGTGTAATTTTGCTTATTACCAAAACATTAGTAGCTTGGTCTATCACTTCAACGGCGAACTGCTTGCTGTTATTGGTTTTGTTTTTTTCGTCTGCAAGCGGTAGTATTTGTGCCGTATATTTTTGAAGTCCGACGCTATTAGCAGAAAGCGTAAAATTCAGCGTTTTTGAGGTTTCATTTTCAGAGAAGGAAACATTTGTTCTGTAAACAGCTGAAGGGCCCTGGGTAACGACAAACTCTGAATTCACAGGGTTTGTGCCACTGTAAGTTAAAATAACTTCAACGGGAAATTGATTTTTTAAGAAAGCGTAACGATTGGTGTTTAGCTGCTCAATTTTTAAGTCGGTATATTTTATGGAATCACCCAGAACTACTGGAAATATTTGATTTTTAAAAGTTGCCGAAGAAAATTCATAATCATTCCCAAGGGTTTGGTTTCCGTCGGTAATCAGGATTGTTGGCGCAGTTTGATTTTTGAAAAGCTCATTAGCCGAAGTAAGTGCTTTTGAAATATTGGTATTTTTTTCTTCAAAAGAAAGAGTATCGCTTTCGCGGAAATCATTTCCAAAGGAATAATACGATATGTCAAATTTATCGTTCAGCTCACTGTTCTCTTTCAGCTTTTGTAGAAACTGTGAAACATTTTCTTTTTGGTTCAACTCCCCTACCGAAGCCGAATTATCAATCAGCACAGGTAGTTTCGGCTTTTCAATGATATAGGTTTCGCTTTTCAATTTTGGATTAATGAGCAAAATTAGAATAGAAAAAAGTGTGATAAACCGCAGCACTCCAAAAATCCATCGCAACGAAGCTTTCTGTTTTGACCTGTAGCCATACATAAAAACCGCCAAAGCAATTGATATTACTCCGGCGAGAATTATGTAAAGTATGGTTTCTGTGGACACTAAAAGAGTTTATGTGTTTAAATGTTTAAAGTCGATGAGTTGGGCGTTGAGAAGTCTAGAAATTAAAGAAATTTTTGTGTTTTATATTATCTATTACCAATTAACTAATGCCTATTAAGTAAGCATTCCTCCATCAACATTCAGCACTTGGCCGGTAACGTAGGCAGAGAGGTCGCTTGCGAAGAAAACGCAGGCGTTTGCAATATCTTCGGGAGAGCCGCCGCGTTTTAACGGAATGGCATCACGCCAGCCTTGGACGGTGGCATCGTCAAGCTTTCCAGTCATTTCAGTTTCTATGAACCCAGGGGCAATTGCGTTGCAGCGAATATCGCGGGAACCAAGTTCTAAAGCAACCGATTTTGTAAAGCCTATTATACCTGCTTTTGAGGCTGCATAATTTGTTTGTCCAGCGTTTCCTTTTACACCAACTACGGAACTCATATTTATGATTGAACCTTTGCGTTGTTTCAGCATTGCACGCTGAACAGCTTTGGTCATATTGAAAACTGACTTTAAGTTTACTTCTATCACCTTATCAAAATCTTCTTCGGAAATACGCATTAGGAGGTTGTCTTTGGTGATTCCGGCGTTGTTCACAAGAATGTCGATACTTCCGAAATCTTTTAAAACTTCTTCAGCCAGTTTTTGGGATTCGTCATAAGAAGCTGCGTCACTTTTATAGGCTTTTGCTTTTACTCCAGTTTTTGAAACTTCGTCTGCCAAAGCGTTTGCAGCTTCAGCCGAGGAACTATATGTAAAAGCTACATTGGCGCCGTGTTGCGCGAATGTTTCAACAATTCCTTTTCCTATTCCGCGGCTACCGCCGGTGATGATTGCTGTTTTTCCTTCTAATAATTTCATATAAAAATATTTCGATTTAAACTAAAATTCTCGATTTCGCTTCGATTGCACTTTGCCTGCGCTCAGTGTGACATTTAAAAAACCGCAAAAAAGACGGGGATTCAAATATAACAAAAGGTTGCGGGTTCTCCATAAAAAAAGCCCTGCGAATTTCGCAGAGCTTTTTTTGTATAATTTCGAAGAATTAACCTAAAACTTCCTTTACTTTCTTTCCAATTTCCGCTGGAGATTCCACTACGTGGATGCCACATTCTCGCATTACTTTTTTCTTTGCTTGTGCTGTGTCATCACTTCCGCCAACAATTGCTCCAGCGTGACCCATAGTACGTCCCGCAGGCGCTGTTTCACCAGCAATAAAGCCAATTACAGGTTTTTTAATGCCGCTGTTTTTGTACCAGTTGGCTGCGTCAATTTCTAGTTGACCGCCAATTTCTCCAATCATTACTACAGCTTCACTTTCGGGATCCATAATCAGCATTTCTAGTGCTTCTTTTGTTGATGTTCCAATAATTGGATCTCCACCAATACCTATTGCGGTAGTGATTCCAAGACCCTGCTTCACCACTTGATCTGCTGCTTCATAAGTAAGTGTTCCTGATTTTGAAACAATACCCACCGTTCCTTTTTTGAAAACGAAACCTGGCATAATACCAACCTTTGCTTCACCCGGAGTGATAACGCCTGGGCAGTTAGGGCCAATAAGACGACAATCTCTATCTTTTATATAATCTGAAGCGATAATCATATCTTTCACTGGAATTCCTTCGGTGATAGTAATGATTACTTTAATACCGGCATCAGCAGCTTCCATAATGGCGTCTGCAGCAAATGCTGGCGGTACAAAAATAATAGATGTATCTGCACCAGTTTTTTCGACTGCTTCAGAAACCGTATTGAAGACAGGTAGGTCAAGATGCTTTTGACCACCTTTCCCTGGAGTAACCCCTCCTACTACATTGGTTCCGTATTCAATCATTTGCTCGGCGTGAAAAGTACCTTCGCTTCCTGTGAAACCCTGAACAATTATTTTTGAATTTTTATTAACTAAAACGCTCATTTTTAAGTATTTTCTATTGTTTATTTATATTTATTATTCAAAAGAAATGTTTTGAATTTTTTATCAGAATTATCGCAAAGATACAGCTTTTGGCAAGGGTTTTAAAAGATATTACACTTTAACTCTGTGATAGCTTTCATTGGTATCATCTTTATCTGTTACAGGCTGGCTCACTTGGTAGCCTCTGTATAGCTTATCATCTTTCACCTCCCAAATTGCGATAAAATGAGCAATGCCCAACTCTTCATCTTCGTTTTCCATAGTGCGGATATAATATTTATAGCGAATGGTTACATGATTGTCATCAGCCAGTAAATGACTTACCTCTATCCTTAAATCATTATAAGAACGCTTCACTTCGTCGAAGAATTTTACAATATCCTCATAATTCATAATTGATAAACCGTTAGCGCTGTTCCAAATAAGGACCAATTCTGGATGGAAAAAACGCTCCATTACCGTATCATCCTTTAAAATATCTGACTTATAAAAGTCTCTTACTATGTCTTTTGCTTTCTTACTCATGATAATTCATCCAATTTTTTTATTATGTCCGGAATAAGCTTTATGGAAGCTAATTCCTTGTATTTAGTTCTGAAATCATCTGCAGGCGTGCCAAAATATGCCTTGTTCCCCACCAATGATTTACTAACTCCGCTTTGCCCCGAAATAACGGCTTTTTCACCAATTGTGATTCCGCTGGTTATTCCAGCCTGTCCCCAAATGGTTACAAAATCTTCAATCAAAACGCAGCCCGCTATACCAACCTGTGAAGCGATCAAACAGCGTTTACCTATAACGGTATCGTGCCCAACGTGAACCTGATTGTCCAGTTTGGAACCCTCACCAATGGTGGTTGAAGCTGTTACGCCCTTATCTATAGTGCATAAAGCGCCCAGATCTACATTGTCTTCAATAACTACGTTGCCACCGCTTAGAAGTTTATCAAACTTTTCGGGACGATTTTTATAATAAAATGCATCGCTACCCAACACAGTGCCGGCATGGATAGTCACATTATTGCCGATAATCGTGTTGTCGTAAATGCAAACATTTGAGTGAATAACACAATTTGTGCCTATTTTTACATTATTGCCAACAAAAACATTTGGTTGAATAATGGTGCCTTCGCCTATTTCTGCATATTCTGAAATTGCACTGTTAGAACTTCGGAAAGGCTTGAAATAATGAGTGAGCTTATTAAAATCACGAAAGGGATCTTCGGAAATAAGAAGCGCTTTCCCAACGGGGCATTCCACTTCTTTGTTTATAAGAATTACGGTTGCTTGAGATTCCAGCGCTTTGTCGTAATACTTCGGATGGTCTACAAATACTATATCTCCCGGCTGAACCACGTGAATTTCATTCATCCCAAAAACTGGGAAATTAGGCTCACCCACATAATCTGAACCGATTATGACGGCAATATTTTCAAGAGTCTGGGGAGTTGGGAATTTCAAAATAATTAATAATGTTTAATGAATAATGAATAATTTCAACATAAAGACACAACTCAATGCTGAATGCACGCGATAGATCGTTAATCTACTCCTTCACACGTTCTTGATATTGACCCTTTTCTGTATCAATTTTTATTTTATCACCTTCGTTAATGAAAAGCGGTACATTTATTTCTGCTCCTGTTTCAACAATTGCAGGTTTTGTAGCGTTTGTAGCTGTGTTTCCTTTCACGCCAGGTTCGGTGGAAGTTACTTTCAAAACAACGTGGGCGGGCATTTCAACAGAGAGCGGAGAACTGTCTTCAGTATTTATAAGCACGGTAACAACTTCGCCTTCTTTCATCAATTCTGGCGTGTCTAGAATTTCTTTCATCAAACGAATTTGGGAATAATCTTCCGTGTTCATAAAATGGTACATATCTCCCTCGCTGTATAAGTACTGAAATTTATGTGTTTCAACCCGCACATCTTCTATTTTATGACCTGCGGAAAAAGTATTATCGAGGGTTTTGCCCGTGGTTACACTTTTCATTTTAGTGCGCACAAATGCAGGTCCCTTTCCCGGTTTTACGTGAAGGAATTCAGTAATTTTAAAAATGTCGTTGTTATAGCGGATGCAAAGTCCTTTTCTAATATCTGATGATGTAGCCATAGTATTGCCGTATTTTCGACTCCGCTCAATATAAACTTCGGCGGGTATCTGTTAATTGTTATCTGTTAATTGTTTTTCAATCAATCGTTAATCGTAAAAATTTTAAATTTAATTTGATTTAAAGTAGCCTTTCATAATTCCTCGTTTGGAATTTTTGATGAACTGGAGTATTTCGTCCCGTTCTGGCGTGGCTTCCATTTCGGCTTCAATAATTTCAGTAGCCTGAGTGGTATTGTAATTTTTTTGGTAAAGAAGTCTGTAAATGTTCTGAATCTCCGAAATTTTCTGCGAAGTAAAACCTCTTCTTCTTAAGCCAATACTATTAATACCAACGTAGCTAAGCGGCTCACGAGCGGCCTTTACAAATGGAGGGACATCTTTTCTCACCAAAGATCCTCCCGTAACGAAGGCGTGATTTCCAATCATACAAAACTGATGTACTGCAGTCATTCCTGCCAAAATTACGTAATCGCCTACGGTTACGTGTCCAGCCAACGTACTGTTGTTGCTGAAAATACAATTGTCGCCCACTATGCAATCGTGTGCAATGTGGCAATAAGCCATTATCCAGCAGTTTTTACCAACTACTGTTTTTCCGCGGTCAATAGTACCACGATTAATAGTGACATATTCGCGAATTGTAGTTCCGTCGCCTATTTCAACAGTGGTATCTTCATCCTTAAATTTTAAATCCTGCGGAACTGCAGAAATTACAGCCCCGGGAAAAATATTGCAATTTTTACCGATACGGGCACCTTCCATAATCGTTACATTACTGCCTATCCAAGTTCCCTCCCCAATCACAACATCGTTATGAATGGTTGTGAAAGGTTCAATCACAACGTTTTTGGCTATTTTAGCGCCCGGATGGACGTATGCAAGTGGTTGGTTCATTTCTCTCGTTTATAGATTTTTATAGTTGAAATGTATTTTCGCCATAAAATTTTGACACGGTTTCCAATTCATCTATAGATTTTTTGTTTTTACCATTTGGGCCATTAGTTCGGCCTCTGTAACCAATTTGCCATTTGCATAAGCGTTTCCGCTCATATGAACAATTCCGCGGCGAATTGGCGACATAAGTTCAAGTTTAAATATAAGGGTATCGCCCGGATTTACCTGTTGTTTAAACTTCACATTATTTATTTTCATAAAATATGTCAGATAATTTTCAGGATCTGGAACAGTGCTAAGAGCTAGAATACCACCGGTTTGGGCCATTGCTTCTACAATCAATACTCCAGGCATTACAGGCGCGCCAGGAAAATGGCCTACGAAAAACGGTTCGTTCATCGTAACATTTTTCAAACCTACAACGCTAGTTTCTGTCATCTCCATGATTTTATCTACAAGCAAGAATGGCGGTCTATGCGGAAGCATAGCCATTATCTCGTTTACATCCTTAACTGGAGGTTTATTGATGTCAAAAGTAGGAATATTGTTTCGAGCTTCAATTTTTATGATTTTTGAAAGCTTTTTGGCGAACTGTGTATTTACGTGATGGCCAGGTTTGTTTGCAATCACCTTTCCGCGAATGCGTGTACCTACCAAAGCTAAATCGCCTATTACATCTAAAAGTTTATGTCTTGCGGCCTCGTTTGGATAATGTAGGGTAAGGTTATCCAGAATACCATTAGGCTTAACCGAAATGGAGTCTTTCCCAAAAGCGGTACGCAGCTTATCCATTGTGCTTGGCGAAAGCTCCTTGTCTACATAAACAATAGCGTTGTTTAAATCGCCACCCTTTATTAAACCGTGCTCAAGCAACATTTCAATTTCGTGAAGAAAGCTGAAGGTTCGCGCATTTGCAATTTCACCTTTAAAATCTGAAAGATGCTTAAGTGAAGCATTCTGCGTGCCCAAAACCTTTGTGCCAAAATCTACCATAGTGGTAACTTGGTATTCATCAGAAGGCATGACGATTATCTCGCTTCCTGTTTCCTCATCTAAATACGAAATTACTTCTTTTACCACATATTCATTCCGTGCGGCATTTTGCTCCACTACTCCAGCATTTTCAATGGCTTCAACAAAAAACTTTGAGGAACCATCCATAATTGGAGGCTCGGAGGCATTGAGCTCCATGATACAGTTATCAACCTCAAGTCCCACCAATGCAGCAAGCACATGTTCTGATGTTTGTATTTTTACCCCGTGCTTTTCCAGATTGGTACCGCGTTGGGTATTCACCACATAACTAGCATCTGCTTCAATTACTGGATGTCCCTCCAAATCGGTTCTTACGAAAGTATATCCATGATTTTCGGGTGCGGGTTTAAAGGTAATTGTAACTTCTTTCCCTGTATGCAATCCCACACCGGTAAGGGAAATTTCCTTACCAATGGTGCGCTGTTTTACCAAACATTCATTCATTATCAAGCTTTTTTTCAACTATACTAAACCTTTCCATTATTTTAGGAAGATTTTTAAAATACACATAACTTTTATTAAAATCACCATAACCGAATGCGGGGGAACCCTGCAAGGTTTCGTTGTCTTTTACATTTCTTCCAATTCCGCTTTGGGCCTGGATTTTTACATTATCGCCAATAACTATATGGCCCGCAATGCCTACCTGCCCACCTATCATGCAGTTTTTTCCTATTTTAGTGGAACCCGCAATGCCCGTTTGTGCAGCAATCACAGTATTTTCACCAATAGTCACGTTGTGGGCAATTTGAATTTGATTGTCTAGCTTTACGCCTTTTTTTATTACGGTCGAGCCCAAGGTTGCACGATCTATTGTTGTGCCCGGACCTACATCTACATTGTCTTCAATTATAACGTTGCCTGTTTGCGGCACTTTGTGGTATTCTCCTTTTTCATTTGGGGTATAGCCGAAGCCATCGGCGCCTATAACCACACCGCTATTAATAACGCAAGATTTTCCAATAACTGTTTCTGAATAGAGCTTAACGCCAGTGAACAAAATAGAATTGTCACCCACAGTTACGTTATCGCCAATATACACATTGGGATATATTTTCACATTATCTCCTATTTTTACATTTTCTCCTAAATATGAAAAAGCGCCTAAATACAAATTTTCACCGTACTTGGCACTTTCTGAAATATAGACCGGCTGTTCAATTCCCGTCTTGTTCATTTTCACTTGGTTGTAATATTCCAAGAGTTGCGAAAACGCTTTGTAAGCATTATCCACCCGAATTAATGTAGTTTCAATTTTATTTTCCGGAACAAAGTCATTGTTAACTATTGTAATGGAAGCCTGAGTGGAATATATGTAGTGCGTATATTTTGGATTGGCCAAAAAGGTTAAACTGCCCTTACAGCCCTCTTCAATCTTTGCCAGTTGCGAAACCTCTGCCCCTTCATCTCCATCTACGGTGCCGTTCAATATTCCTGCTATTTGGGCTGCTGTAAATTTCATTGGGTGTTCGGGTTTTTTATAATTGAATTACATATAATTGGCAACTGCAAAATAGCATTTTTTAAGCGAATTGAATTTCGGCCGTTAATTTTCATTGCTGCAAAAATAGAAAAAAAGGATTTAGCCTTGATAGCTATCTTTATTGTTTTTTGGATAGCACATATAGTATTTTACCACAGACTTGGAAAGTGCCTCCAAATTCAGCTGATCGCTGGCCTTTGCTACCTCTATAATCTTTCCATTTCTTTTTAGGAGGTTTATAGTGTCTTTTTCCATACTGTAGGCTTGGTTTTCAAGTTTTCCGGTGAAAACAAAAAAGGAGGCCTCCTCTTCAGAAATATTATATTTTTCAACCAGCTGGATTCTTTTCTCATTCACCTTCTGAAGTGAAAAGTCTTCCGATTTCACCTTCACCTTCAATAAATCGCGGTTGAGAAGCATTTTTGAAAGATTTTTTAATACGAAGTCATCATTGCCCACCCATATTTTCATTGCTGAAATAATATCGTAATCGTCTAACTTTGAAAAGGTATCAAGTACTTCTTCTGAAAAGTCGCTCAAATTTATGTTGTTATTCAGAAAAAATTTTAAACCCTGACTCGCCGGTAGCTCAACACCCATTACCGAAAGTTGCTTCGCGCGTTTAAGCACTCGAACCAATAACTGTTCAGCCACTATGCCCGTTTTGTGAAGGTAGACCTGCCAATACATTAAACGGCGAGCAACGAGAAAATTTTCAACAGAATAGATACCCTTCTCCTCCACTACAAGTTCATCATTTTTTACATTCAGCATTGCTATTAAGCGCTGTGCGTTTACCGTACCTTCAGGCACGCCGGTGTAGAAGCTATCACGTTTTAAATAATCCAAACGATCCATATCAAGCTGCCCAGAAACCAATTGGTGAAAAAATTTCCGAGGATGCTCGTCTTTGAAAATTTGAATGGCAAGCGTTAATTGCTTGTTAAATTTCTGGTTTAAATCTTCCATAAAAAGCAGAGAGATTTCCTCGTGACTCACGTTTTCAACAATGCTGTTTTCCATAGCATGTGAAAAAGGACCGTGCCCAATATCGTGCAAAAGTATGGCTACATAGAGCGCTTCCTCCTCCTTTTCAGAAATGTGAACTTCCTTTGATTTAAGTACTTGCACAGCCTTTTGCATCAAGAACATTGCTCCCAGCGCGTGATGGAAACGCGTATGATGGGCGCCCGGATATACAATATATGAAAACCCCATCTGTGAAATTCTACGCAGCCGTTGAAAGTATTTATGTTCCATTAAATCAAAAACCAACTTGCTGGGTATGGTAATAAAACCATAGATAGGATCGTTTATAATTTTGTGCTTAGGAAGGGTTTTCAAACTTTAACTTTAAATTAGTAGCCTCAAAAATTGTTTAAAATAATTCAGGTTTATTTTTGAAGAAAATTCTTCGCAACGGTGCAGAATTATTTATAAATATAATTTAACCATACTCCTATGCTAGCCTCTTTCGCTGTGAAAGAATTGCTATAAAGGCCAAAGGCTTCGGAGTATAAAGACAAATATACATATATGAGCGACATAAAAGTACTATGGGTAGATGACGAGATTGATTTGCTTAAACCACATATTCTGTTTCTTGAGAATAGAAATTATAAAGTGACTACGGCACAGAGCGGTACAGAAGCTTTGGAAGAAATAAAAAAAGAAAACTTCGATATTGTTTTTCTGGATGAAAATATGCCCGGGCTTACAGGCCTGGAAACACTTGCTGAAATTAAGGAGCAACAAGCCTCCATTCCGGTGGTGATGATAACCAAAAGTGAAGAGGAATATATAATGGAAGAAGCTATAGGTTCTAAAATAGCCGATTACCTAATTAAGCCTGTAAACCCGCACCAAATATTGCTGAGTTTAAAAAAGAATTTAGACCACAGCAGGTTAATTTCAGAAAAGACCACTTCAAACTATCAACAGGAATTCCGAAAAATTGCAATGGATCTTTCTATGGTTAACAGTTTTGAAGAGTGGAAAGACCTCTACACAAAACTGATTTATTGGGAATTGGAACTTGAAAACATTGAAGATTCCGGAATGTTTGAAATTCTTGAATCACAAAAAGCCGAGGCTAATAACCAGTTTTGTAAGTTCGTTGACAAGAATTATCCCAAATGGTTTGAAGATCCAAGCGATGCGCCTACCATGTCTCACACGCTATTCAAAGAAAAAATCCAGCCACAGTTACAACAGGGAACTCCTACATTATTAATTGTAGTTGACAATTTACGATTTGATCAATGGAAAGCTTTTGAGCCTACTGTTGCAAATATTTACAAAAAAACCAAAGAGGAACTTTTCTGCAGTATTCTGCCCACGGCCACGCAATATTCACGTAACGCTATTTTTTCTGGACTAATGCCCAGCGAGATGGAAAAATTGCATCCAGATCTTTGGCTGAACGATACTGAAGAGGGTGGAAAAAACATGAAAGAAGCGGAGTTTTTGGAAGCCCAACTTAAACGTTTGGGACTTAAACTTAACTGGAGCTACCATAAAATATCCAGCCTAAAGCAAGGCAAAAAACTTGTAGAAAATTTCAAAAGCCATAAGGATGAGGACCTAACGGTGGTTGTATACAATTTTGTGGATATGCTCTCCCATTCCAAAACTGAAATGGAGGTTATAAAGGAGCTGGCCTCAAACGACAAGTCATACCGATCCCTTACGCAGAGCTGGTTCAAAAATTCACCCTTGTTAGAGATTATTCAGCAGGCGGCTCGTTTGGGCTTTAAGTTAATTATAACTACTGATCACGGAACTATCAATGTTAAAAACCCATCAAAGGTTATTGGAGATAAAAACACAAGCCTTAATCTCCGCTATAAAACGGGCAAAAGCTTAACCTACGAAGACAAAGAAGTTTTGGCGGCAAAAGACCCTAAGACAATTTATTTGCCGACGATTAACATGAGCAGTTCTTTCATTTTTGCAAAAGGCGACTACTTCTTCGCCTATCCCAATAATTACAATCACTACGTTAGCTACTATAGAAATACGTACCAACACGGTGGCGTTTCTTTGGAAGAGATGATAATTCCTTTTTCTGTGTTTACACCTAAGTAATTCTTTTTAAAATAATTGCACAATAAGCATTATGGAATTAATTGATAATTTCGGTTATAATCGATAAATTATCTATATTCGTTCCGTTTTTACTATGGAATTTACATATACTCAAAACGAAATTAGTAAGGTTGCTAAAGAAATTATAGAAAATTCTTTTACAAGAATTTTCCTTTTTTATGGCGACATGGGCGTTGGGAAAACCACTTTGATAAAGGAGCTTGTTAAGCAACTTGGAGTTTCAGAAACTTCAAGCAGTCCGTCGTTTTCAATAGTAAACGAATATAATACGCCACAGGGTTCAATTTATCACTTTGACTTTTACAGAATAAACGATGTTGCCGAGGCTTATGATATTGGCCTGGAGGATTATTTATATAGCGGAGATTATATATTTATAGAATGGCCTGAGAAAATAAATTCGCTCTTACCAAAGAATGCAAACAAACTAATCATTAATATTAACCAGAACGGAAGTAGAACCCTAAAAATTTTGCCAATGGAATAAAATTGTAGCGAGACATTTTTGTTTATAATTTCCTTTTTAATCGTTTGCCCCAAATCGCAAAAATTATAAAGCAGGGATTATTTTAGAAAAAAATTTATAAATATATAGTAAAAATAATTGGTTTTTTTTTCTTTTTTCATAGTAGGTTTGAAGTGTTATTAACCTCACAAAACATATATTATGAAAACTGTAAAGTACTTATTTATCGCAGCAATTTTTTCATTAGGAACATTTGCTTCTTGCACCCCAGAAAGCATCCAGGATGAGCAAACACCACAACAAATCAAAAAGAGCGACATCATCATACCTAGTCACGGGTAGTATTATTGCGCTTATCATAGCAGCAACACCCTATATTTTTTATTCATACACAAGTTTCCCACAAGACAAAACGTGGGAAACTTTTTTATTTACGTACCACGCCGATTGGTATCAAAAAGTTCAAGTTTCAGTATGGACGATGATGGGAAAATTTGTACCACTTTTACTTTTGGTTATTTGGTTCATAACATGCAAGCATTGGTGGTATCACGTTATCCTGATTCCGACAGGTATGTTTGCCTTCCAGCTTTTTAATGTCATTAATGACGATGTGCATATTACCGATGAAGTTGAAATATGGTGGCTCTTCCCTATTATGTTAGTTATAGTTCCGCTGGTCTATCTTATTAAAGCTCAATTGTCAAATAAACTGATTGGTAAAGATCTGAAAAGCTTTGAAGAAGAACTTGGGGCTCAAAAATCTTTCTGGCAGCAGATAAAGGATCTTTTTTGAAAATTTAACCACTGTTAAATTTCAAATTTTATATGTACCTTGGTACTCGATTTGTGTTTGAAAATTAAACCCTCCAAAGCATTGAGGCATTAATTAGAAGTTCAAATTAATAAATAGTACCTAACAAAAAAACGATAATTACTAACTAAAAAAACGAAGCTACATAAAGCAAAAAGTATATTGCCGGCAAGGTATATTATAAACAGCGTTTGAATATCTGTTAAAAAATTAAGCCCATATTGAGATTTTAAATGAATTTCGAAGGATTTAATTGCATTATAACCTGTAAAGATACAATTAACATAATTATTACATTTAAATTTTTTCATTGTAAGTTTGATCCATATTAACCTCACAAACACTTATTATTATGAAAAATTTAAAAGTTATTATTGTAGCCGCAATTTTTGCCGTAGGATTATTTGCTTCTTGCACCCCAGAAGGAATCCAGGATGAACAAACCCCACAACAAATCGACGTTAGGACGGTCACCGTTCCGCCAAACGGATAGAAAGAGTTTAATTCAGGGAGGTATTATCGTTTTGATAATTGCTTGCACTCCTTTGATATATTACGCATATGAAAGTTTCCCGGCCAATTCCCAGGTTTGGGAAACTTCCTTTTTTACACTAACCACAAAATACCCATCCTTTTACCAATTTGCTTGGTTTTTTACTGGAAAATTAATTCCTTTAATTATTTTAATGCTTTGGTTTTTTACCTGTAAACATTGGTGGCACTGGATTATTTTGGTTCCACTCTCAATGTATGTTTTTCAAATGTTTAGTATCATCAAACAAAATTACAACGTTGATGAAGTGGAGATAATCTATGTGGTTCCTATAATGATGGTATTGGTTCCATTTGTTTATTTAATCCGCGCCAAACTTTTCAGCCAAATGCGGCAGAATGATCTAAAATCTTTTGAAGAAGAACTTTTACAAAAGCAATCGTTATGGCAACAGTTAAAGGATCTCTTTCGATAATCACACTTTCTTAATTCTCAATATTATTCCGTAAATTGAAGCTGCCAAGTTTTTATTATGTCTAAACCAAAATCACCATTTACCAGAGCGCAACTGCTTCCGCAGGAAGAAACGCTCGAAATATCAAGACAACGCGGAGAACTTTATATAGGAATTCCAAAAGAAGCTTATTTTCAAGAAAAGCGTATATGCTTAACACCCGATGCCGTTAATGCTATCGTTAATAATGGCCATAGGGTACTTATAGAAAATGGCGCGGGCGATGAAGCCGGGTTTTCAGATAAAGATTATTCTGAAGCTGGTGCTGAATTGACTTCCGATACAAAAAAGGTATTCGGTTGCCCCATGGTTCTGAAAGTAGAACCCCCTACCCTGGAAGAATTGGAACTGATTAATCCTAAAACTGTTTTAATTTCTGCCCTACAATTAAAGACAAGGCAAAAATCATATTTTAACGCACTGGCGAAAAAGAAAATAACCGCCTTAGCTTTTGAATTTATCAAGGACGAAGACCACAGCTACCCTGCTGTAAAGGCTTTAAGTGAAATAGCAGGAACTGCATCTGTACTTATTGCTGCAGAACTTATGGTTAATGCGAAAAAGGGAAATGGTTTGCTCTTTGGAAACATCAGTGGCGTTCCTCCTATTGAGGTAGTTGTTATTGGCGCTGGTACCGTAGGTGAATTTGCCGTCCGATCTGCCCTCGGCTTGGGTGCAAACGTAAAAGTCTTTGATAGCTCAATTACAAAACTGCGAACTATTCAGACCAACGTGGGTAGAATTTTATACACTTCCACAGTACAACCAAAAAATTTGATGAAAGCACTATTGCGCTGCGACGTTGCAATTGGCGCGGTGCGCGGTCACAACCGTGCGCCGATAATTGTAACTGAGGAAATGGTTCGGAATATGAAGAAAGGTGCTGTTATTATTGACGTTTGCGTAGATATGGGCGGCTGCTTTGAAACTACAGAAATGACAAGTCACGACAACCCCACATTTATAAAACATGAAGTAATCCATTACGGAGTTCCAAATATTCCTGCACGCTATCCAAAAACAGCTTCTGTTTCAATAAGCAACATCTTCACTCCCTATATTTTAGAAATTGCAGAAAGCGGCGGACTTGAAAATGCCATCCGCTTTGATAATGGTTTGAAAAATGGTTTGTACTTTTACCGCGGAATTCTAACAAATAAGGCTGTCGCAGATTGGTTTGATATGCCGTACAGCGATCTTAACCTATTGATTTTTTAAAAATTATTCCACAATTATTTTAAATTGAAAATAATCAGCATCCAAAATCCTAAAAGGATTGCTAATAGATGTATAAATTCTAAATTGACAAATCCCTAATTCCCAAACATGAAATTAGCTTACAGACTGGTTTACTTTTCAGGTGGCTTTATAATTGGAATAGCCCTTTTGTTTTTTATCCTAAGTGGAAAAAAGACATCTTGCTCTTATGGTCCCGAATCGAGAACTCTTAAAAATATTAGTCTGAAGAAACGCGCTTTTTCAGATAAAACGCTGAATACGCTTCGAGACAATCAAATGGATACTTCGGCAGTTTCCATTCTTTTAAAGGATGGCGACGTGCTTTTTTCAGAAAGCAATACCGAATTGGATTCCTGTAGAATCTATGTAATTGAAGGCGAAATTTCAGAAAAAAATATCAAAATCACAATTGAAAACTGTGAAGAACTTGCTACCGTTCTGGAAGCAAGAGTCAATGAAAACTAGCAATATAGACCAACTTATAGTTTTCTTCTTTTCTTTTCTTTTTTCAAAAGTGTAAGCTCCCTACTTGTTTGTCCAGCAACCGAAGTGTTTTCTTCCGCACGACGTATTAAATAAGGCATCACATCTTTAACGGGACCAAATGGAATATACTTTGTAACATTGTATCCCTCTGCACCAAGGTTGAAAGTAATATGATCGCTCATCCCAAAAAGTTGCCCGAACCAGATGTGGTTATCGCTCTTGGAAATACCTTTTTCCTCCATCATTTCCATAGCCAGATAATTACTCAATTCATTATGTGTACCTACGAACAACTGTATATCTATTAAGTTGTCCATTATGTATTTCATAATTTCATTAAAATTGTCGTCTGTAGCTTTTTTACTTTCACAAATAGGAGTTTTGTAGCCTTTCTCTGCCGCACGTTCATTTTCCTTTTCCATGTAGGCGCCTCGAACAATTTTGAAACCAAGCTTATAGCCTTTTTCCTTGGCTCGTCTGTGCATTTTTTTCATATAATCCAATCGGTCCCATCTGTAACATTGCAATGTGTTAAAAACGATGGCTTTTTCCTTGTTATATTTTTCCATCATTTTTTCGCAAAGATCATCTGCTGCATCTTGCATCCAGGATTCTTCTCCGTCAATCAACAACCTAATATTACAATCGTGGGCCACTTTGGAAACCTGATCATATCGTGCCTCCAGCTTTTGCCACTCCAGCGTTTCCGCTTCGGTCAAATCCTGTTTTTCAGTGACTTTCTGTAAAAGTTTAAAACGCCCAAAGCCTGTTGGTTTAAATACCGAAAAAGGCATTGTCTTTTTATTTTTAGCAAACTGTGTAAGCTCTATAACCTTAGCTGCAGCTGAATCAAAATATTTCTCTTCTTCCTTCCCTTCAACAGAAAAATCCAAAACCGAACAAACCCCAACGTCCGAAAGTTTTTCAACGGTAGCCATGCAATCGGTTTCACTTACTCCCCCACAAAAATGGTCAAAAACCGTTGAACGAATAAGTCCCTCAACCGGAAGATTTATGTTGAGCGCAAATTTTGTTACTGCCGTACCTATCTTTACAAGCGGCTCTTTAGAAATCATTTTGAAAAGAAAATAGGCTCTTTCCAGTTCGGAATCACTCTTCAGCCTAAAAGCAGTTTTAGTATTATCGAATAGGGAATTTGAGATCATATAATTATAATAAAGTGTGCAAATATAGTTAGATTTGAATTCTGAATATGCGACTTAAATCAATAATTAATGGAAAATATCCTAGAGGAAAAAGGACTGGTTTACAACAATGGAATGGCTTGGGAGGTATTTTCAAAACACCTTGACCAACAGGGAAATACAAAAGTTTTTGTCATAATTGACGAAAACACTCAAAAACATTGTTTGCCCTACTTCCATAAAAATTATCCATCTGAAAATGGGTTTGAAACAATTACTATCTCCGCAGGTGAAAAGTTTAAAAACATTGAAACCTGTCTAAATGTTTGGAATACACTTTCAGAAAAAGGTGCTGATAGAAACAGTCTTATTATAAATTTGGGCGGCGGCGTAGTTACCGATCTTGGTGGTTTTGTAGCCTCAACCTTTAAACGCGGACTTCAATTTATTAATATTCCAACCTCACTTCTTGCTATGGTAGATGCATCTGTGGGAGGAAAAAACGGAGTTGACCTTGGGCATATAAAGAACCAAATCGGCGTAATAAATCTTCCGGAAATGGTTATTCTGGACACTAAATTTTTAGAGACTTTGCCTCAGGCACATATTATATCAGGTCTTGCCGAAATGCTAAAGCACGGCCTGATTCACGATAAAGCTTATTGGGAACGTATAAAAACTGCTGACTTTTCAAATAAAATTGAATTTGAAAAATTGATTTGGGATTCGGTTGAAATAAAGAAGAAGATAGTAACTAAAGATCCCTTGGAGAAAAACCTTCGTAAAACCCTGAATTATGGCCATACGCTCGGGCACGCGATTGAATCTTATTTTCTTGAAAACGACAACAAGCCAACCTTGCTTCACGGAGAAGCCGTGGCAATTGGAATTGTTTTGGCTACTCACATTTCAGAAGAAAGTTTAGGGTTTCCCAAGGAAACTCTTAAAGATGTTACCCAAACTATTCTGCACCATTTCCCCAAGCAAACGTTTACTCAAAATGATATTAAAGAAGTGATAAAACTGCTTGTTTTCGACAAAAAAAATCGGAATGGGAAAGTGCTGTTTGTACTTTTGGAGGACATTGGGCTTTACAAAAGTGACTGTGTGGTAAATAACACGCTTATTTACAGTGCTTTTGAATATTATAAAAATTTCTAAAAATTTTCTTGAAAATATTTTTATCTCCTCTATTTTTGAATAGTTTTATAACCACAAACCTTAAGATTGAATTGTAAATGAAGCGAATTATTGTAGACTACCGAAAGTTAACCCCAGAAATACTTTCTTTATTAGTGGAAAAGTATCCCGATGGATATGATGACGACCATGTTATAACTTTTAAAAATGCTAAGAATGAAACCGTTGAAGCTGTTGAGGTAAGAACGGATGACACTATTTATCTAGTAAAAGTGAGTTCTCGTTTAGAAATAACAATGGCCAATTTTGATGAAGATGACTACGATGATGCAGACTTCAATGAACCTATAAGCGAAATCCCAGAGAGAAAAAAAATGGACGAGGAGGAATGATAATTTCCTTCCATAAAAAAAGAGGCTAGAGAGCCTCTTTTTTACTTTTATAAACTTTTATTGCTATTAAGCGTGTTGAAGTTCGTGCTTACCTTCTTTAATCTCTTCAATTAATTTTGAATTGAAGGCTGGTAAATCATTTGGGTTTCTACTTGTAACGAAACCTTCATCTACAACTACTTCCTGGTCTACCCAATTTGCTCCGGCATTTATCAAATCATCTTTGATGGAGCTAAAAGAAGTCATTTTTCTTCCCTTAACTACTCCAGCAGAAATTAGTATTTGTGGCCCGTGGCATATTGAGGCAACAGGTTTTTTCTGCTCAAAGAAATGCTGTACAAATTTCAATGCACTCTCGTTTCTTCTTAATTTGTCAGGGTTTATTACGCCTCCTGGAACTACCAGTGCGTTATAGTCTGCCGGAGATGCGTTTTCAATAGTTTTGTCAACATTATACTCATTGCTCCAGTTTCCATCTGCCCAACTTTTAATTTTCCCACTCTTTTCACTTATAATCTCTACGGTGAAACCTTCTTTTTCCATCGCCTCTTTTGGTGATTTCAATTCAGATTCTTCAAATCCGTCTGTAGCTAAAATTGCAATTCTCTTATTCATAATTTTTTCTTTTTAGTTAAACAATTAATTCAAATTAAAGATAACGTAGAGATTGTGTCTTATCAATTATATGGTATTAATCTTTTACTAATCTTTGTTAAGAAATGCTAAGAAGAACTATTATTCTCTAAGGTTTGAGCTTTTTTTTTATCCTCTTCAACTTTTTGTTTGAATGCACGAAGTTTTTCCATTTCCAACTCGTAGGATAATGTAGCATTGCTGCTTGGCTCAATTTTAATATTTCGAAGTAGTGCCCAATTCACCGTAAATTCAGCTCCAAAGAACAGTATTAGACAGGTGTAATAAACCCACAGAAGGATAAGCACCAAACTTCCGGCAGCACCATAGACAGAAGCTGGGTCTGATGCGGAAAAATAAAAACCAATCAAATATTTACCGGCAAGAAAAAGTAGCGAAGTCATAAAAGCTCCAATAAGATTAGTTTTCCACTTTATCTTAACATCTGGCAACAAAGTAAAGATTGTAGCAAACAAAGCGGTGATTATTATTTGTGAAAAAAGGAAATTCAGGATTTGTACTACTTGAGATGAAAGATCGGTGTAATAATTTCCTATTAAATCGCTTAAGGCATTGATTGCGCTGGTGATTACTAAGGAAATTAACAACAACAGCCCAATCGCTAACACCATTCCAAATGAGATAGCCCTTCGCTTTAATGTATCTAATAAAGTATTTTTTTTTGCGCGCACGCTCCAAATATTATTTAAGGCTTTTTGAAGTTGAAAAAATACACCTGTTGCTCCAAAAATTAAAACTCCTACTCCAAATAACACAAAAAGAACCGAACTTTCTGATAATGCAGAGTTTATGATCATAGCTTGTATTAGCTCTGCACTTCCCTGCCCTATTAGACCACTAATTTCACCAGTTATCCTACCTTCTACAGCTTCCCTACCAAAAAATACACCCGCAAAATGAACGGTTATAATTAGCAGAGATGGTAATGAAAATAGGGCATAATAGGCGATTACAGCACTTTTTGCCCAAGGATCATTTTTATCCCAACTTAGATAGGTATCTTTTAAAAGTTTTAAAAATTTCATTTAAAGGTAACGTTCGTTAATAATGTTAACATGATGTAATTCGTGACCGCAGATTATAAAACCAATTGCAGCAACGGACATATCACTGCCATTAGCTGTTCCGGTGCGTTTAAGCTGGATATCTTCAAATGCTTTAAAGAGACAAATACTTGCATTCCGAACTGCGATATATTCCTGTAAAATATTTTCGGGAGTTTTGGTATTTGCCAATGCATTATCAGCAAAAAGGTTTTCATCGAAACCTATTAAATTAACGTCATCTGCTCTTGAAAAATATAAAGCTCGATATGCAAAAACTCTTTCGGTATCAATTATATGCTGTAATATATCTTTGGGCGTCCATTTATTTTCAGCGTAACGGTATTGCCATTTTGAAATGGGTAATTCTTTAAAAAACTCTACAACTTTTGCCATTCCTTCTTCCAAAACCGGGACTAGGGGAGCTTCCTTCACCAAATCAATATATCCTTTATAATAAATATTATATTCTGAAGAACTAAGCTCAGTGCTTGTCATAGTTTTATTTTAAAGATAAAAAAAACCTTTGCCGCAAAGCAAAGGTTTCCAATTAAATAAGTTTGAAAATTAAATTTCATTGAATATGGAATGCAGCAATCTCTTTTTGTCATTAATGCTTTCTTCCATAGAAATCATAGTTTCAGTGCGGCTTACTCCCTCAATATCATCAATCTGATAGATAATATCTTTTGCGTGGGCAGTATCACGTGCTCTAATTTTACAGAAAATATTGAACTTTCCGGTAGTTACGTGCGCAACTGTTACGAAAGGAATCTCACTGATACGTTCCAAAACGAATTGGGTCTGTGAGGTTTTGAATATAAAAACACCCACGTAAGCTATAAATGAATATCCAAGTTTTTTATAATCTACCTGGAGAGATGATCCTGTTATGATACCTGCTTCTTCCATCTTTTTAACTCTCACGTGGATTGTTCCGGCAGATATTTCTAATTTCTTCGCAATATCAGTAAAAGGTATTCTTGTATTGTCTATTAAAAGGTCAAGAATTTTGTGATCTGTTTCGTCTAATTTAAACTTTGGCATATTTCTTATTTTTTTTGCAAAACTAGCAAGTTTTACTGTAAAAATGAATTTATTTTTTGAAAATAAATCATTGATTTATCTTTTTTATCAATAATTTCTGAAATATTTGTGCCAACTGTTAAATTTTCTTGCGGATTTGTTAAAATTTCACTACCCTTCGCATTTTCCTCAACATAGCCATATTGATTTTCCAAGTTTCCAATTTTATCGATAAATGGCTCAAATACAATTATTTCATTTCTCAAAATTTCACGATATTGGATTGTGATTGAAACTACTTCTTGCCTATTTTCCAATTTTACATTTCTCAAAATAAAATCATTGTAATTTTTTTTATTCTCAGGAATTCCAAAATAATCTTTATAATTTAATGAGTCAATATCCCTATCGGTAATATTGAATAACGCAAGCAGCGCATAAAATATATATTCTCTTGTTTTTTCCCGGTTATAGTCCTGATCATAGTGACCAGCTTCAAACAAAATAGTTGGCACACCCATATTTTGAAACGTATCGCCAACACAGGCTTCGTTAAAGCTATCATCATATCTGCCTATCTGCCCAGGAATGTATTTTTGAAGCGTATGATTCATTTTTAATATAAACTGCATTGCAATTTTTCTCGCATCGGTTACGGTTCTGTTTTTATCAGCAGCAGGCGATAGAAATGAAACCGTAGCCGGTTTACCTCCTTTAAATCCATAAATGGAACGCTGATCGTGAAGATTCAAACAAAGTGAGGGTTGAAGCTTGTCAAAAGCTCCTCGAAGACATTGACTTTCCATTTGCGACAAGTCTTGGGCATCACGATTTAAATCTACGCCATTAGCGTTTTCACGCGTGTAAAGTTCTGCGCCATCTGGATTAAGTATCGGGAAAACGTAAAAAGTATAAGAATTTAAAAATCCTTCAATTTCTGACTGGAAAAATTGCTTCTGATTTATAAATTTCAGAAAATCAAAAATTGCTTTGGTGGTTGTGGATTCATTTCCGTGCATTTGGGACCAGCCCAAAACTATCTTATCACCATCCCCAATTTTAATCAACGGAATGTCCTGACCCATTTCCGAAAGTCCCTCCACCGAAATTTCATACGTCCGTTTATAGAGATCCAACAATGGATATATGCTCTGCATGGATATATATCTACCTCTTAAATGAGTCTCAAAATGATTACCGTACCAACGATCAATTTTCATATTTCTAATTATAGTTTACAAAGTTAAACAATGACTTGTTTACAGTTGTAACCGTTATAATCTTAGATTTGTGATTACAACAGTAAACAGGTTTCTCTCTGACTGACCGCTACAGTATATTAATTAGCGCCTTATTTTCAAAAACAATATTAGTTTATTTAAAACTATATAGTTAAGCATATTCATTTAAAGTAAAAATTTAAATAATAACTTATTCCGTAAGATTTATTTACGTAGTTATTTTAAAATATTATACATTTGTAACCATTATAAAAATAAAATTATGTTACAATGGTAAACGGTTCTGATTTCACTAAAAGACTTGAAAAAATTCTGGAATATTACAGTCTAACGGCGGCGGCCTTTGCCGAAGAAATTGATTTTAACCGCTCCACTATTTCACATTTATTGTCTGGGAGAAATAAACCAAGCTTGGAATTTATAATGAAGCTCTATCAAAAATTTCCGGAGGTAGATATGGATTGGCTACTTTTTGGAAAAGGAAACTTCCCTTCTACTTCGGATAATAATTTGGATAAAGCTCCCAAAGAAAAATCTGTAATACGAAAGGAGCCAACGATGGATTTATTTTCTAAAGAGAATATTTCAGAAATACCGAATGCCGTTCATGCCAATAAAAACCAAAAACAGATTGAAAAAATTATAATTTTTTATGTGGATGGAAGTTTTAATGTTTACCAAAACTGAGCCGTTTCAGTAATTTTTCGGAAATTCGCATAAAATAAAAATATGCGTATTCTTCTAGTTTTAATGGGTTATTTTCTTTGTACCGGTTGTTACGAAAAACAACGGGTATGCTCAGACTTTAGAACAGGAACCTTCGAATTTGAAGCGCTATCGGGCACAGAGGTTTTTAAGACAACCATAACTCGCAACGATTCCATAGAGATAGATTTCTTTCAAGGAAAGAGTGATACCTCTTCCATTAGGTGGATAAATGACTGTGAGTATGTCCTGAAAAAGATAAACCCAAAGAACCAAGCCGAAAAAAAAGCCATTCTTATCAAAATTCTAACAACCGACAAAGACGATTACACTTTCGAGTTTAGTGAAGTTGGTAAGACCCAAAAGAGTAAAGCGACCGCAAGGAAAATAAAATAATATTTTAATTCCTAAAAATTTTGCATCAATGTTTATGTCCTCATAGCTACATTTTCTCCCGTGAAGTAACTTTTCGGTAGGATTTTAGAAATTATTATAACTAAAATTCTTAATTTAAGAGAAGTATTGATTCAAAACCGCAAATAATGTTTCTTGTTCTATTGGTTTTGTGAGATACGCATTCATTCCTGCCTTTATGCCTCGTTCAATGGCTTCTTTAGTTACATCAGCCGAGAATCCCAAGATAACTGCCGTATTATCAATTTTTCGTAAATATTGAACTATTTCAAATCCATCTTTTCCGGGCATGTGTACGTCCATAAAAATAAGGTCGTAATGCTTAGAAGCACACTTCAGTAAAGCGTCGTCACCATCTTTTGAGAAATCTGGTTCTATATAACTTCGTGAAAGAATTTTTGCCAGGATTTTTTGATTCAGAAGATTGTCATCAACAATCAATACACTTAAATGACTTAAATCTCGGTACTGTCTTAATTCTTTATTTTCATTGCTACCCACTATTTTCGGAAACTCTAGTGATACCTTAAAGGTGGTTCTTTACCTTCTTTGCTTTCCACTTCAATCGTTCCATTCATTAATTCTACTAGTGTTTTTGTGATAGCAAGACCTAAACCGCTTCCTTGATGCTTTTTTGTAATTCCAAAATCCAATTGTTTAAATCTTTCAAAAATAACGTCAATTTTGGAGGGATCAATCCCTATTCCTGTATCGGCCACCGTAAAATTTATTTTTAGCTTTCCATTTTCCTCTTCTTCGTTATAAAAAATTGTAATTGTTCCGACTTCGGTAAATTTTGTAGCATTATTTATGAGATTCGTAAAAATCTGTTCGGTGCGTGAAACATCACCGATCACATTTTTCGGATTTTTAATATGCTCGAAATTTGTAATAATTTCAATCTCTTTCATTCTTACCGTTGGGGCGTATATTTCAACAATTTTTTGAAGCGTTATAAATGGACTGAAAACTTCTTTTGACAACTCTATTTTTCCCGACTCAATTTTGTCTATATGCAGAATATTATTGACTAAGTGCAGCAAAATCCTTGATGAATTTTGCATTAATTTTAGAAATTCCAGCTCACTTGCTGAAAGTTGTTTGCCTTCCAGAATTTCAGAAATACTAAGGATTGCACTCAGCGGTGTTCTAATTTCGTGACTCATATTAGAAAGAAATTGCGATTTCGCAATAGAAGCATCCTCAGCTCTAATTCTTTCTTTTTCAAGATCTTCGTTAAGCTCATTTAGCTTCTGGTTTATAAGCTTATAATTACGTGACTGTTTTTTGGCTAACATGAAAAAGTAGGCTAGCAGTCCAATAAGAAATGACAAAAATATACCCAGTGCCAGTATGAACTTTTGCAATGTAGTAGCTCTCAACTCGCTATTTGTGTAGTACATAAATTCAAATTTCCAAGTGACCGCTGATCTTTGCGAAATTGGTTTTAACTTCCTTTCAAAAACCTGATCTCCCTTGAAAGTATCAGGCTTTGGATTATTGGAACTGTAAAAAACATTTCCTAAATTGTCCGTAACCTGCACACTGAAAAGGTTTAGTTTGGAACTAATATTGTCAAACTCCTTTTTAAAATCCATACCGGCAGAAATTGTTCCCTGAAAACTATTGTCATAATATACTGGAACATCTACCAAAAATGCTTTTCCTTCCTGAGTAAGATTTACCCAGGAAGTGATGTTTGTTAGGGTATCTCTAGAGTTTGCAAGCCAACTTGGGTAACGATATCCTATTTTTTTTAGGTCCAAATAGAGCACTTCTCTATTCGCCTCAAAAGGAGTTACAAAGTTTATAATTCCCGTACTGTCTATATACTCAATAAACTTAATTGATTGATTTTGTTTGATAATCCTTTCCGTATCGGAATTCAAGTAGCTTTTGAAGTTGCCATTGCTCTCAACAATCCGGTCGCGCAAATCCTCCAAAGAGATAACGTTGCGCCTTATTATGCTCTTAAAATCCAGATAGGTTAATTTGCCCGCAATCTCCAATCGCTCTAATTTGGCTTGTTTTTGGTCATCGATAGTTCTGTAATAGCTCAGAACACATAGTGCAGACAAGAGCAAGAACAAAAACAATGAAAACAAGCCAAATTTATATTTGTGGAAAGATTCAATTATATGGTTAGATAGCATTCTTAAAGTTACTAAAATATTTTTGAAAATAACTTTATGAATTCTATTTTGAGGTGATGTCTTTGCTTTTGATAAGGGAATTCTGTTCTTCCATCAGTTTTTCAATGTTAGACAAAATCTGAATATTTTTAGGGGTTTCCACGGTTTTATCGTGCGGATCCTCAGATTTTTTCTTGAAACGGTTGATGAATTTAATAACTATGAAAATGGTTAGTGCAATGATAAAGAAATCAATGAAAGCCTCCAATAGCTCACCGTAGCCGAGAGCAATCTCCTCTGCAGTGTCTGAAGCTGTACGGAGTATGTATTTTTTATCTGAAAGCTTAACGCCGTCGGTAAGCATTGATAGCGGAGGCATCACCACCTTTTTTACAATTGTACTGATAACGTTATTGAAGGCGGTACCTATTACGATACCTACCGCCATATCAATCATGTTGCCTTTTATGGCGAAGTTCTTAAACTCTTGAAAAAATGAAGCCACTGTTATAGTTTTAGGAAAGCGCAAGTATAATAAAGATTTCAGATATAGGAAAGGAAAAATATTCAGCCAAACCTATATGCGGCCGGCAATTCTATCTTTTGCAAGTTGGAGTACTGTGTGAAATTGATCTTCAAGATTCATTTCAGAATTATCAATCTCAATTGCATCAGCTGCTTTTACTAATGGAGAGTCTTGCCGAGTAGTATCAATATGGTCGCGCTCCTGAATGTTTTTTAAAACTTCATCAAATTGAATGTTTTCACTGCGCTCTAAAAGTTCCTTATATCTTCTTTGGGCACGCTCTTGGGCAGATGCGTTCATAAATATTTTAAGCTCAGCATTTGGGAATACTACAGTTCCAATATCGCGACCGTCCATAACCACACCCTTCTCGAGACCCATCTGTTGTTGCTGGGCAACTAATTTTTTTCTCACTTCGTGAATGGTCGCAATCGGGCTAACAAATTCTGAAACTTCCAGATTTCGGATTTTATCTTCCACATCTTGTTCGTTTAAAAAAATATGCGCTTTGCTCCAGACGTATTCTTTTTTGAATTTCAAATCAATCGAACCAAGAGACTGTTTCAATTTTAAAGTATCAAAATGATTTTTTGAAATAATGTCGTGCTGCATAGCATAAAGAGTGACCGCACGGTACATCGCACCACTATCCACGTACACATAGCCCAAATGATCTGCCAGCTGCTTTGCAACCGTACTTTTCCCTGTAGAGGAATATCCATCAATGGCTATGGTAATTTTTTTCATTACTGAAGATCTATGTTTAGCCCAAAAAAGCTCGATGAGGCTGCGGTGCTGTATTTTGAATAAGAATAACTCAATCTTAGTTTGTTCAGCTTAATAGCAAAACCGGCGCTCAATCCTGCAAATGCACGTTTCTCGACTATTAGCAATTCTTGGCCTCTCCTGAAATTATACCCGAGCCGAATATTAAAACCGCTTTCTGGAAATAATTCAATTCCTACAATCATATGCTGAAAAGCGTTGTCGATAAAATTTATATTTTCTTTTTTGGTGTTTCCTTCCAAGTCGGTTTCTTCTCTTGCAGGGTTTGAAAACGCAACGTTCCATTGTTGCATATTTTCCAAAGTGAAATGCCAACGAATAGGTACATTCTGCAGTGTTTGTGAAATTCCAAAGATAAGTTCAAAAGGCAAAGGTTCGTAATCCTCAAAATAAGGCGTAAACTGAGTTCCAATATTTCTGGCAACCCCTGTAATATTAAGATCCCAATCTTCGTAAACGTACATAACCCCAATATCCAAAGCACCTCCAAATGAGGAATAATTCTCTAATGTTGAAGATATTAATTTTAAGTTCACGCCTACGTGAAAGTTTGTAAAAGCAATATTTCGTGCGTGTCCCAATGAAAGTGCTACTTCCCCTCCACTGAAACTGCTTGTGGGGTTTCCCGCTTCGTCATAGCCATCAAATTTTCCGTAGTTAACATAAGTAACACCTCCGTGTAAAACCTGCGTTCTTCTGTCCCAAAGGTAGGCATAGGTGGCAGTTCCATAATTTACATCGCCAATATAATTTGTGTAGTTGAGCGAAAGTTGATTATCCATCTCCGGATTGATACTTGCAGGATTGAATAAAGCTTGCGTAGGATCGTAGTCATAATTAGTAACCACTTTTCCTCCCAAAGCCGCCATTCGCGGGCTGTTTACAAGGTTTAAAAATTGATAGGTTGCCTTACCTCCTATCTGCGCTGTTATAAGCTGAGATACTAACAGGGAAACAACTAAGAAAACCTTTTGGGTCATAGACGCGAGTTACCGTAACTAAAAACTAAACGAATGCAAGTATAATTTATTTTTGTAGAGGAAAGAAACATCCATTATTAATTTTTAATAACATTTGGAAAATCGCAATGATGTTCCATCTAGCTATGCAATAGAAATCAAATATTTTAATCACATAAAACGATTAAGGATTAGCGTACAATTTTTTATGTATTTGTACACCAATCCTTATTCTTTAATATCCTAATCCTTAAAGTGTTTTGGCATTTTTCACTTTTTCTTTGGTAAGTGCCAAATCCAAAACATCACTCATGTCCTTTACATAGTGAAAGGTAAGTCCCTTTAAGTATTCAGGTTTTATTTCATCTATGTCGCGTTTGTTGTCCTCACAAAGAAGAATTTCTTTGATTCGCGCACGTTTTGCAGCAAGTATTTTCTCCTTAATTCCACCCACTGGCAGTACTTTTCCGCGTAGCGTAATCTCGCCGGTCATAGCCATGGATTTCTTCACTTTTCGTTGGGTGAAAAGCGACACCAGCGAAGTTAGCATCGTTATTCCCGCACTTGGTCCATCTTTTGGGGTTGCGCCTTCAGGCACATGAATGTGGACATTATAATTTTCAAAAATATCGGGATTGACACCTAATTTTTCAGCGTTACTTTTTATGTATTCCAAAGCAATAGTTGCAGATTCCTTCATTACCTTTCCAAGATTTCCGGTCATATTCAGCGTCCCCTTTCCCTTGGATAGTGTAGATTCTATAAAAAGTATATCACCGCCAACTCTAGTCCATGCAAGCCCTGTAACTACTCCTGCCACATCGTTGTTTTCATATTTATCGCGTTCCATTTTCGGAGCGCCCAATACTTCAACAACTATATCATTGGTTACTTTTACTTTGTATTCTTCTTCCATTGCAATTTTCATTGCTGCATAACGAACCATTTTGGCGATTTGCTTTTCCAAACCACGCACACCGCTTTCACGAGTATAACCTTCAACTATTTTCTCTAATTGTGGTTTTGCTATTTTTAAATAACTGCTGTCCAGTCCGTGTTCTTTTAGCTGCTTCGGAAGCAAGTGACGCTTTGCTATTTCAACCTTTTCCTCTATTGTATAGCCTGTAACACTTATAATCTCCATCCGGTCGAGCAATGCAGGCTGAATAGTGCTCAAACTATTGGAAGTAGCAATAAACATAACTTTAGAAAGGTCATAACCCAACTCCAAAAAGTTGTCGTAAAAGGAACTATTTTGCTCAGGATCCAAAACTTCCAGCATAGCCGAAGAAGGATCTCCTTGGTTACTTGCTGAAATTTTATCAATTTCATCCAACACAAAAACGGGATTGCTTGTTTCAGCTTTTTTAATGCTCTGAATAATTCGACCCGGCATTGCGCCTATATATGTTTTTCGGTGTCCGCGTATTTCGGCTTCATCGCGAAGTCCGCCCAAACTCATTCGTACATATTTTCTGCCCAAGGCCTCTGCAACAGATTTTCCCAAAGAAGTTTTACCAACTCCCGGAGGTCCGTAAAGACAGAGTATTGGCGATTTCATATCGTTACGAAGTTTCAAAACGGCCAAATATTCTATGATTCGTTTTTTAACATCATCAAGACCATAATGGTCGCGATCCAATATTTTTCGGGCGCGTTTTAAATCGAATTTATCTTTGCTGTATTTATTCCAGGGGAGTTCCAAAAGCAAGTCCAAATAATTGCGCTGAATACTAAATTCCGCAACCTGTGGGTTCATACGCTGCATTTTTGAAAGTTCTTTCAGAAAATGTTTTTCAACGTCTTTACTCCATTTTTTCTTCTTTGAACGCTCGCGCATTTCCTCTATTTCTTCTTCCATAGAAGAACCTCCCAACTCTTGTTGAATGGTTTTCATCTGTTGCTGAAGGAAATACTCGCGCTGTTGTTGGTTTATATCGCTTTGAACCTTAGACTGAATATCATTTCGAAGCGAAAGCTTCTGAATTTCCATATTCATATAGCGCAGTGTTTCCAGTGCCCGATCTTTCAGATTATTTATCTCTAAAAGCGTTTGCTTTTCTTCAACATCAATATTCAGATTAGAAGAAACGAAGTTTATCAGAAAACTTGAGCTTTCAATATTTTTGATTGCAAAAGCAGCTTCCGAAGGAATGTTCGGGCTTTCCTTTATAATCTTCAGCGCCATTTCTTTTATGGAATCTATAATCGCCCTAAATTCCTCACTTTCCTTTTCAGGACGCGCTTCGGCAACTTCCCTTATGGTAGCGGTCATATAAGGGTCGGTAGTAATAACTTCAGTAACCTCAAAGCGTTTTTTCCCCTGAATAATAACTGTAGTATTACCATCAGGCATTTTAAGGACACGCAGAATTTGCGCCACAGTACCAATAGTATTTATGTCTTCAATTCCGGGTTCCTCTTCGTTCTCATCTCTTTGGGAAACCACACCAATAACCTTATTTCCTTTATTGGTTTCATTGATAAGTTTTATTGATTTATCGCGACCCGCAGTAATAGGTATTACTACACCCGGAAACAACACTGTGTTTCGAAGGGGTAAAATTGGAAGTATTTCAGGAAGCTCTTCTTTGTGCATAGCATCCTCATCTTCAGCGGACATTAACGGAATAAATTCTGCATCCTCATTTAAATCCTGAAATGACAACTTGTCTAATGATGTAAGTTTTGAATTCGCCATATATTGTTTTAAGACATTGTGTCACAAATGTAGCGTACACAATGTGTTCTTATTTAAAAGTTTAGGTTTTATTAACTAAAAGAGCATTGACATTCACGCGTTTTACTGGCTCTTTTTCAATATAATTCAAGAGTTATGCCAGTTATACTTTCAGGCGCGCAAGCTTTCTTTAAAAGTGGAAATTTCACATCGATCCAAATTTAAGACGTTCAGAAAAAGCTAAATCTAATTAAGTTATGAGGTGAGATGTTTAAATAATAAAGCCGTCTTTAGAAGAACTAAAAACGGCCTTTATGTAAAAATTATTTCAACTACGGAAGCACTGCCAAGAATTCTCCGCCAGTTATTTGATAAACCGTTGGATCTTGACCTGTTGCATCTACGGCACTAAAATTAAATGTTCCTTCAATAATACCATTGGCAATATCATAATTGGTGATTGTGATAGTCCCGGGGTTTGAAACATACGTGATTGAAGTTCCAACTTCGGGAGTATAAGTTCCTACTATTTCATCTCCAATAACTACTTCAGTAGACATTTCAAAAGTGCCTTCGGTGAGCGTTGCGGGAAAGGTAAGTATCATCCTTTGATCGCCTACGGTTGTTGTAATAGTTATTGTTGGGTATTGATTGAAAACATCTGTTGTTATAACAAGATCTTCTGCATTATAAGCTGCGCCATCAACGTTTGCTCTAAATACATTATTTGCTCCAGGAACACCTTCAAAGTAAACCGTAAAACTACCTTCGGTAACTTCAACAACATCTGGAAGTTGGTTTAATGGATCAGTTCCCGTGAAAGCAAAAGTTGCTTTTAAAACACCTAATTCCAAGTCAAATTCAGTGATAGTAATTATTCCCGGATCAGAAGTCAAGTTTTCATCACCGCCGCCTGCATTGTACAAACCAATTAATTTTGTTCCGTCAGAAATCCTTACCATATCAAAAGTACCGACACCCAAGGAACGTGGCACGTCAATGCGCATAAACTCTCCTGTATTGGATCTTGCTTCAACTTTAATCATATGCACATCACCAACCATTGGTTCTGAAACGTATATGCTATCTGCAACAAAATCAACACCGTCTATTTTGGCGAAAAATTCGTTCTCAGGATTTCCTCCTCCAGTTCCACCGCCAGTGTCATCAATTATAAATGGAATTGCATTAAAAGCTCCATTAGTTATTGCGATATCTTCCATTATAGGATCGCCGTTTCCATCAAGAATTGGGTTTCCATCGCCATCAACTTTTATGCGCGATCCTACAAAACTAAAAGTTCCAGTAACCGTCTGTGCACTAACATCTAGGGAGGTTATATTCATTAACCCATACCCACCCAAAACGTCTGCAGAAATATATGGTAGAGGATTATTAGAACTATCGAAATACGTACCTGCGTTTAGATTAGCGCCACCTAGCGAAAGATTGAAAGAGCCAACCGCTGCTTGTGTAACTGCTAGAGAAATATTTTCGCCGCCAGGTTTAGAACCTGTTATTACTAATTCATTATCTGTAGTAAGAATAGCAGAAACGGAATTTGCAATAAACTCCTGACCTTCAATTTGGGCTCTGAATTGTCCTTCATCTGCGTTGTTTTGTTCTTCTTGAATGAATTCGCCTGTTAGGGGTTCGTTTTCACAGGAAAAGAATTGAAATGCTAGAAACGCTAAAAGCATTCCTTTCAAAAAATACATTTTCTTCATAAATAAGTAGTTTTGTAGGTAGTAAACGCAAACTTAAACAAAAATTGTTTAATGGTTTTTATTTCTTGGCACTCTTAATAATAAAAATACACCGGTTATAAAAAATATTATAAGAAACAAGATTGAGTTACGCATACTTCCTGTTATCTGATCAATAAACCCATAAATAAGCATTCCTATTACGATTCCTATTTTTTCAGCAACATCATAAAAGCTGAAATAGGAAGTGGTGTCTTTGGTTTCTGGCAAAAATTTTGAATAGGTTGAGCGCGAAAGTGATTGTATCCCTCCCATTACCAAACCTACAAACCCTGCAGTAATGTAAAATTGAATGGGAATTTCAATAAAAAACGCCACGATACAAATACCCACCCAAATAATATTTATTACGATTAGTACGGGGATATTTCCGAATTTCTCTGAAGCACGTGAGGTTAAAACAGCCCCAATTACCGCTACTAATTGAATGATCAAAATACTTACAATCAATCCCAAAAGTTTTGCATCATCACCGCCCCAATCAATTTCCTGTTCGCCAAAATAGGTGGCAACGAGCATTACGGTTTGCACAGCCATGCTGTAAACAAAAAACGCCGCCAAAAATCTCTTTAACTGAATATTCTCTGAAAGGGAACTGTAAACACTTTTTAATTCCCTGAAACCGTTCAAAAGTATTTTAGCGGTTACCTTTTTTTCGCTTTTGTTTCCCTTCGGAAGAAAATAAAAAGAATATTGACTAAAAAGAATCCACCAAATCCCGACGGTAACAAAGGACCAGCGCATTGCCTGCATGCTAGCTCCCTCCTCCTCACCAAAACCGAAATATTTGGGAAACATAACCATCCCTAAATTGAAAAGCAATAAAATCACGCTTCCTATATAACCCATAGAATATCCCCGGGCGCTAACTCTATCTTGCTGTTCTGGAAATGCAACATCGGGTAAATAGGAATTGTAAAAAACAAGACTTCCCCAAAAGCCTACCAATCCAAAAAAATAGAATAGCAAACTAATGTGAATATTTTCTAGGCTGAAAAAATAAAGCCCCATACATGACAGCGCTCCCAAATAGCAGAAGAATTTCATAAAATTCTTCTTATTTCCAACGTAATCGGCGATCCCCGAAAGTAAAGGCGAAATAAATGCAACCAATAAAAAGGCTGCCGCAGTGGTATAACTAATTAAAGGTGTGCTTCGTATTGCCCCTCCAAAAATTGAAATCGTTGTTATATCGGCAACTTTAAAAAGTGCCTGATAATAAATAGGAAAAATAGCTGATGCAATTACCAAGCTATAAACCGAGTTTGCCCAATCGTAAAAAGCCCAAGCATTTAGCAGTTTTTTACTTCCTTTAAGTAAGTTGGGCATAGTGATGATTTAGTTTTAAGGTTACTAAACTAATAAAAAATCCCACTCAAAGTGGGATTTTAAAATTTTCAATTAAATATTTATTTCGCTTATTTTACTTCTTAAAAGTAGTAACACCAAACTTTCTGGCTTCTGCTCTAGCTTCAGGTGCCCAGGTTCGAATATTTTGTATTCTGGTTGCACTGGAAGGGTGTGTGCTTAAAAATTCTGGTGGCTTATTGCCACTTTCCTGTGCTTGCATACGTTGCCATAATTCTGCTGAAACAATTGGATCATAACCAGCTATTGCCATTAATATAAGTCCAATATGGTCTGCCTCTATTTCATGGCTTCTACTAAATGGTAACATAACCCCAAGGTTTGAACCCAATCCATAAGCTGTATTAAAAATTTGTTGGTTTTGAGCGTCACCGCTCAATGCAATATTTCCCGCAACTGCTCCCAGTTGCTGTAATTGGCCCGCACTCATGCGTTGTTGTCCGTGATTGGCAAGTGCGTGGGCAACTTCATGACCCATAACTGCTGCTAAACCGGCTTCATCCTTCGTTATTGGCAAAATACCAGTATAAACCACAATTTTTCCGCCGGGCATACACCAAGCATTAACTTCTGGACTGTTCACCAGGTTGTATTCCCAACGATATTCCGTTAAATAGCCCGCGTATCCATTCGCAGTTAAATATCTTTCCGCTGCTGAAGCTATTTTTTGTCCAACATTCTTTACCATATTCGCTTCGGCCGTTCCCGTTACCACTTTGTTTTCAGACAAAAACTCATTGTATTGCTGAAAAGCCATCGGTAAGATCTGTGAATTTGGAACCAATGCTAAAGTTTGTTTCCCAGTAAACGGATTGGTACTACAGGCAACTACTAGCACTCCTAATAATAATATGGAAAGTGATTTCTTAAGTTTCATATACTATGGTTTAGTTTAAATGTTAAAATTAGAAATATAAAATTAGTATTCTCCCAAAATTTTTCTAAAATTGAATTTTCAAAAAAATTAACTATAAACTTTAATGTTTCTTTAATAGTGATATGCAATGGAAGCCTTTAAATTTATGCACTTTTAAAAGTTGGAACGACTTTTGAATACCTTAAAGTTGTAATCTTAAAATACTTATTATGAAAAATATATTTCTTTTTTTAGCACTTTCTTCAACCATATTATTCACTTCCTGCGAAGGCGATCCGGGACCTCCGGGACTGGATGGCACTTCTTTCTTAGGGCAGGTTTTTGAAGTTAGCCCTAATTTCAGTTACGATGATTATCCGGCTAACATCTATTTTAGCCCAGTATATTCATATCCATTTGATGTTTTTGAAAGTGATGTTGTATTGGCTTATCGTTTATCGGGGCAAGATACCACCGTAAATCCACCGGCCGATGTTTGGACCCAATTACCTCAAAATGTTTTCTATCAAGATGGAACTGGAGATACTTTCCAATATAATTTCAACCATACATTCGTTAGTGTTCAGTTTACAATTGAAGGCAATTTTGATTTAACCAACATTGCTCCTGAGGATGTGACCAACCAAATCTTTAGAATTGCAGTGGTTCCTGCCGAATTTGCAAGAACCAATCCTTCAATGAAAGATGTTTTGGAAATGATGCAGATAGAAAATTCACAAATTGAAAAAATAGAACTTTAATATGAAATGATTAAGCAAAGCGCATTTGAAACATTTCTAATAATTAAATAATTGAGAATGAAAATTTTAAGCACACTTATTATATTGAGTACTTTCCTGATCAGTTGTAACTCTCCTGCACAAAAAAGTAAGGAAACAAAACAACAAACTTTTGAGATTACTAAAACCGATGCTGAATGGAAAGCACAGCTTTCACCAGAAGCCTATAACGTTATGCGCCAGGAAGGAACAGAACGCGCCTTCTCCAGCCCGCTGAATGATAATCACAAACAAGGAACATACGTATGTGCTGCTTGCGGAACACCGCTTTATGAAAGCGAACATAAATTTGAAAGCGGAACGGGATGGCCAAGCTTTGATCGCGTAATTGAAGGAAACGTAGCGTTCTCAACCGATAATAAACTTGGCTATACAAGAACTGAAGAGCATTGTGCCACCTGTGGCGGGCACTTGGGCCACGAATTTGACGATGGACCAAAAGAAACCACTGGCAAAAGACATTGTATAAACGGCGTTGCACTAAATTTTATTCCCGATAATGGAGAGTCCAAATAAATATCCCGTAAAAAAATCTGAAGCTGAATGGCGCGAAGAGTTAGGCGACAAACGTTACCACATTCTTCGTGAAAAAGGTACAGAGTTTCCCAGAACTGGAGAGTACAATCTAACTTTTGAAGATGGCACATACGTTTGTGGTGCTTGCCACACACCCCTTTTCAAAAGCAACAACAAATTTGAGAGCAGTTGTGGATGGCCTTCTTTTGATGATTCAATTGAAGGTGCTGTTGAATATATTAAAGACACTACCCTCGAAATGATGCGTACAGAAATTCTTTGTTCCAACTGCGGAAGCCATTTAGGGCACATCTTTAATGACGGCCCAACAGAAACTGGACAGCGGTATTGTGTAAATTCGCTTTCGTTGGGATTTGAGAAAAACAACGAATAAAGAAATTTCAAATTTCAAGCACCAAGTTCCAAATAAATAACAAAACTTAAAAACCAAAAATCCAAAGGAGCGCCCCTTGGATTTTTGGTTTTTTTATTAATTTTTCCGTTTTGGAAGTTATTTGGAATTTGGAATTTGTGATTTCTAATTTCACATTTCTAATTTCACATTTCTAATTTGTTATTTGGAATTTTTCCTTTAGTATTTCGTAAATTCGTTGCTTCAATAAAAATATACATAAAATTAAGTAATGAGTAAATACGACGTAATAGTTTTAGGAAGCGGTCCCGGTGGTTATGTTACTGCCATAAGGGCTTCACAATTAGGTTTAAAGACCGCCATTATTGAAAAAGAAAGCCTTGGGGGCGTTTGCCTAAACTGGGGATGCATCCCTACAAAAGCGCTTTTGAAGAGTGCTCAGGTTTTTGATTATCTAAAACACGCAGATGATTACGGCCTTACAGTAAAGGAGTTTGATAAAGACTTCACAAAAGTAGTTGACCGTAGCCGCAACGTAGCCGACGGTATGAGCAAAGGCGTTCAGTTTTTAATGAAGAAAAACAAAATTGACGTCATCAATGGCTTCGGAAAAATTAAACCTGGAAAAAAAATAGATGTTGACGGAAAGGAATACTCCGCAGACCATATAGTTATTGCAACCGGAGCACGTTCCCGCGAATTGCCAAACCTGAAACAGGACGGCAAGAAAGTGATAGGCTACCGCGAAGCAATGACCCTAAAAAAACAACCCAAGAGTATGATAGTTGTGGGCAGTGGCGCTATTGGCGTTGAGTTCGCACATTTCTATAACTCTATGGGAACAGAAGTTACTATAGTTGAATTTTTACCAAACCTTGTTCCTCTGGAAGATGAAGACGTTTCAAAACAATTTGAGCGATCCTTCAAAAAAGCAGGTATTAAAGTAATGACGAATTCTTCCGTAGAAAAATTGGATACTTCCGGAAAATTGGTAAAAGCAACCGTAAAAACAGCAAAAGGTGAAGAAACCATTGAAGCTGAAATAGTACTTTCAGCTGTTGGAATTGCTACCAACATTGAAAACATTGGATTGGAAGAAGTGGGTATTGTAACCGATAAAGGAAAAATAATGGTGAATGATTGGTACCAAACAAACATTCCTGGCTATTATGCTATTGGAGATATAACCCCTGGTCCTGCCCTAGCCCACGTTGCTTCTGCCGAAGGTATTACTTGCGTTGAAAAAATTGCAGGTCTGCACGTAGAACCTATTGACTATGGAAATATTCCAGGCTGTACCTACGCTTCGCCAGAAATTGCAAGCGTTGGTATGACTGAAAAGCAAGCAAAAGAAGCTGGCTACGAAATTAAAGTTGGAAAATTCCCTTTCTCTGCTAGCGGAAAAGCAAGTGCTTCCGGTGAAAAGGATGGTTTTGTAAAAGTAATTTTTGATGCCAAATACGGCGAATGGCTAGGCTGCCACATGATTGGCGCTGGCGTAACCGATATGATTGCAGAGGCAGTTTTAGGAAGAAAACTAGAAACCACAGGCCACGAAGTGCTAAAAACAATCCACCCACACCCTACAATGAGCGAAGCAGTAATGGAAGCCGTTGCTGATGCTTATGGGGAAGTTATTCACTTATAGATGTTAGGCATTAGGCATTAGGCATTAGGCATTAGGCATTAGGCATTAGGCATTAGGCATTAGGCAAAATAATAAAACCGCAATATTCTTGCGGTTTTTTTTATGTCTTTTTTCTTTGCTCTTGGTTCTTGGGTCTTTATTCTTGACTCTTTTTGAGAAAACTCTGCAACGCCAACTCATAACTCTGCAATCCAAAACCAACGATCACCCCTTTTGCATTTGGCGAAATGTAGCTTTTATGCCTAAAATCTTCTCTTGAAAAAGTGTTGGAAATATGAACTTCCACCACAGGCGTGGTTATTGCTTTCACAGCATCTGCAATACCTACGGAAGTATGTGTGTATGCAGCGGCATTCAAAATGATGCCATCAAATTTGTAGCCCACTTCTTGAATTTTATCGATCAATTCGCCTTCAATGTTGGATTGAAAATAGGAAACTTCCTGGTTGGCATATTTCTTTTGCAACCTTTCAAAAAAATCATTAAAAGTTTCGTCTCCGTAGATATTGTTCTCCCTTCTGCCAAGCAGATTTAGGTTTGGGCCGTTGATTATTATTATTTTCATATTTCAAATATATGTGAAATTAAAAATAGAAAATTTTTTTTAGAACAAATATCCCACAGATATTTGGAATACATTGTTCTTAATTTTTGAATCTTTAACACTATCATCATTTATATCTAAGATTCCAAAATTGTATCGAAGCCCAAAAAATAAATCCGATTTCAATTTATAAGAAGCACCTAAACCAAGGCCTACATCAATAGATTTATAATTTTCGGTAACATCAACAGTTTCTCTTCCACCTTCACTAGTTAATGTGGCATTATATTTTGCAGATATCAAATAACCTAAAACAGGCCCAGCCTCAGCACTCAACCCATTTATGATATAGTACTTTCCCAAAATAGGCAACTGTAAATAGTTTAGCGTAAATTTTCTTTCGCCATAATTAATATTCGCTCCTTGAAAGGAACAAAGAAGCTCTGGTTGTATTGAAAATTTGTCATTTAGAGGAACTTCAAGAAGACCTCCTAAGTGAAAACCTACCCGTCCATTATAATCTGAATAGGGATCATTAGTATTGCTACTAAATTTTGAAATATTCATACCAGCCTTTAAACCATATTTTAAACTTTGAGAATTGGCCGTGCTATAAATTAGAGCTATTAAAATAAATGTAAAAAATTTGTTCTTCATAATTCGTTAATTAAATTGGCAGTGTTGCGGAATAAATATAATTAAAAAAAGCAGGAACATATTTCCTGCTTTTATAAAATATAGTGTTGATCAATTTAAAACGAATATCCCGCTGATACTTGAAAAACATTGTTTTGGTTTTTCCCATTATAACCATCGATGTCGTTAACATCCAACAATCCCTTATTATAACGAAGGCTAAAGAAAACCCCCATATTTAAG
>NZ_VORU01000010.1 GCF_007997135.1 Aequorivita lipolytica | reverse complement strand
CGATGTAAGAATCGCTTTGCTTAATTTGATCTACTGACTAATCACCTAATTAAACAATCAGCTTCAGAATAAAATCAAAAAGACCAAAAAATAAAAGGTCGCCTAAATAGTTTTTAGACGACCTCTTTTTTGTTTTAGGTAATTTTAAAAATGAAGTGATTTCAATTTTTTTTGAAAGATATACTTGATATTAATGGACTGATACCCGGTGCCGTTACCTGCAAGCTGAAGCCATCGCACAAACAGCATATCCAGTTTTCATCGATCTTACTCATAAAATATACGAATTGTGTAACTTTTTAGGCAATTTGTGTAACACCTTTCCCTCTTTAAACTGCACACCTTTACAATGGTTAAAGTAAACCATATTGGGCTATACTAAACAAACATTATAATGATGAATTCGAATGCTGAAAATCTTATTGGATGGAGATCAGAAGAAGCGGAAAAAAACCAATAAATGACATGTTTCATATTATCAATTAAGTAACAATCAATAAAATAACAATCAATAAAGTAACAATGGAAAAAGCATTAAAATTAGATTGGGATACTGTATTGATTTTCCTCATGAAAATACTGAATCCAGTTAACCGATAAATCTTCCATTTGGCGGTATACCATTGGGCTTTCCTTAACAAAATTTTCTTAACAGAAACTGAAAAGTTGAGCCAAATGTTGTTAAAAATTAAGTGAGGGTTTTAAAGATGCTATAAATTTGTCCTACCCCCCCCAAATATTAGTGCCTTAAACCTACTCCACAAAAATATAAGGCCTTAAAGAAAGTTTTTTAAAAAGATTGAATTTGAATTCCCTCAGATGATTTTCTGTGAGCATTTGAACATTATTTAAAATAATGAATCTTTAAAAATTTACTATAACAAAACTCTTTTAATATTTAAAAATTATGGAATATGTCATCAACTTGTTTTCCCATCCTTATATTTTAGGATCTTTTGCGTTGGTGACGGCATTTTGGTTGTCTGTTATGATGTATCCTGCAATTATTCATTTGGTTCGCAGCAAAAACATCATGGATGAGCCGGGATCACGCAGTTCACATCTAGAAAAGATTCCCACGTTGGGAGGGGTTGGTCTATTTATAGCATTTTCAATTTCAATAATGATCATCGGTGGTATATCAGGCTTGATTAAACCAGAATTTGGCAATTTATTGGTTCTCTTGGCTGCCATTACTATTCTCTTTTTTCTGGGTGTAAAGGACGATCTTATTGGGTTGTCACCCAAGAAAAAACTGATTGGCCAGATAATAGCTGCAATCTTAGTGGTTTTACTTTCAGATATAAGAATTCACAGTTTTGGCGGACTTTTTGGAATTGAAGAGTTGCCCTACATTACTTCTATCCTACTATCAACTATTGTCTTTATTTTCATAGTGAATGCCTTTAACCTTATTGACGGTATTGACGGCTTGGCAGGAAGTATTGCAATTATTGCCAGTGCCACATTTGCTATATTCTTTTTTATGAACGAGCAATATTTTTTACTGTTGATTTCCTTGATTTTAATTGGTGCTACCATCGGCTTTTTAAGGTTTAATCTTTCCAAAATAAACAAACTATTTATGGGGGATTCTGGTTCCCTTTTCATTGGTTTTTTATTGGCGTACCAAGCAATGGGTTTTCTCGCCCATCAACAAACAGGAGCCTCCAATTTTGAGGTTTCAAACGCCCCTATTTTGGCTTTGGCGATTTTGTTTTTTCCTATCTTAGACACCCTAAGGGTTTTTATTATAAGAATTTTACAAAAACGCAGTCCATTCAGCGCAGATAGGAACCATATACACCATCGTTTGTTGGAACTGGGTTTTTCGCACAAGCGCGCCACGTTATTGGTTGTCATTGGTAACGTACTTATTATAAGTATAGCCTTTTTGATCAACAGTTTGGATATTAATATTCAGTTATTTATTTTGGTTCTCGCCGCCCAATTGATTGGTCTCTTCCCATACTTTATGACTCTTAAAAAAGGAAGAATAGAAATCAATATCCCCTATGGTCGTCTTGCGGATTGATAGGGTCAACACAATGAATCGTAAGTGCTTAGTCATTTTTAATATTTATAACGAATCTTGTTATAAGTATAAAAGGATTATTTTTGTTTAAATAAAAATCAATAAAATTTTCTTATTGAATTAGTAAAACCAACACAACATTGAAAAACAAAATAGCATTCATTACAGGAGTCACGGGACAGGACGGTGCATATTTAAGTGAACTTTTAATAAAAAAAGGATATATAGTCCACGGACTTAAAAGACGTTCATCCCTATTAAATACAGATAGGGTAGATCATCTTTATCAAGACCCCCACATCGAGGATAGAAATTTTATTCTCCATTATGGAGATATGACGGACAGTACCAACTTAATACGACTTATCCAGCAAATAAAACCTGACGAAATATATAATCTGGCCGCAATGAGCCATGTTCAGGTATCGTTTGAGGTTCCCGAATATACTGCAAACGCAGATGGAATAGGAACCCTACGGATTTTAGATGCTGTACGTCTGCTCGGTTTAGAAAAGAAAACGCGAATTTATCAAGCCTCCACCTCAGAATTATATGGAAAAGTGCAGGAAGTACCACAGTCAGAAACCACACCTTTTTATCCACGAAGCCCTTATGCAGTGGCAAAAATGTATGCGTATTGGATTACTGTAAATTATAGAGAAGCCTACGGCATGTTTGCCTGTAATGGTATCCTTTTCAACCATGAATCGCCTGTTCGTGGGGAAACGTTTGTTACCCGAAAAATAACCAGGGCCGTTTCAAAAATTGCTTTGGGACTTCAAGACAAGTTCTATTTGGGAAATCTTGATGCCCAAAGGGATTGGGGCCACGCAAAGGACTATGTTGAGATGATGTGGATGATTCTACAAGCAGATGAACCCGAGGATTGGGTAATTGCCACAGGAAAAACCACTTCGGTACGTGATTTTGTAAAAATGGCATTCACTGAAGTAGGCATTCAATTGGAATTTAAGGGAAAAGGCGAAAATGAAAAAGCATATATAAAAAAATGCAATAACCCAGATTACCAACTGCCTATCGGGAAGGAAGTGCTTAATATAGATCCCAGTTATTTCCGGCCCACCGAAGTAGATCTTCTAATTGGCGACCCTTCAAAAGCGAAAAAGAAATTGGGTTGGGAAGCTACTTACGATCTTCCAGCACTTGTCAATGAAATGATGCAAAGCGACATAAAGCTTATGGAAAAAGAAAGGCATTTGAACCGTGGCGGTTTTGACACTTTAAATTATTTCGAATAGGCCAAATGGAGAAAGACTCAAAAATATTTATTGCGGGGCATAACGGAATGGTTGGTTCTGCAGTTTTGCGGGCATTGACCGCAGCAGGTTTTTCCAATATTATCACAAAAAATAGAGCCGAACTCAATCTTGAAAACCAAGTAGAAGTAAACTCCTTTTTCAAAACACAGAAACCATTCGCCGTAATTGATGCGGCGGCAAGAGTTGGTGGAATATTGGCAAACAACACTTCGCCGTATCCCTTTTTGATGGATAACCTCAAGATACAGAACAACCTTATAGATGCAGCTCACAATAATGGGGTGCAAAAATTTATATTTCTGGGCAGTTCGTGCATTTATCCAAAAATGGCACAACAACCAATAAAAGAAGAATACCTGCTTACGGGGTCTTTGGAACCAACCAATCAATGGTATGCAATTGCAAAAATTGCAGGGGTAAAGGCTTGCGAGGCTATTCGTAAACAATTCAACAAGGATTATGTAAGTTTAATGCCCACCAATTTGTACGGGCCATTTGATAATTTTGATCTGGAATCCTCCCACGTACTACCAGCAATGATCCGTAAGTTTCACGAAGCTAAGATAGAGGGTCACTCCACTGTAACCCTTTGGGGGAGCGGCAAGCCCATGCGGGAGTTTCTACACGTGGACGATATGGCGCAGGGCGTACTCTTTGCAGTAAATAATGAGCTTCCCGAACATCTTTACAATGTGGGTTACGGCAGTGACGTAACCATAAAGCAATTGGCTGAAATTGTACAGCAAACTGTTGGCCATAATGGCGAAATAGTTTGGGACAGTACAAAACCAGATGGAACTCCGCGCAAACTATTGGATAGCGGTAAATTAATGAGTATGGGTTTTTCACCCACAATAGACCTCGAAACAGGAATTGCCCAAACTTATGAATGGTTTTTGAAACATCAAAATAATTTTAGGGCCTTGGACCTGAAAGAATTAACCAAGGAGCGTGAATTTTGAGATTAACTAACTAAATTTTATTTATAATATGAAAAATTTTGCATTGATAGGTGCGGCGGGGTACATTGCCCCGCGGCATATGAAAGCAATAAAAGATACCGGCAACAATCTTATAGCCGCGATGGATCCTTATGACGGTATTGGGGTTATGGACAGTAATTTCCCAAACGCCAGTTTCTTTACAGAGTTTGAGCGGTTTGATAGGTTTGTGGACAAATGGAGAAGAGACAGTGGAAATCGCATAGATTATATGTCTATCTGTTCGCCCAATTATCTGCACGATTCCCATATTCGGTTCGCACTTAAAAACGGGGCGGATGCTATTTGTGAAAAACCCTTGGTTCTAAACCCTTGGAATGTAGACCAATTGCAGTTGATTGAAAAGGAAACCGGTCAGAAAATAAACAATATCCTTCAGCTTCGGTTGCATCCTTCCCTTATAGCTTTAAAAGAGAAAGTATCGAAAGAGCTCGAAAAAAACCCTGACAAAATTTACGATATAGACTTAACGTATCTTACCTCCCGTGGCAAATGGTATTTTGTCTCGTGGAAAGGGAATGAAGCCAAATCCGGGGGCATTGCCTCAAATATAGGCGTGCATTTTTACGATATGCTCTGTTGGATTTTTGGTGATGTAATTGAAAACACCGTTCATATTAAAACCGCTGATACCAATGCTGGCAGTTTCAAGTTGAAAAATGCGGAGGTACGCTGGTTTCTTTCCGTAAACTATGATCATATCCCAAATGAGGTAAAGGAGCGCGGCCTAACCACGTTTAGATCCATTACCGTAGATAGAGAAGAGATTGAATTCAGTGGCGGCTTTAACGAATTGCACACAAGAAGCTATGAGGAAATTTTAAAAGGCAATGGCTTTGGGCTAGAGGAAGCTTATGGTTCCATAAATATGGTATCTACCATTCGAAATTTGGAACCTATTGGGCTTAAAGGGGAATATCATCCATTCTGTAAAAAAATCATTAATGGCTAATTTCTTTGTTCACGAATCTTCGTACGTTGATAACAATGTAACCATTGGCAACAAGACCAAAATCTGGCATTTCAGCCATATTCTTTCCAATACTGTTATTGGCGAAAATTGTTCCTTTGGGCAAAACTGTGTTGTTGGCCCCAATGTAAAAATTGGGAATGGCGTAAAGGTGCAGAACAATATATCTATTTATGAAGGAGTAGAGGTTGAAGACGACGTTTTTTTGGGCCCTTCCATTGTTTTCACAAACGTTATAAATCCTCGAAGCTTTATTATAAGAAAAGAAGAATTCAAAAAAACGCTTCTTAAAAAAGGGTGCTCCATCGGCGCCAATGCCACTATACTTTGTGGGATAAATATCGGAAAATACGCTTTTGTCGGTGCCGGGGCAGTAGTCTTAAAAGATATTCCCGATTATTGTTTGGTAGTGGGCAATCCCGCCAAACAGATTGGATGGGTAAGCAAGGCAGGAAACAGATTGCGTTTTGATAAAGAAGGGCTTGCAGTTTGTGACCAGAGTAAAAAAAATTATAAGTTGGAAAACGATATCGTAAGGGAAATCTAATATTGAATTTACAGTGGAAAAAATATTGGGTTTTCTTGCAAAGATTATCAGTGATAATACCTATTGAGTATGTGCCTAGGTTACCCATGAAACTTTTCCAAGTAAGAATTTAGTACATATATATATTTATAAAATATTATAATATATACATAGGACTTTGTTCACAAGAGGTTTTACAATAAATCAAAATAAGACTAAATAATTTTTTTTGAAGAAAGATCTCAAAAGTTCGACTCTAAATGCCGCAAGTTGGAATTTTACCAAAATAATGGTAGGTCAGTTCCGGAATTTTGTGGTTTCCACCATTTTGGCGCGTTTGTTATTTCCGGAGGATTTTGGTCTCTTGGGCTTGGCCATGGTGTTTGCAAGTCTTACAGATTCTTTTGTGGATTTTGGCTTTGGGAATGCCATCATTCAAAAGCAGCGAGTAAACAAAACACAGCTTTCAACAGTTTTTTGGATAAATATGTTGATGGCCGCCTTGCTAGGCGTGGCTATGTTTTTTTCCGCATCCTGGGTTGCGGTTTATTTTGAAATGCCCCAATTAAAGCCAATAACACAGTTAATGTCCTTGACATTTTTAATTAAAGGGCTTTCTACGTTGCAAAATGCGCTTTTCCAGAAGAAGCTGGATTTTAAAACCCCTTTTAAAATTGAACTGGTTTCCGGATTTATTTCAGGAGGTGTGGGAATTTATTTGGCATATACGGGCTTTGGCGTATATAGTTTGATATACTCCCAAATATCCGGATGGGTTATTGGCACCATATTAATCTGGTATTTTTCACCTTGGAAACCTAGTTTTTTGTTTGATATAAAACAAGTGAAGGAACTTTGGAATTTTGGCTACAAATACTCCTTGAGCATATTTATTGATTCTGTATTCAATAAGCTTGATACCATTATTATCGGAAAGCTATTTTCCGCATCCACATTAGGTCTGTTCTACAAAGCTCAGTCTTTGGATAATCTAGTTTTCACATTTGCTTTCTCATCGATTTCTGGGGTGCTATTTCCCTCTTTTTCAAAAATTGCGGATGACAATAAAAGGTTACGGGATGCTTTAATAAGAGTTTTACATGTGGTTTGTTTCACCACTTTTCTTTTTTCTGGATTGGCGGTGATCAACGCCAAATCTATCATCGTTCTATTGTTTACCGAAAAATGGCTTGGTAGTGTGCCTATTTTTCAAATCTTGGGGTTGTTCACATTTATACATACTATACCAACCATCTTAGTGACACCGGTATTGAGCATCGGAAAGTCTGGAGCAAATCTTAAAGTAGAAATTATCAAAAAGGCACTATATCTTTTGGCAATCCCGGTTGCCATATATTATGGTCTGTACGCCTATATAATTGCAACCATTGCTGCGGCTATAATAGGAATGTATTTTAACTTGGTCTTGTTAAGAAGGTTTTTTGACTTTAAAATAGGTTCATTCATGAAACTTTTTCTAACATATTTTATACCCTTTATAATTGTTATGATAATAGAATTCTTGATGCCGGAAATGGAATTTAATCATTTCCTGCTAATTGCCATAAAGTCATCTATTTATATACTTTGTTATTTTTTAATAAATATTGTTGCGAAAACCAAGGGCTTCACAGAATTTATGGATTTACTAAAAATTTTAAAAAACACTTATCTTGAAAGAAAAAAACGTTTGCAATCATAAAAAAACGCATTCATATATTAAGTTTGATGGGTATAGTAATGTTTTTATAATTTTCAATTCTGGAGAAACATTCAGCATACTTTAATTTTTGCCAAAACCCATATGAAAAACTTAGTCTATATATTGCCGGATAAGGATGGAGGGGTAGCATCCGTGGTTAGAAATTTGTTGAGGTTTAGAACCAATAGATGTAAAGCCAAAGTAGTGTTGATCCATAATACAATGGACGATCCCTTGTTGAGGGTTCAAGATGAGTTTAACGCGGATGAAATTATTAGAATAAACTATAATGGAAAATGGTCGAGTAAACAGGGTGTAATGAATAAGATAAAAAGGCATCTTGATAACAATTCTATTTTAATATCCAACGATGGCGGGATTGAACTGGAAGTTGTCAATAATCTTAATTTTACAATCCCTGTGGTATATATTATGCACGGAGACTATGATCATTACTTTAACTGTATCAATGAACAGGGCCATTTGATTGATACTATAATTACGGTGAGCGATTATCTGATGGAAAAGATTGAATCCAATTTCGAAAACAAAGACACATTTTCAAAAATTGATGTGGTAAGTGTGAAATTTCCAGTTCCCTTAACCATAGATAATGATAAAGAAAAAGTTAGAGCCAAAATAATTCGGGTGGCTTTTGTGGGTGCTTTAATTGAAGATAAAGGAGTATTGCTTTTTAAGAATATTCTGACCCAATTGACAGAACTTAAAATTAATTTTATATTCAACATTATTGGAGCTGGGCCCTTGGAGGAAAAATTAATGAAGGAACTACAATCCTTTTCCAATGTAAATTTTAAGGGCAAATTGACGAATCAAGAAGTTATTTCACTGCATAGTGAACACGATATTTTAATTTTACCTTCGTATGGCGAAGGCTTACCGGTTTCAATTGTTGAGGCCATGAAATGTGGCGTTATCCCAATAGCGACCAACTTAAAAAGCGGCATCCCAGAACTTATAGAGGATGGGGTTACAGGTTATACCGTACCCTTGGACGAAATTGAAAAATATGGAAAATTCATTAAATATCTGGACAATAATAGAGACGAAATGGCAGTAATAAGCCATAAATGCATCAGCAAAGCGGAATCAATGTTCAAACCATATATACAGACAAAAGCTTATGAAGATGTATTTATTAACACAAAACCACATGCTTTCATGAAAACCAAAAATTACAATCTTATGAATTTTTTGCCTTTTACACTTGCAAATAGAATTAACAACTTAAAAAATATATATGGAAAATAATGCACCCTTGGTTTCAGTATTGATGACAGTATATAATAGGGAAAAATATGTGGCCCAAGCTATTGAAAGTGTTATAAAATCAACCTTTAAAAATTGGGAATTGATCATCGTGGATGATGGTTCCAATGATGCTTCCGTAAAAATTGCACGCCAATATGAAGCACAGGACAACAGGATTAAAGTATATATCAATGAAAATAATTTAGGCGATTACCCCAATAGAAACAAAGCCGCAAGTTATGCAAAGGGAAAATACCTAAAGTACGTGGATTCGGATGATTTGATGTATCCCAACGGACTGGAGGAAATGGTGTACTATATGGAGCAATTCCCTGAAGCGGGTTACGGACTGTGTTTGGATATACAGGATGAGGATCAAATATATCCATTTCAACTATCACCTCCGGAGGCTTATAAATATCATTACTTTGATTTAAAATCCATATTCCACAAAGCGCCTATGTCCAGTATAATAAATAGAAAATCATTTGAAGCCATTCATGGTTTTAGCGGAAAACAACACGTTGGCGATGTGGAGATATGGCATAAACTTTCGCAGAGATTTCCGGTTGTGTTAATGCCAGGGGCTTTAATCTGGTCCAGGGAACACGATGATCAACAGATGAATGACAACATGACGAATCCTTTTATACCATTCAAATACATATTGATTACGGAAGCTTTAATTTTATCAAAAAATTGCCCCCTAAATGAAGACGAAAAGAAAATAATTTTAAATAAATTACAAAACGAGAAAGCTGTGTCCATTATTTCCGCGATAAAGCATCATTCTTTAAAGAAAGGTTTGGAGCTACAAAAGGAAAGTGGCCTTTCTTGGAATAATGTTTTATATAGAAAACTTATGTTGCCTGCCTAATCCAATATAAATAAAAATCTAAAATATGATTTTTCTGATCAAAATTTATAACAAGTTTTTTTATTACCTAGAAAGAATAATCAATTTTCTATTGAGGCCAATACCCTACTTTGATTTTATTAAAGGCACTGAAAACTCCGAAATACAGATCAAGTTTTCCCATTGGTTAAGACAGGTTTTATTTAATTCCAGTCATAGATTTATTTATTGGCCCGTTCATCCTTCCAGTGAAATTGCATATTTTAAAAATATTAAAATTGGTGTGGATACCTGTCCCGGCTATATGCGGGGCTGTTACATACAGGGCAAAAATGGTATTGAAATTGGCGACTATACGCAAATATCAGCCAACGTGGGAATACAAAGTGCCAAACATAACCTATACAATTTACGGGATTATACTCTGTGCAAGCCCATTAAAATTGGGGAATACTGCTTGGTGGCAATGAATGTTATGATTCTTCCCGAAGTAGAACTGGGAGATTTTACAATCGTGGGCGCAGGGGCGGTGGTAACCAGATCCTTTCCAGAAGGACATTGTGTAATTGCAGGGAATCCCGCAAAAAAACTGAGGGATTTGGATCCTTCGGAATGTATTAGATATAAGGATGAGAATGAGTATATTGGTTTCATCAAAAAAGAAAAATTTGAACAGTACAAAAGAAAATATTTAAAATAATGTGTGGAATCTCGGCCATAATAAATAAAGACAACACCATTGTCGAACCTAATTTGCTTGATTCCATGAACAATAGAATCATCCATCGCGGGCCCGACGATTCCGGTATTTTTGTGGACGGTAATATTGGCTTGGGACACCGGAGACTGTCTATTTTGGATTTGAGCAGTGCTGGCCATCAACCTATGGCTTACCAAGATTACGTGATTGTTTATAATGGTGAAATCTATAATTACATAGAATTAAAGGTCGAATTAAAGCAACATGGATACTCCTTCACTTCCGAAACAGATACCGAGGTAATCCTTGCGGCATACGATCATTGGGGGCAGGATTGCCTAAACCATTTCAACGGAATGTGGTCTTTTGTACTGTACGATAAAAAAAAGCAAGTTGTTTTTTGCAGCAGGGACCGTTTTGGAATAAAGCCTTTCTGCTATACCCTTATCAACAATTCATTATACATAGGTTCCGAAGTGAAACAATTTTTGGACCTTCCCGGTTTTGATGCGCAAATAAACAAAGAAATAGTTTATAAATACTTGGTGAATAACGACTTGAATACTGACGAAAACACCTTCCTTCAAAATGTTTTCAATCTAAAGGCAGGCCACCAAATGGTTTACGATATTAAAACGTCTATCCTTACCAAAACACAATGGTACTATTTAAACAGGGTTAAACCAGTAGCTAAAAAAGATATCACTTTTACCGATGCATCTTCCAAATTTGTTGATCTGCTAAACCAAAGCGTTACGCTTCGTTTACGGTCGGACGTAAAATTGGGCTCCTGCCTTTCTGGGGGATTGGATAGTTCCTCAATTGTTTGCATAGCCGGGTCGCTAATGGGCAAAGTCCATACCGTTACCTCCTGTTATACCCAAGAAGGCTATGATGAACAGCAGTTCGCTGATCTTGTCAATAAAAAGATCAATTCCGATCCCCACAAAGTATATCCAGATTTGAATGATTTAATTGAAGGGGGCATTTTGGAAAAAATAAACTACCATCAGGATCAACCCATTTTTTCCGCCAGTCATTTTTCGGAATATAAAGTTTTTGAAACAGCGGCAGAGAATAAGCTAATCGTAATGTTGGACGGCCAAGGTGCTGACGAATATTTGGCGGGCTACGGTGAGTTTTTTATGTTTTTTTGGAAAAATTTATTCTTGAATGGAAAATTTTCAACGCTCTATAAAGAAATACAAAAACGAAGCAAGTCGCAGCATCTTTCAACATTATCTTATGTACACCGGTTTGCGAATTTTATGTTTTTGGGAAATCTTAAAGAAAAGGTTCTCAACAAAAAGTCCAAATCCAAAACCTATTTTAACGATGATTTCATAAATAAGTATGCACACATTAAATCCACCAACCCGGGAAACACCGAGGAGATTAAAAATATAATGGATCTTTCCAAACACGAGCTTCTTACTTATAGTTTACCCTATCAGCTACATTCCGAAGATCGGAATTCTATGATGCATTCAGTGGAGTCGCGATTGCCGTTTTTAGATTATCGTTTGGTGGAATTCTGTTTGTCCCTGCCGGATGATTATAAAATCCGGAACGGCATAACCAAGGCAATTTTAAGAAAAGGGATGGAAGACGACCTTCCCGAAGAAATTATCCATAGATACGATAAAATGGGCTTTGTGGCCCCGGACATTATTTGGATAAAGGAAAACCCAGAAATTATTAAAAAAGAACTTAAAGATGCGGTGCTTAATTTGAAAGGCATCATAAACGAAAATATAATCGATGAATATGAAAATTTCATAAAAGGGAATGTGCCCTATGCCGATGTTTTTTTCAAGGCAATAAGCCTGAACCATTGGATGCGCGCATTTAATGTGTCACTGAACGTAAACCCGTCAATAAAATACGCAAAGGTATCATGATAGTAATCATAGATTACGAAGTGGGCAATCTCACTTCCATAAAAAAAATGCTCAAAAAGGTGGGATGCGCAGATGCATTGATCTCGGGTAAACATGAAGATATTGAAAATGCTTCAAAATTGATTTTGCCGGGCGTGGGCCATTTTGATTATGGCATGGATAAGTTGCATTCCTCGGGACTGGTGGACCTTCTCAATAAGAAAGTATTACAGGAAAAAATTCCAATTTTGGGAATTTGCCTCGGCGCACAATTGCTAACCCGGGGTAGCGAAGAAGGTTCGCAAAAAGGCTTGGGATGGATTGCCGCCGATACCGTAAAATTTGACGCTTCAAAATTTGACCAGAATTTAAAGGTGCCTCACATGGGCTGGTCTGAGGTCAGTTTTAAAAAGCACGCCCCGCTTTTTTCGGATATGCCCGAGGAATCACGTTTTTATTTTGTGCATACCTATCACATTGACTGCGACAATCCAGAAGATATTGCCGTTACCGCAAAATATGGTTACGGTTTTACCGCCGGGTTTATAAAGGAAAACATTATCGGGATGCAGTTTCACCCTGAAAAAAGTCACAAATACGGAATGCAACTGTTAAGCAATTTCATAAAAAATTATTGATGAGGCGTATTCGTATCATACCTGTATTGTTAATCCAGAATGGTGGCTTGGTAAAATCCATCAAATTCAAGGACCATAAATATATTGGCGACCCCATAAACGCGGTGAAAATCTTCAATGAAAAGGAAGTGGACGAAATTGTTATTTTGGACATTTCCGCTTCAAAGGAAAACCGAGGGCCTAATATTGAAAAATTAACTGATATTGCGGGAGAAGCTTTTATGCCACTCTCTTATGGCGGCGGCATTACCACCATTGAACAGGTAAAAAAACTGCTCTATCAAGGAGCGGAAAAAGTTATTTTAAATACCAGCACATTTGACAATCCTAAATTATTAACCCAAATAGCAGAACAATTTGGCAGTCAAAGTGCCGTGGTTTCTATAGATGTAAAAAAGGATTGGCTTGGCAATTATAAAGTCTATCGGAACAACGGGAAAAAAAATACAAATTTATCGCCTGTGGATTTTGCTAAAAAGGTTGAGGAGGCCGGTGCGGGTGAAATAATTTTAACATCAATTGACCGTGATGGCACCTATAAAGGATTTGATATTGAACTGATAAAACTCGTGGCAGATTCGGTTTCAATACCAGTGGTGGCTTGTGGCGGGGCTTCAAAAGTAGCAGATATTACCGAAGCAATTGTAAAGGGCGGGGCATCTGCTGTAGCGGCGGGAAGCCTGTTTGTATATGCTTCGGAACAAAAGGGGATAATGATCAATTACCCAAAACAAAATCAATTGATCGAGGAAGTTTTTTCAAAATTATGATTATAAAAACAAGTAAATACCATCCAGACCTGTTCTCCGAAAGGGCGTACCAAATGTGTACAAAAACAGTAATGGATACCACTGACGAAAATATAAGTTTTGATGAAAATGGCATCTCCAATCATTATTTTGAATATCAGGCGGCCGCCGAGAAAAATTTATTAAAAGAGCCTGCACGTTCAAAAGCTTTAGAAAAGATAGTTGCCGAAATAAAGGAAAACGGCAAGGGCAAAAAATACGACTGCCTTATTGGCCTCAGTGGCGGCGTGGACAGTACTTACGTTGCCTATATTGTTAAGGAACTTGGTCTTAGGCCTTTAGCGGTACATTTTGACAATGGTTGGAATTCTGAACTTGCCGTCCACAACGTGAACAGTATTATTGAAAAACTGGGCTTCGATCTGCATACCATTGTTGTGAATTGGGAAGAATTTCGCGACCTGCAACTTTCCTATTTAAAGGCTTCGGTTATTGATATAGAAGTGGTTTCAGACCACGCCATACAGGCCACGATGTTCAAATTGGCATCGCAGTTCAACATCAATTACATCATCAGCGGAACCAATATTGTTACGGAATTCATTTTGCCGCAGGCGTGGATCTATCCAAAGTTGGACTATACAAACCTAAAATCCATTCACGATAAATTCGGCACCATTAAGTTGAAAACCTACCCTCGTGTACCTTTTTATAAATACATTAAATACACCGGTTTCCAACAATTGACTCCCATATCCCTTTTGGATTATGTGGATTACAATAAAAAAGACGCTATTGCCACTATTACGGATAAGCTTGATTGGCGGGATTACGGCGGGAAACATTGCGAATCCCTTTGGACCAAATTCTACCAAAACTACATTCTTCCCTCAAAATTTGGCGTGGACAAACGTAAGGCACATTTAAGCACCCTTATCTGTTCCGGACAAATAAGCAGGGAAGAAGCAATGAAAACGCTGGAATCCCCGATTTACGATGCTCAGGAACTTAGCGACGATACCGAATATGTTTTGAAAAAATTGGGTCTTTCCCCACAAGAGTTTGAAAACATTATGAAAAAACATCCCGTCCCCCACGAATTTTACGGGACACATGAGGGAAACAAAAGAAAATATAAAATGCTTTTGGAAAAAACCAGCGGTCTGCGCAAACTCTTTAAATAATGGCCCAAAAGCATAAAAATATACTTATAATCTCTCCGGAAGATTGGGGCATTTCCAAACTTTCAAAGCACCACTATGCCTTGGCGTTCGCAGAGGCGGGGTTTAGCGTATATTTTATGACTGTCAATTTTTCTTCATCTCCGAAAAAGGACGAAGCTTGCCCAGACCATAAAAACATAAGGCTTATTTCATTCCCAATCTCAAAAAATCTAAATTGGTTTAGGTTTCATTTTAGGTCTTTGTATAATGCGGTGCTAAAAAGTAAAGTAAAAAAATGGTTGAAGGAGTATCCCGATTTTGAATACGTTCTTTCCTTCGACTGCAATGGCGCTTTTACTGATCTCTCCAATTTTAAAGGTAAAAAAACCATCTTTTTTCCGGCAGATCAAGTAAATGAAGAGTACAGGAATGAATATAGAGGTTTTGACCAATTGGTATCCATATCGCCAGTAATCTTGGAAGCATTTTCGAATGCCAAAAACAAAACCGTGCTTCACCACGGTTTAAGTCCAGATTTTATTGAAGGCAACAAGCTTGAACATTTTGACCCGGAAAATAAATTAGAAAAAGTGGCATATGTTGGCAATCTGCTGATAGGACCAATTTTGGACAAAGCCAACCTTACCGCCATAGTACAGAATAATCCTGAAATAGAGTTCCATTTTTACGGTGCTTTTCAAAAAGGGGTAAATAATTTGGGCGGTACAGTTTCCGAGGACACAACAGCGTTTGTAGATTTTCTGAAGAACAGTGAAAATTGTGTCCTCCACGGAATGGTTTCCTCAAAAACACTTTCCGAAGAATTGCGTAATCAAGACGCATTTTTAATATGTTACGACTATAATTGCGATAAAAACAAATGTTCCAATTCCCATAAAATCCTGGAATATTTGGCTACCGGTAAACCAATAATTTCTACCCGAATAAGTATGTATGACGACCTGAAATTATTCCCGATGCTTCCCACATTTGATAATTCAGAATTTCCGACTTTTTTTAGCCTACAGAAGGAAAATTGGAGCGAAATAAACTCAAAGGAAGCTTTTAATGAAAGAAGAAATTTTGCCTTTGCGAACAGCTATACGATAAAGGCGGAAAAATTAGTAACCCTTTTTAAAGGAACAAATAGTAAATTACTCCTCTAAAATGTTAGTGAAATATATAAAATTATTTAAAAAAGGATTGCTCTGGAGTATGGGAGTTTACATAATGGATGAAAAATTCAATTTTGATGTAAACCTGAAGAATGCTAGCAAGGTTTTCAACATAAAAAAATTAAGGACAACGAAGGAAAAAGTACACACCAACGCAGATCCATTTCTTTTTGTCAAGAACGATTGGCTTTATTTGTTTTATGAATCGCAATCCATCAAAAAAGCTGGGTTTATAAAAGCCTACAAAACGCAGGATCTTGACAATTTTATTGATCTGGGGATTGTTCTAAAAGAGGATTTCCATCTTGCGTACCCCTTTGTTTTTGAAATAGACGGTTCACCTTATATGATACCCGATTCGTCAAGCGCACAGGATATACGTTTATACAAATTTGAGGATTTCCCATTCGGCCTTAAAAAATCTAAAACTTTGCTTAATGGTCGGTATTGGGACTCTTCCGTAATATATCTTGAAGGAATGTGGTATCTTTTTACTTCCTCAGAAAAAGGTATGGATATATTTTTCACACCCGATATTCTAACCCAACCTCTGAGACCGCATCCTCAAAACCCAGTATGTACTGACGCGAAATATGAAAGATGTGGGGGAGGTGTAGTTTCAATCGACGGTCAGCTTTATAGATTGGCACAAGATTGTTCAGAGGAATATGGAAAAAGCCTGCATATTCTTAAAATTAACGCGCTCGATGAAAAAGATTACAGTGAAGAATTATATCGTGAAAATTATTTGGAAGGGAGTGAAAAATGGAACTATAATGGTGGCCACCATTTGAGTTTTGCAAATTTTAAGGAAAAAAACATCATTGCCACGGATGGAAAACAAAACGACTATTTTATAAACAAGATGTTCGCCCTATATTTTATGGCCAAAAATGATTAAATTGAAAATGCCCAGGAACCAATGAAAAAAATCAATTTTATTAGCAATCAGGATTTAAACGTTACCAGTGGCGGGTGGAGCGGTATCAATTTTAATATACATAGGGAATTGGAGAAACATTTGAAAGTAAACTACGTTGGCCCCATCAATCCTCCTGTAAACCTATTGGAAAAATCACATTCCAAACTGTACCGTACTTTAGGACTTCGGGGAAAATTCAACTTCTTCTCGGAAAGCCGATTGCAAAAAATTGATACTGAAGTAAAGAAAAAACTTGAAAAGGCAGATTATAATTTATTTTTCGGGCAGACGGCTTGGCTTAAATGCAATTATAATGTGCCCTATGGCGTATATCTGGATGCAGATTTTATAACCTATTTGAAAATTTTCTCAAAAATTGAAACCTTCAACAAAAAGGATATTGACAGGATTGCGAAACAGGAAGAAAAATGGCTCCAAAACGCCACCCATATTTTTGTGGGCAGCCAATGGGCCTGGGATGAAATGGTAAAGGTTTACAGTTTAAACGAATCGCAAAAGCACGTGGTATATACTGGCGGAAACGTGGAGATGCCCGTCAAGGACAAGTATGACGGCGGCTATAATTTCGTTTTTATTAGCCTTAACTTTGAAAAAAAAGGTGGCCATATTTGCGTTGGGGCTTTTAAAAGGATAAGGAAACGTTATCCCTCGGCCACCCTTAAGATTATGGGCGAGAAACCACCTAACGAAGTTTTGGAAGAACCTGGAATAAAATATGTTGGCCTGTTGAAAAAAACGGATGCCGAGGATTTAAAAAAATTTAAGGATATTTTGTCAAAAGCGTTCCTGTTGGTACACCCCACAAAAATGGATACTATGGGCGCCGTGCTGATAGAAGCCGGATATTTTGGTTGCCCTAGCATTGCGCCACGTAGTTTTGGCATTCCAGAATTGGTAAAACATGATGAAACCGGAATTATTATTGAAAACCCATTCACGGCCGAGGATTTTGCAACGGAAATTGAGAAACTTTTGAAAGACAAAAAAAAATATTTACAGATGCGGGCTAATGCTTGGGTGTATACCCGAAACGAAATGACATGGGAAGCAATTGGCCATAAAATAAACAAACAAATAATGGGATGAAAATTTTAATTGTGGACGGAAATGCCTCCTCCACCTTCGGGGGAGCCGAAAAATCCATGTCGGTTTTTTCCGAATATCTGGAAAAAAGTGGTCATGAGGTTTTTTTGGTCTGCGAAAAATTTACCGATTATGCCGTTCAATATGAAAGGGTTGAGGTGATCAATTTACAACCGCCAAATGTGCAGGGCGTTTTTTCATACCTAAAATCCGTTGAGAAACTTGTCCGTTTCATAAAAAAGAACAAAGTCGATTTATTGATTACCCACACCATCCATGCGTTTCCAATGATTCGAATTGTAAAGTACATAACAGGTATCCGGACTATGGTTTACTTTAAATGGGTGTATAACAAAAATTCTATTGGCAGTTTAAATAAATGGGGTTTGAGGGGCATCAAAAACTATGTTGCCAACAATGAAATGGTGGGGAGTTATTGGGCGAGACACTTACCACCGACAACAAAAATGGACTATGTGGCGGACGGTATTCTCCTAAACCTTTCAGATTCGTGCTTGGTATATGATAAAGAAAACAAAAACCAAATTCTGTATTTCGGAAGAATTATTGAAGGCAAAGGCCTGCATTTGTTAATAAAAGCACTATCCATGCTTCCGGAAAAATATGCTTTAAAAGTTTTGGGAGCTTTCAATCCAAAATCTGCAAATACTATGGAAGCTACCTATCACAGTTCAATAGTAAGGTTGGTTGAAGAATTGCAATTAAAGGAAAGAGTTTTTTTTGAAGGACACGTAAAAAATGTGAATGAGTTTATTAAAAATGCCTCCCTTGTGGTAGTGCCATCCATTGTGGATGATGCCCAACCGTTTTCAATTTTGGAATCCTTTGCTCTAAAATGTCCTGCTATTGGCACCAACAGGGGTGGGATTCCCACTATCTTTGAAAATGATACGTTTTGGTATTGTGAACCAAACGCAAATGCTATTTTTAAAAAGATTGAAGAAGTTTTAAATACCGATAGCGATGTTTTAAAAAACAAAACTGAAACTGTGTTCAACTCAATTTTAAGAAGGTACAATTCGGAAAACACCCAAAAGTTGCTTTTGGATTTTTGTGAAACGGCTGTAAAGTAATTAAGGAATTTAGAGAAAATATGAAAGTTTTATACGTAGGTCAATATTCGCCCGGCACAACCAGTAAAATGCGAGGCGACAAAATTTTCGGAATTTTGAATGCAGAGATTTTTGACGTTATAGATATTCACATACCATTTTACAACACCAACAGGCTTTGGCGCTCTTTGGGTTTTAGGTATAATAAAGGCCCTTTGATTGGAAATGTAAACCGGTATGTGCTCTCCAAATTCAAAAAAATAAATTATGACTTAATTTGGGTTGATAAAGGTATTTTCCTAAATGAAAAAGTGATACAAATGTTTCGAGATTACACTACAAAAATGGTTCATTTTACTCCAGATCCAGCTTTTACTTATAACAAATCTGCCTTATTCAACCAAACCCTAAGTTATTATGATTTTTTAGTTACCACAAAATCATACGAGTTGGATTTCTACTATAAACACGTGGATCCCTCAAAAATTATTTATACCACACAAGGCTTTGATAAGGAAATCCATAAAAAATCAGAAAGCGATTTCAAATCCAAGAAAGGATTGGTTTTCATTGGCCGCCACGAAAAGGAAAGAGAAATAGTGATTCGCAAACTATTGGAAGACGAAATTCCCGTTACGCTTGCTGGAACAAAATGGGAAACTTTTGCCAATTCCCATAAAACTAATCCCTACTTAAATTATTTGGGAAAAGGGGTTTATGGCGACGATTATGTTAAGCAATTTCAAAATGCGCACATAGGCTGGGGTGCCATAAGCAAATGGTTCCCGGAGTTGCACACCACCCGCACTTTTGAAATCCCTGCTTGTGGCACCGCACTTTTGACAGAGCGCAATAAAGAAACTACTTCCTTTTTTGACGATAGTGAAGCTATATTTTATGACAATGAAACTGACCTTTTGGAAAAAATAAACTTCTATTTGAACAATGAAAAGAAGTTGGAATTGATTGCTTCAAGGGGATACGAAAAAGTACACCAAGCGGGATATGATTATGAATCAATCCTAAGGAAGGTATTAAAAACGGTAATGGCATGAAAAAAATAGCAGTCGTGCATTATCTGTCCGTGGAATTTTACCCACCCGCAATGAACTTTTTGAACATAAGTTCGGAAGAGAAAGATTTGAAGATAAAAGTTTGGACCACCCATAACAACAAAAAGCGGAAAATATATAGGAACGTTGCAATCGATAACATTTCAAGGACTGCCGCGCCAAATTTGGCTGAAAATGCAACCATCCGTGTTTTTAAATACGCACTTTTCAACATTAAATGTCTGCTTGGGTTGTTATTCTTTAAACCGGACAAAATCCTTTATTTTGAAAGTTACTCCGTCTGGCCCGTTTACTGGTATTTAAAATTATTCAATAAAAAAGCTGAATTGTTGATACATTATCATGAATATTTTAGCTTAGAATGGTATGAAACCGGGATGCGTTTGGTGAAAAAATATTACCAATGGGAGCGGGATTTTTTATATAAAAAAGCCATCTGGATTTCCGAGACCAATGAAGACAGGATCCGTTTGTTTTTGGCAGATAATCCTGAAGTTGATAGTGGCAAAATGCGGATACTTCCCAATTATCCGCCATTGAGCTGGGGAAAGGAGCTTCAGAATTCCAAAGCCACAATACCTTTAAAAACCGTTTATATTGGTACCTTGACCGTGGATCATTCCTATATAAAGGAATATTGTACTTGGGTACTTGCGCAACAGGGAGAGGTTTTGTTTGATATTTACGGCTATAATTATAATGCCGAAACCTTAGACTATCTGAAGGCCTTGGACAGTCCCCACATAAACTTTATTGAAGGCGGGGTAGATTATAACAACATTCCCTTAACTTTGAAAAAATACAATGTTGGTCTTATTTTGTATACCGCTAACGATGATAACTATAAATACAACGCTTCTAACAAGCTATTTGAATATCTAGCCTGTGGGCTGCAAGTATGGTATTCAAAAAAGATGTTGGGCGTAAAACCTTATAGGTCCGGAATGGTAATTCCCGTGGATTTCGAGAAAATGGATAGCTTTGATCGGCAAAATTTTTCAATGGTCGAATCTATTGATGGACTCTCAACCAATAACGCTGAAGATGCATTGAAACCTTTGTTGAACCAACTGGAAAAGTGATATGGAATTTTGGTCTGTAATAGGAATATTGGCTGTTGTATACGTGGGGTTCCGCTTTTTAACCGCACTGGGGCACCGCGTTCCCATATTGGAACTATTACTTTTAATAGCCGGAATGCAGTGGATTATTGGACCCATTATAGAGTATCAAAATACTTTTACCCATTTTAAATACCATATGTACATTCCCGAGGATATTTATGTGGGCTATGTAGTGCCCGCATACCTTGTGCTCGCGTTGGCCATGTTTTATGGAATTTATAAGGAGCCGAAATTAAATATCGACGAAGGATTGTTTCAGCGCTATTCCTCTGCTGGGGTTTACATTCTTCTTTTAGGCATCGCATTTGGGCTGCTCAAAAGAATAATGCCGGACAGTCTCAGTTTTGTTTTTTACCTATTGGAAAACTTTAAATATGTAGGCGCGCTCATTTTACTATTTTCAGATAAAAGATGGCACCGTTATTTGTTTTACGCCGCAATTCTCTTTCTCTTCATAGAATCCATAAGGTCTGCCCTATTCCACGATTTTATTCTTTGGTCAACATTCTTTTTTATGTTTTGGGCCTATAAGGTAAAGCCGGCCATAAGGACTACCCTTATAATTATGGTTTCGGGTTTTTTACTGGCTACGGGCATTCAATTGGTGAAGGCAGATTTCAGGACATTAGTCTGGAATGGGTATTCCGGCAATAAGCTGGAGCTGTTTTTTGATATTCTCACAAGAAAGATATCCGGTGGGTTTACAGAGGACAAAGAGGAACAAGGAGAAATGAACGTGCGTTTGAACCAAGGGTGGATAATAAGCGCCATTATGAAGTATACCCCAGAAAAGGAACCTTATGCCTACGGTGAAACGGTTGTTGATGCAGTATATGCCAGTATATTGCCCCGGTTTCTGATTCCGGGCAAGGAAGAAGCCGGCGGGGTGGAAAACTTTGAAAAATTTACAGGCCTCTATTTAAGCAGCGGAACGTCTATGGGTATGAGCGTTGTGGGCGAGGCCTACGCCAATTACGGTGTGTTCGGTGGTATTGTTTTTATGGCAATTTTCGGTGTGGTGTTAATTTTATTTTGGAGGCTAATACTAAAATGGGTAGTAAGGGAACCACTTATTTTATTTTTTATACCGCTATTCTGGCTACAGGTGGTAAAGGCCGAAACGGAACTGGTAGTAGTGCTAAACCACATGGTAAAATCACTATTGCTCGTATTTCTATTTTTTTGGGTGTGCAAGAATATTCTAAACTGGCATTTTAGCGATGAATAAAACAGTAAACTACATCTCACGCCAACGCCTGCCACAGTACAACAGTATTGAGGAGCTTTTTGAAAGCCTTCAAGACGAAATTGTAAATACCTGCCACATAAAAAAAACCGAAATGCCGGCCACAGGCGGGGATCCAAGTACCATCTTAAAAAATATTAGAAGTTTCAGCCCGAACAAAACCGATATCAACCACATTACCGGCGATGTAAATTATCTGGCCCTAGTCACGGGCAAAAACACCGTGCTGACCGTTCACGATATAAAGTCGGCCATTCACGGCAACATCATTAGACGTTTTTACATTCTTTTGCTTTGGTATTGGCTTCCGGCAATGTTTGTAAAACGGATTACGGTAATTTCGGAATTCACAAAAAAGGAACTTTCCAAAGTAATTCCTTTTGCGAAAAATAAAATCAGCGTAGTCCATAATCCTGTAAATCCAATGTTTACTTTTAAGCCGAAGGTATTTAATTCGGAAAAACCCATTATTTTGCTCATTGGCACAAAACCGAACAAAAACCTAGAATGTTCGTTGAAAGCGATCCAAAACATCCATTGTGAAGTTTTGATTATAGGTAATTTGTCTGAAGCACAACAAAAGCTACTAAAAGAATTGAAAATTGAATATACCAATAAAACATATATCCCTTTTAGTGAAATAGTTGAATGCTACGAAAAATGTGATTTGTTATGTTTCCCCTCAACCTATGAAGGTTTTGGGATGCCCATTATCGAAGCGCAAAAAGTGGGGAGACCTGTACTTACCTCAGATTTTGGCGCAATGGCTGAAGCTGCCGGTGAAGGTGCCTATCTTGTAAATCCTTATGATGAAAATGAAATTGAAAAAGGCCTGAAAGATATTATTGAAAATGAAAACCTTAGGGAAATGTTGGTTAAGAAGGGAAGAGAAAATGTGAAACGGTTCAGCCTAAAGGAAATTGCGGGCCAATATTTAAACATCTATAAAGAAATGGCCACCCCATAAAAAATGGAAAACCCAAAAAAGAACATATTGATATTTTTGGATTGGTTCCTGCCCGGTACAAAATCTGGCGGACCAGTGCGCTCCTATGCCAATATGCTGGACCATTTGGGGGATTACTGTAATTTTTACATAGTTACGCGAAACACGGATTATTGCAGTACTGAAGTCTATAAAAACGTAGCTTCAAATCAATGGAACACTTTTAGCAAAAATACTTCGGTTTATTATTTTTCAAAAGACCAGCTCAATAGAAAAAACATCAAAAAACTGGTTGACGAAACCGAATTCGATATAGCGTATATCAACGGCATCTACAGTTGGTATTTTTCGATCCTGCCACTTTGGTTGTTGAAAAAGCATATGAAAATTATTGTTTCTGCAAGAGGAATGCTCAATCCACAGGCCTTTTCGGTAAAAGGATTCAAAAAGAAAACATATTTGAGTATTGCCAACGCAATTGGACTATACAAAAATGTGGTTTTTCACGCCACCAATCTGCAGGAATCGAAACATATAAAGGCTATTTTGGGAAATAACACAAAAACCAAAGTAGCCCCAAACTTTCCCAGGTTGCTAGTTGGCGAATTTACTCAGAGAAACAAAAACAAAGTAACAACATTTGCTAACGTAGCGAGAGTTTCCATTGAAAAAGGAACTTTGAAAATGATAAACGCTTTCAAAAAAGTATCGGAAAACGTTATTTTGGACATATACGGTCCCATTTATGACGAAGCGTATTGGAAACTTTGCCAAAATGAAATCGATTCGCTTCCCAGCAATGTGACGGTAAACTATAAAGGAAGTGTGGAAAGTGAAGTAATTCCGTCTATTTTGGAACAGTACGATTTTTTCATAATGCTTTCGGAAGGCGAAAATTTTGGGCATTCCATTTTGGAGGCGCTTTCTGCTGGCTGTCCGGTCATCATTTCAGACAAAACCCCGTGGCAAGGCCTAGAGGAAAAAGGAGTGGGCTGGGATTTAAATATAAACAACACCGAAAAAGTGTCGCAAATATTGAACAGTGCAAGTTCAATGACTGATGAAGTATATAAAAGAATGTCAAAACAAGCTTTTGAATATGCCTCCGATTTCTACAAAGACCCCCAAACAATGAAACTGAACAGGGAACTTTTTCAATAAAAAACGTCCTTCAAACTTAACCCCTTGAAAAAATTTAAATAAAAAAAGTGGGTTGGTATATTCCATTGGAAAATACAGATGAATTTCATAACGTTTTGATAAAGGCAATCTATATGGCCCAAAAAAATATGATATTTGGCAGCAATCCGCGTTTGGGTATGCCAAGAAATTCATCAATGACTCCGCGATTTTTGCAGAATAAAAAATTATAGTGAATGAAGACTGACCTATCCACGTACGACAATTCTTGGTATAATCCCGGATCCAAATTTAAAGGCGCATTGTGGTACTTAACAAACATTCTTTTTTTTAGAAGCCCTCTTATCCCGTTTTCATTCTTAAAGAGAAATTTATTGAGGGCATTTGGTGCAAAGATTGGCAAAGGAGTCGTTATAAAACCTCGGGTAAACATTAAATATCCTTGGTTTTTAACTATTGATGATTATACGTGGATAGGGGAAGAAGTATGGATAGACAATCTTGCGAAGGTTACAATAGGCAAAAACGTATGTCTTTCGCAAGGTGCGATGATTATATGCGGAAGCCATAATTATAATAAATCAACCTTCGATTTGATAATAGGCCCAGTAACAATTGAAGACGGTGTGTGGATTGGCGCACAGGCTATTGTCCCGATGAATGTAGTTTGTAAAGACCATTCCATTTTATCCTTAAAATCTGTAGCTACTAAAACTTTGGAGCCATATTCCATTTATCAGGGCAATCCAGCTAAATTGATAAAACTAAGAAAGATAGTTGAATGAAAGTTTCAATAATTACTGCCACCTATAACAGCGCGCAAACCATCAATAATTGCATGGATTCCGTCTTGGGGCAAACGTATAAAAATATTGAGTATGTTGTTATTGATGGAAACTCCAAGGATAGAACGGTTGAGATTATAAAAGCACGGGCCGCCGAACATCTCAATATTAAGTGGGTAAGCGAAGCAGACAAAGGTATTTACGACGCCTTGAACAAAGGAATAGAAATGGCAACTGGCGAAATTATCGGCTTTGTACATTCAGATGATTATCTGGCCGGGCCAGAGATCATTTCAGAGATTGTAAAAATATTTGAGGAAGGAGATACAGATGGCGTCTATGGCGATCTGGAATATGTGAACAAGGAAGATACCATGCGGGTTATCCGCTCTTGGAAGAGCAGGAATTTCCACCCAAAACTTTTGAAAAAAGGTTGGATGCCCGCGCATCCCACTTTGTTTTTGAAAAAAGAGGTTTACCAGAAACATGGCAGTTTTGACTTAAAATTCAAAATAGCTGCGGACTACGATTTTATGTTGCGGGTTTTGAGGGATCCCTCTCTTAAATTTTCCTATGTCCCGAAGGTTATAACCAAAATGCGGGTTGGGGGTGCCAGCAACAGGAGTTTAAAGAACATGTACCAAAAATCCAGGGAGGATTTTACAGTAATAAAATCTAATGGTATACCATTTCCCATACGGGTTCTTTTGTTTAAGAATTTTTCAAAAATCCCCCAATTTTTTAAACTATTAGAGAAATTTTAAGATTATTATAATTTAGAAATAATATATTCATACTCAATATGAAAGAGCGATCGACATACGATTGAAAATAGTTTTATTTACACATATTCAGTAAATTATTAACCCGAAATTTAAAGCGCTTAAAGCCGTTTCGCTATGATAAAAAGAAATATTCTAATTTTAGTTTCATTGGTATTGGTATTCAGTTCGTGCGCCAGTAAAAAAGAGATTTTGTATTTTCAGGATGCGGATTATTACATCCCCCAAGAAATCTATTATGAACCTGTAAAAATCCAACCCAATGACATTTTGAACATCACCGTGAGTGCCTTGGTTCAGGAAACCGCTGCGCCTTACAATATAACGGTGGCAGGCTCTGCCGGTAATAGCAATATTGATCTTCTAAAATTGCAGGGCTATTTGGTAGGGGAGGATGGTTCTATAACTTTTCCTGTGCTTGGCACACTTGACGTTGCGGAAAGAACAACAAAGGAACTTGAGCAAGGAATAAAGGAACTATTGGAAAAAGGAGGCCATCTAAAAGAGCCTACCATAAGCGTACGTATATTAAATGCGAAAGTTACCGTATTGGGCGAAGTGGCCAGACCAGGCACTTATTCCTTTACAGAGCAGAATATTACCCTTCCCCAGGCACTTGGCTTTGCAGGAGATCTTACAATAAATGGAGAACGGAAAGATGTACTATTGATAAGGGAAGAAAATGGCATACGCAAAATACAGCATTTGGACCTTACCAGCACAGACTGGTTCAATACCCCTTATTTCTATATAAAACCCAATGATTTTATAGTAATAAATCCCAATGAGGCCAAAGTTAAAAGTGCTGGACTAGTGGGCAATGTTGGCGTTCTTTTGACCATATTGTCATTAGTTTTAACTGTAACAGTTTTACTTACACGATAATGGCAAAAAACAAAAAAGATATCTTGATTCAAAAAAAAGACCAGCAGCGGTTAAACCTAAAAGTAAAGATTTTAAAATATCTTAGGTATTGGCCCTGGTTTGTGATTGCTGCGGTCATAGCTTTGGTAGGTGGCTATATTTACCTTCGTTATACTCCGGTTAACTATAATACTATCGCCAAAATAAAAATTATTGACGATTCCCCCGAACTAAATATAGCCTCGGAAGCGTCGATCTCTTTATTGGGAAATCAATCTGCCATCAATCTTGAAAACCAAATAGAGGTATTAAAATCCTACAGATTGCTCAGTGAAGTGGTCGAAGCCCTGAATCTTGATGTTACCGTAAACGAAGTAGGGAACGTAAAAACGTATGAAACCTGGGGCAATCCGTTTGTTGTCATTAAAAAGCCAATGGCAGATAGTTTGGATATTACGGGTTCCTATTATCTTGAGATCCAGTCTTCAAAACTTAAAATTACGGATGGATCTAATAAAACAACCACCATAGACCTATATGAAAAGGATACGGTTTCCACTCTGCCATTTACTATAAATTTCACGGGAATGGAAAAACTAAGCGATTATAAAGACCGTAGCTTCGAGATTGTCCTTAAATCTAAAAAACAGGCTATAATCCAACTGACTAACGCCATTGACATTCAGCCCACAAATCGTGTTGGCGACATACTTACTTTGTCCCTTGTAGGCGAAAATACTGCACGGTCTGAAGCAATTCTTAATACTTTAATTGAAAAATTTAACAAAGATGGTATTTTGGATAGACGGTTGGTGTCTGAACGAACCGTGAATTTTATTGACAACAGGTTTGTTTATTTAACTCAGGAGTTGGATTCCATTGAGGGATCGAAAAAGACTTTTAAACAAAACAACAACCTAGCCTATATAGAGGCTGATGCCGGGGTGACACTCGAAAAGAAATCTGTGGCAGAAGATGAGGTCTTTAAACTACAGACTCAAATTGCGTTATCCCGATTGTTAAAGCAAACCATTACCGAAGAAAAAGATTTCTCTTTATTACCTGCTGACATTGGTTTGGACAATTCCGGTATAAACAATTTGGTAACTGATTACAACAAAATAGTTCAGGAACGTGAAAAACTTTTGGCAAGTGCCGGTAAAAACAATCCAACACTACAAGCGCTTTCAGGGCAATTAGAACAGGGAAAGCAGAACGTTATTCAAACGGTAAATATGTATCAAAACCAATTGAAAGTTTCTTTGGGCCAGCTGGGTATGGAAAGATCAATTGCAGGAGCCAAGTATTCCAGCCTGCCGGAAAAGGAACAAATATTGCGTTCCATTGAGCGCCAACAGGGCATTAAAGAAAATCTTTTTCTTCTTCTTTTGCAGAAAAGGGAAGAGGCCGCCATAAACCTTGCTGTAACCGCGCCATCAATAAAGGTTGTGGATTATGCCCTTTCCAGCAACACCCCAGTTTCCCCCAATAGAAATAAAACGTTGGGCATGTTCCTGCTTGTAGGATTGTTGTTGCCGTTCGTGGTTCTTTACACAAAATTTTCTTTGGACACAAAAGTCCATAATCGCCTTGATGTAGAAAAACTGAATTCTGTGATCCCCATACTCACCGAGATACCAAGAATAGAAGATACCAAAACCCTAATTGAAGCCAATGACCATTCTGTACTGGCAGAGTCCTTTAGGATTTTGAGTACCAATGTTAACTATCTATTGCAAAAAAAAGAGGATGGTTTTGGTCACGTAATATATGTTACCTCGACAGTTAAAGGGGAAGGAAAAACGTTAATGTCCGTTAATTTGTCTTTGGCCTTTGCCAGCTTGAAAAAACGAGTATTGCTTATTGGGGCCGATTTGAGAAACCCTACTCTACACCATTATTTCAAAAAGGAGAAAAACGTGGTTGGGCTTTCGAATTATTTACATAATCCAGATTTGGATTTACAAAGTTGCATTCAAAATGGGCTCGGTAATAATGACTATTTAGATGTTTGCCTCGGTGGCCCAATTCCTCCAAATGCTCCTGAACTTTTTTCGAACCATAATTTTGAGGAATTCCTTAAAAAAGCAAAGAAACAGTATGATTATGTTATAGTGGATACTGCCCCTACCATGCTGGTAGCGGACACAATGTTGATATCAAAATATGCAGATCTCACTTTATTTGTAGTACGTGCTGATTTTACTGAAAAACATTTATTGGAATTTTCAAAGGATCTGAATGCCACCAAAAAACTTAGAAAGATGGCCTACGTTATTAATGATGTGTCACAACAGAATGTTACCGGCTACAATTATGGCTATGGCTATGGCTATGGACAAAACATAAAGGCAAAATCCAAACCTTGGTTTCGGACTTTATTTGGTTAATGGATTTTTATTGACATTTGATTTTTGAATTATTCTAAAAAATTTTTGGATTAAAAATTAAAAAGGATTGGTTTCTACAGAAGCAATTTATCATTTAAAAAATATGAGCTTAAATCCACATTCTAAGGATAATGAGCGAATTATAGAATTTGTATTGAAATATAAAGATTTGGGATGCATGTAAAATAGCCCGAACTGTCAACTGCAAAAACAAAGCCCCGTAATCGTTTCGATTACGGGGCTTTTTGCGGAGAAAGAGGGATTCGAACCCCCGGAGGTGTGACCCTCAACAGTTTTCAAGACTGCCGCATTCGACCACTCTGCCATTTCTCCAGTGGTATGCGTTACCTAAGCATTTTGCTTAAGAGTGTGCAAATATAAAAAGCTTTTTGAAATATCCTATTGCTTTTTTGATGTTTTTATTCATCAAAAATAGTCCTGTAAAAATTTGTTTAAAAGCATTGTAAATGTTGGGACAAAGCAAATATGGATGGCAATAATTTCGACTGTAATTTTTTTAGTATATTTAAGTAGCCAACCAACTCTAAATGAAATCCCTAAAGTTCCTTATTTTTTATTTGCTTTCCTTGGTTGCCTTCTCACAGAGCAATAAACAAGTAGCGTTTCGTGAGCTTACCGTTGAGCAGGGATTGTCGCAAAACAGCGTCGTCAGTATTGCACAGGACAGCATTGGGTTTATGTGGTTTGCAACGCAGGATGGACTCAATAAATATGACGGCCGCAATTTTATACATTTCGATATTCAGTTTGAGGACGTAACCCGCCCCACCTATAGCAAGCTGGGTAAAATATACGTAGCTAAAAATGGTGAATTATGGATTGTTTCAAATTCTGGAAAGTTGCAAAAATACAATCTTGAGAACAATGCTTTCAAAACCATCTCAGCTGTTAATAATGTAAGCACGCTTATTCAAAATGAAACCTTCAATCTCTATTTGGGAACCTACGGAAATGGTATTTATAAGGTTAATTATAAAGCAAATGATACTATTCAATTTTTAAAACCGAAAGATTCCAAGCGTTCAATTTATGGTTTCCTAGAAACAAATGGCAAAACCATTTTAGCGACTACAAACAATGGGTTTTTAGAAATAAATAACGATAAATATATTTTTCGGGAAATTATGCCCGAAACTAATTTTAGTGCTATTTCACAATCCAAAAACAATATTCTTTACCTGGGAAGCTACGGAAAAGGACTTTTTATTAAGCATCCCAACGAATCAGATTTTCAACAGTTCAATGGTTTTTATGATGCCGAAATACCCGTGAATTTAATTATTCAAGACCTTTTAGTGGATAGACGAAACCAACTGTGGATTGCCACTTACGGACGAGGTGTTTATTTGATAAATTTTGAAAGGAAAACTATTCAAAATTTTACCGAGGATAAAAACAATCCTTATGCCCTACATTACAACGATGTGCTGTCTTTGTTTGAAGACAATACAGGAACAATTTGGCTGGGCACTGACGGTACTGGGCTTAGTTATTATGACCAATACTTGGTGAAATTTAATGTGCTTACAAACGATCAAGTGCCATTGAATGTGAATGTGGACGTTATTAGAGCGATTACAAAAGATGCCGAAAAAAATATTTGGGTAGGCACCTCGGGAAAGGGATTGACCCGTTTAAATATTGACAAACAGGATTTTCACACCTACACCACTCAAAATTCGGGTCTTTTGGGAGACAGAATTATGAGCTTGTTGTTTGACGACGGAATGCTTTGGATAGGCCATCAAACCCACGGTTTGCAGCTTATGGATGCCAATGGAAAATTTACTTCGTTTAATGAAACTGCCTCATTCACTATTTGGAAGATCTATAAAGATGAAAATGGCTTATTCTGGCTTTGCACAAGGGATCACGGCCTAATTCAATTTGATAGAAACAAAGGGATTATTCAAAAATTCACAACAGAAAATTCAAAGCTCACCACAAATAATATTAGAACTATTGAACAGGGAAGCAAAAAAGAACTTTGGATTGGCACGGAAACCGACGGCATTTTTAAGCTCAATATTCAAAACAGTGCTCTTGAAAATGTAGAAGATGTAAGCAGTAATGTGAAATCATTATACTTTGATGGCTCGCTTCTTTTAATCGGGACCAACGGAGATGGGCTACAAATTTACAATCCAGAGGATAAAAACATTCAAAAATTCACAATGGCAAATGGTTTGCCAAACAATGTAGTTTACGGAATTCTTCCAGACGCTGAAGATTATTTATGGATAAGTAGCAATAAAGGTATCTCGAAACTAAAATTTAAAAATAACACCATTTCGGTAATAGATAATTACAGCAATTACGACGGTTTGCAAGCTTTCGAATTTAATACGGGCGCTTATTTTAAAGACGAGAATGGCATGCTGTATTTCGGCGGATTGGAAGGGATTAATTGGTTTAATCCAAACCAATTATCGTTTAATCCCGTAAAGCCAAAAACAATAATTTCAGGTTTTGAAGTGTTCAATAAAGACCGAAAGCTTACACCAAAACAAAATCTTAAATACAATGAAAACACAGTAACTTTCACATTTTCGTCCCTGCATTTTTCACAACCCGAGCGCAACCAATACAAGTATAAACTAGTAAACAACGATGCCAATTGGATTGCCGCGGGAAACATCAACCTTGCGCATTACACAAACCTACCGCCCAATGACTATGAGTTTCAGGTTATTTCCAGTAACTATGACGGCGTTTGGAATACGGAACCGGCAACCTACTCATTCACAATTTTGAAACCTTGGTACGCTACCAATTTGGCAAAAGCAATGTACGCAGTGCTCTTTCTTTTATTCGCATTTTATCTTTACCGATATCTAAAATGGCGCTGGGAGATTAAAACCCAGTTGCGATTGAAGCTCGAAGAAACGGCAAGGCTTAAAAAGGTGGATGAGCTCAAAACGAAACTCTACACAAATATTTCGCACGAATTTCGAACTCCTTTAACGCTTATTTCTGGACCAATAGAGAATCAACTTGCAAAAGCAAAAATTTCAAAAGAAGATAAAAAAGAACTGTCGCTGGTAAAACAAAATGCAGACAGGCTGGTGAGTTTGGTAGATCAAATGCTCGAATTGTCTATGATAGATTCCGGTCAGCGAATATTGGCAATTAAGCAAGGAAACCTTTCAGTTTTGCTCAAACAACTTATTAGTGCCTTTCAGTACAAAGCTGCCGAAAAACAGATAACTATTTTGAGCAATATAAACAATTTAAAAAGTGTTTGGTTTGATAAAGATGTTATTGAAAAGATAACTTCAAATCTTTTATCCAATGCTATAAAATATTCACCGAAGCGCAGTACGATTGTGTTTGATGCGAACAATCAAGAGGGAGTTTTGGTTCTTTCAGTAATCAATAAAAGCGATAATGTTGGGAAAAAGGATTTAAGCAAACTTTTTCAGCGTTTTTACCAGGACAATAAACTTTCGGAAGGCGTGGGGGTTGGTTTGGCATTGGTGAGGGAATTGGTAACACTTTCAAAAGGATCCATTGTTGCTAATAATATTGATGATGACAAAATTCAGTTTACTGTTTCGCTACCTATAAATAGGGATGCCTTTGAAGATGCCGAAATAATTTCAGTAGAAAAAAATAGAACTACATATTCTGCGGAAGACAAATTTGAAAGTGTTTCAGCTAAAGATAAAGCTATTATATTAATTGTTGAGGACGAACCCGATATCCGGGCCTTTATTATTTCAATATTTAAGCATAATTATCAAATATTTCAAGCAGAGAACGGTAAGATAGGAATCGAAAAAGCAATAAAAGAAATGCCAGATTTGATTGTCAGTGATATTATGATGCCTGAAGTTAACGGTATTCAGCTTTGTAATACCCTTAAAGCAAATGAACTTACAAGTCATATTCCCATAATCCTTCTCACCGCAAAAGTGGGTGAGGAGAGCGAAATTGAAGGCATAAAAACAGGTGCTGATGGATATGTAACCAAACCTTTCAGCAGTGAAAAACTGAAAGTCAGGGTTGAAAAACTTATTGAAAATAGAAGAAAACTTCAAAAGCATTTCAGTAAAACGCTCAGCATTAATCCCGAATTGGCAATAACTTCTGCCGAAAGTGATTTTTTAAAACGCTTGCAAACGGTATTGGATGAACACATAACAGATCCTGAATTCACAAGTGACCGTTTTAGTAAAATTATGCTGATGAGCCGTACACAATTGCACCGAAAACTGAAGGCTATTACGGGAATGTCTGCCAGTGAGTTTATACGTTCGCAACGGTTGAAACTTGCTATTCGTTTGCTTGAGGAATCGGACACTTCAATTTCAGAAATAGCGTATCAAGTTGGGTTTAATACGCCTTCTTATTTCAGTAAATGTTTTAAGGAAACTTATAACTGCACCCCAAACGAATATATCGAAAAGAACCTATAATACAGCTATTTGTGCGTATTCCGAAACTCTGAAACATATCTTCTATGTTTTGGAACATTTCTACTATTAAACATTTTTCTTTCCCTGTAAATTTGTTAACCATAAAAGGTTTATCAATGAAAAATTCCACTGATAGCAATAAGAAAGACGATGTAATTTATATGAGCATCGATCATCTTAAAGAGGGTAAATATGAATTGAAAATCCTTTTGCACAATAAAGTGTTGAAATCCATTAAAATTTTAAAAAAATGAAAACTGCAGAAACAAAAACAACTCCTACCGAAGCTACCATTTCCAAAACTGAAGGAAAAAATATAGCAATTATAGCTTATATAACCTTCATAGGCTTACTTGTCGCTTTCGTAATGAACGGTGAAAAGAAAAATGAATTTGCCCAATACCATATTCGGCAATCATTAGGCCTTGCGCTTACAGGATTGGTTTTGGGAGCCATTGGAATGATACCCATCTTGGGATGGATAATCAACATACTCGGCTTTTTTGTAATGGTCTATATGTGGGTAATTGGCTTAATGAACGCCATCAATGAGAAAGAAAGCCCGGTACCACTTTTGGGTAAAAAATATGAAGAGTGGTTTAAGAATATTTAAAAAAATACAACCTTATAAATTTAAAAATTATGAAAACTAAAATACTATTATTATTAGCAGTTATGACCCTCTCTATAAGTTGTATTGAAGATGAAGTTGAAAAACTTGGAAAATCTGATTGTGCAGTGACCGTTGAAAACGAATTAGATGAGTTAGAGGATGAGTACCAGAAATTAATGCTTGAACCAGATAGCGATGGTAATGATCAGTCCTTAGAAGCTTGTTTGAATAGGCAGCTCGCAACGCAAACTTATTTTGACCTATTATTAGATGACCGAACCAAATATACCGATCGAGAGGGGTGTACATTAGAGGAAAAAGTAAGTTTTAACGTGCGCATTAGTGAGAGAACTCAGGATTTGCATGAGGATATGGTAAGTATATGGAACCGTTGTGAAGAGATTTTCGGTGGTGGTTGATTATGTTTGTCCATTAATAATTATTAATTCGCAAAAGGAAAAATGAAACCTAAATACTATATAAAAATCGCCTTTTCCTTTTTAATCTTAGTATAACCAAATAGTTTCGGAACTAAACTTGGGTGGTGTTAAGTAAGTTTTAATTGTTGAATTAGTAGCAAAAGGATAGCGGTAAAAGTTCCAAACTTTTATCGCTATTTTTGTAGCCAATATTAATTCATTTTTAAAATGGCTTCAAGAACAATTGAAAAATTGCAATGGCGTTACGCAACAAAAACGTTCGATTCCTCTAAAATACTTTCCGAAGAAAAGCTGAATATATTAAAGGAAACTTTTAACCTCACGGCAACTTCGTATGGTTTGCAACCTTTAAAATTGGTAGTGATTAGCAATTCCGAATTGAAAACTAAGCTGATGCCGCTTACGTACAATCAGCCACAGGTTCGTGATGCTTCGCACGTTTTAATATTGTGTGTTGAAAAAAACATTAATGAAAACTTCATTCTAGAACATTTCAAAAGGGTAGAAGGACAGCGAAATACGCCGCGAAAGATTTTAGAGCCTTTCGAGAAAAACTTAATTGCTTCCTTCACCGAAAAAAATAGTGAAGAAATAAAGGATTGGATGGTTAACCAACTTTATTTAACACTTGGAGCCCTTTTAACCGTTTGTGCTGTTGAAGAGATAGACGCTTGCCCAATGGAGGGTTTTGAACCCAAAAAATACGACAAACTTATTGGTCTTGACAAAAGAGGATTGGAATCTGTAATCGCACTTCCCGTAGGCTATCGCGACGAATCAGATTTTTTTAAAGATCTTAAAAAAGTGCGTCGTGGCGTTGATGAACTTATTATTGAAGTGAATTGATTTTTTAAAATTCATTCCACATACTTTTGAGCTGAACACGCAACTCTTACCTTTGGCAATCATCTTCAGTAAAGACCCAATAAAAAATAAAGAATAACAATAAACAATAAAAAATGCCCGGATTTGAAATTTTTGGCGCTGAAGAGCGCAAACAAGTAAACGACGTTTTAGAAACTGGCATTTTAATGCGCTACGGTTTTGACGGTATGCGCCACAATCACTGGAAAGCAAAAGAATTTGAAATAGCGTTCGCTAAACGAATGGGTGCTGAATATTGCCAACTAGTTTCCAGCGGAACAGCTGCTTTAACGGTTGCATTGGCTTCCGCAGGCATTGGCGCGGGTGATGAGGTTATAATGCCAACCTTCACCTTTGTAGCGAGTTTTGAATCTATTTTGGCTTTGGGCGCAATTCCAATTCTGGTAGATATTGATGATACTTTAACGCTGGATCCAAAAGCTGTGGAAGCAGCAATCACTTCAAAAACCAAATGCGTAATGCCCGTACATATGTGCGGCTCTATGGCAGATTTGAGAGCTTTGAAAGCAATATGCAAAAAACATAATTTAATTCTTTTAGAAGATGCTTGCCAAGCCATTGGCGGAACTTACGAAGGAAAACCTTTGGGAAGCTATGGCGATTTGGGTTGTTTTTCTTTCGATTTTGTAAAAACCATTACCTGCGGTGAAGGGGGTGGTGTTATCACCAATAATGAAAAATATGCACTAAATGCAGACCATTACCAAGACCACGGCCACGACCACGTGGGCAATGATCGCGGGGCGGAAACGCACCCTTTTTTAGGCTATAATTTCAGAATTTCTGAATTGAATGCTGCTGTTGGTTTGGCGCAATTGGACAAGTTGGATGGAATTTTAAAAATTCAGAAAGAAAACTACACCATTCTTCGTGAAACTTTAGAAACTATTGAAGGCGTTACTTTCAGAAGAGTTCCTAAAGGCGGAGAGGAAAATTATTCCTTCCTAAATTTCTTCCTTCCTACGGAGGAATTGACCAAAAAAGCACACAAAGCTTTATCTGAAGCAGGTGTAGATGCCTGTTTTTATTGGTACACCAATAACTGGCACTACATAAATGGCTGGGAGCATTTAAAAAATTTAAAATCCTTGGGAAATCTTTCTTCCGAAGTGAAAAACCAGATGCAGGATTTTAACAATACAGATTTTTCAAAAAGTGATGCTATTATGAGCCGCACGATTTCTTCCTTAATAAAAATTGGCTGGACTGAAAAGCAGGTTAGGGATAGGGCAGAAGCTATGAAAATGGCGATAGCTTCGATGCTTTAATAACTAACATACTCCTTAATTTCCAAACCATAACCAATCATTCCAACGCGTTTTGTCTGCTCGCTGTTTGAGACCAAGCGAATTTTGTGGATTCCCAAATCGTGCAGAATTTGTGCCCCAATCCCGAAATCTTTGCTGTCCATTTCAATACGTGTCGCTTTCGCAATTTCATTAGGTTTTTGAGCTTCTTTCAGTTCTTTTAAGCGATTCAAAAGATTTAAAGATTGACTTTGTTGGTTTATAAAAACAATGGCGCCTTTTCCTTCATTATTGATAACGTTAAACATATCGTCAAGCTTTTGCTCGGCATTATTCGTTAGTGTTCCCAATATATCGCCATTCACCAAAGTTGCATTTACTCGAACCAAGACAGGTTCATTTTCTCTCCAACTACCTTTCGTAAGCGCTATATGAATTTGATCGTTTGTAGTTTGCTTGTAAGCACGAAGTCTAAAATCTCCAAATTTTGTATTGATTTTGAAATCTTCCTTTTTTTCAATCAAGGAATCGTGCTCCATTCTGTATTTCACCAAATCTTCAATGGAAATAAGTTTTAGATCAAACTTTTTAGCAACTTTCATTAATTGTGGAAGCCGCGCCATAGTTCCGTCTTCATTTAAAATTTCAACTAAAATCCCAGCTGGTTTCAATCCTGCTAACCGTGCCAAATCTATGGCAGCTTCTGTGTGGCCGGTTCTTCTTAAAACGCCACCTTCTTTTGCACGTAAAGGAAAAATATGCCCTGGTCTTCCCAAATCTGAAGCTTTGGTTTCATCATTTACAAGAGCTTTTATGGTTTTTGAACGGTCGTGCACCGAAATTCCCGTGGTGCAACCGTGGCCAATCAAATCTACAGAAACTGTAAACTGCGTGTGGTGTAGTACGGTGTTGTTTTCCACCATCATATTTAAATCAAGGAGGTTGCAACGTTCTTCGGTTAGTGGTGCACAGATAAGCCCTCTGCCGTGCGTAGCCATAAAATTGATCATCTCTGGCGTAACCATTTCAGCTGCGGCAATAAAGTCTCCCTCGTTTTCCCGGTTTTCATCATCAACTACAATGATTATCTTTCCATTGAGAATATCTTCAATGGCTTCTTCAATAGTGTTGAGTTGAACGGAACTTTCTTTTTCTGTGGAAATCATAGCTTTAAAAAATGTAGTGCAAAGGTATAAAATGTAGTTTTGTTATTTGCCAAAAGATTTTAGCGAAGTATTAATTATAATAGATTGTAATAAAATCTCAACAATTTTCTTTCCGAATAATAGCAACCTATTTTTTTTCTTTCTTTTTCTTTTTTATTCCTAACCATCGTCCAATCCTTTGTAAAAAAGAATCAAAATCAAAAATTCCTTGGTCTGTGGTTGCACGATAAGTGAGCCAAACACTAAGCGGAAGCATAATAGCAGTACTTATCCAAGTGGCTATAAAAGGATGCATCGTGCCATCTTCGGCGCTGTTTTTTGCGAAAATTCCTATAAAGTGGTATGTTAAAAATAGTAATACTGCAACTACCAATGGCAGCCCCATGCCCCCTTTGCGTATAATTGCCCCGAGCGGTGCACCCACAAAAAATAATATAATGCAGGCTATTCCTAAAACGTACTTGTCGTGTAGTGCTATTTCTGTTTTGTTAAGCCGTTCTACTTTTTGGTTAAATTCAACTTTTTTAGCATCTACAGTTTGTAATGTGCCTTTTGCGTTGTTTAACGCGAGCTTCACTATTTGAAGTTGGTGTACAGGATTATAGATTTCAAGAATTGTATTAATGGACTGAGGTTTGGTAGAGTCTGCAATTTTGTAGTCCTGAAATTTTTCTACACCACTACGGTAGTACATATTTTTAGTGTAAGAGGCAATATCTTTGGAATAACTATCGGAAAGTGAATCAATTTCAACCCGAAGTTCACTGATATTGTACATATTCTGGTTGTTCAGGTTATTCTCTTTATCCACATCCTTAGCGTTTAGCTCAGTAAGGTCTATGTTAATAGCATAGGTCTCAAAATAACTTTTGGCAAAAGGGCTTTTTATTTGTTTTGCAGCACTTTTAGTTTGGATTTCTTCGTAGTAATTCCCTTCCTTCAAAATCAAGGAAAGCGTATTGCTGCCTTCTTCGCTGGCCAGCTCTCCATTATCTGCGATTATAACGGTAAAATTTCCGTTTGGTTTCGATTCATTTTTTTTATGAATTATTACATCTTTTAAATATTGATCACGATCGCCACTTTTCTCTTCCACTTTTATGTTGAACATATCTCCAATTTGGCTGAATTGTCCCTCAGAAATTACCATAGAAGGCTGAAATTGCGAAATGTTTCGTCGCAAGTTCTGCCATTTATATTCGGAATAGGGTATAACGTTATTAGCGAAAAAGAATGCGGTAATTGAAAGCAAAATAATGAAACCTATTACGCTTCCCATGGCTCGCTGCAATGAGATTCCAGTAGATTTCATCGCGGCAAATTCATACTTTTCAGCAAAGCTTCCGAAAACCATCAATGAAGTAACCAAAATAGTGAGCGGAAGGACCAAAGGAATCAATCGTGGGGAAACATACCAAAGAAATTTAAGCACTATCCAAACATCCAAGTCTTTTCCTGCCAGTTCAGATATGTAGAGCCAAATGGTCTGCAGAACAAATATGAACATTAAAATAATGAAGACGCTTACAAACGTCTTCAAATAACTTAACAATATATACCTGTCCAGTATTTTCACTTGCGGGTGGGGTGGTTACAACTTGTTTATGTAATAACCGTCTTTTTTATATTTTGCCTCGTCAAAAGTAAACAAGGTTTTGGAAACAGGTTGATTTGTTTTGAATGAATTTACGGTAAGCGTGTATTTAGTGCCTTTCGCATCTGTTTGGATTAGCTTGTAAATATGTTTCGTCTGCACGTCTATGCCCAACAGAATATCTTTAATCTCGGCTTTTGAATCGATCGGTATAAGCTTTACATACTGAATCTTTCTACCCTTCACGTTTTGCTCTATGTCCATTTTATAGTTATAGCCTTTTTCATAAAAAGTGAGCATTTTTGAGGGTGTAATTTCTTTATCATCTTTTGCATTATATGCCGAAATGGTTACTTCTTCGTCCTCAGGAACGATAGTGTAAATGTTTTTTCCATCAAAAATACGGGTAGTTCCAAGCATATTTAAAACGTACTTATCGCCCTGAAGCGTAACATCGCCTCGGGTTTCTTGACTTACGTTTTCTTTGGAATTGCTCAAATTGTATTTGAAATCGATAGCGATGTTATCGTAGCTTTTGGCTTTTGCCGAAACCTCCTTTAGCAAAGATTTTGCATCCTGAGCCTGCGAAAGTGTTGTTATAAAAAAAGCGATTAAAATAATACTAAGTTTCTTCATTTTAATTATCATTAGTTTCGTTATCTAAAAGTTGGTTTAACGCATCAATTGTTGGAACCAAAACTTGCCTTGCCTTGCTGCCCTCAAATTGCCCTACAATACCGGCTGCTTCCATTTGATCGATAATTCGCCCTGCGCGGTTATAACCCAATTTAAGCTTTCGCTGCAATAATGAGGCAGAGCCTTGTTGTGCAATTACCAATACTTCTGCGGCTTCACGGAATAGTTTATCGCGTTCCTCTATGTCAATATCAAGAGTTGTGCCACCTTCCTCGCCTACGTATTCTGGTAATAAATATGCGTCCGGATATGCCTTTTGCGAACCTATAAATTCCGTAATATCGGCCACCTCAGGGGTATCCACAAAAGCGCATTGAATCCGTGTTAATTCATTGCCTTGGGTATAAAGCATATCTCCGCGACCAATTAGTTGATCTGCGCCAGAATTATCCAAAATAGTACGCGAATCAATTTTGCTAGTTACCCTAAACGCTATTCGCGCCGGGAAGTTTGCTTTTATAATACCCGTAATCACGTTTACCGAAGGTCTTTGTGTAGCAATAATCAAATGGATCCCAATTGCACGGGCAAGCTGTGCCAAGCGCGCTATCGGTGTTTCCACTTCTTTTCCGGCAGTCATAATCAAATCTGCAAACTCGTCTATTACCAAAACGATGTACGGTAAAAAACGGTGACCTTCATTCGGGTTCAGTTTCCTGTTTTTAAATTTGGTGTTGTACTCTTTAATGTTACGAACCATTGCATCTTTCAGCAAATCGTAACGCGCATCCATTTCAATACAAAGTGAATTCAAAGTGTTTATAACCTTTGCGGTATCAGTGATAATAGCTTCTTCGGTGTCGGGCAGTTTTGCCAAATAATGTCTTTCAATTTTGTTGAAAAGCGTCAGTTCCACTTTTTTTGGATCTACCAAAACGAATTTTACTTCGGCTGGATGTTTTTTGTATAAAAGTGAAGTAAGCACAGCGTTCAAACCAACAGACTTTCCTTGTCCGGTAGCCCCGGCCATAAGCATGTGTGGCATTTTTGCAAGGTCAACAACAAAGGTTTCGTTGCTGATGGTTTTTCCAAAAGCGATGGGCAGTTCCATTTCGGCATTTTGAAATTTCGCCGAAGCAATTACTGAACGCATAGAAACCATTTTCGGATTTTTATTTGGCACTTCAATACCAATAGTACCGCGCCCTGGAATGGGAGCTATAATCCGAATACCCAAAGCGGAAAGCGAAAGGGCAATGTCGTCCTCAAGATTCTTGATTTTTGAGATACGGATTCCGGCATCGGGCACAATTTCGTAAAGCGTAACCGTTGGTCCAACGGTTGCTTTAATATTTGCGATGCCTATTTTATAATTGCTGAGCGTTTCAACAATTCGGTTTTTGTTTTCTTCGAGTTCCTCTTGGTCAATCGTTATTCCAGCGCCCACAGTGTGATCGCGTAGCAATTCTATGCTTGGAAATTTATAGCTGCTTAATTCCAATCTTGGATCGAACTCACCATAATCTTTAACTAACTTATCACTCAGATTTTCAATTTCTTCTTCTTCATCTGGAATGTGTTCTACTTCCATTTCCACATCGCCTTCCACGTCAGATTTCAGAATTAATTTTTCAACTGGAGGAGGTGGAGGTGGAGTAACTCTTTCTTCAATCTGAGGCTCAGGAATCTCCTCGTTCTCTTCTTCAACCTTTTCTGAAATACTATCGGAAACAGTTATTTTTCCTTTCTGTTCCTCGGAAACAAATTCAGATGCGATTTGCTTTTTTGAGCTTTTGAAAGCATCGATTGCCATTTCTGGGGTAAGCTTTAAACGTACTACCAAATAGACTATCAAAATAAAAACCATTACCAGCATTGCGCCAACCAAACCTAAATAATCCTGCATAAGGTCGTTAGTTTCATAACCAATAATACCGCTGAAAAGCGTTGTCTTTTCTCCAAAAAAACCAAAGAAAACTGAAATCCACAACATTAAAAGCAATCCCCAAAACCAAAACTTCTTTAGTGGTTTCTTCGCATAGTCAAAAAAATAGTAAACACCTGTTAGCGACACAAGGAAAGCAAAAATAAACGCAGAAACTCCAAAACCGTCATAAATAAAGAAATGCGCTACGTTAGCTCCAAATTTATTGAGCCAGTTTTTTGTTTGTAGTTCGCGTTCTGCAAGCATTCCGATTTCGCTTTGATCTGCCTGCCAAGTGAAAAAGTAGGAAACAAAGGAGAACAAAAGAGCCACCCCCAATAAAAACAAAAAGCTACCCAAAAGAATTCTCTGTTGTTTGGATAGCGAAAAGTTTATTTTTTTGCGCGGGGTTTTTGCGGTTGGTTTCTTTTTTTTGGCCATTAATAGAACGGTTGTCTTTTTAGCAAAAATACAAATATCAATGAGGAAAATTCCAAATTACAAAAAACAAATTCAAAATAAATTTTAGTGTGATTATAATTTTGGAATATAAATAATACAACCAATAATGACCGCTGTAATGGCTGCGAAAAAGACAGCCCCAGCAGCAATATCCTTTATAAAACCTATTTTATTGTGAAAATCAGGATGAACAAAATCGGCTATTTCTTCGGCGGCAGTATTTAACCCTTCAATACTCAGCACGAGCCCGATTGCGAAAATTTGAAACATCCATTCTGTTGTAGAAATTTCAAAGTAAAATCCGGCAAAAGTCATGATTACTGCAATCGCGGCCTGCACTTGAATGCTCGCCTCGTTGCGTAATAAAAGCAAAGCGCCTTTAAGTGCGTAGCCGCATCCTTTAAGGCGCTTTCCTAAAAATGAATCCCACATTATAAAAGTGGTTTTAATGCCGAAAGATAATCTGGTTCCTCTCCAATATCCGGCACTTGCTGGCTGTGGATTACTTTTCCGTTTTCGTCCAAAACCACAACTGCGCGTGAAAGGAGTCCATGTAAAGCACCACTTGACATTTCTACACCGTAATTTTTTCCGAAATTGCCGTCACGAAAGTCAGAAAGGTTGGTAACGTTGTTTATTTCCTCATCGCTTACAAATCGTTTTTGCGCAAAGGGAAGATCTTTGGAAATACAAAGCACTTTTGTGTTCTTCAACCCAGTTGCTTTCTCGTTGAATTTACGAACGGATGTTGCACAAACATTGGTGTCTATACTCGGGAAAATATTCATGATTACACGAGAACCTTTGTAATCTGATAGTTTTTTTGAACTTAAATCTTGTGCTGTTAAATTGAAATCTGGAGCTGTTTCTCCTACTTTGGGTAGTGTTCCAATGGTTTCAATATTGTTTCCGCCTAGTTTTATAGTTGCCATTATTTTGTAGTTTAAAATGAAGCATAAAGATACGGATTGATGTTTACTTAGAATGCAAACAACTTCTTAAAGAAATGATTTTTAAAAGTAAAATCCCTTTACAAAAAAATGTAAAGGGATTTGAAAAAATAGAATCTAAATTTCTATCTGTCTATGGAGCCAATTACTTTCTGTGCAAATGCATTTGCAGCATCGCGCTCCGGCATTCCATCTTCAATCATTTTGTGTACTTCCACAGCACCGCAAAGGTTTGTGATAAGTTCGCCAATGATGTCCATCTCTTCTTCCGTAATACGGTTGTACTCGCTATACGATTCCAAAACTTCAATACAGCTTTCAATCTGTGTTGTGGAATTGTTTTTTTGAATATGTCTAATTACTGGCAACTTCATCTACTAGCTCTTTTAAAAGTTCAAATTTATTGGTCTGCACTTGGTTTACTAATACACCATTCTTGAAAGTTGCAAATGTTGGTAAATTGTCAACATTTGCCATTTTTCTACTTTCAGGAAATTTTTCTGCATCAACCAGAACGAATTTGAAATTTTCCGTCTCCGAAGCCAACTTTTTGAACTTCGGTTTCATTACTCTGCAATTGCCACACCATCCTGCAGAAAATTGAACGATCACGTTTTTTTCTTCAGAAATTAGCTGCTGCAGACTATCGTCTTTTAGCTCAAGTACCATATTTAGTTTCTTAAATAAGTTGCTACAGCTTCGCGGGTAGCTTTCATTGCGTCTTTACCTTCTTCCCAGTTTGCTGGGCAAACTTCACCTTTTTCCTGAACGTGCGTGTATGCGTCAACTAATCTAAGGAATTCGTTTACGTTTCTGCCCAATGGCATATCGTTTACACCTTCGTGGAAAATTTTTCCGTCTTCATCAATCAAATACGTTGCACGGTAAGTTACATTGTCACCATCTACCATAAGATGACCGGTTTCTTCATCGTAACGCTCGTTTGTAATATCAAGGATTCCCAGTGCATTGGAAAGATTGCGGTTGGTATCTGCCAATAAGGGGTAAGTTACACCTTCAATTCCACCGTTGTCTTTTGGAGTGTTTAACCACGCAAAATGAACTTCGGGAGTGTCACAAGATGCGCCTATAACCATTGTATTTCTATCTTCAAATTTTGAAAGCGCTTCTTGAAAAGAGTGGATTTCAGTTGGGCATACAAAAGTGAAATCTTTTGGGTACCAAAAAAGCAATACTTTTTTGTTGTTTTTTTTCGCTTCTTCAAGCACATTTAGTTTAAAAGTATCCCCCATTTCGTTCATTGCGTCGACTGAAATGTTTGGGAATTTTTTTCCTACTAATGACATAGTTTTATTTATTTTATAAGTTAATAATTTTCTACTGCAAAGATAAAAACTACCTGTTGATAAAGGAAAGGTACCAAATGGATTAATCTATAAATCGATAGATTTTTGCAATAGGTTAATTTTTTAACGATAAATAAAAGTTATGAAAGAAAGTTATTCTTTTACGGGGCTTTTTAACTCTCTGATTTTGATTCTGAAAGCAGCAAAGATAAGCGTCATAAAAGGACTAAGCCAATTGAAAACCGCATACCCTGCATAATGAAGTGTATCTACACCCAATACACCGCTGTGATAAGCTCCGCAGGTATTCCAAGGCACCAATACCGAAGTTACCGTCCCCGAATCTTCTAGGGTTCTTGAAAGATTTTCAGGAGCTAGACCTTTATCCCTATATGCTTTTGCATACATTTTTCCTGGAACCACAATAGCTAAATATTGATCACTAGCGGTAAGGTTTAATGCCAAGCAGCTAAACACAGTGCTGGCAAAAAGACCGAAGGTTGTGTGGAACAATTTCAATAAAGCTTTACTGATTGCAGCTAATGCCCCAATGGCATCCATAATTCCTCCAAAAACCATAGCGCAGAGAATTAGCCAAATAGTGTTCAGCATTCCAGACATTCCGCCAGCTGAAAATAGTTCTTTTAAAGCTTCATTTTCTGTGGGTATGGCGCTGTCAATAGTTATGGCGTTCATAATACCTTTATAGCCATTTTCAAAAGTAAGAGATGTCCCTCCGCCAATGGAGGATACAATATCCGGTTGAAATATTAAGGCTGCTATTGCGCCTAATAATGTTCCAATCAATAAAGCTATCAGAGGTGCTGTTTTTTTTATTATTAAAAAGATTACTACTATAGGAACTAAAAATAACCAAGGACTAACATTGATAGATTCTTTTACCGCAGCCAAAATTAAATGTGTATCCGCGATTCCAGACGTTTCTAGGTTTAATCCTATAATTATAAATACGATAAGCGTAATAATTAAAGTAGGCACGGTAGTGTAGAGCATATACCTAATATGAGTGAACAAATCTGTACCGGCCATAGCGGGAGCAAGGTTTGTTGTATCACTTAAAGGCGAAATTTTATCCCCAAAATAAGCTCCAGAAAGAATGGCTCCAGCGGTCATCCCAACTGATATGCCCAAGGCATTGGCAATACCAATCAGCGCAATTCCCACAGTTGCTGAAGTAGTCCAACTACTTCCCGTTGCTACTGAAATAATAGCACAAATAATTACACAAGAAGCTAAGAATATAGTGGGATTTAAAATCTGTAATCCGTAATATATCATGGTTGGTATAATACCGCTAATAAGCCATGTTCCTGCCAAAGCACCAACCATTAGCAAAATTAAAATAGCTCCAGCAGTAGATTTTATATTAACCGCTACTTCCTCTAGCATCTGGTCGAATTTCACTTTATTGAAAAAGCCCACAATCGCTGCCACTGCTCCACCCATTAAAAGAATGAACTGGTTGCTTCCGCTTAAAGCATCATCACCAAAGGCGAAAAAAACATTGTAGAAGAGCATTAAAATTAGCGCCACCACAGGTATCAACGCTTCCCAAATATTCAATTCTACATTTTCTACTACTTGATCGTCTTTGGGATCGTTGGGTTTAATATCTTGACTTTGCATAGGAAGTTTTTAAGAATGGAATGTAATGTTACGATTTTGTGAAAAGCTATGCAAATTAAAAAAGGGAACAGACTTACTGTTCCCTTTGAGAAATATTATTTTGTAAGGTTAATTACAGTATACCAACCTTAACCATACATTCCCGCATCATCTGGTAAGTACGGGCAATATCATTATCCAAACCTATTGAAAATCGAATCAAGCCATCGTTAAGCCCCATTTGCTTTTGCTCATCCTCAGGAATTTCTGAAGAAGTGGAAGAGCCTGGCGCACTAAAAAGGGTTTTATAAAAGCCCAAACTAACCGCCAAATAACCAAGATTTCGTTCCTGCATCATTTCCATCAATTCGTTGGCTTTATCAATACCGCCAACGTCAATCGTCAACATGCCCCCAAAGCCATATTCCTCATTCATCATTTTTTTGAAAAGTTCGTGGCCCGTATGCGATTTCAGTCCCGGATAAACCGTTTTTAGACCATCGGCCTGAAATTTTTCAGCTAAATACATTGCGTTTTCACTGTGCTGCTTTATGCGAATGTGAAGCGTTCTAAGATTTTTCAAAATAGAAGCCGCACGTAAACTGTCCATCGCTGGCCCGAGAAGCATATTAGCGCCATCGTTTACACTTCGAAGGCTATCAATAAATTCCTGTGTGCCACAAGTTACGCCACCCATGGTATCGCTGCTTCCGTTTATGAATTTCGTTAAGCTGTGAAGCACAACATCTGCTCCCATTTCCGCTGGAGAAATACTCAAGGGCGAAAATGTATTATCCACCAATAATTGTAAGCCGTGCTTTTTTGCAATTTTTGAAAGTGCTTCAATATCGGCAATTTCCAAAAGTGGGTTGCTTACGGTTTCACAGTAGATAATTTTTGTGTTTTCAGTAATTGAGGCTTCAACTTTATCAAGCTTCGTAATATCTACAAATGAAGTTTCAATATTTAAACGCGGTGCGAAATTTTTCAGAAAAGCATACGTTCCTCCGTAAATAGTACGGCTAGAAACTATGTGATCGCCCGCTTTACACAATTGTAAAATTGCTGGAGTAATAGCACCCATTCCGCTTGCGGCAACGTTCGCGGTCTCAGTGCCTTCCATCGCCGCCAAAGCTTGCCCCAAATAAAGATTGGAAGGGGTGGAGTGGCGAGAGTAAAGATAACAGCCATCTGCGTTTCCTTCAAAAGTATCGAACATCGTTTTTGCCGAAAGAAATGTATAGGTTGAAGAATCTGAAATGGAAGGATTAACCCCTCCAAATTCGCCGAAGTACTGTAAATCCTGAATTTTGTCTGCGGGTTTAAAAGCCATGGTTGTGTTGTTTTTAAGAGATGCAAATTTCCGAAAATTAAAAGGCATACCCAATTGAAGTGAAGGTTATTTTGAAAAATCGTCAATCGTCAATCGTACTTCTAAAATCAAAAATCTTTACCTTTGCAACTTCATTTAAAAATTATAGAAAATGTCAAAATATGATGTAGCAGTAATTGGGTCGGGTCCCGGTGGTTATGTTGCCGCTATCCGTTGTGCCCAATTGGGTATGAAAACCGCAATCATTGAAAAATATGATGTCTTGGGCGGAACCTGCCTAAACGTGGGTTGTATTCCCAGCAAGGCATTGTTGGATTCTTCGCATCATTATGAAGAAGCCATGAAGCATTTTGAGGAGCACGGCATTGAAATTCCTGGGGAAATAAAGCTGAATTTCAAAAAAATGATTGAGCGCAAAGCTTCGGTTGTGGACCAAACCACAAAGGGAATTGCGTTTTTGATGGATAAAAATAAAATTGAAGTTTTCACCGGAATGGGCGCTTTTAAAGATGCAACCCATATTGAAATCACCAACGGCAAGAAAAAAGAAACCATTGAAGCTACAAATACTATTATTGCTACGGGTAGCAAACCTGCAACGCTTCCTTTTATAAAATTGGACAAAGACCGGGTTATCACTTCAACTGAAGCATTGAGCTTGAAGGAAATCCCCAAGCACCTTGTTGTTATTGGCGGTGGAGTAATTGGTTTAGAATTGGGGCAAGTATATAACCGTTTGGGTTCTGAAGTTTCCGTAGTGGAATATATGGATAGAATTATCCCAACCATGGATTCCGCACAAAGCAAGGAATTGTTGAAGGTGATGAAGAAACAAGGTGTGAAATTTTACCTTTCCCATAAAGTTTCCGCAGTTTCCAAAAAAGGTAAAGAAGTGACCGTAACTGCTACTGATAAAAATGATAAAGAAGTTACTTTCAAAGGTGACTATTGCTTAGTTTCCGTAGGAAGAAAACCGTATACTGATGGTTTGAAAGCTGAAAACGCAGGTGTAAAAATCACCGAGCGCGGAATGATTGATGTTAACGATCATCTTCAAACAAACATTAAAAACATTTACGCCATTGGCGATGTAGTTCGCGGTGCAATGCTAGCGCACAAGGCTTCGGAAGAAGGCGTTTTGGTTGCTGAAATAATAGCCGGACAAAAACCACATATTGATTATAACCTAATTCCGGGCGTGGTTTACACTTGGCCTGAAGTTGCTTCGGTTGGAAAAACCGAAGAGCAACTTAAAGATGCAAAAGTAGAATACAAAAGCGGTCAGTTTCCAATGCGTGCTTTGGGAAGAAGTCGTGCCAGCGGAGATACAGATGGCTTTGTAAAAATTCTTTCCGATAAAAAAACGGATGAGGTTTTGGGAGTACATATGGTTGGTGCAAGAGTAGCCGACTTAATCGCCGAGGCTGTTGTAGCGATGGAATTCCGCGCTAGCGCAGAAGATATTGCCAGAATGAGCCACGCGCATCCTACCTATGCAGAGGCTGTAAAAGAAGCGGCACTCGCTGCAACGGATGACCGAGCTTTGCATATGTAAAATATAGCCTAACAGTATATTAAAAAGTCTCGCGCTTGCGGGACTTTTTGTTTTTAGTTGTCGGGCCTGGAATATGTTGACAGAATTTCATTCTATTTCACTCTAGGCAACAAATAATAAAAAAGCCATCCTTATTTTAGGATGGCTTTATAAAAATTTTAGTGTAGATTATTCAATAATTCCACCGCAGGCAACTCTGCTTCCTGCATCGCCACTTGGCTGGGAAACAAAATCGTCTTGGCCTTCGTGGACTATTACGGATTTTCCTGTAATATCTTTATTTTCATCACCGCAACCTATGCACCACTCATCAGTTTGCATGGATATAGCTCCATTTCCGTCAGCATCGACTTCAAAGTTGCCAATATCGCCTTTGTGATAGCCTTCGGTATCGCCCCATTTGCCGTGTTTTTGAAGGGTTGGATTCCAATGGCCGCCTGCAGATGTTCCATCAGCCGCACTACAATCTGCCTTTTCATGAAGATGTATTGCGTGGGTACCTGGTTTTAGACCGAAAAACTTAGCATCCATTGTTACGGTTCCGTTTTCTTCGCTAAAATAAGCTTCGCCTTGTGCGGAACTTCCGCTCTTTGATTCCATTGCGACAGAAAGTGTTTTTGCTGCTTCCTTCATTTGGTCTGCGGAGGAATCCATTAGGATGGAATCATTCATTCCGTCCATTTCATCCATATCTTTTTTTTCGTTTTTACAACCCACAAATACAGTTATTGCAAGGGCCGCAATTAATATTCCTAATTTTTTCATTTGGAAAATTTTTAATTATTAATGTTGGTTACATCTTTTAAGATTCTTAAAGGTATGATTTCAATTCGTCGGAATCAAAATTTTAAACAAATCTTAGCATTTTATAATTACGTATAGTTTACACTACTACAATTTTCAAATTAATCCACGAGTTTTGTAATTACTTGAGTCTGGCTGTGCAAGGTTTTGTGGACTGGACATTTGTCTGCAATTACAAGTATCTTTTTTTTCTGTTCTTCGGAAAGGTTTGCCGTTAGATTTATTTCACGGGTAAAGGTGTCTATTTTTGCTGAATCCTCTTCGCAATGCTCACAATCAATTGCGTGATCTTTTAAATAATTTATATGACATGTCACATTACCTACATCCCATTTTTTCCTTCGAGCATACATTTGGATGGTCATTACGGTGCAAGCGGCGAGTCCGGCGGATAGAAATTCGTATGGTGAGGGGCCAAAGTTGTTTCCTCCAAAGTCCGTAGGTTCATCTGCAATTAAATAATGGTCGCCCAACTTTAAACGGGTCGTGAATTTTTCATCGTTATTTAAACTTGCGGCTACTTTGCTCTTGCTTTTAATTTCTTCCGCTACCGGAATATCAACATACCGCGCTGCCCAACCTGCAATTACTTGACCTACATAGTTTGAATCTTCTTTTCTAGTAAGCATGTGGTCCACACCGTCCAAGGAAACAAAGCTTTTGGGATGATGGGCGGCCAGATAGATTTCTTCGGCGTTTTTAATTCCCACGATTTTATCCTGCGGGGAATGTAAAATTAAAAGCGCCTTTTTAAGATTTTTTACAGTATTGATTAGCGATTTATTTTCAAGATCATCCAAAAACTGCTTTTTAATGGTGAAATCAATTCCGCCCAAATTTACTTTTGCTTTTCCATTTTTAGTAATTTCTTGGGCGCTATCCTTCAACAGATGCATAACGTGGGAAGGGTGACTGGGAGAATTGATTACCGCCACGGTTTTAATTGATGGAATTTTTGATGCTGCGAAAATGGCTGCAGCTCCGCCCAAGGAATGGCCAATAATGAGAGTAGGAGCCATATAATTTTTTTCTAAAAAATTTGCAGCCTCAACAAGATCGTCTACATTTCCTGAAAAATTGGTATTTTCAAAATCGCCTTCGCTTTCACCCAAACCTGTAAAATCAAAACGGAGAACTCCAAAGCCGGCATCGGTAAGTGCACGGCCAACATTTTTAACAGCAGTCAGGTTTTTAGTACAGGTAAAACAGTGTGCGAAAATAACAAAGTTATGTGGCTTTTGGCTAACGGGAAGCTCTAGACGCCCCGCAAGCTGTTCTTCGTCTTTATTGGTAAAAGAAACTTTATGGATATTCATGGTTTCGGTTTAGCTTAAATGTAATTTACAGAATTTTTCGGGCAATGCAACCAATAATTTTTCTCTGGCTACAGAAACGGTCACTTCATTTATTTCACCAATAAATTCTCCATCAATTTGAAAAGGTATTTTTGTCGTGGAACGAATTATAGCATTATCGGTAGAAATAGAATGTACAAAATCTGAAGACATATCAGGTTGATCGCCCATGGTTTTAAAAATTTCGATGAAATCTAAATTTTTAAATATTAAAACTTCAAACTTTCCGTCATTCATTTTTCCGCTTGGATTGATTGTGGCTCCAGTTCCAAATTTATTTGCATTGGCTATTGCCAGCAAAATACCTGAATCCTCCACAACTCCGTCCTTTGTTTCAATTGAAAAGTGATAGGGTGAATCTGAATTAAGTATCGTGGGAATGGACTGTAAAAAATATCCCAATTTACCACGAACCCCAAATGTTTCGTAGTTTTTAATCAGTTCTGCATTAATGCCTAAATCGGCAATGTGCAAACAAAGGTGGTCGTTTATATAGAGCGCATCAATATTCATTGTACAGTCAGACAGCGCAATTTCAATTTGTTCGGGAAGCGTTTGTGGGAGATTAAAATTTACCGCAATTCCGTTGGCCGAACCCGCGGGAATTATTCCCAAGCAGATTTCGGTACCCAAAATACATTGTGCCACTAACGAAATTGTTCCGTCGCCTCCTGCCACCAAGATCCTTGATGGCTTTATATCTTTTATTATGGAATCAATTGCCTCTTTGTCCTTTTCACCACTGGTTTCGTAGATTTTTAAATTGAAATTTCTGTTTTCGGCCTCTGCTATTATTGGAGTTATTATCGTGGATTTCTCGGAATCGCCTGAGATAGGGTTGACTACAAGCAAAATATTATTTTCTGAATTCATTAGTATAGATTGTTTTTAAATTTAAGTAATTTGGAAATGCTAAACCGTTAACAAAATCTCAATAAGTGAAACTAGATTTAAACCTTTACCGTGGCTATGTAAACGATGAAGAATTAGTGGTTTTTGGCCACGTCTTTAAATCCTGGGCGCCAGATAAATACAGATTGGACCGCAAGGGGATTCGTCATGCCGTTTCCGTAATCCATATGTTCCGTATAAAACCTTTGGAAAATGTAGAGGTAAAGTTGAAGTTTAGAAATGTTGAGGTAAAGACAAAAACTTTGAGTGATGGCTATTTTCGGTTTACAATTCCCTATTCAGAAAAACTTGAAAGCGGCTGGCATTCATACGAAGTAAGTTGTAAAATTTATGATTACGGTATAATTGAGAATTCTGAAGTATTAAAACCTTTTGAAAGTAAAGTGGGGGTTATTTCAGATATTGATGATACCTTTTTAGTTTCTCACAGTGGAAATTTTTTTAAAAAACTCTATATTCTTCTTTTCAAAAATATCAATAAACGCAAAATTTTTGAAGATGTAGTGCCCTATTATCAAGCTTTGAGCAGAGCGGGGCAGGAGAATGAAACGGCTTCCAATTCATTTTTCTACGTCTCGAGCAGCGAGTGGAATCTTTATGAATTTATAGATTCTTTTGCGCGACTTCATGAATTACCGAAAGCCGTAATAAAACTGAAAAAGATAAAAACGGGAATCTCAGATTTTCTTTTTACCGGCAGGGGAAGCCACGATCATAAATTCGAAAAAATAAAGGATATCATTATGTTTTATCCAAAACTTGAATATGTTTTGCTGGGTGACGATTCACAAAAAGATCCGTTCCTTTATGAACGGGTCGTAAAAATTTTTCCAAAAAGTATTAAAGCCATCTACATTAGGCAAACCTCGAAAAAGAAAAAATCTAAAACCGTAACAGTATTAAAAAACATAGAATCCATGAACGTTGCAACTTGTTATTTCTCCAAAAGCGAAGAGGCTACTGCGCACTCTAAAAGAATAGGAATTTTGTAAATTCTTATTACTTCCCTTTTATTGATTCTTTGCTGCCACTATCCATTTTGGTTTGTTCTTCACCTTTTAAATATTGGTCCAAAAATTTCAGAATCTTTCCATAGGCTTCAATTTCATTTTCCTTTTTTACAAAACCGTGACCTTCATCTTCAAAAACTACATATTCCACTGGAACACCATTCTTTTTAACACCTTCCACGATTTCATCAGATTCGATTTTAAGTACCCTTGGGTCTTGCGCGCCTTGCAGCACCATTAAAGGTTTGGTTACATTTTCGGTATGGAATAAGGGTGAAATTTCCTTTAAGCGAACTGAATCTGCCGTATTTGGATTGCCCATTTCTGTGTATAGCGCATCTTTGAAAGATTCCCACCAGGGTGGAATGCTATTTAAAGTTCTTATCCAGTTTGTAACACCAAAAATATTCACACCTACCTCAAATTCTTCCGGCGCATAAGTTAATGCCGCCATAGTCATATAACCTCCGTAAGAGCCACCGATAATTCCTATTTTATCCTTATCAATATTATCCTGGCTCGCCAACCAATCTTTACCGGCTATACAATCTTTCAAATCTTTATCACCGTGGTTTTGGTCATCCATTTGGTAAAAACTTTTTCCGTAACCACTGCTACCACGGTTATTAACAGCCAAGATTGCATACCCATGATTTACCAAATATTGGATTAAAGAACTAAAACCCTGTCTTGATTGGCCACCCGGACCACCGTGAACCCAAACAAGTGCCGGAGCCTTATTATCTACATTTGCCTGCTTTGGCTGGTAGTATATTGCTGGAATTTCCAAACCATCAAAAGATTTGAATCTAACCACTGTTGCTTCCACTAAATCGTCAGGATTTATTTCTTCATTCAAAACATCAGTAAGTTTGTTATATTTTCCAGAGGCAATATTATAGGAGTATGTATTTGTGGGAAGCTGAGAGCTACCAACGGTCAACAAAGCCATCGTTTCGTCTTTTGAAAAACTTGCGGCATTTATTGCTTGTCCGTCAATTTCCGGAAAGTTCAATTCCTTTCCTGTTGCAACTTCGGTAACATACATCTTTGTTTTGGCGTCTTCATTGCTAAAAAGCACTTGGTATTTTCCGTTGTGCGTAAAGTAGAAGGCGTTAATGTCCCAATCTTTTTCTAAAACCTTTTCCTTGGTTCCGTTTCCGATGTTGTATTTCATTAAATAGCTGAATTCAGAATTGTCATCTGTTGTGTAGTAAAACGACTCGCCATCGGGTGAAAAATCCTGGGGCGAATTATTGCTTAAGCTTTCATTAATCTTTATCTTTTTGTTCGTTTTGAGGTTTAGAAGGTAAAGATCGCTATCATTAGTATTTATGGATTTTGATAGCAGCATATAGTTTTTATCTGCTGAAATTCCTCCAAAATCCATATTATCTTCATTCTTCAAAATAAGTTTCGGTTTAAAAGTTTCGATGTCCATTTCATAAACATCCATCGTTTGTGGGCTGCGTTCATTGCTGTTGTAAAAGAAACTATTACCATCCTTCGCCCAACCTTGAAAGAGAGCGCGCACATTCTTTTCTGGCGTTAACCTTTTTATTCCGTTGCTGTCTTTTACAAAAATTTTAAAAATTTCATCTCCGTCCCCATCCATTCTGAAAAGAATTCTATCATCATCAGGAAAATATGAAATACCGTACACCGAGGCACTGTCAGATTGGGTGATAGGCATAAACTCACCACCTTCAGCAGAAACGTTGTACATATTGTAAATTCCAGATCGATTGCTTGTTACCAAGACTTTGGATTTATCTGGAGAAAAACCGTTCGCCGAAGCGTTTTCATTGCCCATAAATTGCTCGATGGAGTACGTTTTCACTTCAGCAACTTCTTTGGTTTGTTCGTTTGGCTTGTCTTTGCACGAAACTAAAAGCAATAATACGGAACAGATTAAACTAAAATTTTTCATAATGATGCATTTTGGCGGTTATCTTGTTGATTTTCAAAACAAATCTAATAAATTTTAGTTTGCCACAATCTGTTCTTTCTTGAAAAATCTTGGATTTCTTTTCTTTAGTAGTTTTAAGTTTTTTACATTATTGGAACTAATTATCCCGTCCTAAAATTAAGTTGAAACATGTGTCAACTTATCCAGAACGGGACAATTTTGTAAAACAGTAAAGATTATTTTCTATTCGAATAGCGCTTTCTGTCAAATTCGTCTCTATCATAAAAACTGTCGTCATCACAGGCTTTTTGCTCTGATGATAAATTTTCACGATTGTATGAATCTAGTACAAGAACTTCGTACTCGCGATTTATCTCGTCTCCTTTGCGATAACGCTTGGTTTCAGCAAAGGTGCGATGGTCTATTCCATTGACGAGAACGTTTTCATTTTCGGTATCAATATTTACCATTCCTACTGGTACTATTATATGATTTTCGCCATCCTTATTTACAAATTCACGTATTTCGGTATTTTCTGAGTGTCCATAAGGATCATGATTTGCTTCGATAATTGTTTCATCCACTTCTACATCAAGATAGACTACTCTTTTTGCATTTTTGTTGACCAAAAGGTTATCTACTTTCCCAATTACTCGATTGTCGATATCGCGAACTTCCCAGTTGCGAACATCGGCGTCACCGCTAGCAACTTTATAATCAGATAGTTCATCAAGATTGTATAAATGTTTTTCTTTATTTTTCATAGTTGTATTTTTTTATTGATTATTTTCATATTCATTCATTTTTTGAAGCAACCTACCCGCTTTCTCAAAAAAGTTTTTAGCATCTTCCTTCTGTTCAAGCGTAGGAGCCTGAGGATTTATATCCTCAGCAGCAGTTTTTAACCCATCAACTTCTGAGGAGAGGCTTGAAAATTTCTGCTGTTGAATAGTTTTAAGCGCAGTAGTAATTTCTAAAGCTGCTGCTCTAATTTTATCCGCGTGCTTCAAAGACATAGGATCTTTAGTAATCTCGAAGGCATTTTCTCGTGCTTTTTCAATATTAGCGTCAATATCCACATTGAGGTTCTTAGCTTCTGCTTCCACTGCAGTTATTAAATGAACTAACGCGCCATTAGTATACTCATGATCCAGCCCCATTTGATTATTGTCTATATAGGTAAAATAATTAGACACCGCTTTTTCCTTTACTACGGTCCCATAGGTACCAGTATATAAGGTGGTGGAATCTTCATCTGAATTGTCGTAAACATCACGATCATCTATTTCAGTAATAGTGTCGTTGTTTAAAAGATCATCGTTGTTGTCATAATCTTGGTCATTATAGAACCAAAAGAAATAAATGGCTGCAAGAATTATTAGGACTACCAAAATCCAAGGCCAAATAGGTTTTTTCTTTTCAATTTTAATTTCTGCCATAGTTTTAAATTTTAAGGGTTGATTAATTTTTATAATCCTAAATATAGAGTTTACTACAATACACTCTATATAAAGAACTGTTAACTATAATGTTAATAAATGCTAATTGACGTAATACAATTAAACTTTGATTCATTTACTTCAATTTTCCCCTCATAATTTGGTATTAGTTTAACGTTTCCTCTTTTTATTTAAACAAGGATTGTTCTACTTTTAAAATATGAATAATAAAGAATCTAAAGGCGGATTTGTCTTCACTAAGCACACCCCCAAAGATCAATCACCATTCGATAAAATTTTCGATGTTTTTCAAGAACTCATAACACATACCTCTGGAGATTTCGACGAAGCGATGGACTGGTTGAAACAAATAGATGAAGAATATAAGCTTACAACTGATGATTACACACTTGATGATTTTGTGGAAGACCTAAAAGCAAAAGGGTATTTGCGTGAAGAAATAAAGATGGACGGTAAGAGTGGCTTGGCAATTACAGAAAAAACCGAAAGAGCAATTAGAAAGAGGGCTTTGGAGCAGATTTTCGGAAAACTGCGAAAGAGCGGCGCCGGCAACCATCGAACCAAACAAACGGGGAGGGGAGATGAACAGTCTGGAGAGTTTCGGGATTACCGATTTGGCGATTCTTTGGAACAAATTTCGATGACCGAAAGTTTCAAAAATGCACAGATAAATCACGGTTTGGGAGAATTTACACTTGCAGAAAACGATTTGGTCGTAGAAGAAACCATGTACAAAACCCAGATGAGCACTGTGCTAATGATAGATATTAGCCACAGTATGATTCTTTATGGGGAAGATAGAATTACGCCAGCAAAAAAAGTGGCGATGGCGCTTTCGGAATTTATCACAACGCGATACCCAAAAGATACATTGGATATTTTAGTCTTCGGAAACGATGCTTGGCCCATTAAAATTAAAGATTTGCCATATTTAAATGTAGGTCCGTATCACACAAACACAGTCGCGGGACTTCAATTGGCAATGGATTTACTGCGAAGAAAGCGAAACACAAACAAACAGATTTTTATGATTACTGATGGAAAACCTAGCTGCGTGCGGCTCCCAGATGGGCGCTATTACAAAAACAGCAACGGCTTAGACAGTTATATTGTGAACAAATGTTACTCAATGGCCTCTCAAGCGCGGAAACTCCACATTCCAATCACAACTTTTATGATTGCGGAAGATCCTTACTTAATGCAGTTTATTGAAGAATTTACTGCCGCTAATAAAGGCAAGGCATTTTATACTGGATTAAAAGGTTTGGGTGAAATGATTTTTAGCGATTATGAAACGAATAGAAAAAAGCGATTGCGTTAGTGAATAAAGAAGAAAGAGAAAAGAAGAAAGAGACAAATCTACTTTTTTAAACCTTATCAATATATTTTATGAAAATAAAGCACAATTATAAAAATTTAAAAATTTGGCAGAAAGCTTTAAATATTGCTTTTGACACGTCGGATATTTTAGAAATATTTCCAAAGAAAGAGCAATATAATTTAACTTCTCAAATAAGTCGTTGTTCAATATCTATCCCAAGTAATATTTCTGAAGGTTCATCAAGAACAGATAAATCTTTTAATCATTTTCTAGACATTTCTTTAGAATCATCTTACGAATTGAGCACGCAACTTTTAATTGCGCACTATAAAAAATATATAAATAATGAAGAGTTAATAATTTTAGAAGATAAAATATCAGAATGACAAATGATGACATCTGGTTTTCAAAAAACATTACTTAAATAGTCTTTCATCTTTACTCTTTTATCTCATATCAAAATTAAATTATGAATATAGAAAAAATCAAAACCTTCGGGCAACTTAAAAAAGCGGGATACGAATCAAAGTCAATAAAAGAAGAATTACGTCGCAATTTACTTCAGAAAATAATGAAGAAGGAAACGCCTTTTGTAGGTATTCACGGTTACGAACTTACCGTAATTCCAGAATTGGAACGCGCTATTCTTTCAAAACACAACATCAATCTTTTAGGGCTACGCGGACAAGCTAAAACTCGCTTGGCACGCCAAATGGTTGAGCTTTTGGATGAATATATTCCCATTGTGGAAGGCAGTGAGGTAAATGACGATCCTTTTAATCCAATTTCCCGTTTTGCAAAAAACTTGCTACAAGAAAATGGAGATGACACGCCAATTAGTTGGCTTCACCGAGACGATCGCTTTTCAGAAAAACTTGCAACACCAGATGTTACGGTCGCAGATATTATAGGAGATGTGGACCCGATAAAAGCTGCAAACTTAAAATTGACGTATGCCGATGATCGCGTAATTCATTTTGGAATGATTCCGCGAAGCAATCGCTGCATTTTCGTCATTAATGAATTACCAGATTTACAGCCAAGAATTCAAGTGGCACTTTTTAATATTTTACAGGAAGGCGATATTCAGATTCGTGGTTTTGCAGTACGCTTGCCGTTAGATATTCAATTTGTTTTCACTGCAAACCCTGAGGATTATACAAACCGTGGCAGTATTGTAACGCCGCTAAAAGATAGAATTGGTTCTCAAATATTAACACATTATCCCGAGGATATAAAAACTGCAAGAACTATTACCGCACAGGAAACTGCACAAGCTACAAATGCGAAATCAAACGTTTATGTATCTGAATTGGCAAAAGATATTTTGGAACAGATAAGTTTTGAGGCACGCGAAAATGATTTTATAGATGCCAAAAGTGGTGTGAGCGCGAGATTGAGCATTACCGCTTTTGAAAATCTGCTGAGTACTGCCGAGAGACGTGCGCTACATAGTAACGATGAAAAAACCTCAGTAAGACTTGGAGATTTTATTGGTATTATTCCTTCCATTACCGGAAAGGTTGAATTGGTTTACGAAGGCGAGCAGGAAGGTGTTTCGCAAGTAGCACAACAGTTGATCGTTGATGCTGTAAATACTACTTTCAAAGAGCGGTTTCCAAAAATTGAGAAGCTTAAAAAGGATGGAGATCTTGATCCGTATGCAGAGATTGTAGCGTGGTTTTTTGAGGAAAATGATTTTGAATTGCTCGATTCCTATTCGAATGCAGAATATAAAAATGAGTTGGACCGAATTAATCCTTTGCAGCAATTAATAGAAAAATACCAACCCGAAACCTCAAAAAAGGATAGCTACTTTTTAAAAGAAGTGGTTCTTTGGGCCTTGGCAGAAAATAAAAAACTGAGTAAGTTCAGTTTAGGAAATGGGATTCATTTCAAGGATTTGTACGGAAGCTATATTAGCGGACTATAGAAAGATCAGTAAATGAAAAGACCGCCATCCTTTAAAAGATGGCGGTTTTTCAGCTTTTAAAAGCTATTACAAATTCGGAATTACCAATTCGTCGCCTGGATGAATAAGGTCTGCAGATTTCAGTTTTCCCTTATTTGCTTCGTAAATCACGTTGTATTTATTCGCATCTCCATAATAATGCTTTGCTATTTTGCTTAAAGACTCACCACTCTTTACAGTGTGGTGTGCGAAAGCTGAAGTATCTTCTACTTTTATATCTGCCATGATATCGGTTGGGTTTTCTCCTCCAACTTTTTTTATTTCATCCCAAAGCAAGTTTTTCTCATATTGGTTCTTGGCTGTTCCGTGAAATTTAAGCTGCCCGTTTTCTTCCTTTACATCACCATTTTTAATATTTAATTTTTCACCTAAATCCAGAACGCTTTGATATTTTGATTTGACCATTTTCTTAAAATTTTAAAGTTAATTCTGAAAGATACAATTTTATGGTAGGTATAATTTAGTGTTAGGAAAAATTTAATAATTAGGCTAATTTCATAGTAAACCCTTATGAAATTTACCAAAAATTTAACTAAAGATTAATTACAATTCATAAAAAATTCATTGCACTTAGAATACCTTTGGTGCAAAGATATAAATCAACGAAAACTATTATGAAACTAAAAACAATTTTAATGTCTCTAGCAGTTGTAGCAATGCTTTTTGCTAGCTGTGAGGACTCAAAAAAGAAAGAAGCTGAAGCACAAGCACAAGCTGAAGAAATGCGTATGGAACGCGAAAAAGATTCTTTAATGAAAGTTGAAGAAATGAACACTGCAAATATGGCTGAAATGGAAGCCAACTCAATTGCTGCAAAAGCGATGGGTAATGCAGAATTGTCAACTTTGGTTAGTGCGCTTCAAGCTGCAGATTTGGCTCAAACATTTAAATCTGAAGGTACGTACACAGTTTTTGCTCCTACTAATGAGGCTTTCAACAAAGTAGCAAAGGCAACGATGGATAATTTAATGAAACCAGAAAATAAAGAGCAATTACAAGGTTTGCTTAAATATCACGTGCTTCAAGGAAAAATGAATGCAACTGATGTTTTGGCTAACATTAAAGCAGCTAACAACAAACTAGATGTTACTACTTTAAATGGTGAAGTTTTAACTTTATCTGAAAAAGGTGGTAAAGTAATGATTAAAGATGCAAAAGGAAATACAGCTACTGTAACAAGTGCTGATATGGATGCATCAAATGGGATAGTACACGTTATTGACAAAGTGCTAATGCCAACTATGTAATTCATTAATTTGAATAAATTTGAAAGCTCCAGAAATGGGGCTTTTTTTATGTCATGATTTTAGATATTCAAGAGATCTCAGATCATCCCTGCTTTGAACAACGTAACTTTCACCGTCCTTAAGCAATAAATTTTTTGTAGTTATGGCTAGAACGTCTTCGTAATAATGATCGGTTGTTATAATTCCTTTATCATTTTTCAGTTTATTGAGAAATTTTTTGATTTCAATTTTATATAAAGGTTCGATCATTGAAAATGGTTCGTCAAGCATTATGAAGGGATGACTTAGATTACCGATGAGCAACACTTCCAAATAACGCAGCTGTCCCATTGATAGTTCTCCTACTTTTTTGGCGGCAATCTGGGAAATCATAGAATCGTAAAAAATGGCATCTTGCTTTTTTTCTTCTTCGAAATATATTGGAATTACATCACGGACTTTGATATTTTTTGGTAAAAATGGATGTTGCGGCAGATAAGCAATTTGTTGATTTTTTATATTTTGTTTCGGATCAAAACGTTCTTCATTAATCGAAACCCTAATAAAATTAGACTTTTCTGTACCAAAGAGCATTTTCAGCAGCGTAGATTTTCCACAACCATTTCTGCCGAAAACTCCTAAGATTTCACCGGTATTTAAAGTGAATGAAACTTTTTCAATCACAACTTTGTTTCCAAAGCTTTTTGCTGCGCTATGTAATTGTAAAATTGCCAAGGAAAAAATGTATGATTAAAATTATAATTCCGAAGATTGGAATTCCCAATAGTAAATTCATAAGAAAAGAAACACTCATTAATTTTGAATTGGTGATTCCTAAGTTGTAATAAAAATAAAATTGATCCTGGTAAAAAAATCTAAAACCTAAAATTCCAATTAATGGACCAATAACTACGAAAAGTAAAAATGCCCAAAACAATCCCCCAACCGCAATACAAGCTACTGAAAACGCCGCAATAAAAGGAAAAATAGTCTTATAAAATTGCCAATAAGCTCGGTACATTTAATTTTAAATTAATGACAACTGCAACCACCGTCCATAAAACCGTGCGTTTCTTGATGCCAAGGAAAGGCCTGGTTGTATTTATCCATTTCCCAGAAAAATGGCAGTCGCTCTTTTGGGTTGTTTCCTATTTCATTCATTGTTTCGGTATCATACAATCTGCCGTTAATCATCACCATTTGTATGGATTGGGTATTCTCAATATTTTCCAAAGGATTTTTTTCCATGACGATTAAATCGGCCAGTTTTCCCTCTTTCAATGAGCCAATATCTTGCCCAGCGCCAATATATTCCGCTGAATTAATTGTAGCAGCTTTTAAAGCTTCCAAATTACTCATCCCACCTTGCTGTAACATCCAGGTTTCCCAGTGTGCGCCTAAACCTTGTAATTGGCCATGGGCTCCCATATTTACTTTTACACCAGCATCGCTTAAAGTTTTTGCGGTTTCGGAAACTAAAATATGTCCATTTTTGTATGCTTCCTGAGGAGATTTTACTCTGTGGCGTGATCTGCTGTCAATAATACTGCGTGGGCTGAAAGTAAGCAGCTTTTCAATTTCCCATACATTATCACGTTCGTAATAATAAAATTCACCGTTCATGCCTCCGTAATTCACAATCAAAGTAGGAGTATAGCCAGTTCCACTTTTGCCCCAAACTTCAAGTACATCTTTATAAACTGGAGCCACGGGAATGTTATGTTCTACGCCCGTGTGCCCATCAATAACCATCGTTAAATTATGATAGAAAGTAGAACCGCCCTCGGGAACTACATTGATGCCTAGTTCACGAGCAGCCTGCAACACTTGTTGGCGTTGGTCCCGTCTTGGCTGGTTGTAGCTTTTAACACTTTTTGCCCCAAAGGCTTTTGTACGGCGGATACTGCTTCTGGCATCTTCCAAATTATTTATAACCGCTTTAAAATCGCCATCGGCACCGTAAAGAATGAATCCTGTTGAAAACAATCTTGGACCAACCAATCCACCACTTTTTTGAAGTTCAGAAAGCGTAAAAACAGTTTCAGTATTTGCCGAAGGATCGTGCGATGTCGTAACTCCGAAAGCCAAATTCGCCATAAAAGGCCAATATTGCTGCGTTGGCAATCCGTATCTGAAAGCACCAACATGTGCATGCGCGTCAACCATTCCTGGCATAATGGTTTTTCCTTCTGCGGAATAAACTTTTGTTCCTGCGGGAACAGAAACTTTATCGGCTTCGCCAACAGTTTCTATTTTATTGCCGTTAATGACGATGGTTCCATTTTCGATTACCTTATCATTTTCCATGGTTATAATACGCGCATTGGTAAAAGCAATCCTTCCGCTGGGCTTATCCACAGTTGCTTTCAGGCCGATCTTTATTCCCTCCAAATTTATTTCTGGTACTTTTTCTGGAGAACCAGGCAAAAAAGTAAATCTGTTTTTTATTTCATTACTGAAGTATTCATCACCCAAAGTCCAAATTACTTTTTGACTGTTTGGCGACCAGTGAATATTTATTCCAGCATCTTTGGCGAGTTGTGAAACAGGCACAGATTTGCTGTCATTATCCAAATCGATGGTTTGTCCGTTGAGCACCAAAGGAGCTACAAATAGTTTGTGAAGATTTGTAAAGGCTATCCATTCGTTGTCCGGGCTTGGTATTAATCTATTGGCATACTTTGAAGTAATATGCGTCTTTTCATCATTTCCATCAAGATTTACGCTAATGAGTTTTTTCTCAATATCTCCAAAGTAGGTTCCCCCTGTTTGGATAAAAATTCGTTTTCCGTCTTTACTGAACATAGGGTATTCACCTTTGTCAACAACAAATTCCTCGTTGCTCCCGTCGGTATTCATTATATAAATACCGTCATTTTTCGTATATGTAAACCCTTGATCCGTATTTCCCTTGTCCTTTTTAAAAACTATCTGTGTTCCTTTTGGGGAAAAGGAAGGAGTTCTAAAGATTCCTTTTGCTGAAGTAAGTTTTACTGGATTTCCGCCAATTGCAGGAATTTTATAAATAGCACCTTTCTCCAAATCGTTCCAAGTAACGTAAACTATTTCGGAGCCATTTGGTGAAAAGGTGGGTTCGAATTCAAAATCTTTACTATTAGTGAGTCGTTGCGGTTCGCCATTGGGGATGGTCTTTTTGTACAAATGCCCTAACGCACTGAAAACAATATACGTCCCATCGGGCGAAGTAATCGCGTGCCGAATCATTTTTGGCGTAAAAGTTTCGGTCTCAATTTTATTGTTGAAATGAACGGTTTCAGCTAAATCTATATTCACATTTGCTGTAAATGGAATGTTGGTAACGTTCAATGAATTCACATCAATCTTATTGATTTTTCCGCCGCTCCAAAAAACTATTTCGCTATTATTTGGCATCCAACTAAAATTAGGGTAAACTCCAAAAAGGGCCCAAGCTTCCTGTTGGTCTTTGTTCAATTGGTCGTAAATGGGCCATTCTTCGCCAGTTTCCAAATTTTGAATATAAAGAACACTTTTGGTGCGAACCCTTTTTATGAAAGCCAATTTTTTACCGTTCGGTGAAATTGTAGGTCTTGCAGCACCGCCTGGCCCACCTGTTATTGTTTCGGTTTTTCCGGTTTCAAACTCATATCGTTTTATCACATAAATTTGGTCGTTGGGGTCTTTGTTGTATTGAAAATTACCGCCTGGATACATATCTTCGCTGTAATAAAGATATTTTCCATCCGGGGAAACAAAGGGCTCGTTTACATCCTGTTGATCATTTTTACGTTTGGTTAGTTGCAGGCCTGTTCCGCCAGATTTATGATATTGCCAAATTTCGCCAGCACCCAAGCTTCGTTCTGAAGAAAAATGTTTTCGTGAAATCAAATAATTCCCGTCAGCACTCCAAACGGCGTTGTTCAACAGTCTAAATTCTTCTTTGGTGACTTGTTTTGCATCGCTGCCATCTGCGTTCATAACCCAAATATTGTCGCCACCGCCCGCATCACTTGTAAATGAAATTTTTGTACCATCCGGACTGAATCTTGGTTGAACTTCAAAAGGAATTCCCACTCTGATTGCTTTAGCCGTTCCGCCCGAAATAGGCATTGTATATATATCGCCCAGCATATCAAAAGCAATAGTTTTCCCATCGGGACTCACATCCAGATTCATCCAAGTGCCTTCGTTTGTGGTGAAGGAATAGGTTTTATAATTAAAATCTTTTCCGGGATTGGCTACTTCCCATTTTGGTTCTTCTTTTTCTTTGTCTTTCTTTTCTTTTTTTTGGGCTGTGAGTGTGAGTGTAAAAGTTAAAAGGACTAGTGTTGACAGTATTTTCATATTTGGCTAGTTTCGATATTTATATCATTAATGTATGTGAATGTATTTATTTTATTCAACTTGCTCTTTATTCACATAGAAATCTTTTTTAATCTGAAAAGTTTCAATAGAAGAAGAAAACGTTTGTGTTTTCCATTCTGAAGTTGGGGAGATCCATTCTTCTTTGCCATTTATTATTGCAATTACGGGCATATTGAAGTTTTCAATAATATCTACATATCGAAATTTCAGGTCTTTTCCGTCAAAAGAATATTCCACTTTGGGAACCATTGTGGTTCGAAGATACTGGTCAAAAAATTCAGTAAGATCAATTCCGCTTTTTTGACAAATGTAATCTTCTACCTGCTTACTGGTAACAATTTGGTGATAAAAATCTTTGTTCAAACCACGAAGAATCTGCCGCCATTTGTCATCATCTTCAATAAGTTGCCGAATGTTGTGCAGAATATTTGCGCCTTTGTAATACTTGTCACTGCTCCCCGGATTGTTAACATTGTATTGCCCAATAATGGGACGATCGTTCAAAATATTCTTCCGTATTCCTATTACATATTCCGAAGAAGCTTTTTTTCCGAAGTAATAATCCAAATAAAGATTTTCAGAATAATTTGTAAATCCTTCGTGAATCCACATATCAGCCACGTCTTTATTGGTGATGTTGTTCGCAAACCATTCGTGGCCGCTTTCGTGAATGAGTATAAAATCAAATTTCAATCCCCAACCTGTTCCGGAAAGATCGCGGCTCAAATATCCGTTTTCAAATTTGTTGCCGTAAGTCACACTGCTTTGGTGCTCCATTCCCAAATAGGGCGCTTCCACCAGCTTGTAGCCGTCTTCGTAAAAAGGGTAGGGGCCAAACCAATGCTCAAAAGCTTTCATCATCATTGGAGCTTGTTTGAATTGTTCTTTTGCCTTCACTTCATTTTCACGGAGCACGTAATAATCCATATCGAGTATTCCTTTTTCGCCTTTATATTTTTCGCTCCAGTGCACGTAATCACCAATGTTAATGTTTATGCCATAGGCATTTATGGGGTTTACCACTTCCCAAACCCAAGTTTTAGTGTCGGTTTCTATTACTTTTTTTAGCCTGCCGTTGCTCACGTCCATCAAATCTTTTGGTGTGGTTACTGAAATCGTAGCGCCATTATCTGGTTCTTCGGAAGGATGGTCTTTTAGCGGCCACCAAACGCTGGAGCCAATGCCTTGATTGGAAGTTGCTATAAAATCTTTTCCGTTGCTGTCCTTGCTCCAAGTAAATCCGCCATCCCACGGCGGACGCTTTGCTTCAATTGGTTTTCCAGAAAAGAAGATCGTTATTTTCGCTTCACTTCCCTTTTTTAGTTTTTTCTGAAGTTTTAAAAAATGGGCGTCTCCTTCTGAAGTGAATGTAATTTCCTTTCCATCTTGAATAATTTTATCAATCTTCATCGGGGCTTGCAGGTCTATTTGCATTACATCATTCGGAGCCAAAACTTTATAGGTGATGGTATTGCTGCCTTCAATGGTTTTTTCTGAAGGGTTTACCGCTACTTTTAAATCGTAATAGGTAACGTCCCACCAAGCTCTTTCCGGAGTTATACTGCCGCGAAGCGTATCCGGACGGGTGAATTCTTGGGAAATTGCAGAAATAGTAAAAAGCAATAAAATGACGATACAGATTTTTTCTTTCATAGCTTATTGTTTTATCTAAATACGGAATTCGGAAAAACAACCAAACTCTCAAACCCATTTTTCCCTACCGAAGCTACTCCAAAAAATGAATTGTCAATCACAATTCCATCCAACGTAAATTCTGAAACATCACCTACATAGCGGCTATGGTCCCAAGTTGGCGAAGTAGTATTACGCCAATAGATTTTATAGCCCATTGCACCTTCAACTTTGTCCCACTTCAGTTTTGCAGAGGCTTCCACAATACCGCCAATAGCAACATTTTTGGGTTCGGGTGGTGCCCAAGCGATACTTGCTAAATTTATGGCATTTACCGCAGTAAGCTTAGCAGCGTAGTCAAAATTTACGAATTCCAGTTTATCGCCGTATTCAATGCCGTTTTCCGTACGAATATCTTGGTGCTGTTGGTTGTAATTTTCGTGAGCTTCCATAATTCTAATTCCAGCCCAACCTAAATCATTGAAGGGACGGTGATGCCCGCCGCGACCAAAACGGTCCAATCTATAAACCATCATTGGATTCATTTCTGGCATATAAGTTTGTGTAGTTTTATAGACATATCGGGCTAACTGACGCGAAACACCATCAACTTCTCCGCCGTAAAAGCGTCGCATTTCACGTTCGCGCTCTGTTTCTGTCGGGGGAACGGGTTCGCTGAAAATTCTGAAATCACGATTGCTGATTACGCCGTCAACACCTTTTATGTTGCCAATCATATCATTATTAAAAACGCCAATGATTTCCCATCCGTTCTTTTTTGCGTATTCCGCAAAACCTTTTCCGCCGAACAATCCTTGTTCTTCTCCGCTCAATCCTAAATAAATAATACTGTTTTCAAATTTATATTTTGAAAGAACGCGTGCTGCTTCAATGGCTCCCGCCATTCCGCTGGCATTATCGTTGGCGCCGGGTGCATCTTTTGTGAAATCGCTTCCGTCACTATTTCGCGAATCGATATCGCCGCTCATGATTACGTAACGGTTTGGGTATTTTGTTCCTTTTTGAACTGCGGCAACATTCACGATCCAAGTATCTTGGGGAACGCGATCATTTCCTTCGGCCTTCACCAAATCTTTTTGGGTAAAAACATTTAGGCAGTTGCTACAGCCCTTCGAAATGGTTTCAAATTCACTTTTAATCCATCTACGAGCAGCGCCAATACCGCGAGTATTGCTTATCGTGTCACTGAAAGTGTTGCGAGTGCCGAAATTTGCCAGCTTGGTTATATCTGCCTCAATCCGTTCTGAAGAAACGGAATTAATAATATCGTAGATTTTTTGATCGGTTTGGGAAAAACAAAAAGAAAATAATAATAATGCAGCTAAAAGGGAAAAGGTCTTCATATTAAAAAAGTTTCCCTAAAAATACTCAAAAGAAGGTACAACGTCTAGAAACTTTTAAAATTTGTAAATGCTGAGTTACATAGACTCTGCCACTACGGCTATTTTCTTTCCGTTGGGGCTGATTGCCATTCTACTAATGTTTTTGAGACCGTAATCTTCTAAGGAAGCGACTCTTGTCCATTCCGAATCTCCCAAGGTGTCGTACATATAGAGCCTATTTCCGCTGCCAATTAGGATTTGTGTATCATTGAGCCAGACGTAATCTTGAATCCCGATGGGTAATTCGGTTACAAAATAACTTTCATAGGAATTCATATCGAGAAGGTAGAGATCTAGATTTCCTTCTTCGTTCACCAGTGAATAGCTCATGGAATTGGTCTTGGGGACCTTCTGAAGTGATCTTCCTACATTTCTGAAAATTGTATCGGAAACCTTTGTCGGGAGATCAATTAAAACCAAGTCCATCACTTCGCCATCCAAAACAGTTGCAAGTATTTTCTGGTCGTTGTAAAAAGCAAAATAGGCTACTTGTAGCTTATCTATTAGTTCTAATGAATTGCCCGTTTCTGAATTGTACAGATAAAAACGCTGCAAACCGTCTTTATCCAGCCTAACCGCAGTCACATCATTATTTGAAGGGAATTTTTGTGGAGAATATTCGCCGCCTTCGGTTTTATTATTGAACCATTTTTTAGTTTTTGTATTAAAATTGTATTCTGCAATATCGCTTTGACCTTCGTTATTTCCTGCAAATAATAATACATCATTTGAAAAAAAAGATGGTTGATTGTTGTAACCTTCATTGTTTGAAGCGTTTTGAATATTCAATAGCTCTAATCCTTCATAAGCAGGGGCAATATCAAAAACATAAACTTCTGTGTTGTTTTGTGCGAAAGTTAGCTGGGTTGCGAGGATGGTAATTAGGAAGAGGAGCTTTTTCATTTAATTCAATTTTCTTCAAAAATAGCAAACTCTGCGCCATAAAAATGGTAGCCACGAATACACTAATGTAATTTTTATTTTTTTGGAAAACCTAAGCGGATAAAAGGCCACGAATACACGAATGTAATTTTTATTTTTTTGGAAACCTTAGTGTAAAAAAAACCACGAATACACAATTGATTTTATTAATCATTCGTGTATTCGTGGCAAAACTAAAAGGATTTGGAACCTAGTAGCGTACTAAAAAGGATAATTATTTTCAGCAATAACTTTATGCGCGATTGTTTTTCTCAATTCACCAATATTCGGCATATTTTGATATTTTGTGAAACGTTTAAGACCCATCAACATTGCGCGTTGTTCGTCACCCTCAGAGAACGAAAGAATGGCTTCTTTTGCTTTGACGGTAATAATATCAACAGCGTGATAAAGGTAAAGTTGAGACATTGCAATTTGTTCTTTTTGAGTGTCTTCACCGAAACGTTTTACGTTCTTTTCGGTACGTAAAATTCCGCTTTCAGCCATATAGATTTCAATTAAGATATCTGCTGCTGCTAATAACGTTTGCTGGTGTTCTTCCAGTTCGGTACCGTACTTTTGAACTGCGCTTCCTGCAACCATTAAAAATACTTTTTTCAGTTTACCAATCATTGCTTTTTCTTCGGAAAGCAATTCGGAATAATCTGGTGTTTCAAAAGAAGGGATTCCCATCAATTCTGAAGCAACAGCTTGCGCTGGATTCAATAGATCTACGTGTCCTTTCATTGCTTTCTTCACCAACATTCCAACGGCCAACATTCGGTTTATTTCGTTCGTACCTTCGTAAATTCGGGCGATTCGAGCATCACGCCAAGCAGATTCCATCGGCGTGTCGGCACTATAGCCCATTCCGCCATAAATCTGGATTCCTTCGTCAGCACAGTTTTGAACGTCTTCAGAAACAGCTACTTTTAAGATAGAGCACTCAATAGCATATTCTTCAACACCTTTCAGTTCGGCTTCTGGATGGCTGTTTCCAGCTTCTAACCTAAGTGCAATTCTATCTTCAATATCTTTCGCTCCGCGATAACTTGCACTTTCTCCTACATAAGCATTGGTGGCCATTTCAGCAATTTTCAATTTTATGGCGCCAAATGAAGAGATTGGAACTTCAAATTGGATGCGGTCATTTGCATATTGAACGGCGTTTGAAATTATTCTACGTTGTGCGTCAAGACTGGCCGCTGCAAGTTTTATTCTTCCAACGTTTAAAGCGTTCATTGCAATTTTAAAACCTTCGCCACGCTCGCCCAACATATTTTCAACTGGAACTTTGGTTTCGTTAAAGAATATCTGACGGGTAGAGGAGGAGTGGATACCTAATTTCTTCTCTTCCTCGCCCATTGAAATGCCGTTTTCGGGGTCATTTTCAACAATAAATCCTGTAATGTATTTATCGTCTTCAATTCTTGCGAAAACTATAAATGTGTTGCAGAAACCTGCGTTTGATATCCACATTTTTTGTCCGCTAATTGCGTAGTATTTACCGTCTTCAGAAAGTACCGCTTTAGTTTTTCCACTGTTAGCATCACTACCAGCGCCAGGTTCAGTTAGAGCATAGGCTCCAAACCATTCCCCAGTGGCAAGTTTTGGAACATACTTTTTCTTTAGCTCCTCTGTACCATAAAGCGTGATTGGTAAAGTTCCAATCCCGGTATGTGCGCCAAAAGCTGTAGCTACAGAGCCTGTTGCACCTGAAATGTAATCGCAAACCAGCATTGTAGTTACAAAGCCCATTCCGAGTCCTCCATATTCCTCGGGAACTGAAACACCCAGCAAGCCAAGTTCACCAGCTTTCCGCATAATTTCTTCGGTAAGCGCGTAATCTTTGTGCTCAAAGCGTTCCTTAAGTGGCCAGATTTCACGATCTACAAATTCCTTTACGGAATCGCGCATCATTTTTTGCTCTTCAGAAAAATCTTCTGGAGTGAAAACGTCTTCTGCTTTTGTTTCTTTTACCAAGAATTGGCCGCCACGAAGGAGTTCTTTATCAACATTGTTTGTTATATTCATATTTATAGATTTTTAGAATCAAGAGCCAAGAGTCAAGACTTTTAAGTAAGTCTAGATTGGAATCCTGAAATCATTTTTTGAATTTGTTTTATTTTTTCTTCTAAATATTTAAATTTTTCTTCCGAAATATACAATTCATTAAATGCAATAATTAATTGTGTTTCTAATTCGAAAGACGATCCCAAAGCTATTTCCAAATATTGTTTGAAATGTTTATTAGAACTTTTACTTGAGCCCTCTGCTATATTTGAAGGAATTGAAACAGCACACCTATTCATCTGTGAAACCAATCCAAATTTTTCAAAATCTGGAAAAGCTCGAGTAATTTTATAGGTATTTGAAACCAGGCTCATACTCTCCATCCATATTTTCAGCTTTTTAAAATTATGCATACACTCTTCTTTAGTCTTCAATCTTGGCTCTTGAATCTTGGCTCTTTCTTCTACTTCAAAAATTCATAAACCCCAGCAGCACCTTGTCCAGTACCAACACACATCGTTACCATTCCGTACTTTCCTTGCAGGTTTCGTTTGCGCATTTCATCAAATAATTGGACTGAAAGTTTGGTGCCTGTACAACCCAATGGGTGACCCATCGCGATTGCGCCTCCGTTTACGTTCACAATTTCCTTATCTAAACCAAGTCCGCGGATTACAGCTAAGGATTGTGACGCAAAAGCCTCATTCAATTCTATAAGTTCCATTTGTTCCTGCTTCAATCCAGCTTGCTTCAATGCTTTTGGGATTGCATACAATGGGCCAATACCCATAATTTTCGGATCTACCCCAACTGCAGCAAAACTTACTAATCTCGCGATAGGTTCAAGATTTAATTCTTTCACCATTTCTTCACTCATAATTACAGCGAAAGCTGCCCCATCACTCATTTGTGAAGAGTTTCCTGCGGTTACGCTTCCACCTTCTGCAAAAACGGGACGAAGTTTGGAAAGTGCTTCTATAGTTGTTCCTTTTCTTGGGCCTTCATCCTTATTGACTGTATATTTTTCGGTAACTTTTTTTCCAGCATCATTTACAAAAATATGTTCAACTTCAATGGGAACAATTTGATCCTGAAAACGATTTTCGTCTTGTGCTTTTAAAGCGCGCATCTGGCTTGTGTAAGCAAACTCGTCTTGATCCTCGCGGGAAACGTTATATTTTTTAGCTACCGCTTCTGCCGTTAGCCCCATATTCCAATAATAATCTTCGTGGCCTTCTTTCGCTAATTTATAATCTGGAACAGGTTTATAACCGCCCATTGGAATGTAGCTCATGCTTTCAGCACCTCCGGCGATGATGCAATCTGCCATTCCATTTTGGATTTTTGCTGTGGCGATGGCAATGGTTTCAAGCCCGGAAGCGCAGTATCTGTTTACAGTCATCCCAGGAATATCAACTATTTCCAGTCCCATCAGCGAAATCAATCGGCCCATATTTAAGCCTTGTTCGGCTTCGGGCATTGCGTTACCAACTATTACGTCGTCAATTCGTTTCTTGTCGAGTTGTGGCAATTCGTTCATTATATATTTAATGGTTTCCGCAGCCAACTCATCAGGTCTTTTGAAACGAAAAACTCCACGAGGGGCTTTTCCCACCGCGGTTCTGTATGCTTTTACTATGTATGCTGTTTTCATTTTTCTAGTATTTTGGATTATTGGATTTTTAGATAATTCGATTTCTAAAAATCTAAGAGTCTAATTATCTAACAATCTAATTTCTTAGCGGTTTCCCCTTCTGAATCATATGCTGAAGTCTTTCCAAAGTCTTTCTTTCTCCTGTCAAACTCAAAAATGCTTCTCTTTCAAGGTCGAGCAAATATTGCTCGCTCACGTAGCTTGCTTCGCTCAAATCTCCACCAGCCATTACGTAGGCTAGTTTATTTGCGATTTTTTTGTCGTGCTCGCTGATGTAATTTCCGGCGTACATTTGGTCAGTTCCCACAAGGAACATTCCCAATGCTTGCTTCCCAAGCACTTTTATATCTGTTCTCTGAATTGGTTTTGTATAACCCTGATCTGCCATAAAGCGTGCTACTTCTTTAGCTGCGGCAATCTGTCTATTTTGGTTTACGATTACAATATCCTTTCCTTTTTGAAGAATTCCGGTATCGTAAGCTTCATAGGCCGAGGTTGAAACCTTTGCCATTCCAATGGTGAGGAAATAATCCTGCAATCTGTTGAGCTCAACGTCGTCTTTTTTGAAAGTGTCGCTTGCTCTAAGTGTCATTTCTTTGGAACCGCCTCCGCCAGGAATAACCCCAACTCCGAATTCTACCAAACCGATATAACTTTCAGCTGCAGCAACTACTCTGTCTGCGTGAAGAGTAAACTCACAACCGCCGCCCAAAGTCATTCCATGCGGTGCAACCACTACGGGAATGGAGGAGTAGCGTATACGCATACTAGTATCTTGGAAATATTTAACTGCGGCATTCAATTCTTCGTATTCCTGCTCCACGGCCATCATAAAAATCATTCCGATATTGGCGCCTACTGAAAAGTTTTTACCGTTGTTGGCAATTACCAATCCGTCGTAATCTTTTTCGGCCATATCAATAGCTTTGTTGATTCCAGCCAAAACATCTCCGCCAACAGAGTTCATTTTACTAATAAATTCTACATTCAAAATTCCATCGCCTAAATCTTCAACCACAACCCCGTTATTTCTGAAAACTTCTGAAGTTTTGCGGATGTTGTCCAGAATAATAAACGAATCCTGTCCGGGAACTTTTACGTGTTTTTTCTGCGGAATATCGTAATAATAGGTGTTTCCGTCTTTTATAGTGTAGAAAGAATCAACACCAGCTTCAAGCATTTCGTTTACCCAAGCGGCAGGTTCTTTTCCTAAATCTTTTATTAACTCAATTCCTTTTTTAACTCCAACCGCGTCCCAAATTTCAAAGGGTCCGTTATCCCAGCCGAAACCAGCTTTCATTGCGTCATCAATCTTGTAAAGTTCATCTGTTATTTCAGGAATTCTTTTTGAAACGTAAGCGAACATTGCTCCGAAATTTTTTCGGTAGAATTCGCCTGCTTTATCTTCTCCCTTAATAAGAATTGGAAAACGGTCGGTAACTTTATCGACAGATTTTGTGTTTTCCAACGAGTCAAAAGAGGCTTTTTTGCTTTTTCTGTATTCCAAAGAATCAAGGTCGAGGGTAAGGATTTCACTGCTGCCGTCATCATTCTTCACTTTTTTGTAAAACCCTTGGCCACTTTTGCTTCCCAACCATTTTTTTTCCATCATAGTATCGATGAATCCTGGGATTTGGAAAATACCGTGTTCCTCATCATCGGGAACATTGTCATAAATTCCTTTGGAAACGTGCACCAAAGTGTCAAGACCAACAACATCAACGGTTCTGAAGGTTGCGGATTTTGGACGACCGATTACTGGGCCAGTAAGTTTGTCAACCTCTTCAACAGTAAGACCCATATCCTTCACTTGGTGGAAAAGGCTTTGAATGCCGAAAATCCCGATTCTATTTCCTATAAAAGCAGGTGTATCTTTTGCAACCACGGAAGTTTTTCCGAGGAATTTTTCACCGTAACCATTCAAGAAATCCAGCACTTCAGTTGAAGTTTTTGGCCCGGGAATGATTTCAAAAAGTTTTAAATAACGAGGCGGGTTGAAAAAGTGCGTACCGCAGAAATGTTTTTGAAAATCTTCGCTGCGGCCTTCGCTCATAAACTTGATAGGAATACCGGAAGTGTTTGAAGTAATAAGCGTTCCCGGTTTTCTGTGTTTATCAAGGTTTTCGAAAACCTGTTTTTTAATGTCCAAACGCTCTACAACTACTTCAATAATCCAATCCGCAGTTTTCACTTTTGAAATATCGTCTTCCAAGTTCCCTGTGGAAATTCGTTTTGCAAAATCTTTGTGATAGAGCGGGGCAGGGTTGCTTTTTATGGCTTTCTGCAAATCTGTGTTTACAATTCTATTGCGAACTACTTTGTCCTCAAGTGTAAGCCCTTTCTTCTTTTCGTCATCGGTGAGCTCGCGAGGAACGATGTCCAGCAAAAGCACTTCCACGCCGATGTTAGCGAAATGGCAGGCAATACCGCTTCCCATAATTCCGGAACCGATTACCGCTACTTTGTTAATTCTTCTTTTTGACATTTTTTTAGTTATGAGTTATGAGTTATGAGTTATGAGTTATGGGTTATGAGTTCAGAGTTATGATTTTCAATTTTCTTACTAATTCCTAATCCCTATTTCCTAATTTGACTCGTATATTTTTTTTGAATTAATCAACTCATTGATCGTGTTTGCCACTTTTCTAAATGTGTGCAATTCCTCCTCGGAAACATTTTTTTGAACTGCTTCGTCAAATCCCAACACTACGCCTTTTGAGAACTCGCGCATTTCCTTTCCAAAAGGTGTTAAATATATCAACACACCACGACCGTCTTCGGGATTACGTTTGCGCTCTATTAAACCTTTTTGTTCCATAGATTTCAAGGTGCGCGAGAGGCTTGTGGCTTCCATTCCCATTTTGGGTCCCAGCGCAGTTGAAGGTGTTCCTTCTTCAGGATCAATACTTATAAGCGCAAAGCCTGTGGCCATTGTACTTCCTTTTTTTCCGGCTTCTTCATTGTACATTTTTGTTACGTTCATCCAAGTGGATCGCAACATATAATCTATTGTTTTTTCTTTCATTAAAGCAATTTGAAAAAGTAGAATATCAAATATACAAAAATTTATTATGCACGCATAGTAAATTGACAATAATTTATGTGTCTCTCACTTTTGAATAATTTAAATTTCCATCGACCACATTTGCCGGAGCGGTATAAGGGTGTTCCGTTGATGTATTTTCACCCATTATATGCATCACCTTCCAACCATCCACTTTTAGAATATCTGAAATAAGCGAACGGTGGCAGCTCCACCAAACGGCTTCTGCACACATAATCGCAGTTCGTTTCTCCTTAGCAATTTCCTTCAGAATTTTAAGGGATTGCTGAAATTGCTCAGTTTCCATATAATCTGCATATCCTTTAAAGGAATCGAGGCGCCAGGCATCGTTTTTGGAATTTGGTTCCGGTTTTCTGCGTCCGCCCAAATCGACAAGATGTATATATTCAATCCCGTTTTCGGGAAGTGAAATTTTTAAACTGTCTTTATTGTACTGCGGAAATTTTCGAGAACCCGGATAATGGCGCACATCTACGAGTATTTTTATATGGAAGGAATCCAATAATTTTAAAAATTCGTCTAACGAACGGGTAGAGTGTCCGATGGTCCAAAGAGTATTCATTTTTAAATGATAAATTACCTTTAAAGGTAAGAAATCAACAAGGCTCAAAGAAGGATTATAGGTGGTTTAACGGAACTTTAATTGGTAACAAATTTTAAGCCTACCAAAGAAATTATTAAAGTAGAAAGAAAAAAGACACGCCAAAATGTGGCCGGTTCATTAAAATAAAAGATTCCGACAAGAACGGTACCAACGGCGCCAATACCTGTCCATACCGCGTAAGCCGTCCCGATGGGAAGCGTTTTCGAAGCTTTTATTAGCAGAAACATACTTATAAAAAGACATATTAAAAAACCACCGAACCAAAGCTTAGATTCCAGTCCTGCGGTTTCTTTTACTTTTCCTAAACAGGTGGCGAAACCTACTTCAAAGAGTCCAGCTATTATTAGTAGGATCCAGTTCATGATTATTTATGAAGTGTGCTCATAAATCCTATTGTACAAATCCATGTACTTTTCTTTAATCACTTTCCGTTTCATTTTCATGGTTGGAGTAAGGTGACCGCCTTCAATACTCCAAAGCTCTGGGGTCAACTCAAATTTTTTCACTTTTTCCCATTGGCCGAAACGTTCGTTATAAAAATCTACTTCTTTCTGGATACGTTTAATTACATCTTTATTTTTCACCAATTCCGCGGGGTCTGAAGGAATATTTCTTCCTTTTTTGTTCCCCCATTCTTTTATAAAATCAAAGTCGGGCTGGATAAGCGCAGCTGGCATTTTTTCGCCTTCACCCACAACCATAATCTGGTCTATAAAGCGCGATTGCTTCATTGCGTTTTCCAAAAGTTGGGGCGCTACGTACTTACCACCGCTAGTTTTGAACATCTCTTTTTTACGATCGGTGATTTTTAGGAAGCCTTCGCTGTCAATCTCACCAATATCTCCTGTATGGAAGTAACCATTCTTCAAAACCTCGTCGGTCTGTTCTTGGTTTTTGAAATAGCCCATCATTACCTGCGGCCCTTTTATAAGTATTTCGCCATCTTCGGCTATTTTTATATCTGTTTCTTTTAAGGCTTTTCCAACGGTACCAATTTTGAAGCCGTGGTTACGCATATCATTCACAGAAACTACGGGAGAAGTTTCTGTAAGTCCGTAGCCTTCCATAACCGGAATTGCTGCAGCATTAAAAACACGAGCCAATCTTGGTTGTAGAGCTGCACTTCCGGAGGCGATTGCCTTTAAATTTCCGCCAAGAGCTTCTTGCCACTTGCTGAAAATTAATTTTCGGGCAAGTTTTAATTTTGTTTCATACCACCAACCGTTTTGGCCATAAGGCTCATATTTTAAACCTAGGTCAATAGCCCAAAAAAATAGATTCTTTTTTATTCCAGTAAGCTCGGCACCTTTTGCGTAAATTTTATCATAAACCTTTTCAAGCAAACGTGGAACGGCGCTCATTACCTCTGGTTTCACTTCTTTTAAGTTTTCACTTATGGTTTCAAGCGACTCAGCAAAGTGTATTTCAACACCACAATATTGATACATATACTGCAACATGCGTTCGTAAATATGGCAAACTGGTAAGAAACTCAATGCTTTTGATTTTCCGAGATCGATAGGAAGTCGTTCTGCACTATATTTGGCATTGGAAGAAATGTTTTTATGCGAGAGCATAACTCCCTTAGGTTTCCCAGTGGTGCCTGAGGTATATATAAGTGTAGCCAAATCATCTTCTGTAATGGCTTCTTTTCGTTTTTCAACATCTTCTTGATTACTTATTTCTTTCCCTTCTTCCAAAACTTCTTGCCAGTTTTTGGCATCAACTATTTCATCAAAAGTGTAAATTTCTTTCAGTGAAGGAACATTGTTACGGATTTGCTGTACTTTATCATAAACTTCTTTGCAGGAAACAAAACAATAGATGGATTCACTGTGGTTTAAAACGTATTCATATTCATCTTCAGAAATTGTTGGGTAAATAGGCACCCCTTGTGCGCCAGTTTGCATTATCCCAATATCGCAAATGTTCCACTCTGTGCGGTTTGTCATTGATATTACTGCAATTTTATCGTTGGGTTTAACGCCCATTTTTAAAAGTGCGCGACTTAAAGCATTGGCTTTGTCAATATATTCTTGGGTAGAAGTGGCTTGCCACTCACCATTATATTTTGTTACAAGTGCTTTATTTTGAGGATATTTCTCCAGTTGATAATACGGAAAGTCGAAGAGTCTTTTTGGATCTGTCATAATAGTATTGTTAAGGCAGTGAAAATAGCATTTTTTTTTAAGTTTGTCTTTGAAACAAAAAAGGAATGAAAAAATTTACCATTCCTATAAAAATAAAGAATCTTTTTAAACTTCTTCACATTGCTTCCGGCTAATTAATTTGAACAAGCAACTTGTTTAAAATATTTATATTTCCGTATACCCAATATATAACAAGAGTCCGGATAGATGTTACAATTAGTCTTGGGTTTCTTTAGTACAAAGGCTCTTTTTTGAACATTTGTTTCGTCCTTTTCCGAAGTGAAAAATTCAATTCTAAAAGTTAAGAAACAGCTAAATAAGATTTTGTTAACTACTAATTTAAAAAAATGGGCTTAGATTAAAACTTTATTTTAACAAGAATTGTCTCTTAAGCTCAATAGTTCAATGAGTTTGGAGAAACATTCAAACAATAATCAAAATTTTATATTAACCATCATTTTATGATAATGGAATTCGATTTTTATCATAAGTGAACAAAACTAAAAAACATGAAAAGTTTTATTGTACCAATTTTAGCCTTAGCATTAATTACGGCAACAAGCTGTAATATTGACAAAAAAGGCAAAACTGAATTACCGGAAGTGGATGTTGACGTGGAATCGGGTAATCTTCCAGAATTTGACGTGGATTGGGCCGACGTAGATGTGAGCACCGCCACTAGGACAGTTGAAGTGCCTAAAGTTATTGTAGTGATGGAAGAAGAAGAAGTGGAAGTCCCTACTATTGATATAGATATGCCCAATGAAGACAAATATGAACAAGAGCTGGTGGTAGACGCTGAAGTTGAGGGTGTAGAACACGATATTGAAATCAAGGAAATTAGAGCAACTAACAAGCGCCTTTATGTAATTGCAACCTTGGAAGAATTAGAAACTGATCTTGGTGATAAAAAAATGCGCGTTCAGGATCAAGTAAGTCTCAATGCACCAGACCTTGACGTAAAATATATTATTGTTGGAAAAAAACCAAACAGAATTTACAATAACAGAAATATGTATGTAACTTCAATGGACAATTTGCCGGCAAATGTAAAAGACGCCACAGTTATCTACAAAAGATAAAAATTAAATAATCAATAATTAGAGAGAAGGCTTCAATTTAATATAATTTGAAGCCTTTTTTTTGTGGTACTAGCGATTTTGCATTGAATTAATATTTAGTCCAAAGAAAAAACTTAAATTATACAAATGCGATTTGTAAATAAACTGAGGAATAATTTATTTTAAAATATTGGTTTTTCTATATTACCAAATGAATCTGTAGTATAGCAACAATCCAGATAGATATTGCAATTGAGCAGGCGTTCTTTAATGATAAAGGCTTTTTCTTCGATGTTTTTTTCATTCTCTTCCGAAGATAAGAAGACTTCTTTTAGACTTTGGTTGTTTAAACTTTCACAAAGATCAGACAACGTGATTTTCGTTAAGGTGATGTTTAAACGTTCCAAATTTTTCATTTGGTTGAAGTAGGGGATGCTGGCTTTGGTCACTTTTTTATGATCGCGTAAGGTAAGTTCTTTTAATTCCTGAATCTTGCTGAGGTGGGCAACGCCTTCATCTGTTACCAAAGTGCCTTTTAAATAAATTTCAGGGATAACTTTTACTCGCTGGGTTAGGTAGAATAAATATTCATCATCGTCCGTAGTATCTATACTGGTTAAACCCACCATTTCAGTTGGAATGTTCTCTAAGGTATCTATACGAAAATGGCGTTGCCAGAATTTCTTTTCTTCTTTGGAGAGTTTCATTTCAAAGGGATATAATTCATTATCTTGCTCAAAATAGTACTTACAAGTAAATTTATTTTATATCGAAATAATAAATAGTTGCAGTATCTGTGACTATTGGCAAATTTGTGGGATCTAAAACCATTGCTTCCTGAATGCCTGCTTTTTCAAGATAAGTACCAAAATACTCCAATTTTTTAAGATTATGAATAATGATATGGAAACTATGGCAAAAAAAATACCCCATAAGGAGTATTTTTTTAAATTATAGCGAATCATTGGCTATATAAGAACAACTGCAAAGTATTTTTATTATTTGTATTTTTTTATAAAGGACAAGTACCGGTCCAAACACCTAGCGTATACTTTCCAGCATCCGAGGGATTTCCTACTCCAAAGTACAAAGTTCTGTCTGGTCCAGATCCTAACAAATTAAATACGGCGTTTGGTAAATTATGAACAGCATCCCAAGTAATCGTAGTGCCTTCAATAGTTCCTTTATATAACCCTGCGCTTGGAGACCCGGGATGTTCACACATATAAACCCTATTTTCTGGTTGCCCCGGTATATTGCCTATCGCAAGATCTGTTTGATACCCACTTGGCGATCCATATCTTTGCCATCTTCCATAAGTACTCGGCGGATTGGGGTCAACCCCGCCTATATCTTCGTTACTGCCATTTATCAATAATTGCCATTCTTCACCATTTCTAACCACTTCCACAATATTCGTCTGCCCTTCAAGAAATGCATCATCATAGATCAACCCAGAGTAATTTTTGGTGGTTGATGAGCTTATAGTACCTGTTCTCTCCGTTACTGAGTAGGAGTAATCTACTCCATTGCCATTTAAGTTGAATGTGTCTATATCTCCGGCATTGGCTTCACTCAAACTTACCGTACCTAATCCATCATTTAAATTTAAAAGAGAAACTGTTAACCGATATTCCACACTGGAATTGAGCGATTCACATATGGTAATAAAACTGCGTAAATTGGGATTTAAGTTTTCACCGTCACTGTCCTTTGAACATCCATTGGATAGAAATACGGCTAATACGAATAGAAACGATTGAAAAATTCTTTTTGAAATCATTGTTAGAGTTGTTAGTTAGTTTTTTTAAAAAAAATAATAACAAATCAATAATAATAGGACCATTAAAGCAATACTCCTTAATACGTATTTTTTATATGAGCCCTTGCAACACACATTTCTTTATAAGCTGCGATGTATTCTTGCAATCTGTTTTTCTAAGAATGTTGTTACGGTGTTTTTTTACCGTTAAAGAACTGATAAATAAGGTTTCTGCTATTTCATTATTATTTTGTCCGTCAGCTATTAGTTTTAGTATATCTATTTCCCTTTTGGAATAAATCTCGGAAGTATTAGCAAAACCTGCCACTGGAATATTAAGATAGGAAGGCAAATCGTTTAATCCTATTAATGAAAGGGTATGCGTATTGGTTTTGGTGAGATGGTCTATACGCGTATGTATGTTTAGCGATTTACCAACTTTTCCCTCATGGTCCAGCGTAAGTACAAGTGCTTGGTGGTTTAACATTGCATAACTGCCATCTTTCATTCGGCTTCTGAAGGAAAAACAAGATTTGTAGTTTAGAACATTTTCTTTACCTAGGGTATTGTATAGAAATTCGAAATTCGCTTGTTCGGCTGCGGCTACAAAATCCATATCTTCGGGATGCATCGTGCCTAAAATGTCGTTGAAGCTAACCGTGGCGGGGTCAAATCCATGGATGTCGGATATGGATGTACTCACGTTCGACAGGGACATGTCAAAGAAGTCAATGATATAATAATAAAAAGGACCGGTGCTTATTATGGAATTTATTAAATCTTCAAATTTAAATTGAGGTAAAGAAGTATTCTTTGTAGCTGTGAGTTGGGTTTTTTCCCATATTGAATGAAGTTTGAGGATTTCATGGCTCATAAATTTCTGATATATTTACGCTAAATATATCATTTATTTTCTAACCACTTCTTTGCATTTACAAAAGCCTTCACCCAGGGCGAAACTTCATCGTTCTTTCTGTCTTTCGGATAGTACGCCCAGTTCCAAGGAAAGGTTGAACGCTCCAAATGCGGCATCATCACTAAATGCCTTCCGGTTTTATCGGTCATCATCGCGGTGTTGAAATCACTTCCGTTTGGATTTGCTGGTAGGGCATCATAACCGTATTTTGCTACAATATTGTAATGGGTTTCTTTGTTAGGAAAACTGAATTTTCCCTCTCCGTGAGCAGACCAAATTCCCAAGGTGCTTCCCGCAAAGCTTGAAAGCATAACGCTATTATTCTCTTGAATTTTCACCGAAGTAAATACACATTCAAACTTACCAGTATCATTATGGAGCATTTTCGGCTTTTCTTCGTCTTCAGGATTTAGCAATCCGAGTTCCACAAAAAGCTGGCAACCGTTACAAACACCCAATGAAAGTGTATCTACTTTTGCAAAGAAATTCTTTAAAGCTGAGTTCGCTTTTTCATTGTACAAGAACGAACCCGCCCATCCTTTTGCACTTCCCAAAACATCGCTATTGCTGAAACCACCAACGGCAACTAGTAATTTTATGTCCTCTAAATCTTCACGACCTTCAATAAGATCTGTCATATGCACATCTTTCACATCAAAACCTGCGAGGTGCATCATATACGCCATTTCGCGTTCGCTGTTGCTACCTTTTTCGCGAATGACTGCGGCTTTTATTCGCTCCCCTCCTTTGGAGGGGCCGGGGGAGGACTTAAGTTTTCCATTGAAATTCTTCGGAAACTCAAACTTTAAAGGTTGATTTTTATAATTGTTGAAACGCTCTTTTGCAAGTTTTGCGCCGCTTTGGTTTCTGTCTAACAAATACGAAGTTTTGTACCAAACATCGCGCATTTCAGGGATATCTATTATTAATTCCTTATTATTATTTTTTATTGAAAGGGAATTGGATTCAGATACAGTTCCTATCTTTTTGAAATCTATTTTCTTTGAAGAAAGCATTTTTTCAACCAAAGCATCTTCCGAAGCTTGAATCACAACGCTGGCATTTTCAGCAAAAAGCAATTTCACCAAATCATTTTCACCCAATGGTGAAATATCCAAATTTGCCCCCAAATTCACATCTGCAAAACACATTTCCAATAAAGTGGTAATCAATCCGCCCGAAGCCACATCGTGCCCGGCAAGGATTTTTCCTTCATAAATCAATTCCTGTAAAGTGTTGAAAACTGTTTTTACATATTCCGCACTTTTTACTGTTGGGGCCTCGTTTCCGATGGCATTTAAAATTTGTCCAAAGGAAGAACCGCCCAATTTAAAATCGTCTTGCGAAATATTTATATAATAGATGCTGCCGCCATTTCTTTGTAAAACTGGCTCTACAACTTTTTTAATATCATTACAATTTCCGGCTGCAGAAATAATTACCGTTCCGGGAGAAATCACTTCGCCATCTTTGTATTTCTGCTTCATTGAAAGTGAATCCTTGCCCGTAGGCACATTGATTCCCAAATCGATTGAAAATTCTGAAACTGCTTTTACGGCTTCATAAAGTCTTGCATCTTCGCCTTCATTGTTACAAGGCCACATCCAGTTTGCAGAAAGTGAAATACTTTTTAAACCGTCTTTCATCGGCGCCCAAACAATGTTTGTAAGCGCTTCAGTAATTGCGTTTCGCGAACCTGCAGCTGGATCAATCAAAGCCGTTAATGGCGAATGCCCGATACTTGTTGCAACGCCTTCATTTCCGTGGTAATCCAATGCCATTACTCCACAGTTGTTCAACGGTAATTGTAAAGGTCCCGCGGTTTGTTGTTTGGCAACGCGGCCCGTTACGCAACGATCCACTTTATTGGTGAGCCAGTCTTTACAAGCTACGGCCTCCAATTGAAGCACTTGGGCAACGTATTCCTTTATTTTGGTAATTTCATAATCAGGGTTTTTGTAATTCCTGTTTATGGTTTTGTCTTTCATTATTGTTTTTGGCGAGCTGCCAAACATATCTTCCAAAGCGAAATCCATTGGTTTTTCGCCTTTCTTGTTTTCAAAACAGAAACGTTGGTCGCCTGTTACCTCTCCAACTTCATACATTGGAGCACGTTCGCGGTCTGCAACTTTTTTCAATTTTTGCATGTCTGCTTCACCAATAATCAAACCCATGCGTTCTTGACTTTCATTGCCCATAATTTCCTTTGCGGATAGGGTAGGGTCGCCAATGGGAAGTTTATCCAATTCAATTCTACCGCCGGTATCTTCAACTAGTTCGCTCAAGCAGTTTAAATGACCGCCAGCACCGTGATCGTGGATGGAAACTATTGGATTTTCATCACTTTCAACCATTGCGCGAATAGCGTTTGCGGCACGTTTTTGCATTTCGGGGTTACTTCTTTGGATAGCGTTCAGCTCAATTCCACTGTGGAATTCACCCGTATCTGCGGAAGAAACTGCGGCGCCGCCCATTCCAATTCGGTAATTGTCCCCGCCAAGAACTACAATTTTATCACCTTCCTGTGGTTTGCCTTTAATGGCTTGGCTGGCTTTTCCGTAGCCAATTCCGCCTGCTAGCATTATTACTTTATCGTAACCTAGTCTGCGCGCTTCTTCTTCGTGTTCAAATGTAAAAACGGAACCTGCAATCAATGGTTGCCCGAATTTATTTCCAAAATCGGAAGCTCCGTTACTGGCTTTTATTAAAATATCAAGCGGCGTTTGGTAGAGCCAATCGCGCTCTTTCATTGCTTTTTCCCAAGGTTTCACCTCGGCTCCGCTCGGCGACCGGTCACTGAGCGGAGCCGAATTTTGGTCACTGAGCGGAGCCGAAGTGTCCAATCTTGAATACGAAGTCATATAAACCGCAGTTCCAGCCAATGGCAAAGAACCTTTACCACCAGCCAAACGGTCGCGAATTTCGCCACCGCTTCCGGTTGCTGCACCGTTGAAAGGCTCCACGGTTGTTGGGAAGTTGTGCGTTTCGGCTTTAATTGAAATCACACTTTCAAAATCTTTTTCTTCGTACCAATCGGGTTTGTCGCCATTTTTTGGCGCCCATTGTTTTACGGTTGGGCCTTTTACGAAAGCAACATTGTCTTTATATGCCGAAACAATACCGTTCGGATTTTCTGCGGATGTTTTTTTAATTAGTTTGAATAGGGAAGAGGGCATTTCTTTGCCATCAATTTCAAATACTCCATTGAAAATTTTATGACGGCAATGCTCGCTATTTACTTGGCTGAAACCGAAAACTTCGCTATCGGTAAGTTTTCTGTTTAGTTTTTTTGAAAGATTTTCTAAATATTCAACTTCTTCAGCATTTAATGCCAAGCCTTCTTTTTTGTTGTATTCGCCAATATTTTCAATATTCAAAATTGGCTCCGGTTGAACGTGGATATCAAAAATATCTTGATCCAATTCCTTGAATTTCTGCGAAAGCATTGGGTCAAAAGTTCCTTTTTCAACTGAACTGTTATGGAATTCTTCTATGCGAATAATTCTTTCAACCCCCATATTTTGGGTAATTTCAACCGCATTTGTGCTCCAAGGAGTAACCATTGCGGCACGTGGACCAATGAAAAAATCCGTCGTGTTTAGGACGGATTGCTGAATTTTAGGTTGGTTGCCGAAAAGCCATTCCAACTTTTTACTATTTTCTTTTGAAATATTTCCGTGGGTCTGGACTGCGAAAACTGTGTTTTCAATGTTCCCGAAAAAGTGAATCATCTGTTTTTTATTTTGAAGTTGCAAAGTTAACTATTTTAATAGATAAACTATTTATCAAATAGAAAGCATAATCTTCATTTTGTCCTTTTTGATCAACAAATTACTAATTCTATCAAACTGCTATGTCTTTAAATAAAAATGAGCGGGGAAATACCCGCTCACATTTTATTAAAAAAGTGTAACTCTCTTACACCTTTTTCTGCATAAGAGAGATATAAAACCCGTCAAAGCCGCTTTTGCTGGGCATTATTTTTTCTTCATTTAGCAGTGTAAAGTTTTTTCCTTCATCTCTAGCCAAAAAAGCTTTCACTTGCATTTCGTTTTCCGAAGGAAGAATGGAACACGTGGCATAAACCAATTGTCCGCCCGGTTTTACCATTCGTGAATAACTATCCAGCAATTCTTTTTGTGTAGCGCGAATGTTATCTAGAAACTCTGGTTGTAGTTTCCATTTGGCATCAGGGTTTCTTCTTAAAACCCCTAAACCTGAACACGGAGCATCAATTAATACTTTATCAGCTTTTTCAATTAACTTTTTTATCACTTTCGTGGAATCAATCACACGTGTTTCAATATTAAAAATATCGTTTCTACGAGCGCGGCGTTTCAGTTCGTTTAGCTTGTTTTCATAAATGTCCATTGCAATCAATTGCCCTTTGTTTTCCATCATTGTTGCAATGTGAAGGCTTTTTCCACCTGCTCCCGCACAGGCATCTATAACGCGTTCGCCAGGTTTGGCATCGAGTATTTCTGCCACTTTTTGCGAAGAGGCATCCTGTACTTCAAAAAATCCATTCTTAAAAGCATCGGTTGTAAAAACATTTGCGCGCTCTTTCAGTTTTAGCGCATCGGGATAGCCTTTTAAGATTTCGGTTTCAATCTCTAAATCAGCCAGTTCATTTTGAAGTTTTTCAACAGTAGTTTTTAACGTGTTTACACGTAGCACAACATCAGCCTGTTTATTCAGTGCAGCAATTTCCTTATCCCACTTTTTGCCGAGTTCTTTATGTCCTAAATCGTCCAACCAATCTGGAATGGACTCGCGATACTTTCTAATTTTAGAAAGCTCGTCGAACTTTCCTTTAATTCTGCGGGTTGGAGTATCCTCAAACTGTTTCCATTCTGGGATGGCGATTCCGTTCAATGTTGCCCAAACAGTAAATAACCTGAAAAGATTTGTACGGTCAAAAGGTTCACGTACTTCGGCAATTTCAGAATATAGACGTTTCCAACGCACAATGTCGTAAGTTGTTTCGGCAATAAAACCTCTATCGCGTGCGCCCCAACGTTTGTCGCGTTTCAAAGTGTTTTTCAGTACTTTATCTGCCTGCTTGTTTTCATTGAAAATTAAGTCAAGGGAATCTATGGTTGCGAATACCAAATTTCTGTGTAGTTTCATTTTTAAAAAGTGTTCTGGTTTTTGCCGCGAATTCACCAATTATAGTGTAAAATTATTCGTGTATTCGTGGCTAACTTTTAGTTTTCAGATTGTTTGAAAACTTTTGCGGTTGCAAAGGTATCATAATTTTAGATGTAAGATTTTAGATTTTAGACTTTAGAGTCTGTAATTTGAAATTTTTTCTTTTAAATTTAAACTAATGGTTACTTTTGGCAAAAATCTAAACAATGCGTTTCTTCATAATTCTACTTGCAGCAATAACCCTTATTTCTTGCGAAGACAAAACTGAAATTGAATTCAACTCAGTTAAAATCACTCCCGTTTTTATTGATAGTTTAAGTATACGTGCCATTCAACCTCTGGATGAAAACAGGGTTTGGTTTGCAGCAGATAAAGGAAAAGTTGGTTTAATTGATGGTGACACACCTAAACTTGCAGTTATTAAATATGAAGATTCGCTGCTTCATTTTCGTTCTATAGCAGTTACAAAAGAAGCAGTTTTTGTTTTAAGTGTAGCAAACCCGGCAGTGCTTTATAAAATAGGTTTTAATGGTGCGGAAGCCACAAATATTGAAGAAGTTTATAATGAAAAAGACGAAAATGTTTTTTATGATTCCATGAAATTTTGGAACGATAACGAAGGCATTGCCATTGGCGACCCCACTAAAAACTGTATGTCTGTAATAATTACAAGAGATGGCGGCAATACTTGGGAGAAGCTTTCTTGCAAAAATCTTCCGAAAGTTGAAAAGGGCGAAGCAGCTTTTGCGGCAAGTAACAGCAACATTGCAATTTTTGGGGATAATGCTTGGGTTGCAACCGGCGGAAAAAAATCGCGCGTAATGCACACTGCAGATAAAGGCAAAACGTGGGCGGTTTTTGATACACCAATCGTTCAAGGAAAAGCAATGACAGGTATTTTCAGTATTGATTTTTTGGATGAAAACAATGGAATTATTTTCGGCGGAGACTGGGAAGACAAACCATTTAATGAAGGAAACAAAGCAATTACCAAAAACGGCGGTAAGACCTGGAAATTGATTGCAAATGGCAAAGAACCGGGTTATCGCTCATCTGTGAAATATGTTCCCGGAACAGAAGGGCAGGGGATTGTAGCCGTTGGATCTCCCGGAATTTCCTTTAGTGGCGATGGCGGTAAAAACTGGAAAGAACTTTCAAAAGAAGGTTTTTTTGCTATTGAGTTTGTGAATGATAGTGTAGCCTTTGCTTCGGGAAACAATAGAATTTCGAAATTGGTTTTTACAAAGTGATTTTTTGCCACGAAAACAAGAATAATTATAAAAAAATATTCGTGTATTCGTGGTCAGTTTTTTTTAATTATTCTGAAACAATTAATTCGGGATCACCATTCCTCGGCAATAAAACTTGAAGTAGCACCGCAATTCCCATGACCAAGGCACAACCCACCAAATTGAGCCATAAATAAGGCATCAGATCTATGTACCAAAAATAGATAATGATAACTTGGGTAATTAAAGCTGCTATAAAAACCGCTTTACTGTGTACGTATTTTATAAAAAACGCAAGTAGGAAAATCCCAAGAACATTTCCGTAGAAGATAGAGCCAATAATATTCACTAACTGAATAAGGTTATCGAATAAATTTGCCGTACACGCCACCACAATTGCAATAATTCCCCACAAAAGTGTGAATCCCCGAGACGCCGCAACGTAATGCTTTTCACGTTTTCCAGGTACGTTTCTCTTGTATAAATCGATAGTGGTTGTGCTGCCTAAAGCGTTAAGTTCTGAAGCTGTGGAAGACATTGCAGCGCTTAAAATTACCGCCAAGAGAAGCCCAATTAATCCTCGTGGGAGGTTGGTTAAAATGAAATGTATAAAAACGTAATCCTTATCGTTGGTTTCAGCATTTGGATTTGCTTTTTTGATTACGGCTACAGATTGGTCCCTCAGCAGATTTTCTTGATTGTTCAGCGCCTTTATTTCTTGGGCATAGTTTTGTTTTTCCAATGCTGTTTCTGCTTTTGAGTAGCTAATCTGAGATGCGGCCAACTCCTTGTCAACAGCTTCTTTTTTAACTTCCAAAGCTTTGTATTCACCGGCGTATTCAGATTTCTTTACATCCTTTACAGCAGCAGGATTAAAGTGTAGTGGTGAACTGTTGAATTGATAAAAAACAAAAACCATTATTCCCACCAATAAAATAAAAAACTGCATCGGTACTTTCAGCAAACCATTCATTATTAAACCCATTTGGCTTTGCTTCACCGTTCTTCCGGAAAGATAGCGCTGCACTTGGCTTTGATCTGTTCCGAAGTAGGAAAGTGCTAAAAAGGTTCCACCTATTATTCCGCTCCAAAAAGTGTAACGGTTATCGAAGTTGAAAGAAAAATCAAGTATATCCATTTTACCATTCGCTCCAGCAATTTCAAGCGCTTTGGAAAATGAAATATCAAGCGGCAGATAATTAAGGATTAAAAGAAAAGCGATCATCATTCCGAAGAAAATAACCGCCATTTGTTGCTTTTGGGTAACGCTTACAGCCTTGGTTCCACCACTTACGGTGTAAATAATTACGAGGACGCCAATGATTATATTCAAATAAATTAAATTCCAACCAAGTACTGCAGAAAGGATTATGGACGGTGCAAAAATTGTGATTCCGCAGGCCAACCCGCGTTGGATTAAAAATAAAATAGCAGTCAGTGTTCGTGTCTTTTTATCGAAACGAGTTTCTAGGTATTCGTAGGCGGTGTAAACATTCAGCTTGTGGTAAATAGGAATAAAAACCAAGCAGATTATTACCATTGCAATAGGCAATCCAAAATAGAACTGCACAAAGCCCATTCCATCGTGAAAAGCCTGTCCTGGGGTTGATAAAAATGTAATAGCGCTGGCTTGTGTAGCCATAACACTTAATCCAATGGTCCACCAGTGTGCCGTGTTACCGCCTTTTAGATAATCGCCTACATCTTGTTGTTGGCGCGATTTCCAGGTGCCATAAAGCACTATAAAAAGAAGCGTTCCAATTAAAACTATCCAGTCAATCTGCTGCATTTAGGCGAAGTTTTGCATTAATAAATAAAACAGATAGATGTAAACAGCATTTACCAGAAGCACTATAGTATAGCTCCATTTCCAAGTGAATTTTTGAGGTTGGTTTTCCATTTATGCTTTTTCTATTTCAATTACAAATTCTGAATAAGTAATGATTTTGGTTTTTACTGTTGTTTTGAGAATTAGCAAGTCTTTGTCACCTGTTATTAAATAATCGGCTTTCCCATCTACAGCTAAGTTCAATAAAAAATTATCTTTTTTATCTCTACATAACTGGATATTTGAAGTAACTTTTATGAATTTTGAATGTTTATTAAGAAGATGAGATAAGTTTGAAATATCATCAGTGGGGAAGTAGTTCCGAAATTTTTCTCTCTATGAAACAGTTATAAATTCTTCTAATAAACTATTAGAAAACAAAACTTCAATTTTATTTGATAAAAGCAGATATTCAATTACAAAAGAATTTTTTGAGATAAGAAAACTAATCCAAAGGTTTGTATCAATTACTACTTTTTTCTTTTTCATAACGGGCTTTACGCACTATTTCAACTTCTTTGGTTATTTCTTCCATAGAAATTTCTTCCTGTGAATTATTGCGAATTTTATCTAACAATTTTTTAAGCTCTTTTGATCCGTCGTCTTTAATTTCAATAAAATTCCTGTCAGCTAAATCTTTCAATAATTTTTTTGCCTTAGGATTCAAAATTGTTATGTTTAGGGTTTCCATAATATTCTCAATTAATATTTAAAAATACGAAAATCCAGTAAAATCCAATCAGTTTATTTACTTATTTCCCAATAGAAAGCATATTCGCAAACAATCTGTAAGCTCCGGGAACACCAGCTGGAAGTTCACGGAAAAAGCTCAACCCTGTATAAATATAATACCCTTTTCCGTATTTGGCCACAAGAAGCGAACCTTTTGTTTGGTCTTCGCCTTTGTCATTCATTCCAAGAATGGGAGTAAACTCTTTCGCCCATTCATCAGGGAAATACAATCCGCGTTCCTGAACCCACCCTTCAAAATCCTTTTGGGTAATTTTGTTTGGAGTATTTAACAGGGGATTTTCAGGCGAAAGTATCTTTACTTCTGAAAATTCATCGGTAACACGATCGCGCGAAAGTTTTAGATTGTACGGTGCAATATTTTCAGTAACCAAACCTCGGCTGGTATTGTACTGTACAATCATAGTCCCGCCGTTTTCAACATATTTATTTAGAATTGGTTGAACAAAAGCAAGTTCAGGAACAGTGTTGTAAGCTCTGATTCCAATCACTATGGCATCAAATTTTTGAAGACTCCCTTCTGAAATATTTGAAGGATCAATTGTAGAAACGGAATACCCAATCTGCTTCAAACTTTCAGGAATGGCATCGCCTGCACCGTTTATGTAACCTATATTCTGACCTTTTTTCTGAATATCAATTTTTGCAACTTTCGCTTCCGACGGCAATAAAACGCTTTGATATGGAATATGTTCGTAATCAATGGTTACCAATTCTTTGTTATATATTTTACCACCAGCGCTTACAGCGGTTTTTAAATAACCTTCGCTTTGGCCTTTTGGCGGAATTACTGTAAAATTGAATGTTTTTGTCTCACCGTTTCTTTCAAGTTGAAATGCTTGTTGCGCAGGTTCCACTTTCCAACCTTCGGGATGTTGCAAACTTACACTTCCGGAAATATTGTCTTTTCCCGCACGCACAACTACCGAAACATTTTCGGCTTCATCGCTAGCAAAAATTAAAACTTTCTCTGGAATGGAAGCTGTAACTTCAGGTAATACTTCTAACGGACGATATACTTCACCTTTTACAGGATCGTTAAATTTGTAAATTATATTTTTTGTAAATGGAATCGTGACATTTGCAAATTGCAACTCAAAAACCAATTGCTCCAGCGGCGGGGTTTCGGGGAGACCAATCAATTCTTCGGGAGCAGCGTACATTCCTTCCGTGCCTTTTTCGTTTAGCCAATAGGGCGAAGAGTAGGGTGGATTACTATTTCCAGCGTCAAGATTGATTTCAATGGATTTTTTGAGGTTAAAAGGAAGGGTTTCAGATGAATTCCAAAGAATTTTTCCTTCAGAATTTTTTAAGGATTTCAAAATAATTTCGCTTTTACCGCGATTAATAGCTTCAATGTTTACTTTGAAATTTTCATTTGGATTAACAGAATTTGCTTTGGAAGCAGCTTCAATAAAAATACCGCCGCAATCCAAAATAAGTTGTTTTAATTGTTCGAGTTTGATATTTCGCCAATGTTTATCTTTCAAATTTAAAATCAGCGGGTAGGCTTTTAACAACTGCGGAAGCACTTTCGAAGGGTTTTTAAAGTTGAAATTATTTTCCAACGGATTTAAAATAGCTCCGATTTCATTTCCGCCTTCAAGTCTGGACCAGTTCGTGTTGATTCCGTCAAAAAGATTGTTTTCTGAAGGTTTGCTTCCTTTTAAAATTTCCAAGTATTCAGTTTCGGTTCCGCGCGAACCCGTGCTTCCGAATCCTTGCGATTTGTGCATACTTCGGCTAAGTGAAGCAATTTCACCATTTGAAAGTCCGAGAGAAGGAATGTAGCTTCCAGTTTCGACAGAAACTAACCGTGTCTTATCTGCATTGTCAAACTTTTCTTGGCTACCATAAAACCACCACGAGGTGTTGAAAAATAAGCGTTGCGGCTTCCAAACGCCGTATTTGGCAGCAGATTTTGGAAATTTTGAAGCATTGTCCACAACATCAAAAGCCTCCAAGCTTAGCATAGCCGAAGCAGTGTGATGGCCGTGTGTGCTACCTGGACTACGATGGTCAAAACGGTTCACTATAATATCTGGTTTGAACTTTCGGATTGTCATAACCACATCGCTCAGTACATCGTCCTTGGTCCAAAACTCGAAAGTTTCATCTGGATTTTTGCTGTAGCCAAAATCATTGGCACGGGTAAAGAATTGTTGTCCACCATCGGTTTTACGTGCTGCCACAAGTTCTTGTGTGCGGATTACGCCCAAAAGTTCGCGCAATTCAGGACCAACCAGATTCTGTCCGCCATCTCCCCGAGTAATGGAAAGATAGGCTGTATTTGCGTGAACATCATTCACCAAATACGAAATTAACCGCGTATTTTCATCATCGGGATGTGCCGCAATATAAAGCGCAGACCCAACAAAATTGAGTTTTTGGAGGTCGTGGTATATTTCGGAAGCAGCGGGTTTTTTGGGAGTTTGTGCTATGGAGACAATCGTAAAAAATAAAAATAGAAGTCGGAAAAAAAACGATTTATGCATAAAATTTAAGTGCTGATTTATTCGAAACTCTTCAAAGATACTTAAATGAAAAAAATTAATCGTGTGGCAACTCTTCCTTATTTTTGTCAAGCTCTTGCTGTTGTTCGTAAAATTCTTCAGCCTTAATGATGCTCACCCCTTTTTGAAGCATCATACTGTTTGGGTAGGTAACAATTTCATTGCCTTTAGTGTGAAGAATAATATGAAAGGTTTTAATGTCTTCAATTATTCCTTCGCAGGGCATTTCTTTATCGTGGATTTTTATATAATCGCCTATTTTGTATGGAAATGTAAAAAACATTATAATACCGCTAGTAATATTACTAAGGATAGACCATTGCGCAAAAAATGCTATACCTATTACCGCAAAAATGGATGACATTACAAGTCCCAAATTTCTAAAATCCACCCCCCAAATAAATATAAAGCCTACGACCATCAAAAAGAAGACTGCAAAATCCACGTGTTTCATAATCAATCCCGTGCGGTGCTCCAGTCTTTCTATTTTTTTGGCATAGTTGCGTACGGCTTTTCTTAGTATCATTCTTAAAAGTAGCAGTACTATTATTAGTGCTACAGATTCAATTAGTTGTAAGGAGTATGCTTGTATATTCATTTTATTTATTTCAGTTGAAGCGAATCACGCAGATTTAAGTGCTCATTACCATTTTTAGTCCAATAATCGCTTTTTATTCTTTTCAATTTTGTGGCAGTGGTTTTTAAACGGAGCGTGTCATTATGGTTGGCGGCGTTCACTTCTTCCCACTTTTCAATTTCATACGGAAAATTACTGTGAAAGAAAATCATTAATTGCCGCTGTAAATCTGGATAATTTAGGGTATAAATAGTTATGGAATCGCCCTGTTTCAAGCTTGCGAAAGCATTGTATTCCTTAATTTCTTTATGCCTTAGTTGTAAATATTCAAATGATGGAATAATCATCACATCACCGGTAGGTAATTCTTCGGGGTTTATCCGAATAAGATTCCAAAGTTCGTTTTCCAAATATGTTTTGGGCAAAGAGAGTTTTTGGTCCGCCTCGCCTTCAAAATAGGAATGACTTTCTATTTCAAAATCATCTCGATTATTGAGTTGCATATACACTTGGCCGCACCATTCCTGCACGCTATTTGTGATTTTTAATGGATGGTCTTTTTCAGAAATCGGGCTGAAAGTGCTGGTCATTATAGAATATGGATAAATACCAGTATTGAAATTCTTCATTTGATTCAGTTTGAGCACTGAAATGTTCTGTTCAGAAGTGCTATTCGCTTTTACCTGTGCGTCTGGAATAAAATCTTCGGAAACAAAAATGTTCACGGCAGTTCCTTCTCTGATTTCACCGTAACGCTCCTGCATTAAACTATACGAAGTGATTTCAGCTGTGCCGTTGTACCAATAATCTTTAAATTCTTTTGAAATGTTTCGTGGAGTTTCGGTTTTAGCGTCTTCTTTTTTAGTTGAAATATTTAGAATACTTTTTTTTTCTTCGGAAGAATTGCATCCCATTAGCATTATTAGAAAAATAAATACCGCAAAAAGCTTGAAACCTTTCATTTTTGATGAATTTTGATCAAAAATACTATAAATTCAACGGTTTGCAATCTCGGTTAACGTTTTATAAACAAGTCGCGTTGGCAATCCCATTACATTAAAATAGCAGCCCTCAATTTTTTCGATACCGATATAACCAATCCATTCCTGAATACCATAACTTCCTGCTTTATCAAAAGGCTTGTAGCTTTTCAAATAATAATCAATTTCTTCTTCGGAAAGATTTTTGAACCAAACTTTTGTAACATCGTTCACCGTTTTTTGAAATGCTTTTGAAGTAAAACACACCGAAGTAATTACTTCGTGCATTTCTCCACTTAAGCTTTGAAGCATCTCCCGGGCTTCTTCAAAATTTTTCGGTTTACCGAGCGCTTTTTCGTCTTTCCAAACAATTGTATCGCTGGTAATTAAAATATCGTTTTCGTTTAAGCCAGTAAAAACAGATGCTTTAAGTTTTGATAAGTAATCGGTTATTTCTGAACGTTTCAATTCAAGAGAATAAGTTTCTTCAACTTCTTTTACTTGAATGGTAAAATCTATATCCAATTCCTTAAAAAAAGCTTGCCGTCGCGGCGAACCCGAAGCTAGGATAATATTGAATTTTATAAGTTTTTTACGAAGCATTATGCAATTATAATTTGAATTAGCGGAATGGAACAGACACCCAAAAACATAATAATTTTTAGAAGCTTAGAAAGAAAACCAAATTCCTTTGACGTCTTAGCATCCCAAGCTTTTATGCAAAAATAGAGTAGTGGCGCAACAATAGCAAAGAGGAAATAAAGTAGTAAAATTTGTTCGTTGTACAAATGCTCATACATATAAACCACGATGCCCAAAACCATAAAAGCGCCCATGCCAAAAACAATTTTTGTTGTTCTTTTTCTTCCTAGTGCAATGGGCAAGGTATTCATTTCACCTTTTTTGTCGCCGTTTATGTCTTGTAAATCTTTTACGATTTCACGTATTAAATTGATGAAAAACGCAAAGAGAGCGTACTGAAGAACAATTTTAAAAACTACCGATTGTGGGGCTTGGTTTTGTGGTGTAATTACGGGAAGTAAATCGAAAAGCAGCACTATTATCAGACTCATTGCAACCAAAACGGAAATCAACAAATTGCCAACAAACAGCATCCCTTTTAAATAGGAAGCGTACAAATAGAGCAGCGCTGAGATTCCGATGAAGAGCGCTGCGAAACTTGGTCTTTCAATAATATTGGCGAGGTAAAAACCGATTGCAACCCCAATAACATTTAAAATAATAAAAAGACGATTAGCGTTTCGTTCGGTAATTTTCCTACCGATTAAAATTTTTGTCGGCTTGTTGATTTTGTCAATTTCTACATCATAAATATCGTTTATAATGTTTCCGCCGGCAGTAATACAGAGTGTAGCTATAACCATTAATACAAAGCCAAAAGTGTTTAAAGTGGTTTCAATTCCAAAGGGAAGGAACAGTCCGTATTTTATAAAAATTTGTACCAAAGCTATAAAAATCAGGTTTTGGTAGCGGATAAGTCTTAAATAATTCAAGGTTTAAGGTTTTGTGTTTGACAGGTGACGGATGGCAGAAGACAAATTTTTTCCGTTGTCAAGCATCCATCTTCTAGCTTAATCATATTTTGCGCTCACGCTTTCAGTTGCCATCCATTTGCCCTGAACTTTCAAAACTTGCTCAATTACATCGCGAACGCAGCCTTTGCCGCCTTTTTTGTGTGAAATATATTTCGAGATTGCTTTAATTTCTTGCACAGCGTTTTGCGGGCAGGTGGGCAAGCCAACTTCCTGCATTATTTCAAAATCAGGCAGATCATCACCCATGTATAATATGTTTTCGCGTTTTAGATTATTGGCTATTAAGTAATCTTCCAAGATTTTAGTTTTGTGGTGGGCGCCCAAAAAGATGTCCTTAATTCCTAAATTTTCAAGACGAACACGCACACCTTCGTTTGTTCCGCCAGAAATTACACAAACGTGAAAGCCTTGCTCGACAGCGGTTTTAAGACCGTAACCGTCTTTAATATTCATAGTTCGGAACATTTCGCCTTGGGTATTTACTTGTATAGTGCCATCGGTAAGAACACCGTCTATATCAAAAATGAATGTGGTTATTTGTTTTAGATATTCTTTATAGCTTCTTTCCATATTTCTGGTTTAATTGCTCTGTAAAAAGCGCGTAGAGTTTTTTGTGAGGCCCTTCTGGCAACAAATTTAAATGTTTTTCAATTGTCTTTTTGTCATTTCGCTTCGCTGGGCCAGTTTGCGCTTCTTCGGGCGAAAGGTTCTCTATTTTTGAAGCGGTTTCCATAATTAGCGGTTTTAGCAAGTCAAAAGGCAAATTATCTTTTTCTAAAATTTCACTTCCTATTTGGTATAAATGATTGGTAAAATTATTCACAAAAACAGCCGCCAAATGAAGCTTCTCTTTTTTTTCGGAAGAAATTTCAATCACTTTTTCTGAAATGGTTTTGCCTAATTTTTCAAGTAGTTCCAAATCCGATGAATTTTCTGCTTCTATGCAAATAGGAATTTCTTTAAAATCTACTCCACGCTGTTTTGAAAAGGTTTGCAATGGATAAAAAATACCACGGCGGTTTTTTGAGGAAAGCACATTCATTGCAGCTCCGCCAGAAGTGTGTACAACAAATTTGTTTTGAAATTGCAAGCTTTCAGAAAAACTTGAAATGGCGTCATCGGGAATTCCTATGATGTAAATATCGGCTTCTTTTATTTTTGAAATATCATCAGTAAAAGAAATGCTTTCAAAAGGTGAAATCATTTTAATAAAATTTCTGTTAAATACCTGTACAATAGAAACTTCTGTTTTTTCATGTAAAGCATTAAATAAATGACTATTAACATTTCCGAAGCCTAAAAAAACAACCTTTATCATAGTGCGAAGTTAGCTTTTTTTAAATTTTTCATATTTCAAAAGGTAAGGTTTATAAGATATAAATACTTGCCGTTTTCAGAAGAAAGAACAAAGAAGAAAGAAAAAAGACAATCTTCCAGATTTTGACTTTACATTTTTCTCTTTCTTCTTTCTTCTTTGTTCTTTTCTCTTATTTTCAACGGAATACTTTACGATTTATTAGTTTTATCTCACCGTCTATTTCCAATTGTTTTATTGCGCGAATAACTGTCTCTACACGTTGCCCGGTTAAATCTGCAATCTGCTGACAGGTAAGTTCCACTTGAAAAAGTTTGTCAGATCCATCCTTCCTTTTCAAGAAATCTATTAGCGCCAAAATACGGTGTTCGGGTGGATGTACGGATATTTCTTTTAAAATTGTGGCTTTGTAGTAAAGCCTTTTTGCCAGAGCTTTGGTGAACTTTAAATTAATCTCAGGGTTATTGGTGAGCAGTTTAAAAAGATTTGTTTTACTGAGCTTGAAAAGTTGGGTAGGTTTTACCGCCACCGCAGAAGCAGGATATTTAAAATCACCAAACAATGGCGGCTCACCAAAACTTTCGCCATCATAGAAAATTCCCTGAACAAATTCCTTTCCCTGTTCGTTTAGGTTGAACATTTTAATCTCCCCCGTTTTTATTTGAAAATAGAAATCGGCACGGCTTTTTTCAGAAATAATAATTTCAGAAGCGCCTTTGTTTTCAAGAGTCGCGCTGTAATCCAATAGTAGATTTTCAGGAATCATTGCTTTATGATTTGCCTCATAAAATAAGGGTTGTTTCGCATTGTAAATTTACATTTTAAAAATCAAAACCCTATTCATATTATGAAAACCCTTTCTATAAAAAAGCTACAAGACGAATTTGAGTACGACTATTATATGTATATTCCCCTAACCATTATTCTAAACAGTTGCATTGGCTCTATTGCCGCCATGACCGTTTTGGCGCAGGGAACCAGCATAATTTCTGGCATTGAGCTTACAATATGTGTTGCATTATGTATGGGCTATAATGCGGCATTATTGGCTGGCATAAATAGAAAATTCACTTTTTGGCTGCTTGTAGTTAGTTTAGTGGCAAATTTGTTATTGATATTAATTACGTTGCTATAAATATGATAAAAAAGAAAATTGAATCCCGCGAAGATGTTTCTTTGCTAGTAAATACGTTCTATTCAAAAGTTAGGAAAGACGCGCTTCTCGGGCCTATTTTTAACGGAATTATCACTGATTGGGAAACACATCTTAAATTGTTGACCGATTTTTGGGAAACAAACCTCTTCTTTAAAAGAAAATATTTCGGTAACCCGCTTCATGCGCATATTGAGGTGGACAAAAAAGTAGGCCACACCATTAACGAACTTCACTTTGGAACTTGGATTAATCTTTGGATAGAAACGGTTGACGAACTCTTTGAGGGCGAAACGGCTCAGATCGCGATTAACCGTGCCCGCAACATGGGAACCTTTATTCACTTGAACATTTTTAACGCCAGAAATAAAGACGCGAAAAAGCCTGAATAGTTAACAGATTTCAGTAGTCTAAATGGGCATAATTCCTTATTTTTGCGCCAAAATTTCCTGTAATGCAAAAAAAGATTGCTTCCGTTCTTTTCTCCACCCGATTAACCGCTGTTTTATTTCTTGTTTATGCCATCGCGATGGCTGTTGGCACCTTTTTGGACGCCTCTGCGCAGAGTCCGCCAACACCCTACACTAGAGAGCTTATCTATAATGCTTGGTGGTTTGAGGCAATTATGGCGCTGTTCATGATAAATTTTGTGGGAAACATTTTTCGATACAACCTTCACAAACGCAAAATGTGGGCCTCTTTGATGCTGCATTTAGCTTTCATTTTGGTAATTTTTGGTGCGTTCGTTACACGTTATATTGGTTATGAAGGAGTTATTCACATTAGGGAAGGTGAAACGGAAAACGCTATCCTTTCAGAACAAACATATCTTGATGTATTTATTGATGGAGATTATATGATTGATGGAGTAGCTCAGCGAAGAAAGGTTAAACCAAAAAAACTTAGACTTTCCGAGAGACTGAATAATGATTTCAGCATAGATACCGACTATAACAATCAGCCAGTAACAATAAAATTTAAGGAATTTATAAAAGGTGCTACCGAAGGATTGACGCCGAACGAAAACGGAGCGGAATACCTGAAAATTGTAGAATCTGGTGATGGCGAACGCCATGACCATTGGGTGAAAGTAGGAGAGGTTTCAAACATTCACAATATTCTTTTCGCCATAAACAAACCAACGGAAGGGGCAATAAATATTTCGTATTCCGAAGATGGTAATTACACCATTTCCAGCCCTTTTGAAGGTAACTTTATGCGGATGGCCGACCAAATGCAAGGAGAAGTTACGGCAGATAGCGTTCAAGCTTTTAATTTGCGATCGCTTTATAGATTGGGCGGTATTGCTTTTGTTGCGCCAGAGCCAATTACCAAAGGAGAGTTTGGAATTGTTAAAGCAACTGCAGACCAGCCAAGTAATCAAGACGCACTAATTGTTGAAGTATCTTCAGGCGAAGAAACGAAAACCGTTGCAATGCTCGGTGGAAGAGGAACTGCGCCAAACCCTGTAGAAACCGAAATTGCTGGCCTTAAAGTTTATTCTAGCTATGGGTCTGAGAGTATTGAACTTCCATTCAGCATTACACTCAATGATTTTATCGCTGAAAAATATCCGGGCACTGAAAAAGGGTATTCTTCCTTTAAAAGTAAAGTAACCGTAATCGATGCGGACAAAACCCATTTTGATGCAGATATTTTTATGAACAATGTTTTAGACCATCAAGGGTACCGTTTTTTCCAGTCGGGTTTTGATCCAGACGAGGGTGGAACAATTCTATCAGTAAACCACGATTGGTGGGGAACTTGGATTACTTACATCGGTTATTTTTTCCTTTACTTTGGCTTGATGGCTATACTTTTCAGCAAGCACAGCCGTTTCGGGAAATTGGAAGAAATTTTGAATAAAATAAAACGCAAAAAGAAAAACATGATTACAATCATGGTGTTGCTTTTGTCACTTTCGGGAATTGCACAGCAACATGCCCCATCTGCACACACAGCTGTGCCAAAGCAACAAATAGATTCATTGATACAGGCGAACGCTGTAAGCAAGGAGCATGCTGCTAAGTTTGGCCATTTAATAATTCAAGATAACGGGCGTATGAAGCCTGTAAATACCTTTGCTAGCGAACTTTTGCGTAAAATTAGCAGAAATGAAACCTATCAAGGTTTAGATGCCAACCAGGTTTTTATTTCGATGGCCGAATTTCCACGGCTTTGGGTGGAAGTACCGCTTATTGCCCTTAAACGCGGCAATGATAGCATCCGCCACGTAGCAGGTGTTCCAGACGGGCAAAAGGATATTGCGCTTCTCGATCTGTTTGATGAAAAAGGCAATTATAAGTTGGAGCCTTATCTAGCAGCAGCAACACGCACCACTACGCCCAATCAATTCCAAAAAGATTTTATTAGAGCACACGAAAACTTTTCATTACTGAATGCAGCTTTAAGCGGAAGTATTTTGAAAATCTTCCCAATTCCAGAAGATGAAGGAAATAAATGGGTTTCTTATCCAGAATTGGGTGAAGCTAAATTACAAGGTATGGATTCGCTTTATGCAAAAAATATTCTTCCGTTATACTTCGATAGTTTGAAAAAATCTAGAGAGACGGGCGACTACAAGCAATCTGATGAATTTTTGGAAAGCATTACCAATTTTCAGAAAAAGTACGGAGCCGACGTAATGCCTTCAGAAAACAAGCTTCGTGCAGAAACTATTTACAATCAAGCAGATATTTTCAACAGACTTTACAAATATTTTGCAGTCTTTGGAATTTTGATGTTGGTATTCATAATTGCACAACTTTTCAAGGATCGAAAAATACTTCGAACTCTCATTAAAGGTTCTAAGATTTTAATGTGGATTTTCTTTACGCTGATGACACTCGGTTTGGCGCTGCGTTGGTACGTAAGCGGTCACGCTCCGTGGAGTGATGCCTATGAATCTGTGATATATGTGGCTTGGGCAACTATTTTCTTTGGGTTATCCTTTGGAAGACGAAGTGATTTAACGGTCGCAGCTACAGCTTTTGCAGGAGCAATTATTCTATGGGTTGCGCACGAAAATTGGTTAGATCCGTCTATCGCAACCTTACAGCCGGTATTGGATAGCTACTGGTTAATGATTCACGTAGCCGTGATCGTAATGAGTTATGGCCCTTTCACCTTAGGATTGATTTTGGCAGCAGTATCATTGTTTCTTATGATTTTTACCACAAAGGGCAATTATAAGAAGATGGAAATTAATATAAGCGAACTTACCGTTATTACAGAAATGGCGTTGACAGTTGGTCTGGTTTTGCTTACCATCGGAAATTTTTTAGGTGGACAATGGGCCAATGAAAGTTGGGGACGTTATTGGGGTTGGGATCCTAAGGAAACTTGGGCGCTAATTAGTATTATGATTTATGCTTTTGTAATCCACGCCAGATTGGTTCCGGGGCTTCGTGGACGTTGGATCTTCAACGTTTTAGCGATGTTTGCATACGCCTCAATTATGATGACCTACTTTGGAGTGAATTTCTACCTTAGCGGACTACATAGCTACGCAAGTGGTGATGCTCCCGCAACACCAACCTTTGTTTGGTGGATAACGCTCTTTGGAGTTGTTTTAAGCGTCGTGTCTTATTTTAGGTATAAGAAGTTTTACGGGAAGAAAAAGAAATCTAAGGTATAAAATTAAAAGCCATGAATTCACGAATGTTTATTTGAAATATTCGTGAATTCGTGGTCTTTTTTTTATGAGCTATGGCCTTTTAGACCATTTCTTCAGGTTTTACCCACTCGTCAAATTCTTCCGCGGTTAAATATCCTAGGTTTACTGCTTCTTCTTTAAGTGTAGTTCCGTTTTTGTGTGCTGTGTTTGCAATTTCAGCAGCTTTGTAATACCCAATTTTTGGGTTTAATGCAGTTACCAACATCAAACTGTTGTTTAACTGTTTTTTAATTACTTCAAGATTTGGCTCAATGCCTTGCGCACAGTGAACATCAAAGGAAACACAAGCATCACCAATCAATTGCGCAGATTGAAGGAAGTTTGCAGCCATTACTGGCTTAAACACATTCAGCTCAAACTGACCTTGCATTCCGCCGACGGCTATTGCCATATCGTTCCCGATAACCTGTGCGCAAACCATAGTCAATGCTTCGCACTGCGTTGGGTTTACCTTTCCGGGCATAATTGAAGAACCGGGCTCATTCGCAGGAATATTGATCTCGCCAATTCCACTTCTTGGGCCACTGGCAAGCATCCGCACATCGTTCGCGATTTTATTCAATGAAACAGCTAGTTGCTTTAAAGCACCGTGACTTTCTACAAAAGCATCGTGAGCGGCAAGAGCTTCAAATTTATTTTTTGCGGTTATAAAAGGTAGATCAGTAAATTTCGCAATGTATTCTGCAACTTTTACATCGTAGCCTTTTGGAGTGTTTAATCCAGTTCCTACAGCAGTTCCGCCTAAAGCGAGCTCTGCTAAATGTGGGAGTGTATTTTTCACCGCTTTTATACCGTGCTCCAACTGTGCGGCGTATCCACCAAATTCTTGACCGAGGGTTAGGGGAGTGGCATCCATAAAATGGGTGCGGCCAATTTTTACAACACTTTTAAAGTCTTCAGCTTTTTGGGAAAGTGTTTTCTGAAGTTGCTCAACACCGGGAAGTGTGGTTTCAATCAATTTTTTATACGCAGCAATGTGCATTCCTGTTGGGAAAGTATCGTTTGATGATTGCGATTTGTTAACATCGTCATTCGGTTGAAGTGTTTTATCACCTTCGCCAATAGTTTTTCCTGAAATTTGGTGGGCGCGGTTGGCAATTACTTCATTTACGTTCATATTGCTTTGGGTGCCGCTTCCGGTTTGCCAAATTACCAATGGAAACTGGTCGTCGTGCTTTCCTTCTAAAATTTCATCGCAGACCTTTGCAATCAAATCTCTTTTTTCTTCAGAAAGAACGCCGAGTTCACAGTTAGTATAGGCTGCTGCTTTTTTAAGATAAGCAAAACCGTAAATAATTTCCAAAGGCATAGAAGCTTTCGGGCCGATTTTAAAATTTTCAAAAGAACGCTCAGTTTGTGCGCCCCACAGCTTATCGGCAGGTACTTTTACCTCGCCCATAGTGTCTTTTTCTATTCTGTATTGCATTGTGAAATAATTTATTATAATTTATTTTGAGATCTTCAGCTTAAGCTATTGAGACTTTCAGAACTCCTTCGCTAAAGCTTCGGAGTTCGAGGGCAAAGGTAGCGAAAAGCCAAAAGTTGTTCAACCCGCACGGCTGTTTATTTGTTGTGAATAAATCGAAAAGTTTTGTTGTCGTTTTCCAAAAAAACCTTTTATCTTTGAAGCATTAATTTAAAATTGCTGCATCATGTTTACATTTGAACAATATTTAGGATTTCTTGCTTTCTTAGCCATACTTACTATGGGTTTTTGGCTTATGTTCTTTTTGGTGGGAATCCTTCCTTATTGGATAGGTGGATCGCTTTACGAAAGCTGGAAAATGAAACGCGAAGAGAAACGTAAAAATGAGTTGAAGAAATAACTTCAAACTAAAAATATATAAAAAGGGAACCAATTTTGGCTCCCTTTTTTTGTGAATAATTGTTTCCTTCCTGCCTCTCCAAAGGGGAGGAGTTTAGAAAGCCCCCCCTTTGGGGGCTAGGGGGACGGACTTTTAACCCTCAAAACCGCCATCATCATAACTGCCTCTATCGGGGCGCTGGCCTTGTTTTTTCTGATTGAATCTATAAGTGAATGTTAGTGTTACCTGGCGCTGTCTCCATTGAAATTCACTTTCGCTGGTAAATGTGTCTGTAGTGGTAAGGCTGTTTCTTTTTCTTGAGTTTAATAAATCGCTCACGTTGAATGCCAAAGTACCATTATCGTCTATAATATCTTTACTTATTGCCATATCTAAAGATAGGATGCCATCTGTTTCGGTTTGCGAATTGTTTGATGGTCCTCTGTAAAAAGCATTGCTCTGCCATTCTATTTTCCCCGGGAGTTTCACTTTACTGCTGAAACGTCCAAAATAGCTAGTATTTTCTGCGCCATAGTCAATATCATTGTAAAATCCTTCCGTTCTAAACTGGAAATAATTGAAACTTCCATTCAGGTTCAGCCATTTTGTTGGGTTGTAGAGTAAGCCCAACTCAAAGCCGTAACGCTCGTTAGTAGAAAGGTTAATTGGCAAAGTGCGTATAATTGGAATTCCATTACTCGTTACTTCGCCTGTTTCTTCCTGAACTCTTTCAAAGGCATCTGTTTCGTTTTGGTAATAGATAGACGTTGTTAATGTGAGTTTTTCCCAACGTTTTAAATAACCTAGATCAAAAGCGCTTGCATAAGCAGGATCTAAATCTGGGTTTCCTTGAAATACGTTTGCTTGACTGGAGCGGGAAGGGAAAGGGTTTATATACCAGCTTCGCGGTCTGTTTATTCGTCTGTTATAACCCAATGTAATGTTTTCGTTCTCCTTTAATTCAAAAGTAAGATTTACGGTAGGGAAGAGGCCAGTGTAGTTTTTATCAAAATTTAAATCGAAAGGTGCATCTTCTGAAACATTTTCAGCATCAACTTTTCCTTTTAACTGTGTATTTTCAACGCGAAGACCAAGCAGAAAGGAGAATTTTCCAAATTTATTTCCGTATTGCGAATAAAATGCGTGAACGTTTTCATTATAGGTGAAAATATTTGAAAGACTATCATTTCTTATAAAACCACCAGTAGTTCCAGTTTCTTCCAGCAAAGTGTAATCTGTTTCTGTTTCTTCAAAATTACCTCGGTAACCTGCCTCAAATTGTGCATTCTCGCCAATTGGAAGCACATAATCTACTTGTGCCAAATATTCCTTTTCATTCTCTTTCTGAATAATATCCTCCGCGGGAAGTATTATGTTATTGGGAAATATTCTTTGTTCCGTTATAAAGGAACGCTCAGTTTCTTTGCCGTGATCGTATTGAAGATCAGCAGTCAATTTGTGACCTTTGTCATTAAGCTTATTAACGTAGTTTAAAGAAAACTGATAGTTGGAATCGTCTTCATCTTCATTCTCAATACGTACTATTTGTTCATCAACATTACTGTTGTTATAGTTTGAAGTATTGTTTGTGGTTTCATCATTGCCATCGCCTTTACGGTAAAAACCGCTTGCAGTAATTGAAGATTCATCACTTAGAAAATATTCAATCCCCAAATTTGTATTAAAACCTTTCCCCATGCGGTCATATTTTCTGTTTTCAATAACCTGATCAAATTGTGGATCTACTTTTATAGGGTCGCCGTTGTTATCCAAAATAGGATCTCCATTGTCATCCAACAATGTACGCGGAAAATATTTGTTGTTGAAGAAAGCCTTTCCCGGGGCATTTCGGAAATATACGCCGGTGGTGTTGAAAATATTGAATTTGTCTGTTCGCAGATTTATATTTCCGGTGGCGTTGCTATTCAAAGGTACGCCAATACTTGTGCTAAGAGAACCATTGAGGCCGAGTGTCTTTTCCTTCTTAAGAATAATATTTAATATTCCGGCGGTTCCTTCGGCGTCATATCGCGCTGAGGGAGATGTAATTACTTCAACGCGCTCAATGGCTTCCGCGGGAAGCTGACGGAGCGCATCTGTAGAGCCAAAACCTGCAATAGCTGAAGGTTTTCCATTAATAAGAATCCGCACATTTTCATTTCCTCGAAGCGCAATTGCACCATCAATATCAACGGTTACCGATGGAACGTTGTTTAATGCATCACTTACGGTAGCGCCACCTGAGGTAAGGTCTTTGCCAATATTATATATTTTTTTATCGAGTCTAACTTGAACTTCCGTAGTTTCTACACGAACCACAACCTCGCCCAGACTCGCTGCGTCCAAAGCTAACTTAACTGTGGGAAGGGTAGTGTTTCTTGTTAAATCCTGATTGGGAACTTCTTTGGATTTATAGGAAATGAATTCATATTTTACCGTATAAAGACCGACTGGCACTTCGATACTGTATTTTCCTGCAGTGTCAGTGATTCCGCCCGTAACTGTTTTTCCTTCCCTGTTGATGAAAGAAACTGTGGAATATTCCAAAGGATAGTCTGTGCCATCTTCAAGAATGGTTCCTTTTACTGTAACTTGTTTTTTTTCAGGGTTTTGGGCCAGCAACAAGGTTGTGGCAAATACGAACAGAAGCGAGAGTATAAATTTCATGAAATCTTTAGCATTTTGACCTACGAAAATAATCGTGGTTTAATTGGGAATTGCTAAACTTCTGTTAAATAAAAATTCCAAGATTATAAAATATCAAGCACCTTTTCGGGCGGTCTTCCCAGTACCGCGTGGGTTCCGTTTATGGCTATGGGGCGCTCAATAAGTTTAGGATTTTGACACATTGCGTCAATTATTTGTTCGTCAGTAAGTTCCTTGCCTTTGAAGTTTATTTTCCAATCAGCTTCTTGGGTTCGAACAAGTTCAATCGGTTTTATGCCTAACAATTCAATAATCTGTTTCAGTTCTTGATGTGAAGGTGGATTTTCAATGTATCTTACAATTTCAATAGTTTCGCCTTCTTCTTCCAAAAGATGAAGGGCTTGTCGCGATTTGCTACAGCGTGGATTGTGGTATAATGTTGTCATTTTTATATACTTTCTATAATATTAATTATACATCGCAGTAAAGACGCACGGCCGTGCGACTCTACTGCAATTCCTCCAATTCCAATTCATAATCATATTGCAAATCTTCGTGCAGTGTTTTTACTTTTTTAGTGATGTAGTCAATTTGGCGATTGTATAAATTGGTAAGGGTTGTGTTTCGTTTAATCGATGGTTTAAAATCTTTTAGCTTTTCACAAAAATAGAGCAAAAGTTCTACCTCGGTTTCCTTGTTTTGGGAATAACGGATGAATTTTTTAAGCTCTCTTAAAATCTTCCGAACGCTCTTTTTTATATAGAAAAAGGTTTTGGTATTTATCATTTCAAAATCTGCGTCAACTTTGTTTTTAATACTTTGAATGAAAGCTTCTTCGTCTACAGATTCAAACAATAAATAGGTGAGCAGTTCTTTGTTTTCCTTTTTAAATTTTGAAAGCCGAAGGCAAAGCTCCAGGAGTTCCTGTGTGGAGCGTTGATTTAGTTCAGTCTTTATTTCTTTTAAGGAGGCGGCTTTCATTTTCTCTTATAACTATAATATTGTTTTCTTTGAACTTTAACGAAGATATATCCTTAAAAATAAAAAAAGAAGAATTGATGCTTTTTTTAATGAGTCAATTTTTAAAATAACAATCATTTTTGTTTACTTTTAAAATCGCAAAAATCTAGAATGAAGTCAAAAATAAAGTACAGCGCCTTTATAATATGCGCTCTTTGCAATTTAGCCGCATTTTCACAATCAAACTTACCGAACGAAATATACCAAACCTACGATAAAATAGTTGGCCTCGATAACACTGGCTTATATAACGGAACAGAATTTACTGATCTGTTTTTGAATACTGACGGAACCTATAGATATTTTGATGGTTTTGATTACACCAAAGGTTCTGTGACCTATAACGGCCAGTATTATGTGAACGTTTTTTTGAAGTATGATCTTTTAGAGGATAATCTACTTACGCGTTCCGATGACAACTTGAGCCTTTTCAGCATAAAATTGATTCCCGCGTTTATTGAAAAGTTTTCAATATACAACCAGAACTTTGTTCGCCTCAGCGATACAAACTTGAATATTTCTGCCAATGGTTTTTTTGAGGTAGCCTATCTCGGTAATGATTCGGAACTTTATATAAAACACACGAAAAATAAAAAGGATAAAGCATTAAACCGTGGTATTCAATATCAATTCTCCACAGATAATTTTTATGTTTTAAAGACCAATAATAGGTATTTTGTGGTTAGTTCCTCAAAAGATTTTCGCGAAATATATCCTGAAAAGACTGAAGAAATACGCCAGTTTTATAAAACCTATAAGACTCTCAAAAAATCCAACCCCGAAGTTTTTATGACCAAACTTGTGAAATATCTTGATAGGCCAGAAACAGAAAAAACCAAACAATAATTTGAAGTCAAAATTCTGTATGCAAAAAAGATTTCTTGCTATTACCCTATTTTTATTGGCAACAATGGCAACTTTCGGGCAAAGCAATGAGAACATTACCGTTTCATTCAATAATACACCCTTAACTGAGGCCGTACTAAAAGTTGAAAAACTTTCAAACAAAGTGTTTTACTTTAATGAAAGCTGGCTGAAAGGTCATTTTGTAACCAAAAATTTCACAGATGAAACACTTCGAAATGTTCTCGATGGTCTTTTCAGTAACACAAACATCAACTACGTCTTTAAGGATGATGGTGTTATTTTGTTAAACAATACTTACGTATATACCGAATTGCCCACAGATTATTTCAACGAAGCAAAACCTGATGAAAAGGTAATTGAGGAAAATAATAACGCGCCAATATTTCAGGAAGAATATGCTGCGCGGCAAACCGTACAAACCAGAAAGCTCGTGACTATTGGTAAGCAAACGCCCAATGCCGCGAATAAAACCTACACACTTTCCGGTGAATTAAAAAACTCAAAGACAGGAGAGCCGCTTCAAAATCTCTCTATCTCCACTACTGATAGAACGAAATACGCCGTAACGGATCCTGAAGGACGTTTCAGCATTAGGCTCCCTTATGGTTTGAATAAATTGGAAACTAACCTTTTGGGTTTTGAAAGAATTCGACAAGACGTTATTATGTACGGCGATGGCGAATTGAATATTGAGTTGCGCGAAAACACCGAATCGCTGGAAGAAGTAGTTGTGAAATCGAACAGAGATGCCAATGTACGCGATGCAGTTGTGGGCGTTACAAATATTGATATTCAATCTATTAAAACAATTCCTTTGGTCCTGGGCGAGCGCGACGTATTAAAAGTTGCTACCACTATGCCAGGAATAACAACAGCGGGTGAAGGTGCTAGCGGTTTCAACGTTCGTGGTGGTCGAGCAGATCAAAATCTAATTTTGCTGGACGACGCCGTTCTTTATAACCCATCACACTTTCTGGGTTTCTTTTCAGCAGTAAATCCTTTTACTACGGGAAGTTTGGAAATCTATAAGGCAAGTATCCCAGCAGAATACGGAGGAAGGCTTTCTTCGGTTTTTGATATTGAAACCAAATCTGGCGATATGGAAAAATTTAAAGGCGAAGGTTCTATTGGTCCGATAACTGCTAATCTAGCGGTAGAAGTTCCGGTAGTAAAGGAAAAAGCATCGGTGATTGCAGGTTTTCGCGCCACCTATTCCGATTGGATTTTAAGAAGCCTTGATGAAGAGGAGCTGAAAAACAGCGAAGCTTCCTTTTACGACGGTATTGTGAAATACAAACATAATATAGACAATAACAATTCCATTCAAGGTACTTTTTACTACAGTAAAGACCGTTTCAGCATAACTTCCGACTCTATTTTTGACTATAACAACCGTTTAATTTCTTTGAAGTACGGACACAATTTCAGTGAAAAGAGCCGGGCAGAACTTATTTTGGTAAACAGCCAATACAAATACGGAATAAATTATGAAGGCGATGCCAATGAAGATTTCGACTTTGGGTATGAATTGAACGAGTATCAAGCAAAGCTAAACTTTAACTATAAGTTGAGCGATAAGCACAGATTGAGCTATGGCGTGAGCAGTAAATTATATTCCATTGACCCAGGAAATATAGTTCCCATTGGTGAAAACTCTGATGTTCAGGCAAAATCAATTGACAGTGAAAGAGGGCTGGAATCTGCCCTATATCTCGCAGATCTATTTGAAGTGAGTGATAAATTTCTTTTGGATTTAGGTTTGCGTTATTCTTTTTATATGGCGCTTGGCCCTGCAATTCAAAATGTATATGCCGAAGGAGTTCCCAAAAATGAAAGTTCAATTATAGAAGTGAAGGAATACGGCAAAAACGAATCCATAAAAACGTACAGCGGCCCAGAATATAGAATTTCTGCGCGATACCTGTTGGGCAACGATTTTTCGGTGAAGGGTGGTTTTAACAGAACCATTCAGTATTTACATCTTCTTTCTACAAATACTACGCAGTCGCCCACGGATATTTGGAAACTTTCCGATTTAAACGTTGCACCACAACGAGCTAATCAGTACAGTTTGGGCTTCTTTAAAAATCTTCCCGGAAAAGATGTGGAGTTCAGTCTTGAGGGTTATTACAAAACAATGAGCGATCTACTGGATTATAAAATTGGCGCTCAGCTTATTTTAAATGATGATCTTGAAACAGAACTATTACAAGGGGAAGGTAAAGCCTACGGAGTTGAATTTCTTGTAAAGAAAAATTCAGGTAGATTTAACGGTTATGTGGGCTATAGTTACTCGCGTTCGCAAGTAAAGTTAAATAGCGAGATTATGCAGGAACGCGTAAACAATGGGGAATTTTTTCCTGCTAATTATGATAAGCCACACGATTTTTCAGTTGTTGCAAATTATAAACTTACAAAGCGCTTTAGCTTCTCCGGGAATTTCACCTATCAAACTGGGCGACCCATTACCTATCCCATAGGCCGTTATATTTTCGCGGGCGAGGAGCAGGTACTTTATAGCGACCGTAACCAGTTTCGCATCCCAGATTATTACAGGCTGGATTTAGGCGTAAACATTGAAGGCAATCACAAATTAAAAAAACTGGCGCACAGTTTTATAAATATTTCGGTGTATAACGTTTTGGGAAGAAACAATCCGTATTCTGTATTTTTTGTGAATGATGCCGGAGAAATAAAAGCGTACAAAACTTCTATTTTCTCAGTGCCAGTACCCACGATAACGTATAACTTTAAGTTTTAGGAATGATGAGGACAAAAATTTTATTTATCAGTCTTTTCGCAATACTACTTTTTCAAATGGGTTGCACAGAACCTTACGAAATTGAAACATTAAATTATGAAAGTGTTTTGGTTGTGGAAAGTACCATAACCGATGAAATGAAGCCACAGATTGTAAAACTGAGTAAAACTTCTACTTTGGAAAATCCAGAAATTATATATGAAAACAATGCTTCAGTAAGTGTATCGAGCAGTGCGGGAGATAATTTCAATTTTTCCCAAAACAGCGAAACAGGTTTTTACGTCTCAAATCAGCCTTTCAGCGCCCAACCGAATGTGGATTATGCTTTGAACATAATTACCCAAGACGGGAGGCGTTATAAATCTTCCGCAGTAAATCTAACTTCTTCCGTAGCGATGGACGATGTTTATATTGATCGCATTATTAGCCCAACAGATAACAAAGACGGCGTTCAGATTTTGGTAAACACGGAAGATCTAACGGGAAATGCGAAATATTTTAGATATGAATATGAAGAAACCTACAAAATCGTGGCTCCCACTCCCACGCCTTATTATACAGAACTCGCTAACTACAACCCAGATAATGGAACGTATGATGTAATTCTGACGCCCAGAGAACCGGAAGTAATTTGCTATTCTTCCGAAATTTCCACGGGTATAACTCAAACTACAACTACGGAGCTAAATGAAAACAGAGTTTTTCGTTTTCCGGTTCGACATCTTTCAAAACTGGATCCTAAAATACAGACACGCTACAGTATTTTAGTGAAACAATATGTGCAGAGCGTGGACGCTTTTACTTTTTATAAAATTGTAAAAGAGTTGGGAAGCGTTGAAAGCCTGTTATCTCAAGGGCAGCCAGGATATGTAACCGGCAATATGGTTTCCGAAGCAAATCCGGATGAAAAGGTGCTCGGTTTTTTCGAAGCTTCTTCAATGACCTCAAAAAGAATATATTTTAATTATGAAGATGCAGGCCTCGAGAAACCGCCTTATTTTGTGGATTGCGAGGTTTTGTTTCTTGACTATAATGATAACACAGTATTAGATAACGACCCCGACGAACGTCAAATCTTGTACGATCTTATTTCATCAAATGAATACCAAATAATCGGTGCAAATTCACGGCTTATTTATAGAATTGTAAAGTCTGAATGTAGTGTTTGCACCTATTTTTCATCAAATGTAAAACCCGATTTTTGGGAGGATTGATTATGACAAAAAAGTTTCTATTAATAGTATTTGTTTTTTTCGGAACAGTTTTAAAAGCTCAAGTTCCGAAAGATCAAGTTTCGGTAGATGTTAACGTTTTTCCAAAGGAAACCGTGGCGCTATCTATTAATTCTGAAGTATTGCTCGCAGGAGAGTTGCTTCAGTACAAAGCTTATATTTTTAATGCTTCAAACAAAATTAGTGCGTTAAGCAAGATGGTTTATGTTTCACTGCGAAAACAAAATGATTCAGTAGTTTTCAATCATAAACTAAGGGTAGAAAACGGAACTGCAAATGGAGACTTTTTCATTCCTTCAAATTTAAATACGGGTATTTATAAGCTCATTGGCTACACAAATTTTTCAAAGAATAACGCGCAGAATGGATTTGTGCAAAAGGATATTTACATTATAAATACGTTCGTTAAAAGGGATTTAGACAATAGGAAAAAGGATACAATTGCCATCACTGCTTCGAATGGGAAAGATTTCAATATTTCGGAAATTCATGGTAATTCAGAAATGCTTAAAACTACTTTAAACAAACAAACCTATGGCTTCCGTGAAAAGGTAAATTTGAAGTTGGAAAGCCATTTTAAAAACACTGATGGCAACTATGTTCTTTCAGTACGGAAAATAAACCCTGTTGAAATTTCAGGCAAAATTCCAATAGTTACAAAAGCTATTTCTTCAGAAATATTTTACGTGCCGGAACTTCGCGGTGAACTGATTTCAGGAATAGTTTTGTCTATAAGTGATAATGTGCCTCTCGCAAATATTGAGGTTTCATTAACAATTCCAGACGAAGATTTCGTTCTGAAAACTTCAAAGACCAATAGTGAGGGCCGCTTTTTCTTTTCCGTTTCCGAAGCTTATAATGCCGAAAATAGTGTTGTTCAAATTTATGGAGACGCGGCGGAGAGGAGTGCAAATAAAGTAATTTTGGATAAAAAAGATTTTAGCCTGAATAAAAATAAGCCATATTTTTTGAACATATCTTCAGATTTGAAAGACTGGCTGCAGGAGCGCAGTGTACAAGTACAAGTTGAAAACGCGTATTATGATATTAAAAAGGACAGTATTTTGCCAAAATGGATCAACCCAGCTTTTTACAGTAATCTGGGAACCGTTTTCAATTTAGATGATTACACACGTTTTCCCTCTATAAAGGAAACTTTTGTGGAAGTAGTTACGCTGGCTGCAATTAGAGGAACTGGCGATAATGCTAAGTTCATAGTTAACAATGAATACGATCCAAACGGAACAGCGAAATTTAATGACATACCGCCACTGGTACTTCTGGATGGGATACAAATTGTAGACAGCAAAGAGCTTGTAAATTTTAGCACAAAGGAAATACAAAAAGTACGGGTTATTATTGAGCCGTATCGTTATGGCCCTAAAATATACAGTGGAATAATTGCTGTTGAAACGAAAAAAGGAGATTTTATTCCAAATGAAATAATAAAGAATAATTCAGAAGTATCGCTTTCTTCCGCGGTTAAACCAAAGGAAAGTTATAAGCCAGCCTACGATAAAAAATCCGAACTTTCAAAAATTCCAGATTATAGGGTGCAATTATTGTGGCAGCCGAAAATTAATTTTTCGGATTTAGATTACAATACTTCTTTTTATACATCGGATGTTCCGGGAATTTTTGAAGTGAAAATAGAAGGTTTTACCGAAGACGGCACTTATATTTCTGAGAAGAATTACTTCACCGTTGCGAAAAATTAAGTAAAAATGTTAAAATTAAAGTCTTTTCGGTTAAAATATATCGTTTAAATGCTTTAATTTTAAAATACTTTTGTTAAACAACCTTTAAACTAACCTCCATGCTTCATTGGAAAGCAATCTATATAATATTAGCCATTGTCTTTGGCGTGGTCGGTTTTATAGGCATTGGCGATGGTGGGTTGGAACCAGCCAAATATATATCTGGAATCTTTTTACTGCTGCTGTTTGTCTTTTGGGCCACCGATTTTGTGGGAAGAAGGAGAAGTTGAAGTTTTTTGTTAAAGTTTTTAAAACAAGTAAGTTTGGCGAGATTGTTTTAGTATATTTATAAAACTATCATATCGGGGTGCTTAAGTCTTAAAAACAGCTGAGAAAATACCCGTAAAAACTTCGAAAAGGATAATGCCAGCAGAAGGAATATGATTTGCAAAGGGAACTAAGATTTTTTTAAATCTTGTTCCCTTTGTTTTTTATTATTAATAGCTAAAGTTCGTCCTTCTTCTCTTTTTGTCCAGTCATCATCAAATAAGCCTTTAAAAACCCATCAATCTCGCCATCTAGCATTGCGTCGGTATTTCCGGTTTCATGGGCAGTGCGTACGTCTTTAACCAATTTGTAGGGATGCAGAACGTAGTTGCGAATTTGTGAGCCCCATTCAATTGCCATTTTGCTGTTTTCAATTTCTGCGCGTTGGGCTAGCTGTTTCCGCAATTCAATTTCGTACAATTGCGATTTAAGCATCTGCATCGCCTTTTCTCGGTTATCCAGCTGGCTTCGTGTTTCACTATTATGTATTACGATTCCGGAAGGATTGTGGGTAAGGATTGCTTTAGTTTCTACCTTGTTCACATTTTGTCCTCCAGCGCCGCTGCTTCGGGCAAATTCCCACGAAATATCGGCGGGATTTATGTCAATTTCAATAGTGTCATCGACTAAAGGGTACACATAAACACTTGCAAAACTTGTGTGTCTTTTTGCATTACTATCAAACGGAGAAATACGCACCAAACGATGCACCCCGTTTTCACTCTTTAGCCAACCAAAGGCATATTCACCTTCAATTTCTAAGGTTACGGTTTTTACACCGGCAACATCGCCAGCCTGAAAGTTTAGTTCCTTTACTTTATAACCGTTTTTTTGTGCCCACATTAGGTACATACGCATTAGCATCTGTGCCCAGTCGCAACTCTCGGTTCCGCCGGCACCAGCTGTAATTTGGAGCACAGCACTCATGTCGTCACCTTCTTCTCCAAGCATATTTCGGAACTCCAGCGCTTCAATAGCCGTTTCAGCTTTGCCAAAGGCGGCATCTACGTTTTCAGGTTTTCCTTCACCTTCTTTATAAAACTCTAATAAAATTTCGGCTTCTTCGGTAAGGGTAGTTGCGGATTCGTAATCTGTAACCCATTTCTTTTTGGTACGCAGCACCTTCATAAAAGCCTCGGCTTCCTGAGGGTTGTTCCAAAAATTGGGGTCGAATGTTTTTTCTTCGTCGTTGGTAATCTCTATGCTTTTGCCAGCAATGTCAAAGATAGCGCCTCAAGGCATCTAGCCGCACCTTAAGGTCTTTGATTTGGTCTGTTGTAGTCATATTTATTGCCCGTGAAAACAGGTATCTTTTTAATGGAAGTTCATTTTGGTCATTTTGAAAACGATGTTTCAAATTAAATTATGAAGCAAAAATACCATTAACTTCGTGAGCGAAAAGTATTTTTCGGCTAATTTTATACTTTCTTAAAAATATGTATTTCAGAAATAATTAAATCTCTTTATATGAAAAATATAGTGCTCTTTTTCGCATTGATTATAACGACTATTGTTTTCGCCCAAAATGACGAGACTTTTGTAGATTCGCTGGTTGCACAAAAAATGGCAGAACTTGAACTGCAGCAAAATCCTGAATATTTTTTCAGAAAAGATTACTGCGTTGGGAACATACAACTGTTCAATTTACCCGATGGTAGCCTTTGTGCTTCGCGGTCTACCTACTATTCAGTTTACTTATTTTGGAAGGAAGACGATGAAGTTTTGAAACTTCAGAAATTTGATAATTGCGGAAGTTTTATGCCTTTGAAAATAGTCCGTAATAAGACATTAATTAAACTACTTAATGAAGAGCAAGCGCTGAAAAGTGAAACGGTAAAAAAATACGAAGGCGAAAAGGTTGATGATAATGCGTTTGGAAATATGTCGGTTCAGTCGTGCCATAAAGAATACAAGTTTGTTTTTGAAGGCAAAGCTTTTGAAAAAAGCTTCCGCGAGTTTGATCTTACCAACGATTCCAAATACAGAAACGTTAACGCAGATCACAACAATTCACTTAAATTGATAAAGCTGGACAATGAGGTTTCAGAGTTATTAAAGAATTTAGAAAAAAATGGAAAATTTTTCCGAGAAGACTAAAAATATGACAATAGATTTAAGAAGCGATACCGTTACCAAACCCACACAGGGAATGATGCAAGCAATTATGAATGCAGAAGTAGGTGATGATGTCTATAAAGAAGACCCAACCGCCAATAAGTTAGAGCTAAAACTTGCAGCAATGTTCGGGATGGAGGCTGCACTTTTTTTCCCAACGGGAAGTATGGCAAACCAAGCGGCTATAAAAATGCACACCCAACCTGGAGAACAGTTAATAGCCGATAAATGGGCGCACGTTTATAATTACGAAGGCGGCGGCGTATCCTTTAATAGCGGGGTTTCCTGCAAATTGATTGATGGCAATCGCGGAATGATTACCGCTGCGCAAGTTGAAGAAAACATAAATCCGCCAGATTTTTATCACAGTCCGCTTACAAGTTTGGTGTGTTTAGAAAATACAACAAACAAAGGCGGTGGAGCGTGTTATGATTTTTCTGAAATAGAAAAAATACGCAGAGTTTGCAATAATCATAATTTAGGGTTGCATTTAGATGGTGCGCGAATTTGGAATGCACTTGTGGCAAAAAAGGAAGATCCTAAAGATTATGGAAAAGTTTTCGATACTATTTCGGTTTGTTTGAGCAAAGGTTTGGGCACGCCCATGGGAAGCGTTTTACTGGGGAAAAGTGAAATTATGAAAAAAGCAATGCGTACCCGGAAAGTATTGGGTGGCGGAATGCGGCAAATAGGTTTTATGGCTGCTGCGGGTATTTATGCTTTGGATAATCATTTAGATCGCTTGGCTGATGACCATAAAAAAGCTTCGGAAATTTCGGAATTGCTTTCGAAACAATCCTATATAAAAAAGGTTGAGCCCACAGAAACCAATATTGTAATTTTTTATCTTTCTGAACACATTTCCGAAGAAAAATTTATGGATGATTTGCTTCAGAAAAACATTAAAATTAGCAGTATGGGGCAGGGGAAATTACGAATTGTAACCCATTTAGATTATACGGATGGGATGCACGGGAAGTTTTTGGAAATTCTTAAAAAATATAAATAGTATTATAAAATGAGCCGCGAATTCACGAATTGTAACCCATTTAGATTATACGGATGGGATGCACGGGAAGTTTTTGGAAATTCTTAAAAAATATAAATAGTATTATAAAATAAGCCGCGAATTCACGAATAATTATTTAAAACATTCGTGAATTCGTGGCGAAATTTATTCCACTTCATTTATCGAAGCGCCGGGAGCATTTTTTTTCACAGAGTCAATCCCTGTGGTAACGCCGCTTTCAGAAGTATACATTTGGCTATTTCCTATTATTTGGCCGTTCGTGGATTTCACGTTGAAATGAAACTTTCCATTTGCCGCTGTCTTTCTTTCGTACATAGAATCACTGCCACAGTTGGTTTTTACGGATTCAATGCCGTTCATTGCTGCAGCTTTTGTGGTGTACATTTGGCTGGAAAGGATTACTAGTCCATTGGCCGCTTTTAATACGAAATGAAATTTATCACCACTCATCTTTAGTTCAAACATAATAATTAGGTGTTTAAGATTATTAATAATTAAAACCTTAATATCGTGAAAAATAAGATGTTATAAAAATTACTTTTCCTATTTATAATAAATTTAGCATTAGTTACTTAAACAAATCCATTCCGGGAATATTCGGCATTCCTTCTTTTGCAACAGCTGCAACTTCTGTTTCGTGCACATTGGTAGCTTTTTCTATCGCCTTGTTCAGCGTGAGGATTAAATAATCTTCAAGTTGTTCTTTATCTTCCATCAAACTATCTGCTATTTCAATAGTTTTAATTTTTCGGTTTGCCGTGAGCGTTATTTTTAGAAGTCCGTCACTGCTTGCTTCGTCAATAAGCACAGTGTCTAAGCGTTTTTTTGTAGCTTCTACTTTTTCTTGGGTTTCTTTTAATTTACCCATCATTCCCATTAAATCTCCAAACATAATTTCTTGTTTTAGTTTGCTACAAATTTACTAAATTGTGTGACTATTCAAAAACCTTCAATTATGAAAAAATTGGCTTTCCTTTCATTTGCTTCCCTTATTTTTGCCGCTTCAATAAATGCGCAGGAAACTTCAAAAGCAACTATGAAAATTACTCCCCCTAAAGCGGAAAAAAGTCCTAAAGAATTAAAAGCACACGGCGATGTTCGCATCGATGATTATTATTGGCTCAACAATCCCGAAGATGAAAAGGTAATTAATTATCTAAACGAAGAAAATAAGTATTACGAGGCAATGACCGCGCACACTAAGAAATTTAAGGAAGATCTTTTTGAAGAAATGAAGGCACGCATAAAAGAGGACGATGAGTCGGTTCCATATAAACTAAACGGCTATTACTACATAACCCGCTACGAAACTGGGAAAGATTACCCTATTTACACACGTAAGAAGGGTTCTTTAGACGCTTCAGAAGAAATTCTTTTTGACGTAAACGAAATGGCAAAAGATTATTCTTATTATAACCTTACCGGCCTGAACGTTTCTGAAGATAACAAACTTATTTCTTTTGGCGTAGATACCTTAAGCCGAAGAAAATACGATATTTACATTAAAAATCTTGAGACTGGCGAAACCTATGCCGAACGCATCCCGCTTACTACAGGCAGCGCCACTTGGGGCAACGATAACAAAACACTTTTTTACACTCGAAAGGACGATAAAACCCTTCGCGCAGATAGAATATACCGCCATACTTTGGGCACTGACCCAATTGTAGACGAATTGATTTTTACGGAGGAAGACGACACCTTCGGTACTTACGTTTATAAAACTAAGTCTAGAGAATATATCGTAATAGGCTCTTACAGTACCCTTACAACGGAGTTCAGCGTCTTAAATGCTGATACGCCAACGGGTCAATTCAAAATATTTCAGCCTCGCGAAAGAGGTTTGGAATACAGCATCTCGCATTACGGAAACAATTGGTACGTGCTGACGAATAAAGACAAAGCACTCAATTTTAAACTGATGAAAACTTCGGAAGACAAAACTTCCAAAGAGAATTGGGTAGATATGATCCCGCATCGCGAGGATGTGCTTTTGGAAGACATAGATATTTTTAAGGATTATCTGGTTGTTAGCGAACGTAATAACGGACTCACAAAAATTCGAATAAAGAAATGGAAAGGCAGCGAAGATTATTATTTGCCTTTCGATAACGAAACCTATACCGCTTTCACAACCCAAAACCCGGAATTCGACACTAAAATTCTTCGTTACGGTTACAATTCTTTAAATACGCCAGCTTCGGTGATTGATTTCAATATGGAAACCAAGGTGAAAACTGTTTTGAAAGAAACCGAAGTTTTAGGTGACAAGTTCGATAAAGATAATTATGAAACCGAGCGTCTTTGGGCAACTGCTGCGGATGGAACAAAAATCCCCATGTCGGTTATTTATAGAAAAGGAATTAAGAAAGATGGTAAAAATCCATTGCTTATTTACGGTTACGGCTCTTATGGAGCAACTATCGATCCTTACTTTTCATCGGTAAGACTGAGTCTATTGGATCGTGGCTTTATCTTCGCAATTGCGCACGTACGCGGGGGAGAATATATGGGAAGGCAATGGTACGAGGACGGGAAACTGCTGAAAAAGAAAAATACATTTAAAGATTTTATAGATGCTTCCAAATATTTAATTGATCAAGGTTATACTTCCAAAGAGCATCTTTATGCTTCCGGTGGTTCAGCGGGTGGTCTTTTGATGGGCGCCATAGTTAATTTAGCGCCAGATTTATACAATGGTATTATCGCTTCAGTTCCTTTTGTAGATGTAGTAACAACCATGCTTGACGATTCCATACCGCTAACTACGGGAGAATATGACGAGTGGGGAAATCCAAATAACGTGGAATCCTATAATTATATGAAAAGTTATTCCCCGTATGATAATGTGGAAGTGAAAGCCTATCCAAATATGCTTGTTACAACTGGTCTGCACGATAGCCAAGTGCAATATTGGGAGCCTGCAAAGTGGGTTGCAAAACTGAGAGATCTAAAAACCGACAGTAACACTCTTTTATTACAAACCAACATGGATGCTGGACACGGCGGGGCTTCTGGACGTTTTGAAGCGTTGAAAGAGGTTGCTATGGATTTTGCCTTTTTATTGGATTTGGAAGGAATCAAGGAGTAATAAAAATAATTCCGTACCTTTGGCGGGTTGAAAAATTCAGTTTCAAACTGAGTATTTTTTAAAACGAACTCCCTCTTTATGAAAGAAGAAATAAAAGCCCACAATAGCGTGTTGGAACTTATAGGTAACACACCGCTGATTAAGCTTAACAAGATTACCCAAAAGATGAAGGGTAATTATTTCGCAAAGGTTGAAGCGTTCAATCCAGGACATTCTACAAAAGATCGCATTGCACTTTATATTATTGAAGAAGCCGAAAGAAAAGGAATCCTTAAACCAGGCGACACTATTATTGAAACCACAAGTGGAAACACGGGGTTCAGTATTGCAATGGTAAGTATTATTAAGGGTTATGAATGTATTTTAGCAGTAAGCTCCAAATCTTCAGCAGATAAAATTGATATGCTGAAAACAATGGGAGCAAAGGTTTACGTTTGCCCAGCTCACGTTAGCGCAGACGATCCACGTTCGTATTATGAAGTTGCAAAAAAGCTTCACAGTGAAATAAAAGGGTCGGTGTATATCAATCAATATTTTAACGAATTGAATATTGATGCACATTACCAAACCACTGGTCCCGAAATTTGGGAACAAACTGCCGGTAAAATCACCCATTTAGTAGCTTGTAGTGGAACTGGCGGAACAATTTCTGGAACGGCTCGTTTTCTGAAAGAGAAAAATCCACATATAAGAATAATAGGAATTGATGCTTACGGCTCAGTACTTCAGAAATATCACCAAACAAAAGAATTTGACACGAATGAAATCTATCCATACCGAATTGAAGGTTTGGGTAAAAACTTAATTCCATCGGCTACAGATTTCAATATAATTGACAAATTTGAAAAAGTAACCGATGAGAGTAGTGCTCACACGGCTCGAGAGCTTGCAAAAACCGAAGGACTTTTTGTAGGTTATACTAGTGGTGCTGCAATGCAAGGGTTAAAACAGCTTGAAGAAGAAGGCGAGTTTGCAGCGGATAGCAATATTGTTGTTATCTTCCCAGACCACGGTTCACGATATATGAGCAAAATCTATAACGACGAATGGATGCAACAGCAAGGTTTCTTCGATTCTGAAACTGCTGAAATACACAAGATAGAATACATTAAGTAATTTACGATATGCGATTTTAGATTTACGATTTAGAAAACCGATTGAATACATTTCAGTCGGTTTTTTGTTTGTAGGCTCGCGATTATCGCGAGCCTACAAAACCTGTCTAAAATCTCACGTCTAAAAACTATAATCTAATTATAATTTAATTAATTTTGTCGCACATTTTTAACAAAAGATTTAATGAAAGATTTATTCGATAAAATCTATAAAGATAAAGGTCCGTTAGGAAAATGGGCCGAACAAGCGGAAGGCTACTTTGTATTTCCAAAATTGGAAGGTCCAATTTCCAACCGAATGAAGTTTAAGGGAAAGGATGTAATCACTTGGAGTATTAATGATTATTTAGGCCTTGCCAATCATCCCGAAGTTAGAAAAGTAGATGCCGAAGCCGCACAAAAATGGGGTTCTGCCTACCCAATGGGCGCGCGAATGATGAGCGGCCACACGGATCTTCACGAGCAACTTCAAAGAGAACTTGCAGAATTTGTAAATAAGGAAGCTGCTTATCTTTTAAATTTTGGTTATCAAGGAATGGTTTCAACAATAGATGCCTTGGTTTCAAAAGACGATGTAATCGTTTATGATGTTGATGCCCACGCTTGTATTATTGATGGGGTTCGCCTTCACTTGGGGCAACGCTTCACTTATAGGCACAACGATATGGAAAGTATCGAAAAGAACCTACAGCGTGCTACTAAAGTTGCCGAGAAAACTGGCGGTGGAATTCTTCTTATTTCCGAAGGTGTTTTCGGAATGCGCGGTGAGCAGGGAAAATTGAAAGAAATTATAGAACTTAAGAAAAAATACAATTTTCGCTTTTTCGTGGATGATGCCCATGGTTTCGGAACGCTTGGAAAAACAGGTGCCGGAGCAGGCGAGGAGCAAGGCGTTCAGGACGGAATTGACGTTTATTTTGCAACCTTCGCAAAATCTATGGCAAGCACGGGAGCATTTATTGCTGGTGATGAAGAGATAATGAATTACCTAAAATACAACCTGCGTTCGCAAATGTTTGCGAAATCATTACAAATGGTTTTGGTGGAAGGTGCTTTAAAGCGTTTGGATATGCTTCGTACGATGCCCGAATTAAAAGAAAAACTTTGGGAAAATGTAAATGCCCTGCAAGGCGGACTTAAAAAGAGAGGTTTTGATATTGGGACAACCCAAAGTTGCGTGACTCCGGTTTATTTAAAAGGAAGCATTCCAGAAGCTATGGCGTTAGTAAAAGACCTACGTGAAAACCACGGAATTTTCTGCTCAATCGTTGTTTATCCGGTAATCCCGAAAGGACTGATTCTTTTAAGAATGATACCAACAGCTACGCACACAATACAAGACATTGATGAAACTTTGGAAGCGTTTTCAGCGATCCGCGAGCGATTGGAGAATGGAACTTATAAGCGTCTTTCTGCGGCTCTTATAGAGGCAATGGGAGAGTAGATTTTAAAAACTGAGTATTTATATATTGAAAAAATCCACCTTTTTTGGGTGGATTTTTTATTAAATATCCTTCCTAAAAGTACTCCGCTCTTTATGTTGCACAGGATTGTAATCCTTCCAAAGCAACTGCACAGCTGTATTTTCCTTTAATTCAGGATTTGTTTCCACAGTATGTATTCCTTTTGAGTTGAAAAGGTATTGCATTTCTTCAAAAATAATTGCGGTAACTCCCTTTCCTTGATACTCGGGATCTATTCCTATTAAATAAAAAGCGGCGGTATCGTTCTTTTTCTGTGCTTGAAGTATATAATTCCAGCCAATCGGAAACAGTTTCCCATTCGCCTTTTTCAGTGCTTTTGAAAAGGAAGGCATCACAATGGAAAAAGCAATCAGTTTTCCGGTTTCATCTTTTATACAGCAAATGTAGTCTGGATGGATAAAGCTGAAATATTTCTTTTTATAATAATCAATTTGATATTGCTGAATTGGCACGAAAGTCTGAAGCGTATTGTACGTTTTATTCAATAAACCGAACATATCATCCACATAAGGAAGAATTTCTTTTTTGCCTTTAAAACGAATCACAGAAAGTTTATAGCGTTCCCGTATAATTTTGGAAAATTTTGAAACCTTTTCAAAAATAGTATCGGGTATTTCGAGCCTATATTCCACCCAAGTTGCCTGCTTTTCATAACCGAGTGTTTCCAAATGTTCGGCGTAATAGGGGAAATGATACCAAGTAATCATCGTATTCATTTCCTCAAAACCCATTGTTAGGATTCCGGCTTTTTCCATGTTGCTGAAACCTACGGGGCCTTCGGCATATTCTAGGTTTTGTTGGCGGCCTTTTTCATATACTTTTTCAAGCAGGGCTTTGGTTACTTCAATATCATCAACCATGTCCAGCCAACCAAAACGAATTTTTTTCTTGCCTTGTTCGTTTACTTCGAAATGGTTCAGAATAACGGCGATTCGCCCAACTATTTCATCATTTTTATACGCTAAGTAGTACCAAGCTTCAGCGTTTTTAAAAACTGGATTTTTTTCAGGGTTTAAAGTTTCCATTTCGTCTTTAATCAATGGTGGAACCCAGTATTTGCTATCTTTGTAAAGTTTAAAAGGAAAAGTGACAAACTTTTTGAGATCACTTTTTGAGGTTAGTTCTTTAACTGTAATCATACTTAAAACGTTATTGTTCGCCATTTCCATCCAATTCTAATTCGTCTTGACGTTCTTCTTTTTTGTCTTTATCTTTTTTGTCTTTTGATTTTTTATTGGCGTCATCTTCCAAATATTCATCTTTATCGTGCATATCAAAACGATATGCCAATCCAGCACGGCCATAGAATTTTGATGGTGTATCTTTAAAGCTATAAGTAAGTGAAAGATCAACCTGTAAATTTTGATTAATAAGGGCAGCCGCACCGCCACGAAGCAATTGGTCTGCATAAAAATCACTTTTCAAACCTTGGTTTTCAAGAAATACAGAAAAATATCTATTGGTTGCGTGTGTTAAGGTTAGAATGTAGCCATAGGTAGGAAAATCTGTTGTTACCCTATCTATTATAATATTGGTTACAAATACCCATCCGCCAATAAAGTTATTTTGGGTAGAAAGCACCAACTTTGGACTTATCGTACTTTCAGCTTCCGGTGTGAAAGGATTGTCGGCAAAATCTACATTGGCGCCTGCATAAACTGAAATGGCTGGAATTAAATCTGCCCACTGTGTTTTGTTATTTGCCTTCCAACTATAGAGGTTTGGGCCTTGAAGATCACGTTTTCGGTACGGGTCGTAAATTAAATATTTCGCTCCCAGTGTATTACTTTTAAAGTTTGAAAGATTGTATTCCCTTACAAGTGTTGAGCGATTATCAGTAACCGAATTTGATTGAAACTCTCCCATAAGGCTCACTTCCAGACGTTCTTTTAGTATACCATAACGCACTGAATAATCTATTGCAAAACCGTTAGTTTCAGTTTTCAGAAGTTCGTGTTTTTCCTTTCCGTAACTAAATCCGGTTTCAATCTGAAGCACATTGGTGCCTACAGAAAATGCACCTTGCGAGCCACCCGGGCGGTTTGTGTTTATCATTTCTGTGTATTGTGCCGAAACATTTGAAAAGGTTATAAAACACAGCAGAAATAGAAAGGGAAGTTTGATGTTCATGGAATGTTGGGTTTAGCTCAAAGATATAAGATTTTACCATTAATTTAATAGTCAATATTCGTCTTTTTCTGCATCAATCCTTATTTTTGAAAATAATTTGACCGTTATGATGACATTCCTAAAAACGATATTGATCGTTCTTCTGGTATACTTTGGGCTTAAGTTTCTTATTAAGCTGGGTACGCCTTATTTAATGCGTTATATTTCGAAAAAAGCTGGACAACAGTTTGAGCAGTTCTTCGGAAATAATCCAGATATGAAATCGCAGAAACAACAAGAGGGAAGTATTACCATTGATAAAAATCCTTCTTCCAATTCCCGATCTAGTAAAAAAGTTGGGGAATATGTTGAATATGAAGAGGTGGATTAAAAGGACGGTTCGAACCAAGTCATTTTGACCCACGACGAGTTTTAATTGTAATCGTTGTTTGCATTCTCTTCAGTCCTATTTTTTTTGTCATGCTTCAAACCGTCGTGGTTCGTGTTTCCATTCAGCTGTGGTTCGTGTTTCCAAAATTTTCCCTAATTTCCCCACTTCAAATTCACAAGACCAATTATGCAGCCCAACTATAAAAGATTTCTTCCCCATTTAGTTGTTTTCGTTTTGTTTATAATTGCCTCCTTGGCTTATTTCAACCCAGTGTTGCAGGGAAAAAAAATATTCCAAAGTGATATTGTGCAATACACTGGAATGGCAAAACAGCAAAATGATTTTCGAAAAGCCACGGGCGAAGAAACTTATTGGACCGATGCGGCTTTCGGTGGGATGCCAACTTATCAATTAGGTGCAAAATATCCAAACAATTACATAAAACAACTCGATCTCGCCATTCGCTTTTTACCGCGTCCGGCAGATTATTTATTCCTTTATTTTATAGGAATGTATATTCTGTTTTTGGTTTTGAAAGTAGACTATAAACTGGCTTTTCTCGGAGCTTTGGCTTTCGGTTTTTCAACATATTTGATTATTATTTTGGGCGTTGGGCACAACGCAAAAGCCCATGCCATTGCTTATATGCCTTTTGTATTAAGCGGAATATTCCTAACATTCCGCGGAAAATATCTTTGGGGCTTTTTATTACTGACGGTTTCAATGGGGTTGGAATTGGTTGCAAACCACTTCCAAATGACGTATTATTTGATGCTTTTAGTAGTAATCATTGGAATTGTTTATTTAATTGACGCTTTCCAAAAAAAAATACTTCCACATTATTTTAGAGCAGTTGGAATTATGCTGGCTGCGGTTATAATTTCTATTGGTTTAAACGCCACTAATATTTTAGCAACTAAAGAGTACGCAGATACTTCTACCCGCGGAAAAACAGAATTAAGCATCAATGCAGACGGAACGCCGAAAGACAATAAAACAGGACTTGATTATGATTATATAACTGAGTACAGCTACGGAAAACTGGAAAGTTTTAATCTGTTTATTCCACGTTTTATGGGTGGAAGTTCGTCCGAAGCATTTCCAGAAGATTCAAAAACTGTTGAAAATTTAATGCGAATGGGCGCATCTTCCCAGGAAGCAAACCAAGTTTTAAGCCAAATCCCGATGTATTGGGGCGATCAAACTTTTGTGGGCGCACCTGCATATATTGGTGCAATCATTATATTTCTTGCTGTTTTGGCACTGTTTTTAGTCCGAGGTAGATTGAAATGGTGGGTTGTTTCAGCCTTTGTGTTAACGCTATTTCTTTCGTGGGGTAAAAACTTTAGCGGGCTAACAGAATTTTTTATAGATTATGTTCCGCTTTACGATAAATTTCGCGCGGTATCTTCAATACAAGTTATTATTGAATTGATTGTTCCAATACTCGCCATTGTTGGTCTTCACCAGTTTTTCAATGAGTTTGAAAAGGAAGATGAAAAGAAAAAAGCCTTGCTTTATTCCACAGGAATAGTTGGTGGACTCACGCTTATTTTCATACTATTCAAGTCGTCTCTTTTTGATTTTGCCAGTCCTTTCGATAGTTATTTTAGAGATGAAATGGGACTACCGTTTTTGGAAGCTATCCGCGAAGATAGAATGTCTCTTTTCACCTCCGATGCAATTCGCTCTTTAATATTTGTTGTTTTAACAGCTGCAGTTCTTTGGTTTTTAATGAAAGGAACATTGAAAAAAGGTTTTACTATTGCCGCACTTTGTCTATTGGTTTTGGTTGATTTGGTGGGCGTTAATAGAAGATATGTGAATGAAGATGACTTTGTGCAAGCTAGATTAGTTGACGAGCCATTTCAGAAAAACGGCGCAGACATTCAAATTTTGGAAGACGATGGCCATTACCGTGTTTACGATGCTACAACAAACGCTTTTAACAGTGGGCGGGCTAGTTATTATCACAATGCTTTGGGCGGTTATCACGCCGCAAAACCTGGCAGAATGCAGGATTTGTTTGAGTTTTATATAAGCAAGGGAAATATCGGAATTCTGAATATGATGAATGTGCGCTACATCATTACCCAAACCAAAAATGGCGGGGCAGTGGCGCAGCGTAATCCGTATGCAAACGGCGATGCGTGGTTTGTTGAAAATGTGCTTCCTGCTGACAATGCAAACGTCGAAATTCAACTTTTGGACAGTTTGAACACTAAAACGACTGCCATTGTAAATAAAGAATTATTGTTGAAGATTCCGAATCAAAAAATGGAAAGAGACAGTACCGCTACTATTGAACTATTTAGTCATCAACCAAACAAGTTGGTTTATGAAACTTCAACTAAATCTGCTCAATTGGCAATTTTTTCTGAAGTGTACTATCCAAAGGGATGGAATGCTTATATAAATGGAAAACCAGCTGAATATTTTAGAGCAAACTATTTGCTGCGAGCAATGGTTATCCCTTCAGGAAACAATAAGATAGAATTTAAATTTGAACCGAAAGTAATACAAACTGGAAGCACCATTTCATTAATAAGTAGTATTGTTTTTCTTTTAATAGTATTGAGTGGTTTGTATTTTGCTTTTCGGAAGAAAAATAATGATTCCTTAGTTAAAGAAGAATTATAATTTCCTGTCCCTTTAGGAACAAAACATAGGTAAGTTGTACCTAAAGGCACAAAAAAACTGTCAGTCGGTTTGAATAACCGATATGAAGTCCCTAACGGAACTAAAAATAATCTAAACTAAAAATCCTGTTTTGAAACGCGCCCTTATAATCACATACTATTGGCCTCCAGCAGGCGGTCCGGGCGTACAGCGATGGTTGAAATTTGTAAAATATTTTCAGGAATTTGGAGTGGAACCGATTGTTTACGCTCCTGAAAATCCCAATTATCCTTTGATTGATGAAAATTTTTCTTCAGAAATTCCACCGGACATTGAAATTATAAAACAGCCAATCAACGAGCCCTATCGTTTCGCAAAACTTTTTTCAAAGGAGAAAACAAAACAGATAAGCAGCGGCATTATTTCAAAAAAACAAGTGTCTGCGATGGAGAAGTTAATGCTCTATGTGCGTGGCAATTTTTTTATTCCTGATGCGCGCGTGGGCTGGGTAAAACCTTCGGTTAAATTCCTTTCAAAATATATTTCTGAAAACGCCGTGGATGTGGTAATTACAACTGGTCCGCCACATAGCCTTCATCTTATCGGGATGCAGCTTCAAAAAGAATTGAACGTAAAATGGATTGCAGATTTTCGCGATCCGTGGACAACCATTCACTACCATAAATCGCTTCGATTAAACAAATCTTCGGAACGAAAACATAAGGCATTGGAAGCTTTGGTTTTAAAATCTGCAGACATAATTACCGTAACCAGCCCAACGACCAAAAAAGAGTTTGAAATGATTACCGAAACTCCGATTGAAGTTGTTACAAATGGTTACGAAATTTCTGAAGAAATTGACTTCGAAAAGGATTCTAGTTTTTCAATTTCGCACATTGGTTCATTACTGAGTGAACGAAATCCGGAAGTTTTATGGAAAGTACTTTCCGAAATTTGCAAAGAAAATACTTCTTTCAAAAATGACTTGCAATTAAAGTTTGCTGGAGCCATAAGCGAAGATGTGAAAAAAAGTCTTAAAAATTTCGAACTAATTTCGAATTGTAGATTTCTGGGCTACGTTTCCCATTCCGAAGCGCTAAAACTGCAGCTCAAAAGTCAGGTTTTGCTTCTTGTTGAAATAAACAGTAATGAAACCCGTGCTATTATTCCAGGCAAACTTTTTGAGTATTTAGCAGCTAAAAGACCAATCATTGCTTTAGGACCGAAGGAAAGCGATATTGAAGGAATAATTACTGAAACAAAAGCCGGTAAATTTTTCAGCTATTGGGATGATGATGAATTGAAAGCCGAAATTCTTCAATTATACGCAGCATTCAAAAGCGGAAATTTAAAAATTGCTTCTAAAGGCATTGAAAAATATAGTAGGAGGGAACTTACGAAACAAATGGCTTCATTAATTTTAAGGGACTATCTCATAAAGTGTGTAAGTTAAAAATTAGCGGGGGCATGCCCCCGCTAATTTTTTGTTTAATTTTAAATATTTACACCTTATGAAGAAAGATGATTTAATTTCAGATGATTTTCTGAAGC